>NZ_JAYMWW010000025.1:0-605 GCF_048056015.1 Phaeobacter sp. JH20_37 | reverse complement strand
CGTATTGAGCGCGGCGTGATCAACGTTGGCGACTCGATCGAGATCGTTGGTATCCGTGACACCTCCACCACCACCTGTACCGGTGTGGAAATGTTCCGCAAGCTCTTGGACCGTGGTGAAGCAGGCGACAACATCGGCGCGCTGCTGCGTGGTGTTGACCGTGACGGCGTTGAGCGTGGTCAGGTTCTGTGTAAGCCGGGTTCCGTGAAGCCGCACACCAAGTTCGAAGCTGAGGCCTATATCCTCACCAAGGAAGAAGGCGGTCGTCACACCCCGTTCTTCGCGAACTACCGTCCGCAGTTCTACTTCCGGACCACCGACGTGACCGGCACCGTGACCCTGCCCGAGGGTACCGAGATGGTTATGCCCGGCGACAACCTGAAGTTCGACGTTGAACTGATCGCACCGATCGCGATGGAGCAGGGCCTGCGCTTTGCGATCCGCGAAGGCGGCCGCACCGTCGGCGCCGGCGTTGTGTCGAAAATCACCGACTAAGGTCGAGTTTCCAACGGAAACTCTGGCCTGTGGTGAGTGGTGACAGGTGGTTTTCCGCAGGAAAATCGCCGAGCGCCCACTCAGGTGAGAAAATAGAAAGGCCGCTCCAA
>NZ_JAYMWW010000024.1:0-775 GCF_048056015.1 Phaeobacter sp. JH20_37 | reverse complement strand
CTCCCGGTGGAGCCTTGCCTATGGCCAGACAAGTCAGAGGCAAGGCTTTGGGTATGTTTTTTAACGTCTTGGCTTCCTAGATCTCGACGCTCTCGGAAATTGACAAGGCATCTTCCAGGTCAACCCCTAAGTAACGGACTGTGCTATCCATCTTGGTATGCCCGAGAAGGAGTTGAACCGCTCGAAGGTTCCCGGTTTTGCGATAAATCTGGGCAACCTTGGTACGCCGCATCGAATGGGTTCCATAGGCGCTTGGCTCCAAGCCAATGGATTTCACCCAATCCCGAACCAGTCGCGCGTATTGGCGTGTACCTATGTGCGGCCGATCGTGCAGTCTTCCAGGCCAAAGAAACTCCGATTTCTTCATTATTGGCATATTCAGCCAGGCCTGAAGCGAAGATCGAGTTCCTTCGGTAATTTCGAACCGAACCGGTTGACTGGTTTTGCTTTGGGTTATGGACGCGCGTTCTCTCACGTTGCCTGCTGCATAAACGTCAACAACAAACAAACGGACGAGATCACATCCTCTGAGTTTGCTGTCTATTGCCAAGTTGAAGAGTGCCAGATCACGCACATGATTGGAGAGTTCAAGGCGAACGCGAATTGCCCAGACATGCTTGGGACGCAAAGGACATTTTTGGCCTATGATACGCCCTTTGTTCCAGGGAGCGTGACGCATACGAACTGCGGGAAGGTTAGGAATTGACATAGTTGGTCCTCCGACCACCGCAACCCTCCACATCCTTGGCATTTCGCCAACGGTCTATGGATAGCA
>NZ_JAYMWW010000023.1:0-392 GCF_048056015.1 Phaeobacter sp. JH20_37 | reverse complement strand
TCGATCGGCATCAGGAACGGCTGGTCAACAGCGCGCTCAGGCGTGTCGATGTAATCGTCAACAGCCGCCATCAGTTCCTTGATCTTGTCGGCGCCGATCGCGTCGTCACGGCCTTCCATCGCCGCCAGAGCGGACCCTGCGATGATCGGGATATCGTCGCCCGGGTAGTCGTAGGAAGACAGCAGTTCGCGGATTTCCATCTCGACCAGCTCCAGGAGCTCTTCGTCGTCGACCTGGTCCACTTTGTTCATGAACACGACCATCTTCGGGATGCCAACCTGGCGGCCCAGCAGGATGTGCTCGCGGGTCTGCGGCATCGGGCCGTCAGCAGCGTTCACAACCAGGATCGCGCCGTCCATCTGCGCCGCACCGGTGATCATGTTTTTCACATA
>NZ_JAYMWW010000022.1:0-274558 GCF_048056015.1 Phaeobacter sp. JH20_37 | reverse complement strand
CTTGTCCGTGAAAGCCAGAGATCGGGAAAGCTTAGCCTGTAATGGGCTTCTGTGTGGCGTAGTGAAACACTGGTGAAGTCCAATCGCAACAAACGCTTTGCTCGGCATCGGTGCCGTTCGATCCGAGTGCAGCATTCTTCACTATGGGCTCACTGCCGCCTTGCGGCGATGCGGCAGCTCGGTTGCAGCGATACCGCACTTGGTTTCTGCTGCCAGATAACACCAGTCAGCCCAATCACGACATTCAGGCAGGGCGCAGCGCAGGGGCCGCTGCGAGCGCGAAAGGTCTCCTGAAAGCGGACCTTCAAGCCTGTACAATTGATCCAGGCGATACTGCGATCAGTGTAGACGTCAGCGACGCGCAGAAGCGCCCTTTGCAAACTCAGCCGTTTGACGCAACTGGCCGAGGGTTTCTGCTGCGGCGCGGCCCGCCGTTCCTGCCGTTCGCTGCGGCTGCGAGGTGTTGGACCTGGTGAATTCACACACAGCGGGACGAAGCTGTCATTCGCTAGTGCTGGTGCAACGACCGCTTTGTTCTAAAAGGCGCTTTACGATCAGCGCGTCTCTGCGTCAATTGCAGTCATTGCTACTCCAGCTTCAGGATCAAGCAATACTTCGCGATAAAAGAGCTCTTTTTGAACCCCATACACGCGAAGGTCTCTCTCAATACTTCGCCAGAATTTGGACGTCATTAAATCGATAGAGAACATCGCGTCTCGCAAACTGGCGGCTGGGAACGGGCCAATCTCCATTTGAACTTCGCCGTTTAAAAAATTGAGCTTGAACTTGCATTGTGGAAACCGCCGTGCATCGGAGCGCCGACGGTACAGGGTTCCGCATTCTACTTGTCCTACAACCTTACCAGCGTGCCAAAGCCAGAACTCTCGATACTCCAAATCAAATTGGGACGACTCATCAAGTGCCAATGATGCCTGCCATCTGTCACGATGAAAGCAAAAGAACCAGGGTTCATCGGGTGACAAGAAGGTAACAAAAACAGCATTCTCGAAGTCAGTCCCATCGATTGATTTCCGCCACTTATCCAAAGCTATGAGGGCGCTTTCATCGCAACGTTTGTGAACGGAGAAATGCTCGCTCTCAAATGTTGAGCTTCCAAGGAGATTCTTCAAGCTGTGAGACAGAAAAGTCGTGTCTATGACATAAGTTGCTTCATCGCGCGTGAATGGAGCCTGGATATACTGAAACACCAAGCTATCGCAGGCGGCGGGTTCAAAGTTCTTTCGACAGTTGGGGATCAATGCGCTCTGAACCCAGATAATCCTCTCGCTCACCTCTCGATCACGCTCGCTAAGGTCCAAAGTGTTTAGCAGCTCTTGATGCTGAGAAGGTGTTTGCGACCCAGCGACGCCTGCGAAGCACAGAAGTAGACTGCATGCGAGGTGCCCTATGCTCTTCATTTCAATGCTCCTTCGGATTAGTCTGGAAGTAACATCAGCTGCGGATGTTGGCCATTCGCTGCAAAGCGGAAATCATGCAGGTTGGGCTCAGAGCCGCCTTGCGGCGATGCGGCGCCTGGCTGCACGCCGCGCCTGTGTTCCTGGCCAACCGTGATCGGCTCCAGCGGTAATCCTTCCCGAAGTCGCACGGCAAGCCACGGGTTGATGACAGACGGGTTCTGAATGGGATTATCTTCATTAATCGCGATGGGTTGCGCTGGCGGGATGCGCCGCGGGAATATGGTCCGCACAAAACGCTTTACAGCCGATGGAAGCGTTGGAGCGAGAAAGGCATCTTCGCGCAGATGATGGTCGGCCTGGCTGCCGAGCACGGCGAGGAGAAAACCGTGATGATCGACGCGACCTAGCTCAAAGCCCACCGCACTGCGACCAGCATGCCCGCGAAAAAGGGGGGCGTGGGCGCCTGATCGGCCGAACCAAGGGCGGCATGAATACCAAACTGCATGCCATCTGCGACAGCCACGGGCGACCGCTCAGCCTGTTCGTCACCGCTGGGCAGGTCAGCGACTACATTGGTGCGCGGGCGTTACTGAGTAGCCTGCCCAAGGTCGACTGGCTGCTCGGGGACCGCGGCTATGACGCCGACTGGTTCCGAGAAGCGTTGCAAGACAAAGGGATACGCGCATGCATCCCCGGCCGAAAGCAACGAAAGACACCGGTTCGATACGACAAACGACGCAACCGGCGGCGCGTGGCGACACGCTATGATCGCTGTCCCAAGGTCTTCCTCTCAGCCATCGCTCTGGCAGCGACCGTCATCTATTGGTTATGAATCCTGACCCTAGTAAGATATGATCACGATCGATGACGCCCAATCTCATTTAAGGGTTCATACCCCCTGGTGGCGTAAAGGTCCCGCCGCTGCAACGGCTGATTGTTCTCGTTATGTCGGACTGCCATTCGACTGGCTTTACCTAATAGTACATTCGCTGCTTGGGCTGCATGGTGCAGTTCCATTTTTTCAGCTTTGCCGGGTAGAAGGGTATCAATTTCTTCCAGCTGATCACTTGACAATATTTCGACCGCCTGCGTTCCAAGAAACAGCGTTTCCGAAAGGCAGCCATTGGCTACTAGAATTTCGTGACGTTTACAAAGGATATGGTGATAAGTTACACCGCCATCGGGAACAATCTGTTCAACCCCCTTAAGGCTCAGTAATTTTTTAGCTGCAAGAAGAACCTCACTCACGCCAAACATACGCTCTACGATGGGTGAGGAGATGAGAATTCTATGCTGCGGTGAAACCAATAGCGGAACTTCGGGTGTTCCAGGTCCAAGAGCATTTTCATGAATTAAGATTGGTCGAATCTTCTCGTTTAACAACAAAGACATGTATGTCTTGCTCTGACAACCCGTCCAGATCACTGGCTGTGGCCCACTGTCTCGGGTCAATACCAAGTCACCCTTTTTCAAGCTCTCCACAGGGATTTGACCGCCTGGCGTTTCTATGAGCGTGCCCGATGTGAAGCAAACGTATAGGTTGCTGTATGGAGTGGCGGGCGTTTGATTCTCTCCTGAAAGCGTGTACGTTTCTCCTGCGATTGGTTTAAAATCGAATGTAAACGCTTCGATATCGCTCAGGTTCGAGTTGTTGAGCGTGATTGCATACATCTCCCCCATGAACTGTCCATTTGAATCATAAATGTAATATGAGAACTCTGGGTTAACCATCCCATTATCGATTGATTGCCCATCAAGCTGCCCCCGGATGCGGTTGGTGACGAATCCATGGTCCCCAAAACTTCCCGTAAAGCTATCTTGGTCAATATATTCAACAATATCACCAGATACTGGAGGCAATGAGAAAGATTGACCTACCAGATCACTGGAAGTTCCCGTCTGTGGAAGAGATGGGAAGATATCATTCCAGGAAAATACGAGAAGATCATATGTGGCCATGGTCATGAGTTCCCTTCAGATGGCGGGTGAACGGAGAAGTCAACATGTCTATTTTTGGAGAGTAACCTGGATTAATTATTCACCCTAGTAACCAACTGGGTAATGGCACGAAATTGCAGGTTGCCATGCTCCGACGTCTCCTCACTAATCAACAGGCGCACATACACGCCCTTACTTTTGACGACAAAGTATGAATAATTGGTGGCAAAATGGCGAAAACACTTGGAAGTGCTATTTAATTTTCAGGCTGGAGGAGGCTTTGTTGCAGGCCTGCCCCTGGTCGTCGCTCGCTCATAGCGAGAGGCTCCGGGGTCAGTTTGTGTAGACGTCGGTTTTCCGACCATCTGGAAATCTTTCTTGGAACGAGACATGAGCACTGCCGGGCGTGCGAGGAAACCAATTTCAGTAGGCCGCAAGAGTTACCTGTTTGTCGGTCGCCAGGGCGGTGGGACAGCTGCTGCTTGAATGCAAGATTCGTGCCGCCGGACCGAACGGCAGCAAAGTCCCGCATCACGTCCGTTCGATGATGGTTGGTGGCTGCACTTGCGGCGAAGGTCTGCTCCATCCGTTGCTCGTGTAGCATAGGACCTCCGTCTGGCTGGCAGATTCCACGACTTTGCAAAGGTCACTAACTGCGCTTCGCGGTCCCCTTGGTGCCGACCTCAGCATCAGCCAAGGCTGCCACGTCTCTCTGCATGGCAACTATGGGGTCTGGAGGGATTTCTGCGCCTGCAACAGGCCGAAGCCGCGCGAAGCACGAATGTGTAAAGCAGCCCTTGGGTACGGCTCCGCCTCCTAGAGGCGCTGAGCAATGAGGCTAACTGCAGACCAATCGTGCTTACCGCCGATCAGGAGCAGTCTGTCGCAAGAGAGGGCGCCGATGCTGACAAGGCATGGGTGTTACTGAGCCGCTTTATCAGATGATCTGCCGAAGTTTTGGTGTAAATCCTAAGCTTTGCTTGACGTTCACGACTGTGAATTGATCAGGTTTCGAACCCAAAAAGGCACCCACTGGGTCGACTTGTATCCTCAGAAAATTGCGTCTGCCGGGTCTTGTGGACCATCCGGCCGCAACTTGATCCCGATTTACAACTGCCGCCACAGCTACCCTAGAAGTAGACAGGGCACCCTGTGAGCACCCTACATGCTGATTGGAGCTCGACTTCGCAACATCCTTGCCCCAATTTCGAGACAACTTTGCCCCGATTTACAGACTCTAGTGAGTCCAGGGGGCGCGGCGGTTGGTGGCGAAGTTTTCGCCGTAGCCGCCCGCCCGGATGTTGGCCTTGCGGGTCTTTGGTTCGGTCACGATGGCGTCGATGCCATTGGCCTCGGCGTATTCCAGCGCCGCTTCCTTGGTGTCGAACCGCAGGCGGACCTGGCTTTGGGTGTCATGTGAGGAGGTCCAGCCCATCAGCGGATCCACTTCCCGCGCGCTGGAGGGCACGAAATCCAGGACCCATTTGCGGGTCTTGGCCATACCGGAGGTCATGGCATTCTTGGCTGGCCGATAAATCCGCGCTCGCATGGGATATCTCCTCTCAGATCTCTGCCCCCTATATGCGCTGAACCCTGATCACGGGCAAGGTGGCAAATGCCGCAGATTGCACGGGTTTGGCAGGAAAAACCGGGATTTCCACCCTCAGCGACCGGCATTTTGCGCCGCTGCGAAGCCATCGCCGGGCGCGGGGTGGAAAAAGCCCCTTGAATAAGAACAAAAACAGACCAATCTCTGCCCCTAGCAGGAGAGAGCCATATGCCATACGCCCATTCCGACAAATCCATGCCCATGATGGCCGACCGCGCGCCGCAGCAGCGTCCCAAGCTGGAAGGCGGGCGGAAATTTGTCATGCACACCGAGTTCGATCCGGCGGGCGACCAGCCCACCGCCATCAAGGAGCTCTCCGAAGGTGTGCTGGAGGGCGAGCGCAATCAGGTGCTGCTGGGCGCCACCGGCACCGGCAAGACCTTTACCATGGCGAAGGTGATCGAGGAGACCCAGCGCCCGGCCATTATCCTTGCCCCAAACAAGACGCTGGCAGCGCAATTATACGGCGAATTCAAAGGCTTCTTTCCCGAAAACTCGGTCGAATACTTCGTCTCCTTCTACGACTATTACCAGCCGGAGGCCTATGTCGCGCGCTCTGACACCTATATCGAGAAGGAAAGCCAGATCAACGAACAGATCGACCGGATGCGCCACTCAGCGACCCGTGCGCTGCTGGAACGGGACGATGTGATCATCATCGCGTCGGTCTCCTGCATCTACGGCATCGGTTCGGTCGAGACCTATTCGGCGATGACGCAGGACCTGAAGGTCGGCGACGAATATGACCAGCGGCAGGTGATGGCCGATCTGGTTGCCCAGCAGTACAAGCGCAACGATCAGGCGTTTCAGCGCGGCTCCTTCCGGGTGCGCGGCGATTCGCTGGAGATTTTCCCGGCCCACCTTGAGGATCGCGCCTGGCGGCTATCCTTCTTTGGCGAGGAGCTGGAAGGCATCACCGAGTTCGACCCGCTCACCGGGGAAAAGACCGGCAGCTTCGACCAGATCCGGGTCTATGCGAATTCGCATTACGTGACGCCGAAGCCAACGCTGAAACAGGCGGTGATCTCGATCAAGGAAGAGCTGAAAATGCGGCTCGACCAGCTGGTTGGTGAGGGCAAGCTGCTGGAGGCGCAGCGGCTGGAACAGCGCACCAATTTTGACATTGAAATGCTGGAGGCCACCGGCCATTGCAACGGGATCGAGAATTATTCGCGCTATCTGACGGGCCGCGCACCGGGCGAGCCGCCGCCGACCCTGTTTGAATTCATTCCCGACAATGCCATTGTTTTTGCGGATGAATCCCATGTCTCCGTGCCGCAGATCGGCGGCATGTACAAAGGCGACCATAGGCGCAAATTCACCCTCGCGGAACATGGTTTCCGCCTGCCATCGTGCATGGACAACCGTCCCCTCAAATTCGAGGAATGGGACGCGATGCGTCCGCAGTCGGTGTTTGTTTCCGCCACGCCCTCGGCCTGGGAAATCGAACAGTCCGGCGGCGTCTTTGCCGAGCAGGTGATCCGCCCCACCGGCCTTCTGGATCCGCAGGTGGAGATCCGACCGGTCTCGATGCAGGTGGATGATCTGCTGGACGAGGTGCGCCGTGTCACCGCCGATGGGTTCCGCACCCTTGTGACCACGCTGACCAAACGCATGGCCGAGGACCTGACCGAATACCTGCACGAACAGGGCATCAAGGTGCGCTACATGCACTCCGACATCGACACGCTGGAGCGGATCGAGATCCTGCGCGATCTGCGGCTTGGCGCTTTTGACGTGCTCATTGGCATCAACCTCTTGCGCGAGGGGCTGGATATTCCCGAATGCGGATTGGTCGCGATTCTCGATGCCGACAAGGAGGGTTTCCTGCGCTCGGAGACCTCGCTGATCCAGACCATTGGCCGCGCCGCGCGGAACGCCGAGGGCCGCGTCATCATGTATGCCGATCGGATCACCGGCTCGATGGAGCGCGCGCTTGGTGAGACCAACCGCCGCCGTGACAAGCAGATCGCCTATAACCTTGAACATGGCATCACGCCTGCGACGGTGAAAAAGAACGTCGAGGATGTGCTGGCCGGTCTTTATGCGGGCGATGTGGATATGAACCGCGTGACCGCAACCCTCGACAAACCGATGCACGGCGCCAATCTGGAGGCCCATCTGGCCGGGCTGCGCGAACAGATGCGCAAGGCGGCGGAGAACCTGGAGTTCGAGGAGGCAGCCCGGCTGCGCGACGAGGTCAAACGGCTGGAAGCGGTGGATCTGGCGATTTCCGACGATCCGCTGGCGCGGCAGTCCGCCGTCGAAGCCGCATCGGAGGCGGCGGTCAAATCACGGGGCCGGTCCACTGCGGGCAAGGCCGGGACACGGGCCTATCGCGGCAAATCGCAGAAGAAATTTTCATAGGCGCCCACCGTTGCGGCGCGGCCTCGGCCCGGTCCGCAGCACCGGCGATCGGATAGGGGTCCAAAACGAAAATACCCCCCGCAAATGCGGGGGGCAGTGAATGCCGGGTCACAGGCGGACTGGCATTAGTTGGATTCGGCGGCAACTTCGTCAGCAGCGTCTTCCGGCGGGGTCACTTTCAGACCGGGCACCGAGATTTCGGCTTCTTCCATGGTCACATCAACGTCGGGAACCTTTACGGTGGCGGTTTCCTCGGTGATGGAGACGGAACCGACTTCGGCATCAAATTTCGGCAGGTTGCCACCTTCGACGCTGACATCCACGTCAGGCAGGCTTGCCTCTTCGGTCTGGTCGACGTCGACCATGTAGATGCCGACCGCAATGGCGATTACAGCAACAATACCCATAATAATTCCGGTAGCGGTTTTCATAGCGTGGTTCCTTTCAGATTGCGATACATCTCAGTGATGGTTCGAGAAGCAAACAACCCACCTCACAAAAAGGTTCCCAAAAATTTTAGCGGAACCTTTCTGGCGTCTGAAAGGTTGAGCAGACAGAACAAAATTGATGGAGAGAGAAAATGGGTTACAGTCTTCTTGGTCTGCTTATTCTTATCGCTGACCTCTACGCGATCTACCAGGTCCTGACATCCGGCGCATCGACCGCAGCCAAGGTGATCTGGACCCTTGTCATCCTGGTCCTGCCGGTGATCGGCCTGATCGCATGGCTAATCGCAGGCCCACGCGGCAGCAAAGCTCATATCTAACAGTGCGTTAGATAATGCCCCGGCAGCCAGATCATGGCGCCGGGGCATATTTTTATCTGCACTAAGTGGTGCGGCAGGCTGCCCGCGCATCTCACCAGACAGCTATGAACAAACCGCCCTTATTTACAAAAGGCGGTTTTCTGCATTTTTTAGATCAGAAATCAAACAGGTCCTCAAGAAAGCCACCTCGTTTTTTCTTGTAGCGTTTTTCCGAATAATGCCGGTCTGAATCGCGTTTTTCAGGGCGATAACTGTCCTGCTGCCGGGGCTGCGGCTGCGGCGCTGGCTGGCTGGACCGTTCGATGATTTTATCCAATTCACCGCGATCAAGCCAGACACCCCGGCATTGCGGACAATAGTCGATTTCCACACCGGCCCGGTCGGTCATTACCAGCTGGGCGCCGTCAATTGGACATTGCATCGTTTTCTCCTCGCTAAACCTGATTGCAATCCAAGTGGGGTCGGCTGCCGCGCGGGACAAGCCTGTCGGCGACGAATTGCTGGCCTCGCGTCAAAAAACCGCAAGTCTCAGCGCACGACATGCACCGCACAGGCCGCGTGGCGCACCACCTGCGTGGCGGTCGATCCCAGCAGCAGGTCCTGCATCCCCGGCCGGTGCGAGGCGATGATGATCAGGTCGGGTGCGTTCTGTTCGGCCCAGTCCAGAATCGAACGACCGGAATGGCCATCAATCAGCAGCCCGGTCGCGTTGGGCAATGTCTGGGCCAGGCCGTCCAGCTCAGCCTGAAGCGCCTTGCGTGTGCCCTCCAGATAATCGACCGGCATATAGGAAATCGCATAAGCCGGCACCTGTTCGACCACATGCAGAAGGGTGATCCGGGCCTCTGGCGTGGCCAGCAGCCCCGCCAGCTTTAGCGGGGCGCTCACATCGCGGTCGGGATCAAACGAAATCGGGACAAGAATATTATGATACATTTGCGGTCTCCTCTGTCTGCGGCACCCCCATCATGAGGCCGCGCCCACCGGCCTGCCTTGATCGAGATCAGCCGCGTACAACAGGGAAACGCACCAGAGATCAAAAGGTTGCGGCAACCTCATACATCACCGGTTCAAAACTGCGACAAAGCTCGTTGATCTTGCGATTTCGGTTGCGCATCTCGGTGCTGCGCAGCATGGCCATAAAATCCTCCCGCCGCCGCCACTGCGAATAATTGGCGATCCGCGTCTGGGCGTCATTCACATGCAGCCCGGCAGAGATAAAGCCCGGCTGATGCGAAATGAACTCCGCATAGGCTTCGGTCAGGGCATCCAGCAGATCCTGACAGGTGCCCGGCGTCATCTCAAAGGTGGTGATCACGGTTTGGGTTTCGGTATTGGTCGCTATCGTCGGCATGGCTTCCTCCGTTGTCCATCTCCAGCCTACGCCGGTTTGAGGAAATCCGGCAGAGGTTTTTGCCCGTTCCGGCAGGATCGCCGATCCTTGTCCAACAGACGCAGAAAAAGAGTGGTCAAAAATAAAATCAACTTTAAAGTGTTTTTATGCTGCACGGGTTCCTACGCTTACTGGCTGTCCTTGCCCTCTGCCTGATGCCGCTGGCCTCGGTTTCCGCCGGGGCGTGGTTGCAGCAGGAGGGTCAGGGGTTCAGCGCGACCAGCCTGACGCTGCGCCGCGACCTGGCCGCGCTGAAAGGGCTGAGCGAGGGGCAGCGCCTGCCGGCAGAGATCGGATTTTACGGGGAATTTGGCCTGCATCCGCGCTGGACCCTCGGCGCCGATCTGAATGTCAGCCGCGGCAGCTCCGCCCATGCGCTGCTGTTTCTGCGCCACCCCCTGCCCCGTCTGGGACAGGCAAATACCGCGGTGGAGCTGGCGCTGGGGGCCAATCAGAGCAGCGGGGTCTGGGCGCCGATGCAGCGGATCACCCTGTCCTATGGGCGCGGGTTCGACATCGCCCTGAAAGGCAGGCCGCTGTCGGGTTGGATCGCTCTGGATCTGGGTCATGAATGGCGCAGCAAGGGGCGGCAGCAGACCTGGAAACTGGATGCCACGCTGGGGCTGAACCGCCCCGGCAAGCTGGCGCCGCTGCTGCAGGTGGAAACCAGCAGGACAGCGGGCGCGCCGCTGTCCTTTTCCATCACCCCCAGCCTGCGACTGCCACTGGCAAAGCGGTTCGGAAAGAGCGCGCCGGAGCTGGTGATCGGCCTCCAGCACAAGCGCGCCGAAACACGCGCGCTGGGGATCAAACTGGCGATCTGGCACCGGTTCTGACCCCAGCGCTGCGGATCACCTGTCCACACGCACCGTTACCTGCACCGTGCCGCGCACCGCCTCCGGCCAGACCAGCTGGACCTGATCGCGACGGCTGCCGACGCGCAGCTTGGCATAGGGCATAGCATGGCGATCGGCGCCGCCGCCGAGCTCTACCGGGCCAATGGCGACGACGCTGTCGATGCCCCGTGCCTGACCGCGAAATGGCAGCGCATCCTGGGTGTCGACGGTCCAGGTCGTGGCCGCGCTGCCCTGCACATGTTCAATCCTGAGCGGGTTGGCCACCGCGGTTGAGACGTTGTGATAGGTGTTGCCCTCGTAGAAGATATCCCTGGTGCGGCTGAAATCGAGGTCGGAGAAGCTGGTATCGACCCGCTCTGCCCGGTCGATGGTGCCGTTGATGGAGCGGAATTTATTCCCCGACACGGTCATCCCGTTCAGAAAATGGCCGCTGCCATAAGGCTTTACCACGATGTAGCTGAACCAGGGGGCGACATCGCCGGACAGGAACACATTGTCGGTGATCGACAGGGCGCTGAAGGAGAAGCCGCTGGTGAAATCGGGGCGGGCATCGCGTTCATTGGTCCATTCGACAAAACAATTGTCGATGTAATTGTCCGACACGGTCGAGGCGCAATTGGTGCTGGTCAGGATCAGACCGGCGGTGCGGCTGCCATCGGCAACGGTATCGCCCTGAAAGAAGTGATTGCCGGTCACCGTCTGGTTCTGGCCACCCAGCAATGCGAAATGGCGGAACTTGGTGGCGCGATTGTTGCGCAGCTTGGCATCATTGGCGTTGACGTTCAGCGCGATGGATTGCCGGGCGCCGACATTCAGCGGCTCTTCATCGGACAGGAACTGGCAATTGTCGATCAGGATACCCTGACAGCCGGATCCGATGGAGGTGATGCCGCGGTTTCGTGGCCGCGAGATAAAGCAGTGGTCCAGGCTGAACACGGTGCCGGCCGGGGCCAGACGAATGCCGCTACAGCGCCCGTCGCACTGAATCTCGACCTCGGTCATGCCGAATTTACTGAGCGCGCTGAAGCCGCTGAAATCCAACATGTATTTGAAGTCGCGAAAGGTGTATTGCTGGGTGCCCACCGCATCATAAAGCGGCGCGGTCAGGGTCAGTTCGCCCGCGCCCACGTTCTTGTCCCTGACGTAGATTTCGCGCCCGACGCCGCTGCCTTCGACAAGCGCGCCAACGGGAATATTGGCGATATTGGCGACATTTGTCAGCTTGCGGGATGCGCTGGTGCTATAGGTTGCCTGAGCGGTGATGGTATCGGTGTCCCAGGCGGCATTGGCGGCAGCCTCCAGCTGGCCGTTGCGGATCACCCGGCGGGTCGCGTAGCTGGTCTTGTTGGGGACCGCCGCCTGCATATCGACGGGTCCGCGCAGGGTGACCTTGCGCCCGCACAGATCCAGCGATTCATGGTCGGCATTGTTCAAAAGCGCCTGAAACGCCTTCTTGAAGCCCAGTTCCTCATCCCCGAAAGCCGCGGCATAGCTGGGGAAATCGAAATTGCGGGTCAGCAGCAGCATCCGGCTGGTGGGCATGCGGACGGTGCCTTCAAACTGGACCTCATGGTTCATCGACACGGTGCTGCCGAGGTAGAATTCCCCCGCAGGGACCAGTACACGACGGCCGGCGGCCGCGGCATCAGCCGCCTCAAAGGCGGCGGTATTGTCGGTGCTGCCATCACCGATTGCGCCATAGTCGGTCACATCCACCAAGCTGATCATATTGCGCAGGAAGACCCCGGTGACATCGCGTACCTCGATATCATCGACCCGCACCACGCCGCCATTTGGCCCGATCAGATCCAGCCCCACATGGGCAAAGCGCCCCTCAAGCCCCCAGGCCATATCGACGCCATTGCGGCTGCCGGTGCCGATAATAGCCGATACCTCAACCACTTTTCCGTAGGTCGACAGGCTGGTGCCCGCCCCGCTCTCGACCACGCCGCCCAGATGACCGCCGCCCGACTGCCCGGCCCAGGCCGCGATGCGAACGGTTGGCAGGGCACCGCTGACCGCCTTTACCCGCGCGGTGACCTGCAAATAGCAGCCCGGCGTCAGCATGGTGCGGGTCATATTGCGCAGTTTCTGCACCGAAGCGGTCTTTTGCAGTTCCAGACAGCCGCCAAAATCGGCATCCGCCGCGACAAAGGCCGCATTGGCCGCGCCCTGATAGGTGTCCGACCCCGGTGTGCCATTGCCGCTGGACCAGTTGTTGAGCCCCTCGGCAAAGGCCGGGGGCATCAGCTCTACGCCGTCAGTGATCGCTATGTTCATCAGTCACCCTTTCTAATACCGCCGTTTCCGGCTGATCAGGCCGCAGCCCGGTTCACTCAGGGAAAGGGTTGTAAAGGACGGGGTTTAACGCGCCCTCAGAGGGGCGTTCGCAGGGTATGCACCGGGGGGGGAGAATCAGGCGATGGATCAGGTCGCGGGCGCATCCTCCGTCAGCAGCTGAACGGCGTTGATCTTCCAGCCGGCCGGGGTCTCAACCATCTGATAATCCAGAAGATGTACCCGCCCCTCTGGATCGGTGATCATCACCCGCTGCCACAGGCCACCGGCCACGGTGCGCAGCCCCAGATAGCGCACCTCATCCGGTTGCCAGACCATCGGGTAGCCCGACTGCACCATCTGTGCAAAACGCTCGGAATTGCCGAACAGCCCCTGAATCATCGGCGACGCATGGGCAAAGGCGGCCTCGGAATCACGCCTGAGAAAGGCGGCGATCTGATCTGCGATCACCCCGGTTATCGCGCTATCGCGCCCCTCGGCGGCGCCCGGAACCGGCAGCGACAACAGGGCGACAGAAACACTCATCAACAAAAACTTGCGCATGGCAGATCTCCTCTGATGCCCCTGTCAGCTAGCCCCGGCGCGGGCGCGGTCAATCACCGCTGCCTGTTTTGCCGCGCCGCTGCGCCCTGCCCGAAACAAAAAGGGCGCCCGTTACAGGCGCCCTTCCGTTGACATATGGCTGCGGAGTCAGACCAGCTCACCCGCCAGCGCCTGATCAATCAGCGTGATGGTGTCCTCGACCCCGTAAAGGGCGATGAACCCGCCGAAACGCGGCCCCTGCGTGGCGCCCAGCAGCACCTCGTAGATGGCCGAGAACCAAGCGCGCAGCGGCTCGAACCCGTGGATCTTGCCGATGGCAAAGACAACGGATTGCAGGAATTCCTCATCCGCGAAATCGGCCTCGGGCAGCGGGTCGGTGCTGCCTGCGATCTCGTTCTTCTTGGCTATCGCGGCCAGCGCGGCTTCGGGCGATTTCAGCGCATCCGCCAGATCCTGAAGCGCCGCACGCTCCTGATCGGTGGGCAGGCGATAGGTCTTTGCCGGTTTCACGAAATCGTTGAAATAGGCCACCGCAAAGCCCGCCGCCTGATCCATGGTCGGATTGCTCTCTGGCGTCGCGTCGGGGGCGTATTTGTTGATGAAGCCCCACATGGTTGCCTTGTCCTCGGCGCTGGAGGCCGAAGCGAGGTTCAACAGCATCGAGAATGGCACCACCATATCCGACTGCGGCACATCGCCTGCGTGGATGTGCCAGACCGGGTTGTTCAGCTGTCCCTTCAGATCCTGGGTGTGATAGGCGCGCAGCTGCTGGTGGTATTCGTCCACCGCCTTGGGGATCACATCGAAGTGCATCCGCTTGGCCGTCTTGGGCTTCAGATACATGAAATAGGCCAGGCTCTCGGTCGAGGCATAGGTTAGCCATTCATCAATGGAAATCCCGTTACCCGAGGTCTTGGAGATCTTCTGACCGTTGGCATCGAGGAACAGCTCATAGGTGAAATGCTCCGGCGCCGGGACGCCCAGCACCCGGCAGATGCCATCATAGATCGGCGTATTGGTGGAGTGATCCTTGCCGTACATCTCGAAATCAACGCCAAGTGCCGCCCAGCGGGCGCCGAAGTCGGGCTTCCACTGAAGTTTCACGTTGCCGCCGGTCACCGGCAGGGTCCATTCCTTGCCGTCCTCGTCATCAAAGGTGATGGTATAGGTCTCGGCGCAGACCTTCTTCATCGGCACATAGAGCACGCGGCCGGTGTCCGGGTGGATCGGCAGGAAGATCGAATAGGTCTGACGGCGCTCTTCGCGCAGGGACTTCAGCATGATCGCCATGATGTCGTCGTATTTGTCGACGGCGCGCTTCAGGATCTCGTCGAACTGACCGGAGCCGTAGAATTCGGTGGCCGAATAGAACTCGTACTCAAAGCCGAAGGTATCAAGGAACCGGCGCAGCATGGCGTTGTTATGATGGCCAAAGCTCTCGTATTCGCCAAAGGGATCCGGCACCGAGGTCAGCGGCTTTTGCAGGTGGTCCTGCAGGCTGTCGGCATTTGGCACGTTGCCGGGGATCTTGCGCATCCCGTCGAGATCATCCGAAAAGCAGATCAGCTTCGTCGGAATATCCGAGATCACCTCGAAGGCTTTCTTGATCATCGTGGTGCGGGCCACCTCGCCAAAGGTGCCGATATGCGGCAGGCCGGAGGGGCCATAGCCGGTTTCGAACAGGACATAGCCCTTTTCCGGCGCGCCCTTGGCATAACGTTTGAGAACCCGGCGGGCTTCTTCAAACGGCCAGGCTTTGCTCTTCAGAGCTTCTTCGCGCAGATCAGACATCATGTTCTCCATCGGCAACCGGAGGTGGCTCCGGTCGGACTGCTAGCCCCCCGTCTGCGGCGCTGTCTCGGGCGCCGGTGACTGCAGGCGGCTCACCACTGCCGGGCGCCCCATGCACCCGGTCGGCCTCACCTATGGTGAGCGGCGATACGTGTCAAGAAACCGCAGTGTTTCAGCACCAGAATAGCGCCCCAACAGCGCCCAAACGGCCCCAATGTCGCGCGATTTGCGCGGTCCCGGCGGGCGATCCCGCAGCGGCCTGCATTCTGCTGGCCCCTCGCCCCGCCCCCGCCTGCTGCGCGCCCCTCGCCGCACCGGTGAAGAGCGGGAGGCGGCAGCGGATTTCACCCGGTGACGCATTGACCCGTTGATTGGGCCGGGGGGGATGCCTATTCTTGTTCACGAACCCGTGCCAATTTACTGGAATCCCACAATGAACACCCAGACCGCCCACCCCTTTACCCCGCAGGATTGCCTCGTTGCGCTGATGGTGGCGGTCTCGGCCTCGGATGAGAATATCCGCACCGCCGAGCTGGTGAAAATCCAATCCGCCGTCAACATGCTGCCGGTCTTTGCCGATTACGACATCGACCGGATGAACCGCACCTCGCAGACGGTGTTTGACCTTTTTGAGCAGGAGGACGGGCTGGATGCGCTGTTCGGCCTGATCCGCGAGGATCTGCCCGAGCGGCTGTTTGAGACCGCCTATGCACTGGCCTGCGATGTGGCCGCGGCCGATGGCAGCCTTGCCGAGTCGGAGCTGCGGCTGCTGGAAGAAATCCGCTATGAGCTGAATATCGACCGGCTGCACGCCGCCGCTATTGAGCGCGGCGCCCGCGCCCGCCATATGGTCTGAGGCAGGCACCACGGCAGCACCGGGCGCGAACCCCACAGAAGATCCGCTGCCGGGGCCAGAGAACGGCCGCGAACACTCACGCGCTCAAGGGGCCGCGAGGCGGGGGCTTGCCCGACCTCAGCCACCTGTGACTAAATCGCCTGTTGTCTAGATGCCGGTGAATTCTGGGGCCATGACCCGGCTTATCAGACCACCGGTGTTCACCGCGTGATAGATGGACCGGGGCGGGCGGGCCGCACCATCCACGCTGCGGCACACCCAGCTTTTTGCTTCCATTGATTTCAATGACTGCGACAGGGCCCGATCCGTTATTGTCGGCAGGTTTCGCTTGATGTCGCTGAAATGACTTGGTCTGTGAAGCGTTGTCAGAACCGGCAAGGTCCATGACCGGCGCAGCAGGGGCCGGTCGTCCTCGCACGCGACATCGTGGATCTTGCAAGCGATGGCTGCGGCTGCCGCGCCTGATTGAGTGAGCCGAAATTCGGGGCGTAGCGGATGACCGTAGCCCGGATTGCGCTCAATCAGGCCAAGGTCAATCAAATGATCCATACTTTGCGCAAAGGCGGTCCGGCTGGCACCGGTCGCAGCCAGCAACGGCGCCTGCCGCCCGGCGATACCGGAACTGAGGCTCGACAGAATGGGCATTGCCCAGGCCCTGGATGTGATGTTGACAAGCGTCATTATGTCCATAAAGTATAGTTAGTATATTTTAGCTCATAAGGAAAGCCCATGTCACTCGTTTCAGTAGATCAAACCATCACCATCGCAATGTCGGTCAAGGATCGCCACGCCAGCGCCAAATGGTACGAAACCATGTTGGGCTTTGAGTTGCTCTATCATGCTGACGAGGCAGGCTGGTCCGAGGTTCAAACCAACACGCCCGGAGTCGCAATCGGCCTTGGCGAGCACACGAAGCCCGCGCCGGGAAACTGCGTCCCTGTCTTTGGCTGCGCTGATCTGGAGTCGGCCCGGCAGAAACTGGAACAGGCCAACGTCAAATTTGATGGCGAAACGGATGTGGTCGAAGGCATGGTCAAAACCGCGACCTTCTACGACCCCGACGGCAACGCGCTGATGCTCGCACAGGATTTGACCGGCGGTTAAAGCTGATCGGCCGGAGCCGTGGCAGAGCAGCAAACCAGTAACGGGCCACGCCTGATACGCCCGCGCGCATTTGCATCTCCACGGCTCAGCTGCCGTAGACGCGGCCCCAGCGTTCGATCAGGCTCTGTTGCAGTTTTTTGGCGCGGCGATTCCAGCTTTGCGCGCCTTTGGGGCGCTCGCGTTCGGCGCGGGGTATGCGTGCGCGGGCCTGCTGGTCGGCGCTGAATATGGCAAAGGCCAGCACGGTGCCGTCGGTCGCGGTCATGAAGCCGCCCAGACCCGATACGAAATTGAGCGTGCCGGTCTTGGCGGTGACCTTGATCGGATGCGCTTTCAGCACACGCCCCTTGCTGTCGCGCATCGGGAAGGATTTGAGCAGCGGTTTCAGCCGCCCGTCCCGATAGGAGGCCACCAGCGCGCTGACCATGTCATCCGGTGTGATCCGCGACGCCTCGCCCAGACCGGAATGATCCACCAGCCGGGTATTGGTCATGCCATAGGTTGCCGCAGCCCAGCTGTTCATCGCCGCCGCCGAATCCTTCAGCGTGCGCGGCCGGCCACCACGCGCCTGCGTTGCCGCCAGGCCGATCATCTCGGCCATCAGGTTGTTGGAATATTTCAGCGTCGCCTTCAGCATCAGATCAAGCGGTGGGCTGTTGTGATGGGCCACCACCTGCCCCGAGGGCGGCGCGTTGGCCGGTTTCGGCGCGCCCAGCTTGATCCCGTTGGCGCGCGCCATGGTGCGGAACACATCGGCGGCATAGGCGCCCGGATGGCGCACCGGCAGCCAGCGCGCGCCGCCTTTGCCCAGAGCCTGGCTGGCGACGGTCCAGTGATCGGTGTCGTTGCGTTCGGAATAGCTGTAGACTGGCAGGCTGCGCTGCGCGATCTTCATCGTGGCAACGGAGACTTCGGGGCGATATTTCTCGGTGCGGGCATCCATGGTCACCGCCCAGCCCTGCCCTGCGCGTTTCCATTCGAAATGCACCCGGTTGTAATTGAGCGCGAGGCCAGAAATGGCCGGGCTGTAGCCGACGTGATCGGGCTGACCCGGGTCGATCGAGGCGATCTGCGGCAGCGCCCCCTCCCAGATCCGGAAGGCACCGCGCACCTCGCGGACGCCGGCCGCCTTCAGCGCCTGCGCCAGCCGCGCGAGATTGTCGGTGTTGAGCATCGGATCGCCGCCGCCCACCAGCACCAGATCGCCGCCGACCACGCCGCCGCTGATCCCGCCGGTGGCCACAATCTGCGTGGTAAAGCGATGGTCCGGCCCCAGCGCATCGAGCGCATAAAGAGCGGTCAGCGCCTTGGCGACGCTGGCCGGCGGCAGGGCTGACGCGGCGCCCTCGGCCTCAAGCCGCAGTCCGCTTTTGACGTCCGCCACGGCGCAGGCAATCTGCCCAGAGAGGCCCGCGCGCGCCAAGAGCCCCTTCAGCCCGCCGCCGGCGCTGATCAGGCTGGCAGGATCCCGTGCCACCGGGCGCAGAGAAACAGCCGGCGCATTGGCCAGGGCTGTCTGCGCCGCCACCGAAGCAAGGCCGGAGGTCAGAAAAAATCGTCGCGAAATCATATCAGCAATAGTCTACTCAAAACCCCTACAATTCTGCAAACATGCGGCAGGTTATTATGCCGCAGCCCGACAGCCCCCCGACCGCAAACTGGCGGCTTTTCTTTGACCGAGCCGCCTGCTACCGCTGACGCGATGGTACGGGCAGTGATGATCATGTTTGTCGCCATGTCAATGATCCCTGCCGGGGACCTTTGCGGGAAACTGCTCACATCGGGCGGTCTGGCGACACCGGGATTCGTGGCCTGGTCTCGATTTGCAATCGGCACAGCGATGGTGGCGCCGTTTGCCTTGCGCAGTGCCTATCCGCTGCTGGCCGACTGGCGGCTGTGGCTGCGCGCGGCGCTGCTGAGCGGCGGCATCCTGTCGATCCAGATCGCATTGAAGACCGAACCGCTGGCAAATGTGTTTGCCGCCTTTTTTGTCGGGCCGATGGTCAGCTATGTGCTCTCCGTCCTGCTGCTGCGCGAACCTGCGACGCTGGCGCGCAGCCTGCTGATGGCGCTGGGATTCTGCGGCGTGCTGCTGGTGGTGCGGCCCGGGCTGGGGGGCTCGGTCAATCTGATCTGGGCGGTTCTGGCGGGGGTATTCTACGGCGGATTTCTCACCACCTCGCGCTGGCTGTCGCATCTTGGCACGCCGCTGCAGCTGAGCCTGACCCAGCTGTCGATCAGCGCGCTGCTGACGCTGCCGCTGGGGCTGACCGCCCTGCCCGCGCCTGGACTGGCGACTGCGGCGCTGACCTTTGGCAGTGCGGGGTTTTCGATGCTGGGCAATCTGCTGCTGCTCTTTGCCTATGCGCAGGCACCCGCGTCACGGCTGGCGCCGCTGGTCTATTTCCAGCTGATCGCCGCCGTCTCGCTCGGCTGGCTGGTCTTTGATCAATGGCCTGATGTGCTGACCTGGGCCGGTCTGTGTGTGGTCATCAGCGCCGGTCTGGTCTCAGCGCGGCTGCGTCGCTGACCAATCGCCACGCGCCCGGATCGCGCTTGAGCTGATATTGACCATCGGCACATTCACAAAACACCAGGCCGGGGCCTCGGCATGGGCCAGCAGACGGCTCTGCCCACCTTTCAGCCGATACGGTGCATAAAGCCGCGCGGCAGGCGACAGCCGCGCCGAGATCCGCTCACCCGGTCGCGCCAGCACTCCGACGGGTACGGTGTCCAGAATCTGCCGCCAGTCTTTCCAGCGGTGGAAATCGGCCAGATTATCCGCCCCCATCAACCAGACAAAGCGCACGCCGGGATGGCGCTGCCGCAGCAGGCGCAGCGTCTCGGCCGTGTAGCAGGTGCCGACATCGGCCTCGATCCCGCTGATCTGCACACGCGGATGGTCCATCAGCGCCCGCGCGGCGGCAATCCGGCGGTCAAGCGGCGCTGGCGGGTGCGCCTTCAGCGGATTGCCGGGCGACACCAGCCAGACCAGCTGATCCAGCCCAAAGCGTTTGAGCGCTGCCAGCGAGATGGCACGATGCCCCTGATGCGGCGGATCAAAGGACCCGCCCAGAAGGCCAACAGTGGTACCGGGCGGAATATGGGGCAAGCGGTGCATCATGCCTGCCTTGATGCACATAGTTGCAAGAGAGATCAATCAGCTGTTGCAGGCTCTGGTTGCGAAACTGTGAAAGCCGCCCCGCCAGTCTTTGCGATCATGGCGGCAGGCGTGCACGCCCCGCGCCCCCGCCCCTGCATCCCGCATTGCCCCCGCCTTTCCCATCCGCTATCACACCAGCCAGCAAATTCCCCCCTTACACGGAGCTGTCTCATGGCTGCCTATCAATACGTCTACCACATGCAGGGGGTCTCCAAGACCTACCCCGGTGGCAAGAAATGCTTTGAAAACATCCACCTGTCCTTTCTCCCCGGTGTGAAAATCGGTGTTGTCGGCGTCAACGGCGCCGGTAAATCAACGCTGATGAAGATCATGGCCGGGCTCGATACCGATTTCACCGGTGAGGCCTGGGCCGCCGAGGGCGCCAAGGTTGGCTATCTACCGCAGGAGCCGAAGCTGGACGAAAGCCTGACCGTGCGTGAAAACGTCATGCTGGGCGTCGCCGGGAAAAAGGCCATTCTTGATCGCTACAATGAGCTGGCGATGAACTACTCGGACGAGACCGCCGAGGAAATGGCCGAGCTGCAGGACAAGATCGACGCCGAGAACCTCTGGGATCTGGACAGCCAGATCGACGTCTCGATGGAGGCGCTGCGCTGCCCGCCGGATGATGCCGAAATCGCCAACCTGTCTGGTGGTGAGCGCCGTCGCGTGGCGCTCTGCAAGCTGCTGCTTGAAGCCCCCGACATGCTGCTCCTTGACGAACCGACCAACCACCTTGATGCGGAAACCATCGCCTGGCTGCAACAGCATCTGATCGACTACAAGGGCACCATCCTCTGCGTCACCCACGACCGTTATTTCCTGGATGACATCACCGGCTGGATCCTCGAGCTGGACCGGGGCCGCGGCATCCCCTACGAGGGCAATTATTCCAGCTGGCTGGAACAGAAGGCCAAACGTCTGGAGCAGGAAGCGCGCGAAGACAAATCCAAGCAGAAGACGCTGGAGCGCGAACTGGAATGGATGCGTCAGGGCGCCAAGGCGCGTCAGGCCAAATCCAAGGCCCGGATCAACGCCTATAACGATCTGGCCAGCCAGTCCGAGCGCGAGAAACTGACCCGCGCCCAGATCGTCATCCCCAACGGCCCGCGTCTGGGGTCCAAGGTGATCGAGGTCTCGGGCATCTCCAAACATTACGGCGACAAGCAGCTGGTGGAGAACCTGTCCTTTGACCTGCCCCCCGGCGGCATCGTCGGCGTGATCGGCCCCAACGGTGCGGGTAAATCGACCCTGTTCCGGATGCTGACCGGCCAGGAACAGCCCGATGAGGGCAGCGTCAGCTATGGCGATACCGTGAAACTGTCCTACGTCGACCAGTCGCGCGACGATTTGAACGACAATGACACCGTCTGGGAAGCCATCTCCGGCGGCGCCGAGATCATCGAGCTGGGTGACGCGCAGGTCAACTCCCGCGCCTATTGCTCGTCGTTCAACTTCAAGGGCGGCGACCAGCAGAAGAAACTGTCGCTGCTGTCGGGCGGTGAGCGCAACCGGGTCCATATGGCGCGGCTGCTGAAAGAGGGCGGCAACGTGCTGCTGCTTGACGAACCGACCAACGATCTGGACGTCGAAACCCTGCGCGCGCTGGAAGACGCACTGGTCGATTTCGCCGGCTGCGCCGTGGTCATCTCGCACGACCGTTTCTTCCTCGACCGGATCTGTACGCATATTCTGGCCTTTGAGGGCGACGCCCATGTGGAGTGGTTCGAGGGCAACTTCGAGGACTACGAAGAAGACAAGAAACGCCGCCTGGGCCCCGACGCGCTGGAGCCCAAGCGTCTGAAGCACAAGAAGTTCGTGCGATAAGTGAGCTTCAGGGGGTGATGCGATACCAGCTCACCCCCTGAAGTCTTCAAATCACTCCTTCCCCAAACGGCTTATTCGGCGTCGCCCTCTTAATAGAGGCGGGCGTCGCCTCTTATCCGGCTTTCCAGATCGTCGTCTTCCATTTGTCGGAACCAACCCGTTCCCACAGCCGCCATGACCCCGGCATAATTTGAACAAAATTAACCCTATTCTGAGATTTGCCGGGGCCTGTGCCCGTCGGCGAACCACAGAAGGGTGAGAGCATGGCAGGAATCGGGATCTTGGTAGGCGTCATTGGCGGGCTGAATGCGGCCGTATTGGGCTATACGCTGATCGGCCTGTCCTTCGGCATGAGCCTGCTGCTCTATCCGCTGTTCGGAGTGCCCTCGGCGATGCTGGCCATCCTGCTGCTGTGGACGCAAAAGGCCGCCCGCGATGCGCTGGCGGACAAGGCCGGGGACAAGCGGGCGCACGGAGCACATCAGGGGCTGTCGGCGAAACCCGCGCGGGCCTGATTTCCGCCGCAGCCGACCACTCCACGGGTCAAATACGTGCGATATGCGCACCAGAACAGCCCGTCGCGGCCATAATGCCAGAATAAGCTGCAACACATACCAATATACTCGCCATCTGACCGTAAGACATATTGATTGCATCGCCTGTTTCAGGGCAATTTCCCCTCAGTTGAGTGAGGGTGATATGGCTTGGTTGGCGATGTTGACGAGTACCGGTGTGACGATGATGGTCACGGTGATATACTATGTGGCGTACAACCTGCCCATCTGGGGGCTTCTTCTGCTCTATAGTGGCATCAGCAGCCTGCTTGGCGTCGGCCTCACCGTGGCGCTGGTTCTAAAAAGCGGCGGCTTCCCGCGCAAACGCCCAGAGCAAAATTCGCAGGATACATCAATTTGATACCTTCCACACCCGCAGCGAAGATCGCGCATCCATCTGATATTTTCAATTGAAATCATAGTATTACACACAATTCAGCAGATCCCATCACCTGCGCCATCCCCGATGTTAACCAAATTTAAAGACAATTTGAGCTATCTTGCTCGAACACAGAGAGTTGCACTCTGCCTGAAAAATTGTAGATTAAATGCGACTCAACCTAAGAGGTATAAACATGGCATGGATCGGGATCATTGTCGGTACTTTTGCAGGGATTTTCTCTGCGGTCGCCGCCTATACCCTCTATGCGCTGCCACTTTGGTATAGTTTGCTGCTCTACCCCACCGTTGGCACAACCGCCGCCATTGTGACCATGCTTGCAATGCTGCATCTGCCGCCGGGTCTGCGCCCGATGATGCCGCCGGACGGGGATGAAACCCACCGCATGGCCTGAGCCGACCGCAGGACCTGAGCCAACCGCAGGGCCAAAGCCCCCTTATCCGCGTTTCGATATCAGCCGAGCCTCCGGCTCATCCCTTCGCCCAGCTCACGATCTGGCCTGCGCGCAGGGCGCCTGCCTGCCGTTTCTGTTCCTTGCCGCGCACAAAGCGGACAAGTGTCGGGATCCCCTTGATCCGGTAGCGTGCGCCGGTGGACTGATGGGTCTGGGTGTTCAGCTTGACCAGCCGCACCTGCCCCTGCAGCGTTTTTGCCGCCTTGGCATAATCCGGGGCCATCATCTTGCAAGGACCACACCAGGGCGCCCAGAAATCCACCACCAGCGGCAGGTCATCCTGCGCGGCGGCCTTTTGCAGGGTCGCCGGGTCGACATCGACCGGCGTCGAGGGGATCAGCGCAGCCCCGCAGGTGCCGCATTTGGGGCCGGCGGCCAGACGGTCCTCGGGCACGCGGTTCAGCTGGGCACAGCTGAGGCAGGTCAGGGTCTTGGCACCCATGGGGCAATCTCTCCTTCGCATCACTGACCGCCGGGGCGGCGTGGCGCCTGTATTCAGGCCAGATATACTGGCCAGAGGCGGCAGGACAAGCCCTGCCCGCGCTGGTGCCCACCCGCTAGAAGGTGAGCTTGGCGCCCAGAATGACGCTATGCGAGCGCACGCTGGCATCGCCTGTGCGCCGGGGCAGGATCAGCGGCACAAAGCCATCGTTGAACAGGTATTCCGCCCCCAGCGTGACATTCGGGGCCAGCGCAACCTCCATCCCGAGGATGATCTGCGACATCGACTCCCATTCGGTGCCGGAGGCGCCTTGCCGCCCGTGGCTGGCGGAGAGTGAATAGACCGCCGGACGTCCCAGCACCTCCCCCCGGTAGCGCCCCTGCAGCGTCAGCGCGCTGACCTTGTGATCGGTGGCAGGCCAGCGGTCGGTGGTCTGGGTGAACTCGGCCATGACGTCGAAGCGCTCTGCGCTGAGGGTGGCGTGAATATCCCAAGCGCCGTTCCAGCCCCGGTCGATGCCGCTTCCGGGGGGATGATGGGCAATGGTGCTGTCGTAGATCGTGCCGCGCAGAAAACCGGCCCCCAGTTTCAGCCCCATACCATTGGCCAGCGGAATGCGATGGGAGGCGTTCAGCGCGTAATTGGTGTAGTGATCATCGTTCTTCGGGCTGCTGATCACCCGGTTGCCCCGGTGGTTGCGAATGATCGACAGCGCCAGTTCGGTACGCTCGGTGATATAACCGATCTCGATCAGCGGATCCTTGGTCTGGGCCCAGAAGTAATGGCTGTTATGGGTATGGGTGAAGGGCGCATAGCTGGCAAAATTGCCGAAATTCACCGTCTTGCGCCCAACCGCCAGATAAAAGGGCGACCGGTCCAGATCACCAACCGCCAGCCAGGCCTTGCGCAGCTGGATGTCGTTCTGGCCGGGATATTCGACCTCGGTATATTCGCCCTGCACAACCGCTGTCAGCAGCGGGGTGGTGGCGGTCGCGATCAGCGAGATATCATTGATCACACCATAGGTATCGGTGGTGCCGCTGGTGTGGGTCGGCGGCAGCCGCGACAGGATCGGAAATTTGCCGGGCGTATTGGTATTCTCATAGATCACCGTGCCTAAGAAGCGCCCGCCAAAGGTGATCCGATTGACCCCGAGCTGCCCCGATTGCCGCGCGCGCAGGGCAATGGCGACCTTGTTGGTCACATCTTCCTGACGGTCCAGCATCCGTTCTGAATAACGCAGTGAGGTGGCGAGAAACCCCGCATCTTCCTGAGCCTCAACCCGGTCCGCAGCCGCGAGGCCGACAGCCATAATCAGCGCGGTCACTGCCGCGCGCCCCCCAAATGAAACAGTCACAATGGTTACTCCAGTATACCCCCGACAAACCGCCAGACGGGCTGTAAACAGCCACCGGCCGGTTTCGGACGGGATCGCAGACCTGAAACGCAGAAGCCGAGAAATAGCCCCTGTCCGGGCCTGAGATCTCCGGCAGAGCTGCCCCCGCAGCCGTGCCGACATGACGCCCTCAAACGAGAAACCCGCCGGAAATGACGGTGGATCAGAAACGCGATCCGATCACAGGATATCACAGCTTCGTGATATCACGAAGCCTGATTTGCCAATGTCCTATGGCCCATCAGGGCATCGCGCTGTTGCACCAACGTCGCGCCGTCTGCCCGCAACGGCGGCCGTGCGGGCGCCGCTATTGACCGGATTGTTCGCGCACCGCAGACTGATGGCATCTGTTCCAAAACCGAAAGAGCCACGCATGTTGTCACGCCGCGCCTTTCTGGCCAGCTCCGCCGCCGCCTCTCTCTGGCCTCAGATCGGGTCAGCCGAAACGGCCTTTGACCCCACTCCGCAGGAGGTCCGCATCAAGAAGCAATTCGCCCCCGGGCAAATTCTGGTGCTGCCGCGATCCTATTACCTTTATTATGTGACAGAGCCGCGCCGGGCGCGCCGCTATGGCGTTGGCGTCGGGCGGGCCGGTCTTGAATTCACCGGCACCGCCGTCATCCAGGCCAAGAAAGAATGGCCAACCTGGCGCCCGACGGACGAGATGATCGAACGCGATCCGCGCAGCTATGCCCGCTTTGTCGATAATAAATACATCCAGCCCGGTGGCACTGATAACCCGCTGGGCGCGCGCGCGCTCTACCTGTTTCAGAACGGCATCGACACCTATTTCCGTATTCACGGCACCAATCAGCCGCAAACGATCGGCCATTCCGTCTCCAACGGCTGCATCCGCATGACGAACGAGCATATCGTCGACCTCTACGAACGGGTGCCCTTGGGAACCGTGGTGACGGTGCTCTGATCAGGACCAGACCAAGGTGGCAGCGCGTGATCTGGCGGCGCATCGGCGCCAGCTTGCCTGTCCGGGTGCCAAGCCCCGCCGATGGCCATCCACAGCGCCTCTGGCAGCGCCAAACTGACAGGCACCCCCCGCTATAACACTTGCACCGAGAGGACATTGGCGACAAGATCGTTCCCGCAAGGTTACGCAGAACTCATCGCTGTCCTAGGAGGCTCGGTCATGAATACGCAATGACATTGCCGGGCTGTCGCATGTCGCGGACAGGGATTTAGAGTAAGACTGGGAGAAGAAGACGATGGCCACAGGCACCGTCAAATGGTTCAACACCACCAAAGGTTACGGTTTCATTGCACCCGATGCGGGTGGCAGCGATGTGTTCGTACATATTTCCGCCGTTGAGCGGTCGGGGCTGACCGGCCTCGCGGACAACCAGAAAGTGACCTATGAGCTGCAACCGGGCCGTGACGGCCGCGAGTCTGCGGTGAATATCGAGCTGGCCTAACCCGCCTACCCGAAGAAGATCAGCTGTCGGCCCCCTTTCGGGGCCGTCTTTTGTTGTGGCGCCCAGTCATCTGCCGCAGCACCTCTGCGGTCATCCCGTGGCGCCCCCGCGTCAGCGGTCCACCCTGGCCACCAGATCCAGCACCTTCGGGCCGATGGCCGCCACATTCAGCGCCACGCCTTTTGCGTTGGGGTGAATCCCGTCCTCCTGCAGATACGGCCCCGCCGCCTGCGGATCATTGCCGGTTGCCGCGCGGATCCCGGCAAGGCTGTCGTCATGCAGCAGCGCGCCATAGTCGCGCGCCAGCTCGGGGAAGATTGCGTCGAATTCTGCCTTGAAGTCGGCGCCATAGTTGCCCGGCGCCGCGATACCAACCAACAGCACCGGCACCGCATTGGCCTTGGCGACCTCCAGAATACGGACGAGATTTGCGCGGCTCTCAGCCGGGGCGATCCCGCGCAGCAGGTCATTGCCGCCCAATGCGACGATCAGCGCATCCGGCCCGTCGGCCAGCGTCCAGTCGATCCGCGCCGCGCCACCCGCCGTGGTATCGCCGGAGACACCGGCATTGATCAGGCGCACCTCAGCCCCCTGTTCCCCCAGCCAGCGCTGCAGCTGCGGCACCCAGCCCTGCCCCTGCGGCAGCCCGTAGCCCTGCACCAGACTGTCCCCCAAAGCCGCCACCCGAACCGGATCGGCCTGCGCAACTGCGGCAGTTAATATAAAAATCAATCCGGCCATTATCTTGCGCATTGGTAGAAAGGCTCCATATCGAGAGTGATCCCAAAACAGGCGCGACGTCACATGCAGTCCAGCACGATCCCCCAGTCCGACCCTATCCTGAACCTCCAGCATGCGTCTTTGTCGCTGGTTGGCAATACCGGACCTGTCGAAATCCTGCATGACATCTCGCTCGCGGTCGAAAGCGGCGAGACGCTGGGCCTGATTGGTCCCTCCGGGTCGGGCAAATCCTCGCTGCTGATGGTGATGGGCGGTCTGGAACAGGCAACCGGCGGCACCGTCTCGGCGCTGGGGCAGGACCTGACCTCGATGGATGAGGATGCGCTGGCGCGGTTTCGCCGCGACAATATGGGTGTCGTGTTCCAGAGCTTTCACCTGATCCCCACCATGACGGCGCTCGAAAATGTCGCCACCCCGCTGGAACTGGCCGGGCACAGGGATGCCTTTGACCGCGCGCAGGCCGAACTGGAGGCCGTGGGGCTCGGCCATCGTGCCGGTCACTTCCCGGCGCAGATGTCAGGTGGTGAACAACAGCGTGTGGCACTGGCACGCGCCCTGGTGACCCGCCCGCGGATCCTGCTGGCGGATGAGCCGACGGGCAATCTGGACGCCACCAACGGCGATGCGATCATGGACCTGCTGTTTGACCTGCGCGACCGCTATGGCGCGACGCTGATCATGGTCACCCATGCGCCGGAACTGGCGGCGCGCTGTGACCGGGTGATCCGGCTGCGCGATGGCCGTCTCGACCTTGCCGCCGCGCGCGAGGCCGCTGAATGAACACCTTGTCGCTGGCGACACGCTTTGCCATGCGGGAGCTGCGCGGCGGGCTGCATGGGTTTCGCGTTTTCCTGATCTGTCTGGCGCTGGGGGTGGCGGTGATTGCCGGGATCGGCTCGCTGCGCTCGGCGATTGAAACCGGGCTGAGCGAGGAAGGCGCGGTCTTGCTGGGCGGGGATGCCGAACTGGGCTTCACCTATCGGCGCGCCAGCCCAGAGGAACAGGCCTGGATGCAGGCCACTGCCCTGCGCCGCTCCGAGGTGATCGACTTCCGGTCGATGGCAGCTGTCGGTGAGGAACGCGCCCTGACGCAGGTGAAGGCGGTGGACAGCGCCTATCCACTGGTTGGCACGGTGCGGCTCTCGCCGGATCTGCCGCTGCCACAGGCGCTGGATGGTCCCGGGGACCTGCCCGGTGGCGTGATGCAGCGGGTGCTTGCGGATCGGCTGGGCCTCTCTGTTGGTGACCGCTTTGCCCTTGGCACCCAAAGCTTTGTTCTGACCGCACTGCTGGAGAATGAACCGGATGCCGCCAGCGCAGGCTTCACGCTGGGGCCACGCACCATCGTGCGCAGCGCTGACCTGGCCCGATCCGGCCTGTTGCAGCCCGGCACGCTGTTTTCCAGCAAATACCGGCTGACCCTGCCCGAAGGCACCGATCTGGAGCAGCTGAAATCCCGCGCCGAAGCCGAGCTGGACAACAGCGGTATGCGCTGGACCGACGCCCGTAACGGCGCACCGGGCATCGCCACCTTTGTCGAGCGGCTGGCCGGGTTTCTGGTGCTGGTTGGCCTCTCCGGGCTGGCTGTGGGCGGCATCGGCGTCTCAGCCGCCGTGCGCGCCTATCTGGCGGGCAAGACCGCGACCATCGCCACCCTGCGCACGCTGGGCGCGGACCGCCGGACGATCTTTCTGACCTATTTTCTGCAAATCGGGGCGCTGGCGCTGCTTGGTGTTGCGATTGGCCTCGTGATCGGCGGGCTGGCCCCGGTGCTGCTGGGGCCGCTGATTGCGGCGCAGCTGCCGTTTCCTGCGGTCTTTGGCATCTCGGTCCCGGCGTTGAGCGAAGCGGCGCTTTACGGGCTGCTGACGGCCTTTGTCTTTGCGCTCTGGCCGCTGGCCCGCGCCGAGCGGATCCGCGCTGCGGCGCTGTTTCGTGACGCGCTGGACAGCCGCAGCCGCTGGCCTGCCCCCCGCTATATCGTCGCCACGGCTGTCTCGGTGGCGGTGCTGATTGGTTCTGCCGCGCTGTTCAGCGGCGCGATTGAGCTGACGCTCTGGACCGCTGCGGGGCTGATCGGCGCGCTGGCGGTGCTGTTGCTGGCCGCACTGGTGCTGGGCTGGATCGCCCGCCGCGCCGCGCCGCTGACCCGTGGATATCCGGCGCTTCGATGGGCGCTTTCGGCGATTGGCACCTCCCGCGATGGCGCCGTGCCGACCGTGCTGGCCCTGGGGCTGGGGCTGACCGTTCTGGCCGCGATTGGTCAGGTCGACGGCAATATGCGCCGCGCCATCGAAGGCAACCTGCCCGATGTGGCGCCCTCCTATTTCTTCGTTGATATCCAGCGCGATCAGATGCCGGATTTCCTCGCCCGCGTGGAGCAGGACCCGGCGGTTGAGCGCGTGCAGAGCGCACCGATGCTGCGCGGCATTCTCACCAACATCAACGGCCAGCCCGCAACCGAGGTGGCAGGCGATCACTGGGTCGTCCGGGGCGATCGCGGCATCACCTATGCCGCCAAACAGCCAGACACCACCCAGATCGTCGCGGGCGCGTGGTGGCCCGAAGAGTACACCGGCGCGCCGCAGGTCAGCTTTGCCCGCGAAGAGGCCGAGGAGCTGGGTCTCAACCTTGGCGACACGCTGACGCTCAACGTGCTGGGCCGCGACATTACCGCCACCATCACCAGCCTGCGCGAGGTCGATTTTTCCACGGCGGGCATGGGCTTTGTCATGGTGCTGAACGAAAGCGCGCTTGCAGGGGCCCCGCACAGCTATATCGCCACGGTCTATGCCGAACAGGAGGCCGAAGCCCAGATCCTGCGCGATCTCGCCAAGGCGATGCCGAACATCACCGCGATCCGGGTCCGCGATGCGCTGGACCGGGTGTCGGACCTGTTGCGGCAGCTCGCATCTGCCACCGCCTATGGTGCCGCGGCAACGCTGCTGACCGGTTTCATGGTGCTCATTGGCACCGCCGCCGCCGGCGAACCTGCCCGCCGCTACGAGGCGGCTGTGCTCAAGACGCTGGGCGCGCCGCGACGGCAGATCCTGATCAGCTTTGCGCTCAGATCGGTGTTTCTGGGCGCCGGGGCCGGCCTGGTCGCGCTGACGGCCGGAATGACCGGGGCCTGGGCCATCAACACCTATGTGTTCGAAAGCGATTATCAGGTGATCTGGAGCAATGCGCTGGCGATCATCAGCGGCGGCATCCTGACCACGCTGCTGGCTGGGCTGGCCTTTGCCTGGCGGCCCCTTCAGGTGCGCCCGGCCCGGATCCTGCGGGCCCGCGACTAGGCCACACCGCGGCCTCTGGGGCCGCGCTTGCGGGGCCGCAGCCACAACACCAGCCACGACGTCAGCCACGGCGGGCGGGCGCCAGAGCATCTCAGCTGGCGTAGCGCGCGCAGCCGGTCGAAACCGGCGATTGGAACAGGGCAAATAGCGCATCATTGTCGCAGACCAGCGCCTCCAGGGTGATCCCGTCCAGCGACCGGTAGAAGGCCTGCGCCGCATCGGTGAGGGCAATCCGCAGCCGACAGGCCGAAACCAGCGGGCAGGTATTGTCGGCATCGGCAAAACACTCGACCATCGGCACCGTGCCCTCGACCGCGCGAAAGACATCGCCAATGCCGATTTCCGCCGCGGGCCTGCCCAGCGACATGCCCCCGTTACGCCCACGCTGCGTATGCAGATAGCCCAGCTGCGCCAACTGGTTGATCACCTGCGCCAAATGGTTCTCCGAGATATTGCAGCGCGCGGCAATTTCGGATTTGGTAACCAGGCGGTCCGCATGGGCTGCACAATACATCAACAGCCGCACTGCAATATTTGTCCGTTTCGTGATCCGCATGATCGCCCCTCCGAGGTGCCTTGTCGCAAGATCATGACATGGCCGCACAAAGGCCACTTTGACATGTATCAAAGCCGCACGCGCTTTCGCCTGCCCCTGCCCCTGACCCTGCCGGGTCCCGCTGCGCCGCCCGCAGGCAGCGCCGACGCAGGGCAAACGGTGGGCAACAGACCCCGCCTGCCTGTGGCGGTCAGCGCCGCTGAGACAGACATCGCCAGTCAGGAGATCTGAATGCCCGCCCCCGTTTCCCCAGCCCCCTATTTCTTTGGCTACGGCAGCCTGGTGAACACGCGCACCCATGGCTACGGTCAGGCCCGCCCCGCGCGGCTCAGCGGCTGGCGCCGGGCCTGGGTGCATACCGATCTGCGCCCGGTTGCCTTTCTCAGCGCCGTGCCCTGTGACAGAACCACCATCGACGGGCTGATCGCCGAGGTGCCGGGGGCCGACTGGGCGGCGCTTGATGACCGCGAATTTGCCTATGAACGGCTGCCTGCCAGCGGCGCGGTCCAGCATGATCTGAACCCGGAGACCGATATCGCGGTCTATGCGGTGCCCGGCCACAGCCAGCGCGCGGCCAGCCTGCGCCATCCGATCCTGCTCAGCTATCTCGACGTGGTCATTCAGGGCTATCTGGACGTCTTCGGCGCCAATGGTGTCGCCGCCTTCGTGCGCACAACCGATGGCTGGGACGCGCCGATCCTGAACGACCGCAGCGCCCCGCGATATCCCAGAGCGCAGAGGCTGACTGCTGAAGAGCTGGATCTGGTCGATCAGCATCTGCTGGCGCTTGGCGCGACCGTTATCGGGGCAGATCAGTGATTTCCCGCACCCTGCTCTATGTCCGGCGGATCACCCGGCAACTGTGGTTCCGGGTTGTGCTGCTCTCGGCCTGTTCGCTGCTGGCGCTGGCCATCGCCCCCTGGCTCACGCCCTTCATCCCCGAAGATCTGGGCGAACGCTTTGGCCGCGAGGCGGCGCTGCCGGTGCTGACCATCCTTGCCTCCGGGATGCTGGCGGTCACCACATTCTCGCTCAATGTCATGGTCTCGGCCTATCGTACGGCCGCCGCCACGGCGACGCCACGGGTCTATCGCCTGCTGCTGGAGGATACGATCACCCAGAGCGTATTGGCCACCTTTGTCGGCGGGTTTGTCTTCAGCCTGAGTGCGGTGATCCTGTTCCGCGCCGGGTTCTACAGCGAGGATGCCGCCATCGTGATCTTTGCCATCACCGTCGGAGTGGTGGCGCTGATCGTCGTGGCGATTTTGCGCTGGATTGACCATCTGTCGGGACTTGGCAGCATGGATCACACGCTGCGCCTGATCGAAGAGCGCAGCCGCACCAGCCTGCGCCAGCGGGCCGAAGCGCCCTGTCTGGGCGCCGCCTGCGCCGAGGATGACACCAGATTTCAGCAGCAGGGCCGGGCCATCCCGGCGCAGGCCTCGGGCTTTGTGCGGTTTGTCGATGTCGCAGGGTTGCAGACGCTGGCCGAAGAGGCCGAGACCAGGATCGCCATCCACCGCACCCCCGGCGAATTCGTGCTGCGCGGGCGGCCGGTGGCCTATGCCGAGACCGGCGAGGAGACGCTCTGCGAGGCGGCCAGCCGCTGCATCGAAATCGGTGATGTGCGCAGTTTCGATCAGGATCCCTCCTTTGGCCTGACGCTGCTGGCGGAAACCGCACAGCGCGCCCTGTCGCCCGGTGTCAATGATCCCGGCACCGCGCTAGAGGTCATGGGGCGGCTGGAACGGTTGCTGTGGGAGAATACCCCGGATGAGGCCGAGCCTGACGCGTGCGACGTGTCCTTTGACCGGGTGATGATGCCTGCGGTCTCGGCCCGGCACCTGCTGTCCTGCGCCTTTCCGCCCATCGCCCGCGCCGGCGGCGACGACCCTGCGGTGATCGACTGGATGGACAAGGCGCTCTCGGCGCTGGCGCATCATCCCAACCCGGCCATGGCCAAGGCCGCCGCCGACCTGCGCGATGGCAAGCGGAAGGGAGATGACCAAGAGTGAGACCAGGAGGGAGAGCTGAAGTGACACCCGGAGGCGGGTCCGAAGGGCGGCGGCCAAGGCGGCTCCCGCCCGCGCAACAGGGCAGATCTGCCTTGCCCTGAGCGCAGTTGGGCATGGCAGACCGCCTACAGGCGGTCTGCGGCGCCGCGCCGGCGCGCGGCGCCCGGCCCAACCGCAGAGGTGGCTTCTGTGATGCCACCGATGTGGGCGGGAGCACCCCGGACAGCACAAAGGCGGCCCCCTATGGTGCCGCCTTTGCATCAGACAGCCGTCAAAGCTCAGCCGCGGGCGCGGACCGTTTCCATCAGCGCCAGCAGGGCGGACATGTCGGGGCCGCGCTCCATGCCGGTCACGGCTTTGCGCAGCGGCATGAACAGCCCCTTGCCCTTGCGGCCCGTCGCCTCTTTCACAGCAGCGGTCCATGTGCCCCAGCTCTCGCTGTCGTAAGGGCCTTCGGGCAGCAGCTCCATCGCCTCGGCGATGAAGTCCTTGTCCTCATCCGCCACCAGCGGCTCGGCGCCGTCGCGGCACAGATCCCACCAGCCCGCCAGATCCTTCAGCGTGGTGATGTTCTCCTTGGCCATATCCCAGAATGCGGCCTGTTTCTCTGCCGGAACTCCCAGCGCGTCCACATGGGACTGCACGGCCTCCAGCGGCAGGGACTGCAAATACCGGGCGGTCAGCGGGTAGAGATCCTGCACATCGAACTTGGTCGGCGCAGCGCCAAAACGGTTGATGTCGAAACCCTCGATCAGCTCTGCCAGTTCCGCGCGCAGCTCAACCGGGTCGGAGGAGCCAAGGCGCGCCATCAGGCTCAGCAGCGCCATCGGCTGCACGCCCGCTTCGCGCAGATCGCGCAGGGCCAGCGTGCCGAGGCGTTTGGACAGCGCCTCACCCTGCGGGCCGGTCAAGAGCGAGTGATGCGCAAAGGAGGGGACAGTGCCGCCGAGCGCCTTGATGATCTGTATCTGGGTGGCGGTGTTGGTGACATGGTCAGAGCCGCGCACAACATGGGTCACGCCCATTTCCGTGTCGTCCACTACCGAGGCCAGCGTATAGAGGAACTGGCCGTCGCCACGGATCAAGACCGGGTCCGAGACCGAAGCGGCATCGATGGAGATATCGCCCAGGATACCATCGGTCCACTCGATCCGCTCCTGATCCAGCTTGAAGCGCCAGACACCATCGCCGCGCTCGGCGCGCAGCTTGGCCTTGTCGTCCTCCGACAGGTTCAGCGCAGCGCGATCATAGACCGGCGGCTTGCCCATGTTCAGCTGCTTCTTGCGCTTCAGGTCCAGTTCAACCGGCGTTTCAAACGCCTCGTAGAACCGGCCGATCTCGCGCAGCTTGTCGGCAGCGGCGACATAACGGTCGAGACGTTCGGACTGGCGTTCGACACGGTCCCAGGTCAGGCCCAGCCATTCCAGATCCTGCTTGATGGCATCGACGTACTCTTCCTTCGACCGTTCCGGGTCGGTGTCGTCGATGCGCAGGATGAAGCTGCCGCCGGCCTTGCGGGCGATCAGATAGTTCATCAGCGCGGTGCGCAGATTGCCAACGTGGATATAGCCGGTCGGCGACGGGGCAAATCGGGTGGTTGTCATCACAAGTCTCCTGTTGCCCTGCCCCATGTCACATAGGCGACGTTTTGTCCAGTTGCGGCGCAGTCGTTGGCGGTTGATCCCAAGTCGTCTCAAACTGTCCGCGTTTTTCAGGGGGCGGCTTAGATTTCGTTCAGACTTCCTGTGTCAGCCTGTCGCAGCACTGACGATTATTGGTACGAAGAATGGGGTCTCCCGTGAACAAAGTGATCCCGAGCGACATGTTGCAGGCGGAGAGTTTGCCTGAACCCTCCCATGCGCGGCTCATGGATGTGTTGAACAAGCTGGATCAGGGCGTGATGGTCTGGACCGAGGACGGGCATTGCCAGGTCTTCAACGAACGGCTGCTCACCCTGCTGGAGCTGCAGAATGGCGACATCTTTCCGGGCTATTCGCGCGAGGCGTTTTTTGCCACCGCCGTCAGGCTGGGCCATGTGACCGAAGACAGCGCCAGACAGGCCGAACAGGATTTCAGCTCTGACAAGGAGCGGTTTTCGGCGACCCGCAGGATGCCGTCGGGACGGCGCCTTCAGATCGACACCCGCAGGCTGTCCACCGGCGGCTTTGTCTCCTGCTACACCGATGTGACCCAGATCGAGCGCAGTGCGCGGGACCTGACACTGGCGCGCCAGGCCGCCGAGGAGGCGGAGCTGACCGCGCTGAAGACGCTTGCGGCGGAACAGTCCTGGCGCGAAGAGGCCAAGCTGCTGTCGCAGCTCGACGTCTGGCTGCATTCCTGCAAATCCCAGGAGGAGCTGTTCCGCATTGTCAGCGCCTTCATGGCGAAGCTGTTTCCGCAATCCCAGGGCGAGCTTTACATCTACTCCAACTCGCGGGACGTTCTGGATGGCAAATGCCACTGGGGCGGGGCGGAGGTCCATGACCACATCTTTGCCGATGCCTGCTGGGCGCTGCGGCGCGGACGGCAGTATCTCTATTCTGCGGATAAGATCGCCTTTCCCTGCGCCCATGTCGAGGAGCAGCCTGCCACCGATGAGCATGGCGATTACGTCTGTTTTCCGGTGGTCGCCCATGGCAATACCGTCGGTCTGCTGCATGTGAAATTTGCACCGGAAACCGACCCCAAGCGCAAGGTGGCGCTGCATCGCCTCGCCCTGCGCTGCGGCGAACATATCTCGCTGGCGGTGGCCAATGTCCGCCTGCGCGACGAATTGCACGACCAGTCCACCCGCGATCCGCTGACCGGTGTCTACAATCGGCGCTATTTCCTCGGCGAGCTGCGCAATGCGGTGGCGCTGGCCGACCGGCGCGCCAGCCAGCTGGGAGTGCTCAGCTTTGATGCGGACCGGTTCAAGACCTTCAACGACACCCATGGCCACGATGCGGGCGACATGGTGCTGCGCGCCATTGGCGACACGCTGAAGGATCTGTTCCGCAATGGCGAGATCTGCTGCCGGATGGGCGGCGAGGAATTTGCCGTCTTCCTGCCGGATACCGACAAGGAACAGACGATGGAGGTCGGCGAAGCGCTGCGTGTCGCGATTGAGGAAATCACGCTGCGCTATGGCTCCGGCACGCTGCCGCGTGTCACCATCTCCATCGGCGTTGCCAGCTTCCCCGAGGATGGCCTGCTGCCGCAGGATCTGATGCACGCCGCTGACCGCGCGCTTTACGCGGCAAAGGATGCAGGCCGCAACTGCGTCGTGGATTGCCAGGAAGCCGATCCCGCCAACGGCCCCTTCTCCGGCAGCTGACCCCGACCGAACGTATGCGATGCTCCCGCCTTTGGCCGCACCTTTGGCCGCAGGGACCAGCCCGATATCGCTGGCACCAACTGGCGGATCACCAGCGCCTTACTGGTCGGTCAACTGGGGTCGCGCCAGCGGTTCACGATCGGATACCGACGATCCAGCCAGAACGCGCGCGGTGTGAGCCGCGCACCGGGGGCTGACTGAAAGCGTTTGTATTCGCTGATATAAATCAGGTGTTCCACGCGTTTTGCCGTCTCCCGCGAGAACCCGGCCGCAACGCAATCAGCAATCGAACCGTCCCGATCCACCAGGATCTCCAGCAGCGCGTCCAGTTCAGGGTAATCCGGCAGGCTGTCGCTGTCCTTCTGATCGTCGCGCAGCTCGGCGCTCGGCGGCTTGTCGATGACCGAGGGGCGGATGACCTCCCCTTCCGGCCCCATCATCCAGTCGCGGTGATTGGCATTGCGCCAGCGGCAGGTCTCGAACACGCGGGTCTTGTAGAGATCCTTGATCGGGTTGTAGCCCCCCGCCATATCGCCGTAGATCGTGGCATAGCCCACGGCGACCTCGGATTTATTGCCGGTGGTCAGCAGCATCTCGCCAAATTTGTTGGACATCGCCATCAGGAGAAGCCCGCGCAGGCGCGACTGGATGTTCTCCTCGGTCAGCCCCTCCTCCATCCCGGCAAACAGCGGCGCCAGCGTGTTGGTGATCGCGGCGCGCCCCTCGGCAATCGGGACGTAGTCGTAGCGCACGCCCAGCGCCTTTGCCACCGCTTCGGCATCGTCAAGCGAGGCCTGCGAGGTATATTCGGACGGCAGCATCACGCAGCGCACATTCTCAGCCCCCAGCGCATCGACCGCGATCGTGGCGACAATGGCGGAATCGACGCCACCGGAGAGCCCCAGCAGCACTTTCTTGAAGCCGGTCTTGCGCATGTAATCCCGCAGCGAAAGCGTCATGACGTGGTAATCCTGCTCCCACTCATCCGGCAGCACCGCCTTGGGGCCATCCACGGCGCGCCAGCCCTCGGCGGTCCGCTCCAGATCCAGATGGCAGATATCTTCGCGCAGGACCGGCATCTGCAAGGCCAGCGCCCCGCCCGGATTCAGCACAAACGAACCACCATCAAAAACCTGATCATCCTGGCCGCCCACCATATTGAGGTAGATCACCGGCAGATCGGTCTCGATCGAGCGGGCCACAATATGGTTGAGCCGCACATCCATCTTGTTGCGATAATAGGGCGATCCATTGGGGATCAGCAGGAACTCCGCGCCGGTTTCGGCCAGGGTTTCGGCCACATCCTCATACCAGCTATCCTCGCAGATCGGGCTGCCGATCCGGGTATCGCCAACCGCATAAGGACCGCCCAGCGGGCCCGCATCAAAGATCCGCACCTCGTCAAAGACGGTGGCATTTGGCAGGTGATGTTTCAGCACCTGCGTGGTGATCTTGCCGCCCTTCAGGATCAGATAGGCGTTGTACAACCTGTCGCCCTCGACCCACGGGCTGCCGATCGCCAGCGCCGGACCATCGGCACAATCGGCGGCCAACCGCTCAACCTCGGCAATGGCAGCACGGTGGAAAACCGGCTTCATCACCAGATCCTGCGTGTTGTAACCGGTAATGAACATCTCTGGCAGGGCGACCAGATCAGCACCTGCCTCGCGGCCTGCGGCCCAGGCCTCGCGGGCCTTATCTGCATTGCCAGCCAGATCCCCGACGGTGGGGTTCAACTGGGCCAGTGTCACGCGAAAACGATCAGCCATCCTGCTTGCGTCCTTCGATAATCCTGCCTTCTGCCATTAAACAGATCACGCTGCGAGGGAAAGACCGCAGTGGCAAAAGACATTGCGACGGCGGCGGCTGTGGCATAGTTTCCTGTCAAACCGATCAACAGGCCCGCACCCCGGCTCCCCTTATGGCAAGCAGATATTCCATGACCCGTTTCACCACCGCCGCTCTTCTGACCTCCGCCCTGGCGCTTGGCGCTGCCGGGGTCGGACGCCCGGCCCTGGCCCAGGATGGCAAGGTGCTGACCACGCAGGATGAAATCGGCGGCATTTATGAGGGCACCTTTCGCGGTGGCCTGCAACATGGCACCGGCACCTACCGGCTGCCCAACGGCTATGAATATACCGGCGACTGGGTCGATGGCGAAGTCCGCGGTCGTGGCGTTGCGCGCTTCCCCAACGGATCCATCTACGAGGGCGAATTCGTCAAAGGCAAACCCGAAGGCGCAGGCAAGATCACCTTTGCCGATGGCGGCACCTATGATGGCGAGTGGTCGGACGGCGTAATCAATGGCCAGGGGGTTGCGGTCTATGCCAATGGCGCGCGCTATGAGGGCGGCTTTCGCGATGCCAAGCACCATGGCAAAGGCATCATGCGCAATCCCGGCGGCTATGAATATGACGGCGACTGGGTCGATGGCCGCAAGGAAGGCACCGGCAAGATCACCTACCCGGACGGCGCCACCTATGAGGGCGACATCCGCGACGGCCAGCTGGAGGGCAAAGGCAAGCTGATCATGCCCGATGGTCTGGTTTACGAGGGCGATTGGTCCGCAAACCAGATGGATGGCACCGGCGTGTTGACCCAGCCCAATGGCGATATCTACGAAGGCCCGCTGGTGGCCGGCCGCCGTCAGGGCGAAGGCAAGCAGATCCATGCCAATGGCGATGTCTATATCGGCAATTTCGAGGATGACCTGCGCCACGGCGAAGGCACCTTCACCAAGACCGACGGCTATGTCTACACCGGCGAATGGCTGGCCGGTCAGATCGAGGGCAAGGGCCGCGTCACCTATCCCGACGGTTCGGTCTACGAGGGCCAGTTCCGCGATGATCTCGCCGATGGCGTGGGCAAGATCACCTATCCTGACGGCTCCACCTACGAAGGCGACTGGGTGGCCGGCGTGATCGAGGGCAGCGGCACCACAACCTATCCCAACGGGCTGGTCTACACAGGCGAGTTCCAGAACGCCAAGAACCACGGCCAGGGCGTGATGACCTACCCTGACGGCTACCGCTACGACGGCGGCTGGAAAGAGGGGCAGCGCCATGGCGAAGCGGTTGTTACCTACCCCGACGGATCGGTTTATACCGGCAGCTTTGCCAACAGCCAGCGCCACGGCACCGGCAAGATCGTGATGACAGATGGCTTCAGCTATGAGGGCGACTGGACCGAAGGCAAGATCAGCGGCCAGGGCGTCGCGACCTATGCCAATGGCGATGTCTACGAGGGCAGCTTTCTCAATTCCAAACGTCAGGGACCGGGTGTGATGCGTTATGCCAGCGGTCAGCAAGCCGAAGGCACCTGGGAGAACGGCGCGCTCAAAACCACCGGTGCGGCGGCACAGGACAGCGATGATGCCACAACAGCCGACCCGGCCACCGCCACCGACGATGCAAACGCCAGCAACTGATTACCGCTGACCCGCAGCACGGCCGACCGGATAGGCTGGCGCGCCCCACCGCAAAAAGGCGTAGCGGAGCCGCCGCACAGCGCGCGCCCAGCCATAAGGCGTAGCATGTCTGATCCGGGCCAACGGGTTACAGTCGCAGGCTTTGCCCCTGCCCGGTCAATTTCTGTCTTTCCATTCGTCTTTGGCTCTGTATAACTCTGCGTCATGATGATGCGTGCAGATATCCCTTGCTTTGCCACCGCCCCGCGCGGTGCAGATCTGCGCGCCCTACTGATCCTAATCCGCCTCTGAGCGTGCCATCCGGCGCGCCCGCTCAGAGGGGAAGGCATGCGCGCCACATGGATTGGATTTTAGGACAGACAAGAAAGATACCGACATGACGACTGCAGCTGACAAAGATCGCGTTTTGATCTTCGACACCACTTTGCGCGATGGCGAGCAGAGCCCCGGCGCAACCATGACCCATGATGAAAAGCTCGAGATTGCCGAGCTGCTGGATGACATGGGCGTTGACATCATCGAAGCGGGCTTCCCCATCGCCTCCGAAGGCGACTTCAAAGCGGTGAGCGAGATTGCCGAACGTTCCAAGAATGCCGTGATCTGTGGTCTGGCGCGCGCCAACTTCAAGGATATCGACCGCTGCGCCGAAGCCGTGCGCAAATCCGCACAGCCGCGCATCCACACCTTTATCGGCACCTCGCCGCTGCACCGCGCCATTCCCAACCTCACCATGGATGAGATGGCCGAGAAGATCCACGAGACGGTCACCCACGCCCGCAATCTGGTGGACAATGTGCAGTGGTCGCCTATGGATGCCACTCGCACCGAATGGGATTACCTCTGCCGGGTGATCGAAATCGCCATCAAGGCGGGCGCCACCACCATCAACATCCCCGATACCGTCGGCTATACCGCCCCGGTCGAGAGCGCCGATTTGATCAAGCGCCTGATCGAAACCGTGCCCGGTGCAGATGACGTGATCTTTGCCACCCATTGCCACAACGACCTCGGCATGGCGACCGCCAACGCGCTGGCTGCCGTTGCAGGAGGCGCGCGCCAGATCGAATGTACCATCAACGGTCTGGGCGAACGCGCGGGCAACACCGCGCTGGAAGAGGTGGTGATGGCGCTCAAGGTGCGCGGTGACATCATGCCCTTTACCACCGGCATCGACACCAAGAAGATCATGCACATCTCGCGCCGGGTCTCCACCGTGTCGGGATTTGTCGTGCAGCCGAACAAGGCCATCGTCGGCAAGAACGCCTTTGCCCATGAAAGCGGCATCCATCAGGATGGTATGCTGAAGAACAAGGAAACCTTTGAAATCATGCGGCCCGAGGATGTGGGCATTGCCGGCACCTCGCTGCCGCTTGGCAAACATTCCGGCCGTGCGGCGCTGCGCGACAAGCTCAGCCAGCTTGGGTTTGAGGTGGGCGACAACCAGCTGAAGGATCTTTTTGTCCGGTTCAAGGAACTCGCCGACCGCAAGAAAGAGGTGTTTGACGACGACATCATCGCGCTGATGCGCACCAGCGGCGATGAGGATGACCACCTCAAGCTGGTGTCGATGAAAGTCGTCTGTGGCACCGGCGGTCCCGCCGAGGCCACCATCGAAATGGAAGTCGACGGCAAGGATGTGACCGAGACCGCAGAAGGCGACGGCCCTGTCGATGCCGCCTTCAAGGCGATCCGCAAGATCCACCCGAACTCGGCCCATCTTCAGCTCTATCAGGTCCATGCGGTCACCGAAGGCACCGACGCGCAGGCCACTGTGTCTGTCCGACTGGAAGAAGACGGCGTGATCGCCACGGGCGAGAGTGCGAACACCGACACGGTTGTCGCCTCTGCCGCCGCCTATATCAGCGCCCTCAACCGCCTGATCATCCGCCGCAGCAAAATGGGCGAAGGCGCCGACACCCGCGAGATTTCCTACAAGGACATCACCTGATCAATGCGTTGATCTGAAACAGCAAAGGCCACCCGACGGGTGGCCTTTTTGGTTCTGCCCAGGGCCAACCGCCTCTGTTGGCCGCATCTCAGCCCAGACGGCTGAACAGTTTGGTCAGCCGCGCGGCTTCTTCCTCGGTGCCATAGGGCGCATTCACGATGAACATGCCCGAGCCGACCATCCGGTGCCCCTCCCGCGCCGGGGGAAACCGCACCTCATGACGCAATGCGCCGGCCAGCCCCTGCGCCTCCAGCGCGCTCAGCATCGGCTTATGCGCCCCGTCCGTCAGGATCGGATACCACAGCGCAATGACGCCGACGTTCCACTTGCGGTGCAGCTTGGCGATATGGCCGGGGATCTGGGCGTAGTCGCGCTTTACCTCATAGCTGGGATCAATCAGCAGCAGCCCGCGACGCGGCGTCGGCGGCGCCAGCGACTGCGCCAGCTCAAACCCGTCCTGCTGATGCACATGGACCCGCCGCCCCAGCCCATGCGACCACAGCGCCTGCCGCAGGGCGGCGTTTTCCTGCGGGTGCAGCTCGGCAAAATTGAGACTGTCGGCCTCGCGCAGCAGATGCGCTGCAATCAGCGGCGACCCCGGATAGGCCATCTCCCCATGAGCGCTGCGGGTTGCGGCAATAGCAGCGGCCAGGGGGTGATCCTCGGCCAGCAGGGCCTGATCCAGCAGGCGGCTGATCCCCGCCGCCGCCTCGCCGGTCTTGACCGCCTCTGCCGCATCCAGCTGATATAGCCCGCGCCCGGCGTGGGTCTCGATATAGCTGAGCGGCTTGTCCTTCCGCGTGAGATAATCCAGCATCCGCGCCAGCAGCGCGTGTTTCTGAACATCGGCCAGATTTCCGGCGTGATAGATATGTTGATATGACAGCATCCCAGCCCTCTACCGCCAAACCGCCCCGGACAAAAGCCCCTTGCCGCAGCGGAGGGCGTTGGATCTGATGCCTCAGACCGCTGGCATCTGCTGCGTTGCACAGTGAATGCCGCCACCCAATTCGCCCAGCGGGTCCACGTTCAGCGTGACTATTTCCCGTCCCGGATAGTGACGCGCCAGCGCGTTCCGCGCGATCTCATCGGTTGCACCATCCCCGAATTCCGCCGCGACCACCGCACCATTGCAGACGTAATAATTGGCGTAAGAGGCGACAAAATCGAACCTTTTGATCCGACGGATATGAGGTTCGGGGATAACCTCAACCTCCAGCCCCGCCCCAACCAGCCGGTCATGCGTGTCCAACGCAGCCATATGGAACGGATCGGCGCTATCAGGGGTATCGGGCAGGTTCATAAGAACACGCCCCGGCCCGGTGAAACGTGCGAGGCTATCGATATGATAATCAGTGATATCCTCCCCCCGGACCCCCTCGGCCCAGATCATGCGATCCGCCCCATAAGCCTCCAGCAGCCGTTGTTCTATCTGATCGCGTGACAGCCCGGGGTTCCGGTTTTTGTTCACCCAGCTGCTCTCATGTGCCATCAGCAGCCCGTGCCCATCCTGCTCCACGCCGCCTGCCTCGCCATGCAAACCGGTTGGCAACAGCGGCAGCCCCAAACGCTCGGCCACCCGTCCTGCGATCTGGCTGTCCCGCCGGTTGACCTGCTTTTTGCCCCAGCCGTTGAACTGGATATGGCTGATCGCCAAGCCGCCTGCGCCATCGATCACAAAGATAGGCCCTGAATCGCGGCACCACAGATCCTCGGTCGGGATATCCCACAGCTCAACATCCGCAGACAGCTTGGCGCGCGCGCCGCTGTGATCCGCTGCCGCCGCGAGCACTGTGACAGGTTCAAACGCCGCAATCGCATTGGCGATATCTGCAATCGACTGCTGCGCCATGTCGCGGAACACAGGATCTGGATGCACCTTCCTGCTGACCGGCCATTGCATGAAGGTGCGCTGATGCGGCGCTTCCTCCGGTGGGACAAAAAATCCGGACCCGGCAACGGCGGTTTGTCCTGTGATCAGATTTGCCATGCCGAAGGCCCCGCCAGCCAGTAAGAAATTTCGCCGCTTCATCGCCGTTCCCTTCGCCGACCAAACATCCGTAAGGATCAAGCTTAACAACGCTGTGCAAACAAGAGAAGCAACATCGCGCGGCCCTTTACCGCCTCCGATAGTTGCCGGAGGCGTGCGGTTTTGAGGGGCGCGCTTATCAGATCCGCGCCACACCTGCCCACACTGCCAATCGGATCGGTTGTCTGCCTTTCCCATGGGGCACCCCGCAGTGGCGGCGAAAAGGCGCCTTTTGATCGGAATCCGCCCTTTCGCCACCTCCCGGCGCTGCTTATAAGACATAAAGCCCGCGCTCAGCAGAGTCGCGGGACAGGTGGCAGTTTTACAGGGTCCTAATACATGTCGATCTTTGGAAGTCTTGGCGGGTTGTTCACGTCTGATATGGCAATTGACCTCGGCACGGCGAACACGCTCGTCTATGTCAAGGGTCGCGGTGTCATCCTGTCGGAACCCTCCGTTGTCGCCTATCATGTGAAGGACGGCGTGAAAAAAGTGCTCGCAGTTGGCGAGGATGCCAAGCTGATGCTGGGCCGCACCCCCGGCTCCATCGAGGCGATCCGCCCGATGCGCGAAGGGGTGATTGCCGATTTTGACACCGCCGAAGAGATGATCAAGCATTTCATCCGCAAGGTGCACAAACGCTCCACCTTCTCCAAGCCCAAGATCATCGTCTGCGTCCCGCATGGCGCCACCCCGGTTGAAAAACGCGCGATCCGCCAGTCGGTGCTCTCCGCAGGCGCCCGCCGCGCCGGGCTGATCGCCGAGCCGATCGCCGCCGCCATTGGTGCCGGGATGCCGATCACCGATCCCACCGGCAACATGGTCGTGGACATCGGCGGCGGCACCACCGAGGTTGCGGTTCTGTCGCTGGGCGACATCGTCTATGCGCGCTCGGTCCGCGTTGGTGGCGACCGGATGGATGAGGCGATCATCAACTACCTGCGCCGTCAGCAGAACCTTCTGGTGGGCGAGGCCACGGCCGAACGCATCAAGACCTCCATCGGTACCGCCCGGATGCCCGACGACGGCCGCGGCCAGTCGATGCAGATCCGCGGCCGCGACCTGCTGAACGGCGTGCCGAAGGAAATCGAGATTTCGCAGGCCCAGGTCGCCGAAGCGCTGGCGGAACCCGTGCAGCAGATCTGCGAAGCGGTGATGACCGCGCTGGAAACCACACCGCCGGATCTGGCGGCGGATATCGTGGATCGCGGCGTGATGCTGACCGGCGGCGGCGCGCTGCTGGGCGATCTGGATCTGGCCCTGCGCGAACAGACCGGTCTGGCGGTCTCCATCGCCGATGAAAGCCTGAACTGCGTGGCGCTTGGCACCGGCAAGGCGCTGGAATACGAAAAACAGCTGGCACATGCCATTGATTACGACAGCTGAGCGGTCCGGCCATCGCTAGGATGGCCGACGCCCGGCGCCGGGAAGGAATACCTTGGCCAAAGACCGGTCCCAGCGTGATGACTATACCGCCCCGCTGCGCCGCCTGCTGACCGGGGTTATCTGCCTGTGCCTGCTGGCGATTTTCCTGATCTGGCGGATCGACAGCCCAAGGGTCGAGAGGTTTCGCGCCCAAATCGTCGATGCCGTTGTTCCCAGCATGGACTGGGCCATGGTCCCGGTTGAGGGCGCCATCAACCTGCTGCGCGATTTTCAGAGCTATCAGCGGCTTGCCGAACAGAACCGCGAACTGCGCAGCGAATTGCGCCAGATGAGCGCCTGGAAAGAAGCGGCGCTACAGCTGGAACAGGAAAACGCCCGCCTGCTGGATCTCAACAATGTGCGGCTCGACCCCCGCCTGACCTTTGTCACCGGTGTGGTCATGGCCGACAGCGGCTCGCCCTTTCGCCAGTCGGTGATCCTGAACGTCGGCGCGCGTGACGGGGTGCGCGACGGCTGGGCAGCGATGGATGGCATCGGCCTTGTCGGGCGGATCTCCGGCACCGGGCAGGATACCGCGCGGGTGATCCTCCTCACCGATGCTGCCAGCTCCGTCCCCGCGCTGATCCAGCCCTCCGGGCAAAGCACGCTGGTGGCTGGCGACAACAGCCCGGCGCCGGTGATCGACTTTCTCGAAAACCCCGATCTGGTCCGCCCCGGCGACCGGGTGGTCACCTCGGGCGATGGCAAGGTGTTCCCGGCAGGTCTGCTGATCGGGCAGGTCACGCAGGACCGTTTTGGCCGCCTGCGGGTGCGCCTTTCGGCCGATTACGAGCGGCTGGAATTCCTGCGGGTGCTGCGCCATCACGGATCTGAGGTGATCAAGGATCCCGGCGGGCTGGTGGTTCCGGCACCGGGCATCAATATTCCGCAACCCCGGCCCGAGGGGCTGGGCGATGGGGCGGCGGCGGAGGCCGGAGATGGCCAATAACGCCCCGGCGCGGATCTGGCTCATGCGCGCGGCCTTTCCGGCGCTGGCCCTCGTGATCATGTTCTTTCACCTGCTGCCGCTGGATACGCTGCCCTCTCGCTGGGCGCCGCCGGATCTGATGCTGGCGCTGGTCCTGGCCTGGTCGCTCCGGCGTCCCGACTATGTGCCGACGCTGCTGATTGCCCTCACCTTCCTGCTGGCCGATCTGCTGTTCCAGCGGCCACCGGGCCTGATGGCGCTATTGGTGGTTCTGGCCTCCAGCTTTCTGAAATCACAGGTTCAGCCGCACCGTGAAACCGCCTTTCTCGGCGAATGGTTCACGGTGGCGGTGACCGTCACCGCCGTGACCCTGCTCAACCGGCTGATCCTGGCGATTCTGGGGGTGGTGCAGCCGTCGCTGGGGTTGATTCTGATCCAGATGGTGGCAACATTGCTGATCTATCCGCTGGTCGCGCTGGCCAGCCAAAGCCTGCTGGGGGTGCGCAAACTCTCCCCCGCCGAGGCAGAAGCCCTGGGAAGCCGCTGATGAAACGCAACGTCAAGGATGTCGAGGCCTCACATCGCAAACTCAGCCGTCGCGCCCTGCTCTTGGGCGGGTTGCAGCTGGCCTTTGCCGGTGGTCTGGCGATGCGGATGCGTCACCTTCAGGTCGATCAGGCTGACCAGTTCCGCCTCTTGGCCGAGGAAAACCGCATCAACCTGCGCCTGATCCCCCCGGCACGGGGGCAGATCTACGACCGCAACGGCACAATTCTGGCGCAGAACGCGCAATCCTACCGGATCACCGTGGTGCCCGAGGATGCCGGCGATGTGGGCGACGTCATCGACAAACTGTCGCGACTGCTGACGCTGGACCCCGAAGACATCGAACGCGCCATGGCTGAAATGCGCCGCTCGCCACCGTTCCTGCCAATCACCCTGGCCGATCAGATCAGCTGGGACGACATCTCCAAGGTTGCGGTCAACGCCCCCGCCCTGCCCGGCATCACGCCCGAGGTCGGCCTCACGCGGGTCTATCCGCAGCATGAGGATTTTGCCCATGTGATCGGCTACGTCGGGCCGGTCTCGGATTATGACCTCAGCAAGATGGAAGACCCAGAACCGGTGCTGATGATCCCGCGCTTTCAGATCGGCAAGGTCGGGTTTGAGGCCAAGCGCGAGGATGTGCTGCGCGGCAAGGCCGGCGCCAAACGTGTCGAGGTCAACGCCACCGGTCGTGTCATGCGCGAGCTGGATCGCCGCGAAGGCGAGGCCGGCGCCGACATGCAGCTGACCGTCGATGCCGATCTGCAAAACTACACCCAGGCGCGGCTTGGCCTCGAGAGCGCCAGCGCCGTGGTCATCGACTGCGAAAACGGTGATGTGCGCGCCATTGCCTCTTCGCCCAGCTTTGATCCCAACCTCTTTGTGCGGGGTATCTCGGTAGCCGACTACCGGATGCTGACCGAAGACCCCTATCGCCCGCTGGCCAATAAATCCGTTCAGGGCACCTATCCGCCCGGATCGACCTTCAAGATGATCACCGCCCTTGCCGCGCTGGAAGAAGGCCTGATCGGCACCGAAGATACCGTCTGGTGCCCCGGCCATCTGGAGGTCTCGGGCCGCCGCTTCCACTGCTGGAAACGCGCAGGCCATGGCCATGTCGATCTCAATACATCGCTCAAAAGCTCCTGCGACGTCTATTACTACGATCTCGCCATCAAGGTCGGCATCGACAAGATTTCCGCCATGGCAAAACGCTTTGGCCTTGGCGTGCGCCATGATCTGCCAATGTCTGCCGTGGCCAAGGGGATCGCCCCCAACAAGGAATGGAAATCAAAGACCTACGGTCAGGACTGGCTGGTTGGTGACACCGTGAACTCCTCTATCGGGCAGGGCTATCTTCTGGCTTCGCCCATGCAGCTGGCGGTGATGACCGCACGTCTGGCCACCGGGCGTTCGGTGACGCCTCGCCTGCTGAAATCCATCGACGGGGTGGAACAGCCCAGCGGCGCCGGAGAGCCGATTGGCGTCAACGAGAACAATCTGCGCACGATCCGCCGGGGCATGTATTCGGTCAGCAACGAACGGCGCGGCACCGGCTACGGCTCCCGGATCATCGCCGAGGGCATGCGCATGGCGGGCAAGAGTGGCACCAGTCAGGTCCGCAATATCACCGCCGCAGAGCGCGCCGCCGGGGTGATCCGCAACGAGGACCTGCCCTGGGAACGGCGCGACCATGCTCTGTTTGTCAGCTACGCGCCCCATGACAACCCGAAATTCGCCGTTGCAGTGGTGGTGGAACATGGCGGTGGCGGCTCCAAGGCGGCGGCGCCGATCGCCCGCGACGTGCTGCTACAGGCGCTCTACAATGGCACGCCACCGCTTGAGGCCTACCCCAAGAAGGACCGCAGCCGTATCGAAGCCCAGCAGGACCGTCTGGAACGTGAACGCATCCAGCGCACCAGCCGCAACAGCGACAGTGGTCAGGCCTGAGATGGGTCTGCGTGAACAGGGGCAGACAGCGACAAGAGGACAGCCATGAGCTATCTTGCCAATAACGCGCAATCGGTGCCGACCGGCCTGCGCAAGATCCTCTATCTCAACTGGCCCTTGACCCTGCTTCTGGCCAGCGTCGCCAGCGTCGGTTTTCTGATGCTCTATTCGGTGGCGGGCGGCAGTTTCTCCCCCTGGGTGGAACCGCAGGTCAAACGCTTCCTGCTTGGGCTTTCGGTGATGCTGGTGGTGGCCATGATCCCGATCTGGTTCTGGCGCAATATCTCGGTACTGGCCTATCTGGTCTCGGTGCTCTTGCTGGTGGCGGTGGAATTCTTCGGCACCGTTGGCATGGGGGCACAGCGCTGGATCGACATTGGCTTTATGCGGCTGCAGCCGTCGGAGCTGATGAAGATCACGCTGGTGATGCTGCTGGCCGCCTATTACGACTGGCTGCCGCCGGAGCGCTGTTCACGGCCCCAATGGGTGATCCTGCCGGTGATCCTGATCCTGCTGCCCACCTTTCTGGTGCTGCGCCAGCCCGATCTTGGCACCTCCATCCTGCTGATGGCCGCCGGAGGGGGCGTGATGTTCCTTGCCGGTGTGCACTGGGCCTATTTTGCCGCCGTCATCGGCGCCGCAGTGGGTCTTGTTGCGGCCGTGTTCAAAAGCCGGGGCACCGACTGGCAGCTGCTGAAAGACTATCAGTTCCGCCGCATCGACACCTTTCTCGATCCCTCGCAGGATCCGCTCGGCGCCGGCTACCACATCACCCAGTCGAAGATTGCGCTGGGGTCCGGCGGCTGGTCCGGCCGCGGTTTCATGCAGGGTACCCAGTCACGGCTGAACTTTCTGCCCGAGAAACACACCGATTTCATCTTCACCACCCTGGCCGAAGAATTCGGGTTTATCGGCGGGTTCACCCTGCTGTTCATCTACATGCTGGTGATCCTGTTCTGCATTGCCACGGCGCTTGCCACCAGGGACCGGTTCTCCTCTTTGGTCACGCTGGGCGTCGCCATCACATTTTTCCTGTTCTTTGCGGTGAATATGTCGATGGTGATGGGGCTGGCACCCGTGGTCGGCGTGCCGCTGCCGATGGTCTCCTACGGGGGGTCGGCGATGCTGGTGCTGCTGGCCGCCTTTGGTCTGGTGCAAAGCGCCAATATCCACCGCCCGCGATAGGCGTCGGCTAGAGCGCTGCCAGCAAGACCCGCGTCAGCGCGCTGTCCGCATCGCGCTGATGGAGAAGCACGCCCAGCCGCCGTTCCGCATCATCAAAGGGCGTGAACCGCAGCCCGCCATATCGCCCCACCCCCTCCCAAAGCGGCACAACCGCCTGCGCGGTGCCCTCTGCCACCATCTGGGCAATTAGTTCCAGCGCATCCAGTTCCGCCAGGATCTCCGGCGCCTCGACCCTCTGCGTCAGCGCCTGCCAGCAGCGCGCGCCACCCCAGGCGTCCCGGCTGTAGATCAGATAGGGCAGCGACTCTTCAGCGGCCTTCTCAGCCTGCAACAGCCCGATGGGTTGCCGGGCAATCTCGGTGAACACATAGGATTTTGGCAGCAGAAAGGGCGGTTCGATCAACAGGGCTGCATCGACCTGCCCCTGTTCCATCGCCGCATAAAGCCCCTCAGAGGTGCCGGGCACCAGCTGCAACGCAACCTCCGGCGCGGCGGCTCTCAGATGCCGCAGGATCGCGCCCGCGTAATCTCCCATCGCCGTCGATACCGCGCCCAGCCGCAACCGCCCGGTCAGCGCGGCGCCGCGCAGCTCTCCCCGCAACTCGGCTTCTGCCCGCAGCATGTCACGCATCCGTGGCAGCAGCCGACGACACTCCGCCGTTGGCTGCATGACCCGGCCCGCCCGGCACAGCAGCGCCACGCCCACATCAGCCTCCAATGCGGCAATCCGCTGCGAGATGGCCGAGGCGGTGATCCCCTCACGCCGCGCCGCCGCCGCAAGGGAGCCTTCTTCAATCGTGGCAATCAGGCTGGTGAGAAATCGTGTGTCCATAGATATCCTTATGTCTGAACATAGAAAAACAAGCTACCCTTTGCACGCCTCACCGCCTATCCCCTTAGGCACAGAGTTAAGGGAGCACAGAGATGAGCATTTTTCACCTCGCCTATCACGTGGATGATCTCGACAGGGCACGCGGCTTTTACGGGGAGCTGCTGGGCTGTCAGGAAGGGCGCAGCACCGAGACTTGGGTCGATTTCAACTTCTTCGGCCATCAGATTTCGCTGCACCTCGGGCCAGTTTTTGCCACCGCCAAGACCGGCAGGGTCGGCGATCACATGGTGCCGATGCCCCACCTCGGGGTGATCCTGCCGCAGGGTGACTGGCGCGCGCTGGCTGACCGGCTGGAGGCGGCGGGTGTTGACTTCACCATCGCCCCCACCACCCGGTTTGCGGGCGAGCCGGGAGAGCAAAGCACGATGTTCTTTCATGATCCCGCAGGCAACCCCATCGAAATCAAGGGATTTGCCGATATGGACGGGGTGTTTGCCACATGATCAACGTCCAGTTCGCCGCCCTGTCCGAACGCTGGGCCAGCTATCAGGCACCTTTGCGCGCCGCCTTTGCCGAGGCCGGGCTGGAGGTTGATCTGCGCCTAGATCACGCGCCGGGAGAGGTCGATTATGTGGTCTATGCCCCCAATTCCGACCTTCAGGACTTTACCCCCTATACCCGCTGCAAGGCGGTGCTGAGCCTCTGGGCCGGGGTGGAAAAGATCGTCGGCAACCAGACCCTGACGATGCCGCTCTGCCGGATGGTGGATCCGGGGCTGACCGCAGGCATGGTGGAATGGGTCACCGGCCATGTGCTGCGCTATCACCTCGGCATCGACCACACGATCCGCACGCAGGACAGATGGGACCCCGTGGTGCCGCCGCTGGCCGAGGAACGGCCGGTCACCGTGCTGGGCCTTGGCGCATTGGGGCAGGCCTGCGCGCAGATGCTGGCAAAGCTGGGCTTCCCGGTCACCGGCTGGTCGCGATCCGAAAAATCCATCGACGGCATCACCTGCCGCCACGGCGAGGCCGGGCTGCGCGCGGCGCTCAGCGCCGCCGAAATCGTGATCCTGCTGCTGCCCGATACACCGGCCACCGAGAATACGCTGAACCGTGACACGCTCGCCCTGCTGCCCCGTGGCGCGCGGATCATCAACCCCGGACGCGGCCCGCTGATTGAGGATGATGCCCTGCTGGCCGCGCTCGACAGTGGCCAGATCGGCCATGCCACGCTGGATGTTTTCCGGGTGGAGCCGCTGCCGCTGGATCATCCCTATTGGGCCCATCCCAATGTGACCGTGACGCCCCATATCGCGGCCGAAACCCGCGCCATCACTGCCGCACGGGTGATTGCCGAAAACATCCGCCTGGGCGAGGCCGGACAGCCCTTGCGCCATCAGGTGGACCGCAATCTGGGCTATTGATCACCCAGGTGGGCGGCAGATCTTAACATCCAGCAAACCTGCCGCCCGCCCCGCTCAGAATCGTTTCAGACCCTTGCGCTAGTCTCTCGGGCAATCGCGATTGCAGGATCCGGGTCTGGCACCCCGGCTCCGACCAGGAACCGGGCCTCAGTGTGTGAGGCTGTGCAGAGAATTTGAGCACGCGGGCCATCAACCCGCCCCTCTCCGCCCCCGTGGCGGCGCCGTCCACTTTATGCCGCAACCGCCCGGTTGCAGAACAAGTCCCCAGTTCCAAGACTGGCAGATCAGCACGGCAGCATCCCCCGGACGACCACAGGTCGCGCCGGTGATGACCCGTGTCTGGACAACAGCCACCCCGACGCACCATGCCGGGCCGCGTTTGCACAGCACCGATCATCATCGAAATTTCCAAATAGTGCAGCCCCAATCCGCCCCCGGCCATGTCCCCGCAAAACCACGATCAGCGCGACGTCGGGTCCGCTCAGCCCCGTCCAGACCGGCTGAGCGCCATAATGGCTGGCCAAATGCGAGAAACTTGCGCTACGGTTCTTCAAAAAACATAAAAACAGGGACGGAACTAGATGAACAATCGCTTAAGGAAGATCACCATCGTTGGCGGCGGCACGGCGGGGTGGATGACGGCGCTGATCCTGGAGACGGAATTCTCCCGCACCTCGGCACCAAAGGACTGCCCGCGGATCTGCCTGATCGAAAGCCCAAATATCGCCACGGTCGGCGTCGGAGAGGCAACGGTGCCACGGATGCCGAAGACGCTTCGTCAGGCGGGCATATCCGAACGCAATTTCTTCCGCGAAACCAACGCCTCCTTCAAGCTCGGTGTGAAATTCTGCAACTGGAACAAGGACCCGAAGGGCAATCGCATCGACTATGTGAACCCCTTTGCCCATGGTCAACTGCTGGAGGGGCTGGAGGCCGCTGAATATTTCCTGCGCTTTGGCAACGGCGACCGGGATTTCACCCAGTCCATCGCGCCACATGATGATCTGGGCCGCCTGTGCAAGGGTGCGCGCCCCTTGGGTCAACCGGAGTTCGAACAGCGGTTCGGCTATGCCTATCATCTGGACGCGGTGAAATTTGCAGGCATGCTCACCAGGGTCTGCACCAAACGCGGTGTTGAGCATATTCAGGACGAGGTGACATCGGTCGAACTGGATGAACAGGGCAATGTCAGCCACCTGATGCTGGAACAGCGCGGCCGCCACGATATCGAAATGGTCATCGACTGCACCGGTTTCCGCGGGCTGATCATCAATCAGGCGCTGGGTGAGCCGTTCATGGATTATTCCGACTACCTGCCCAATGACCGCGCCATGGCCTTGCAGATTGAACATCCCGACCCGGAAAAAATCGAAAGCCTGACCCGCTCCACCGCCCTTGGGGCCGGCTGGACGTGGCGCGTGCCGCTCTACAATCGCGTGGGCACCGGCTATGTGTTCTCCTCGGCCCATCGCACCGATGATCAGGCGGCGGATGAATACCTTGAATGGCTGGGCGACAGTGGCAAAGGGGCGACGCCACGGGTGATCCCGATGCGGATCGGACGCGTGCGCAATGCCTGGGTCAAGAACTGTCTGGCCATTGGTCTGGCCGGCGGGTTTATCGAACCGCTGGAAAGCACCGCGATCCACATGATCGACCACGCCGTGCGCTGGTTTGCCGAACATCTGCCAACGCGCGAGATCGCCCCCTCCCTGCGCAGCCGATACAACCGGCAGATGGACAAGCTCTATGACGAGGTGCTGGAATTCATCTGCCTGCACTACCGGCTGGGCAACCGCACCGATGACCAATACTGGATCGACGCCCGCACGGAGATGAAGATCCCGGATCGCCTTGCCGAGAACCTTGAACTCTGGCAGCACCGCCTGCCGATGCCCCATGATATCGAATTTGCCACCCTGTTTGATTACCGGGTCTACCAGACCGTGCTTCTTGGAAAACAGGTCTATGATACCGGCTATGGCCCCGGCATCCGGGATCGTCTGCGCCCATTGAAGAAACCGATCTGGTTCCAGTGGTGGAAGGGCGCGAAGGTGGATCTGGCGAACATCCTGAAGTCAATGCCGGATCACAAAACCCTGCTGCGCGACATCCGCGGCGAACTGGACCAGCCAAGCTTTGGCATGGCGGCGGCGATGAAACCGACAGTGCCGATGCCCGGCGCCGCCCCGGTGCCCTGGGCGATCCAGAACATGCCGAGCTTCAGCGAGATTGAGAGCGGTCAGAAAGACCTGCAACTGTTCTAGGCAGGCCTGCGCCCCCCCTCACCGCAGATCACGGGGGCACAACCACAAACGAGAGAGGGCAGACGCATCGCACCTGCCCTCTCACATTTCAGAAAAAACCAGTGTGCGGATTATTTTGCCGCCAGCCCCCGCCCCTTCAGCAACGCATCGACACCGGGCAGTCGGCCCCGGAACGCCGTGTACAGCTCCGCCGGATCGCGCGAGCCGCCGGTCGACAGGATATGCGCCTCCAGCGCCTTGGCGCGTTCGGGGTCAAAAGCACCGCCCGCCTCCTCAAATGCGGCAAAGGCATCGGCGTCCATCACCTCCGACCACATGTAGCTGTAATACCCCGAGGAATAGCCGTCGCCCGAGAACACATGGGCGAAATGCGGGGTGGCGTGGCGCATGATGATCGCCGACGGCATCCCGATCTCGGCCAGAACCTCGGCCTGTCTTGCCATCGGATCCTTCGGCGCAGGCCCGTCGTGAAATGCCAGATCCACCAGTGCAGAGGCCACATATTCCACCGTCTGGAACCCCATATCAAAGGTCGAGGCCGCCAGCACCCGGTCGCGCATCTCCACCGGCATCGGTTTGCCGGTTTCCGCATGGGTGGCGAATTTGCCCAGAACCTCCGGCACATCCAGCCAGTGCTCATAGAGCTGCGAGGGCAGCTCGACAAAATCGCGCGCCACCGAGGTGCCGGAGATGCTCTCGTAACTCACATCCGACAGCATCTGGTGCAGCGCATGGCCGAACTCGTGGAACAACGTGCGCGCATCATCATAAGACAAGAGCGCCGGATCCCCCTTGGCAAAGTTGCAGACGTTGATCACAACCGGTGTCTGCACCTTGGGGAAATTCGCCTGGCTGCGCATTGCCGAACACCACGCACCGGAGCGTTTGGAGGAGCGGGCGAAATAGTCACCAATGAACACGGCCACATGCGCGCCATTGCGGGTCACCTCCCAGGCGCGGCAATCCTCGTGATAGAGCGGCACATCAAGCGGCGTGAACTCCAGCCCGAACAGCCGTGTCGCGCAGTCAAACGACGCCTCGATCATCCGGTCCAGCTGGAAATATGGCTTCAGCTCCGCCTCATCCAGATCATGCTCTGCCTTGCGCCGTTTCTCCGCGTAATAGCGCCAGTCCCAGGGCTCCAGCTCGCCGTTGATGCCATCATCCTGCATCATCTTCGTCAGCACCCAGGCATCCGCTTCCGCCTGCGCCTTGGCCGGTTCCCAGACCTGCATCAGCAGATCGCGCACCGCGGCCGGGGTCTTGGCCATCTCGGTCTCCAGCTTGTAGGCCGCGAAATTCTCATAGCCAAGCAGCTTGGCCCGCTCTTCGCGCAGGGCCAGAATTTCGGCGGCAATCTTGCGGTTGTCGCTGTCGCCGCCATTGGCACCACGCGCGGCCCAGGCCTCGAACGCCGTCTTGCGCAGGTCGCGGCGGGGCGAGAATTGCAAAAACGGAGTGATGAGCGAGCGCGACAGCGTGACCGCCGGCCCCTCCAGCCCCTTGTCCTTGCCCGCCGCGCGAGCCGCATCGACGACAAACTGCGGCAGGCCGGTCAGATCCTCTTCGCCGAGCTCCATATACCAGCTGCGTTCATCCGCCAGCAGGTTCTGGGTAAACTCGGTCCCAAGGGTCGCGAGCCGGGATTTGATCTCCTGCATGCGGGTGTCATCCGCGCCTTCCAGCGCCGCACCCCCGCGTACAAATCCGCGATGGGTCAGCATCAGGACGCGCTGCTGTTCCTCGGTCAGATCCAGCGTATCGCGCTGATCCCACACCGATTTGACGCGCGCATAAAGCGCCTTGTTGGCGGTGATGGCGGAAAAATGCGCCGCCAGCTTCGGGGAAAACGCCCGCTGCAACGCTTCGCGCTCGGGGTTACTGTCCGCACCAGCCACGCTGTAGAACACCGACAAAACCTGCTCCAGCTCGCGGCAGGGGGTTTCCAGCGCCTCGATCACATTGGCAAATGTCGGCGCCTCGTCCGAGGCGGCAATGGCGTCAATCTGCGCCTTATGCGTAGCCAGCGCCTCATCCAGCGCAGGGGCAAAATCACTGTCCTTGATCTGGTCGAAGGGGGCAATTTCAAACGGCGTGTCCCAGTTGGACAGCAGCGGATTGGTCATGGCAAATCTCCTTTGTGAGGAAGCTATGCCCGCCCCTGCCCGCCGTCCAGAGGCACAGTCGAGAGAATTTCACCGATTGCCGCCGGAGCCTGCCCGCTACCGGCGCTCCTCGCGGCGACGCAGGTGTTTCTCAAACCGCCTGAGCATCAGCGACAGGCCAATTGTTAGCGTGAGGTAAATCAGCGCCACCACATTATAGGTCTCGAAATAACGGAAATTGCCCACCGCCGTGATCTTGCCCAGCTGGGTGACATCGGCGACCCCCAGCACAGAAACCAGCGAACTGTCCTTTACCAGTGCCACAAAATCATTGCCAAGCGGCGGCAGGATGGTGCGGATCGCCTGCGGAAACACGACAAAGCGAAAGCGGTGCCAGCGGCTGAGACCCAGAGCCTTGGCCGCCTCGATCTGGCCCGCATCCACCGATTGCAGACCGGCGCGGAACACCTCTGAAATAAAAGCGGAATAGGCGATCATCAGCGCGATAATGGCCCGCCACAGCAGTGGGAAATTGCGGGTACGGATCGGGTCCAACCCGATCTGCGCGCCGATCCAGTTGCGCAGTTCCACCAGCGCTGGCGCCAGCACAAAGGCGACGTAAAGCAGCAGCACGATGATCGGGATGCCCCGCACCACCTCGATATAGAACCGCGCACCCTGCCGGATCACCAGCCAGCGCGATCCCGCAGCCAGCGCCAGCCCAAGCCCCAGAAGAGAGGCCAGGAAAAAGCTCACCAGCGTGACAAAGATCGTCAGCTGGACGCCGCGCATCAGGGTGCTGAGGATATTGAGATAGAGATCATCCGAAACCACCCGCCAGATCAGCGTCGCCCCGATCAGGATCACCGCCGCCAGCCACCATGGGAAATCTTCTTTTTTGCTGTCCGCCCGACGGTTTTGCCTGCCCGGTCTTGGCTCTTGCTCGTTCATCTCTGCCCCATGATGTGGAAATCCCCGGCGCTAGGGCCGGGGATTGGTCATAGTCTGCCGCCGGGTCAGCCGCCCAGCTTATACTCCAGGAACCACTTGGTGTTCAGCGCATCGAGCGTGCCATCCGCCTCCATCGAGGCGATGGCGGCGTTGATCGGCGCCACCAGATCGCTGCCCTTGGGGAAGATGAAGCCGAAATCCTCGGTCCCGAGCGGCTCGCCCACGATCTTCAGCGCCCCGTCCGAGGCCTGCACATAGCCATTGGCGGCGGTGCTGTCCGACAGCGCCAGATCCACATCGCCCGTGCGCAGCGCCTGAATCGCCGCGCCAAAGGTTTCAAACAGCTTGATCCGCGGGTTGGCCTCATCGCCGTCAAGGATATCATAGACGGTCACATAAAACGGCGTGGTGCCGGGCTGGGCCCCGGCCAGAAGATCCGCATTGGCAGCAAAACTGGCGGCATCGTCAAAGCGGCTCTCATCCCCGGCCACGATCATGCGCATCTGCGAGGTCAGGTATTTGTCGGAGAAATCCACTTTTTCCTTGCGGTCGTCGCGGATGGTGATGCCCGTCATGCCCATGTCATACTGGCCATCGCTCACCGCCGGGATCATTGCGTCCCAGCTGGTGGTTTCATAGACGACTGTGATGTTGATCCGCTCGGCGATCTCCGCCATGGCGTCATATTCCCAGCCGATGGCCGTGCCGCTGGCAGGGTCGACAAATTGCAGCGGCGGATAGGCGTTCTCCACCGAGACCACCACTTCGCGCCCCTCAAGGTCCGGCAGATCCGCCGCTGTGGCAGCGGTAGACAGCAGGGCCAGGCCTGCGGCAGCGGCGATGGTTTTCACCGCGCCCTGGGTCATGTTGAATGTCATTTTGTCCTCCCCTTTGGTTTTGATTGATCAATCGCTGCGTCTGGTTCCGTCAGACCCCCTCCGCGCGCCTGCTGATGAGCGCCGCGTGAGGCTCCACGCCGGCATCGGCGCCACCGGCACAGATCGGGCAATCGGGCTGGCCGCGCAGGGTGATCTTGCGGCTTTCGGCATAAAGGCCGTCATAGATCAGCATCTCACCACGCAGCACCGCACCGGCACCGGTCAGCGCCTTCACCGCCTCCAGCGCCATCATCGCGCCGATGACACCGGGCAGCGGCCCGACCACCCCGGCCTCGGAACAGCTGGGCGCCAGCCCGGCCGCAGGTGCTTCGGGAAAGATGCACTGATAGCAGGGGCCGCTGACCGAGGGCTGGAACAGCGAGATCTGCCCCTCCCACTGCGACAGCGCGCCTGAAATCAACGGCTTGCCCAGCGCCACCGCCGTGCGATTGGCCAGATAGCGGGTTTCGAAGTTGTCGGTGCCGTCGAGAATCAGATCGTAATCGGCAAAAAGATCCGCCGCGATCTCGGCATCCAGGCGGCGATGATAGGGGCGCACCTCCACATAGGGGTTCTGCGCCACCATCGCGGCCTGCGCCGAAAACACCTTGGGCCGCCCGATATCATCATCGCGGTGAATGACCTGCCGTTGCAGATTGGCGTTCTCCACCAGATCATCGTCGATGACGCCGATGGTGCCGACGCCAGCGGCGGCCAGATATTGCAGCGCAGGCGCGCCCAGACCACCGGCTCCGATCACCAGCACGCGGGCGTTGCGCAGTTTTTTCTGCCCGGGGCCACCCAGCTCGCGCAGGACAATATGGCGGGCGTAGCGTTCCAGCTCTGTCTCGGAGAATTTCTGCGACCGGGGCGGGGTCGCCTCACTGTCGGCCGCCTCCGGCTGCGCCCGATTGCGCAGGACACGCAGCCCCTGACGGTAGCCCAGCACCAGCGCCACAGCCCCCGCCAGCATCAGCCAGGGGGCGGCGGTTTCCCCGGTGGCCAGCCGCAGCGGCGCGGTCGCAGGCAGGGTCAGATGCAGCGTCAGGATCGCACCATAGAGCAATGCCAACAGGCTGAACCGCAAACGGCGTCCCAGCCCCAGGAAGTGGCCGCCCCACCAGATCAATGCTGCAAGGACAAGGATCGACAGCATCAGCCCTGCCCCGTCGAGCCGAAACCGCCAGACCCGCGCGGCGTCTCATCCAGCGTTTCGACCAGCTGGAACTCCGCCCGCAGCACCGGTGCCACCACCATCTGCGCAATGCGGTCCCCATGGGCGATGTCAAACGCGGCCTCGCCGGCATTCATCACAATCACCCCAAGCGGACCACGATAGTCGCTGTCGATGGTTCCGGGGGTATTGGGCAGGGTGATGCCATGTTTCAGCGCCAGACCCGAGCGCGGGCGGATCTGCACCTCATAGCCCTCGGGGATCGCCAGCCGCAGGCCCGTGGGCACCAGCGCGCGGGCACCGGGGGCAAGCGTCAGGCTGGCGCGATCCGGCAGATTGGCGCGCAGATCGGCGCCTGCCGCGCCGCTGGTCTGATAGGCGGGCAGCGGCACCTCCCGGTCTGCGCCTTCGTCATATGTGATACGGATATCGACCATTCTGTGCCTGATCCCTCTTGGTTTCGTCCTGTGCGGCTCTGTTCAGCCCGTCTCCGCCAGCGCCTGTGCAATGCGGTCGGCCAGCTTGCGGGCAACCGCGTCCTTGTCCATGCGCGGCCAGCTTTCGGCGCCTGCATCGGAGATCAGGATCACCGCGTTCTCACGGCCGCCCATGATACCGGTTGCCGGGGAGACGTCATTGGCGACAATCCAGTCGCAGCCCTTGCGCAGGCGTTTGGCGGTGGCATTGTCAACCACATCATTGGTCTCCGCCGCAAAGCCGACGACAAGTCCCGGTCGCCCCTGCTCCAGCCGCGACACGGTCTTGAGAATGTCGGGGTTCTCGGCAAATTCCATCACCGGCAGCCCATCCTTGGATTTCTTCAGCTTGCGATCCGATGCGCTGGTCACACGCCAGTCGGCAACCGCCGCGGCAAAGACACCGGCATCTGCGGGCAGCGCCGCTGACACCGCCTCGGCCATCTCCCGCGCGGTCTCAACGGCCACCACTTCGACGCCATCGGGCGGCGCAACGCTGGCCGGGCCCGTGATGAAGACCACTTCAGCACCCAGATCGCGCAGAGCACGGGCCAGCGCTGTCCCCTGCGCGCCCGACGATCGGTTGGCGATGTAGCGCACCGGGTCGATCGGCTCATGCGTCGGGCCGGAGGTCACGACGATGCGCCGCCCCTTGAGCGGTCCATCGGACAGTTTCGCGGCAATGGCGGCAACAATGGCGTCCGGTTCCGCCAGACGGCCGGGACCAAATTCGCCGCAGGCCATGCCGCCCTCATCCGGGCCGACGCAGGACACACCATCCGCCATCAGGCTTGCCAGATTGCGCTGGGTCGCGGGGTGCTGCCACATGCGCACATTCATCGCAGGAGCCAGCAGCACCGGAGTATCTGTGGCCAGCAGCAGGGTTGAGGCCAGGTCATTGGCGTGACCATGGGCCATCTTCGCCATCAGATCCGCCGTGGCCGGGGCCACCACCAGTAGATCCGCACTGCGCGACAGCTGGATATGGCCCATCTCCGCCTCGGCGGTGAGGTCAAAGAGATCGCGGTGCACCGCCTGCCCGGCCAGCGCCGAAACGGACAGCGGAGTTACAAATTCCTCGCCCGCCTTGGTCAGGACCGGCACCACCTCGGCACCCTGATCCTGCAGGCGGCGGATCAGCTCCAGCGATTTATAGGCGGCAATCCCGCCACCGATGATCAGGAGAATACGTTTGTTCGCCAGCATTTGCCTATCCTTGCCGCAGATCCCGGCAAACTCTACTGCGCCCTGTCGCCAGTGTGAAACGGTTTTCCGCAGGGCGTCTGCCGCAGCGCGCGCGTGCCCCTCACTGGAACGCCAGACAGGGATCGGCGCGCGGGACTGGATCTGCCTCCATCACCACATCAAACGTCCCCTCGATCTGCCCGCCCTCGGACTGGCCCAGAGCGGTGATCTTCAGCGCCGGGCGCGCCTGCCGCAAGGCCAGCGGCGCGCCACGATCCAGCCGGGCATGGCCATTGCCGGTCACCACCACGACCGGCCCCGGATTCTGATCGCCAGATTGCCTGACCGGGTCTGCGGCGACGTGATCCAGCGCCGCCACAACAGCGCGGGCCAGCACCGCATCGCGCAGCCGCTGAAGCTCAACCAGAACCGGCAGCATCTCGTCCGGCATCGCATTGCAATGGCTGGCCAGCTGATCGGCTTCACGCGCCGCCTGCTCTGCCTCATCCAGCGGGGTGGAGAGCCCAAAGGCCACCGCATCAGGACCAAAGACCCCCGCCACGCCCTGTTCCATCGCGCGGCGGGTTTCCGTTCGCGGGACCAGCGCGCCGAACTGCGCCGCCCCGTGACTGGCGGCAAAGACCGGTTGATAAAGCGCGAACTCAGGCCAGCCGGACTGCGTCCAGTCGAGCGTCTCTGCCAGTGCCGGACCATCCTGCAACAGATCCGGTGTCAGCGCTGCCGCCTGCGTCGCCGTGATCATCTCCCAGACCACAGTGGCGGGCTGGAGCGCGGTGATGATCTCTGCCTGCACCGCGTGATGGGCGGGGTTGTCGTGGATCTCGCCCAGAAACACCACGTCAGCCCCGGCCAGAACCGGCAGCACCTCCGCCACCGAGCTGGCCAGCACCGCAGGCGGGCGGACCTGTCCACTGTGTTCGTCCGCGCGGGCCGTGCCGGTCATGACGGCAGCCGCGACAAGAACGCCGACGGCGATCGGTCGCCATGCCGCCGCGCAGATGCAAAAGGCGCGCCCGAAGTCGGACACGCCTTTGATCATGATAGGTATGTGAGATGTCATAGGAGGAAGTTCTGAACTTCCCGTGAGCAGGTTTCAAGCGATTTGCGCATCTTCTGAAAGGCGCCCGCCTCGAGCTGGCGGACACGCTCCTTGGACAGGCCCAGCTCCGTGCCGAGGCTCTCCAACGTGCGCGGCTTGTCCCGCAGCTTGCGTTCGGTGATGATGAAGCGTTCGCGGTCGTTCAGCGCCTGCATCGCCTCCACCAGCCAGATCCTGAGCTGCCTGGTGTCATGGCTTTCCTCGACCAGCTCAGCGGCCTGGGCGCTGTCGTCCTCCAGCGCTTCGATCCATTCGCGGCCCTCTTCCTCGGCCGATTGCACCGCATTCAGCGAGAAATCCGCCCCGGCCAGCCGCCCGTCCATCATCTGCACATCGCGCAGCGGCACACCGATTTCGGTGGCGATCTTCTGATGCAGCTGGTGCTGATCCAGCTGGGTGCCCTCGGACTGGGCCTGACGCTCCAGCTGGGCCTGCACCCGACGCATATTGAAGAACAGCGACTTCTGAGCCGAGGTCGACCCGGTCCGCACCATCGACCAGTTGCGCATCACATAATCCTGAATCGACGCCTTGATCCACCAGACCGCATAGGTCGAAAAGCGCACCCCACGGTCAGGGTCGAATTTATCGGCCGCCTTCATCAGGCCCAGCCCGGCCTCCTGAATGAGATCATTCATCGGCGCGCCGTAGCGGCGGAATTTGGAGGCCATGGAGATCGCCAGTCGCATATAGGCATTGATCAGCCGATGCAGCGCCTGCACGTCCCGCTCATCCCGCCAGGCGTAGGCCAGTCGCAATTCGGTCTCAGCGTCCAGCAATTCCGCCTTCATTGCCCGCTTGGGCAACGGGTTTTCGATCATGGTATCAAGAGCCATTTTTCTTCCCCGTAGATGAATTTTGATCTAAATACGGGCGATGCGCCCTCTTGGATCACTTCAGTCTTGGTAAATTCCCGAAAATCAGGCTCGGGACTGTCGTCTCGGCCCCCAGCGTGGTTGGACAGGCGCGAAATGCGCCGCCACAGCGGGCCGGTCCGGGTGCAATCAACCTCTGAAATCAGCGTCATCTCTGCTGGCCTGACGCGCGCCCGTGGTCAACACATCTTGTGTTGCGCCGCACCCGTGGCTACCCAGTCACGCAACACTCGATAGCTTCAGGGTAATAAAAGTGCCGACTAAAGTCACATTCATTCTGGGCGGTGCGGCATCGGGCAAATCGGCCTATGCCGAGGAAATCTGCCTAAACTCAGGGAAAGACAGGGTTTATCTGGCCACTTCACAAGTGTTTGACGAGGAGATGCGGGCCAAGGTGGACCGCCATCTGCATCAGCGCGGCGCCGGCTGGACCACCCATGAGGCGCCACGGGACCTCGCGCCGCTGCTCGACTCGCTGCGCGCCGACCAGATCTGCCTGCTGGACTGCGCCACCATGTGGCTCAGCAATCAGATGCTGGCGGAGGCGGATCTGATTGCTGAGCAGGCAGCGCTGATGGCCGCCTTGCAGCGCTGCGCCGCCGAGGTGGTGGTGGTGTCAAACGAGGTGGGCCATGGCATCGTCCCCGACAATGCGCTGGCCCGGCAGTTCCGCGAGGCGCAGGGCCGACTGAATATCGCATTGGCCGGGGTGGCCGACCGGGCTGTGCTGGTCACCGCCGGGCTGCCGCAGGTGCTGAAAGGAACGCTATGAGCAACGATGCGATCACGAGACTGTTTCTGGTCCGTCACGGCCCGACCCATGCCAAATCCATGGTTGGCTGGTCCGATCTGCCCGCCGATCTGTCCGATACCGCCGCGCTGGACCGGCTGCACGGGTACCTGCCCCCCGAGGCGCTGGTGGTGTCCTCGGACCTCAGCCGGGCGCGCGATACGGCGACGGCCATCGGGCGCGACCGGCAGCGGCTGGCGGACCAGCCGGCGCTGCGCGAAATCCATTTCGGCGCCTGGGAGTTGCGCAGCTGGCGCGAGATTGATGCCGAAGACCCCGAGCGTATCCGCGCCTATTGGGAAACCCCCGGCGATGTGACCCCGCCCGGCGGCGAGAGCTGGAATCAGGTATGCGCGCGGGTAAACGCAGCCATCGATGGTCTGATCGAGGCGCATCGCGGCCGGGATCTGGTGGTGGTTGGCCATTTCGGCCAGATCCTGACGCAGATCCAGCGCGCCGAGCAGCTGACCGCCGAGGAGGCCTTTTCGCATCGGATCGACAACCTGTCGGTCACCGAGATCACCCATCAGGGCAGCAGCCGGGATCGCGGCTGGGGGCGTGGTAGAATAAATCACATTCCGTGATGGGTTAGCGCACAAATATTCTGTTTCAGAATAACTTGAGGCACGCTAACCTCGCGACATGACTTATCAACTCTATATCGGTGATCGCAAGTATTCCAGCTGGTCGTTGCGCGGCTGGCTGATGCTGGAAAAATTCAACCTGCCTCATGAGGTCTCGCTGGTCGAGATGTTCTCGGGCACCATGGCGGAGAAGATGGCGGCACTGGCCCCGGCACGGCTGCTGCCGACGCTGCAATTGCCGGATGGCACGGTGATTGGTGAAACCGTCGCCATCGCCGAAACGCTTGCGGAACGGCACCCGGAGGCTGGCATGTGGCCGCAGGATCCGCGCCAGCGGGCAACGGCACGCTGGCTGGTGGCCGAGATGGCCTCGGGCTTTGGTGCGCTGCGCAGCGCCTGCCCAATGCAATTGGCACATATCTATCAGGGGTTTGAACCCTCTGACGCGGTGCTGGCAGATCTCAAGCGGATTGAAACACTGTTCGCCCATGCACGCGATGTGTCCGGCAGCAAGGATGGCTGGCTGTTTGGCAGCTATTCCATCGCGGATGCGTTCTATGCGCCAGTGGCGGCTCGCATCGTCGGCTTTGATCTGCCTGTTTCGGACGAGATGCGTGCCTATTGCCGCGTCACCCTGTCCGACCCCGTGCTGCGCCGCTGGCAGGACCGCATTGACGAGGTGAGCTATGCAACCGATCCCTACCCGATTGATCTGCCGCGCAAACCCTGGCAGCTGAGCTGACCTCACTGTCCCCGGCATCGCCCCGGCGCCCCCTGGCATCAGGGTGAATAAAACGTAAAACCGCAGCGGCATCGCCGGTGCGTTAACGACTCCGAAACCACGTTGGCCAAGCATCTCTCCCCACCCACAGCGGAAAGGGGAGAGATGATTTCGCGCGCCTATTCCGTTGCGTTTCAAGGCGTCGAGGCCCGCCCGGTCGAGGTGCAATGTGCGGTCGCCCTAGGTCTGCCGGCTTTCTCCATCGTCGGCCTGCCGGATAAGGCGGTCAGCGAGGCCCGCGAGCGGGTCCGGTCGGCGCTGGCGACGATGTCGATTGCCCTGCCCTCGCGCCGGATCACCGTAAACCTGTCGCCTGCCGATCTGCCCAAGGAGGGCAGCCATTTTGATCTGCCGATCGCGCTGGCGCTGCTGGCGGCGATTGGGATCATCCCGCCCGAGGCGGCCTCTGAGACCATTGCCCTGGGCGAGCTGTCGCTGGATGGCAATCTGGTGCCGGTGGTGGGTGCCCTGCCTGCCGCCATGGCCGCCGCCAGCGAAGGACGGCGGCTGCTCTGCCCGAAAGCCTCGGGTGCGGAGGCGGCCTGGGTCAGCGATGCGACGGTGATCGCGGCGGGCGGTCTGGCGGATGTGGTGGCGCATTTCACCGGGCAGATGGTGATCCCCCCCGCCGCCCCCGGCGAGGTGATTGATCCCCCCGCGGGAAAGGATCTGCGCGATGTGAAGGGGCAGGAACGGGCCAAGCGCGCGCTGGAGATTGCCGCGGCCGGTCGACATCATCTCTATATGGTCGGCGCGCCGGGATCGGGGAAATCCATGCTGGCGGCGCGGCTGCCCTCGATCCTGCCGCCGCTAAGCGCGGCCGAAGCACTGGAGACCTCAATGATCCAGTCGCTTTGCGGGTTGATCGACGAAGGCGGCATTCGGCGCAGCCGCCCCTACCGCGAGCCGCATCACACCGCCTCGATGGCGGCCATTGTCGGGGGCGGGCGCAGGGCGCAGCCGGGCGAGATCAGCCTGGCGCATAATGGTGTGCTGTTTCTTGATGAGCTGCCGGAATTCAGCCGGGCAGTGCTGGAGACGCTGCGCCAGCCGTTGGAAACCGGCCATGTGAATGTGGCACGTGCAAATGCCCATGTCAGCTACCCGAGTCGGTTCATGCTGGTGGCGGCGGCCAACCCCTGCAAATGTGGCGCGCTCAGCGATGCCAATCGCGCCTGTGCAAGGGCGCCGCAGTGTTCGGCGGATTATCTCGGCCGTATCTCCGGGCCGCTGATGGACCGGTTCGATCTGCGGGTGGATGTGCCGCCGGTCGGCTTTGCCGATCTGGATCTGCCGGGTGATGGCGAGACCTCGGCGGAGGTGGCCGTGCGGGTTGCCATCGCGCGGGAGGTCCAGGCCAGCCGCTACCGCCAACATCCCCAGCTGCGGCAGAATGCCGATGCCGAGGGCCAGCTGCTGGAGGAGGTGGCGACGCCCGACAGCGAAGGCCGGGCCCTGCTGTTGCAGGCGGCGGACCGGTTCGGGCTGACCGCGCGTGGCTATCACCGGGTGCTGCGCATCGCCCGCACCATCGCCGATCTGGATGGGGCGCCGGATGTCCGCCGCCCCCATATCGCCGAAGCGATCAGTTTTCGGATTGCCGCCTGAGGCGTGTTCTCACGCGAGAGCTCAGAGCTTGGCTTCGATCGCCTGCCAGATCTTCTCGGCGATATTGACGCCGTCGAAGCGTTCCAGCTCCTGAATGCCGGTCGGCGAGGTCACGTTGATCTCGGTCAGGTAGTCGCCGATCACGTCGATACCGACAAAGACCTGCCCTTTTTCGCGCAGCAATGGCCCGATGGCGGCGCAGATTTCGCGGTCGCGGTCGGTCAGGCCGATTTTCTCCGGCCGGCCGCCGACATGCATGTTGGAACGGGTTTCCCCCGCCGCAGGCACCCGGTTGATTGCGCCGACGGCTTCGCCATCGACCAGGATCACCCGTTTGTCGCCATTGCTCACATCCGGCAGGAATTTCTGCACGATCAGCGGCTCGCGGCTGAAGCCGGTGAACAGCTCATGCAGCGAGGTCAGGTTGCGGTCGTCGCGGTCCAGCCGGAACACGCCGGCACCGCCGTTGCCGTAGAGCGGCTTCAGAATGATATCGCCATGTTTTTCCTTGAACGCCTTGATCGTCTCAAGATCGCGGGCAATGGCGGTGGGCGGCGTCAGCTCCGGGAAATCCAGAACCAGCAGTTTCTCCGGGTAGTTACGCACCCAGAAGGGATCATTGACCACCAGCGTCTGACCCTTCAGCCGGTCCAACAGATGGGTCGAGGTGATATAGTGCATGTCAAAGGGCGGATCCTGCCGCAGCCAGACCACGTCGAAGTCGCTCAGGTCGACTTCGCGACGCGGACCCAGCTCCGCCGGGTGTCCGGCCACGCGCTGAACGGTCATATCATGGCCGCGCGCGGTGATGCGGCCCTCCTGATAGGCCAGCTGGTCGGGGCCATAGAAAAACAGGCTATGCCCGCGCGCCTGCGCTTCCTCAGCTAGGCGAAAACTGCTGTCGGCATTGATATCAACGTCGGTGATCGGGTCCATTTGAAAGGCGATTTTCATAATGTCAGTCCCTCATGACATGGGCAAAATGACATGGGCAAACCGCCCACGCCGAATACATGACCCAGCTTGGCGACAGGTTCAATGGCAGAGACGCTCAACCTTGACCATAGGCGTTTTCCATCACCTCAACCCTGCCGGTTCCATCAACCACCGCCACATCCAGCCGCGACTCGGTCAGCTGCCCGGCAGGTTCGCCGGCCAGAAACCCGGCGGCGCTGGTCATCATGCGCTGCATCTGGGTGCTGTTGATGCGGGCGATCGCCTCATCGCGGCTGACGCTGTGCTTGACCTCGACAAAGACCACCATCGCCCCAAGCCGCAGGATCAGGTCGATTTCGGCGCCACCGCCGCGCCAGCGGCGCGCCGCGACCGTGTATCCCCCGCGTTCATAGAACCGGGCGACCAGCTCTTCCGCGGCGTACCCGGCGTGATGGGATCTAGATCCACGCAGCCCGCGCGCAGAGGGCCGTCCGGGCGGGGTATCTGCCCGCCCGGCCATGCTCAGCCTGCGTCCTTGGCCATGTCGAGCGCCAATTGATAGATCTTGCGGCGCGGCAGATTGTGCATTTCGGCAACGATGGAGGCGGCGTCTTTCACGGAGTTGTCCTTTAGGGCGGCGCGCAGATCGCTGTCGAGATCGCCATCGCTGACACTGGCGCCGCGCGCACGGTCCACCAGAACCACAATTTCGCCTTTCACCGGGGATTGTTCCAGTCCTTCGGCGAGGGTCAGCAGGGTATCGCGGCGCACCTCCTCGAATTTCTTGGTGATTTCACGGCAGAGCGCCGCCGGCCGGTCGCCCAATACGCCCGCCATGTCGCGCAGCGAGGCGGCAATCCGCTTGGGCGATTCGTAAAACACAAGCGTGCCGGGGACGGCGGCCAGCTCCTCCAGCCGTTTGCATCTTGCGCCACTGGCGTTGGGCAGAAAGCCTGCAAAGAAAAACGCATCCGTTGGCAGTCCGGCCAATGTCAGCGCCGCCAGCGCCGCAGAGGCGCCGGGCGCAACCGTGACCATATGCCCGGCCTCGGCGGCGGCGCGGCTGAGATCATAGCCCGGATCGGCAATAAGCGGCATACCCGCCTCGGAGGCATAGGCCACGGATTGACCCGCCTCCAGCGCCGCCAGAAGCCGTCCGCGCGCACCAGCGCCGCTGTGATCGTGATAGGCCACGATCTGCCGCCCATTGAGCGGAACACCGTGGATTTCCATCAGCTTACGCAGAGAACGGGTGTCCTCGGCGGCGATCATGTCAGCGGAGGCCAGCACGTCAAGCGCCCGCAAAGTGATGTCGCGCGCGGTGCCGATGGGCGTCGCGACGAAGTAGAGCCCGCATGGCAAATGGACGATCTTGTGATTCACGCTGGACCCGCCTTGTTGGTCGTTTATGATCCCTCAGGTACCAACACGGCGTACGCCGCCGGACAAGGGAGTTTCAAGTCCATTATGTTTGCTGTTTTTCAACACGCCCGCAAGGCGGCACTGGCCGCTGCAACCGTTGTTTCGACGCTGGCACTGGCCGCCTGTGACACCTTGCCGACTGGCAGCGGGCCGTCGATCAACACGACCAAACCCGTTCCGGTCGCCCTGTTGGTTCCGCGTGGCTCGGCGCAGCCCGGTGACGCGCTGCTGGCCAAGAGCCTTGAAAACGCTGCCCGCATGGCGATCGCCGATCTCAACGGGGCGCAGATCGACCTGCGGATCTATGACACCGCCGGCGTACCGCAGCAGGCCGCAACCGCAGCAACCACCGCGATCAACGATGGCGCGCGGATCATTCTGGGGCCAGTCTATGCCGAGGCCGCAAATGCCGCAGGTCTGGTCGCCGCACAGCGCAACGTCAATGTGCTGGCGTTTTCCAACAACACCGCCATTGCCGGCGGCAATGTCTTCATCCTCGGGCCGACCTTTGACAATACCGCGCGACGCCTGACCAGCTATGCCAGCCGTCAGGGCAAGGGCAATATGGTGATCGTCAGCGGCAGTGACCCAGCAGGTCAGGCCGGCCGCGTGGCGATCGAACGTGCCGCCGCCGGGACCGGAGCAAATATCAACGGCTCCGTCAGCTATGAGCTGTCGCAGCAGGGCGTGATCAACGCGATCCCGACGATCCGGTCAACCGTTGCCAGCAGCGGCGCGCAGTCGGTGTTCCTGACGGCAAATACCGCAGGCGCCCTGCCCCTGCTGACGCAGCTGATGCCCGAAGCCGGTGTCGATCCTGCGGTAACGCAGTATATCGGCCTCACCCGCTGGGATATTCCGGCGCAGACGCTGGCCCTGCCGGGTGTGCAGGGTGGCTGGTTCGCAATGCCCGACACCAACCGGTCGCAGCAGTTCCGCAGCCGCTATCAGGCCAGCTATGGCGCCGCGCCGCATCCGATCGGTGGTCTGGCCTATGATGGGATTGCCGCAATCGGTGCGCTGGTGAGTGCCGGCAAATCCGACGCGCTGACCGGCGCGGCACTGACCCGTGGCAACGGGTTCCAGGGCACCGGCGGCATCTTCCGCCTGCGCCCAGATGGCACCAATGAACGCGGCCTTGCGGTTGCGACAATCCAAGAACAGAAGGTTGTGGTTATTGACCCAGCTCCCAGCAGCTTCGCCGGTGCCGGATTCTGATCCAGCGCTGCCGGACACCGTCCATCTGCCACCCTTGCTGGGGCCGCTGATCTGCGACCCCGGCAAAATTTTTGACGCCGTTGCCGTGCGCGCCGCCATCACCGCCCTGTCGCGGGATTGCTCGGCGGCGGAGCTGCGCGCTGGCGTTGTGAAAATCCTACGCGAGGCCAATCTGGCCGGGCGCGCCGCCATCGCCGAGGCCTTTGCCGAGGAGCCCTTTGCGGCGCGGGCGCTGACCCGGTCTTATGTCTATCTGACCGATGGGCTGGTTACTGCCGCCTATTTCACCGCCACCAGCCTGCTGCATCCGCTGGCCAACCCGACCCAGGGCGAGCGGATCGCGGTGATTGCCGTTGGCGGCTATGGCCGTGGTGAAATGGCACCGCAGTCCGATGTGGATCTGCTGTTCCTCACCCCCTACAAGATCACCGCCTGGGCCGAGAGCGCGATTGAATCGATGCTCTATATCCTGTGGGATCTGCGCCTGAAGGTGGGCCATTCGAGCCGCACCATCCGTGACTGCATCCGTCTGGGGGGCGAGGATTTCACCATTCGCACCGCCATGCTGGAACAGCGGTTTCTGGATGGCGATGCCGGGCTGGCGGCTGATCTGGATCGGCGGCTCAATGCGGAGCTGTTTTCCAAGGACGCCCGCGATTTCGTCGAGGCCAAGCTGGCCGAGCGCGATGCGCGCCACCTGAAACAGGGCGAACGCTATGTGGTGGAACCCAACGTCAAGGAAGGCAAAGGCGGGCTGCGCGACCTGCAATCGCTCTATTGGATCGCCAAATACCTGTACCAGGTGCAGGATGTCGCCGAACTGGTGCCGATGGGGCTGTTCAGCCCGGAAGAGCTGGATTCCTTTGCCAAGGCGGAGAATTTCCTCTGGGCGGTGCGGGCGCATCTGCATCTGCTGACCAAACGCGCCACCGAGCAGCTGAGTTTCGACCTACAGGTCGAGGTCGCCGCCCGTATGGGCTATGAGGATCGGGCTGGTCGCCGCGCCGTCGAGGTCTTCATGCAGGAGTATTTCCGCCACGCCACCAAGGTGGGTGACGTGACCCGGATCTTTCTCACCAAACTGGAAGCCACCCATCAGAAGAGCGAGCCGCTGCTGGAGCGGATTTTCCGCCGTCGCCCGAGGGTCAAACCCGGCTATGTGGTGGTGCACAACCGGTTGGATGTCTCTGATCCCGAAGCCTTCTGCGCGGATAAGCTGAACCTGTTGCGGATCTTTGAGGAGGCGCTGCGGACGGGGATGCTGATCCACCCGGATGCCATGCGGCTGGTGACCGCCAGCCTGCATCTGGTCGACGACGAGATGCGCAACGACAAGGAAGCGCGGCGGATTTTTCTGGATCTGCTGCTGAAACACGGCAACCCGGAACGCGCGCTGCGGCGGATGAACGAACTGGGGGTGCTCAGCGCCTTTGTGCCCGAATTCGAGCCGATCGTGGCGATGATGCAGTTCAATATGTATCACTCCTACACAGTGGATGAGCACACCATTCAGGTGATCTCCAACTTTGCCGCCATCGAGCGGGGCGAGCTGGAGGACGAGCTGCCGCTGTCCTCCACCGTGATCCGCAAGGGGGTCAATCGCAAGGTGCTGATGGTCGCCATGCTGCTGCATGATATCGGCAAGGGGCGCGAGCAGGATCATTCGATCCTGGGGGCACAGATTGCCCGGCGTGTGGCGCCCCGGCTTGGTCTCAACAAAAGCGAAAGCGAAACCGTTGAATGGCTGGTGCGCTATCACCTGCTGATGTCGGATATGGCGCAGAAACGCGATATTGCCGATCCGCGCACGGTGCGCGGCTTTGCCAAGGCGGTAAAGACGATCAAGCGGCTGGACCTGCTGCTGCTGCTGACGGTCTGCGACATTCGCGGCGTCGGGCCGGATACCTGGAACAACTGGAAGGCCGCGCTACTGCGGGCGCTTTATAACCAGACCCGCGAGGCGCTGGAGAATGGCGTAGAGGCGCTGAACCGCGCCCATCGCGGCACCGAGGCCAAGAAGGCCCTGCGCGCCGCCCTGCCCGACTGGCCCAAGGCCGATCTGAAGATCGAGACCGCCCGCCACTATGACCCCTACTGGCAGGGGCTGCATGTGACGGCCCATATTGATTTTGCTGAGATGCTGCGCGAACTGACCGATCTGGACGACCCGGGTGGGGTGATCATCCGCCTGCACCCCGATGAGGATCGCGACGCCACCCGCGCCTGTTTCTCGATGGCCGATCACCCCGGCATCTTTGCCCGGATTGCCGGCGCGCTGGCACTGGTGGGCGCGAATGTGGTGGATGCGCGGTCCTATACCACCAAGGACGGCTATGTGACGGATGCCTTCTGGATCCAGGATTCCGAAGGTCACCCCTATGAGGCCGCCCGGCTGCCGCGTCTGCGCGAGATGATCCACAAGACCCTGAAGGGCGAGGTGATCACCGGCGAGGCGCTGAAATCGCGCGACAAGATCAAGAAGCGCGAGCGGGCGTTTAACGTGCCGACGCATATCACCTTTGATAATGATGGCTCGGAGATCTACACGATCATCGAGGTCGACACCCGCGACCGCCCCGGTCTGCTCTATGATCTGGCGCGCACACTGGCGGGGGCCAATATCTATATCGCCAATGCGATCATCGCGACCTATGGCGAGCAGGTGGTCGATGCGTTTTATGTGAAGGATATGTTCGGGTTGAAATACTACTCCGAATCCAAACAGAAATCGCTGGAGGCCAAGCTGCGCAACGCCATCGCCGAAGGGGCAAAGCGGGCCGGATCATGAAGCCGATCAAACTGCTGTCGGGCTTTCTCACCGTCGGATTCTGGACGCTGGCAAGCCGCATCCTGGGGTTTCTGCGTGAAATCCTGATCACCGCCTATATCGGGCCGGGTCCGTTGATGGATGCCTTTGTGGCCGCTTTCCGGCTGCCGAACATGTTCCGCCGCTTCTTTGCCGAGGGCGCGTTCAACGCGGCTTTTGTGCCGATGTTTGCCAAGCGACTGGAGAGCGGCGAGGATCCGCAGGGGTTTGCGCAGGAGGCGTTTAACCTGCTGGCGGTGACCGTGCTGCTGCTGGTGGGGATTGGCATGGTGTTCATGCCGGCCCTGGTCTGGGCCACGGCGGGCGGTTTTGTTGGCGATGCGCGGTTTGATCTGGCGGTGGGCTACGGGCAGATCGTCTTTCCCTATATTCTGTTCATGTCGCTGGCGGCGCTGTTTTCCGGCGTGCTGAATGCCACCGGTCGGTTTGCGGCGGCGGCGGCGGCGCCTGTCTTGCTCAATATCTTTGCCTGCGCGGCCATGGTGGCGGGCGCGGTGCTGGGGGGCGAGGTGATCACCTGGCTGGTCTGGACCATTCCGGTTGCAGGGGTTGCACAGCTGGCGCTGGTGTGGATCGCCGCCAGCCGGACCGGTATCCGCCTGCGCCCCGGCCTGCCGCGCTGGACCCCGCGCATGAAGAAGCTCGTCCGTGTGGCGCTGCCGGCAGCACTGGCGATGGGGGTCACGCAGATCAATCTGGTGGTCGGCCAGCAGGTGGCCTCTGACATTGAAAACGCGGTGAGCTGGCTGTTTGTCGCCGATCGCCTCTATCAGCTGCCGCTGGGGGTGGTGGGGATTGCGATTGGCATCGTGCTGCTGCCGGATCTGTCGCGCCGTCTGCGGGCGGGGGACGATGCGGGCGGGCGCGATGCGTTTTCCCGTGCCGGGGAATTTTCGCTATTGCTGACCCTGCCCTCGACTGCGGCGTTTCTGGCGGTGCCTGTTGTGCTGGTGTCGGTCCTTTATGAGCGTGGCGCCACCGGGGCCGAGGATGTGGCCGCCATTGCGCTGGCGGTGGCGATCTATGGCGCGGGCCTGCCGGCATTTGTGCTGCAAAAAGTGCTGCAACCGCTGTTCTTTGCCCGCGAGGACACCCGTTCGCCATTTCACTATGCGCTGGTGGCGATGGTCATCAATGCCGCTCTTGCCTTTGGTCTGAAACCCTATCTGGGCTGGATCGCCCCCGCCATCGCGGCGACGGTGGCGGGCTGGGCGATGGTCGCCTGCCTGTGGCTGGGGGCCCGCCGTATGGGAGAGGTCGCGCGCTTCGATCAGCGCTTCTATGACCGGAGCCTGCGCATCCTGGCGGCCTCCGCCATCATGGGGCTGGCGCTATTCGGCGTGGTACAGAGCTTTGGCTGGCTGTTCTACCTGCCCAGCTGGCGCTACCTCGCACTGCTGGGCCTGATCGTGCTGGGCGCGGTGGTCTATTTCGGCGTCGGCCAGATCATCGGGGCGGTGCGCCTCGGCGACCTGAAACGCTCGGTCCGCCGGGGCGGCGACACGGGGTGACGGGGGTGCGGCCGGTGCGTCTGTAGCCCCCGCCAAGTTGGGTTCTGGCAGAGGTTCGTGTTGCTGCGCATCGCGCTGATTGGTGAGGTGCGCGGCAAGAGAGCTGGGCAGAGAGCCCATCGCAACCGGCGCTGCACTCATCCGGGTCAGATCTGCTCCGGGATAACGCCGCCGCTCCTGAGGGTAATTTCGGCGGCGGCCTTGGACACCGCTGCGCCGAACTGTGCAACATGCGCGTCATCAAACCTGATGCTGGGGCCTGAAATTGACACACCGGCACAGGGTTTGCCGAATTCATCAAAGATCGCGCTGCCGATGCACGACATGCCTTCGTAGCGCTCTTCGCTGTCAAAGGACCAGCCACGCGCGCGGATCTGCGCAAGATCCTCGAACAGGGATTTCGGGCTGGTATGGGTATTGGCCGTGAATTGCTGCAGGCCCGCTTTTGTCAGCAACTGGGTGACTTTCTCTTCTGACAGCTGTGACAGAATGGCCTTACCGGTGCCGGACGCATGCATGGCCGTGCGCGTGCTCGGCGGGAAGAACGCGCGGATCGGATTATGTGTTTCGACCTGCCCGATAAAGACAACCTCCGCGGCGGCGGGCACCGCCAGATTCGCAGTCTCGCCGGTCTGCTCCATAAGCAGCTGCATGACGGGGCGCCCGATCTCGGCAAGGTTTCGGCGTTTCAGAAAGGACGAGCCGGTGCGAAAGGCCTCGATCCCTATGAGCCAGTCCTGGCGGTCTTCATCGAAGGTGACGAAGTTGTGCTTTTGCAGGGTCATCAGAATGCGATGGGTCGTGGCTGTGGGAACGCCGACGGTCAACGACAAATCCGTCAGCGTCAGACGATCCGCGCGTGCAATGGCTGTCAGCACACCAAGGGCACGATCCAAAGACTGAAGCGTGCCTGCACTGCTTTCGGTGAATTGTGACTTCGGTCTGCCACGGGACCGTTTCTGTTTTTGCATCGTCATTCCTGGCTCATACCTCGCGATGTCTCAAAGTTATCGAAGTGAAAAATATTTTCAAGAAGAACTAAGGTCGGGATATGAAAAATGTAAAATTCATTAATATCAGTGGCTAAGTGAATATTCTTCAATACTGGAAATCTTTTTCAAGAAAATTGCAGCATGTCTTCGAACTGGTAATATTAACTTACCAAAGCGGAGAATCGAGTGATGTCAGATCAAAATCCAGTCTTTATTCCAGGCCCCACCAACATTCCCGAGAGGCTCTTGTCGGCGATGCATGTTCAGACGCGCGACCACCGCGCTCCGGATTTTGTCAGCACGTTTGCACCGGTTCTGGAGGGCACAAAGAAAGTGTTTGGTTCGACGAATGGCAAGATCATCACCTTTCCCGCAAGCGGGACCGGTGGCTGGGAGGCCTCTGTCACAAATACCCTCAGCCCCGGCGATACGGTTCTCGTGGCGCGCTACGGCATGTTCAGCCACCGCTGGATCGACCTGTGCCAGCGTCATGGTCTGGATGTTCAGATCATCGAATGCGCCTGGGGTAGCGGTGCGCCAGCCGAGAAATTCGAAGCCGTGCTGAGCGCAGACAAGGACCATAAGATCAAGGCCGTTCTGGTCACCCACAACGAGACAGCGACCGGCGTGCGGTCGGACATCGCGGGCGTTCGCAAGGCGATGGACGCCGCCAGCCACCCGGCGATGCTGTTTGTGGATTGCGTCAGCTCGCTGGCGTCGATGGAGTTCCGCTTTGACGATTGGGGCGTGGATATCGCGGTATCCGGGTCGCAGAAGGGCTTCATGCTGGCCACCGGCATGGCCATCCTGTGTGTCAGCCCCAAAGCGCTGGACGCAATGGCAACCGCCACATTGCCCCGTACCTTCTTTGATTTCCGCGACATGATGGCGGCCAACGCCTCAGGCGGATTTCCCTATACGCCGCCGTTGCAGCTGATTTACGGCATGGGCGAAAGCCTGAAGATGCTTTTTGAAGAAGGGCTGGAGAATGTTTACGCCCGCCACTTCCGGCTGGCGGAAGGCGTGCGCCGCGCGGTTCAGGCATGGGGCCTGAAGCTGGTCGCCCAATCGCCCGAGCTCTACTCGGACACGGTGAGCGCGATCTATGTGCCAGAGGGGTTCGACAGCAATGCGCTGACCGAGCACGCCTTTGACGCCTACGGCGTGTCCTTCGGGATTGGGCTGGGCGAGATGAACGGCAAGGCCTTTCGCATCGGCCATCTGGGCAGCCTGACCGACGTCATGGTTCTGTCCGGTCTTGCCACCATTGAGATGGCGATGGCCGATCTCGATTATCCGGTCCAACTCGGCAGCGGGGTGACTGCCGCACAGGAGTACTTCCGCAGAACCCATGCAACCGCAGCCAAAGCGGCCGCGTGATGAAGGATATCCAACCCATGTATATCCCCACCTACGAGGACATGCTGGCCGCGCATGAGCGGATCAAGCCACATATCCGCCGTACACCGGTTCGGACGTCGGATTACCTGAACGAGATCGCCGGGTGCGACCTGTTTTTCAAGTGCGAGAACTTTCAGGAGCCGGGTGCTTTCAAAGTGCGCGGTGCCTCGAACGCCGTATTCGGCCTTGATGATGACCAGGCGGCAAAGGGTGTTGCGACGCATTCCTCGGGCAACCATGCCTCCTGCCTGAGCTATGCGGCGATGTTGCGGGGCATCCCGTGCAATGTGGTCATGCCGCACACCGCGCCACAGGCCAAGAAAGACACGGTGCGCCGCTACGGCGGCAAGATCACCGAATGTGAGCCCTCTACCACCTCGCGCGAGGAGACCTTTGCCAAAGTGCAAAGCGAAACCGGCGGTGACTTCGTGCACCCCTATAACGACCCGCGCGTCATCGCTGGCCAGGGGACCTGCTCGAAGGAACTCATGGAACAGACCGGCGGCCTCGATATGGTTGTGGCCCCGATCGGTGGCGGCGGCATGATTTCGGGAACCTGCCTGACCCTGTCGACACTTGCGCCGGAAACCAAGGTGATCGCGGCCGAACCCGAACAGGCCGACGATGCGTTTCGCAGCTTCAAGGCCGGATATATCATTGCCGATGACGCACCCAAGACCATTGCGGACGGGCTGCTGGTGCCGCTCAAGGACCTGACCTGGCACTTCGTTTCGACCCATGTGTCCGAGATTTACACAGCCTCCGAGCACGACATCATTGATGCGATGAAGCTGGCCTGGAAGCACCTGCGGGTGGTCATGGAGCCATCATCGGCGGTTTCGCTCGCAACGGTTCTCAAGAACCCGGAGGCCTTCAGGGGCAAGCGCGTCGGCCTGATCATAACCGGTGGCAATGTCGACCTCGACAAGCTGCCCTGGCTGACCGCCGCCTGATCTCAATCATCTTACTGAAATCCCGACAGAGGAGCACGGACATGAAGGACATGACCAATCTCGACGCATTCGAAGTGGGCTACGACATCCCGGCCAAACCGGGCATGGACGAGGCTGACATACAGACCCCATGCCTTGTGCTGGATCTGGACGCGCTGGAGCGCAACATCAAGAAGATGGGCGACTATGCCAAGGATCACGGTATGCGTCACCGCACCCACGGCAAGATGCACAAGTCGGTCGACGTGCAGAAGCTTCAGGAAGAGCTCGGCGGCGCCTGCGGTGTCTGCTGTCAGAAGGTCTCTGAAGCTGAGGTCTTCGCCCGGGGTGGTATCAAGGATATTCTGGTATCGAACCAGGTGCGCGACGCCGCCAAGATCGACCGTCTTGCGCGTCTGCCGAAGCTGGGCGCCCGCGCGATCTGTTGTGTCGATGATATCGACAATGTGGCTGACCTTTCGGCTGCGGCCAGGACGCATGGGACCCAGATTGAATGCCTCGTCGAAATTGACTGTGGCGCAGGACGCTGTGGCGTGTCGAGCACGCGCGATGTCGTGGAAATCGCCAAGGCCATCGACGCCGCAGAAGGTCTGAAATTTGCCGGCATCCAGGCCTATCAGGGCGCGATGCAGCATCTTGACGACTATAACGAGCGCAAGGCGAAGATCGACGTTGCGGTCGCCATGGTCAGGGATGCGGTCGACACGCTGAAAACCGAAGGCCTGGAGTGTGACATCGTCGGTGGCGGCGGCACCGGATCTTATTACTTCGAGTCGAACTCGGGTGTTTACAACGAATTGCAATGTGGCTCCTACGCCTTCATGGATGCCGACTATGGCCGCATCCTCGACAAGGACGGCAAGCGCATCGACGCTGGGGAATGGGAGAACGCCTTGTTCATCCTGACCACGGTCATGAGCCACTCCAAGGCCGACAAGGCCATCGTGGATGCAGGCCTCAAGACCCAGTCCGTGGACAGTGGGTTGCCCTTTATCTACGGCCGCGACGATGTCGAATATCTCAAATGTTCGGATGAGCATGGCGTTGTCGCAGATCCCGGTGGAGCCCTGAAGGTCAACGACAAGCTCCGGCTCGTGCCCGGTCATTGTGACCCGACCTGCAACGTCCATGATTGGTATGTCGGCGTGCGGGGCGGCAAGGTCGAAACCCTCTGGCCCGTCTCCGCCCGCGGCAAAGCCTATTAACGCCAGCCCTCCTCCCACTGGCGCGCGGGGTGCGGCGTGGTGCTAGACGCCGCCCCCGCAAAATGAACTCACAAAGGAACAAGACGATGACCAACCCAACTGACACCGATGGATTGCTGATTGTCAGCGAGGAGATCTGCGCAAAAACCGTCAGCCGTGCTGATGCCTTTGACGCGGTAGAGGCTGTTTTTGGCGCCATGGCGCGCGGAGACGCTTACAATTTCCCGGTGATCCGCGAGGCGATCGGATACGCCGATGCGCTCTATGGGTTCAAATCGGGTTTTGACCGGGCGGGGAAATCTCTGGGTGTGAAATCCGGTGGCTTCTGGCCCGGCAACATGGACAAGGGGCTGACCAACCACCAGTCCACCATCTTTCTGTTTGATCCAGATACCGGTCGTCTTCAGGCGCTGGTCGGTGGCAACTACCTGACAGCAGTCCGTACCGCTGCCTCGTCATCCGTCTCAATTGCTCATCTGGCGCGACAGGACGCCAGAGTCCTTGGCATGGTGGGCGCAGGTCATCAATCCACCTTTCAGCTTCGGGCCGCTGCCGAACAGCGCGATTTCGAGAAGGTCGTCGCCTGGAACCCGCATCCCGACATGCTGCCGCGTCTGGGCGCCGTGGCTGAAGAGCTGGGTCTGGAGTTCGAAGCCGTAACGCAAGAAGAGCTGGGCGCGCAGGCGGATGTGATCATCACCATTACATCGGCGTTTGAACCGCTGTTGATGGCCGACTGGATCAAGCCCGGCACGCATATTGCCTGCATGGGCACAGACACCAAGGGCAAGATGGAAGTGGACGCGGCGCTCTTTGGCAAGGCCACCGTCTTTGCGGATGAGATCGCCCAGTCGATCACCATTGGCGAGGCGCAACATGCAATCGCATCCGGGCTGATCGACGAAGCTGACATCACACCCATCGGTGCCGTGATCAACGGCGACCATCCGGGCCGCAGCAGTGACAGTGAAATCACTGTGTTTGATGGCACCGGTGTGGGCCTTCAGGATCTGGCCGTCGCCTCGGTCGCGGCGCGGATCGCTGATGAAAGAAATCTGGCGACACGCGTCGCTTTGTAAAAGCGGCCCTCCGGTGAAGAGATCGGAGGCTCGGACGCGGAGAGTGCGGCCCAACCGGGCCACGCCGTCGAAATCGCCGGGGATGTCGGGGTCGGCAGACCGCAGGATCCGGGAAAGTCAGATGCGGGTCAACATATGTTTGATCGCCGTTGGCTGCTGACCCTGACCAGAGTGTTCCCTTTGGAAGCACCCGCAAAACCACGCGCACCCGGTCGGGTGCGCGCCCAATCTCGACAGGTTTCAAGATGCCTTGCGAGGCGCACATGGCCGGGACGTGATCCCCGGCTTACCCAACCGGGTCTGCAAAAAGATCCGGACACATGTCATCAAGGAGGAAAACGACATGAAGAAAGTAGCAACAGCTCTCGCCGCAGCGGCCCTGGCCGCGGCACCGGCCTTTGCCTCAGACAAAATTCTGCTGAAAACGCCGGTCGCCTTTTCAACTGAACTGCCTGGGCTTGGCACACCGATCGTTCGCGTGTCGGAGGATCTTGCGGCTATCTCAGGTGGGGCCATCAAGATGAAGGTCTACGAGCCCGGCAAGCTGGTTCCGGCGTTTGAGATTCTTGATGCGGTGTCATCCGGCAAGATCAACTCGGGCTTTGCCACCGCTGGCTACTGGGCCGGCAAGATTCCGGCAGCGCCGTTGTTCTCGGCTGTCCCATTTGGCCCCGAAGCAGGCGAATACATGGCCTGGCTCTACTACGGCAATGGCATGGATCTGTATCAGGAGATGTACGATCAGGCCGGTTTCAACGTCAAAGTTCTTCCCTGCACCATTATTGCCCCGGAAACCTCGGGGTGGTTCGCTGAAGAAATCACATCGGTTGAACAGCTGAACGGCCTGAAGATGCGCTTCTTCGGTCTGGGCGGCAAAGTCATGCAGAAACTGGGCGTTGCCACATCCCTGCTGCCCGGCGGTGAGATCTTCCCGGCCCTGGAAAAAGGGGCAATCGACGCCACCGAGTTCTCGATGCCCGCCATCGACCAGCGTCTCGGTTTCCACAAACTGGCGAAGTACAATTACTTCCCGGGCTGGCATCAGCAGGCCACCATCTTTGAACTGATCATCAACAAGGATGAATGGAACGAGCTGAACCCGACCTTGCAGGCCCAGATTGAGCTGACCTGCCGTGCGCAGATGACCGAGAGCTTTGCCGAAGGTGAGGCGATCCAGTTTGCAGCGATGCAGAAGAACGTCGATGAAAACGGCGTGACCATTGTCGACTGGACACCCGAGATGCTGGACGTCTTCCGCGCGACCTGGACCGAGGTGGCCGAGGAAGAAGCCGCAAACGATGAGTTCTTTGCAAAGGTATACGCCGACCTGAATGAGTTCAGCGAAGGCTACGCCCTGTGGAAAGCCCACGCATTCCTGCCACGCCAGTAACACATCTAACCCGGACCGGCTTTGCGGTCCGGGTTTTTGATCTGATCGGGGGAGGCCCGGTTCAGGGGAGGAAAAGAAATGACATCGACATCTCACGATCACCAAGACGCCCACTATGACCCGCTTTGGGAAGAAATCGAAAACGACGACCGGAAAGACCCGAAATTCGCAGCCACGCTGGACCGGCTGGTAAAGGGCGTCGGACACGTCGTTATGTGGGCAAATGTGCTCCTGATCCTTGCTATCATAGTGCAGGTTGGGATGCGCTATACGCTGGATCTGAATTTTCCAAAGCTGGATGAATTGCAGTGGCATCTCTATGCGCTGACAACCATGGTCGGCGTGTCCTATGCGCTGAGCACCGACGCCCATGTCCGCGTCGACGTTTTGCGTGCCGGCTTTTCCTTCCGCGCCCGGCGGGTGATCGAAATTGTCGGGATCGTGGTTCTGATCTTGCCGTTCTGCTACCTGATGATTGATCAGGGTCTCGATTATTTTCAGGACAGTTACCGGGTCAACGAACGGTCCGACAGCCCCACCGGCCTACCGGCGCGCTGGCTGCTGAAGGCTGTTATCCCGGCCAGCTTTGTTCTGATTGCCATGGCTGCTGTCGCACGCTTGATTCATGACCTCTACATGCTGGTGACCCGCGCCGATCCATCGTCGGATCGTGCTGGTCTGAAACCCCTCATGTGGATGATGATTGGCTTCGCCATCGTGACGTTCACCCTGATGCGGCTGGTGGAGGCGCCTGAGGAAAAGCTCGTAATCGCAATGTTCATGTCCTTCGTCGGCGTCCTGTTCACCGGCATTCCGGTCGCCTGGGTCCTGTCGGGCATCGGCGTTCTTTACTGTGGTATTGCTTACCTCGGCGACAATGACATGCTGCTCTGGACGGGCATGGAGGCCACGTTTACGGGGCTCGATTACCTGACACTTGGCGCGGTTGTGAACCGTGTTTACGCGACGATGTCCAACGCCGTTCTTGTTGCCCTTCCCATGTTTATCTTCATGGGGCTGATGCTGGACGAAAGCGGCGTGGCACAGCGGCTGATGACCTCGATGCAGAGATTGTTCGGCACCATGCGTGGGGGCCTGGCCATCACCGTGACCGCGATCGGGATCATCTTGGCCGCCTCGACCGGTATCGTCGGGGCGTCCGTCGTGCTGTTGGGTCTTTTGTCGATGCCCGCGATGATGGAACAGAAATATTCCAAGACACTGGCGGCAGGCGTGATTGCCTCGTCCGGCACGCTTGGCATTCTGATCCCGCCGTCGATCATGCTAGTCATCATGGCCGACCAGATGGCGCTGTCAGTGGGTGATCTGTTTATGGCGGCGCTGTTTCCCGGCCTGATCATCGGGGGCCTTTACATCCTCTACATCGTGGTGATTTCAACCCTGCGCGCTGATGTGGCGCCACTGCCTGAGGGTGCCAAGAAGGTGGACTGGGCGGCGATCTGGGATGTGTTCAAAGCGGTTCTGCCGCCCGTGGCGCTGATCTTTGCCGTGTTGGGGTCGATCTTTGCCGGTCTGGCGACACCGACGGAAGCGTCAGGTGTTGGCGCCGCCGGGGCCACGCTGCTGGCAATAGGCTATCGCAAGCTGACAATCGCGAAACTGGTCGAAGTGACACGGAACACGTTCAAGACAACGGCCTATATCTTTGCGATCTTCCTTGGTGCCACCTGCTTTGCCTTTGTTCTGCGCGAATTGGGCGGCGATGAGCTGATCACCCACACCATCGAAGGCATGGGCCTGGGAGAAATGGGCACGATCCTGTTCATTCTGTTCATCGTATTTCTGCTTGGTTTTGTGTTGGACTGGATCGAGATCACGCTCATCATCCTGCCGCTTGTCGCTCCGATCATTGCGGCAATGAGTTTGTCGGTACCTGGCTATGGGCTGGATAACCCGGAGCTTGTCTGGTTCGTGATCCTCGTCGCTGTAACGCTGCAAACGAGCTTCCTGACACCGCCGGTGGGGTTTTCGCTGTTCTACCTGAAAGGCGTCTGCCCGCCCGAGGTCACGCTGACGGATATCTACAAGGGCGTCGTTCCCTTCATCCTGCTGCAACTGACCGGACTCGCCCTGGTGATCTGGTTCCCGTCGATCGCGACCTGGCTGCCATCGGTGGCCTATTGAGGCCAGGCTTGTGGCGTCCAGAGTGGCGCCACCAGCCCTTTCCCGCTGCCAGTATCGAACTGAGAACGCCCTGTCCGATCCTGCGGCCTTCGCCCCCTACTCCCGGCGGATGCGGTTGCGGATGCGGGCCCAGCCGCCGGGGGCGAGAAAGAAGGAGAGACCAAAGCCGGTGGCAAAGCCGCAGAGATCGGCGACCCAGTCAAGCGTGCCGCCAAACAGCAGGCCAAACAGCAGCTGGATCCCCATCAGAAAGGCAATCAGCGTGAAGGCGCGGCTTTGCTGGGCGCCGACAAGCGACAATTGCCGCCACAGGATATAGGTAAAGGCTCCGATCAGCCCGTAGACGGCGGGAAAGCCACCGATCAGCGGCACCGGCGATTGAGTGAGCAGCGCATAGCCAAAGGCGCCGCCAATGCCGGATATCAGAAACACCAGTATCATGGCCAGATCGCCAAAGATCTCGCCCACCATCTTGCCCATGGCAAGCACGAAAACGCAGACAAACAGCGTCTGGGTAAAGGCCACATGCACAAAGGGATAGGAGACAAAGCGGATCAGATGCTCCACCGGCCATTGCCCGGTCTCCCACATCCACCAGAAGATGTCGGACGAGAACGAATAGGTCTGGATCGCCTGTAGCCGCCAGCCAATCGCCTCGGGGCCGCCGATGATGCCGCGCGCGCCGAGGGAAAATCCGACCTCGATGGCAAAGAGGATCAGCACCAGCGCCACCACCACGGGCGGCAGCGGGTTCACCGGCGACGGCTCTTTTTGATATTCCATCGTGTTCTTGCTCCTGCTTGCCTGCTCTGCTGTTCTGCCCGGCCGCCCGGTTGATCCGCGCGCGGTTGACGAGGGTTGCCGCCATGGTTAAGCCAGCGAGGATCCTAATTCCAGACGGGAGTTTCTTGATGACCGAGACCACATTCACGCCCCGCGTGTTTTCCGGCATCCAGCCATCGGGCAATCTGCACCTTGGCAACTATCTTGGCGCGCTGAAGCGGTTCGTGGACTGGCAGGCCAAGGACGTGGAGAGCATCTACTGCATGGTGGATCTGCACGCGATCACCGTCTGGCAGGATCCGGCGGATCTGAAGAAATCCACGCGCGAGCTTTGCGCGGGCTTCATTGCTGCGGGTCTGGACCCCGAGCAGTCGATCCTGATCAACCAGAGCCAGGTGCCTGAACATGCGCAGCTGGCCTGGATCTTCAACTGCGTCGCCCGCATGGGCTGGATGCAGCGGATGACCCAGTGGAAGGACAAGGCCGGCAAAAATGCGCAGAACGCCTCGCTAGGGCTCTTTGCCTATCCGGCGCTGATGGCGGCGGACATTCTGGTCTATCACGCCACCCATGTGCCGGTGGGCGAGGACCAGAAGCAGCATCTGGAGCTGACCCGCGACATCGCGATGAAGTTCAATCACGACTACGGTGTCAACTTCTTCCCGGAGACCGAGCCGGTGATCGAAGGGGCGGCCACCCGCGTCATGTCCCTGCGCGACGGATCGAAAAAGATGTCGAAGTCCGACCCCTCGGATGCCAGCCGCATCAATCTGACGGATGATGCCGACACCATCGCCAAGAAGATCCGCAAGGCCAAGACCGACCCTGACGCCCTGCCCTCCGAGGTTGAGGGGCTGGAGGGGCGGCCCGAGGCGCGCAACCTGGTCAATATCTATGCCGCCATGGCCGAACTGTCGGTGGAACAGGTGCTGGCCGAAGTCGGCGGCAAGCCGTTTTCCGAGTTCAAGCCGATGCTGGCCGACCTGTCGGTTTCGAAAATGGCGCCGATCACCACGGAAATGGCCCGGCTGATGCAGCATCAGGACGAAATCGACAAGATCCTTGCCCGGGGATCAGAGCGTGCCCGAGAAATCACAGCCCCCATTCTTCGCAAAACTTATGACATTGTGGGCATGGTCGCGCCGGTTACTCTGTGATATCAGGCCTTACGATCCCGCACCCTGCGGGGAGATAGATACTGGAGAATTCGGATGGCCAATGGCACCGTGAAATGGTTCAACGCAACAAAAGGCTACGGCTTTATCGAGCCTGAGTCTGGCGGCAAGGACGTGTTTGTACACATCTCTGCGGTTGAACGCTCGGGCCTTAATGGTTTGAACGACAACCAAAAAGTTTCCTACGAGCTGGAAACTGGTCGTGACGGCAAGCAGTCCGCAGGTTCGCTGGAACTGCTGTAAGGATCGCGGCGCGGAGTTTCCGCGCCCATCCATCTAAAGACATTCTGGCCACAGTGACCTGTGGATAGAATCACCTAAGGCCGCCCGTTTCAGGCGGCCTTTTGCGTATTCGGGTCTTTTGCCTGTTCCGGGGCCTATTCAGGGCCTGTTCTGGGCCTGTTCTGGTCGTGACTCTGGATGACAAGCGGCGGCGATGGTCGCCTGCTAGAGCGCGCGAATGCCGTTCATCGTCAGATCCGCCACCATCTGCGCGTAATCCTCGCGTGCCTCCGGGCCTGCGCCGGAATTCCACATATAGTACCAGTTCAACATGCCAAAAACGGACATGGTCACGGCGCGCAGCCTGGCCGGATCCTTGGCAATTGCTGGCGCGGCCACCCCGGCAAGGGCATCGCTGACCAGCTGCACCAGTTCGCGCTGGTAGGCGCGCAGGAGTTTCTGCTGCGCTTCTGGCAGGGCACCCATGGCGCTGATCTGGACCTGATGCTCATGATCGGCGCCCTGATAGGCCAGCAGGATTTCCGACACGATGCACCGCAGACGCTGCTCGGGCGACAAGCCCGTCACATCGACCGTGCAGACCCGGTCGCGCAGCGCGCTGAGATAGGTATCAAGGAGGCCGAACAACACGGCATCCTTGCTGTCGTAGTAATGGTAGATATTCGCCTTGGAGATTCCGCATTCGCGCGCGAGCTGGGTCATCGACGCACGGTCGAACCCCTCCTCCGCAAAGACTTTCGCCGCGGATTTCAGGATCTGGGCGCGCTTGTGGTCGTGGTCTTTTGCGATGGTGCGGGCCAAGCCGGGTTACTCCTTGCTGCGGTTGTCGACGACGCGCTTGGCCTTGCCCTGGCTGCGCTCCACCGATCCCGGCTCGCCTACAATGATCTCGCTTGAGACGCCAACCATATCCTTGATCCGCTTGGTCAGCATCCGCGCGGCTGCGGTCTTGCTGAGTTCGTCGGCGGCATCCGGGTTGGCCTCCACAAAGACCCGCATCGCGTCCATGCGGCCGGATTTATACAGCTCGATCTGGTAGTAAGGCGCCAGCCCGCCGGTGGCCAAGAGCTGCTCTTCGACCTGGCTGGGGAACACATTGACACCGCGCAGGATGATCATGTCGTCGCTGCGGCCGGTGATCTTCTCCATCCGTCGCATCGTGCGCGCGGTGCCCGGCAGCAGCCGGGTCAGGTCGCGGGTGCGGTAGCGGATCATCGGCAGGCCTTCCTTGGTCAGCGTGGTGAACACCAGCTCGCCCATCTCCCCGTCCGGCAGCACCTCGCCGGTCTTCGGGTCGATGATCTCCGGCAGGAAGTGGTCTTCCCAGATCACCGGACCATCCTTGGTCTCGACGCATTCATTGGCGACACCCGGCCCCATGATCTCGGATAGGCCGTAAATATCGACCGCGTGCATGTCAAAGGCCGCCTCGACCTCCTTGCGCATGGCGTCGGTCCAGGGTTCGGCCCCGAAAACGCCAACCTTCAGCGAGCACTCGCGCGGATCAAAGCCGACCTTGTGGAACTGCTCCAGAATGTTGAGCATATAGGAGGGCGTCACCATGATGCCGTCAGGCTTGAAATCGGTGATCAGGCCCACCTGTTTTTCGGTCTGGCCGCCCGACATCGGAACAACAGTGGCGCCCAGCCGTTCGATCCCGTAATGCGCGCCCAGGCCGCCGGTGAACAGCCCGTAGCCATAGGCGTTGTGCACCATGTCGCCCTTGCGCAGGCCGGAGGCACGCAAGCTGCGCGCCACCAGATCGGCCCAGTTGCTGATATCATTCGCCGTATAGCCCACAACGGTCGGCTTGCCGGTGGTGCCGGAGGACGCGTGCAGGCGGATGATTTCACTGCGCGGCACCGCAAACAGGCCGAACGGGTAATTGTCCCGCAGGTCGTTCTTATAGGTGAAGGGGAACTTCGCCAGATCCGAGAGCTGTTGTAGATCGTCGGGATGCACCCCTGCCTCGTCAAAGCGCGCCTTATACATCGGCACGTTGTCATAGGCGTGGCGCAGCGACCATTTCAGCCGCTCCAGCTGCAGGCTGCGGATTTCGTCGATCGAGGCGATCTCGATCGGGTCCAGATCAGCCTTCTTCGGGCTCAGGTCTTCCATGGCGTTCTCCACAGCTTGTCTTTGCAATAGGGCTTACTCATCAAACAGCTGGCCCTTTATCGCCCGGGAAAAGCCCCGGAATTCGGCGATCTGCTGGCCGTCCTGATTGGTCACTGTCACGTCATAAATACCGCTGCGCCCGGTCAGGGAAATCTCGCGGGCCGTGGCAATCAGCCTGTCGCCCAGCCGTCCCGGCGCGGTGAAGCTGATCACGTTGTGCTGCGCCACGGTCGACTGGTTGCGGCTGTTGCAGGCAAAGGCAAAGGCGCTGTCGGCCAGCATGAAGGTGACGCCGCCGTGGCAGATGCCGTGGCCGTTGCAGTGATGCTGCGCAATGGTCAGCTCCAGCGTCGCCTCGCCCTCGTCCACATGGGTGATCTCCATCCCCGCCCATTTGGACGCATGGTCTTCGCCCCACATGGCGGCGGCGGATTTCTCGGCGCGTTCTTTCGGGGTCATGGTCATTTGCCCTTGAACTCGGGTGCGCGTTTTTCGAGGAAGCTGGCGACGCCTTCCGCATAATCGGCGCTTTCGCCACAGGTCTTCATCGCGTCCGCCTCGATCTCCAGCTGGTCAGACAGCGTGTTGACCGCCGCCGCCTGAATGCACTGTTTGGTCAGCCCCAGGCCCAGCGTCGGGCCATTGGCGAATTTCTCTGCCATCGCGCGGGCCTCTGCCATCAGCGCGTCATCCGGCAGCGCCTTCCAGATCAGGCCCCAGTCCTCGGCCTTTTTCGCGGGCAGCGGTTCGGCGGTCAGTGCCAGCCCCTTGGCGCGGGCCTCGCCCAGCAGGCGCGGCAGATGCCAGCTGCCGCCGGTATCCGGGATCAGGCCAACCTTGGAGAACGACTGGATGAACTTGGCGCTTTCCGCCGCCAGCACCACGTCGCAGGCCAGCGCCAGATTGGCCCCTGCCCCGGCCGCCACGCCATTGACGGCACAGATCACCGGGAGGTCCAGCGAGCGGATGAGGTTCACAAGTGGCGCGTAAAAGGTCCGCACCGTGTGCCCGAGATCGGGGGGACCATCCATCTTGCGGGGGTCGCGGTCGCCAAGATCCTGACCTGCACAAAAGCCACGACCAGCGCCGGTCAGCAGCACTGCACGGGCGCCGCTGTCACGCGCGGCTTCAAGGGCGGCGCGCAAGGCGTGGTGCATCTCTTCGTTGAAAGAGTTCAGCCGGTCCGGGCGGTTCAGGGTGATTTCCACCCAGTTTTCGTGGTCCTTCACCAGCAGCGTCTCAGACATCACAGCGCCTCCCTCGTACATGTGTTAACAAAGACCTTGCATAAACCGACCGGTTGGTCAATATATTTGGAGCTTCTCACCTCAGACCGAACCACATTGGTTCAGATGCAAAGGATCGCGCTCATGAGCCTTCTTGATGTTTCCAGCTTTGTTGCGGGCCAATGGGTTGCACCGGGGGCTGGCGCGCGCAACATCGCCAGCGCCATTACCGGCGCACCTCTCGCCCAGGCCGGCAATGATGCGCTGGATGTGCAGGCAATGCTCGACCATGCCCGCACGGTGGGCGGTCCCTCTTTACGCAAGCTGACATTCCACGACCGCGCCCGGATGCTGAAGGCGCTGGCAGGCCACCTGAACCAGCACAAGCAGGCGCTCTATGACCTCAGCTTTGACACCGGTGCCACCCAGTCCGACCACATGATCGACATCGACGGCGGCATCGGCACCATGTTCGTCTTCGCCTCCAAGGGGCGCCGCGAAATGCCGGACGGGCATGTTTATCTGGACGGCGATGTGGAGCATCTCTCCCGCAACGGCACCTTCCTCGGTCAGCATATCTGCACGCCTTTGCAAGGGGTTGCAGTGCATATCAACGCCTTCAACTTCCCGGTCTGGGGGATGCTGGAGAAGCTGGCGCCGACCCTGCTCGCAGGGGTTCCGGCCATCGTGAAACCGGCGACCGCCACCTGCTATGTCACCGAGCTGGCGGTGCGGCTGATGCTGGACTCGGGCCTCCTGCCCGACGGGGCACTACAGCTGGTGTCCGGCGGCCTCGGCGACATGCTGGACCATCTGACCATGCAGGATGTGGTCAGTTTCACCGGCTCGGCGCAGACCGCGCTGAAGCTGCGGGCGAACCCGGTGATCCTGGAAAACTCGGTCCGTTTCGTGGCCGAACAGGACAGCCTCAACGCGTCGATCCTGGGCCCGGACGCGCAGCCCGGCACGCCGGAGTTTGACCTGTTCGTCAAGGAGGTCAGCCGTGAGATGACCACCAAGGCAGGTCAGAAATGCACCGCCATCCGCCGCATCATCGCGCCGCAGGCGCAGGTGGACGCGGTGATCGAGGCGCTCTCTGCCCGCCTGGCCAAAACCCAGATCGGCGACCCGCGCCTGGAAACCACCCGCATGGGCGCGCTGGTCTCCAACAGCCAAAAGCGTGACGTGCTGGAAAAGGCGGCGATCATCGGCCAGGAAGCTGAGCGTGTCTTCGGTGATCCCGAGAACTTCACCGTCGATGGTGCAGACGCCGACAAAGGCGCCTTTGTGCCGCCGATGCTGTTCCACTGCGCCGACCCGGACCATGCCCAGCGGATCCATGACACCGAGGCCTTCGGCCCCGTCTCCACCATTATGGGCTACCGCGATCTGAGCCATGCGATTGCTCTCGCCAATCGCGGTGAAGGCTCGCTGGTCGCCTCGGTCATCACCCATGATACTGAGGTGGCCCGAGAGGTCGCGCTGGGGGCTGGCGCCTACCACGGGCGGCTTTATTTCAACAACCGCGACTCGATGAAGGAATCGACCGGCCATGGTTCCCCCCTGCCCCACATGGTGCATGGCGGCCCGGGCCGTGCCGGCGGTGGCGAGGAGCTGGGCGGCGTGCGCGGCGTCAAACATTACATGCAACGCACCGCCATTCAGGGCTCGCCCGATATCCTGTCTGCGATTGGCAAGACATGGGTCCCCGGCGGCACAGAGATCAAGGGCCCGGCACATCCGTTCACCCGTAAATTCGGCGAGCTGGCGATTGGCGAGACCCTGCACACCGCGCCGCGCACCGTGACGCTGGAGGATATCGAGACCTTCGCCCATTTCACCGGCGACACCTTCTATGCCCACATGGACGACGACGCCGCCAAGCGGAACCCGTTTTTTCCGGGCCGCGTGGCGCATGGCTACCTGCTGCTGTCGTTTGCGGCGGGCATGTTCGTGCAGCCGGACGAAGGCCCGGTTCTGGCCAATACCGGCCTCGATTCCCTGCGCTTCATGAAGCCGATTTCGGCAGGTGACAGCATCAGGGTGCGCCTGACGGTGAAGAAAAAAACTCCCCGCAACGAGGACTACGGCGAAGTGCGCTGGCATGTCACCCTGACCAATCAGGACGACGAGATTGCCGCCGAATATGAGCTGCTGACGATGAATGCCTTCTGACAGGTGTTTGCAGTGAAACACTCGCCCGGTCTGGCCTAACCGGCCCGGGCGATTTATCTATTCTATATGACCGACCCGCAGACCCTCTGGTTCGACACCGCCGTAACCGCCCTCAGCGATCCGCAGAACCAGCGGGTGTGGTCGATTATTGTCTCGCTGTTTGGCGATCTGGCGCAGCGCGAGGGGGATCAGATCGGCGGCAGCGCCCTCACCCGGATCATCACGCCGATGGGCATCAAGCCCGAGGCGATCCGCGTCGCGCTGCACCGGCTGCGCAAGGATGGCTGGATCGACAGCACACGCTCGGGCCGGGCGTCGGTCCATTTCCTGACGCCGATGGGGCGCAGTCAGTCCGCCGCCGTCACCCCGCGCATCTATGCGCCAACCACCGTGCCCCCCGCCGACTGGCACCTGCTGGTGGCTGCGGATGGGCAGAACAGCGCGCTGGATGCGCTGGTGCAGCAGCCCAATTATGTCGCGATCAACCGTTCGACCCTGCTGGGTCACGGTCCGCTGCCGCAGGGTCGGGACAATTTCCTTGTGGTGGAACAGCCGGAATTGACGGTGCCCGATTGGCTGCGGGACCGGCTGTTTCCCGATGACCTGAGACAGGCCTGCGCCCGGCTCGACACCACGTTGAGCGGTCTGACACCGCCAAAGATGACCGAGCCAGGCGCGCTTGATCCGGCGCAGATTGCCACGCTGCGGACCCTGATCGTGCACCGCTGGCGGCGTGTGGTGCTGCGCCACCCCGACCTGCCGCCACGGTTTCACCCCGCGGACTGGACCGGGGAGCATTGCCGCCAGCGCGTGGCAACCCTGTTGCAGCACCTGCCGCGCCCCCGGCTTGGCGCCGGTGGTGAACTGCTTCAGCCCGAAGAGCCCTGAGGCGCGCATTTGCGCCACCTCCGCCCTGGCGGCACACGCATTGGCAGACGGTTTCCCCTTTACAAACCCCGGCGAGAAATCTACCCAAAACCGGAGATGGTTCCCAAGACCCAAAAGCGGTCACGGGATGAAAAGGGAACGCGGTGTGGTGTAGCCATCAGGCGCCGAATCCGCGACTGCCCCCGCAACTGTGAGCGGTGAGCGACCTCGATTGACCACTGGCGCTGGCGCCGGGAAGGCCGAGGCCCGCAGCAACCCGCAAGTCAGGAGACCTGCCATCGACTGGAAACCTATTGACCGGGCGGGGTGTTCCGGCGGGCAGGACGATTTTGCGTGGCGCTGAGGCATTGCTGATCCCCTTCCCCCTCATCACCTGACCGGATTGCGCGGAGGGCGCTATGGACGGGACAGCACGGCACCGTATTCTGGTGTGCACATCCTGCAAGGGCGCGACCCCGGGCAGCCGTCCGGGGCCGGAGCTGATTGCGGCCCTGCGCCGTGAACTCGACCGGCGTGGCAGCGCGGCGATCGAGGTTGCCGGCGTGGCCTGTATGGCCGGATGCAGCCATCCCTGTACCGTCGGATTTCAGGCGGATGGCAAGGCAAGCTATGTCTTTGGCGATCTCAGCCCCGAGGAGGATCTCGCCGATATCCTGAGTTTCACCGATCTCTACCAGATGCTGGCTGACGGCTGGTGCAGTTCGGTTGACCGCCCCGGAAAACTGCGCCGTTGCACATTGTCGCGCATCCCGGCCCTGGTTCCGGCTGCCCCGGCCGCTGCGATCCCGGCGCCCGCCATCACCGCCCCTGCGGCGCTGCAGCAGGTGGAGCCTGCCGAATGACCGCAGCTGCCGTAACCGTGACCGATGTCAGCTGGGGCCCGGGCCGCATGGCTCCGCTGATCCTGCATCCGACCAGTTTTCATCTGGACGCGGGCCGGGTGCTGGGCGTGGTGGGGCCGAATGGGGCCGGCAAATCCAGCCTGCTGCGGGTGATCTACCGGTTCAACCAGCCGCGCAGCGGCAGGGTTGAGGTCGGCGACAGCGACATCTGGGCCCTTCCGCCCAAGGCCGCAGCGCAGCGCGTTGCCGCTGTCTTGCAGGAGCAACCCACCGATTTTGCCCTGACCGTGGCCGAGATTGTCGCGCTGGGGCGCGCGCCCTACCGGTCCGGTTTTGCCACGCCGGGCGCCCGCGATGCGGCGATTGTCGACCGGATGCTCCATCGTCTGGAACTGGGCGAGATGGCCGATCGTGCCTTTGGCACCCTGTCGGGCGGCGAACGTCAGCGGGTCATGGTGGCGCGTGCGCTGGCGCAGGAGCCGGCCCTGCTGGTGCTGGACGAACCCACCAACCATCTGGACATTCGCCATCAGCTTGATGTGCTGGAGCTGATCCGGGATCTCGACGTGACCATCATCACCAGCCTGCATGATCTGAACATAGCAGCCGGGGTCTGCGACGACATCCTGCTGATGGCGCAGGGCCGCACGCTGGCCTTTGGCGCACCGCGCGACGTTCTGAGCGAAGATACCGTTAGCGAGGTCTTCAACGTCGCTGCGAGGCGCGAGACACTTGCCCCCTCCGGGCAGGATCACCTTACCTTTCATCTCCCTGTTTCATAAGGACACCACCTGATCATGTTTGCCCGCCTTTCCACTGTGATGCCGCTGCTTGCCGCCACCCTACTTGGTGCCTCCCTGGCCCCGGCGGCGCAGGCCGAGACCACCGTGCAGAGCTGCAACCGCAGTGTCAGTTTTGCGGCACCGCCAAAACGCGCGGTCTCCAACGACGTCAATCTCACCGAAATGATGCTGGCACTGGGGCTGGCTGACCGCATGGTCGGCTACACCGGTATTTCCGGCTGGAAAACGCTGGATCCGGTCATGCGCGCAGGCGTGGCGGAGCTGCCGGAACTATCGGCCAAATACCCCTCCAAGGAAGTGCTGATCGGCGCCGGTGCGGATTTCTACTTTGCCGGGTGGAACTACGGCATGAAAGTGGGCGGAGAGGTCACACCCGAGACGCTCGCGCCGTTTGACATCAAGGTCTATGAGCTGACCGAGAGCTGCATTCACATCGGCGAAAAAGCCAAGGTCAGCATGGATGACATGTATAATGACCTGCTGAATCTGGGCCGGATCTTTGCGGTCGAGGACACCGCCGAGGCGCTGGTGGCTGGCTATAAGGACGAGCTTGCCGCCTTTGCCAAGGACCGCCCCGAGACGGGTGAGCCGCTGCGGGTCTTTGTCTATGACAGCGGCGAGGATTCGCCCTTTACCGCCGGGAAATACGCCATGCCCACCGCGCTGATCGAGGCCGCGGGCGGCAGCAATGTGATGGATGATCTGGAGAAAAGCTGGGCCACCGTCACCTGGGAAGCCGTGGTCGAGCGCAACCCCGAAGTGATTGTCATCGTCAACTACGGCTCGGTCACCGCCGAGGAAAAACGCGCCTTCATGCGGGGCAACCCGGCCTTTGCCGAGATCGACGCGGTGAAGAACGACCGTTTCGTGACGCTGGAATATGTCGAAGCCACACCGGGTCCGCGCAATATCCGCGCGATCAAGACACTGGCCACCGGTTTTGACGCCGCCCGCGCGGATGCGGTAAGCAACTGATATGTCCACAGCCGACGCACATCACGCATCTGAGCCGCGCCTGAGCGCGCGTGCCCGGCGGCGCCTGCGCGGGCGGCTGGCCTGGATCCTGGGCGGGGCCGTGCTGACGGCCCTGACCCTGTCGATTGCGGTCTCCGTGGGCGCGGTCGGCATCCCGCTGACCTCCGTCTGGGGGATCATCGCCGACAAGCTGGGCGGCGGATCGGGCGCCGATTTCGCCGCAGGCTGGACCAAGGGTCAGGCGGCCATCGTCTGGGATATCCGGTTTCCCCGCGCGCTGCTTGCGATGATGGTCGGGGCCGGTCTGGCCATGGTGGGTGCCAGCCTTCAGGCGGTGACCCGCAACCCGCTGGCAGATCCGCATCTGCTGGGCATTTCGGCCGGCGGTGCGTTTGGTGCCATTCTGGCGCTGCTGCACACCGGGTTGTTTCTCGGGCTTCTCACAGTGCCCTTGCTGGCCTTTGTCGGCGCATTGGGCGCAACCGCGCTGGTCCTTGCGGTCTCCCGCTTTGCCGAGGCGACAACAGCTGACCGGCTGGTTCTGGTTGGCGTGGCGGTCTCCTTTGTCATCATGGCAGGCGCCAATATTCTGATTTTCCTTGGAGATCCGCGCGCCACCCATACCGTGGTGTTCTGGATGCTGGGCGGGCTTGGCCTCGCGCAGTGGAGCCACCTGGCCTATCCGCTGGTGGTGCTGCTGCTCTGCGGGGGGTGGCTCTGGTCCCGCTCTGGCGATCTCAATGCGATGACCGTCGGTGACGAAACGGCAACAACCCTGGGCATACCGGTGGCGCGGTTCCGGTTGATGACCTTTTGCGTCGGCGCGCTGGTCACCGGGGTGATGGTGGCCTTTTCCGGAATGATCGGCTTTGTCGGGCTGATCGTCCCGCATGTGGCGCGGCTGATCGTTGGCGGTGATCACCGCCGGGTGCTGCCGGTCTCGGCACTATTCGGCGGGCTGTTTCTGGTCTCTGCCGATATCGCCGCCCGCACCCTGATGGCGCCAGAGGACATGCCGATCGGGCTGGTCACCGGGCTGGTCGGCGGCGTCTTCTTTATCTGGCTGCTGCGGCGGCGCTAAGGTCGCCCGATCCCAAAGAAGGCCCCCATCGCTGACGGGGGCCTTTTGCAATTATCAGCCTCAGGCCGCGGCAACGACGATCATCTCCACCAGAAACTCGGGGCGCGCCAGCTTTGCCTCGCCGCAGGCCCGGGCCGGGGTATGACCCTCGGGCACCCAGGCGTCCCACACCTCGTTCATCGCAGCAAAATCAGCCATGTCAGACAGCCAGATGGTGCATTGCAGGATACGTGTTTTGTCGCTGCCCGCCTCTGCCAGCAGCCGGTCGATATTGTCGAGGCAATCCTGCGTCTGCTGCGCGACGCTGGCCCCGGCGGTGCCGACCTGACCGGCCAGATAGATGGTATCGCCATGTTTGACGATCTGGCTCATGCGGGGGCCGGTGTGGCTGCGTTCAATCTGTGTCATGTGATCCTCGTTCGGTGTCGGCCGCGCCGACAGGGCGGGTCCGCACCATGGATACCGCCCCATCGAAAGCAAGGCAATGCGCAGGGCAAGCGGTTCAAATACCGCACAAATTTCGATATCTGAATTCATCCTTGCCCAAAAGAGAAGCGCGCCCCTATAGTTTCCCCTGCGGAACACAGGGCGCGTATTGCCGGGGTCACGACCAGCCCCCTAGCGTCGACACCACGCGGGCATGACCGGCGACGTTCCAAAGAGCCTGCATCAACGCAGGGCCATCGACAGGGGGAAATGACATGACACAGACCAAGACCAGCGCGCGAATGTCGCGCCGCCACTTTCTGCTCAGCTGTGCCGCCGGAGCGCTGACCGTCGGGCTTGCCGCCTCGCTGCCGCTTCGGGCCACAGCGGCCGAGCCGATCAAGGTTGCAGGCATCTACACCGTGCCCGTCGAACAGCAATGGGTCAGCCGGATCCATGTTGCCGCCCTCGCCGCAGAGAACCGTGGCGACATCACCTATACGTTTTCCGAAAACACCTCGAACACCGATTATCCGCGCGTGATGCGCGAATATGCCGAACAGGGGCACAAGCTGATCATCGGTGAGATCTTCGGCGTTGAGGCCGAGGCCCGCGAGGTGGCGGCAGATTATCCCGATGTGGCCTTCCTGATGGGCTCTTCCTTCAAGGAGGATCCGGCGCTGCCCAATCTGGCGGTCTTCGACAACTACATTCAGGATGCCTCCTACCTGTCGGGGATCGTGGCCGGGGCCATGTCGGAGAGCGGCAATATCGGCATGGTCGGCGGTTTTCCCATTCCTGAGGTGAACCGCCTGATGCACGCCTTTATGGCGGGCGCGCGGGAGATGAACCCCGATATCAAATTCCAGGTCTCGTTCATCGGCAGCTGGTTTGATCCGCCCAAGGCCAAGGAAACCGCATTCGCCATGATCGAGAACGGTGCCGATATGCTCTATGCGGAACGCTTTGGCGTCTCCGACGCGGCCAAGGAGAAGGGCGTGCTGGCCATCGGCAATGTGATCGACACCCAGAGCGACTATCCTGACACGGTGGCGGCCTCGGCGCTGTGGCATTTTGAGCCGACCCTGGATGCAGCCATCGCCAAGGTGCGCGACGGCAATTTCACCGCTGCCGACTATGGCATCTATTCCTTCATGAAGGAGGGCGGAGCCTCGCTGGCGCCTTTTGGCACCTTTGAGGGCAAGATCCCGCAGGAGGCACTGGATCTGATCGCCAGCCGCAGCGCAGCGATCAAGGATGGCTCTTTTGTGGTGGAGATCAACGACACCGAGCCCGGCTCCTCCTGAGCAGCTGCGCATGACGCCGGACCAGACGGTGCAGGCATCGGGCAGTGGCCCGGTGCTGCGCCTGCAACACATCACCAAGCATTTTGGCAGCGTCACCGCAAATGATGACGTGAGCTTTGACCTGTTTGCAGGCGAGGTGATCGCCCTGCTGGGAGAGAATGGCGCGGGCAAGACCACGCTGATGAATATTCTGTTCGGACAATACACGGCGGACGCTGGCGGCGTGGAACTGTTCGGCACGGCCCTGCCCCCCGGTGCACCGCGCGCCGCGCTGGATGGCGGCGTCGGCATGGTGCATCAGCATTTCACGCTGGCGGATAATCTGACGGTCTGGGAGAATATCACCCTTGGCGTGGAGCCGCTGCTGGGTCTGGGCCTGCGGGCAGGACCGGCAAAGGCCCGTATCCGCGCGCTGGCGGAGCAGTTTCATCTGAAAGTCGATCCCAACGCCAAGGTCTCGCGGCTCACCGTCGGCGAACGCCAGCGGGTGGAAATCCTGAAGGCGCTGTACCGCGATGCCCGGATCCTTATTCTGGACGAGCCCACAGCGGTTCTGACACCGCAGGAGACCGATGCGCTGTTTGCCACGCTGCGCGAAGCCATCGCCCGTGGTCTGTCGGTGATCTTCATCTCGCATAAGCTGCATGAGGTGATGGCAATCTCCGACCGCGTGCTGGTGCTGCGCCATGGCCGGCTGGTGGCCGAGCGGCGTACCGCCGAGACCAGCCGTGACGAACTGGCGGCGCTGATGGTGGGGGCAGAAGTGACGCCGGCGGATTTCACCGCCAACGCCCCCGGTCCTGCCCTGTTGCAGCTGCATGAGGTCTCCACCCCCAGCATTGGGGCAACACCCGGATTGCAGCGCGTGTCACTGGAACTGGCGGCGGGTCAGATTACCGGATTGGCCGGGGTGTCCGGCAATGGTCAGGCCGCGCTTTCTGATCTGGTCTCGGGGCTGATCACGCCGCAGTCCGGCAGGCTGACCCTGAACGGCGCCGCCCCGGCAGGCTGGTCCCCGCGTGAGGCGATCAACAGCGGGATCGCTCGCATCCCCGAAGACCGGCACAAAACCGGCACGATTGCCGATTTTGACCTGACCGAAAACGCGATCCTTGAAACCTATGCGACCCGCTTCAGCCGCCGTGGCTGGCTCGACTGGCGGGCCGCGCGTGACTTTGCCAGGACGGTGATTGCGGGCTATGACGTGCGCTGTCCCGGCCCCGACACGCGCATCCGGCTGCTGTCGGGCGGCAATATGCAAAAGCTGATCCTTGGCCGTGTGCTGGAACAGGCCCCGCAGATCATTCTGGCCAACCAGCCGGTGCGCGGGCTGGATATCGGCGCGGTCACCTATGTGCATGAACAATTGGCCAAAGCCTGCGCGCGCGGGGCGGCGGTTCTGCTGATTTCCGAGGATCTGGACGAAATCATGCAGCTTTCCGATGTGATCCATGTGATCAGCGAAGGGCGTCTGAGCCCCGGTTTTGCCCGTGGCAGCAAACAGCCCGAGGAACTGGGCGCCTGGATGGCCGGCCATGGGTTTGACGATCGGTCGGATGCCCCACAGACGGAGGATGGCCATGCGGCTTGAACCGATTGCCGCGCCAAGCTGGCAGCGGCGGCTGCTGCCGCCTGCCCTTGCACTGCTGGCGACATTTGTCATTGCTGCCGCGCTTGCACAGGTCGCCGGGGGGGAACCGCTGTCGATCTTTGGCCTGATCCTGAGCGGGGCATTCGGGTCGAAATTTGCGCTGCTTGAGACGTTGAACCGCGCAACCCCGCTGATTTTCACCGGTCTGGCGGTTGCGGTCGCCTTTCGTGCCAAGCTCTGGAATATCGGAGCCGAGGCGCAGCTCTATGCTGGGGCTGTGATCACCGTTGTTCTGGGCACCGGCGCGCTGAACTTGCCTGCACCGCTGCTGCTGCCCCTGCTTGGTGCGGCGGCTCTGATCGCGGGGGCTGTGCTGCTGCTGGGGCCTGCGCTGCTTAAAACGCGACTGGGGGTGGATGAGGTGGTCACCACGCTGCTGTTCAACTTCATATTCCTGTTGTTCGTCTCCTACCTGCTGGAAGGGCCGCTAAAGGATCCGATGGGCATGGGCTGGCCAAAATCACCCCGGCTAAGCGCCGACGCGCGGCTGCCCCGGGTGGTGGACGGGCTGCGGCTGCACTGGGGGTTTGCGCTGGCGCTGATTTCTGCGCTGGTGATCTGGGTGATCAACACCCGCACCACGCTGGGCTATGAGATGCGCGCAGTTGGCCAGAACGCCGAAGCCGCGCGATTTGCAGGCATTCCGGTCACAAAGGTGATCCTGAAAACCGCGCTGTTGTCCGGCGGGCTGGCCGGGCTGGCGGGTTATTCGGAGGTGGCCGGTCTCAAGGGGGCGCTGACGCTCGATCTCAGCCCCGGTTTTGGCTACACGGGCATCGTTGTGGCCATGCTGGCGCTGCTGCATCCGATTGGCGTGGTTTTTGCAGCGCTGTTTGTCGCCGCGATCTTTGTCGGAGCGGACAGTATGAGCCGCGCCGCAGGTGTTCCCAGCTATCTGGCCGATATCATGCTGGCCTCGGCTCTGCTGCTGATGGTGATGGCGATCCTGCTCAGCAAATTCCGGCTGCGGAGGGACTGAGATGGACATTCTCGAAATCCTGCTTTCCGCCAGCTTCTGGGCCGCTGCGATCCGCATCGCCTCGCCGCTGATCTTTGCCACGCTGGGGGAGCTGATCTGCGAACGCGCGGGCGTGCTCAATCTCGGGATCGAGGGGATCATGGTCGCGGGTGCCTTCTCCGGCTGGATCGCGGTCTGGGCCGGGCTGCCCCTTTGGGGCGGGGTTGGTGTGGCGCTGCTGACCGGCATGGCCTTTGGCCTGCTGCATGCGACGCTCAGCGTGCCTTTCGGGCTGTCGCAGCATGTGGTGGGCATCGGGCTGACACTGTTGGCGACTTCGCTGACCTTCTACACCTACCGCGTGGTGCTGCCGGAGGTGTCCTCGCCGCCCAAGATCGAGGCGTTTCAGCCCTATGAAATCCCGCTGCTGTCGGATCTGCCGCTGATCGGCCCGGCCCTGTTTTCACAGACGCCGCTGACCTATGCCGCCTTTGTGCTGGCGGCGCTCTGTGCCTATGTGCTCTACCGAACGCCGCTGGGGCTGGCGGTGCTCGCGGCGGGTGAGAACCCATCGGCAGTGGCCGCACAGGGGCTGTCAGTGACCGCGATCCGCATGGGGGCGGTGGTGGTGGGCAGCGGCCTGATGGCGGTGGGAGGCGCGTTCCTGACGCTTTCGGCCTTTGACAGTTTCTTTTTCGATATGGTGAACGGGCGCGGCTGGATCTGCATTGCGCTGGTGGTCTTTGGCGCGTGGCGACCGGGCAAGGCGGTGTTGGGCGCCATCCTCTTTGCCGCCTTTGATGCCTTGCAGATCCGCCTGCAACAGACCGGGATCGGCGCGGTGGTGCCCTACCAGCTGTTCCTGATGATGCCCTATATTCTGTCGATACTGGCGTTGATCGTGATGTCGCGCCGCGCCGAGGTGCCTGCCGCATTGATGGTGCCATTCAACAAGGGAGAAAGATGATGTTGGATCTGTTGATCAAGGGCGGCACGCTGCCCGATGGCTCGGTCGCGGATATCGGCATCACCGGTGACATCATCACCGAGGTGGCGCCGTCCATTGACGCGGCGGCCAGAGAAACCATCGAGGCCAGCGGCGATCTGGTCACGCCCCCCTTTGTCGATCCGCATTTCCACATGGATGCGACGCTCTCCTACGGGCTGCCGCGGGTCAATGCCTCTGGCACACTCCTGGAGGGCATCAGCCTTTGGGGAGAGCTGCGCGAGGAGGCCAGTGTCGAGGATATGGTCAGCCGCGCCCTGACCTATTGCGACTGGGCGGCCAGCATGGGACTGCTGGCGATCCGCACCCATGTCGATACCACGCCCGACCACCTGCGGGGCGTGACCGCGATGCTGGAGGTCCGCGAGGCGGTCAAGGAGTACATCGACCTGCAATTGGTCGCCTTTCCGCAGGATGGGTTGTACCGGGCGCCGAATGGTCGCGAGAACCTGATCCGCGCGCTGGATATGGGCGTCGATGTGGTGGGCGGCATTCCGCATTTCGAACGCAGTATGCAGGATGGTGCGGAGTCTCTGGGCGATCTATGCAAGATCGCTGCGGATCGTGGGTTGCAGGTCGACATCCATTGTGACGAAACCGATGATCCGCTGTCGCGACACATCGAGACACTGGCGCAGGAGACGCTGCGCCACGGCTTGCAGGGGCGCGTGGCCGGCAGCCATCTCACCTCCATGCACTCGATGGACAACTACTACGTCTCCAAGCTGTTGCCGCTGATTGCCGAAGCCGGGATTGCCGCCATCCCCAATCCACTGATCAACATCGTCTTGCAAGGTCGCCACGACAGCTTTCCCAAGCGGCGCGGCCTGACCCGCGTGAAGGAATTGCTGGCCCATGGCGTGACGGTGGGCTGGGGGCAGGATTGCGTACTGGATCCCTGGTATAGCCTTGGCACCGGCGACATGCTGGACGTGGCTTTCATGGGGATGCATGTGGCGCAGATGACCCACCCGGACGAGATGGCGCAGTGTTTCACCATGGTGACCGAGAACAATGCCGCGATCATGGGGCTGGCCGGCTATGGGCTGAAGAAAGGCGATTGCGCCTCGCTGGTGGTGCTGGATGCGGCGACCCCGACCGAGGCACTGCGCCTGCGGCCTGCCCGTCTGGCAGTTGTGGCAAAGGGCAAGGTGATCAGCCGCAGCGCACGCGGCGATGCTGCGCTGTCGCTGCCCGGTCGCCCTGCACAGGTCCGGCGCCGCCACACCCTGCCGGGCTGATCCCCGTCATAGCAGCAGGTAAGGCAGGCCGACGCCCGCTACCGCCAGCAGCGCCAGCGCCACCAGCATTACCAGCCCGTCGCGGGTCAGCATCGCGACGGCAAGGCTGCTGACCACCGCCCCCAGAGTGGAAGAGCTGAAGGGCACCAGTTCAAGAAACGGCATCGCCAGCCCAGAAAGGGCGCACAGGATACGCGGCACTGTGACAAAGGGCTGGCGCAGCAGGATCTTCACCCGCGCCTCGGTATGGCGATCGAGAAATCGGGCCATCCGGCGCATAGGCCCCAGCACCCTGCGCGCCCGCTCCGAGGAGATCCGCTGTCGGCGGAGCCAATCCGGCAGCCACAGGTGATCCCGGCCAAGCGCCATTTGCCCGGCGATGAGAAAGATCAGCAGCCCGCAGACAGTCGAGAACAGCGGCACGCCACTGAGCGGCGACACCACCGCCATCGCGGGCAGCAACAGGGTAGCCGCCATAGAGGAATGGCCAAGATCCTCGACAACCTCGGCAACGCTAATGCTGTCCTCTTCCAGCAACTCGGTCGTCGCCTCGATTATCTCGCCGACGGGATGGTCCTGCGCTGTCATTGTGATCTGCCTCCTGTCTGGCCTGCGGTTCGCGCTTCGGAGCTCTGTCCGACCTGTCACGCCTCGGGTTCCGTGTCTGTTCTGTGTCTCTGGAGAGCAAACGTTTCGACGCGCCTGCGGTTCCAGCGAGCGCCGGACAATGCGCACGACAACACCGCTCGCCCCCGAGGCAGGTCAGGTGTTTTTCTTTGTCGTGTCCGCAAATCGTGTTGGCTACTGAATGAGCCTTTGCCCATTCCCAGAAAAGTGTCTCGAATAGTTTCTTTATCGGGGTCTTTGGAAACATCTCCATAAGGCATCCGCCCACGCACGGCGCGGATGTTAGCGAGCATCTATCGCCTAAGGTTGACGATGTCTCGAAGTCTGAGGATTTTCTCCTGGGCGCGAAGGGACGACGAGCGGAACACCACCCCTCTCTGATAAGCCCGATCTCGCGGAAAGGAAGATCGGATGGATTTCGACTTCACCACCCTGACGTCGGTATTTGATCTTGTTCAGTCCGCATTGCGGGTTGCGATAACGATCAAGGCCTACAAGAGCCTTTCCGCTCAAAAAGGCGGATAAGGAAAGGGGGTGCCTACCGCAAGGTAGCACCCCCTAACTTTGACACTTTAGGTCATTGGAACTCCGTTTTGTTCCCTGTTTTGGCTTTCGGCGCACCACCGCCTACATCCAAGTTTTGCACGGTCTTTGAAGATCGTCATTCATCCGATCATTCCCTGACAACCAGAATATAGGTCTGTCCCTGCCATGGACAAAATTGTCGGACAGAAGGACATTGCTATTCTTCAGATGATCTAAGCTTCTCGGAAAACTTCAATCGAAGCGATGGATGCCTGACGCGCAATGAACCAATCGACATACCCAGACAAATACTTTGACGCCGGCCCTTTGAAATGCCGGATGAAGTCCTCGTATCTCGAATGCAGGGAATTGATGTTCTGGATGTGGTGTGAAGCGGTCGCTTTGGCTTTGCCCTTCGCTCCACCGACCACGAAGTGTTCCAGCCCTTTCACCCTGGCGAAATTTCCATACGCGCGCAGAGCATCACTACACAGAACAGCATCGGCCGGGATGACAGGATCCAGGGCCCTCTGGATCGTCGTATTGGCCCGGTCCGCGATCCGCTGAGCTCTCTTGGCTCCGCCTCGATCCACGACCGTCAGGATGGGCAGCTGCCAACGACTGAGCCCCCTCTGCATCTTCACGCCCAGCTTGTTGTATTCATACCAGCGCAGGCGCGGAGGTTTCGGATTGTTGGCCGGGTCGCGCTTGTATTTCACCCACTCACGGGAACCCTTCCGAGATTCCTTCTGATAGGTCTCATCCACCTCGACGATACCGGAAAAGTGATTGTCGGATGAGTCACTTAACCCCTGCATGATGATCAGGCGCCACCGCCAGATTGTGTGCTTGTCGAGGTCCAATCGGTTGGCCAGTTCTCGAATGGAAGAAGGTGCCCGAGTGCCCAGCATATCCCGGATGACTTCGAGAAACAGATCTGGCCTATGGATGTGCCTGATCCTGGAAGTCGTTCGACCACAGAAGGTCTTCTGGCAACCCAGGCAGCGGTAGCGTTGAACCTTGGTTCGAGTCCGCCCCCATTTCTGGCGACGGTCGTCGCCGCAATGCGGGCACTTGTGTTCCTGTTCTGTTCGTGATTCAATCTCGGCCAGGGCTTCGGTTTTTCTCCGAACATCCCTAATCTTTGTTCTGGCGTCCTCGATCTGCGCCGGGTTCAGGTCATGAAACCGGTCGAGGAATTGCCGAAAGTCGTGTGCCTGCACGATCCGCTCCGCTGTTTTTTTTAGGAGCGATATTGGCCAATTGTGAAAAAACGAAGGCCCTTCGAAAATTTTCCCAACACGATTTGCGGACACGACATTTTTCTTTGACTGCCAGCAGCTTCGGCGGGAACCGATCCGGCAGCAGAGGCGTTAGCCCAGCGCAACCCCGTGACGAGACGGGGCAGGCCCCGCCAGATCGGGGCCACCCGGGGCCGCGACTGGGCTTTGCCCGCGCCCCATACTCCGCCGGTGCGACACCGGCCCCGATTTTTCGGGACTGATACTTGGATCTGACACCGGCGTTCGCGCCGCGAAACAAAAGGAATTTGACATGCGACTGATTATTGCCGCTCTTGCCCTGGCCGGTCTGGCTGCCTGCGAAACAACCGAGGGCTTTGGCCGTGACGTCTCCGACCTTGGCGACGCGATCACCGAGGAATCTCAGGAAGCACAGTAAAGCGCCGCCCGATTCATGCCCCGTCAGACCAGTTCTGGCGGGGTTTTTCTGTCCGATCCCGCGCGCATCCGGATATTGCGGTGCTGATGGCGGTCGGCGGTTGACGTTCCCCGTAACTCGAAGAACCATTGCAGCGCGATCAATGGCCTGACGGGTATTACAACCAGCGAGCCACGCGCCCCTTTCCGATGCGTTCCAGACCGAGGATGCCAATGCCCCACCGCCCTGCCCGCCGCTCCCCCCATCCCGTCGGCGCCGCCGCCCGGCCCCTGGCCCGGGCATTCCGTCAATCCCGGCTTGCGCTGCATCTGAGTGTCATGGCGCTGACATTCTGCCTGTTGCTGCCGCATCCCGGCGCCGCTCAGGCGACCAGCGATCCGGTGCAGACCGACAGCGCAATCCAGCTCGATAGCAAAGCTGCCCCGGACGCCCAGATCCGCCGCAGGATTGTCCAGCTGCTGGGAGAAATCGACGGCTTCGACAAGGTGAGGGTCTCTGTGTCAAGTGGCGTTGTGACCCTGTCGGGCGAGGTTCTGGACAATCCGCGCCAGACCCAGCTGACCACGATGGTCGAACGCATTGACGGTGTCGTGGCGATCGAAAACCGGACCGCGATCAATGGGCGGCTTGATGAGCGGCTCGACTCGGCCTTTTCCCGGCTGAAGGAGCGGACCCGAAATATCATTGCCAATGCACCGATTTTCTTTGTCGCGATGCTGGTTTTCGTGATGATTTCCGCCTTTGGCTGGCTGCTGACGACGCGGCTGCGGATCTGGAAGCGTCTGGCGCCAAACTCCTTTATCGCGGAGGTCTATAGCGGTGTGGCGCGCATTGCCTTTATCGTCCTTGGGCTGGTGGTGGCGCTGGATATCCTCAACGCAACAGCGCTGCTGGGGGCCGTATTGGGGGCCGCTGGTGTTGCTGGTCTGGCGGTTGGTTTTGCGGTGCGCGACACGGTGGAGAATTTCATCGCCTCTATTCTGCTCAGCCTGCGGCAACCGTTTCGGCCGAATGATTTTGTCGAGATTGCAGGCGATATGGGGACCGTTGCCCGGCTGACCTCACGCGCGACCATCCTGATCTCACCCGAAGGCAACCATATCCGCATCCCCAATGCGACCGTCTTCAAGGGCCGGATCGTCAACTACACCCGCGATGCCAACCGGCGGTTCGAGTTTGAACTGGGTGTTGATGCCGACGCCGATCTGGCCGCGGCCCTGTCGACGGCGGTTGATGCCCTGCAATCGCTGCCCTTTGTCCTGCGGGATCCATCGGTTGGTGCCTGGGTCAAGGAGGTTGGCGATTCAAATGTGATCCTGACCTTCACCGGCTGGGTCGATCAGACCCAGAGCAGTTTTCAAAAAGCCCGTGGCGAGGCCATTCGGATTGCCAAGACCGCGCTGGAAAGCAATGGGTTTGGCCTGCCGGAGCCGATCTACCGCCTGCGTGTTGATGCTCGGGACGCCGCGAGCCTGCTGCCCGTGGCCCAGCAGCAATCGCAGAAGGCCCCGGCACCTAAACCTGCCGCCGCCCCGGCCGAGACCCCCCTGCCGGCAGCGTCGGATCCAGCCCGTGTCGAGGACGCCAATGAGGAGGCCGCCGCCCGCGAACGCAACGCCCCCGATGGTGGCGGCGACCTGCTGAGCGACGGGCCGAACGCGGAGTGATAACGCCAATCGCCACGGCCAGATGGCAATGCGGCAATATGGGAGGGCGGAACAAATTATTCAGGTTCTGCGTTGCGCTTGGAAAAGAGGAGCACCCCATGGCCGACGACCACAGCGCATCCATCAAGAAGGAAGACACCTATGAGGCCCTGCGCGACAAGGGCTATGGCAAGTCGAAGGCTGCCGCCATAGCCAACGCGCAGGCAAATGATGACATGTCCCCATCTGAAAAGGGCGGTAAGGCACCCCCATATGAGGACTGGACCAAAGACGAGCTGATGGACCGCGCCCGCGAGCTGGATATCGACGGGCGCTCGACTATGAACAAGGACGCGCTGATCGAGGCGCTGCGCAGCGCCTGACCGCGCCCATACCCCGACAAGGAGAGATTATATATGGTAGAATATGCTGGCATCGGCGGGCTGATCGTCCTGCTGCTATCCATCTGGGCAATCGTGTCGATTGTCGGGTCCAACGCAGGCACCGGCAAGAAAGTCATCTGGGTTGTTTTCGTGCTGATCCTGCCGATCCTTGGCTTCATCTGCTGGCTGCTCTTCGGCCCCCGCGCGCGAAGGGCATAAACACATCTGACCGAAGCCTGAAACGTTAAAAAATGGCGCTGCCCCAACACGGGACAGCGCCATTTTTCGTGATCGCGCGACGTGCTGACGATCAGGTATTGAGCTGAAGCACGTGGTGCACGCCGACATCCGGATGGCCCTCGGTCTCGCTCAGGCTGGCGCGCAGCAGCTTCAGGCCGACCAGAACGGCGTTGCCCTGCGAGGCCCAGACCGCTGCTTCACGCGGGGTCATCTTGAGCAATGTCACCTTGGGGTCGTCACGGCCCTTTTCAAACCAGGCGCCGACGGCAAAGCTCCACAACTCATCGAGCTTATCGGGGTCATTGGTGACCTCCAGCGGTCCGCGCACGCTTGCGTGATAATCCTGACCGTCGGAGACAAGGGTCAACTGGGCGTCGGCACCAAGGCCGATTGCCCGGACCAGATCGCTGTCGGAGGAGCTGATGAACCAGATCGCGCCATTCTCTGCATCCGCGAAATGCGTCATCGGCTGCGGATGCTGCTCGCTGTCACGCACAGCCAGCATCGAAGTGCGGCGTTTCTCCAGCTGGTGCCACAGTTGAGAGCTCGCCTCCTGCTGGGTTTCGGTCTGTCGTGCCATGTCAAAATTCCTTTCGTCTCAATTCGATAGGCGGGGTCAGAGTTTCACCCCGCGCAGTTTGCGGCCGCCTGTCCGGCAGCCAAACCACAGGACATCAGATGGAGGGGTCAGACCGAGGCGAAGAACTTATCCAACTCGCGCTCAGCTTCTTCGCGGGCCTTGCCATATTTCGTTTGCAACAGGCCAAGCAGCTGCTCGCGGTCGCCCTTGGCCTTCTCGACATCATCATCTGTCAAATCGCCATAGGCCTCATGGAATTTGCCCTTCAGGGTTGCCCAGTTCCCTTTGATCTGTTGCTCGTTCATGTCTTGGCTCCTGTCATTTGGGTATCGTCGCCTAGTCAACGTGCCGGTATCGGCTTGGTTCCCGGAAAAATCCGCCGGTGTGCTATCGCCGATCGCGAAGACTGCTCTGGAGTCCGCGTCCCAGAGGGCGCTGCCAAATCGGCGTTCATGATCGCGCGTTGGGCACCGCGAGGTGGAACAGACAGAAGTCCAGAGAGATCGGGAACCAACCGTCGCAGGCCGCGTTGGGATCACAAGCCATCCAAACAGAACGGGAGAGGCACATGACCGATCAACACACGACTTCACGCCACATCGAGCGCGCCAAGACACATGCGACGGAACTCGCGGAACAGGCGCAGGAGACGCTGCGCAGCGAGGCCAGAGCACGCGCGGAACAGGCCCAGAGCAAAGCCGCAGGTGAGGCCGCCGCCGTTGCGCGTGCTGCTGATGCCGCTGCTTCCGAGCTGCCGCAAGGCTCGCTTCAGGCTCAGGCCGCCCAGCAGCTGGCTCAGGGGCTGGAGCAGGTTGCGGATACCATCCGGACAGCCGATCTGGAAAAAGTACTGCGCGATACCGGCGCTTTTGCCCGCAAGAACCCGATGCTGTTTCTGGGGGGGGCTGCGCTTCTCGGCTTTGCCGCAACCCGGTTCCTGAAGTCGACAGCGCCGGACGCCACGTCCGATCGCGCCGTCGCCGATGACGCAACAGGCGACCCATGGGCCGCCTATGAGACCGGTGACGGCTCCCCGGCCAGCGACAGTGACTACAGCCGTGGCGGCATGACGGAGAGCCCGACGCGGAGGGTTTCGTGATGGAAAATCAGAACACCTCTGCCAGCCCGTCACAGGCGCCGGGACTGCTGGTGACCGTGCTCAAACAGATGTCGCAGCTGGTTCAGGACGAGTTGCGACTGGCGCGGGCAGAACTGTCGCGCAACCTGTCGCGCGCCGGTGTTGCCATCGCGATGATCGCGGTGGGTGCCGTGCTGGCCATTGTGGGGCTGCATGTCCTTGCAGCCGCGCTTGTCGCCGCGATCACCGCTATGGGCCTTAGCGTCGGGACCGCCGCGCTGATCGTCGGCGGGCCGTTGATCGCCCTTGCCGTGGGGCTGGTTATGCTGGGCGTCAACCGCCTGTCACCCTCAGCCCTTATGCCGGATCGCAGCCTGCGGAACGTGCAACGCGACCTCAAGACCTTGAAGGAGACCACACGCCATGTCTGATGATACCGATCTGACCGAGCTTGAGACCGAAATCGCCCGTGACCGGGTGGCGCTGTCCAAATCCCTCGACACATTGGCGGCGAGCCTGTCGCCGGAGCGCATCGCGACGGAAGTTTCTGCAACCGCATCGCAATATGGCGGTGAGATTTCGCAGCAGCTGTGGTCGACCGCGCGTGCCAACCCGGCCGCGCTGGCGCTCGTCGGCACCGGCATCGCGCTGCTGATGTCGGGAGCCGGCAAGCGACGTGATCCGGAAGGACAGGCGCAACCGGCGGCCGCGGCGACCAGCGCTGAGATGGCTCACGTACCCAGCCCCGATGCGGGCCAGCGCAAAAGCCCCAGCGCCAGGCGTCTGCGTGCGGCGCTGGACCACGGGCTGGACAAACTGCCTCCCAAAGCGCGCAAGCAGGTGCGAAAGGCACGTCTTTCAGCGATCCAGATCCAGGAAGAACTGGAACGCAGAGCCGCAAAGCTCAGCCGCGCGTCACAGGATGGCATCGCAGCGCAGCCACTGGTTGCCGGCGGTCTCGCCTTTGGCCTTGGTGCGATTGTCGCGGCCCTGCTGCCGCAAACCCGGCAGGAAGATGAACTGCTGGGCGCCAAACGCGACGCCCTGATGGCTGAGGCGCGCGACACCCTGCAACAGGAGTTACGCAAGCTGGCCAACAAAGGCGAGACCGCGCTGCACGACCAGCTCAGCCAAGGCCGCGAGGCGCTGGAAGCCTCGCTGAACTGACGCTAACCTCCCCTCTGGCCCGACCGGGCCGGAGGGTTTTCTCTCAGACAAGGCCATTCGCCATGCTCAATTCGATGCTGTCCGACCGTGCGGCGCGCATGATGCTGCTCATTCTGACGGCACTTGCCCTCGGCCTTGCACTCTATGTATCCAAACCGATCCTTGCGCCCATCATATTTGCCGTGGTGGTGGGAATTGTCGTCTCACCGATTGCCGACCGGCTACAGGGCATTGGCGTGGCCCGCGTGATCGTCGCGAGCAGCCTTCTGCTATTCTCCTGCGCCATCATCGTGCTGCTATTCCTGTCGCTGGAGCCTCTGATCTCGGGCGTTGTTGAAGATCTCCCCAAAATCAAACGTGAAATCAAAAGCTGGGTCTACATGATGTCCGGCCTCCTGCGCGGCATCGAAGCCATCAGCCAGGAGATTGAACAAACCGTCGGGACACGCGGCGCCGAGGCGGATGTGGCCAGCGGGTTTCCGACGCTGATGGATGCGCTCTGGGTGGCGCCCAACTTTGGTGCGCAGGTGTTTATCTTCATCGGCACGCTGTTCTTCTTCGTGCTGACACGTACGGATATCTATGCTGCTGCGGGGGCATTGGGCAAACGGCTCTACCGCGCGGAACATGAGGTGGCGCGCTACTTCGCTGCTGTGACGATCGTCAACGCAGGGCTTGGTGTCGCCACCGCAATCGGCCTTGCCGTGATCGGCATCGACAGCGCGCTGATCTGGGGGCTGGCGGCCATGCTGCTGAACTTCATCCTGTATCTCGGCCCGTTGATGATGATCACCGGCCTGACATTCGTCGGGATGACCCAGCTTGGCGGTGCGGCGGCGCTGCTGCCGCCGGCATTGTTCCTTGGGCTGAACCTTATCGAGGCGCAGTTTGTCACCCCGGCTTTTGTCGGTCATCAGCTACATCTGAGCCCGCTGGTGGTGTTTCTCGCAATTGTCTTTGGCCTGTGGATCTGGGGTCCGGTGGGCGCGATCGTGGCGCTGCCGACGTTGCTGTGGGCCGGTCAGTTGCTGCGCGCCTCCTCAGAGGCACGCCGGTCACAAGGCCCCGATACCCAGCCAAGTTGAGCCAGACCACCGGGCCGCCGCCTGCGCGCCCCAGTCGCGCCATCAGGCCCTGTCATCCCGTCGGGTCAGACCACATCCTCGGTCGCGCCCGGAAGGGGTTGCTGAAGATCGGCCATTTTGTCCGGATCATGGGGCACCAGAAAGCCGTTGCGCGACTCCGGCAGGCGCAGGCCATTGCGTGCGACCTCTGCGCGCCACCAGTCCGACGCTGTCTCCAGCCTGCGCGCCTCATCCGGCATCTGGCCCTGATCCCACCAGTGGTTGCACATCGCGCGCCAGGTTTCGGCCACGCGGTCCTTGCGGGTGATGCGCAGCGCCACCTCAGTGTCCCAGCGCATCGACCGCCCGTTCATGTTCGCAGACCCGACCATCGCAAAACTATCGTCAACAATCAGCACCTTGCTGTGGACATAGATCACAGGTGAGCCTGCCAGCACTGAGGGCGCCTCGCGATCGGCCAGGATCGGCTGTACCGGGCTGGCGATGGTCGCGCGGCTGCCAAAAGCTGCTTGCAATGTGTCCAGCGCCTGCCCCTGCAAGGCCATACCATAGCGCGCATCCAGATCCCGGTTGCCCTCAAAAGCCACATCATCGGGCAGCGCGGGCAGCACCAGAATAAGAGAGAGGTCCGGTTTACGTCTGGCGGCAGCGGCAAGCCCGTCTGCCAGTACGCTGGAGCGCAGAAACTGGGTTTCGAGATAGATCAGATGTTCGGCGCGTTCGAAGGCGGCGAGATAATCCTCTTCGATCTCGCGCAATACCGTGCGGGGGGACAGCGCCCAGAATCCGAAACGACGCGGCGCGGAAATCGTCCGGCGGATCAATTTGCCTTCGGGCGGGTTTTCCTTGCCCGCGACATAGCGTTGAAAATGCCGCAAATGCTGCGCGGCCTCGCGGGCCTCGGGGCCGCTGACCAGCACCTGGACATCTGCCCAGGTCTGCTGTGACGGCTCATCATGCTCCAGCGTATCGCGGCGGCGCTCGTTGAGATCCAGCCCGCCGACATAGAGTAGGGTTTCGTCGATCACCGCCAGCTTCTGATGGTGGGTGACCGGGCGCACTTCGGGAAGAAGACCATCGTCGGGGGTATCGGACAGGCCACGACTGGGGAACCCGGTGGCGCCTGCTGGTCCGGTTGGCCTGCGGTCCGAGATCTTGTTCTTCTTCATCTTGATGAACGGGCCAAAGGCCAACCGTGGCAACAGACCTGCCCGCGCCGGATGCAGCGCGCCCTCGACATGAAGGTCACCGACCGGATCATCGGTCGCGCGGCGCGCGAGGCGCACGGCGATTTCCTGCGCCTGCGCCACGGTGCGTTTGGTTTTCTGATGCAGTTCCTGGCCCATCACCGGGTCGAAATCGCTGACAACCAGATGAAAATGCACACCTCGGGCAACCACATGTTCGACCAGATCCGCCCATGTCTCGCCGATAGCGCGCGCCTCGTCGCTCAGCAATGCGGTAGAGAAGTCGAAAATACGGAAACTGGCACGCACCTCTGTTTTGGCGCTGAGCACCGCCCGCTCAAACGCAGGCCATGCCTCGGCAGCGGTCACCAGAACCTCAAAGACCTCTGGATCCGTCGCCGCGTCATCCTGTGTTTCGCAGGTCGGCATTGTCGTTCGCACCCCTTTTTTCCGCAAGCCCCTGTGCCACCGTGTCGTCGCTATGCGGAAAGACGACCTCATAGGTAAATTCTGTCTCTGTTTCCGTCGTCTTGGCCTCACCCTCGAGCTGTGCGACGAAGGCCTTGATAAGCCGGGCGCCGAGCCCGCTGGTGAACTGGCGCTCTTCGCTTTCGGTCCCGTTCTGCGGGTCCAGCGCGTTGCGGATGGTAAGACGGCAGTAGCCGCCTTCCTGTTCTGCAAAGGAGACACCAACAACGCGTCGCCCGTCGCCGTCTACACCCGCAAATCTGACAGCATTGGTGAGCGTTTCGGCCACCAGCATCGACAGATTCACCGCATCGTCCTGATTAAGCTGGACCGAGGCTAGATCTGTTTCGATGGCGACCGCGCCGTCGCGCCCATGCGACAGGGAGGCAATCTCCTTGGCCAGAGCCGTAATAAGCTCGGCCGCATCCACGGTGGTGACATCTGGATTGGTGTTCAGGGACCGGTGAATCGCCGCCAGCCCACGCACCCGGCGCTGAAGCTGGGCAAGCACGTTGCGCGCCTCGTCCGAGCGCGCCGATCTTGCCTGCATGTTCATGATCGAGGCGATGAGCTGGAGGTTGTTCTTTACCCGGTGATGCACCTCGCGCAGGAGCACGGTTTTCTCGCGCAGGTCGATCTCCCGGCGTTCTTCGGCCTTGCTGAGGATCATCACCATGCGGTTAAAGGACTGCTGGGCCTCGGCGAATTCGCGCGGCGGGTTCACCAGATCCAGCTGGGCCTGTTTCCGCTCGCCTAGCGCATAGCGCCGCATGGCTGCGCGCAGGTCACTGAGATGGCGGATAACAAGACGATGCAGGCCAAATACGCCGACGACCATGCCTGCGAGCCACATCAACACCGGAAAGGCCAGGGTGAAGGCCCAGCCGCCCATGCCTGTTGCCATCTGCGCCTGTGCAGCTGGCCAGCTTCCCACAACGGCGACCTCGCCCGGAACGATGTCGCTCACCGCGAAGAACCGTTCTTCCTGGGATTTTGACGTTGCAAAGAACGTGTCGCCAGACCGCCTGATCAGATCCGACTGCGCGGGTGTCTGGGGCAGCATCAACCCGGCCTGAGGCAGCGGCTCCGAAGAGGACAGGATATCGCCGTCCCGATCAATTGTGGCAAAACGGATGCCTTCCAGTTGCCAGCTCTCGGTGAAAAACGCGCTGGTCAATCTTTTCGGAATGGCGAGGGTCAGATAGCCGACGATTTCGCCACCTTCGCGAACCGGCGTTGTCAATGAGAGTTCGAAATCCCCATTTCCATCAAGGCTGCGCCCCACCCCATAGGTCAGCGCGCCGCGCGCGACCGCTTTTGCAAAAAATGCTGTTTCGGCGATCGCGGCGCCCACATCCTTGGAACTGCAGACCGGCTGCCCCTCGGGCGTGACAAGGCCTGCAAAGGAATAGGTCGGCTGCGCTTTGACAAAGGCGGCCAGGGCGAGGTTGCAGGCCGCTGGCTGATTGCGCAGCGGCAGGGTGGCCGCCGCCAGGGCGTCAGCGGCGCCGCTGGTGCGTTGCAACAGCTCCCGCTCTCCCATAGCGGCCCGTTCGGTGCGGGCAAGAATGGCCATCCGGGACAGGCGCGCGGCCTCATCTATCACCGTGTAGGTCTGATAGATGGCAATCATGCCCAATGGCAGCAATGCCAAGGTCATGAGAGCGGCGAGCCGAAAAAACAGCCCGCCAGCCAGTGCCCGCCCCAGTTTCATATCAGGCCACGCTTTGCTGCGACACGATGCCTGCAGTTACGGTGTCGGTTAGCTCCAGCGGCTCGTTTTCGCTCAGATTCATCAGCTCGGCCAACCGCGCCCGGCCTCTGTTCACCCGGCTCTTGATCGTGCCGACCTTGACGCCGCAGGTTTCTGCGGCCTCCTCATAAGAAAACCCGCCGGCGCCAACCAGGATCAGCGCCTCGCGCTGTTCATCGTTCAGCTGTTCGAAAGCTTTGTTGAAATCGCGCATGTTCAAGCGCCCGTCATGATCAGGTTTCTGCGAAAGCTGCTCGGACAGGACGCCATCGCCGTCCTCCACCTCGCGGCGGCGTTTACGGCGTAGAGAGTAATACGTGTTGCGCAGGATCGTAAAGAGCCAGGCCCGCATATTGGAGCCTTCCTCGAATTTGTCGATATTGGTCCAGGCTTTCACCAAGGTATCCTGCACCAGATCATCGGCCATGGCCGTATTCCGGGTCAGACTGATGGCAAACGCACGCATGGCACCAAGGTGGTCCACCAGCTCGTCTCTGGGATCGCCCATCAGGAGTCATCCTCATCACGATTTGCGCTTTTGATCGGCGCTGCGCCCTTGGCTTTCAGCTGGTCGAGAAGATTTGCGAACCGGTCGGGGATGGGCTCCGACGCAAGCGTATCAAACGCCTTTTTCAGGTTGCTGTCGATCTCTCGCTCGATCGCGTCGCCGCGTTTTTCTGTTGCCTTGTGCTTTTCCATACGATCCAACTATATTTTTTTACGCACACTCTGGAACCAAACGCAGTGACCAGACGTATGGTTCCATATGTATTCAGAAAAAAAGGGACATATCAAATGACCGCCCCGACAGGAGAAATTCTTGCTAATCAGATCGGGTCTAACCTGCCGTTCCTGCGCCGTTATGCGCGGGCCCTGACAGGTAGCCAGACCAGCGGTGACACCTATGCCCTTGCAACTCTGGAGGCGATCCTGGCCGAGCCGGACCGCTATGAGGCTGAGCTGAAAGCAAAGGTGGCTTTGTTCCGCGCTTTCCATGTTATCTGGAGTTCCAGCGGTGCCCCGGTTGAGCTGGATATGCCCGACAGCGGGCTGGAGACCCAGGCGCAGAAGCATCTGCGTGCGCTTACCCCAAATACCCGCGAGGCGCTTCTGCTTCACACGATTGAGGATTTCAGCACCGCAGAGGTGGCGCAGATCATGGAAATCGGCGCCGATGAAGCAAGTGAACTGGTGAAGATCGCCTATCAGGAGATGTCGAAATCCACATCGGGTCGCATCATGATCATCGAGGATGAGGCGATCATTTCGATGGATCTTGAAGGGATCGTCAGCGAAATGGGACATCGGGTGACCGGCATTGCCCGGACTGAAGATGCCGCGCTGAAACTCGCAAGGGAAGAGACACCGGATCTGATCCTGTCGGATATCCAGCTTGCGGATAACTCCAGCGGCATTGATGCGGTGAACAAGATCCTTGAAAATCATTTCGACTGCCCCGTGATCTTTATCACTGCCTTCCCCGAAAGGCTGCTGACCGGCGAAGGGCCGGAACCTGCCTTCCTGATTTCGAAGCCCTATACCGAGGATCAGGTTCGCTCGGCGGTCAGCCAGGCGATGTTCTTCTCCTCAACCGAGACGTTGAAGGCCTGAACCAGGCGCAAACCTGTTTCGATCAAATAGCCGCCTGTGATCAGGCGGCTATTTTTGTGTCTGGACGGCGTTGCGGATGTTTTCCGCTTTTTCGCTTGAGATCGCCGCCGCGCCGGGATCACCGCCGCGCGCGTCTCTCGTCCCGGATCACCCTGTCAAGCGGCGCCTAAGCTTTCGTCAGGCCTCAGCCTTTGGCGATGGCGCGCAGCATCCAGGCGGCCTGCTCGTGAAAGGCGGAGCGCGCCGTCGCCAGATCCTCGGTAACGATATCCTTGCGATCGCCCGCCAGCTCGGCCAGCGCATGAAGGCGGTGCGCGACACGTTCATGGCAATGAGCGAGATCCTCGACCAAATCCGCAGCCGTCAGCGAGCCGGTTTTGTCTTCAAGCTTCGAACGGCTGACGATATCGGCAAGGCTCGACGGCGCCAGATGCCCCAGCGCGCGGATCCGTTCCGCCAGCTCGTCGGTCGCTGCAAACATATTCTCATATTGCTCTTCGGTCAGCTTATGGACCGAGTAGAAGGCCGGCCCTTCGACGTTCCAGTGATAGGCATGGGTCTTGAACACGAGGCGATAGGTATCGGCCAGCACATCGGCCAGCCCGCTGGCGATCACCGAGGTGTCACGGACACCGGTGCTAACGTCATCACGGCTGGGCACAACTGAAAGCGCTTCGCTCATCTCATCATCTCCTTTGTCTATGTCGGTCTCACCACCCCAACGTGTGCTCCTGACAGAGGTTCCCATATTTCTCGCCGGTGTCAGACCTTCTCACCGATGTCAGGCGCGCAGACGCCGGGGACAGATGAGCAACGAAAATGGGCGGACGCCACAGCATCCGCCCCTTATCGCTTTCGCATTGTCGTCTCCACGCTATCTGCCCTTTACCACCCGAACCACCATGGCGATGGCAAAGAGTACAAGGAACACGAAGAACAAAATCTGCGCGATCCCGGCAGAGGCAGACGCCACACCGCCAAAGCCGAAGAGGCCAGCGATGACTGCGACAACAAAGAATAGCAAAGCCCAGTAGAGCATGGTCCTCTCCTTCATATCATGTCGTGCTGTGATACCGTCCCAACTCAGACCACGCGGCGATGGTTCCATGGAACTTTCGCGGCTCGGCGCACGTTGAGTGGTGGAAAGGAGACTTCATCATGGCTGCAACTCAGACACAGACTGAACCGAAGAAATCGACCGCTGCGCGACGCAAGCAGGACACCCTCACAGAGGCGTCCCAGCCGATTGCGGCAAAAGCCAAAGAAGTTGGCGAACAGCTGGAGGATATGGCGGTACGCAATGCTCAGGCGGTCCGTGAGATGGCGGCCGAGGGTGCAAAAACCGCGTCCCAGACCGTCAATGAGCTTGCCTCCCAGAGTGAGGAATTCGTGAAGAAGAATCCGGCGCTTGCCGTAGCTGGCGCGCTGGGGCTGGGCGTGCTGATCGGCCTTGCGGTCCGCAACCGCTACTGAAACACTTAAATTCCGAGAAAAAAAAGGGAGGCCGGCGGCCTCCCTTTTTTGTATCTGTTGGACACGTTCATCTGACTATGAACAACCACGGCTGCGAGGGGATTCAGGTGAATTTGCGAAACAGCCGCGTGGTGTCGAAGATTGTATCGAGTTTCTCGTAGCGCGCGCGCGTCTCGTCCCAGCGCTCCTCCTGTGCGGCCGAGATCATCGCCTCCAGCAGCATCATGGTTGAGATGTTCGAGTCCCAGGCCGAGGGGATTTCCACCCAGCAATTGAAGGTATGCGCCGCCACAGATCCGATGGGGCTGGACCATTGGTCGGTGATCAGGATCACCCGCACCCCCCGTTCCGAGGCCAGTTCGGCCAGCCGTTGCAGGTTGGTCTCATAGCGGCGGACGTCGAACATCAGCAGCGTGTCGCCTTCCACCATATCCAGCACGTAATGCGGCCAGGTCGCCGAGGAGGAGGTCATATGTGTGACCCGCTGGCGAATGGCCTGAAAATGCGTGAAGGCATAATCCGCAAGCGCACGGGTGATGCGCCCGCCAACCACATAGAGCCGACCCTCAGTATCGGCCAGCTGCCGGACCGCCGCATCGAACTGCTCTGAATCGACGTTGGAAAAGGTCTGACTGAGGTTGTCGGTCACCGCCTGTGCAAATCTGTTCAGAAGATGCCCCTCCGGCGCCTCCGACGCCCAGTTGGCCCGGCGCTGGGTCGGGCCGGATCCCTTTGCCTCCAGCTCTTTCAGCAGGGCCTGATGGAACTGCGGATATCCTTTGAAACCAAGCTTCTGCACCATGCGCGCCACGGTGGGTGTCGACACATCGGCATTGGCGGCAACAATGGTGATAGAGGCCAGACCAGCCGCCGGATAATTGGCCAGCAGGGCATTTGCGAATTTGCGCTCTGCCTGGGTCAGGGTTGCATATTGCTCCCGGATGAGTTCGCGCACGGTGGCGGGCGGTTTTGTCACTGTCCGGCTATCCCTCTGGTTTGCCTACAATTTATGCACCGCCCCAAAGACAGGGCCATCCCCGACACGAGGGGATCAAACTGATGCTGAAAATATATTGACACAAAAAGTCCTACGTGAAAACATTTTTCCAAAATCAGGGAGTGCCCAATGTCACTGAGCGATTCCAACGCTCCATCTGCCGCCGCACCGGAACTGCCCAACGAGGCAGTAGAGATCTGGAATGCAGCGGGCACCGGCGATGTGCTGGTGCTGTGCGAACATGCCAGCAACCACATTCCGGCGCGGTATGAGGGGCTTGGCCTGTCGGAGGATGACCGCGCCAGCCATGCCGCCTGGGATCCCGGCGCATTGGCGGTGGCCAAGGGTCTATCGGTGGCTCTGGACGCGCCGCTGGTCGCAAGCCGGGTGTCGCGGCTGGTCTATGACTGCAACCGCCCGCCCGAAGCTGCCAGTGCCATGCCCGCGAAATCGGAACTGATCGACGTCCCCGGCAACCGTGATCTGGATGCGGCGGCGCGGGCCGAACGGGTCGACAGCGTCTACACCCCCTTCTGCGCGGCCGTGGCGCAGGTGATCGCTGATCGCAGGGCCGCAGGCCGCGAGACGATGCTGGTGACGGTCCATAGCTTTACCCCGATCTTTTACGGCACCCCGCGCAGCGTCGAAATCGGCATCCTGCACGATGCGGACAGCCGCTTGGCCGATGCGATGCTGGAGGCCGCCCCGGCCCTGCCCGACCGCCAGATCGAGCGCAACGCGCCCTATGGCCCGCAGGACGGTGTCACACATTCGCTGGTGCTGCATGGTCAGAACAATGGTTTGGCCAATGTGATGATCGAAGTGCGTAACGATCTGTTGCAGACCCCGGAACAGGAAGCCGCCATGACAGACGAATTGCTGTGTCTGCTGCGCCCGGCCCTGAGCGCGCTGACCAGTAAGGAGGCAGCCAATGCCTAGTGCCATCAAGAGCTATGTACGCGCCATCGACGCGATGAACCGCGTGATTGGCCGTTTCGCCATGTATCTGATCTTTGTGCTGGTTGGGGTGCTTCTGTGGTCCTCGGTGTCAAAGACCTTTTTCAACCCGTCACTCTGGACGCTGGAGACCGCGCAGTTTGTCATGGTCGCCTACTATATTCTGGGCGGTCCCTACTCGATCCAGATGGGCAGCAATGTACGGATGGATCTGTTCTATGGTGCATGGTCGCTCAAGACCAAGGCCATGGTCGATGCCGTCACCGTGCTGTTCCTGATGTTCTACCTGGGGATCCTGTTTTATGGCGCCGTCAGCTCCACCGCCTATTCGCTGGGGTATTTCGGGCTTGAGCCGTTTCAGTTCTTCGGAGAGCTGCTGACAATCCTTGTGAGCGAAGGCGTCGATGCCGCCAGCGCCAAACTCGGCTATCTGGAACGCAGTTCCACCGCGTGGCGCCCCTTCATGTGGCCGATCAAAACCATCCTCTGTTTCGGCGTCTTTCTGATGCTGCTGCAATGCCTTGCTGAATTGTTCCGTGATCTCGGACGCCTTCGCGGAGACGACTTCTAATGTCCTATGAACTCATCGCCATTATGATGTTTGCCGGCATGATGCTGATGCTGATGACCGGTCAGCGTGTGTTTGGCGCAATCGGTTTCGTCGGCGCTGTGGCCGGTCTGCTGCTCTGGGGCACTGGCGGCAGTGAAATCCCCTTCTCCGCGGCCATGAAGCTGATGAAATGGTATCCTCTGCTCACGCTGCCAATGTTCATCTTCATGGGGTACGTCCTGTCGGAATCGAAGATCGCAGATGATCTCTACCGGATGTTTCACGTGTGGATGGGACCGGTCAAAGGCGGGCTGGCGATTGGCACCATTGGTCTGATGGTCCTGATCTCGGCGATGAACGGTCTGTCCGTGGCTGGTATGGCCATCGGCGCCACCATCGCCCTGCCCGAGCTTTTGCGCCGTGGCTATGACAAGACGCTGGTCACCGGCACCATTCAGGCCGGATCCTCCCTCGGCATTCTGGTGCCGCCCTCCGTCGTGCTGGTGCTCTATGCGATGATCGCGCGCCAGCCGGTTGGTCAGCTCTGGCTCGCCGGTGTTGTTCCGGGTCTGCTGATGGCGGCCATGTTCATCATCTACATCTATCTGCGCGCCCGGATGCAGCCCGAACTCGGCCCCGCCATGAGCCCCGAGGATCTCGCCGAATATGAGCGCATCAGCGATCATCCGCTGCGCCTGAACTACATTGTTCTGGCCCTTCTGGTGCTCGTGCCGCTGGTGGTCAAGATGGGCATAATCGAGGCAAAACCCGCAATGGGCGTGGCTCTTGCCGGTGCTGTTCTGGCATTTGTCACCAGAGGCGTTCCGATCTTCTATCATGATGTCTTCATGAAGGAAAAATATCGCCTGCTGTTCTCCGGCGTGCTGCCCTTGGCGATCTTTGCCGCGATGATGGTGCCCTTTGTGAATGGCTGGACCTCGCTGGTGGAAAGCTCCGCCATTGGTGCGATGACCGCCTTTGTCGCGGCCATTCTCAAAGGTCGGATGAACAAGGAGGTGTTTGAAACGTCGGTGCGCTCCACCCTGGGGATTTCCTGCATGTTCATGTGGATCATCCTCGCCGCGCTTGGCTTTGGCGCAATTTTTGATGGTCTGGGCGCGGTGAAGGCGATCGAGGATCTGTTCACCACGCAGCTGGGTCTCAGCCCCTGGATGATCCTGATCCTGATGCAGCTGAGCTTTATCGTGATGGGCACCTTCCTTGATGACACCGCGATGCTGGTGATCGTGGCGCCGCTTTATGTGCCGCTTGTGGGGGCGCTGGGGTTCGATCTGATCTGGTACGGTGTGCTTTATACCATCACCACCCAGATCGCCTATATGACGCCGCCCTTTGGCTACAACCTGTTCCTGATGCGGGCGATGGCGCCACCGGAAATCGGGCTGAAAGACATCTACGTCTCAATCATCCCCTTTGCCGCTGTCATGGTGGTCGCACTCGCCCTGGTGATGATGTTCCCGCAGATTGCCCTGTGGCTGCCGGACTATGTTTACGGAAAATAACCCTCAGAAGAGCTCCGCAAGGGGGCCGGACATTCAACATGGAGAAGAGACATGACGACAAGACGTAAGTTTATACAGACCGCCGGTGTCGGCGCCCTGGCCGCACCGCTGGCCACACCTGCGCTGGCCCAGTCGAAAATCACCTGGCGTATGCAGACCTATGCCGGTGCGGCGCTGGCCGAGCATGTGGTGAAACCCGCCATCGACATGTTCAACAAGATCGCAGGCGACCGCATGCAGATCGAGCTCTACTATGCCGACCAGCTGGTCCCCACCGGCGAGCTGTTCCGCGCCATGCAGCGCGGCACGATCGACGCGGTGCAGTCGGATGACGACTCGATGGCCTCGCCCACCGAAGTCACTGTCTTTGGAGGCTATTTCCCCTTCGCCTCGCGCTACTCGCTCGATGTGCCTGTGCTGTTCAACCAATATGGTCTGAACGAGATCTGGGACGAGGAATACTCCAAGGTCGGCGTCAAGCATATCTCGGCAGGCGCCTGGGACCCCTGCCATTTCGCCACCAAGGATCCGATCAACTCGCTGGCCGACCTCAATGGGAAACGCGTCTTCACCTTCCCGACCGCCGGCCGTTTCCTGAGCCAGTTCGGCGTGGTGCCGGTCACCCTGCCGTGGGAAGACATCGAAGTTGCCATGCAGACTGGCGAACTGGACGGCATCGCCTGGTCCGGCATCACCGAGGATTACACCGTCGGCTGGGCGGATGTGACCAACTACTTCCTGACCAACAACATCTCCGGCGCCTGGGCTGGCTCCTTCTTTGCCAACCAGGGCCGCTGGAACGAGCTGCCCGAGGACCTGCAGACCCTGTTCCGTGTCTGCTGTGATCAGTCGCATTATTATCGCCAGTGGTGGTACTGGGGTGGCGAAGCCTCCTTGCGTGTGAACGGCGACAAGATGAAACTGACCACGATTCCGGACAATGAATGGCAGCAGGTCGAAGACGCCGCCGTCAAATTCTGGGACGAGATCGCCGCCGAAAGCCCGACCAAAGCGCGCGTTGTCGAGATCATCAAGAAGTACAACGCCGACATGCAGAAGGCCGGCCGCCCCTATCGCTACGGCTAAAAGGCTGCCACAGAAAACCGAATTTGGCCCGCGTGCGGTGGGCCAAATTCCTTCCCAAGGAATTTGCTCAACTTTTTTTGTCAGAAAGTTGTGGCCTCAGAACACAAAGGGCTGCTCATGCTCTCCTTCGATACGCTCAAAGACCAGGTTGCCGACGGCACCGTTGATACAGTTCTTGTGTGCCTTGTGGACATGCAGGGTCGGCTGATGGGCAAACGCTTTCACGCCAAGCATTTTGTGAACGGCGCCTGGGAAGAGACCCATTGCTGCAACTATCTCCTCGCCACCGATCTGGCGATGGCGACGCCGGAAGGCTATGCCTCGACCAGCTGGGAAAACGGCTATGGCGATTATGTCATGAAGCCGGATCTGGCCACGCTGCGCCCGGTGCCCTGGCTGGCTGGCACGGTGATGGTGCTCTGTGATGTGCTGGATCACCACAGCCATGAGGAAGTCCCCCATTCCCCCCGCGCCATCCTGAAACGTCAGGTGAACCGTCTCAAAGAGATGGGTTTTGACGCGATGTGCGCCACCGAGCTGGAATTCTTCCTGTTCGAGAAGAGCTTTGACGAAATCCGCAAATCCGGTTTCCGCGATCTGCAGCCGATCTCGGGCTACAATGAGGACTACAGCATCCTGCAGACCTCGCGTGAGGAACATATCCTGCGCCCGATCCGCAACCACCTGTGGGATGCAGGGCTGCCGATCGAGAATTCCAAGGGCGAGGCCGAGACCGGTCAGGAAGAGCTGAACATCAAATATGCCGCCGCGATGGATACGGCGGAATATCACACCATTGCCAAACATGCGGTGAAAGAGATCGCCCAGCAGCAGGGCCATGCCGTCACCTTCCTGCCGAAATGGCATCACGAGAAGGTCGGCTCCTCCTCCCATGTCCACCAGTCGCTGTGGCAGGACGGCAAACCTGCCTTCTATGACGAGAGCGACGCGCTGGGCATGTCATCGCTGATGAAGGCCTACATGGCGGGTCTGCTGAAATACGCGCCGGATTACACCGCCTTCATGGCGCCCTATATCAACAGCTACAAACGCTTCGTGAAGGGCACCTTTGCCCCGACCCGTATCATCTGGTCGGTGGACAACCGCACCGCAGGCTATCGCCTCTGCGGTGTCGGCAGCAAGGCAATCCGCGTGGAATGCCGGATACCCGGCTCGGACATGAACCCCTATCTCGCGATCGCCGGCATGCTGGCGGCGGGTATTGCAGGCATCGAGGAAGGGCTTGAGCTGCAGGCCCCCACCAAGGGCGATGTCTATCAGGGCGACACCGGCATGATCCCCGGCACGCTGCGTGAGGCGGCGGCGGCACTCAAAAGCTCGGCCATGTTGCGGGCCACCATGGGCGATGCGGTGGTTGACCACTATGTCCGCGCGGCGGAAGTTGAGATCGAGGATTTCGAGCGGATCGTGACCGACTACGAGATTGCCCGCGGGTTTGAGCGCGTCTGAGACGCGCAGCCTTCGGCGAGAGTATTTTTAGAAAGATGACGATGGGGGCGTGGCCCCCGTCAAACCACATGAGGAAGACCATGGGCCAGACCCTGAAATGTATCTCACCGATCGACGGATCGGTCTATGCCGAGCGCGAGACGCTGTCGCCGGAGGCCGCAGCAGAGCGTGCCAAGGCAGCACGTGTGGCCCAGGCGGCCTGGGCCGCCCGCCCCCTGCAGGAGCGGATTGACCTGGTGATGGCCGGCGTCGCCGCCGTGGGGGCCATGAATGACGAGATCGTGCCGGAGCTGGCCCACATGATGGGGCGCCCGGTGCGCTATGGCGGCGAGTTTGGCGGCTTCAACGAACGTGCCAGCCACATGGCCGCGATTGCAGCAGAGTCGCTTGCGGATATCGAGGTTGGAGAGGACGCCACCTTCAAACGCTACATCAAGCGCGTGCCCCATGGGGTTGTGTTGGTGGTCGCGCCCTGGAACTACCCCTATATGACCGCAATCAACACCGTGGCGCCAGCGCTGATTGCGGGCAATACGGTGGTTCTGAAACACGCCACCCAGACGCTCCTGGTGGGCGAGCGCATGGCGCAGGCCTTCCAGTCGGCGGGCGTTCCGGCAGATGTGTTCCAGAATGTATTCCTCGACCATGACACCACATCCTCGCTAATTGCCTCAAAGGCCTTTGACTTCGTGAACTTCACAGGCTCCGTCGGTGGCGGCCAGGCGATGGAGCGCGCAGCGGCCGGCACCTTTACCGGCGTCGGCACCGAGCTGGGCGGCAAGGATCCGGGTTATGTGATGGAAGACGCCGATCTGGACGCGGCGGTGGACACGCTGATTGACGGCGCCATGTTCAACTCAGGCCAGTGCTGCTGCGGCATCGAGCGGATCTATGTCCATGAGAGCCTTTACGACGCCTTTGTCGAGAAGGCAGTGGCTATCGTGAAAGGCTACAAGCTGGGCAATCCGCTGGAGGCAGAAACCACCATTGGCCCGATGGCCAATGTGCGCTTTGCACAGGAGGTGCGCGACCAGATCGCCGAGGCGGTAGCGGCGGGTGCTGTCGCCCATATCGCGCCCTTCGCCGAGGATGACGGCGGTGCCTATCTCACACCGCAGATCCTGACAAATGTGACACATGACATGCGGGTGATGCGCGACGAGAGCTTTGGCCCTGTCGTGGGCATCATGAAAGTCACCTCTGACGAAGAGGCGATTGCGCTGATGAATGACAGCGAATTTGGCCTCACCGCGTCGCTATGGACCCGTGATGTTGAGCGCGCCGCGCGTGTTGGCGATCAGATCGAAACCGGCACCGTGTTTATGAACCGCGCCGATTATCTGGATCCGGGCCTGTGCTGGACCGGCTGCAAGAACACCGGCCGCGGTGGGGGTCTGTCGATCATCGGCTTCCATAACCTCACCCGCCCGAAATCCTATCACCTGAAAAAAGTCACGGGCTGAGTCCCGTCGTCTTTCCAAAAATACTCCGGGGGGCTTGCCGCAGGGCAAGCGGGGGCAGCGCCCCCTCCCCGGCTTCATCACAGGAACACACCTATGACTCTTGTTGGAAACTGGTCCTACCCGACCGCAATCAAATTCGGCGCAGGCCGGATCAAGGAACTGGCGGACGCCTGCGCTGCTGTCGGCATGAAGAAACCTCTGCTGGTCACCGACAAAGGCCTGGCCGAACTGCCCGTCACCCAAGCCACCATCGACATCCTGGAGGCCGCGGGCCTTGGCCGGGCGATGTTCTGCGAGGTTGACCCGAACCCGAACGAGAAGAACCTCGAAGCCGGTGTTGCCGCCTACAAGGCGGGCGGCCATGACGGGGTTATCGCTTTTGGCGGCGGCTCTGGCCTCGATCTGGGCAAGATGGTCGCCTTCATGTGCGGCCAGACCCGACCGGTTTGGGATTTTGAGGACATCGGCGACTGGTGGACCCGCGCCGATGCCGATGCAATCGCGCCAATCATCGCCGTGCCGACCACCGCAGGCACCGGCTCCGAGGTCGGCCGCGCCTCTGTGATCACCGACAGTGTGACCCATCAGAAAAAGATCATCTTCCACCCCAAGGTGCTGCCAACCGTGGTGATCTGTGATCCCGAGCTGACCGTGGGCATGCCGAAGTTCATCACCGCAGGCACCGGGCTGGATGCCTTTGCCCATTGCGTCGAGGCGTTCTCCAGCCCGCATTACCACCCGATGTCGCAGGGCATCGCGCTGGAAGGCATGCGCCTGGTAAAGGATTTCCTGCCGCGCGCCTATGCCGATGGCACCGATATCGAGGCGCGCGCGCAGATGATGTCGGCTGCAGCCATGGGGGCCACCGCCTTCCAGAAAGGCCTCGGTGCGATCCACGCCATGAGCCATCCGATCGGCGCAGTGTTCAACACCCACCACGGCACCACCAATGCGGTCTGCATGCCTGCGGTTCTGGCCTTCAACGCGCCGGAAATTCGCGAGCGGTTCAACACCGCAGCTGCCTATCTGGGCATCGACTGCGGCTTTGACGGTTTCTGCGCCTATGTGCAGGAACTGAACGACAGTCTCGGTATCCCACGTGGCCTCGCGGACCTCGGCGTCACCGAAGACGCCATCCCCGAGCTGGTCCGAGGCGCCCTGATCGACCCCTCCTGCGGCGGCAACCCTGTCGTTCTGGATGAAGCCAATCTTACGCAGCTGTTCAAGGACGCGATGTGATCTCCGGTTGAGGGCCACAGAATACTGAGCCCGGACCGAGCTGTCTGACGTCTGGCTCAGGTGTCGTGATTGCGGCCCCTCTCTGGCTTGAGAGGGGCCGCATTTCTATTCGCAATGATCCGGGTCTGTCCCTATTTCGCCGCGCCGCAGTGTCGATCGACCATGCGCTGCACCATCGGGGCAAAGTGCCAGAAATCGGGCGTCTTCATCCCCTCACGCTTGCCCGCCTCGTCCAGATAGCGCACCGCGATGATCTCCTTGAGGTTCGGATTGGCCTCGAACTCCACCACTTCCTGCGCGGTCATCGGTCCCCCCTGCAGCTCCAGCGTATGGACCGAGGCAGGCGAAAGGCGTTTAAAATACTCGGGCTTGGTCGCACAGAGATAGCGTTTCGCAGCAACGTGGTAGCGACAGCAATCGGTGATCACGCTGGGAAAGAAGCGCTCCAGCACCTCGGCCCCGGCGTCCTCATGGTGGCGGTCTTCGGTATCATCGGGGTGATAGGTGCCAAACTCCGATGTGAAATGACCGATATCATGCAGGAGGGCGCCGACGATGATTTCCTCCGGCTGGCCATTCTCTTCGGCGATTGTGGCACCCTGCAGCATATGCTCTCCCATGGTCACCGGCTCGCCCAGATATTCCTCACCGCCGCGGCGATCGAAGATGGAGCCGAGGAACGCAACGATTGTGTCGCGGTCGAGTGTCTCAGGCGGGCGATGCGGCGCTGGCTGCGGTTTGCGGCTGGTCATTCCGCCGCCTCCCCCAGGGCCTGACGCCGCCGGGCCTCATAGGCAGAGCGTAGCCCGTCCTTGTCGGCATAGCAGCCCTGTAACCACCGCGTTCCTTCGCCGGAATAGCCCTTGCGCGCATGAAGGACACGGGTGTTGTCGACCACAAATGCCTCACCGGGGTTCAGGCGAAAGGTCACCTCCATTGCCGTGTCGTCGATAATCTCGCCGAACCGGCGATAGGCCGCATAATAGAGCGCCATTTTGTCGAAGGGGACATCCTGAACCGCCGCAAGTGAGCGATTGTTGAAACGCACAGCAATCAGCTCGCCATCCGGCGCCAGCTCGATCATCGGACGGCGCGAGGTCAGGCAGACCCCTGCTTCGCCGGCATATTCAAAGCGCGCGCAATGCTCGGCCAGAACGTTGAAATAGGCTTCGTTTTCGGCCTTGAGCCGCAGCGCCGCGGCAAAGCCGTCAACCACCATGTTCTCGCCGCCGGCAGCCGAGCTTTCGAGACAGTAGAGCACCTGGATCGTCGGCACGGGATCGCGATAGGGGTTGTCGGTATGGGCCTGCAAGCCAAGCCCGGTAAAGGCCAGATTGGTCGGATTCACCTCGGTACGGACCTCAAAGTGACGCCCATAGTTGGTCTCCCGGACATGACCAAAAAGATCCACAACCCGGAACAGTGCACCGTCCTCAACCGGACCGTTGACGATTTTGCCAAACCCGTAGCGTGTCACCGCGCCAAGCCAGTCGGCCAACGCCGCACCACCGGCTTGCAGCGCGGCAAAATCCCCGGTGGGCACGGCCGCCATCAACCCCGCGTCCCAGGGCTCGACCCCCTCCGCGAGCCAGCCGCGCGCGTCCTGACGCGCCCGGTCATAGGCATGATCCCCAAGCCAGGACAGATCGTAATCCACGGTCTTCTCTTCCGGGACGAACCGCACCCGGAGGTGGCCGCCATCAAGCGTCGCCTCCGCAATTGCCGTGTCGGCCGGAATATCGCGCAGGGCGATCAGACGCTGGCCATTGGCCGTCGCACGGGTCTCGGGATCGCCCGCATTGTCGCGCAGCCAGATCGCGTGGAACCGCAGTTCAGACGTCCCAAGAGACAGGGTGAGATAATCGCCCGCTGGGGCAACGGTAACTGACGGCATGATGTCCTCAAGAAAGGGTCCGCAATGCGGAAGATGACTTTTGCCTGTATGTTGCCACCGGTCCTGGATAATCTCAAATTAGGAATTTCTGCACTTAGGCCAAGGTCAGCTAATGCAAAAACAGCGCTCAACCCTGCCCCCGCTGGAATGGATCCGCGCCTTTGAAGCGGCGGCGCGCTGCGGCAGCTTTACCGCAGCCGCAGACGAAACTGGGATCACCCAATCCGCCATCTCGCAGCGCATCGCCCAGCTGGAGAAACGGCTGGGGGTGGCGCTGTTCCACCGTCACCCTCGTGCCATTTCCCTGACTGTGGGGGGCGAGGCCTGGTTGCCCCATATCCAGTCGGCGCTGGACACGATGCGCGACAGCTCAGAGGCGCTGTTCGGCACCGGGCGGCGCCAGCTGACGATCTCCGCCAGCCAGTCGGTCATTGATCTGTGGCTCACGCCAAGGCTGGCAGCCCTGAGCGAGATTTCGGGTGGTCAGCTTGCGATCCAGACCATGGTGCTGGGCGCCCATGACGCGCCCGAGGATGATGTGCTGCGCATTCGCTACGGCGCCGGGGACTGGCCCCACCCCTATAAGCTGCCGCTCTATTCCGAGGAAATCGCGCCGATGGCGGCGCCCGCTCTGATCAAGGCTGCGCAGGACTGGACCGACTGGCCCCGCATTGCCTGTTCCGGTCCACGCCCGGGCTGGCCCGATTGGGTTGCCCGCCACGGCGGCGGGACAACGCCAGTACCGCATCTGCGTTTTGACACATTCCTGTCGGCACTTGGCGCGGCACAGGCCGGGGCCGGCGTTCTGCTAGGTTCGCTTCCTCTGTGCCGCGTGCCCCTGGCCGAGGGGCGGCTGGTTCGCCTTGATCGGAACCGGCTGAAACACCATGCCACCTATTGGATGATCGCCGGAAAAGACGCGGTAACCCACACGCAATGGAGCGAGCTGACACGCATCATGCAGTGAGCCGCGGCAAACGATTGGACCACGCGAATTGTCGCAATGGCAATCTGTCTTATGGGCTATTCATGGGGGCCGGTGCATAGCTGTATCCATTCATGCAAACCCAATTAGGAGCAATTGACGCCCATGAACATGTCGTTACTGGCAGCAGGAGGCCTGATGGTCGCGAACACGCTGTTGCACATCTTCGCCGGCGGTAAGAGCGTTGCACGCCCCCTGCTGAACGCGCGCGAGCTGTCTGGCGAGGTACGATATGTAAACTACTACTGCTGGCACCTGGTGAGCATTAACCTCGCTGCGGTGGCTGCGCTCTTTTTATGGCCTGCGCTGCTGAACGGGCCAGTCGCCGCCGCGATCATCGCCACCGCTCTGGCCGCCTCATATGCCCTCTGGGGGCTGGCCTTGCCGGTTCTGAACGGCCAGCGCTACAAGGATATTCCCCAGGGGTTCCTGTTTGTCCCCGTCACTCTGTCGGGTCTCGTCGGCCTGATGATCTGACACCTGTCAGGCACGATAACCACGCAAGTATCGGTATGGGCCGCAAGATGGCGGCCCAACCTGAGACGAGGTCAGACAGTTAGCCAATAGTATTTCATAGATAAAATATCTTTTGTTGATTACCCGACATCTTGTGGGCATTGAGCCTGTTCCTCATAGAAAACCACCAAAAACACCCTTAACAGCTCATGAATCGGCCGCATTCAGGGCAAGCGCGCGCTCAACTCATAGCTGTCTGGTTAAAGTCTTAACGACACTAGGCGGGCATATTAATCATTTGCTAGCGGCAAAATGACAGTCTCAGGCCAGTCTTTGGAAAGGGCGTTATCATGAATGGTACTGAGGTTACGACACAAACCAACCACGCGACACTGCCCTCCGGCAACCTATGTGTGCTGGTGCTGGATGACAGTGAATTTGACAGAACACGGATGCGAAGGCTGATTGCCCAAGCGGACAGATCTGTGAATGTGATCACCTGTTCGGATATCAAGGACTTTGAAAGAGCACTGGACGAGAATATCGTCGACCTCTGCCTGATTGACCATCAGCTGCGCGACGCCTCGGGGCTGGATGCCGTCGCCGTGGTCAAACAGCAACTGGAGACCGCGGAGGTCCCGGTGGTCATGATCTCCGGTCGTGAAGATACAGAAGCGGTTGTCAGTTCGATCCGCGCCGGCTGTGTCGACTACATCGGCAAGGGCAATCTGACGGCTGAAAAACTTCATGGTGTGATCTACAATTCCATCGCTGAAACCTTCTCCAACCCGGCCATGAAAGCCGAGGTGCAGGAAGCAACCCGTAATGTGATCCGTGGCATGGCTGAAGGCTGCATCAGCGAGCTGCAACCCAAACTGCGGCGCATGTACCGTCAGATCTCCTTTATTCGCGGCTGCCACAATCAGGGCCTGACCCCCTCCCCTGAGGCGCTGGATGAGATCGAAACCCATTGCCTGAACATCTGGCGGTTCTTCGACGAAATCGAACACTACAGCAATAGCTTCAACGAAGTTCGCCACTAGGTGGATCACCTCACCGCGGCTCAGCCACGGTGAGGTTGCTTCAGACGCACCCGAATAGTCGCCCCGTGCCGATTGGTCCGGGGCGGCAACGCGTCTACAAGACCGCCATAGCTATCGGCAAGGCGCCTCAGGATCGCCAACCCCATGCCTGCCCCTCCGGTGTCGGCGATCGAGAATTTGCTCATCGGATCAAAAATCCGTTCCAGCTTGCCTGCTGGAATTCCGACACCATCGTCTCGCACCAGCATCTCCCACATGCCGTCGTGGCAGCGGCCAACCACGGCAATGCGCACCGGCTCCGGGTTATGACCGGCCGCATTTCCCAGCAGGATCAGGAACATCGACATCAGGGCATCGGGGTTCATGTCAATTTCAGGCGGATCGAACCGCGCCCGCACCCGCAGGCCATCTGGCAGATTCAGCGCCGCAATCGCACGATCAAGGCAAGCTTGAACCGACACGTTCTCCGTCTCCCGGTATCCGGTCTTGGAATATCGCGACAGCTGGTCAAGCATCATGTTGAGCTTCTCAGCGTGCTGCCGCATCAGATCAAGGGATTGCGCCGGGGCTTCCGGCAGGGTCAGGCCTGCGTCCTCCAGATCCTCCCCAATCCAGTTCGGCAGTTCGGCAAGCGCCCTCACCGATCCTCGCAGATCATGCACGATTTTGTAGACCACTTCCATCATCGCCTGATCGCGCGTGGTCTGTCCAGCCGCCTGGTCGGGGGTATCATGTTTCATCGCGGAGCGCCTTTCGAAGTTCGGCAGGATAGGTGTCACGCAGGGCCATCCAGCGGCGCGCCTGCAACGTGGCACCCGCACGATCCGTTGTCGCACGCCAGGACTGGGCCACATTGTTGAGCGCGACCTCCGGCGTGGCGTCACCCGCCAGCGCAAGCTGAAGCCAATAGGACAAAGCGTCGAAATACTCCCCCCGCCGCGCCAGATAGAGATCGGGCATCGACGAGCGCATTGCCTGTTCATGCACACTCAGGAACTGTGCGCCATAGGCATCGACGATTGCGGGATCCTGATATTGATCGGTCCGGAAAGGGTCAAAAAAACCGCCTGTCTGCGCGATCGCCTCGGCACCGACCTTCTGCGAAACGGCATTCACGCAAAACTGATATGCGAGCTCGGGCTGCCTTGAATTTTTGGCGACGACGTAACTCCACCCCCAGTTGAAATACGACATGGGCACCAACGCCCCATTGATGCGCCCACCGGGCAGCGAGGCGTTGACCAGATTATCGCGCATCGCCGAGTCCGGCGCATAGAGGCTTTTCTGTGTCCCCCCCCAACCGATATTGGCGTAGATGTCACCCTCGCGGTACCGTGCCCAATTGGCAAAGAGGCCCAGGTCGGCCCCAACCAGATGGGCGCTCGAGGCGATCATCTCTTCCAATGCGGCGACGCCCTGGGCACCGGCAATCTGCGGCTCCATCGTGGGTGAAAACGGCCAGGCCCCCTTGGCGTGGAACCGGGCCCACCATTCCCAGGCCACCTTGTCGGCAGCGCGGAACAGGGAGCCGCCATAGCGTCCGGCATCCGGGTCGTGAAAGAACGCCATCTGGCGGTCCAGCTCTTCCCACGTCACCGGTGTTGTCAGATCTGTCCCGGTCTGATCCGCATATTTCTGTCTTAACTCAGGGTTCTCCATAAACCTTTTGTTATAAAACATTAAGAACACGTCACCGTCGGTTTGATACCCCCAGAGCCGGTCATCGAAAACATCACCGCTGGTATACATCATCGCGTCGGTCAGATCCTGCGGCGCATATTGCTGCGCCAGCCCGTCCAGGGGCAGGATCGCCTCCGCCTCGACAAGATCGGGGATTCCAAACGTTGCAGGCAGCGCCACATCGACACCGACGTCATTGAGCATTGCCTCCAGCGTCAACACCGCATTAATCTCTCCCACACCGACAACGACCAATTCCGCCCGGCAGCCACATAACGCTTCGAAACTCTTGGCAACCGGGGCCAGATTCGCCTCTGCCCCATGAGGGGTCAGAATACGCAACAGGTTGGGAGACTGGGGATCAGTTGCAGCACGTCCGGCTGCAGGCAGCAGGCCACCGCCCACCCCCAACGCCAGCGCATGCGTGGTAAAGGCGCGTCTTGTGAACATGGGGATCCTCGCGGTTGGCTATATGTCGTCAAACCTATCGTCGCCCAGTTAACGGCTGGTAAACCTCTCAACCTTATGTTGAGTCTCGCAAACAGCAAAAGGGACCCGCAGTGTCGCTAACCGCACGCCTAAGATCCTGTGTCGTCATCTGCCTCGCGTCGATCTGTGTCGCGATGTATACGGAGTGGAACGACCTTAGCCGTATTGAGCGCAAGACGGAAAACCTGTCGGACCGCACCATCCCCCTACTGGACAGGATCGCCGATCTTGGCGACCTGCAACATGGGCTGGAGGTGACATTGGCGAGGATCCGGCTCGTCGACGAACCGGATGGGCTAAAGGCGCTCGGACAGCGGCTCGACACGCTTGCACAGCTCTTTCGCGACAATTTCAGCGATCAGACAGATACAGTCACCAACGGTCCGTCCCCTGCAGATGCCGATGTCTTCCAAAAGGTTGTCAAAGGTCGGCAAGACCTCGTCGCCCAGTATGACCGGCTGGAGGCGCTTATCTCACAGGCGGCCTCCAAGATCCTGGCCCTGGAGAAATCCATCATTGTCGCGCAGATCGAGTTCGGCAATCAACAGCGTGGCACCGAGAGTTCGAGCCAGTCGTATTCCTGGGCAATCGACACCGCCAAAACCCTTGGGGAGATCTCCGGCAGCGTTGCATCGCTTGCCATCCTGACCAAGGATTTCTCCATTGATACCGGCGAAAAACACAGCGCGGAGAGTCAGCGCCTCGTCGCCCAGATCAATACTCTTGCCTCCCGCCTTGCCCGGCTCAAAAACATCGATGCGCGTCACGAGATTGCCGGTGTGCTGGTCGACTATCGCAAGATAATGCTTGGCCCGGATGGCGTCGTCGAAGGATTGTCGCAGTTACAGATCAGCGAAGCGCAACAGGATCGTCTTTACAAAGAGGCTGAAGCCGTCCTGAACCGCATCGGCACCTGGAGCAGGTCGAACACGCAGCGTGCAGCGATGGAGTTTCGACAAAGCGCGGCAGAAACCACGCGCATCGTGGAACGCATTCGCTTTGTCGATGTCGCTTTCAACATGTGTATGCTGTTGATTTCTCTGGCGCTTTTGTGGTTCATGATCGAGGTTCGCATGATCTCGCGCATCCATCGCCTGACCCGCCATATCCAGCGCATGTCCCGCGGCGAGCTCGACGACCCGATCAACACCAGTGGCTCTGACGAAATCTCGGAGATCGCAAAGGCTGTCGAGAAATCACGCCTCACCGCCGCTGCGCTGAAGCGCTCGAACGAGGAGCTGGAGAGATTTGCCTATGTGGCCGCACATGACCTGCGTGCGCCATTGCGGGCGATTTCAAATCTGATCGAATGGACCGAAGAAGACTTTGCCGATGAGATGCCGACCGATGCGCAAAAGAATATCGGATTGATCCGCAATCGCACGGACAGACTATCCAGCCATCTGTCGGCGCTGCTGGATTATGCACGTGCAGGACAGATCGAGGGCGAACACGGCGCATTCAGCCTGACGCATTTTGCAGATGAGCTGCGGCTCTATTTCAATTCCAACCCGGAATTCGAAATCAAGGTCGAGCAGGATTGCGGTCCCTTCGGTGCATATCTGACACCGTTGAAAACCATCCTGATCAATCTTGTCAGCAATGCCAGCAAGCATCACGACAGATCATCGGGCACCATCCGCATCAGCAGCGAACTCTACCCGAACTACGTGGAAATCACCGTTGCCGACGATGGTCCGGGCATCCCGAAACAATACCAGGAGCAGATTTTCGTGCTGTTTCAAACGCTGAAATCCCGTGATGAAGTCGAAGGGTCCGGCCTGGGTCTGGCTCTTGTGCAAAAACTTGCCAGATCACTGGGTGGCAGCGTTTCTGTAGTTTCCAATCCGGAGGTGGCGCGCGGCACCGTGTTCACGGTCCGGATCCCGCTCAACTCCAAATCAAAGAAACCGCTGAATGACATCCAAGGATTGGCCGCATGACCAATAAAGAATCCGTTACATTCCTGATTGTCGATGACGATGAAGTGGCTGTCATGGCCATCAAACGCGCCTTGAAAAAGCTGCGTCTCGTGAACCCGGTAGAGGTCGTGGGCGACGGGCAGGAAGCGCTGGACCTGTTGCGCGGTGTGAACGCTGCCGCGCTGGAGCGCCCCTATATCATCCTACTTGATCTGAATATGCCGCGCATGGGTGGTCTGGAATTCCTGTCAGAGGTCCGGGAGGACAAGGAATTGGCAAATTCCGTGATCTTTGTTCTGACAACCTCCGATGCGCCTTCCGATATCGCGGTCGCTTATGAGCACAAAATCGCAGGCTATATCGTGAAAGAAAACGCCTATGACGCCGTCAAATCGGCCGTTGAAATGCTGGGCGCCTATGTCGAGATTGTGTCGCTTGAAAACAAGCTGAGATGACGCCGGTCAGCGGATCAATGCTGTTGGCGCCAGCTTGCCGAAAAGGCGGGCCCTTACAGTCTGTGCGGTCCATGAACGCAACGGCGGGAAAAGACTGATATTCCCGGCGCCATCGATGGCAGCATTCGTATGGCCGATGCCCCGGCGCGACTGAACTCTAATGGCGTAGCTACTCTGGCGGCGGCGCTGTTTCTTCATGGCGATATCTAGCCCCGACGCCCCCGTGGTGGCCCCCGCCCCTCAAGGCATATGGCAATACCAAGCTGTCGCTGGACCAGATGCACCTGAATGGTCTCCGGGATGCGGGCTCAATCCGTTCGGAGGCCGCGCATTCCAGTCCGAATTCTGACCACGGATCGACAGCTTGCGGCCTAACATCGGTGATCGGGAAGATTTTCCGATCCAGAGACGCTCAAATCTGCGCGACACATCCCATGTTGGAACGCGCGCATTCGAAAGACGCGCAAGATTGGAAAACGGGTCGGGCCCTGTGCTCAAACCTGCAATCGTTCTAGATTGCGACCATACAGATTGGCCGCATGGCAGAGCGGGATCGCCCGCTGCACCCTCAGCCCCAACACATGCGTGGTCTTCCGGTCAACTCTGAACCAACCTGCGCGCCGGTCAACAGCGCTGCTCTGCGCGTGCAGCCGGTTGCCCGCCCCACGGTTGTCGCACAAGTCTGCGGACCGCAGCCCCTACATCACCGTCAGCCACTCAACCAGTCACTCAACCTATTCCAATGCAATCATACCGGTGAAACCGACCCGCGCCAGCTGGCGCGGGATATCAGTCTTCGACGGTTTGCCCCAGTTCGCACCAACCATCAGATCCCGCGCAGCAAGTTCAGCGCAGAACCAGTCTGGTCAGCCCTCTTTTCCAGCAGGATCAACCTCTTAACTGGGGTGACGTGACCCAGCCTAACCCTACATTTGCCTCCCCGCCATGGGCCAGCAAAACCCCGCGTGCGCGCCATGGACGGCGCCAAGGGCATGACCGGCCATCCGGGACGCCCCAGAACCACGCCTGCCCAGACGCGGGCATCATTTCAGCGTCAGCACAACAAACAGCGTCCCCGCAATCCCTGCAAAGATGGTGAGCCAAATGAGCCCCACCAGCTCGGTCGTGCTTTCCGCTTCAAGCTGGTTGGCCAGCGAGATGATTTCAGCGGTGACATTCGTCTCTTCCCTGCGCAGAAAGTCGATCCATTCCGTCGACGCCGCAACCCAGCGCTCGCTGTTGAGAGCCGCCGGCCCGGAGGCCGCTTTTGCTGACCTGATGGTATCACGCAGGTCGCTTAAGGTGAGATATTGGTCCGTCCTTTGCAGCGATGGCAGCCAGCTTCCACTTCCCTTGACGACCGCTGCTTCGGTCAACAGGATGATCTGCGCGCCGCCGAGGGCGGCAAAATGCTCCCGCAGCGCAGAAGAATTTCCCGTTTCGATGACCGCAGCGCCAGTTGCCCGCTCAAGTCCGGCCTTTTCCTTGGCTTCGCCGATCAGGAAACGCGCCTGTCGCAGCGCTTGGTATTCGGTGGAACTGTCCAGCCCGACGCTTTGTCGGGTAAGAGCCATGATGGTGCTGATGAGTTCCGTGTAGGGCCCAGCGACATCCGAAACGATGACCGGCCTATCAAAGCCGAGGCCATCGACATGCTGGCGCAGTTCCGCCAGCCGTTCCACCCCGTGAACAACGCGATCAAAGGCCAGGCTATGATCGTCGGCCATCAGGGTGATGCGCGAAAGTGCCGAGGCGACCACCGCATCAGTCTGGCCGCGCTGACGTATCAACGCATCTGGAAAAACCCGCCCATCTGAGGAGACATATCCGACGGAATACCCGCGCTCGCGCTGCAGCTCATGGATCATATCGCTGATCGCGCTTTCCTCCTTCGCGGTCTGCGCGGCGTATTCCGCAAGGAGGTGGCGAGCGCGCTGCGCCACAAGCGCGCTCGCAGCGAGATACCCTGCCAGCAGGAAAAGCGGCGCAACAACCAGCAATATGGCAAGCCTGAGCGGCATGATTTCCCCAATCCGATGAGACACCGTTGGAACAATTATAGGGATAATTCGTTTACCATATACTACCAAAACGTGTATCATTTCAATTTCCACAGCGCAGGGTCTAGAGCCACGGCCGCCAGCCCCGCCGGATCGGCTGCCGTTCAGGACCGGCAGCAGCGGCGTGAGAGGCGCAGACAGATCGCGCACAGCGGCACCTGCGCAGGCCCCCTTTCTGGCTTGCCGTGTAAACGCATCCCCTCCTGCTGTGATGTGCTACACTGATGCTTCGGGCAGCGGCATTACGCGCCAATCCGCTGACCGGCGAACGGGCTTGATTTTTGCAACTGTTAGCGATAACGATGCGGCAATTGTCAGGCCACCGGGCGCGCCCGTCGAAGGCTGAACCCCTATCACCATCGGAGTTGCACAGATGACCTTGAAAATTGCGATCAATGGATTTGGACGAATTGGCCGTGGCGTATTGCGCGCCTTGCTGGAGAGCAACGCCGACGATATCTCGGTTGTGGCGATCAACGATCTGTCGCCTGCGGAAACCCTGGCGCATCTGTTGAAATACGATAGTGTCCATGGCCGCCTGCGGAACGAGGTGACCGTCGACGGCGATACGATGACTGTCGGCAATCACAGCATCCGCCTGACGGCGATCCGTAATCCCGAGGATCTGCCCTGGCAGGACGTTGATATCGCCTATGAATGCACCGGCCTGTTCACCAGCCGCGAGACTGCTGCCAAGCATCTGCAAAACGGCTCCAAACGTGTCCTGATCTCCGCCCCCGGCAAGGAGGTCGATCGCACCGTGGTGTTCGGGGTCAATCACAAGGATCTGACCAAGGACGACGTCATTGTCTCCAACGCCTCCTGCACCACCAATTGTCTGGCCCCGGTGGCAAAGGTTCTGGACGATACATTCGGCATTAAGACCGGGTATATGACCACGATCCATGCCTATACCGGTGATCAGCCGACCCATGACACCAGCCACAAGGATCTTTACCGCGCCCGTGCCGCGGCGCTGTCGATGATCCCGACCTCAACAGGCGCAGCCCGCGCGATTTCGGAGGTCCTGCCGCATCTGAAAGGCCGCCTGGAGGGTTCAGCAATCCGCGTGCCGACCCCGAATGTTTCGGTGGTTGATCTCAGCTTCATTCCTGAAAAACCTGCCACTGTTGAGACAATCAACGAGGCGATGAAGGCTGCCGCGGCGGGCGATCTGGCAGGGATCCTGTCCTATGAGACGGACCCGCTGGTCTCCATCGACTTCAACCACGACCCGCATTCCTCCTGTTTTGCGGCACCACAGACCGCGGTTACCGCCGAGGGGCTGGTCCGCGTTGTCAGCTGGTATGACAACGAATGGGGCTTCTCCAACCGGATGGTCGACACCGGCCGCCACATGGGCAAGGTGATGAACGGCTAAGCGCGCGGAAGATGCGCTGACAGAACAGGAAAGGGCTGCCACTGGCAGCCCTTTTTGAGTTGTACTCTCAGGCCTTGCCCACCCCATGCGGGCAGGCCCTTATGCCGCTAGATGCGGAAAATCGGTTGCAGCAGGCGCGGGACGAAGGACCGGAACCGCAGTGCAGCGTCAGTCGCGGCAAGGCAGATGCAGGTCTCACCGTCCTCGGCAATCGGCGTATGTTCCAGGTGATCGTCCGCAACTTCCAGATCCCCGACACCAAAGCGCCCGGTTTCATCGCGAAACGCGCCCTGTAAAACCAGCGTCAGCTCCAGCCCGTTGTGGCCATGGTCAGGGACCGCCTGTCCCGCAGGAATATAGAGCAGCCGCACGCTGCCCTCCTCGTCATGGCTGAGGATTGACTGACGCACCCCCATGCCGAGCGACTTCCACTTTGGCGGCAGCCCACCCAGCGCCTGCATCACCGGCGCCGGAAAGATGCCGGAGCGGTTGAACTTCGGTGCGTCCTCAAAGGGTGAATCCAACTCGGCAAACACGCGCTCCCGCAGATCATCCGAGACATCCCGGGTTCCACAGGTTTCCAGTACCGACCCGCCGACCGCCTGATGCGCATTCAACCGGGCGCGGCAGTCGTCACACATCGACAGATGGGTCGCCACAACCAGAGAGTAGGCATAGGGCAAATTGCCAGAGGCATAGGCCACCAGCAACGGGTCAGGGATATGATGGCGTACGCCGGTCATGATAGTCCTTGTTCCTTCAACTCATGACGCAACCGCTCAAGTCCGAGGCGGATGCGGGATTTGATTGTCCCCAGGGGCAATCCGGTCTGTTCCCGGATGTCCGCATGGGTCAGCTCGCCCAGATAGGCCTTTTCAACCATCTCTCGCTGTGCCGGTTTCAACCGGGCCAGGGCTGCGCGCAGCTTTGTTGTTTCCTGATCCAACGCCAGAATCTGGGCTGCATCTTCTTGTGTTTCCTCGGGAAGCTTCAGCTCCTCCGGTATTGGCCGCCGTTCCTTGCGGATCACGTCGATCTGCCTGTTGCGAGCGATCTGGTAGATCCACGCCGAGACCTGAGCACGTTCAGGATCGAACATGGCCGCCTTTCGCCATACGGTCAGCATCACCTCCTGAACGACCTCTTCGGCCTGGCTGGGTGGCATACCGGATCGGCAGATCACCCCCTTCAGACGCGGCGCGAAATAGTCGAACAGACGACCAAACGCCACCTTGCAGCGGTTGTCGCGCACGGCCAGCATCCAGACTGTCTGATCCGACAGGCTTTCCCGTTCCACTTTTTTCCTTTCGCGCATTACACTTGTGTCACGGTCTACCGTAACGGGCGGCGCAGGCGCTGCAAGAGTTGGATGGCTCAGCATGGTCAACATGTACGGATTACGCATCTTTCACGGTGCTGGATCACTCTGAGCGCAATTAATTTCAGTTTTTTCCATTCGTCCGGAGAGGCCCGTCATCTTAATCACCATCTTTTTTGATCCGCCCGGGCGAGCGGCCCGTAACAAGTTGAAATCACAGATGGAGACAGCATGTCCTTCGACGCATTATCATCCGCTCGCCAGCGTATCGCCGTTGTCGGTGGTGGCATCTCCGGGCTTGCCACCGCCTGGCTGCTCGCAAAAAGCCACAACGTCACGCTTTATGAAGCCGCGCCGCGACTGGGTGGGCACGCGCGGACCGTCGTCGCCGGTCGTAATGGCGACCAGCCCGTGGATACCGGCTTCATCGTCTTCAACTATGTGAACTATCCGCATCTGACGTCGATGTTCCGCGATCTGGATGTGCCCGTGGTCAAAAGCGACATGAGTTTCGGTGCCAGCATCGGGGATGGCCGCGTCGAATACGGTCTGCGAGATCTTGGGGCGCTGCTCGGGCAGCGTCGCAACATCGCGCGGCCCGCCTTTTTCCGCATGGTACGCGATATCCTGCGCTTTAACGCCAACGCCGAAGAGGTCGCCAAGAGTGACAGCGTCACCATCGGCGAACTGGTCAATGATCTGAAGCTCGGCGACTGGTTCCAGCGCTATTACCTGATGCCCATCTGTGGCGCGATCTGGTCGACGCCGCCGGATGAAATCCGCGGTTTTCCGGCGCAGTCGCTGGTCCGCTTCTTTCGCAATCACGCATTGCTCAGCGCTTCTGGACAGCATCAATGGTGGACGGTCAAAGGCGGCAGCATCGAATATGTCCGACGTCTGACCGCCCGATTGGACCAGATGGGCTGCCAATTGCGTCCGGGCATCCCGGTGCGCAGCGTCGAACGGACATCCGAGGGGGTACGCATCCACCTCCCCGATGGCACCTCCGAAAACTTTGATCAGGTGGTGATGGCCTGCCATTCCGATGACAGCCTGCGCTTGCTGGCGCAGCCGACAGCGGCAGAGCAGGCAACGCTGGGGGTCATGCGCTATCAGGATAACGAGATGATCCTGCACCGCGACACCGACCAGATGCCGCGCCGCCGTGCCTGCTGGTCGTCTTGGGTCTACAAGGCTGACACCCGCGACAACCGGGCCGCCATCGGCGTCACCTACTGGATGAACCGGCTCCAGAATATCGACGAAAACGATCCTCTGTTCGTTTCGCTGAACCCGGTAAAGGATGTGCGGTCGGATCTGATCTACGATCAAAAAACTTTCCGCCATCCGGTGTTTGACACCGCCGCGCTGCGCGCACAAAGCCGGATTGCCGATATCCAGGGGCATAACAACACCTGGTTTGCCGGTGCCTATCTGCGGCATGGGTTTCACGAAGACGGTTTTGCCAGCGCGGTGCGCGTCGCACGTGGCATCAGCGCGCGGGAACGGGTGATCGGATGACCCTGTGGCCCGAGCATATCGCCGGACAGACCACCCATGCCCGCCATGGCGCCATCTCCAACAGCTTTCGCTACGGCGTGGACTATGTGCTGATTGACCCGCGCTCCGAGAGCGGCCCGCTGCTGTTTTCGCGCAATCGCTTCAATCTGGCTGCGGTCCATGATCGCAACCATGGTGGCGCGCCGAAACAGGGGATCGGCCTGCCATGGGCACTGGACGTGTTCGCCGACGCCGGGCTGGATCTGGAGGGGATCACCATTCGGCTGCTCACTCAACCGAGCTATCTGGGCCATATTTTCAACCCGGTCAGCTTCTGGCTGGCCTTTCGCGGCAAGGCGCTACATGCGGTCATCGCAGAGGTCAGCAATACCTTTGGCGACCGCCACAGCTATGTCTGTCACAAACCCGGCTTCACCGCCATCGCCCCCTCCGACAAGCTTCAGGCCAAGAAGATCTTTCACGTCTCTCCATTTCAGGACATTGCCGGGGACTACTGGTTCAACTTCGACATCGGCCCCCGGCGGATCGCCATCCGGATCGACCACAAGAACGATGGCGAAGGGGTGGTCGCCACGCTGACCGGCCCGCGCCAGCCGCTAAGCAACGCCGCACTCATATGCTCCAGCCTGCGCCGCCCGGCCGGCACGCTGCGCACGGTTGCGCTGATTTACTGGCAGGCGCTGAAATTGAAACTCAAGGGCGCCAGCTATCGCCCCCGCCCTACCCCACCGAAACATGAGGTCAGCTGATGATTTTCCTTACCAAACGCGTAAAACACGACTTTCTCGACAGCTGCGCGCGCATCCGCAAGGGCAGTCTGCGCCTGCTGACCCCAGAGGGCGACACCCATGATTTCGGCACCGGTGAACCACGCGCCGAAATCCATCTGCGTGACTGGAGCGCCATAACCGCCATGGCCGCCCGCGGCGATATCGGCCTCGGCGAGGCCTATGTCGCCGGACTTTGGGAGACGCCCAGCATCGAAGACGTCATCAAGGTGGCGCTGCTCAACCTCGATCATCTCACCGATTACGCCTACCCGAGTTTCTGGGCCAGTCTGAAGTTCCGAGTCGTGGACCGGATGCTGCGCGCCAATTCGATCAAGGGCGCGGCGCGGAACATCAAGGCCCATTACGACGTCGGCAATGAATTCTACCAACTGTGGCTGGACGAAAGCATGACCTATTCCTCGGCCCTCTTTGCGCCGGGTGACAATGACCTCGCGCGTGCGCAGACCCGCAAATACGACCGGGTGCTGAGCCGCCTCACCGCCGGTGATCGCGTCCTGGAGGTTGGCTGCGGCTGGGGCGGATTTGCCGACCGCGCCGCCGAACAGGGGCGCCATGTTACCGGGCTGACCATCTCCCCCAGTCAGTTTGGTTATGCCGACGCGAGGCTCGATGGGCGCGCCGATATCCGCCTTTGCGATTATCGCAAATCGGAGGGAAAATTCGACAATATCGTTTCCATCGAAATGGTTGAGGCCGTGGGCGAACGCTATTGGCCCAGCTATTTCGCCACGCTGAAAGACCGTCTGGCCGATGACGGCCGCGCTGTGGTGCAGGCGATCACCGTTCAGGACAGCTATTTCGACATCTATCGGCAGTCCTCGGACTATATCCGCCAGTATACTTTTCCGGGCGGCATGTTGCTCTCCGATGCGGTGATCTCACATCAGGCGCGCACCGCTGGTCTGAAGGTTACGGATAATTTCGCCTTTGGCCAGGATTACGCGCGCACCTGCCGGGAATGGGCGGCGCGCCTTGTCGCGATGACCCCCAAAATCCACTCTCTGGGCTATGGCGAGGCCTTCCTGCGCAACTGGCGCTACTATCTGGAAACCTGCGCCGCCTCCTTCGAGGTCGGCCAGACGGACGTGGTTCAGGTGGAGCTGGCCCATGCCTGAGATCCGCCAAAACCACCTGCGCTCCGCAATCGCCGCATTTGCCGTCAGTCTCGGCGTGGGTCTCGCCAGCGCTGCAACGGCAAATACCGGCCTCAGCTCGCCGACCAAACTGGGAGAGGTCACCTTCCGCTGGTTTGGCCTGCCGCTCTATGATGCCAGCCTTTACACCGAAGGGCAGACCCGCTTTGACTGGCAGAACCCGATGGCGCTCAAGCTCAGCTATCGGCGCGGTTTCAGCAGATCCCAGCTGATGCAGGCCACGGTCGCGGAACTGCTGCGGCTGGAAGGCAGGCGCGCCGATCACGATCAGCTGGTCGGCAAGCTGGATCGCTGTTTTCGCGATGTGAGACCGGGCGACAGCTTCGTGGCAACAACCCGCGTGCCTGATCAGGTGGCGCTCTATCTGAACGGAAAACAGACCTGCGATCTGCGCCATGCAGACGCCCGCAAGCGGTTTCTGAATATCTGGCTGTCGCCCAACAGCCGCGCTGCGCGTTTGTCCAGCGAGCTGCGGGGCAACTGATGCAAGCCACCCGTATCTCCCTATTTGCGCTGATGCTGGCCGCCGCCGGTCTGCCGCTCTATATCCATCTGCCGCGCTTTGCGACGGCGGAACTGGGACTGAGCCTGGCAACCCTCGCAGCGGTGCTGGCGGCGATACGGGTGCTGGATTTCGTGCAGGACCCCCTACTGGGCTGGGTCACCGACCGCTGGCCGCAGGAACGCGCGACCTTTGCAGCTCTGGCGGCCTTTGGCATGGCAGTGGGGTTCATCCTGCTCTACACCTACCGCCCGGCGGCGGGGGGCGTGCTGCCATGGTTCGTCATCGCCCTGGTGCTTCTGTTCACGGCCTATAGTCTCGGAAGTGTTTTGTTCTACGGGCAAAGCACCGCGCTTGCAGGCAGCCCGGAGGCGCTGATCCGTCTGGCCGGGTTTCGCGAGGGCGGCACATTGGCCGGTATCATCCTGGCAGCCCTGGCGCCGGGCGCGCTGGTTGCCGTCGGCGCAGGCCACGGCGGCTACCCCGCTTTTGGCTGGATGCTGGCCGCACTCTGCAGTGTGGTCTGGTGGCTGACCCGCGGCCTCTGGACAGCGGCACCGCGCCCCGAACACCCGCTGTCCATCACCGCGCTGCGTGCAGCGGGTGGCCTTCGCCTGCTGGCGCTGGCCCTCGTGAACAGCCTGCCGGTCGCCATGACATCGACACTGTTTCTGTTCTTCGTCGAGGACAAGCTGGCGCTTGCCGATATGGCCGGCCCCTTTCTGGTCCTGTTCTTTCTCGCAGCGGGACTATCGGTGCCGCTATGGACCCGCGCGGCAGAGAAGTTCGGCGCGCGCGAGGTGTTGTTTCCGGCGATGGCACTGGCGATCCTTGCCTTTGTCTCCGCAGCCTTTCTTCCGCCCGGCGCCAGCCTTGGCTTTGCCGCCATCTGCATTGGTTCGGGGGCCGCGCTCGGCGCGGATATGGTGATCCTGCCGGTGCTGTTTTCACGCGCATTGGCGCGCGCCGGGTTGCAGGCGGGGCAGGCCTTCGGGCTGTGGTCCTTTGCTGCCAAACTCGCGCTTGCCGCCGCTGCTGTGCTCCTGCTGCCGCTTCTGCAGATGAGCGGCTTCACCCCCGGTGGCGAAAACAGCGCCGCCGCCCTGCAGACGCTGACATGGGCCTACGCAATCATTCCCTGCTGCATCAAACTTATCGCCATCGCGATGGTGATCCGCCTCCCTGGAAAGGTAACCGCGTCATGAAACTCCTGCTTGTTGCCATCATTCTGTTGCTGCTGCTTGCGCTCCTTCGCCCTGGGCTGGGATTTCGCAGCCAGCACCCCGAACACTATGCCAATACCAGTCCCGCCTTCGACATTCGCACACATCTGAGCGGCGAGATGATCTCCGAAGGTATGATTTACGGCCCGTTGGGGCGCGTCTCCTCGCGGTTTGTCGCCACGATGACGGGCGAATGGGAGGGCGACACCGGCACGTTGAGCGAGAATTTCTCCTACGCCAGCGGCGGCACGCAGATGCGGAAATGGTTCCTCACCATGGGCGAAAACGGCAGCTTCACCGCCACCGCAGATGACATCATCGGCACCGGACAGGGTCAGCAGATGGGAGCCGCCGTGCGCCTGACCTATCGCATCCGCCTGCCAGAAAGCGCCGGTGGCCATGTGCTGGATGTCATCGACTGGATGTATCTGATGGAGAACGGCACGATCATGAACCGCTCCGAAATGCGCAAATTCGGCATCAAGGTGGCCGAGCTGATCGCCACCATGCGACCGAAGGGAGAGTGAGATGTTTGCAGGACAGACCTGGTGGATCGTCGGCGCGAGCGAGGGGCTGGGGCGTGCGATCGCCGAGAAGCTGGATGCCGCAGGCGCGCGGCTGGTGCTGTCAGCGCGCAGCGAAGAGCGCCTGCAGGAGCTGGCGGGCACGCTGAGCAATGCCACTGCCCTGCCACTGGATGTGACCGATCCCGACGCCATCAGCCGGGCCGTGGAGCAGATCGGCAAGGTGGATGGCCTCCTTTACTGTGCCGGGGCCTATGACCCGATGCCTGCGCAGGACTGGGACGCCGAGAAGGTCGAGCTGATCTGCGACGTGAACTTCATGGGCGCAATTCGTGTGGTTGGCCGCGTCATACCGCAGATGGTCGCTGCCAACGAAGGGCATATCGTGCTGATCGGCTCACTCGCCGGTCACACGGGCCTGCCCGGAGCGACCGGCTATGGCGCGTCGAAATCGGCCGTTATACACATGGCCGAGAACCTCCAGGCCGATCTGATCCAGACCCCCATAAAGGTTCAGGTGATCAATCCGGGTTTCATCAAAACCCGTCTGACCGACAAGAACGATTTCAAGATGCCGATGATCCAGACCCCGGATGAGGCCGCAGATGCCTGCCTGAAAGCGATGCGAAGCGGGCGCTTCAGCACCAGTTTCCCCGCCCCCTTCGCCTGGGTCTTCACCATCGGCAAACATCTTCCCCGCAAACTGTTCCTGCGCCTGATGGGGGCGGGAAAATGAGCCCCCATTCGCCGCGCCACATCGTCATTATCGGTGCCTCCGGTGGCATCGGGTCGGCGATGGTTGACCATTTTGCGGCGCGAAACCCCGCCAGCCTGACGGCGGTCGCGCGCGGCGCATTGCCACCGAAGGCCGGCGTCGACAGCTACCGCGCCGATATCACGGATGAGGACCAGCTGGCCGGGTTTGCCGATGATCTGCGCCGCAGGGGGATCGCCCCTGATCTGGTCGTCGTTGCAACCGGGGTTCTCTCGCACGAGGCCGGGCTTAAGCCTGAGAAATCCTATCGTCAGCAGGACCCGGTGGCGTTCCGCAAGGTGTTTGAAATAAACACCTTTGCCCCCGCTATCATTGCCAAACATCTGCTGCCGATCATGCCTCGCAAGGGGCGCGCGGTCTTTGCCGCCCTGTCCGCGCGGGTCGGCTCGATCAGCGACAATGGCCTCGGCGGCTGGCACGCCTATCGCGCCTCCAAAGCGGCACTGAACATGCTGATCCGCAACTACGCCATCGAAACCGCGCGCAGCAACGAGGAGATGATCTGTGTCGGCCTGCATCCCGGCACCGTAAAAACACTGCTGTCGGAACCTTTTTCAAAGAACGTCTCCGACGACGCTCTGTTCGAGCCACAACAGGCCGCGGCCTACCTCGCCCAGGTGATCGACCGGTTATCGGCCAAGGACAGCGGGCGGGTGTTCGACTGGGCCGGCAAGGAAATCCCAGCCTGATGATGGGCTGATCGCCACCAGATCGTGGCGACCGTGTTATCAAACACAGCGCCGGACTTGCTCATCCAGCAGGCCCCATGCGACAGTGGGTGAACACCGCACGCAGCCATGCGCTCTGCGGACTCACCCGATGTGCCAGCTGCCTACAGGACCTTGCCGCCTTGAAATCCGTCCGGCTCCGCCTCCTATTGCTCGCACTTCTGCCGCTCAGCGTGGTGATGCCGCTGCTGCTGGTCGTGGCCATGGCGCGCTGGAACGCGGATTACGACAATGTTCTGATCGTCAATGTGGAAAGCGATCTGAAAATCGCCGACCAGTATTTGCGCCAGTTGCAGGCCAATACCGGCGATGATCTGGCAGCAATCGCCAGCTCGGCCCGGTTTGCCGAGGTCCTGCGCGCATCGTTGCAGGATCAGTTGCGGTTTCTTGACCAGCAGCGGCAATCCCTCCAGCTTGATTTCCTCTATTATCTGCCATTGCGCAATATCGACCGCGAGGCGCGCCGCTGGCCGGTGATCGACCGCGCGGCGCAGGGCAGGCTGGCCTCGGAAATCGACATTTTCTCCGCTGCGGACCTGGATGAGATCTCTGCCGACCTGCGTGACCGGGCCCGTATTTCCCTGATCGAGACCGAGGCCGCCGCGCCGACAACCCGACCGGCGGAAGATCGCGGCATGGTGATCCATTCCGCCGCGCCGGTGACCAATAACGGCAGTGAAGGCGTGCTGGTGGCGGGCCGGCTTCTGAACCGGGATCTTGATTTCATCGATACGATCAATGCCCTGGTCTATCTGGGCGACAGTCATCGCATCAGCCGCAAGGGCACCGCGACACTGTTTTTGGAAGATACCCGTATCTCCACAAACGTTCGCCTGTTTGAAGACGTCCGCGCGCTTGGCACCAGGGTTTCGCAGGCGGTGCGCGATGCGGTGCTGGGTGAGGGGCAGACCTGGCTCGACCGTGCCTTTGTGGTGAACGACTGGTATATCTCCGGCTATCTGCCGCTCACCGACAGCTTCGGGCGTCGCGTTGGGATGCTGTATGTCGGCTTCCTTGAGGCGCCCTTTGCGGCGGCCAAACTCTCCGCCTATTGGACTGTGGTGCTGTCATTCCTGTCCGTTCTGCTGTTGTCCGCGCCCCTGTTCCTGTGGCTGGCCAAAGGGATCTTTGCGCCGCTTGAGCAGATGAGCCACACCATGGCCCGTGTCGAACGTGGCGATCTGACCGCGCGCAACGGCAATGTCGGGCGCCGTGACGAGATCGGACAGGTTGCGGCCCATCTCGACAGCCTGCTTGATCAGGTTCAGGATCGTGACCAGAAACTGCGCGACTGGGCAGAGGAGCTGAACGCGCGTGTCGACCAGCGCACCGCCGAACTGCGCGCCGCCAACGAAAAACTGGAGGCAACCTATAAGCAGCTGGTGATGAGTGAGAAACTCGCCTCCATCGGCGAGATCACAGCCGGTGTGGCGCATGAGATCAACAATCCCGTCGCCGTGATCCAGGGCAACGTCGATGTGATGCGGATGACCCTGGGCGCCGCCGCCGAGGAGGTGGACACCGAGCTGGCGCTGATTGACGATCAGATCCTGCGGATCAGCGCCATCGTTGGCAAACTGCTGCAATTTGCGCGCCCCACCGAATTTGGCACCTTCGAGGAAAGCCTGGATCTGGCCCCGGTTGTCTCCGACTGTCTGGTGCTGGTCGATCACGTGATCACCAAACAGGCCATTACCGTTGAAAAACAGTTCGCCGCAACGCCACCGGTTCGCATAGACCCGGGCGAATTGCAGCAGGTGGTGATCAACCTGATCCTCAACGCGGCGCAGGCCATGGAGGGCTGCGGCAGGCTCCTGCTGGCCCTGAGGCCGATGGAGCGCGACGGTGTCAGCGGCGCCTGTCTTGAGGTTTCGGACACCGGGCCGGGCATCGCTGCCGAAGATCTGCCGTCGGTGTTCAACCCGTTCTACACCACCAAACTGGGCGAAGGCACCGGGCTGGGGCTGTCGATCAGCCAGACCCTGATTCAGCGCGCCGGCGGGGTGATTTCGGCCGACACCCGGATTGAGAACGGGGAGATCAAAGGCGCCGTCTTTTCGATCTGGCTGCCTGCGGTCAAGGCCGGGGACTGAGCCACAGCCCGCGACACGCTGGCCGTCCATCCACCTATCGCTCGGATGATATCACAGCCCCCAACTGGCGCATTTTCGATCAATCGTTTTCCGCGAAACCCCCAACCGGCGGGCGGCCTCGGCGCGATTGCCGTCACAGGCATCCAGCACATGCACGATATGACGCTGCATCACCAGATCGAGCGTATCCATCGCAGCACTGCCCGTGATCCCGCCGGTGCCTGCGAACTCCTCAGGAAAGGCGCCGAGAATGACCGACCGTTCAATCAGGTTGCGCAGCTCACGCACATTACCGGGCCAGTCGTAGCGGCTGAATTTCAGCAGGGTCTCAGCGTCGAGCTCCAGCGCAGGCATGGCCAGCGTGGTAGAGAACTGCTCCATAAACAGCGCCGCCAGCTCCACGATATCCTCAACCCGTTCACGCAGCGGTGGCATCTGGATGTTGACGATATTGATCCGGTGATAGAGATCGGCACGGAAACGGCCCTCGGCCACGGCCTGTTCCAGATCGGCATTGGTGGCAAACAGGAACCGCAGGTTCAGCGGGATATCGCGCTCTGCGCCGACCGGCCGGATGCGCTGGTCCTCCAGCACGCGGAGCAGCGCGGCCTGCACCTGTTCGGGCATCTGGGCCACCTCGTCCAGAAACAGCGTGCCGCCATCAGCATAAAGAAACAGTCCGTCCTGTCGGCGGTCCTGCGAATCCACCATACCGAACAGCTCATGCGCGATGCGATCAGGCGCGATGGCCGCGCAGTTCACCGCCACAAACGGCTTCTCCGCGCGGTCCGACAGCGAATGCAGCGTCCGCGCCGCGATTTCCTTGCCGGTACCACTGGCGCCGGTGAACAACACAGGCGTCGGCAGCGGCGCCAGCCGGGTAATCATGTCACGCGCGGTCTGAATCGCAGGAGATTTCCCCAGCAAACGCCCCCGCGCAGCGGTGCCCTCCGCCGATAGCGCATGTTTCAGCAGGTAGTTTTCCCGCCGCAGATGCTTGCGGTCCAGGGCCCGTGCCACGGAATTGAGGATCTGATTGGCGCGAAACGGTTTCAGCACGAAATCCGCCACCCCGACCCGCAACGCCTGAATGGCAGTTTCCAGATCCGCATAGGCGGTGACCAGCACCGTATCGGCAAACAGGCCGACCTTATGCTGTTCCTGCACCCATTCCAGCCCGGTTTTGCCGGGCATGATATTGTCGAGGATGATCAGGTCGAAATGCGCCTGATCCAGAATATTGGACGCCTCCGCGGCAGACGCCGCCTGCTCCACCCGCTTGCAGCGGGGGGTCAGGATCTTGGTCATGAAATTGCGCATACCTGGTTCGTCATCGATCACCAGGATCGACGCACCGGCAAGGTTTTCCCCATATTCATCGCGGGGCGGCGGCGCGGTTGTCAGCACGGTCAATCCAGTCGGACGGCCGGTCCGGAATGCACCTCATAAGAGGCGAACCCCGCCTGATCCAGTGCCAGATTGGCGCCGGCGGCGATCACGATGATGGCGGCAAACCCCGTCAACATGGCTTTCATTGTGTTACTTCTCCACCTTGGTTGCGCGTTTCAGAAACGCAATCAGATCGCGCCGGTCCTGCGGATCGGTAATCCGCTGCATCGGCATCTTGGAGCCGGGGATATAGTGATCCGGCCCCAGATCGAAGAGGGCATCAATTGTCGCCTCTCCCCAGATTATATCAGATCCATCAAGGACCTGCGAATAGCGATAACCCGCCAGCGTGCCGGCGGGACGACCAAAAACATCATATAGGCTCGGTCCCGCCTTGCGACTCTCACCGGGCCCGAGCGCGTGGCAGATCGAGCATTTCCGCATGAACTGCCGTTCGCCGTTGGGCATCGTTTCTGGGTCCTTCAGGAACCCGCGGTTGCCTGTCATCTGCGCCTCGGCCTCTCCCATCAGGTCAACCGGCCAGCCATAGGCCAGATCATCCAGCCCGGCGGCCCAGATGGTCTGCCCGTCCGGCGCAAACTCCAGCGCCCAGACCGGCCCGTCGCGGGTGGCGCGAAAATCGGCACTGATGCGCCAGGTCTCGGTGTCCACCATCATGATATAGCCCTGCCCGTCCCCGACGGCGAGCCGCGCGGTGCCCTCATGATGGGCCATTGCAAGGATAGGCCGTCGCTCCAGCGTGAAATCGGCTACAGGCTCGCCGGTCTGTGTGTCGACAACGCGCGTCGCGCCATCCACAGCCCCATAGGCCAGCCAGTCGCCACCGGGGCCAAGCGCCAGCTGGTTGATGCCAAAGCCCTGATCGACCAGGCGCCGGGGCGGTTGGCCTGCGTCCTCGTAGACCAGTATCTGCCCCTCCATCGTGGCAGCATAAATCGCCCCCCCTGGTCCGATTGACACGTCATTGATGCCGCTGCCAACCGCTATGCGCTGTTCCGCTCCTCCGTCAAATGGCCAGAGGCCGATATTGCCGTCCCAGCTCGCCGACACCAGCATTTCGCGGTCAGGGGCAATGGCCAGCGCCCGGATCTTGCCCAGATGGCGGCCGATCAGCTCGGCCTGTTGGCCGCCCTTCGGCCACAGGTAGAGCGCGAAATCATCCCCCGCGGTGACCAGACGACCGGCATCGACAAAGGCCAGAGCGGTGACCGCTGCATCATGGGCCTCAAGCCAGCGTGGCGTGCGATCGCTCCACAGGCCCACGGCATTGTCGAAACTGCCGGTGGCCACCTGACCCTCAGGCGACACCGCCAAGGCCATCACCGGGCCGCCGTGGCCTTTCAACGTGGTGAACTCATCCCCGTCGGCCGGATCGGCACCTGCGGGCAGCGCCAGAACAGTCGCAGCGCAGGCGGCCCACAGATAGCCCGTCCGCAGGACCAGCGCTGACAGGCGGCACCACACCGCCGGTCACTCCGCCGGTGTTGCGCCCTTGGCGCTGCCGCTACCGCTGCTGCCCTCTGGCGTGACTTCGCCCTTTTCGCGCATTTCCTCCAACCAGATGGAGTGGTGCTGATGCGCCCAAGCCTCGTCCACGTCGCCGGCTCCCATCGCGTCAAAGGCACCTTCCATGCCCAGCGAGCCGATGTAGATATGCGCCAGAATAATCGCCATCAGCACAAAGCTGATAATGGCGTGCCAGCTCTGGGCCAGCTGCATTTCTTCCTGCGGTGCAAGGTCAACCGGCAGGGTGCCATAACCCACCAGCTGCGGCAGGCCGAGATCATTCAAGATGGCAAAGGTCTTGGCAAAGAGCGGCATCTCAAACGGGAACAGGAGCGACAGGCCCGAAACCGAAATGGAGGTTCCAAGAACAATCACCGACCAGAAAATCAGCTTCTGGCCAAAGTTGAACTTCTTAGCGGGCGGATGGGCCTTGCCGACAATGCCGCCCATCTGGCGGATCCACACCAGATCCGTACGGTTGGGGATATTGTGGGCCACCCACATGACAAACACCATGATCAGCGCCAGCATGAACGCCCAGGAAACATTGTTGTGGACCCATTTGCTCCAGATCAGCAGGCCCGCGTTGATCTCCTTGCCCAGATAGGGGGCGATCACCATCCGGCCAAACAGGCTGGCCAATCCGGTAACGCCCAGCAGAATGAAGGATCCCGCCAGCATCCAATGGGCAAAGCGTTCGATGAACTGAAAGCGGGTGACCGTGCGTCCGGTGGAGGGCTCGTCTATGCGAATACGGCCGCGCAGCAGATAGAACAGCGCCAGGAAGCCTATCGTGCCCAGCAATAGCCAGCCACCATAGGTGCGAAGCGGCCCATCGCGGAAAGTCAGCCAGCGCATACCGCCATCCTGCACCAGAACAGTGGCAACATCGCCCCCCGCCGAGACCCGCAGATCTGCCGCGTTGTAGCGGATTGCGCGCCAGAGTTCGGGATCGGAGGCCCCACCGAGCGTGCCCAGCTGTTGCGTGATCCCGGCGCCAATCGCGCCCGCACCGGTATCGTCGCTGCGGAAACTGTCGTCGATTTTTTCGCCGCGCTGACGGGCCAGGATATCCTCCAGCGTCTGCGCCCCACCCGTGGCACTGCGATCCGGCACCGCCTCCGCCGCAGGGGCACCCTGGGTGTCCTGCGCCGCAGCGATCCCCGCCATCAGCGTCAGTTGCATCAGAATTGCAAAGGCGATGCGCAGCATGGGCCACACTCCTTCATGGGTTGTCTTGGAAACTGAACAGGAAAACAGGACGGCCCGCGCGGGCGGGCCATCCCTTCATGTCAAAGAGGGCTGATCAGCCGCCCTTCTGGTCATAGGCTGTCCCCCAGCCCCAGGCACCCGAGCCAAAGCCACGGGCGACAACGCGTTCGCGGTAGACCGCAGACACGACATCGCCGTCACCGGCCAACAGCGCCTTGGTTGAGCACATCTCGGCGCAGATGGGCAGCTTGCCCTCTGCAATCCGGTTGCGCCCGTATTTGGAGAATTCCGCATTGGAATGCGTCTCCTCGGGGCCACCGGCGCAGAAGGTGCATTTGTCCATCTTGCCGCGGCTGCCAAAGTTGCCTGCCTGCGGATACTGCGGCGCACCAAAGGGGCACGCGTAGAAGCAATAGCCACAGCCAATGCAGAGATCCTTGGAGTGCAGGACCACGCCTTCTTCGTTCTGGTAGAAGCAATCGACCGGGCACACCGCCATACAGGGTGCGTCCGAGCAATGCATACAGGCGACCGAGATCGACCGCTCGCCGGGTTTGCCATCATTGATGGTCACCACCCGACGCCGGTTGATGCCCCAGGGCACCTCATGCTCGTTCTTACAGGCCGTCACGCAAGCGTTGCATTCAATGCAGCGTTCGGCGTCACAGAGAAACTTCGCTCTTGCCATATCTCTTTCTCCTTATGCTGCGCTGATTTTGCAGAGAGTACATTTGGTCTCCTGCATCTGGGTCACGCTGTCGTAGCCATAGGTCTGTGCGACGTTGCAGCTTTCGCCCAGAACATAGGGGTCAGCCCCATCCGGGTATTTGTCGCGCAGATCCGTGCCCTGGTAGTGACCACCAAAGTGGAACGGCATGAAGGCAACGCCCTCTCCGACCCGCTCTGTGACCATTGCCATGACTTTGACCTTGCCGCCTTCCGGGCCTTCGACCCAGACCTGAGAGCCATCGCGAATGCCGATATTGTTGGCATCGCGCGGGTGGATCTCGACGAACATGTCCTGCTGCAATTCCGCAAGCCACGGGTTGGACCGGGTTTCTTCGCCGCCGCCTTCATATTCGACCAGACGACCTGAGGTCAGGATGATCGGATATTCCTTGGAGACGTCGTTCTTCTGGATCGACGCATAGAGGGTCGGCAGCCGGTAGGCGTGACGGTCCTCATATGTCGGGTAGTCTTCGACCAGATCCCGGCGGTTGGTATAGAGCGGCTCGCGATGGATTGGCACCGGATCCGGGAAGGTCCAGACCACGGCACGCGCCTTGGCGTTGCCGAAGGGCGCACATTCATGCGCGATGGCAACCCGCTGGATGCCGCCCGACAGGTCGGTTTTCCAGTTCACCTTGGCCACCTTGTCGTCATAGTCCGACGGGAAGGGCGACATGCTCTGCTCGCCGACTTCGTGGGTGTAATCGGCAAACCCATCCACCCCGGCAGCCTTGGCGATAAAGGCCCGCTCGGACGCGGTCAGCTCGGTGTGCCAGCCCAGATCCTTCAGCATCTGATAGGTGAACTCAGGATAACCATCCTGAATGTCGGAGCCTGCGGAATAGACACCTTCTGCCAGCAGGTTGTCGCCATCCCGTTCCACACCAAAGCGCGCGCGGAAGGTCAGGCCGCCCTCGGAGACAGGTTTTGACATGTCATAGAGGTTTGGCGTGCCCGGGTGACCCATTTCAGCGGTTCCCCAGCAGGGCCAGGGCATCCCGTAGTAATCGCCGTCAGCAGGACCACCCACCGCCCGCAGCGTGGTGCGGTCAAAGGTGTGCTGATTGGCCATATGCGTTTTCATCCGCTCCGGCGACTGGCCGGTATAGCCGATCGTCCACATACCACGGTTGAATTCGCGGGTGACGCTTTCGACATTCGGGGTCTCGGCATCTTCCATCTCGATATTGCGGAAGAACCGGTCGCCCCAGCCGAATTTATTGGCGAATTTGGCGATGATCACATGGTCCGGCAGGCTTTCGAACAGCGGATCGACGATCTTGTCGCGCCACTGCAAGGAGCGGTTGGACGCGGTGACCGAACCCCGGGTCTCGAACTGGGTACAGGCGGGCAGCAGATAGACACCATCGGTGCGATCATGCAGCACCGCAGAGACGGTGGGATACGGGTCGACAACGACCAGCATGTCCAGCTTCTCCATCGCCGTCTTCATCTCCGTCATACGGGTCTGAGAGTTCGGCGCATGGCCCCACAGGACCATGGCCCGCACGTTATTGGGCTGGTCTATGTTCGCCTTGTCTTCCAGAATACCGTCGATCCAGCGGCTGACCGGAATACCCGTCAGGTTCTGCATCGACTTGTCCTTGCCATCGGCCCCTTTGGTGGTGTCGAACTGACCGGCAAGCCATTCGCTATCCTCACCCCAGACACGGCCCCAATGCGCCCATGCGCCCGCCGACAGGCCATAGTAACCCGGCAATGTATGGCTCAGAACGCCAAGGTCGGTTGCGCCCTGCACGTTGTCGTGGCCACGGAAAATATTGGTGCCGCCGCCCGATGTGCCCATGTTGCCCAGCGCAAGCTGCAGAATGCAGTAGGCGCGGGTGTTGTTGTTGCCGGTGGTGTGCTGGGTGCCACCCATACACCAGATCACGGTGCCGGGGCGGTTGTTGGCCATTGTCCGCGCCACGCGCTTCAGCTGGCTGCCGGGGGTGCCGGTCACACGCTCGACCTCCTCGGGCGTCCACTTGGCCACTTCTTCGCGGATCTGATCCATGCCCCAGACACGGGTGCGGATGAATTCTTTATCTTCCCAGCTGTTCTCGAAGATATGCCACAGGATCCCCCAGACCAGCGCCACATCGGTGCCGGGGCGGAAACGCACATATTCATCGGCATGGGCTGCCGTGCGGGTGAAACGCGGATCGCAGACGATAAGCGGCGCGTTGTTCTGCTCCTTGGCCTTCAGAACATGCAGCAGCGAGACAGGATGCGCCTCTGCCGGGTTACCGCCGATGATGAAGATCGCCTTGGAGTTATGGATATCGTTGTAGCTGTTGGTCATGGCGCCGTAGCCCCATGTATTCGCAACACCCGCAACCGTGGTCGAGTGACAGATCCGCGCCTGGTGGTCGACGTTATTGGTGCCCCAATAGGCGGCGAACTTGCGGAACAGATAGGCCTGTTCGTTGTTATGCTTGGCCGAGCCAAGCCAATAGACGCTGTCGGGTCCGCTCTCTTCGCGGATCTGCATCATGCCGTCGCCGATCTCGTTGATCGCCTGTTCCCAGCTGATGCGCTTCCATTCCCCGCCTTCTTTCTTCATCGGGTACTTCAGACGGCGTTCTCCATGGGCGTGTTCGCGCACGGAGGCCCCCTTGGCACAATGGGCGCCGAGGTTGAACGGGCTGTCCCAACCGGGTTCCTGACCGGTCCAGACGCCATTCTGCACCTCTGCTACGACGGTACAGCCGACCGAGCAGTGGGTGCAGACGGATTTGACGGTTTCCACCGCGCCAGCCGCAGCCGTGGCGGCATTGGCCTTGGTGACGGATCCACCGGTGGCGCTGATGGCGGCAAGCCCACCAATCGCGAGGCCGGATCCGCGCAGAAACGCGCGGCGGTCAACGGAGCTTTCTGCAACCTTGGACAGGATACTGGTCCGCTGGGGGCGTCGCGCAACCCCGTTGGTCTTTTTCCTAAGCATGTGTTCCTCCCTTGCTTCCCTTACGGGTTCGCTGGGTTATCGGGGGCCTTTGGCAGTCGGGCGTCACGCAACCAGTCGCCGTGGGCGTTCAAAACATCACCGGTCGGTCAGAACCGGAGACTGTCGTAATAGGCGCGGGTGTGCGCGGTATCCTGCATCACTTCCGATGTCAGGTCAGGCTCGGCCGCCTCGGCCGTGCCGCCGGTCGTCGCCACCGCAATCGCCGCAATCGGCGTTGTGGTCGCTGCCAGCTTGAGAAAGTCGCGGCGGCTCTGGGCCTCCTCGGTCTTTCTGGTCATGTGATCCTCCTCCTCAGTTGGTTGGCTCACGTGGGTTAAGGACGGCACGCCGTCCCGGCTCAGGCGGATTGCTCCGCACTCATTCGAAATCCTTCGGCCTCGATCTCCATGAAGACCCGGCCCACGGCACCGACGGCGGCATAAAGAACCGAGTTCTTCGCCGCCTCCAGATCGGAATAGAAATGCCCGGCCCAGGGGCCTATGTGTTTGTTGAAGAACTGTTTCTGGTCACCCAGCGGTGCTGCCGTGCCGAAACGTCCGGCAATCAGCGCCCCCATCATCTCCATAAGGGAGGCGATATTATCCTCCGGCTCATAGACATTCTGGGCCCGTGTCATGCCCCGCGCGGCCATGTCCTGCCGCAGGGCTGCCAGCGGTTTCTCGTTCAGAAATCCGGTCAGATAGTAGCTGGCATAGGGCAGCAGCTCGCCACGGCCCAGACCGATGAACAGCTTGTTAAACTCCCGCTCAGCGGCCGCAGGTTTGGTCAGCCGCGCGATTTTCGCCAGCGCGTTGATCGCCGTGCCCAAGTCGGTGTCATCCCCGGATAAACCGGCCATCTGCGCCAACAGCATCTCATCCGGCGGCCCCGACAGCATCAGGCCCAGAAAATTGTAGAGATCCGCACGCAGCCGGTCTTCATCCTGCGGAATGGCAGGACCGGCCGTCTGTTCGGCTGTCTCTGTCTGGGCGTGCTCGGCGGTCATATGTGTCTCCTCGCAGGGGTCTTGGTCTGGGTTTCGGGTGGGTCAGGTGACGGGTGCGTTGGTGTCAGCGGCAAAAGTGAAGCGCATACGCCTCGGCGCCGACGCCACCGGATCGGGAACGGGATCAGCAACAGCGGCAAAGACGGGATCAGCCGCTGTCGGCATTGACGGCATCCGGGCTGCCGCTTCCTGTGCATGGTCTGGATCGGCACCATCTGACGGCGACTGCAAGCCCATGGTCGGGCGGCGCACGGATTCGAGCGGCGCTGTCTCGGCCTGCCCAGCACCGGCCTGCAAAGAGTCGCATGAGGCTGCCTCATGCGGCGCGACAGCCGCAACCGTCTCCTCAGCGGCCAGCGCTTCAGCCTCCTGCTCGGTGTCAGCGGTCGTGGCTGCGGCCTCTTCTGCCTGCCGCGCCAGCTCCTCTACATGCGCGGTCATGCCCTTGCCGACCTGATATGCGGTCTGAAGATTCTCGATCACCATGGCGCTGTCGGTGAAATCCTCGCCGTAATCCAACAGCCCGTCGACATTGGCCAGAACCGGATTGCTGGTCCACAAACGGCGAAGGGCGCGGGTACGGATCCGCGCCGGAATGGTCTCTTTCAGGAACACGCTGAAGTCATCGCCCTGTTGCATCTCATCGGGGTCCGGAAGGTTCAGCTCTTGCAGGATCTCGGCGTCACTTTTCTCCTCCAGCGCCTCTTCGGCGGCCTGACGTGCGGCAGCAGCGACCTCGGCGGCCTCAGCCTCCTGTTCGGCCGCAACACGGGCGCGGCGGCGGGACCAGAAATCATCCCGGCTCATGACAGGCGCGCCTTCTTCAGGGCGGGCGAGCGATAGACATCGGTCATCTGCGAGATGCGCGGATCGCCGATCCCGTCCTCGCTGGCGTCGGTCTTGACCCGGTCCCGGCGCCGTTTCTTGAACGGCTCGTCGTGAAAATGCAGCTGCGCAAAATCGCGGACCCAGGCAATCAGCCCGTCCGGCATCGGTACTTTTTCCACCAGATCCTCGCCGTTGTCGGCGTAATCCTGCGCCTCATAGGGCGAGGCCGTCACCAAGAGCACCTCAAGCGGCCGGTCGTCCGACACGCCGTCGCGCAGGACCACATAGATGCAGGGTGGTTCCGCGGTCAGCCCGTGCAGATAGGCCTCGGCCTCGCTCCGGTGCAGCTCCAGCGGCAGGGTGGCGGCGTGGTACTCCCGCACCTCGCCCGCTTCGCGCAACAGCTGCCAGTCCGCCTGCGCCGCACCCGGCAGCACCGAGGTTGCCTTCCACGACCAGCGCGCCCAACGGGTCACCCCCGGCTGACGCCGCAGGACGACACCCAGCGGCATCACATCCGTCTTTGCACTGCGATCCCCGGTCTCAGACACGTCAACGCCCTATTTGGTCAGTTCGGTTGACAAAACAGTGCCGCATTCTGCGACCACACGGGAAGATAACTTTTGCTGATGGCGCGTTAAATCAACATCAAAGGTCAATTTGACCAGCCCGACATGCCCCCTTTGGACAGTGCGGACGAAAAGTCTAATTCGACTAATTCACTCAGGCTTAACGCAGGGGAAGCGCGATGCCTTGCCACGGCGAATCACTTGCCTCATCTGAGCCACCCGGCGGCACGGCTGACCGGCAAATTGCGGTTTACCTGCTTGCGCAAACATGCCTAGTCTAAGCCCGGAGTGGCGGATTTCTGCTGCTTTCACCAAGCGAGAAACACGCGGAGAAAACATGTCTAAGCAATTGATTCTATGTGATTGTGCCGGAACGCAATCAATCGATTCCGAGGCATTGTCCCGTAGCACAGGCCTGCCCTGTTCAAAGCTGCATTCAGCGCTTTGCACCGATCAGATCGAACAGGCGGCACAGGCCATCTCGCAGGGGGACGCAATTATTTGCTGCGCCCAGGAGCACCGGATTTTCGAGGCACTGGCAGAGGAAATCGACCAGCCGGCCCCGGCCTTTGTCGACCTGCGCGACCGGGCCGGATGGACCGCCGATACCGCCTCGACGCTGCCCAAAATGACCGCGTTGATTGCTGAGGCAACGCTGACACCGCCCCTGTCAAAGACCATAGACCTGCATTCGGAGGGGCTCTGCCTGATCCTTGGCGCGCCGGAGGTGGCCTATGTCGCAGCCGAGCGGCTGCAGGAGAGCCTCGCGGTGACCGTGCTTCTCGAGACGCCGAGCGACCCCCCTCATAGCCGCGCCTACGATGTGATTTCCGGCCAGCTGCGCCACGCGCGAGGCGCCTTGGGACAGTTTTCCGTCACCATCGACCGGCTGCAACAGCTGGACGTCACTGGGCGCAGCTGGACCTGGGACGAAGCCCGCGACGGCGGGCAGTCGGTCTGCGATATCATTCTCGACCTGCGCGGCGTCCAGCCGTTGTTTCCCGCGCCCGAAAAACGTGACGGCTACCTGCGCGCCGATCCAAAGTCCGCCCCGGCCGTCGCCGAGGCCACGCTGAGCGCCAGCCAGCTGGTCGGCACTTTCGAAAAACCCCTCTACGTGCGCAGCGAGCCGTTGCTTTGCGCCCATTCGCGCGCCGAGCAGACCGGTTGCACCCGCTGCCTCGATGTCTGCCCGACCGGTGCCATCAGCCCGGCCGGCGATCATGTCAGCATTGACCCGATGATCTGCGCCGGATGTGGCTCCTGCGCCGTGCTCTGCCCCTCCGGCGCAATCACCTATGACGCGCCGCCAACCGATGCGCTGATGCGCCGGATCCAGACCCTGGCCAAGGCATATGCAGAGGCTGGTGGCAGCGCCCCCCGCCTGCTGGTGGTCGATCAGCACGGTGATCAGATGGTCGAGCTGGCCGCCCGCCACGGCCGCGGCCTGCCGGCGGATGTGATCCCCCTGTCGGTTGAGGCGCTCAACAGTTTTGGTCACGCCGAAGCCCTCGCCGCCCTCGCTGCCGGTTTCGCCGAGGTTTCGGTGCTGCTCTCGCCCAGGGCTGAGCGCGACGTGCAGGACCACGAGCTGGCTCTGGCCACGGCGATTGCCGGGCCCTACCTGCATCTGCTGGAGCTGAACGACCCGGACCAGCTAAGCGACCGCCTCTTTGACCGCAGCGGCGCTCAGGCGCGGGTGGAAACCCCGCAGCGCCCGATGGGCACACGGCGCCAGATCACCCGTCAGGCCGCCAAGGCTCTGCTGCCCGAAGCCGAAACGCTGCCCCTGCCCGAAGGCGCCCCCTATGGCGCTGTTCTGGTCGCCACCGACAAATGCACGCTCTGCCTCTCCTGTGTCTCACTTTGCCCCTCCGGCGCGCTGGGGGACAACCCGGACCTGCCGCAGCTGCGCTTTCAGGAGGATGCCTGTCTGCAATGCGGTCTCTGCGCCAATGTCTGCCCGGAGGACGCGATCCGCTACGAGCCACGCCTGAACCTGACATCCGACGCGCTGTCACAGGTGGTCCTGCACGAGGAAGAACCCTTTGCCTGCGTCGAATGCGGTTCGCTCTTCGGCGTCAAATCCACCATCGACAAGATCACCGAGAAACTGGCCGGGAAACATTCGATGTTCGCCAACCCGGATGCCGCCCGGATGATCCAGATGTGTGACAATTGCCGGGTCAACGCGCAGTTCCATCAAAAGAACTCGCCCTTTGCAGGCGCGGAGCGCCCCCGTGTCCGCACCACCGAGGACTACCTCAGCAAACGCAAGGATCACTGATCCCGAAATGCCGCGATAAGATGATGACGCTACTTATGCTCCAACGGCGCCCCCAGATCCGCGGGGCTGAGCACGGCCACATAGGCGAGGATATTCTCCAGCTCGTCCAGCGTGAGTTCGACCGGAACAATCGGCGAGGGGCGTGCCTCGTCGAAGGGCGGCGTGATCTCGGCAATCTGGGTAAAGGCGGGATGCGGGTTCAGCGCGTAGAAGGCCTGAAACCGCTCCTCCCAATTGGCGAGGCTGCGCAACACATAGAACGACGGGGTCGAGCCGATACTGTTGATCCGTCCGGCCTCCTCCACCGCGTGACAGCGCCCGCAGTGGGATTTGGACAGATCGTATCCGCGTCCGGCGTCGCCGTCCCATGTGGTCACAGCCACCGCGGCCTGTGCCTGCTTCGGCACCCGGAACATCTGGCGCCCCTCGGGGGCAAAGGCGGCGATCGTGCGCGCGCCCACATCAGAGGTCAGCCAGTCTGCAAAGCGCCGCGCCCCGGCGTGATCCGGCGCGATCAGCTCCAGATGCCAGACGGTCCCGTCCCCCTCCATCACGGGCTGGCCGGTCGTGCCCAGCATCATCTCGGCGACATCATTGCTGTCGACCAGTTCGATCCGCACCTGCGTCTTCAGCGAAAACCGCGGCAACAGAAACCCCAGCACCCCGGTCTCCACCAGTGGCGCAGGCGCGGCCAGTCGCAGCTTTGCCGGATCGCTCTCGGCCTGTCCGCTGGCCGGTCGCAGGATCAGCGCAAGCAGAATTATCGCCAGTATTCCCGCGTAACCGCGCAAAAGAGTACATACCCAGACCATATGAAATGCTAGGAAACCACCTACATCCCCGTCAAGAGCCGTTACAGCCGGGGCCAAAAGCCCCGCAGGCCATCAAAAATAATCAAGCCAGCTTAGACCAAGCTCGCCCCAATAAGGAGCAACCCCGGCGTGTCCCTCACTCGTGAAACTGTCCTAGAGGCGCTCAAGACCATCAAAGACCCGGTGTCCGGCAGCGATATCGTCGCCGCTGGCATCGTCCGCGCGCTCAATATCGAAGAGGGCACAGTCCGCTTTGTGCTGGAAATCGACCCGGCCAAATCCGATATCTACGCGCCCGTGCGCGATGAAGCCGACGCCAAGGTGACGGCGCTGCCCGGCGCGGGCAAGGTTTCGGCCATGCTGACGGCCCATTCCGAAAAGGCGCCGCCGGACCTGAAGCCCAAACCGGCCGCCCAGCCGCAGGGGCCGCAGAAAATTCCCGGCGTCGACCGGATCATCGCGGTTGCCTCCGGCAAGGGCGGCGTCGGCAAGTCCACGGTTTCGGCGAATATCGCCTGTGCCCTGGCCGCTCAGGGCCGCCGTGTCGGCCTGCTTGATGCTGATGTCTACGGCCCTTCGCAGCCCAGGATGCTGGGGGTCTCCGGTCGGCCCGCCAGCCCGGATGGCAAAACCATCCTGCCGATGCGCAACCACGGGGTCACCATGATGTCGATCGGCCTGATGACCAACGAGGATCAGGCGGTTGTCTGGCGCGGCCCGATGCTGATGGGGGCCCTCCAGCAGATGATGATGCAGGTGCAATGGGGCGCGCTGGACGTGCTGATCGTGGACCTGCCGCCGGGCACCGGTGATGTGCAGATGACGCTGGCGCAAAAGGCGCATGTGGACGGCGCCATCGTGGTGTCCACCCCGCAGGATGTGGCGCTGATCGACGCCCGCAAAGGCATCGACATGTTCCAGAAACTCAACGTGCCGATCATCGGCATGGTGGAAAACATGTCCACGCATATCTGCTCCAACTGCGGGCATGAGGAACATGTCTTTGGCCATGGCGGCGTTGCTGCCGAGGCTGAGAAACTGAATGTGCCGCTGCTGGCGGAGATCCCGCTGCATCTGGATGTGCGCGTTGCCGCCGACGGTGGCGCGCCGATTGCGGTCAGCAAACCCGACAGCGCGCAGGCCAAGGCGTTCCATGATCTGGCGGCAGATCTGATCGCCAAGGGTCAGGCCTGATCCGATGGCCGAAATGAGCGACCTCAGCTTCCCCCCCCTGATGGAGGGGCTCGCGCTCAGCGGGGCCGACGATCCCTTTGCCATCGCCTGTCAGAAGGCGGTTCTGGGCTGCGACGCAGGTCTGGTGGTGCATAACCTGCTGCATGACCGGCTTCAGGCGGCCTTTGTCTTTGCGCCCGAGGTTGCCCTGCGGCAGGCCATGACCATGCTTCCGGTCTGCGGTATTGCACTGCAAAACGCCCTTGGCGCGCTGGCCCCGCCCGAGGTGGCGGTGCATCTGCAATGGGACGGCGGTCTGCGCATCAATGGCGGTCGCTGCGGCCGGCTGCGTGCCGCCGCCAGTACAACCGCGCCATCAGAGGTGCCAGACTGGCTGGTCATCGGCCTCGACCTGCCGCTCTGGCCGCCGAGCGACGGGGAAACCGGCGATCGTCCCGAGGATACCGCGCTTTATGCCGAGGGCTGCGCCGATGTGGATGCAGGCCAGTTACTGGAAAGCTGGGCCCGCCACGCGCTGCACTGGATCAACCGCTGGGAAGAGGACGGCACGGAGCCGGTGCACACGACCTGGCGCGGCCTTGCCCAGGATATTGGCGAAACCGTCACCCATGCGGGCCTGAATGGCACCTTCCTCGGCGTGGACGAAGATTTCGGCCTGCTGTTGCGGGACGAGGCGACAACCCATCTGATCCCCCTGACCACCCTACTGGAGACACCGTGATGCAGCTTGCCCGCGCCATTCATTTCGACGAGAGCGATCAGAACGTCTTTGCCAGCCCGGCCCGCACCGGCGAATGGTGTATTTCGGGCGGGTTTGAGTTTTCCAACTGGGAAGAGGCCGATCTGATCGGCAAGCAACGCCAGGCCTTTGCCAATGGCTGGATGGGGCTGGAAACCGGCGGGCGTGTCACCTTCGTTGCGGTGACGCGGATCGAGGAGAGCGAGCTGGCAGGCCTCACCGATCTGCTGGCCGCGCATTTCGTCAGCTACTACGGCGCCCCGGATCTGGCCGCCGCCCGCCCGGTGGCTGCGGAAGAGCTGACACATATGGCGGAACTCTGCGCCGATCACGCGCCCAATACGCTGCTGACGGTGATGCGCGAGCTGACAGAGGCGGGCGTCAAGGAAAGCTATCGCAGCATCGAGCCGCAGGAGGCGGGCCTGGAACAATTCGCCATCCATGTGACCGACGACTGATTGACCACGCACGGCGCGAAGCCCGCAACCGGCCCCTCCCGCCCGGAGTGCGGCGGGTCAAAGCCCCCCGCTCCCGTTGGGCCAGGCGCCGCGCTCAGGCGCGGCGTCTGCACATTGCAACCGCTGTGCTGTGGATGCCGCTATCGCCTATGGCGCCGCGTTGAACACAAACAGCGCCTCGCCATTGATCTGGTAGCCGTTGATCAGCTCCTTGGCGGTATCCGACACCAGCCAGCCTTCCAGCCGGGCTGCGGATTCTGCCTTCACATGGGGGTGTTTCTGCGGGTTGACCGGCAGATAGGCATATTGGTTGAACAGCACCGGATCCCCCGCATAGAGCAGCGCCAGATCGCCCTTGTTGGCGAAATTGAGCCAGCTTGCGCGGTCCGACATGATGTAGCCCCCCATGCCAGAGGCTGTATTCAGCGCGGCCCCCATGCCTGCGCCAACAGCGTTGTACCAGCCGCCAAATCCGTCAGGTGACAGATCCGCCGCGGCCCACAGGCTCAGCTCTTTCTTGTGGGTGCCGCTGTCATCGCCGCGACTGACAAAAGCCACCTCGGATGCGGCCACTTTTTGCAGTGCCTCCGCTGCCGACTGCGCGCGGCCAATGCCCGCCGGGTCCGCCTTGGGGCCTACAAAGACGAAATCATTATACATGATCTCGCGGCGATGGGTGCCGTTGCCGCCTGCCAAAAACGCCTCCTCGGCCTTCTTCGAATGCACCAGAATCGCATCCACATCGCCCGCCTCGCCCAGACGGATCGCCTGACCGGTGCCTACCACCAACAGCTGCACCTCCAGCCCCAGATCCGACTTGATCTGCGGCAGCAGAACCTCTGCCAGACCGGAGTTGTGGAAGGATGTGGTCACCGCCAGCTTCATCTCCTCCGCCAGCGTCGCCGTCGCCATTGTCAGCGCAGCCAGTGCCACCAGCACAATCCGTTTCATTCGACAATATCTCCTCTTAGAAATGCGCGGCCCTGTTCGGTATGGGGCCGGGTAAAAAATGCCTCCGCCGCTGAAAACTCGGCAATCTGACCGTGCAGAACAAACAGCACCTCATCCGCCAGACGCTGCGCCTGACCCATATTGTGGGTCGACATGATCAGCCGGGTGCCTGCCGCTGCCGCTTCGGTCAGGATCTCCTCGATTTCGCGAGTGGCGCGCCCGTCGAGCGAGGCGCAAGGCTCATCCAGGAACAGCAGCTGCGGCTTGCGGATCAGGGCCCGAGCCAGCGCCAGTTTCTGCCGCTCACCGCCCGACAGCAGCACCGCAGGCCGGTGCAGCGCATCGCCGCCCAGACCGATCCGCTCAGCCCAGATCTCGGCCTCGGCCAGCGCCACCTTGCGGGCCACCCGGTTCAGCCGCAGCGGATAGGCGATATTTTCCACCACAGAGCGGCGCATCATCACCGGCGTCTGAAACACAAAGGCCTGGCGCCGCTGGGCTTCGGCCATGGCGCAGCCCCAGCTGATCCGCCCCTGCCCCAGTCGCAGGATGCCATGCAGCATCTTCAGCAGGGAGGTCTTGCCCGAACCATTCGGCCCGATCACGATGGTCGTCCCCTGTCCGTCCAGCCGCAGATCCACCGGACCGATCAGTGTCTTGCCACGACGGCGCACCTGCGCCGCCTCGACAACCAGCGGAAAAAGACTGCTCACCTTGCTCACCAGCGGCCCTCGCTCTCGGTCTGACCCAGCCAGTGGATGGTCAGATTCACCGCCACCGCCAGCGCGATCAGCACAAAGCCAAGCCCCAGCGCCATGGCAAAATCCCCTTTGCCGGTCTCCAGCGCAATCGCCGTCGTCAGCACCCGGGTGGCATGGTCGATATTGCCGCCAACGATCATGATCGCCCCAACCTCACCGATCGCGCGACCAAACCCGGCCAGCGCCGCCGTGAGCAGCGCCCGCCGCCCGTCCCACAGCAGCGTCGCAATGCGCTGGCTCTGGCTGGCATTCAGCGAAATCAGCAGATCGTGGTAATCACTCCACAGATCGCGCAGCGACTGATGCGCGATCGAGGCGATGAGCGGCACGATGATGATCACCTGCGCAATGATCATCGCGGTCGGGGTGAACAGCAGCCCCAGTACCCCGAACGGACCAGCCCGCGACAGCAGCACATAGACCACCAGCCCCACGACCACCGGCGGCAGCCCCATCAGGGCGTTGAGCACCGCAATAGTGACCCGACGCAGGCGAAACCGGCGGACCGACAGCAGCGCCGCCAGCGGCAGCGCAATCACCGAGGCCACCAGCAACGCGGTCAAAGTGACCCGCAACGAACGCAGCGTGATCTCGACCAGATCGCCATCCAGCGTGACCACCAGCCAAAAGGCCTGGACCAATCCTTCCCAGAGATCAGACATGGAGGCGGATTTTCTCCCTTGTGGGACCGGTCTTACCGCTTCCCGATACTGTGTGAACGCTATCTGCAAACCACAATATCAGCCCGCCCAATAGACAAAAACGACACCGGGTGTGAAAATTGGACAAATTGACCGCGCACTGTTTGCGCTGACATCGCCCGATGGTCAGATGGTCTTGGTGCCGCCCCCAGCGTCAGGTTGCCGATGCGCCCCGATTGCCACCGATTTGCACCAGGATTTCCGGTTTTTACGCAACAAAGCGGCTGCACTCGCTTGCGTGCTAAATGTGAACATGAAACAAGAATTCCCCAAAGTGCCACGTCAGGCGCAGCTTTGAGGAAATGCCATGTTCGATCTGCAAACCATGCGCGATCAGCTCGCCAATCACTATGACCTTGCGCCAAATCCTGCTCTGGCCGCAGAGATGTCAGAGATCTACGCCAAGATGGACCGGGTGGTGAACCCCGTCGACTGGGCCACCTACGCGCCCTATGTCGCCGCCATCCTCGCCTTGAAAAAAGAACGCAACGCTGTGATTCTGGCGCATAACTACATGACGCCTGAAATCTACCACGGGGTCGCCGACGTGGTGGGCGACAGCCTCCAGCTCGCCATGGAGGCCACCAAGGTGGAGGCCGACGTCATCGTGCAATGCGGTGTGCATTTCATGGCTGAAACCTCCAAGATCCTCAGCCCCGACAAGATCGTCCTGATCCCCGATATGGAGGCCGGCTGTTCGCTGGCGGAATCGATCACCGCAGAGGGCATTGCCCAGATGCGGGCGAAATATCCGGGCGCGCCGGTTGTCACCTATGTGAACACCACGGCCGAGGTCAAAGCCGCCTCCGATATCTGCTGCACCTCCTCCAACGCGGCCCAGATCGTGGCCGCACAGGACGCCGACACGGTGATCATGACCCCGGACCAGTATCTGGCGCAGAACATCGCTCAGCAGGTGCCGGAAAAGAACGTGGTCTGGTGGGAAGGCTCCTGCATCGTGCACGAGCAATACACCGCCAAGGACCTGCGCGATTTCCGCGAATGGAACCCCGGCACCCGGCTGATTGCACATCCCGAATGCCCCCCGGATGTGGTGAATGAGGCCGATTTCTCCGGCTCCACCAGTGGCATCATCAAATATGTGACCGACGAAAAGCCCGAAAAGGCGATGTTGATCACCGAGTGTTCGATGGCCTCGAACATTGCCGACCAATTGCCGGAGGTTGAATTCGTCGGCCCCTGCAACATGTGCCCCTACATGAAGAAGATCACGCTGGAGAAAATCCTCTGGTCGCTGCACACGATGTCCGAACCGGTCGAAGTCGATCCCGAGGTCGCCGAAAAGGCCCGTGTGGCGGTGCAGCGGATGATTGATCTCAGCCAGAAACTGGGGATCTGACCCTTGGACACCCCCGGCGCCAAGGTCGTCTCTGACCATCAGGCCGACAACGCGGCAGAGGCCCAGCTGGATGTGCAGGCCCTGACCGAAGCCACCGCCGCCTGTGACACTGATCGCGTGGTGATCGTTGGCGCGGGGATGGCCGCGCTCTATGCCGCCCTCGAACTGGCCCCGCGGCCGGTGCTGATGATCTCACCCGAAACACTTGGCGAGGGCGCCAGCTCGGCTTGGGCGCAGGGCGGCGTTGCCGCCGCGATGGATCAGGCCGACAGCCCTGCCGCCCACGCCACCGATACGGTGCGCGCCGGTGCTGGCACTGTCGACGCCGAGGTCGCCGCCATGGTCACACAGGTTGCCCAGGATCATATTCTCGATCTGACCGACCTTGGCACACCCTTTGATCGCACTGCTGACGGCGGCTTTGTCATGAGCCGCGAGGCCGCCCATTCCATGGCTCGTGTCGTCCGGGTGAAAGGCGATCAGGCCGGTCGGCAGATCATGGAAACGCTGATTGCCGCAGTGCGCGCCACAGCCTCGGTTCAGGTCCACGAAGGCACCCAGGCCGTGCGGCTGGAGGTGGCAGACGACCGCGTCACCGGCGTCTGGGTCAGCGATGCTGGCGGCACCTCGGTGCCCGTGCTGATCCGCGCCCCTGCGATCCTTCTGGCGGGGGGCGGTTCCGGGGGGCTGTTTGCGCATACCACCAACCCGCCCCGCATCCGGGGCCAGGTGATCGGATTTGCCGCCCGCGCCGGTGCCCGCATTGCCGATCCTGAATTTGTCCAGTTTCACCCCACCGCCTTTGACATCGGCGAAGACCCCGCGCCCCTCGCCACCGAGGCGCTGCGCGGCGATGGCGCCACGCTGATCAACAAGGACGGCATCCGCTTCATGCTGGCCGCGCACCCGGACGCCGAACTGGCCCCCCGTGACATCGTCGCCCGCGCAATCTTTGCCGAAACCCAGGCCGGCCGTCGCCCGATGCTGGACACCCGCGAAGCTCTTGGCGCCGAGGTGCTGACCCGCTTTCCAACCGTGGCTGAGACCTGCGCCCGCGCCGGTATTGATCCCGTTGCGGACCCGATCCCGGTGGCGGTTGCCGCCCATTATCACATGGGCGGGATCGACACCGACATGCAGGGGCGCGCCAGCCTCGGCCGTCTCTGGGTCTGTGGCGAAGCCTCCTCGACCGGGCTGCATGGCGCCAATCGACTTGCCTCCAACGGGCTTCTGGAGGCTCTGGTCTATGCCCGCACCGCTGCCCGGGACATTGCCGCAACACTTGGCCCGCAACCGGACCAGATGCGCACGCCGCCTGCACTGTCCCTCAGTTTCGCCCCTGCCACAACGCCCGCCGCCCCGGCCAGCGCCATCGCCCGCCTGCGCGAAACCATGACCGCCCATGTCGGCGTTCGCCGCGACGAAGCCGGGCTGAAAACCGCCCTCAGAACGATCGAGGAGCTGCTGGCAGAGTTCGGCGACGACGAGAGCTTTGCCAATATGTGCGCCACCGCCACCCTGATTGCTGCCGCCGCGCTGGACCGCCGCGAAAGCCGGGGCGGCCATTTCCGCGACGATTATCCTGAGGCCGACCCGGCGCAGGCCCATCGCACCCGTATTACCCTCACCGAGGCGCGTGCGATCCGCGCCGCCGCCGTCAAGGATCCGACATGACCCCGTCCTTTGCCACTCTGCCCGACCTGATCCTGGAACCGCTGGTCCGCGCTGCCTTGCTGGAAGACCTCGGCCAGAGCGGGGATATCACCACCCGCGCGGTGATCCCGGCAGGCACCACCTATGAGGCCCGGCTCAATGCACGCGATACCGGCGTTATCTCCGGTATGCAGATTGCCCGTATCGCTTTTCATCTGGTTGATCCCTCGCTGAAGATCGAAACGCGCGTGGCTGACGGCAGCCCCTGCACTCCCGGTCAGACCCTGATGACCATCGCAGGATCAGCCGCGTCGATCCTCTCGGGCGAACGTGTGGCGCTGAATTTTGCAGGCCGCCTCTCTGGCATCGCCAGCCTGACGGCCTCCTTGGTGGCAGAGACCAAGGGGACCGCCACCCGCATCACCTGCACCCGCAAGACCACACCCGGTCTGCGCATGGTCGAAAAGCAGGCCGTGCTGCATGGGGGCGGCTACAACCACCGCTACGGTCTCTCCGATGCGATCCTGATCAAGGACAATCACATCGCCGCCGCAGGCGGTGTCGCCGCCGTCCTGCGCGCGGCCACGGCCAACGTCAGCCACATGATGAAGGTCGAGATCGAGGTGGACACCCTCGAACAGTTGCAGGAGGTGCTGGAGACGGGCGGCGCCGATGTGGTGCTGCTCGACAATATGGACACGCCAACCCTGACGAAGGCCGTGGCGATGGCCAAAGGTCATCTGGTCACCGAAGCCTCCGGCAATATGCGCCGCGACCGCATTGCCGAGGTGTCAGCCACGGGGGTTGATTATATCTCCTCCGGCGCGCTGACCCATTCGGCGCAGACGCTGGATCTCGGTCTCGACTTCTGAGGTCTTCGCACCTTCTGGTTTCTTGACCAGACCTGATCAGAAAAACGGGGGCCCGCACGCCCCCGTTTCTCGTTTGATGTTCTTTGCGCCGTCCTCAGCCGCCCGCAGGCACGTTATGCGCCGCCGCACGGATCGGCGTTGCCGACAACATCACCATGCTGCCCACGTCCAGATTGCGCACCTCATAGTCGGGCCCCTTGGCACCGGCCTGAACCTCCGTCGGCAGATGGGCGCAGGCCGTCGGTGTTATCGCGCAGATCACCACATCACGCCCGGTCAGTTGCGTCAGGCGAAAGGCCACCGACAGATCGTGCTGCAAGCCGGATTTCTTGCCCGATGGCAGCGACAGATAGGTGCCGGTGACATAGATCGGACCTTCCACCGGGAGGATCTGATCGGCCATCCTGCGGCTGTCGGCTTGCCAGGCGGTCACATCGCGATGCTGGAGCAGGTTGAACGCCAGGTAGATCAGCGCCACAAAAGCCAGGAGATTGCGTCCGATGCGGTCCCAGACGCCGCCCCGCGCCGCCAATTCCTGCGAAAGCAGCCCCAGCAGCACCGCGTAATACAGCCATACAAAGCCGGAGACACGCGGCGGCAGGGTGATGCCGGTCTTGATCGTCTGCACAAAGATCAGCCCCATCCCGAGGCAGATCCCCGCCAGCGGATAGATCGCGCGCCAGGGGTCGGATCTGCCGACCAGCCAGACGGCCCAGCCAAACAGCGCCACCTGAAATACGGTCAGCGGCAGGAAGTGGAACGAGACCAGCGAGGCCGAGCTGCCGAGGAAATCACCAATCAGCCCGATATTTGCCAGCAGCGATGCCAGATCATGCGCCGGCTTCGGCATCCGCCACTCCGCCATCGGGATCCCGAAGACACCGTGAAACAGGTAGTTCAGCGTATAGATCGACGCCATCGCCAGCGCAAAACACAGGATAAACAGCCCCAGCAGCGATGCCAGATCCCGGGCAGAGCGCTGCGTGTCCGCACGGGTCAGACAGAGTGCCAGCAGAAAGAACGGATAGGTCGTATAGGCGGTCAGCGCCAGCGGCACAAAGGGCACCAGCAGCCAGCGGCAGGCCCGGTCCGACAGTTGCGTGGTCGCCAGCGCATAGATGGCAAGGATCGCCATGCCCGGGATCAGCGTGTTGAACCACAGTGAAATCAGCAGCGCAGGCGCCGACAGCCCCGCAATGAGCGCCACCGCGCCCTTGCGCCATAGCGGCGCCCCGGCCCCCAGCGCATTATGCGCCAGACAGCCCAGCGCCACCGCCCATAACCCGTTGTAGATCAGATAGTTGGCCCAACTCGGTAACAGTGTCTCGCGCAGGTGCCACAGGTAATTGACCCAGCGCCCCTCCATTAGCGTTTTGACATAATAGGTCTCTGCATCGCCAAACAGCGCAGGGTAATCATCGTGACGGATCAGCGGATCCGGCAGCTGGAACACCGCCGCGATCAGCAGCCCGAAAAAGGCCACCGCGATTGTCGCCAGCAGGGGCATTGCAGCGTCCCGGCGCGCCACAACCGGACTGTCCATCACCAGTGTCATTATATCGTGCCCTTTGCCGTATCCGCACCCAACAGCCCTGCCGCCCGCGCCTGCCGCGCGATGATCGCAGCGCGGATCTGTGCGATCCGGGTCACCATCAACTGCGGCATCAGCGACACCACACCCCGGCGCAGCCGCCAGCCAAGACTGCCCGCAGGCGGCACCGGCTGCCCCGCCAAAAGCTCCGTTGCCAGAACCTCCTCCGGCAAACCCGCACGCCCCGCTTCATTCACATAGAGCACAGTATTGTAGCGATACCAGGGTTCTACCCCCTCGGCCTCTCTCAGCGCCGGGCGTACGCAGTCAAACGCCCGATAGCCCCGCGCGGCAAAGAGATCCTGCCAGAAGGACAGCGGCTGTTCATTGATATGAAACTCGCCGCCCTGCCCCGGAACAGCCGCCGAAAACAGCACCCGATCGGCATGGCGCGTCAGCCCCGCAACCAAGGTTGCGGAGGCCGCCGTCGGCAGATGTTCACCAACCTCCAGGCTCTGCGCCAGCTCGAACCGCCGACCCAGATCAAAATCGCCGGTCAGATCCGCCGCATGGTAACACCCCGCCGGGATCGCCAGACGGTTACGATCCACATAATCGCCGTCCACCCCGGCGATGTCAGCAACGCCGGAATTCGCCCATTCACTGAGCCAGACACCGCGACCGCTGCCCAGATCCAGCACACTCCGCGCGCCAAGCCAGGGCTGCACCGCCGCGATCAGCGCCTTCGCCGAGCTGCGCGCGCCGGCCTCGATGTAATCGTAGAATTCATTTGAATACACATGCGACATTTCTTGCCACTCCTCTTTACGCGCCGTGTCCGGCGTAGACCCAGATCTTGAAAAACAGGTAGTTCTGAACCGGCAGCCAGACTGCGGCGGTGGTTGCCGCCAGCCACTCCGGCCAGCCCAGCATCGGACCGATGACACCCGTCAGCAGCGCTGAAGTCACAAACCCAAGGCCGACCGTGCAGCCAAACCGCAGCGCCTGGTCCGGCTGGCCCAGCTTCTGGCGGAACGTCCAGACGGTCTGGCCGACATATTGCGCCAGAACCGCCAGGCCAAAAGCCAGCGCATTGGCCAGCCCCGCCGCCAGACCGATATGCAGGAACCCCAGGAACGCCAGCACATAGAGCGCTGCAACCGAGACGCCGACAATGGCAAAGCGGATCAACTGGCCGAGATCTTTCTGAACGGCGGCGCGGATCATGACGCTTCTTTTTGGGCCGGTTCAGCCAGTGGCGCAGCTACGGCGCGGCTGTCGCCGATGAAATCGACCGCATGGGCGGCGGGATGCCCGGTCTCCTGCGACAGGAAATACAGCGGGCGCTGTTTGCTCTCCATATAAAGCCGTCCGACATATTCGCCGAGAATCCCCAGCGTCAGCAGCTGGATCGCGGAGAAGAAAGAGATCGCCAGCAGAACCGAGGCCCAACCGGCAACGGTGTTGAACAGGATCAGCGAGCCAAAGACATAGATCGCCATCAGCACGGTCACCAACAGGCTGAAGAACGCCAGCCGTGTGGCCATTTTCAACGGTTTGGTGGAGAACCCGGTCAGCGCATCGGTGGCAAAGCGCAGCATCGCCTTGAACGGATATTTGGTTTCCCCCGCGACACGCGCTTCGCGGATGTATTCGAGACCAATCTGGTGAAATCCGGCCCAGGCAAACATGCCGCGGATGAACCGCGCGCGTTCCGGCATTTTCAGCACCGCATCCAGCGAGCGACGGCTGACCAGGCGGAAATCGCCGGTGTCTTTGGGGATATCCACATCCGACAGCGTATTGAGAAAACGGTAGAACAGATAGGCCGTCGCCTTCTTGAACAGGGTTTCCCCCTGGCGCTCGGCGCGGCGGCCGTAGACCACGTCATAGCCGCGATCCATCATCATCATCATGTCGGGCAGAATTTCCGGCGGATCCTGAAGATCGGCATCCAGCATGAAAATCCGCGCGCCGGTCGCCGCCTCCAGCCCAGCCGTCAGCGCAACCTGATGGCCGCGATTGGCCGACAGACGGATGCCCCGCACCACCGGATGACGCTTATGCGCCGCTTCCATAGCGGCCCAGGTTTCATCGCTGGAACCATCATCGACCAGAATGATCTCGGCCCGTTCCGCCCAAGGTTCGATTGCCTGCACCAACCGATCCACCAACAGGGGGATGGACTCTTCCTCATTATAGCAGGGTACAACAACGGATAGATGCACCTTCTCGCCCCAATTCTGTTTATCGTCTGCTCACAACCGGGGGACCATCCGCCCGGCATTCCAGCGCGATGAAAACATCTCAAGGGGGGTATTCTCACCCGAAATGGTTAACGCGCAGTTCCGTTTTTGGTCACAGAACGTGGCCAAACCGTGGCGAACCGGGGGTCAATCCGGGGAAAAACAGCGATTTTTAACAGGATTTGATGCGAAATCACAAACAATCGCGCGGCAGGCTCTCGCTCCATTCCTTAACGCAGACTTCGGTCTGCCCGGCACCTTCGCAGGCGACAACCCTGCGCCAGAGATGGAAATCCTCCCGATCACCGCGCATCTCATTGTCGGTATCGACCTGCACCTGCCAGTCACCACGCGCGAATGTAAACCGCCACTGGCTGGTAAAGGTGGCGCTGGCCGGATCATCCGGATGCACCGCATAGCGCATGGCGACATGGCTGCCGACCTCCAGCCCATGCACCGGGTCAATGGCCGCGCCATAGTCATCAAAAGTCTCCAGCACCAGCGTGCCGTCGGCCTCTTCATAGGTGTTCGATGTGCCGGATGGGGCGCGGGTGACCTCTGCCTGATAGGTCGGATAATCCCGCGCGGCGCTTGGCGCTTGCGCCTCGACCTCTTCAGCGAGTGAACGTTCCGGCAGGATCAGCGCACATCCCTCCAGATGCAGGGTCAGCGCCACAGGCTCGGGCGCGGGCCAGACGATCGGCCAATAGGAGGTCGACAGCGCCAGCCGCAGCTTATGCCCAGCCCTCAGATGATGCGCGCATTCATTAAGCGCAAACTCAACCTCATAGCGCCTGCCGGGAACCAGCCGCGCCGCGTTCTCATGGCTCTCATCATGGCAGAGGTTCCGCCCGCGATAGGTGATGCGCTGCGACACGCCATTCGGGGCCACATCACACAGCCGCGCCATCACCTGCGCCACCGGTCTGTCGACAGAGAACGCCAGCCGCAGCCGCGCCCGACCCAGCAACTCCAGCGGGGTCTCAAGCGGCGCCGTATCGAAACAGGCCGACAGCGCATCATCACCCGCCTGATCGCCCGGCAGTTCATTGTCGATCCGCATACCTGCGCAGAAATACCCGCTCCCCATGCCCAGGGTTGCTGGATTGGATACCACAACCTCCCCCGCACCCGGCACCGCCTGCAACCTCCCCTGCTGTCCCAGATGATGCGCCACCTCGCGCACATTCGGGGAGGGCCATGCAGTCTCAGCAATCCAGCGCCCCTGCCGGGGTTTGTTTTCCTTGGTCGGATTGAAATGCTCCTGCATGTAGGTGCGATAATCCGGCAGATCCTCCGCGCCGCTGTCTGCGCCCTTCAGCCAGCGATCAAACCAGCGCAGCACCTCGCCGTGGAAATCATGCCCTTCCAGCTTGGAAATATGGGCATAGCGGTGCTCCCATGGGCCGATCAGCGCCTTGGCGGGCGCCTGCATATGGGCCGCCAGTGCAGGTGGTGCATTCACATAGGCATCGGCCCAGCCGGTGATCGCCAGCACTGGCACCTTGATCGCAGACCAATCCTCGCAGATGGAACCGTGTTTCCAGAATTCATCGCGCTGCGCGTGGGACAGCCAGTCCGCGGCCAGAAACGGCAGCGTCTCGATCCGCTCCACCCAGGCCGCGCGCCAGTCCGGGCGCAGCTCGGGATCCAGCGGGCGGGTTTGATAGGCAAACATCTGCGACGCCCAATTGGCATTATCGCTGAGCAGGCAGCCCCCCATGAAATGGATATCATCGGCATAGCGATCCACGGTTGATGCCACGCTGACCACCGCCTTCAACGCCTCTGGCTGACGCGCGGCCAGCTGCAAGCCGTTGAAGCCGCCCCAGGAAATCCCGATCATACCGATATTCCCATCGCAACAGGCCTGCGCCGCAAGCCAGGCCAGCACCGCCTCACCATCGCTCAGCTCCTGTTCGGAATACTCATCGTCAAACACCCCCTCGCTATCGCCCGTGCCGGCAATATCCACCCGCAGGCAGACATAGCCCTCAGCCGCAAAGACCGGATGCGTGGTGGCATCGCGCGGCGCAGTGCCGTCGCGTTTGCGATAGGGCAGATATTCAACGATCCCAGGATAACACCCCTCTGCCGCTGGCCGCCACATCCGCGCCGCCAGCCGACGCCCATCTGGCAGCGGGATCCACAGATGTTCAACTCCGGTGATCTCCATCGCCATGGCGCGCCCTCTTCCTGTCTGGTTCAATCTCAAGCTGTTGCCGCCCACCCAAACGGTCGGCGATCCGGAGGTCTAGTCTCCCTGCGACATATCCTGCGCCACCGGCAGGATTGGCGCGGATTTCTCCAGCGCCAGCTCCGCATCGGAAAACACCCAAGGACCACGCACGCCCGGCACATCCTCCGGCGCAATCTGCATCTGGCGGTGCCTGATCTGCGGGTCCTCAAACGCCTGCCCAATGGTGTTGATCGGCCCCGCAGGCACGGTCGCGGCCTCCAGCGCCGCCAACAGATCCGCCTGCCCCCATTGCGCCAGCACTGCCGCCAGCATCGGTGTCAATTCGCCCCGGTTGGCCACCCGCAGCTGGTTGGAGGCAAAGCGCGGATCAACCGCAAGCGCCGCCATGTTCAAAACCTCGCAGAGCCGCGCAAACTGGCCGTCATTGCCAACGGCAAGGATCACATGCCCGTCGCGCACCGCCATCACCTGATAGGGCGCAATATTGGGATGCTCATTGCCCATCCGGGTCGGGCTGGTGCCGGTTGCCAGATAGTTCATGTTCTGATTGGCCAGCATGGCGGTGGCGCAATCCAGCAGTGACATGTCGATATGCTGCCCCCGCCCGGTTCTATGGCGCTGTTCCACCGCTGCCAGAATGCCGATGGTGCCATAAAGCCCGGTGACAATATCGGTGATCGCCACCCCGACCTTCTGCGGCTCACCCTCCGGCGTACCGGTGATCGACATCAGCCCGGACATGCCCTGCAACAGGAAATCATAGCCCGCCCGCGTCGCATAAGGCCCATCCTGCCCAAAGCCGGTCACCGAACAGTAGATCAGACGTGGATTGACCGCTTTCAGACTGTCATAATCCAGCCCGTATTTCGCCAGCCCGCCGACCTTGAAATTCTCGATCAGGATATCGGCATCCCGGATCAGCTCCAGCACCGTCTGTTTGCCGTCTTCAGTGCGAAAATCCGCAGTGACGCAGGACTTACCCCGGTTCGCCGCATAGTAATAGGCCGCTGTTTTATCACCGTCGCGCTCGATAAAAGGCGGGCCCCAGCGACGGGTATCATCCCCCTCGGGGCTCTCGACCTTGATGACCTCCGCCCCCAGATCGGCAAGCGACTGGCCAATCCATGGCCCCGCAAGAATACGGGCCAGTTCGACCACCTTCAAACCTGCAAGCGGTGTCATGGGCACTCCTGTCAGTCCGCCCGCAATCTGCGGGACATCCCCCTGCCAAGGCACGGCAGAGTGTTCTGACAGAGACTTAGCCTATCCATTCCTCTGCGGGCAAATAATTTGATCAAAACATGCGGAGAGTCTTCAGAAGGGAGTGGCCAGGCGGAACAAGCGGATGTTGCTCTCTTAAGTGTGATGATTGCGATCGGTTAGCATAATTCCGGAAGAATTTCCACGCTACGAACCCAAGCAATACTAATCCAAGCAAAGCGAAGGGTGCTGCTGATCGCAAATCGGTCATAAAACAACATTCTCGATACGCTGCCAAAAACTCCTCATCCCACTCCGCAAAACCGCTATGGGTGAAGAACACGCCTTTGCCCACTTGAACGATTAGCCAAGCTGCAAAGATGAGTAATATTCCACAAACGAGGACAATCCACTTCATATTTGCAATATAGCTGCGTTGCAGAAAGGAGCAACGATGACCTCAGAGCAGACCAGCAGGGCGTCCGGAACCAGCAGAACAGTTGGCGCCAAATTCCACCGTATGAGGCATCGCTGAGCGACACGATGCAACAGCAGCTACAGCGCCAAGCCGCCCTGCCAGACCTGCTGCAGCTCCAGCGCGTCGTTCAGATGCAGCACATCGGCGCGCGCGCCGGGTTACAAGCGCCCCAGATCGGGCCGCCTGATCAAATCCGTCGGTCGGCTCGTGGCCATCTCCAGCGCCGTCTCCAACGGCAGATCGCAGGTCTCGACCAGGATCTGCACCGCCGTGGCCAGCTCCAGATGGGCGACCGGGGCTGCCATCATGCGGCGCGAGCCAGGTCATCTCTTTGTCCAACCAGATCAGAAGCGACCCGCGCTTTCTGAGCGCATCGTTGTAGCTGAACCAATTCGTCGTACGGTAGCGGGCAGGTGCGGGCTTGCTCATCTGCCCCGTCTAACCGCATGGATTCGTGATGTGAATCCTTAACACTCAGAGTTCTGCAACAACGCCTTCAAAGCTGCCAATACGACTTTCACCTTGAATGCAGGGCTGTGGTTCCGTCTGGGTCGTCTTGCCATCGTTGTTCCTTCGTCCCGGCACACTGCCGGATGAGGAACGGGAAATCCACCTAGCTCAACTGTTCATATTTCTCGGGCCACATCTCCATCACGGTCAAGGCATTGTTTCCCCCACTCTTTAACAAGCTTTTTGGCCCGACTGAGCACTTCGTCACTGGAGGTCGGGTGATCCGGTGCGATCGGTACTAGTATTTTCCGGGGCATGAATGTGATCCTTTGCTGTGACGAAGGTTAGGTGACTGCCCCTCGAACTTATCGACGTTGCCGAACATCAATAAAAATCAAAAAAATTCTCAAATTTCATAAATGAAATTTATACGATACCTTGCGCGGCGAACACAGCAAGCCTCAATGAAGCATTTTCCGAACGACCTCTATCGGAGAAGACAGGAACAGAACCAAATGAACACTCGTCTCAACTTAGAACAAATACGGGCATTTCTGACCGTCGTGCGCCTCGGTGGATTTAGCAAGGCAGCCGATGAGCTAGGCTTGACACAACCAGCCGTGACTACGCGGATCAAAAACCTAGAAAACACCTTGGGCGTGGAGTTGTTTGAAAGAACGAGTGGAGGCGTTCTTTTGACCAAGAGAGGGGATATTCTCGCCCGCTATGCAAAACAGTTCGAACAGCTTTCAGAGCTCGTGCAACGAGATGTTATGGATCCCTCAGGTATCGAGGGCCATCTTCGCCTAGGAGTTTCCGAAACTATCGTTCAATGCTGGTTACCGTTATTCATTGAAGAGCTTCATCGAATGTATCCTGCCCTCGAAATCGAGATCAACGTCGATATATCGGTCAACCTCCGTACAATGTTGCTTGATAGAGAGATCGACCTTGCCGTCTTACTAGGGCCAATTTCTGAGTACTCTGTCGACAACGTCGAGTTACCAGAAGTGGATCTTGCCTGGTACCGAGCCGAAAGTGACCAAAGCTCCAACGACCAACCGTCTCGATACCTAGAAAAGCCCATATTTACATATGCAAGAAATACGCGTCCTTTTCGGGAATTGCGCTCTGAACTTCTTGAACATTTGGGTCCAAACTACTCACTCTTCCCCTCCTCTTCGCTGTCAGCTTGCTTTCGCTTAGTTGAATCTGGCTTGGGCGTCGCTGCATTGCCGCGTGTCTTGGGGCAGCGCTTCGTATCTGAAGGGCGAATTTGCGAGTTCGATCCTGGGTGGCGCCCAAACCCCCTGAAATTCTCAGCGTCTTTCCTCGGTGAACCAAAGAGCCATCTACTAGAAACCGCAGCGGCCATCGCAAGCGCCACTGCACAAAGCTTCGACGATAAAAAACTTTAATGGGATTGCGAAGATCTTTTTAATTTGTTTTTATGTTAGCCCAGATCGATACTCCCACCACTGGGAGGAATCGTACTTTGCCAATCTCACATGCAGAACTTGTCCAAAAACCTCTAGCAGAAATTCGAGACGTTATTCGCCGCGACAGCTACCACTCTCACACAGCTGGGCTGGGTAACGGATTTCTTCAAGCCAACATCGCAATCATGCCCTCAGAGTCCGCCCTGGACTTCATGCGCTACTGCCAACGCAACCCCAAGCCATGTCCGTTGACCGGTGTCTCCGACACTGGGAATCCAAAGATGTTCACCATGGGCAGGGACATCGATATTCGTACTGATGTTCCGGCTTACAATATTTATCGTGACGGGAAGCTGGAAAGCACTGTCGGGAACATTCGAGACATCTGGCACAACGACTTGGTCGCATTTGCTCTGGGCTGCTCTTTCACATTCGAGCATGCACTCAATGATGCAGGCATTCAACTGTGGCACATTAATAATAACAAAACAGTGCCAATGTTCCGCACATCAATCGAAACCGTTCCATCGGGACCGTTTGGCGGTCCGATGGTCGTCAGCATGCGGGCAATTCCTGAAGATCAGCTAAAAACCGCAATCTCCATTTCTAAGAACTACCCCCTTGCGCATGGGGCACCAGTGCATTGGGGCGATCCTGCGGAAATCGGGATTCAAGACGTTAACCTCCCTGATTGGGGCGATCCAGCGCCAGTGGAAGCCGGGTTTATACCCGTTTTCTGGGCCTGCGGCGTTACTCCACAGGCAGCTATCGAGCAGGCCAAACTCCCTCTCTGCATCACACATAAGCCGGGTCATATGCTGATTACCGATATACCGCAGGATGCAGAGAATCCGATCTTAGCACCCGACAATCATCAATCAAACTAAGTCCAAACAGGAGAACTAAGATGAGAAAATTCACTGCATATCTGGCGGCAACCGCATTGCTTGCATCGCCTGTAATCGCAGAAGATTTGGCTGTCGTCGGCAGTTGGTCCGGCTTGCCACTTCACAAACAATTTGAAGCACCTTTCTGGTCGGAAACCCTTCCAACAGCTTCCGGTGGATCAATCAACGTAAGCCTGACCACGCACAACCAAATGAACCTTGGGGTTGGAGACGTTTTCCGTCTGCTCGGGGACGGCGTTTATGACGTTGCAATGACAGTTGGCGACTATGCAGTGGCCGATGCGCCAGAACTCGAAGGTCTGGATGTCCCGCTGCTTGCACTTACGGCCGACGAAGCCCGCGCGATGGTCGATGCTGCACGTCCGATGGTTAGCGACATCTATCGGGACCGCTTCAACAGTCACGTTCTGGCGATCGCGCCCTACCCACCACAGGTGGTATTCTGCAATGGTGACGTGAACTCTCTTGCTGACCTCAAAGGCCTAAAGGTCCGTGCCTCTGGGCGTATGACCGCCAAGTTCCTCGAAGCCCTTGGAGCTGAGGGTGTCAACGTCAGCTTTGCCGAAGTACCTGGTGCTCTCCAGAAAGGGGTGGTCGATTGCGCGGTAACTGGTGCCGGATCTGGCTACAGCTCTGGGTGGTGGGAAGTATCTACCAATCTTTTGGCCATCCCCTTGGGTGGTTGGGATCCGGTGGTCACCGCCATCAATCTGGACAAATGGAATTCTCTAAGCACCGAAACTCAGGAATTGATCCAAACCCAGGTGTCAGCCGAATTTGAGGAGCCTGCATGGGAAGTCGCTCAAGACGCGCTGGTCAATGACATCGCCTGCTTGACAGGGAATGGCGAGTGCCCATCTGGCGAAACGCGTAACATGAAGCTTGTCGAAGTTTCGGAAGAAGACTTCAACAACGCGAGGGAAACCCTGGTCAGCGAAGTTCTCCCGGCGTGGGCTGAACGCGCAGGTGCTGATTGGGCCAAGCGGTGGAACACTAGCGTCGGTCAAGTCGTCGGCGTGTCTGTTGCCGCAGAATAACAGATAGTTCCCTGGGAGTGCTTCCAATGCCCGAGAAAATACTTGCGACGATGAAGCGGCTCAATCGAGCAGTAGCAATGCTGATTGGTGTTCTGCTCTTGACATGTGTCGTGTTCATCATCGCTGAAATCATGATCAGGCAGTTGGGAGGCACTCTCGGCGGAACTGATGAAATAAGTGGCTACGTCATGGCTGTTGTGACGTCCTGGGGTATGGGATTTGCCCTGCTCGAACTCAGTCACATTCGGATCGATATTCTCCGGGGGCGTGTCAACGCCCTCGGACGGTCCCTCTTCGACCTGTTCTCTCTGTTCGTCTTGTCGAGCACCGTCACCGTGATTGCCATCAGGTCTTGGCCTGTCGTTGAACGGTCAATCATAAACAGTTCGCGCGCCAATACACCGCTGGAGACACCTCTGGCACTGGTTCAACTACCGTGGTTTGCGGGCTGGCTTTGGTTTGCCGTCATCGCATGGCTCACGTTGGTCGCCGCAGTCATGCTGGTCTTGCGCGGTGAATTTGAAAAATCCGAAGCTGCTGTCGGGATCGTCGGCGAAGAAGACGCGGAGATCCACACATGATTTGGTCAATTTCAGTCGGCCTGCTGGCCCTGCTTTCGCTCTCAATCCCTGTTGGGATCGTGTTATTCCTCCTTGGTTTCGGAATCGACGCATTCTTCAGCCCTTTTCCGCTGACCAAAGGACTCGGAAACTTGGTCTGGTCGACATCAAACAATGCCACATTGATCGCCATTCCATTCTTTGTCTTGCTCGGTGAGATCCTGGTCCGCAGCGGTATCGCCAACAGAACTTACGCCGCGCTGGACCGTTGGGTGTCTTGGATGCCAGGGGGGCTGGTCCACGCGAATGTGGCTACCTCGACGATGTTTTCGGCCATTTCGGGCTCGTCTGTCGCGACGGCCGCGACCGTCGCAACGGTCGCCATGCCACAGGCTGAAAAGCTCGGGTATGACCCAAAGCTCTTCTCAGGGGCCATCGCCGCTGGTGGTACACTTGGCATCATGATCCCGCCATCAATCAACCTTATCGTCTACGGTTTCCTGACGCAGTCATCTATCCCGCAACTTTTTCTCGCGGGTCTCATGCCAGGTCTTTTGCTTGCGGTGGGCTTCATGCTCATCACTGTGCTCATTTGTATGATCCGACCCGAATTGGGCGGTGTTCGACGGGTGTTCCCGATCGCCGAGATGATCCGCGGACTTTTTCAGCTCATCCCCATCGTCATCCTTTTCGGTGCTATCATCGGGACCATCTACATGGGGTGGGCCACTCCGACAGAGGCAGCGGCAGTTGGTGTTGCAGGCGCAGTGCTCATCGCAGCAGCCTTTGGTGGCGTTTCAATCAAGATGATCAGTGAGAGCATCGTTGGCACCATCAAGATCACCTCCATGATCATGCTGGTTATCATTGGGGCGTCTTTCCTGAACTTCACACTGGCCTCGGCCGGTCTGGGCGCGGAACTTCAGGCTCTGCTCAATGGGCTTGGGTTTTCACCATTGATGACCATGCTGGTGATTGTCTGCATGTACATTGTACTCGGATTTTTCATCGAGACCTTGTCGCTGATGGTTGTAACGATCCCGATCATCGTGCCCCTGGTCACGGCGCTTGGGTACGATGTGATTTGGTTTGGGATAATGATGATCGTTCTCGTTGAAATGGCTCTTATCTCACCCCCGGTCGGCTTGAACCTCTATGTCGTGCAAGGCGCACGTAAGAGCGGGAAACTGAGCGACGTGATGCTGGGTACCATCCCGTTCGTCTTTGTGATGCTGCTTATGGTAGCGGCCTTACTCGCGTTCCCTCAGATCGCTCTCTACCTTCCGGAATCCATCCAGCGATAACCGCGGCCCTAAGGGGCCGCATTTCACCAAAGAAAACATGCCAGGCAGTTGCCCGGCAAACAAAGGAGCTATGCCATGTGGCAATTTTGGGTCGACCGAGGCGGTACGTTTACCGACATCGTCGCACGAAAACCGGACGGAACGCTTCAGTCCCATAAACTACTTTCCGAAAACCCCGAGCGTTACAAAGACGCGGCAGTTCAAGGGGTCCGAGAAATTCTAGGCTTGGACGCGGACAGCCCTATCCCCGAAGGCACGATCGATGCAGTCAAGATGGGGACAACCGTCGCAACCAATGCGCTTCTGGAACGCAAAGGCGATCGGACAATCCTGCTCATCACAAAAGGAATGAGAGACTTGCTGCGCATCGGCTACCAGAACCGGCCGCGCTTATTTGATCTGAACATTCAGTTGCCTGAGCTGCTCTATGAAGAGGTCATTGAAGTTGAAGAGCGCGTCGATGCCGATGGCAATGTCATCGAACCCTTGAACCTGCGTCAAGTCCGCGACGCGCTGTCTCAGGCCTACGGGCGCGGGTACCGCTCTGTCGCGGTGGCACTGATGCATGGCTACAGATTCCACGACAACGAGCTAAAGATCGGCGAGATGGCAAAGCAATCCGGCTTCACCCAGGTCTCGCTTAGCCACAAGGTTAGCCCGCTGATCAAGCTTGTCTCCCGTGGGGATACAACCGTTGTGGATGCCTATCTGTCGCCAATCCTTCGCCGATATGTTCAGCAAGTCAGCGATGCGCTTGGTGCCACACGCGGTGGATGTAGGTCCTTGATGTTCATGCAGTCCAATGGTGGGTTGACCGATGCAAACCTGTTCCAAGGTAAGGATGCAATCCTATCTGGCCCTGCTGGCGGCGTGGTCGGTATGGTGCGCAGTGCAGAAGCCCTTGGTTTTAACAAACTCATCGGTTTTGACATGGGCGGCACTTCTACCGATGTCTGCCACTATGCGGGAGAATTCGAACGTTCCTTTGAAACCGAGGTCGCAGGCGTGCGGATGCGAGCACCGATGATGAGCATCCACACTGTTGCAGCTGGCGGTGGCTCGATCCTCAGCTTCTCAAACGGACGCATGCAAGTGGGTCCCGAGAGCGCCGGTGCAAACCCAGGCCCGGCTTCATACCGCCGTGGCGGCCCGCTTGCCGTAACCGACTGCAACGTTTTGCTTGGCAAGCTTCAACCAGATCACTTCCCGCATGTGTTTGGCCTCAATGGCGACGAACCGCTGGACGTGGCGGTCGTGCGTGAGAAATTTACAGCGCTTGCCAAAGAAATATCGGCAGAAACCGGGGAACCAGAGCGCAGTCCGGAACAACTTGCCGAAGGTTTCCTGCGCATCGCCGTGGAAAACATGGCAAATGCGATCAAGCAGATCAGTGTTCAGCGCGGCTATGATGTGACCCAATACACCATGAACTGTTTTGGTGGTGCGGGGGGGCAGCACGCCTGTCAGGTTGCGGATGTCCTGGGCATGGAGAGTATATTCATTCACCCGTTTGCGGGCGTTCTCTCAGCATTCGGTATGGGGTTGGCGGATGTACGTGCCCTGCGGGAATACCAGTTTGCGCAGCCCATCAAAAATATCTCTGAAGCGGAGACTGTTCTGAAAGGGCTGGATGCTGAAACGCATAACGAAGTTCTGGAACAGGGTGTATCCAAAGAGGCGATTCAAATTGTTCGCACAGCTCATATTAGGACCGATGGCTCACATCAGACCCTGGACGTTCCTTTTGGAACCGTCGAGGAGATGCGTAAAGGATTTGAGGAAGCGCACGAGCAGCGCTTCGGCTTTGTGCCGGACTACAATCAACTAATCATCGACCTTCTGACATCAGAATCCATCGGATCCACTGGCGAAGATGTAACGCTTCCTGTCAATGAAGAAGGGCGTGGTAAGAACCTGAACGCCTCCATGTATAGCAATGGCCGTTGGCAAGATGTTCCAATGGTGGATCGAACCGCCTTGACCATTGGTGACAAGGTCACCGGACCAGCAATCATTTTTGAGCCCACTGGGACCAATGCCATCGAAGATGGTTGGCAAGCAGAATGCCGCGAAGGTGGCAACCTTGTGCTGACGCGGATTGTGCCATTGGAACGCAAAGAGGCGATTGGCACGACGGTCGATCCAGTAATGCTTGAGGTGTTTAACAACCTGTTCATGTCGATTGCCGAACAAATGGGGGCAACTTTAGCCAACACCGCTTATTCGGTAAACATCAAGGAACGTTTTGATTTTTCCTGTGCGATCTTTGATGCCAACGGCGACCTGGTGGCCAATGCACCACACGTGCCTGTCCACCTTGGGTCCATGAGCGGCAGCGTCAAATCTATCCTCAGCGAAAACACAGACAAGATCCGCCCGGGCGATGTGTTCATGATGAACAATCCCTTTAATGGCGGCACACACCTGCCGGATGTCACAGTCATCACTCCGGTGTTTGATGCCGATGGGAAAAACATCATCTTCGTCACAGCATCCCGCGGTCACCATGCAGATATTGGTGGCAAAACCCCGGGTTCAGCCCCGCCAGACAGCAAGACCATTGATGAGGAAGGTATCCTGATCGACAACTTCCTGCTGGTGGATCGCGGCACTTTGCGCGAAGCAGAAGCGCGCGCTTTGCTGGGCAGCGGACCATATCCCTGCCGGAACATCGATCAGAATATGGCTGATCTGGCAGCGCAGGTGGCTGCAAATGCCACGGGCGTCAAAGAGTTGCAGAATATCGTAGAGCAGTTTGGGCTTGGTGTCGTGCACGCCTATATGGGCCATGTGCAAGACAACGCCGAAGAAAGCGTACGCCGGGTTCTGGATGTTCTAAAGGATTGCTCGTTTGAATATCCACTGGACGGTGGTGCAAAGATCTGTGTCAGCATTTCGGTGGACCGAGTCGAGCGCAAGGCGATCATCGATTTTGAAGGCACCTCTGATCAGAGTCCTTTGAATTACAATGCTCCTTACTCGATTTGCCGCGCAGTTGTTCTTTACGTTTTCCGCACGCTGGTCGGGTCCGATATCCCGATGAACGAAGGTTGCATGAAGCCGCTGGAGGTTCGAATGCCAAAGGGCTCAATGATCAACCCGGAATTCCCAGCTGCGGTGATCTCAGGTAATACCGAAGTCAGCCAGGCCATTGCCGATACGCTATATGGTGCTCTGGGTGTTATCGCCGGCTCGCAGGGCACTATGAACAACTTCGTTTACGGGAACGATGAATATCAAAACTATGAAACGATCTGCGGTGGCACAGGCGCAGGGGATGGTTTTGACGGGGCCAGTGCGGTGCACAGCCATATGACAAACACCCGCATGACGGACCCGGAGGTTCTGGAAACTCGGTTCCCGGTGCGCGTGGATGAATTCTCGATCCGGCAGGACTCTGGCGGCGCGGGGGAAACCACGGGCGGCAACGGGATTATCCGCAAGCTGCGGTTCCTCACTCCGATGACCGTCACGGTGCTGTCTTCGCATCGGGAAACCGTGCCCCATGGCGCAGCAGGTGGTGAACCGGGCAAACCCGGTGAAAACTCGGTTAAGCGCAGCAACGGGGATGTCGAAATGCTGAAAGGGAATGATGAAACTCAAATGGGGGTCGATGACGTCTTCATCATGAAAACCCCAGGCGGAGGCGGCTTTGGCACCGCAAAGGCATCTTTGATGCCCCGCCTGCTGGGGGCCATCCGATGAGTCGTGCGTTCTTGCCTGATGTGAATGCCATATTTAACGACATAGCATCCACAATCGATTTGCCAGAAGGGCTGGATGAGAAATAATCCGCATCTGCCACGCGACCTATGTGACCCGCTTCGGTGTGCGGCTGCGTGGCAAAATGCACTCCTTTACAGGGTGGCGCGCGGTGCATTCCACCCAAAACCCTCCGGCAAAGGGCGGCATCCGATATTCTCCGGATACCGATCAGGAAGAGGTTGAGGCGCTGGCGGCGCTTATGACTCATAAATGTGCTTTGTTGGGGCCGCCGTTCGGCGGCTCCAAGGGCGCCCTGCGGATCGACCCACGCCACCGGGAAGAACATGAGCTGGAAAAAATCACCCGGCGCTTTGCCCAGGAATTGATCCGCCATGGGTTCCTGAACTCAGGCATGAATGTTCCGGCACCCGACAGGGACACCAATGAACTGACCATGATGTGGATCGCCGATGAATACCGGCACCAGAAGCCCGAAGATATCAACGGCCTGGCCTGTGATACCGGCAAACCCCTGGGGGGGGGCAGCGGGATTGAAGGCGGCACCTATGCGCCAGATGGAGCAGAGGCGCTGCACGATGAATGTGATATTCCGATCCCAGTCGCATTCGCACGGAAGGTGGCTTAAACGAGCACCTGGGGCGGCACTAAAACGTGACAGGTCCAACACGGGCCGCATCGCAGAATTATTTTTGCTGCAACCGCGAGAGATTGCTGTGTAAGCACTGGCTGCATTAGCAAAAGTCGGGTCCGTCCCGCATTGTGTCAGCTCACCGGCTGCAAAACCTCGCAGTCGCAGCGAACGGTCGGCTGCGGCGCAGCAGAAACCCTCGGCTGGTTGCGTCAAATGACCGACTTTGCAACGCACACTATCCGCGCTTTTCTGCCGTTCGTGGGTCGTGCAGGATCGGTCAGCATGACCTCAGAGCAGACCAGCAGGACTTCCTGCCCCAGCAGAACAGTTGGCGCCAAGTTTCACCGTATGAGGCATCGCTGAGCGACACGATGCAACAGCAGCTACAGCGCCAAGCCGCCCTGCCAGACCTGCTGCAGCTCCAGCGCGTCGTTCAGATGCAGCACATCGGCGCGCGCGCCGGGTTGCAAGCGCCCCAGATCGGGCCGCCTGATCAAATCCCCCGGCCGGCTCGTGGCCATCTCCAGCGCCGTCTCCAACGGCAGATCGCAGGTCTCGACCAGGATCTGCACCGCCGTTGCCAGCTCCAGATGGGCGCCCGCAAGGGTGCCATCAGCCAGCGTCAACCGATTGCCGTCACGGCGGATTTCGCGACCATTCAGGGTAAAGCGGTCGATATCGGAGCCGCCGGTGGCCATGGAATCGCTGACCAGGAACAGTTGCCCGGGCCCGGTCTTGGCCGCCAGCGCCGCCCGCATGGATGCCGGGTGCACATGCACCGCGTCCGCAATCAGCCCCGCTGACAGCCCGCCAAGATCAAGGGCGGCGCCGACAACACCGGGTTCGCGATTGCCAAGCTGGCTCTGGGCGTTGAACAGATGGGTGACGCAGCGCGCGCCTGCCGCAACCGCCGCCACGCAATCGGCGTGGCTCGCATCGGTATGACCCAGCGACACCAGCACACCAGCCTCGCTCAACCGGCGGATCTGCGCCGGCGTCGCCGCTTCGCAAGCCAGGGTCACCTTCAGCACCGGCAACCGGGTGGCCGCTGCGCATAGCATCTCCAGATCGGTCTCGCTCATCGGGCGTATCAAAGACGCATCATGCGCGCCCTTGCGCGACACCGCCAGATGCGGCCCCTCCAGATGCAGCCCGATGATGCCCGGAACCACGGCGGCAATCGCGGCGTCCACGGCGTCGATGGCGCGGGCGACGAAATCCGGCGTATCGGTAATCAGCGTCGGCAGGATCGAGGTCGCGCCAATCTGCGCATGGGCCGCTGCGATGACCTGCAACTGCTCCAGCTCGGGCGCGTCGTTGAACATCACCCCGCCGCCACCGTTGACCTGCAGGTCGACAAACCCCGCCGTCAGGATCCCACCGGTCAGCTCCGTCACCTCCGCCCCCTCGGGTAGTTTGCCGACGGGCAGGACGGCCGCGATCTGGTCGCCGCGCAGGACCAGCGCGCTGTCCTCCTCCCAGCCCACCGGGGTCAGGATGCGGGCACCGGTCAGGGCACGCAGCGGTTGCCGGTCGCCGGTCATACCGTTTCCGTCACTTTTTTCAGGTGGCGGGGCGCATCGGGGTCAATCCCGCGCGAGGCGGCAAAGGCTTCAACCATCGCATAAAAGGACACGATCAGGCTGATCGGATCGGTCAGCGCATGGTCCGTGCGGATATGATCCACCCGCCGCGCCGCCGTCACCTTGTCGCTGGTGGCAAAGACCTGCGCGCCCTTGCCCGCGATCTGATCGGCGATACCCGCCAGCGCGTCCTCAGCGGCATCCGCCGCCGCAAAGCCCAGCACCGGGAACCCCTCTTCCACAATAGACACCGGCCCATGCAAAACCTCCGCCGAGGAATAGCTCTCCGCATGAAGCTGGCAGGTTTCCTTGAACTTCAGCGCCGCCTCATTCGACACCGCCAGCGCCTGACCACGCCCCAGCGTGAACAGCGATGACCGCGCGCCGATGGCCTCGCGCACCTCGGGCCAGTCAATGCGGCAGGCGCGCTCCAACTGCTCCGGCAAGGCGTGCAGCGCCGCAAGCACCGCCTGATTGCGATCCCATTTGGCCAGCAGCCACAGCCCCGCCACTGCCGAGGTGACAAAGGTCTTCGTCGCGGCCACGCTTAACTCGGGCCCTGCGTGAATATCCAGCGCATGGTCCGACGCAGCCGCCAGCGGCGAGGCGGGATCATTGGTCAGCGCCACCGCCAGCGCCCCGTCACGGCGCGCGCTTTCCGCCATCGCCACGATGTCCGGGCTTTTGCCCGACTGCGACACCGCCAGGCTCAGCGCCCCCTGCAGCCGCAACGGCGCCTTGTAGATCGACGCGACCGACGGCCCGACCGAGGCAACAGGCACCCCCAGCAGGATCTCGCTGGCATATTTCAGATAGGTGCAGACATGGTCGGACGATCCGCGTGCCACCGTCACCATAATATTCGGATCAAGGCGGCGCACTGCCTCGGCCACCGCGTCAATATCCGCCTCGCCCTGGCTCAGCAGCCGATCCACGGCGGTCGGGATCTCGTCGATCTCGCGACGCATCTTGGTGATATCTGTCATGGTTCCCTCCTCAGGGTCGCCAGGTTAGCTCGTCCCCAGCCGCAGCTCGGCGACAAAATCATAAGCATCGCCGCGATAGATCGAGCGGGTGAACTCCACCACGCGACGGTTGCGCAAGTAAGACGTCCGCACGATGCTTAGGCCCGCCATTCCCGGCTCCACCCCCAGCAGCTGCGCCTCATACTCCGGCAGGTTGATCGCCGAAATCCGCTGCAAGGCCCGCACCGGGCGGCTGCCGGTCTGCTCCAGCACCTCATAAAGCGACCCCCGGACTGCCTGCGGATTGGGCAGGATATCCACCGGAAGCGAGGCCCGCTCGATCGCCATCGGGCGCCCATTGGCACGCCGCAGACGGGCAATACGCGCAACCGCCTCCCCCGAGGTCAGCGCCAGCGCCATCACCTCCTCCGGCGAAGGGGTATGGATACCGCGTTCCAGCCATTCGACGCTGGTGTCATAGCCGCGCCGCTCCATGTCCTCGGTAAACGAGGTGAGCTGCGACAGCGATTGCTCCACCTTGGGCGTGCCATCGGACACAAAACTCCCCGAGCCCTGCCGCTGCACCACGATGCCCCGATCCACCAGATCCTGCATGGCGCGGCGCACGGTGACGCGCGACAGTCCGGTCAGCGTTGCAATCTCTCGTTCGGCGGGCAAGGGCGCGCTCTTGGGCAGCAGCCCGGTCTCGATGCCGTCCTCGATACGCTGGCGCAGCCGCACATAGCGTGGCCCGGCGGCGTCCTCCAGCCAGGCGGCCGGTTTCAGGAATTCCTCGACCGTCATAGCGCCTCCTGCCGGATCTCGCGGGCAAAGCGGCGCGCCAGCTCCAGCGCCCCGTCCAGCGGCGAGCCCTCCGGCGCCTGCAGGTACTCCGCCACATCCGCAGGCAGATAGGCGGCGTATTGCGCCGCCACACCGCCGATATGATAAACCGGTTCCTCCGGCCGACGTCCCAGCGCCTGCAACCCGTGGCACAGATACTCCGCGCCTTCGGCCATCAGCCGCCGCCCCACGGAATCGCCCGCAGCGGCAGCCTGCGCCACCCGCGGCGCATAGGCGCCAAAGGCCGCCGGACGCGCGGTCTGGGCAAACCGGACAATCTCGGCAGTCTGATTGGAAAAATCCCTGAGACAGCTGCGCAGCAGCGGCGTCATCGGCTCGATCCCTTCGGCCGCCTGTAGCGTCAGCTGCAACACACGCCGCCCCAGCCAGCCGCCCGAGGCCTCATCGCCAAGAACCGCCCCGTGACCACCAATAAGCGTGACCTGCCCCGCCACCTGACGGCCCAGAAATGACCCGGTGCCGACACCGATCAGACAGGCAGTGCCCTCGCCAAGCGCCCCGACAACCGCAGGCATCCGGTCATCTTCGACCCGGATATGCCGATGCGGCAGGGCCGAGGCGACAAAGGCTGCCGACCCGGCATCAATCACCCCCGCCAGCCCTGCATAGACCGGGATCTGGTGAAAAGCCTCATCGTCAAGGCCCGCCTGACGTTGCAGATCGCCCAATCCCGCGCGCAGCGTCTCAACCGCAAGCTCGGGCGCGGTATAGACATTGGCGCTTCCCCCGGTGACCACCAGCCGGCGCGGCGACGCCCCGCAGCTCTTGGGCGCGGAGGTATCAGGCAGATCAGCCGCAGGATCGCCCGCCCCCAGCAGGACAAAGCGACAGGAGGTCCCCCCTCCGTCCACGGCGATCAGATATGGAAAGCACGAGTCAGTCATGCAATACCTATAAGATACCTTTTAACCAAAAGAAAGACCTATCGGCCGCAAGTGTTGACACCACAGTAGATAACTCCTTGAAAAACCTACACCAGACCAAGAAAATAATTAAATGGTAGACAAGTGGTATTGTATAGGTATTAAATACTTCTCATTCACCTGAGGGGGAGGAATCACATGGCATCGACCAGCGAACAACCGTCCGCAGCACGCATATCGGCGCCCACCGATGCGCAGACGGAAACGCTGCACCCCCGCGCCAGGGGGCTCGATCTGCGCGCCGATGCCGATATCCTCGACACGCTTCTCGACGGGCAATCGCGCGCACTGGCAGCTGTAGACAGCGCCCGCCCCGCCATCGCCGCAGGCGCCGCTCTGCTGACGGAATGCCTGCGCAACGCTGGTCACCTGCACTATGCGGCGGCAGGTTCCTCGGCCCTTATGGCGCTGGCTGATGGCGCCGAACTGCCCGGCACATTCGGCATCAGCGCCGATCAGATCTCCATTCACATGGCCGGCGGCATCCCATCCGACGGGCGGATGCCCGGCCATACTGAAGATGACAGCGCGGCCGGCAGCAAGGCTGCCGCCGCAGTGACCGCAGGTGATGTGGCGATCACCCTTTCCGCCAGCGGCACCACGCCATTCCCGATCGGCTTTGCAAAAACCGCACAGGCGGCCGGCGCCAAGGTCATCGCGATCGCCAACAACGCCGACACGCCACTGCTGCAACTGGCCGATGTGGCAATCTGCCTGCCAACACCGCCGGAGGTCATCGCAGGCTCCACCCGCATGGGCGCCGGAACCGCGCAGAAGGCCGCGCTCAACATGATGTCGACGCTGGCAGGCATCCGGTTGGGGCATGTGATGGACGGTATGATGGTCAATCTGATCGCAGATAACGCCAAGCTGCGCCAACGCGCGATCCGCATAGTCTGCACCCTCACACAGCAGGACGCCGAGGCCGCCGCCCGCGCGCTGGATCAGACCGGCGGCGCGGTGAAAGCCGCCATTCTGCTGTTGCAGGGTGCGGCCTCCCCCACTGCGGCGGACACGCTGCTGCGCCATAACAAGGACAACCTGCGAGCCGCGCTCGCACAGGTGTAACGGTCGGCCACGCGCCACCCAAGAGGTCACCAAGACCCTGATTTCAAATACCAAACATGCAAACTGGGAGATACAGAATGACACGCAAACTCTTTACCCTCGCGCTGCTCGGCTCGACCGTGCTCGGCGGCGCAGCCGCTGCCGAAGACGTCACGCTGACGATTGAGAGCTGGCGCAACGATGACCTCGCCCTCTGGCAGGACAAGATCATCCCCGCCTTTGAGGCCGCCAACCCCGGCATCAAGCTGAAGTTCACCCCCTCTGCCCCTGCGGAATATAACGCCGTGCTGAACTCCAAACTGGATGCGGGCAGCGCCGGCGATCTGATCACCTGCCGCCCCTTTGATGCTTCGCTTGGTCTTTATGACAAGGGCCAGCTGGCCGATCTGTCCGATCTTGAGGCGATGAGCAGCTTCTCCGATGTGGCGAAATCCGCCTGGCAGACAGATGACGGCTCCGCCACCTTCTGCGTGCCGATTGCTTCGGTGATCCACGGCTTCATCTACAACAAGGACGCCTTTGCCGAGCTGGGCGTGGACGTACCGGAGACCGAAGACGAGTTCTTCGCGGCGCTGGAGAAAATCAAACAGGACGGCAATTACATTCCGCTGGCGATGGGCACCAACGACCAGTGGGAAGCCGCCACCATGGGCTATAACAACATCGGCCCGAACTACTGGAAAGGCGAGGAAGGCCGTCTTGCCCTGATCGCAGGCGAGCAGAAACTGACCGACGAGCAGTGGGTCGCCCCCTATGAGACCCTGTCGAAATGGGGTGCCTACATGGGCGACGGCTATGAAGCCCAGACCTATCCCGACAGCCAGAACATCTTCACCCTGGGCCGCGCCGCGATCTATCCAGCAGGCAGCTGGGAAATCTCCGGCTTCAACACCCAGGCCGATTTCGCCATGGGCGCCTTCAAACCGCCAGTCAAAGCGGCGGGCGACACCTGCTACATCTCGGATCACACCGATATCGCGGTGGGCCTGAATGCCGCCTCCCCCAATGCAGAAGCTGCCAAGACCTTCCTGAACTGGGTCGGCTCGCCTGAATTCGCCGCAATCTACGCCAACGCGCTGCCGGGCTTCTTCTCGCTGTCAAACCATGAGGTCGCGATGGATGATCCGCTGGCGCAGGAATTCGTCTCCTGGCGTGGCGAGTGTGAGAGCACCATCCGCTCCACCTATCAGATCCTGTCGCGCGGCACACCGAACCTCGAAAACGAAACCTGGGGGGCCTCCGTTGCCGCGATCAAGGGCACCAAGGCCGCTGCTGATCTCGGCGCTGAACTGCAAGAGGGTCTGGCCAGCTGGTACGAGCCGCAGAAATAAGCGCGCCGCGATCTGACTGACCACAGACTCAGGCGTCCGGGCGGCCTCACGCGGCCCGGACCCGTCGACAGATGGGACACATCATGCAAAACACCCCTCATAAACCGCGCAGACGCTGGCATATCGCCGTTTTTCTGGCGCCCGCTGTGCTGGTCTATACGGCCATCATGATCTTCCCGCTGTTCAATACCCTGCGGCTCGCGCTCTATAGCGAAAGCGACCAGATCCGCCAGTTCGTCGGCCTCGCCAATTTTCAGACCCTGTTCGGCAACCCCAACTGGTCGGAACAGTTCTGGAATGCGCTTGGCAACAATTTCTGGTTCTTCATCGTGCATATGCTGGTGCAGAACCCAATCGGGGTGGCGCTGGCGGCGATCCTCAGCCATCCCCGGCTCCGGTTTGCCGCACTCTATCGCACCGCGATCTTCGTGCCGACCATCCTCAGCTTTGTCATCGTCGGCTTCGCCTGGAAACTGATCCTCTCGCCGATCTGGGGCATCACGCCGGACCTCCTGGACGCCATTGGCCTGAAGTGGCTGTTTGCCCCCTGGCTGGGCAAGGAAGACTACGCGCTGACCACACTGGCGCTGATCTCTGTCTGGCAGTTTGTCGGCATCCCGATGATGCTGATCTACGCCGCCCTGCTGTCGATCCCCGAAGAGGTGATCGAAGCCGGCGAGGTTGATGGCATCACCGGCATGTCCGCCTTCTGGAAAATCAAACTGCCGCTGATCCTACCCTCCATCGGGATCATCTCGATCCTGACATTTGTGGGCAACTTCAACGCCTTCGACCTGATCTACACCACCCAAGGCGCACTTGCCGGGCCGGATTTCTCGACCGATATCCTCGGCACCTTCATGTATCGCACCTTCTTCGGGTTTCAGCTGCAACTGGGCGATCCGCATATGGGGTCCGCCATTGCCACCGCCATGTTCGCGATCATCCTGATCGGTGTCTGCATCTATCTCTTCGGCATCCAGACCCGTCTGCGCCGCTACCAGTTCTGAGGATCCGATGATGCATAAATCCCGCTCAAACCCGTTCAACAGCATCCTCGCCCACGGTGCGCTGATCACCTACACGCTGATCGCCCTGTTTCCGGTGTTTGTGATCCTGGTGAACAGCTTCAAAACCCGCAAAGCGATCTTTCGCGAGCCTCTCGGCCTGCCGACATCCGACACATTCTCGCTGGTCGGCTATCAGACCGTCCTGAAGCAGGGGGATTTCTTCCTCTACTTTCAGAACTCGATGATTGTCACAGTGGTGTCGCTGGCGCTGGTGCTGCTGTTTGGCGCCATGGCCGCCTTCGCCCTCGCCGAATACCGGTTCAAGGGCAATATGCTGCTCGGCCTGTACCTCGCCCTTGGCATCATGATCCCGATCCGCATCGGCACCGTCGCCATTCTGGAGCTGATGGTGGACACCGGGCTGGTCAATACGCTGACTGCGCTGATCCTCGTCTATACCGCGCAGGGTCTGCCGCTGGCGGTGTTCATCCTGTCGGAATTCATGAAACAGGTGAGCGATGATCTGAAGAACGCCGGCCGCATCGACGGGCTTTCGGAATACACCATCTTCTTCCGCCTCGTGCTGCCGCTGGTGCGCCCGGCCATGGCCACCGTCGCCGTCTTCAACATGATCCCGATCTGGAACGATCTCTGGTTCCCGCTGATCCTTGCCCCGGCCGAGGAAACCAAGACGCTGACATTGGGCAGCCAGGTCTTCATCGGCCAGTTCGTGACAGACTGGAACGCCGTGCTCTCGGCGCTGTCGATGGCGATCCTGCCGGTCATGGTGCTCTATGTGATCTTCTCGCGCCAGCTGATCCGCGGTATCACCTCAGGAGCGGTGAAATGATCCGACATATCACACTATGCGCTCGTCTGGCAGCAGTGCCGGGCTGCGTCGGGCCAGCCCCCCGGAGCGGCAGTCTTCAGCCGCTTGTTGGCCCGGCGCTCAGCCTGCCCTCTCGCCATCGTCACAGCAGCCATCCTCACCACAGCGGAGGCCCCAAATGACCCGCGTACTGATCGCAGGCCTTGGCAATATGGGCTTTGCCCATGCGCTGGCTCACCACAATGACGAAACCGCGCAGATCGTCGGCCTCGTCAACCGCTCCGGCACGCCTGCACAGCCCCCCTTGCAGGACTATCCGGTATATAGCGATTTCCATCAGGCGCTGGCGCAGACCAAACCCGATCTGGTGGTCATCGCCACCTATTCCGACAGCCATGCCGCCTATGCCATTGCCGCAATGGAGGCCGGCGCGGATGTCTTCGTCGAAAAGCCGCTGGCCACCACGGTTGCCGATGCCCGCGCAGTGACCGACGCCGCCCGCCGTCTGGGGCGCAAGCTGATGGTGGGCTATATCCTGCGTCACCATCCCAGCTGGCAGCGCCTGATTGCCGAGGCCCGCGATCTCGGGCCCCCGTATGTGTTCCGCATGAACCTCAACCAGCAGTCCGATGGCCCTACATGGCAGACCCACAAGGCACTGATGCAGACCACTTCGCCAATCGTGGACTGCGGCGTGCATTATGTCGATGTGATGTGCCAGATCACCGATGCCACACCCCAGCGCGTCCATGGCATCGGCCTGCGCCTGTCGGATGAAATTGCCGAGGATATGTATAACTACGGCCAGTTTCAGGTGACCTTCTCTGACGGCTCCGTCGGCTGGTACGAGGCAGGCTGGGGACCGATGATGTCCGAAACCGCGTATTTCGTAAAAGACGTGATTTCCCCCAACGGATCCGTCTCGATCACCGAAACAGACAAGGCTGGCTCGGACGATGTCGATGGCCATACCGCCGTCGGCAGCCTGATCGTGCATCGCAGCACGCAAGACACCCCGGACCGCCGCATCGACCTGCCCGAGGAACCCGACCATCAGGCGCTCTGCGCTGCCGAACAGACCCATATGCTGCGGGTCATTGCCGAGGACATCGACATGGAGCGGCACATGCAGGACGCCGTTGCCTCGCTGGTAATCTGCCTGGCCGCCGACCAGAGCATCCGCAGCGGCGCGCCCGTTGACCTGACCACAGTACAGACAGAACGGACCGAGGCCGCGGCGACAGCGCCCACCTCGCCCTCTGCGAACCCGAAGACCTGAAGGATCCCCGCCATGACCGCCCTACAGCTTACCAATGTCTGCAAATCCTTCGGCCCGGTCGAGGTGCTGAAAGATATCAACCTCACCGTGGAGGACGGCGAATTCGTGGTCTTTGTCGGCCCGTCGGGATGTGGCAAATCCACCCTTCTGCGGGTGATCTCCGGGCTTGAGGACGCCACGGCGGGTGAGATCACCATCGGCGGCCAGACCGTCACCACCACGCCCCCCGCCAAACGCGGCATCGCCATGGTGTTCCAGTCTTATGCGCTTTATCCGCATCTCACCGTGCGCGATAACATGGCGCTTGCCCTGAAACAGGAACGCCAGCCCAAGGAGGAAATCGCCGCCCGCGTCGCCGAAGCCAGCCGGATGCTGTCGCTGGAGGACTACCTCGATCGCCGCCCCTCGGAACTGTCGGGCGGTCAGCGGCAGCGCGTCGCCATTGGCCGCGCCGTGGTGCGCGAACCCAAGCTGTTCCTGTTTGACGAACCGCTCTCCAACCTCGATGCCGCCCTGCGCATGAACACCCGTCTGGAAATCGCCCGCCTGCACCGTCAGCTGTCGGCCAGCATGATCTACGTCACCCACGACCAGATCGAAGCGATGACCCTTGCGGATAAAATCGTCGTGCTGCGCGACGGCCGTATCGAACAGGTCGGCACCCCGATGGAGCTTTACAACAATCCTGCCAACCGTTTTGTGGCGGAATTCATTGGCGCACCAGCCATGAATTTTGTCCCCGCCCCGCGTCTGGGCGGCAACCCCGGACAGTTCATCGGCATTCGCCCGGAATACGCCCGCATCAGCTCTGATGGCCCACTCACCGGCGAGGTGATTCACGTGGAAAAACTGGGTGGCGACACCAATATCCTGGTCGATATGGGCGAGGATCTGACCTTCACCGCGCGGCTCTTTGGCCAGCATGACACCAATGTCGGTGAGACCCTGCAGTTTGATTTCGACCCCGCCAACTGCCTCAGCTTTGATGAGGCCGGCCAGCGGATCTGATCCCAAGCCCCGCCTATCCGCAGTCACCACCGGTCAAGACGGCACTATTTGGGCTAGAGAGGCCAAACTGCTATATTAGGGCGTTACAAATACACATGTTAGCGCTAACTATACATCAGCGACGCCCTTGAGTGATTCGCAACAGGGCAGAGATACCCGAGGGAGACGGACGATGACGCAGACCCAGACGCAAACCTGGCACCTTCTGGCACAGCATCGCGCGCAGACTGCCGATGTGTCTCTTCTGTCCCGCTTTGACGCCCCGGATCGCTTTCAGGCCTTCTCGGCAGAAACCGACGGTCTGCTGTTGGACTATTCCAAAACCGCGCTCGACACCACCGCGCTCTCGCTTCTGGAGCGGATCACGGCCGAGGCCGGTCTTGCCGATCGCATCAGCCAGATGTTCCGTGGCGACAAGATCAACACGACCGAAGACCGCGCCGTGCTGCACACTGCCCTGCGGGCACAAACCGATGAACCGATCAAAGTCGATGGCGAGGATATCCTGCCGCCAGTGCGCCAGACCCTGCAACAGATGGAGAGCTTTGCCGAGGCGCTGCGCGATGGCAGCATCCGTTCCAGCACCGGCGCAAAATTCACCGATGTGATCAATATCGGCATTGGTGGCTCCGACCTTGGTCCAGCCATGGCAACACTGGCGCTGGCACCCTACCATGATGGCCCCTGCTGCCATTTTGTGTCCAACGTAGATGGCGCCCATATCGCCGACACGCTAAAAGCTCTGGATCCGCAGACCACATTGGTGATCATCGCCTCCAAAACCTTCACCACCATCGAGACCATGACCAATGCCCGCACCGCGCAGGACTGGCTGCGGGCCGCACTGGGGGATGACACCTCTGCGCATCTGGCCGCGGTTTCCACCGCGCGGGACAAAACCTCGGCCTTTGGCATTGCCCCCGAACGGGTCTTTGGCTTTGCCGATTGGGTTGGCGGGCGCTATTCGCTCTGGGGGCCGGTTGGCCTGCCGATCATGATCGCCATCGGGGCCACGAATTTCCGCCAGTTCCTGTCCGGCGCCGCAGCGATGGACCGCCATTTCCGCACTGCTCCGTTTCGTGAAAACCTGCCGGTGATGCTCGCCATGACCGGTATCTGGCACCACAATATCTGCGGCTACGGCAGCCGCGCCATTCTGCCCTATGACCAGCGCCTGTCCCGCTTCCCCGCCTATCTCCAGCAGCTGGATATGGAAAGCAACGGCAAGAGCGTCGCACTGAATGGCAGCCCGCTGCCACGCGATTCCGGTCCCATCGTCTGGGGCGAACCCGGCACCAACGGCCAGCATGCCTTCTACCAGCTGCTGCATCAGGGCACCCGCGTGGTACCTGCCGAATTCCTGATCGCCGCTGAGGCGCATGAGGGGGATCTGCCCCATCATCACCAGCTGCTGGTCTCCAACTGCCTCGCCCAGTCTGAAGCCCTGATGCTGGGCCGATCCCGCGAGGAGGCCCGCGCCATCGCTGCCAAACGTGGCTTTACCCGCGATGCGCTGGAACAGATGGCAGGCCACCTGTCCTTCACTGGCAATCGCCCTTCCGTCACCCTCGCCTACCCGAAACTCACCCCCTTTGTGCTGGGTCAGCTCATCGCGCTCTATGAACACCGTGTGTTTGTCGAAGGTGTGGTCTGGGGGCTCAACTCCTTTGACCAATGGGGTGTTGAACTCGGCAAGGAACTGGCCGTCAGCCTGTTGCCGCTGGTCGATGGCTCCGCCCCGGCTGAGGCTTATGAGGCCAAAGACGGCTCCACCCGGGGCCTGCTGTCGAAACTCACCCATCCGCACCCCTAGCCACCAACAAGACCGCCAATTTCCCCTTCGAGCTGTCAGAGAGAGAGCCATGGTTTCCCGCGTCATTCCCGTCCAGTCCTTTGACCTCGTGCTGTTTGGCGCGACCGGTGACCTTGCCCGTCGCAAGATCCTGCCCAGCCTGTTTCACCGCTTCCAGATCGGCCAGTTCTCCGACGATTGCCGCATTATCGGCACCTCGCGCAGCGAAATGGACCGCCACGGGTTTCAGGAGATGGTCGCCGACGCCATCCGCACCTATGGCCAGCCGGGCGAGACCAGCGACGACGAAATCGCCGCTTTTGTGGATCTGTTGCACTATACCGCCGTGGACGCGCGCGGCGACAACGGCTGGCAGGCGCTTGGCGGTCTGCTGCGTGACGATGCCATCCGCGCCTTCTACCTCTCGGTCGGGCCCAGCCTGTTCCCCGATATCGCGGGTCGCCTGCGCTCCACCGGAATCGCCACCCCCGACAGTCGTATCGTGTTGGAAAAACCCTTCGGCCATGATCTGGCCTCGGCTCAGGCGCTGAACGCCGCCCTGCGCGCCAATTTCGAAGAACACCAGATCTACCGGATCGACCATTATCTGGGCAAAGAGACCGTCCAGAACCTAATGGCCCTGCGCTTTGCCAATTCGCTGTTTGAACCCCTGTGGAACTCCTCACACATTGACCATGTGCAGATCACCGTCGCCGAAAGCATCGGCGTCAAGGGGCGCGGCGAATACTACGACAAATCCGGCGCAATGCGGGATATGGTCCAGAACCATCTGATGCAGCTTCTGTGCCTTACCGCGATGGAGCCCCCCGCCCGTTTCACCCCCAACGCTGTGCGCGACGAAAAGGTGAAGGTGATCGAGGCGCTGAACCCCGTTGCCCCGGATCAGATCGCCCGTGGCCAGTATCGCGGCCCGGAGGGGGACTCCTACCGTGAGCATGCAGGCAACCCTGCCAGCACCACCGAAAGCTTTATCGCGATGAAGGTGGAGGTTGCCAACTGGCGATGGGCCGGAACGCCGTTTTACCTACGCACCGGAAAATGCCTGCGCGCCCGCGAATCCGAAATCGCCGTCTTCTTCCGCGACCCGCCGCATAACATCTTTGCCGAGGACACCGGCACCGGCGGTATCAAGGGCAATGTGCTGGTGATCCGCCTGCAACCGGACGAAGGCATCACCCTGCGCACCACCATCAAGGACCCCGGTCCCGGCGGTATGCGCCTGACCGGTGCTAATCTCGACATGACCTTCGCCGACAGCCTGCCAGAGGCCGGCCGGCCGCAGGACGCCTACGAACGGCTGATCATGGATGTGATCCGCGGCAACCAGACGCTGTTCATGCGCGGCGATGAGGTCGAGGCCGCCTGGGCCTGGGCCGACCCGATCATCGCGGGCTGGACCGACCACAGCAATGACACCCCGCAGCCCTATGATCCCGGCAGCTCCGGGCCAGAGGATGCGCTGCTGCTGATGCACCGCGACAATCGCCGTTGGCGCGGCATCGGCTCCTGAGCCTGCCCGCCCTCGCTCCCGACACGATCCGACCAACCGGCACCTGACGACTGAAAGAGGCACCCGATGCGTTTGAACCAAACAGTCCGCGACGTCACAGACCGAATTATCGCCCGCAGCGCCAAACCCCGCGCCGCCTATCTCGACCGGATGCGCGCCGCCAAGGGCAAAGGCCCCGCCCGCGCCCATCTGTCGTGCAGCGGTCAGGCCCATGCCTATGCCGCCACCGGCGAGGACCAGATGTCCCTCGCCGAAGGCACCGCCGGACACCTCGGCATTGTCACCGCCTATAACGACATGCTCTCGGCGCATCAGCCGTTTGAAACCTATCCGCAGCGGATCCGCGACGCCGTGCGCCGCGTCGGCGGCACTGCGCAGGTGGCCGGTGGCGTCCCTGCCATGTGCGATGGCGTCACCCAGGGCGAGGCGGGCATGGAGCTCAGCTTGTTCTCCCGCGATACCATCGCCATGGCCACCGGCATCGCCCTTAGCCACAACGTGTTTGATGCCACCGTCTATCTCGGCGTCTGTGACAAGATCGTGCCGGGTCTGGTCATTGGCGCGCAGGTCTTTGGCCATCTGCCCGCCGTGTTCCTGCCCGCAGGCCCGATGACCTCCGGCATCTCCAACGATGACAAGGCCAAGGTCCGCCAGAAGTTCGCCGCCGGTGAAATCGGGCGCGACGAGCTGCTGAAATCCGAGATGGCCGCCTATCACGGCCCCGGCACCTGCACCTTCTACGGCACGGCCAATACCAACCAGATGCTGATGGAATTCATGGGCCTGCACCTGCCCGGCTCCTCCTTCGTCAATCCCGGCACCGACATGCGCGCCGCCCTGACCGAGGAAGGCGCCCGCCGCGCCCTCGCGCTCAGCGCGCTTGGCAATGATTACACACCGGTCTGCGACATCCTTGATGAACGCGCCTATGTGAACGGCATCGTCGGGCTGATGACCACCGGCGGCTCCACCAATCTGCTGATCCACCTGATCGCCATGGCCCGCGCCGGCGGCATCATTCTGGACTGGCAGGATTTCTCCGAACTCTCTGACGTGGTGCCGCTGCTGGCGCGGGTCTATCCCAACGGTCTGGCCGATGTGAACCACTTCCACGCGGCTGGCGGGCTTGGCTATGTGATCGGCCAGCTGCTGAACTCCGGCCATCTGCATCCCGACACCAAAACCGTGGCGGGCACCGGGCTGGACCGCTACACCAGCGAACCCTTCCTCACCGGCGAAGGTCTGGTCTGGAAACCCGGCTCCGGCGAGACCCTCAACGACAAGATCATTCGCCCCGCCAGCGCCCCCTTCCAGCCCACCGGCGGGCTCTCCCGCCTCTCCGGCAACCTCGGCACCGGCGTGATGAAGATCTCCGCCGTGGCCGAAGAGCACCGCATCGTCGAGGCCCCCGCCCGCGTCTTTCATGATCAGGAGGAGGCCAAAGCCGCCTTCAAGGCGGGTGAACTGGACAAGGGCGATGTGGTGATCGTGGTCCGCTTCCAGGGGCCAAAGGCCAACGGAATGCCGGAACTCCACTCGATGACGCCCTTCCTCGGCATCATGCAGGGGCGCGGCCAGAAGGTGGCGCTGGTCACCGATGGCCGCATGTCCGGCGCCTCGGGCAAGATCCCCTCCGCCATCCATGTGGTGCCAGAGGCGCTGGATGGTGGTCCGATTTCCAAACTGCGCGACGGTGACATGGTGCGGGTTGATGCCCTCACCGGGACGCTGGAGGTCAAGGCCGAGGGTTTTGACGACCGCGCCCCCGTGGTGGCCGACCTCTCCGCCTATCAGCACGGCACCGGCCGTGAGATGTTCGCACTGTTCCGCAATTCCGTCACCTCGGCCGACACCGGCGCCACCGTATTCTCGACCCTGATCGGAGACTGACCCATGCCCATCACCCCAAAAGATGCCAGCGCCCGCGCCCGCGAGATCTGCCAGCTGGCCCCGATCGTGCCGGTGCTGGTTGTCCATGACGTCGCCCACGCCCGCCCGCTGGCCGAGGCCCTGGTCGCCGGTGGCCTGCCCGCGCTGGAGGTCACCCTGCGCACCCCCGCCGCGCTGGATGTGATTGCCGAAATGGCCAAGGTCGAGGGCGGCGTTGTTGGTGCCGGCACGCTGATCACGCCGGAGGATGTGACCCGCGCCGTCGCGGCCGGTGCGCAATTCGGCGTCTCCCCCGGCGCCACCGACACGCTGCTGGACGCGGCTGAGGCCGCCGGTCTGCCGATGCTGCCCGGTGCCGCCACCGCCTCCGAGGCGATGCGCCTTCTGGACCGCGGCTATGACATGCTGAAATTCTTCCCGGCTGAGGCCTCCGGCGGCGCTCCTGCGCTCAAGTCCATCGGCGCTCCCCTGCCGCAGATCAGCTTCTGCCCCACCGGCGGCGTCAGCCCGGACAATGCAGACAGCTACCTGTCGCTGTCCAATGTGGTCTGTGCCGGCGGCAGCTGGGTCGCCCCGTCCAAACTGGTTGAGGCAGGCGACTGGGACGGCATCCGCGACCTCGCCCGCGCTGCAAGCCAACTGGCACGCTGACCGCGCAGACCTGATGTCCCCCATCCCCCGCAGCCCCGTGCAATACGGCGCTGCGGGGCAGTCACGCCCCTATGGGTCTAGATCCAGATCGATCAGGCCGGATGGCCGCTGGATTTTGGCGCATCGTCGCAAATCTCGTACCAGCCAGGCTTCTCCGACACGAATTCATGAAACCGGTTTCTCGTCGCAATCTCGCTGTCCAGCGCATTTGCGGCAATCGGGAAACTGTCCTCCTCTGACAGGATCTCCCCAAGCGAGCTGCCGCAGACCCTGCAGAAACATCTGCCGTATTTGTAAGGCGCGGCTGGCTGGTACAGGGCCACCTGATCTTTGCCCTCAACCCAGCTCAGATCCTCCCGCTTGACAAAAACGATGGTGCTCGCCCCTGCCTTTCGGCAACGCGAACAATGGCAGGTCCCCATCATGGATGGTTCCGCCTTCAGTCGGAATTTGACCGTTCCACAGCAACAGCTCCCCTCAATCATCTGATAATCCTTCACTAGACAATTCATGAGAACATTACGTGAACATATGATGCCTGACAATCCCCAACGCAAAGCGCCACACCGGCAGTTGTGACCGGGTGGCGCCTCAGCAGATCAAATGTTGGATCGCGGCCCTAGCCCGCCAGCTCGTCGCGCCAGGGCGGATTGGCACCGGGGCGGGAAACGGTGACGGCGGCGGCCCGTGCACCGTAGCCCAGACAGGCCCGCAGCTGCTCCAGATCCATCGCGCCGCTGGCGGCATCCGCCAGCACGCCTGCCTCGCTCGCTGCCGCCAGAAAGCCTGCGTTGAACGTGTCGCCCGCGCCCACCGTATCGGCCACCTCCGCCGCCTGTGCGGGCACCTCCACCGTCGGGCCGGAGCGAAGATAGCCCTTGGCGCCCTTGCTGCCCAAGGTGAGGATCACCAAGCCGGGGCCCTGTCCTGCCTCTGCGGCCAGAACCTGCCGGATCTTGTCCTCAATCGCAGCGTCGCCCGGATAGATCCAGTGCAGATCCTCATCCGATACTTTGACGATCCCGGCCCCTGCCACCATCGCCGTGAGCCGCCTGCGATAGGCCGCCTCGTCGCTGGCAAACCCGGCCCGCACATTGGGGTCGATCATGATGATGCGCTGTCCGGTTTCCCGCGCGGCCAGACGCGCGTAGGTCTCAGCCGCCGCGCCGTTGCACAAGGATATCCCCCCGAAGAACAGCGTCTTGACCTGTTCCGGCAACTCGGGCAGCCGGTCCGGTCGCAGGCTGGCCCCGGCCGAATTCTCGTCAAAGAAATGATAGGCCGCATGGCCATCCTTCAGATGCACAAATGCCAGCGTCGTCGGCTGATCAGAGACCTCCGCCAGCGCGTGATCCACATGCGACGCATCGAGCGCCGACATCAGCTGCTGCCCGAAGAGATCCCGCGACAGGCCGGTGAACAGGCCGGTTGCCTGCCCCAGCCGCCCCAGAGCGATTGCGGTGTTGAACACCGCGCCGCCGCAATGGGGCACAAAACCGGTCTGCGCGTCCGCGCCGTCCACCATTGGCACGGCTCCCGCGACCGGTGCCGGGATCATGTCGATCAGCGCCTCGCCACAACACAGGATCATTCTGTCTCACCTTTCCAGATCACATCCGCAGGCAGCGCCGCCTCGGCGATACGATCGGCATTGACCATATCGTTGCGCTCGGCCCGTGCCTCGGCCTCGGCATCGCTCAGCCCATGGGCCTGCCAGCGCGCCACAAGCCGCTCCCGCAGCACCTCGCGCGGCACATCGACCCGGACCGACAGATCCCAGATTGCCGCCAGATCCCGCCAGACGGGCGCGTCGAACAGCAGGTAATTGCCCTCGACCACGGCAACCTCAACACCTGCATCAACCCGCGCTGCGCCTGCTATGGCGATATCCTGCGCCCGGTCGAACAGCGGATAGACCACCTCCTCCTCTGTCGCCATCGCCGCCATCAGCCGCTGAAACCCCGCCGCATCAAAGCTCTCGGGCGCGCCTTTCCGCGCCAGCAGATCCATTTCGGACAGCAGCCCGTTGTCCAGATGAAACCCATCCATCGGCACCACCGACGCCGGTGTGCCATTGGCGCAGAGCGCCCGCACCAACAGCTCCGCCAGAGTGGATTTGCCGCTGCCCGGCGCGCCCGCCAGCGCCACCAGACGGCGCGCGCGCCCATCGGCAACGGGCAGCGCCTGCACGGCGGTCACCAGATCCGCCAGATATGTCATGTCCCGTGTCATGCTGCTGTCAGATCCCCGGATGGGTCCTGCGCGCCAGTCATATAGGCCACGGCATCGGACATGCTGTGCTGTTTGGGGTCGATCACGCAAAGCCGCTTGCCCAGCCGATGCACGTGAATGCGATCGGCAACCTCGAACACATGCGGCATGTTGTGGCTGATCAGGATGATCGGGATGCCGCGCGACCGCACGTCCTGGATCAGCTCCAGAACCCGGCGGCTTTCCTTCACGCCCAGCGCCGCCGTCGGCTCGTCCAGAATAATCACCTTGGACCCAAAGGCCGCCGCCCGCGCCACGGCCACGCCCTGACGCTGACCACCCGACAGCGTCTCCACCGCCTGATTGATGTTCTGAATGGTCATCAGCCCCAGCTCATTCAGCTTGTCGCGGGCAATCTGCTCCATCCGCGCGCGATCCAGCTGCCGCAGCAGATTGCCCCGCCAGCCGGGTTTGCGCAGCTCCCGCCCCATGAACATATTGTCGGCAATCGACAGCGCAGGCGACATCGCCAGCGTCTGATAGACCGTCTCGATCCCCTCTTCGCGGGCATCAATCGGCGACTGGAACGCCACCTTTCGCCCCTCCAGCCAGACCTCGCCCGCATCGGGGATCACCGCGCCGGAGATCGCCTTGATCAGCGAGGATTTCCCGGCGCCATTGTCACCGATCACCGCCAGAATCTCCCCCGGCATCAGATCGAAATCGCAATGGTCCAGCGCCGTGACACGCCCATAGCGCTTTACCAGACCTCGGGCTTTCAAAATGGGTTCCATCAGACCGATACCTTTCTGATCCACTGGTCTACCGCCACTGCGGCAATGATAAGCAGGCCGATCAGCAGATAGGTCCACTGCGCATCCGCCCCCAGCAGGCGCAGCCCCAGGGTAAAGACGCCCACGATCAGCGCGCCGAAGAATGCCCCCAGGATCGAGCCGCGTCCGCCAAACAGCGAAATGCCCCCGATCACCACCGCCGTGATGCTCTCGATATTGGCGAGCTGTCCCGAGGTCGGCGAGACCGACCCGATACGCCCAATCATCGCCCAGCCTGCAAAAGCGCAGATCAGCCCCGACAGCATATAGACCGAGATCAACACACGGTTCACCTTGACCCCCGACAGCTCCGCCGCCTCCGGGTCATCGCCAACCGCATAGACATGCCGCCCCCAGGCCGTATGCCGCAGCACATAGGCCAGCAGAACCACCAGAATGACCAGGAAAATCACACCATAGGTGAAGACCGCACCACCAATCTTGATCTTCTCGCCAAACAGCTGCAACAGCGGCGCGTCGGTGGCGATCACCTGGCTGCGAATGGTCTCATTTGCGGAATAGAGGAAATTCGTCGCCAGCACGATCTGCCACATGCCCAGCGTCACGATAAACGGCGGCAGCTTCATCCGCGCCACCAGCCAGCCATTGATAAAGCCGCAGAGGGTGCCGCAGATCAGCCCGCAGACCACCGCGATTTCCGGCGGCACCCCGTAGCGAAAGGTGAACTGACCCATCACCACCGAGCTCAGCACCATGATCGCCCCCACCGACAGGTCGATACCTGCCGTCAGGATCACCAGCGACTGCGCGCAGGCCACAATGCCGACAATGCCCACCTGTTGCAGGATCAGCGTCAGCGCAAAGGGCGAAAAGAACTTCGAGCCCAGCAGCAGCCCAAAGACGATCACCGACAGCACCAGCACGATCAGCGGCACCAGCGATGGCGTCACATGCAGCAGATGCTGCAACCGGCTGATAAAGGAGGCCTCTCCCTGGTCAAAATCCGCAACGGCCTCGGGGCTGCCGCTGGCCGCCGCTTCATAGCTGTGGGGCGTGGTCATATCTGTCTCCGTAAGATCCGGCGTCCGATGGGCCTGACACCCACAGCCGGGGATGCGGCTGCGACAGGGATCGCAGCGGTGCAGAAGGGGCGATGTTTCCACCGCCCCCATGGCTCGCCTTGGCTAACAGCCCCTTGTCTGGCCTGCCTCTAAGGGGTGTGTCACCTGATCACCCCCAGCAGAGGTTCATGCCCTCTTCGGTGTCGATGCTCTCGACGCCCTCGGCAGGCTGATCGGTCACCAGCGCCACGCCGGTGTCAAAGAACGCCTTGCCCGGTGTCGGCGCAGGCTTCTCACCCGTGGTGGCCCAGGCGCTGATCGCCTCGATCCCCTTGGACGCCATCAGCAGCGGATACTGCTGCGAGGTCGCACCGATGACGCCGTCCTTGATGTTCTGCACGCCGGGACAGCCGCCATCGACCGAGACAATCAGCACGTCGTTTTCGCGCCCGATTGCCTTCAGCGCCTCATAGGCACCGGCAGCGGCGGGTTCATTGATGGTATAGACCACATTGATCATCGGGTCCTTCGCCAGCAGGTTCTCCATCGCGCGGCGACCGCCCTCTTCATTGCCTGCGGTGATGTCATTGCCGACAATGCGCGGATCGGTCTCATCGCCCCATTTGTTGGGATCGCCAAGATCAATGCCGAACCCTTGCAGGAAGCCCTGATCGCGCAGCACGCCCACGGTGGGCTGGCTGACAGCAAGGTCCAGCATCGCGATCTTGGCATTGGCCGCCTCATCGCCAAGGCTCGCCGCCGCCCATTTGCCAATCAGCTCACCAGCCAGGAAATTGTCGGTGGCAAATGTCGCATCGGCCGAGTCGATCGGCTCCAGCGGCGTGTCCAGCGCAATCACCACCAGCCCCGCATCGCGCGCCTGCTGCACCGCCGGTACAATCGACGAGGTGTCAGAGGCGGTCAGCAGGATGCCCTTGGCGCCATCGGCAATGCAGGTCTCAATCGCGGCAACCTGGGTTTCATGGTCGCCATCCACCTTCCCGGCAAAGCTCTTGAGCGTCATGCCCAGCTCCGCCGCCTTGGCCTCGGCGCCCTCTTTCATCTTGACGAAAAACGGATTGGTATCGGTCTTGGTGATCAGGCAGGCCGTCACACCCTCTGCGGCAAAGGCGCTGCCGGTCATGGCAGCAATTCCAACGGCTGTTCCCAGTAGGATCTTCTTCATGATGTCCTCCCTCAGCATCACAACGCAACAAAACAGGACGGGCAAACCGTCGTGTCGCCCATAGTGGGCCGTGATTCTGGCCTCCCTGTCAATATATAAATCAACTTGACTTATTAAGTCGATCTTCGCACTTTTCTTAGGTCTCAAAGCGTGATTAGGGTCCGCCGCATGGAACATGAGCAAGTCAGATCCCTGAGCGGCGGCGTCAATCAGACCGGCGTGCGCGTCTTCAACGAACGGCTGATCCTGTCCCTGCTGCAACGCCACGGCCCGATGCCCGGCAGCGCGCTGGCCCGTGGCACCGGCCTGTCGCCGCAGACTGTCTCTGTCATCCTGCGCAAACTGGAAACCGACGGGCTGTTGCAGCGTGGCGAAACGCAGCGCGGCAGGGTCGGCAAACCTTCGGTCCCGATGGGCCTCAACCCCGATGGCCTGTTTTCCTACGGGCTGAAAATCGGCCGCCGCAGTGTCGAAGTGCTCTTGATGGATGTCTGCGGTGCGGTGCGCCAGCAGCTGCGCCTGCGCTACCCCTATCCCACCCCCGCCGTGGTCTTTGATTTCCTGCGCGACAGCATCGCCCAGATGGAGGCCGCGCTGCCCGCAGACCTGCTGCCCCGCATCTGCGGCATTGGCGTGGCAGCCCCCTTTCAGCTTTGGACCTGGCACGCCCAGATCAATGCCCCGGCAGAGGCGCTTGCGGCTTGGCAAACGGTTGATTTCGCGTCTGAAATAGCGCGCTTCAGCACCCTGCCCGTACATGTCGTGAATGACGCCACCGCCGCCTGCCGGGCCGAGCATATGTATGGCCGAGGCAAGGCCTATCGCGATTATGCCTATTTCTTTGTCGGCGCCTTTATCGGCGGTGGCGTGGTGCTGAACCACCGCGTGCTTGAGGGCAATCAGGGCAATGCCGGCGCGCTTGGGTCCCTGTCGATGCTGGGTCCGGACGGGCAGGAAACCAAGCTGCTGGATCTCGCCTCCATCCATCTGCTCGAACAGCGGCTGCGCGATGCGGGCAAGGATCCCGGCCAGCTCTGGCAGCTGCCGATGCACTGGTCCGGGTTCGAGGCCGAGCTGACCCCCTGGCTCGATCAGGCCGCCGACGCCATCGCCCGCGCCAGCCTCGCCACCTGCGCGGTCATCGACTTCGAAGCGGTGCTGATCGACGGCGCCCTGCCCGACAGCGTGCGCAGCGCCCTGGTCGAGCGTACCCGCACAGCCTTGTCCACTCTCGACGCCCGTGGCCTGATCCTGCCGCGCATCGACCCCGGTGCCATCGGCCCCAACGCCCGCGCCATCGGCGCTGCCAGCGGTCCGATCATCTCGCAGTATCTGCTCGACACCAACTCGGTGTTCAACGCCGCCCTGTGATCGCCATCAGCCGCAACAGGCCCGCGCAAAGACATCATTGAGATAGGCTTGATCCGCGATCACAAACCGTGTCTCGCCAATCCGGTCAAAACCTTGCGACAGGTAAAACCCCTTGGCGGGCGCGTTCTCGGCATTGCTGGCCAGCCAGACGGATTGCACGCCCGCCGCCGCGCAATATTCCAGCCCCGCCCGCAGCAGCGCTGCACCAATCCCCCGCCCGTGGTGGCGCGGCTGCACATAGAGCGTTGTGATCTCCACGTCCGAACAGCCTGGCACAGGCCCCGGACTGCCCCGACTGATGCGGATATAGCCATCAATGCCGACCCGGTTCTGCGAGACGATAAAATGCTCCTGCGGATTGGCCAGATGCGCCTCAAACCGCGCCGCCGTTAGCTCTGCCAGTGCATAATCGGCAAAGAACCCGCTCACCCCTTCACGCAGATAGGTGCCAACCCAGACCTCCAGCGACAGCGCCGCCAGGCTGGAGGCATCCGCCACATCTGCAACCCGCAGAGTGAGATCTGGGTGGTCGGTCACGTCAATGGGTCCTTTCTCTCATCGGAAATTCAGCGTGGGAATATGATGGGCAAGGTTCTGGTTTGGCGCGGCCCGCGCCTGTCAGCCGGGCAAACGGCAGTCTACACCGTCAAATCTCCTCCACATCCATCACCCCGTCCAGCGACTTCAGCGCGCCTTTGATCTGGGGGTTGATGGGGAAGGGCTGGCCCAGATCCATCTCAACGTCGCCGGGCAGGCCGGGATCCTGCAGGTACATATAGACCTCCCCGCGCGAGGCGTTGCGGGCGGCTTTCTTGGCGTCTTCCAGCACCTGCGCCACCGTCGCCACTGCGCTTGCCTGCGAGATATAGACCCGCAGCGAACTGCGCCCGGCGTCAGCAATCGCCGCATCCACCGGCCCGACAGATCGCACCAGCAGTTTCAGCTGATCGCTTTCCATCGTGGCCTCGGCGGTGATCACCACCTTGGCGCCGGTTTCCAGAAATTCGCGCGATTTCTCCAGCACTTCGGAAAACAGCGTGACCTCATAGCCGCCGCTGGTGTCCGACAGCTGGGCAAAGGCAAAGCGATTGCCGCGCGCCGATTTGCGTTCCTGCCGCCCGGCCACAACCCCGGCCATCTTCGCCATGAAGGGACCGCGCTCGGCCTTGGCCGTGACCTCGTCCAGCGTCATCACATCCTTGCGTTTGAGCGCAGGCATATAGTCGTCCAGCGGATGGCCCGAGAGGTAGAAACCAATCGCCTTGAACTCCTCCGACAGCCGTTCGGCGGGCAGCCAGTCGGGCACGTTGGGCAGGCGCGGCTCCGGCAGGTCCTCGCCCGCCTCGCCAAACAGCGACACCTGGCTGGAATTGCGCTGATCATGCACCGCAGCGGAGTAATCCACCAGCGCGCCGAGGCTCTCAAACACCCGGCGCCGGTTGCTGTCCAGCTGGTCAAAGCCGCCCGCCCGCGCCAGCATTTCCAGCGGACGCTTGCCGACCTTTTTCAGATCCACCCGGCGGGCAAAATCAAACAGCGTGGCAAAGGGTTTGTCCTGCCCGCTCTCGCGCCGCGCCGTTGTCACCAGCCGCATCGCCTCGACACCGACGTTTTTCAGCGCGCCCAGCGCATAGACCAGCTCGCCCTTGACCACATTGAATGTCGCCTCGGAGCGGTTCACACAGGGCGGCACATAGGGCAGGCTCAGGCCTTTTTTGACCTCTTCGAAATAGATCGCCAGCTTATCCGTCAGATGGATATCACAGTTCATGACGCCAGCCATGAACTCCACCGGGTGGTTCGCCTTCAGCCAGCCGGTCTGGTAGCTGACCACCGCATAGGCCGCCGCGTGCGATTTGTTGAAGCCGTAGTTGGCGAATTTCTCCAGAAGGTCGAACACCTCCGACGCCTTCTTGGCAGGCACGCCGTTTTCTGCCGCCCCCTTTTCAAATTTGGGGCGTTCGGCGTCCATCGCCTCCTTGATCTTCTTACCCATGGCGCGACGCAGCAGGTCGGCGCCGCCAAGGGTATAATTCGCCATCACCTGGGCGATCTGCATCACCTGTTCCTGATAGACGATAATGCCTTGGGTTTCCTCAAGGATATGGTCGATCAGCGGATGCACCGACTGGATCTTGCGCAGACCATTCTTGACCTCGCAATAGACCGGGATGTTCTCCATCGGACCCGGACGATAGAGCGCCACCAGCGCCACGATATCCTCGATACAGGTGGGTTTCATGCGCTTTAGCGCATCCATCATGCCGGTGGATTCCACCTGGAATACCGCCACCGTCTTGGCCCGCGAATAAAGGTCATAGGTAACGGCATCGTCCAGCGGGATGGCGTTGATCTGGTTCTCCGCCCCCTCCGGCGGATCATAAAGCTGGGTGCCATCGGCGGCGACATGTAGATCGCGGCCCGACTGGAAAATCAGGTCCATCGCGTTCTGAATGACGGTGAGCGTCTTCAGGCCGAGGAAGTCGAACTTCACCAGACCGGCCTGTTCCACCCATTTCATGTTGAACTGGGTGGCGGGCATGTCGGAGCGCGGATCGCGGTAAAGCGGCACCAGCGCATCCAGTGGCCGGTCACCGATCACCACGCCCGCCGCGTGGGTGCCCGCTGATCGCAACAGCCCCTCAACCTGCATGCCGTATTTCAACAGCCGGTCGACAACCTCTTCGTTCTCCGCCTCCTCGCGCAGCCGCGGCTCTTCGCGCAGACTGTCCACAATCGACATCGGTTTCACGCCTTCGACCGGAATCAGCTTCGACAGCCGATCCACCTGGCCATAGGGCATCTGCAGAACCCGCCCCATATCGCGCACCGCCGCCTTCGACAGCAGCGCGCCAAAGGTGATGATCTGCCCCACCTTGTCGCGGCCATATTTCTCCTGCACGTATTTGATCACCTCTTCGCGGCGATCCATGCAGAAGTCGATGTCGAAGTCGGGCATCGACACCCGTTCGGGGTTGAGAAAGCGTTCGAACAGCAAGCTGTAGCGCAGCGGGTCAAGGTCGGTAATCGTCAGCGCATAGGCCACGAGCGAGCCCGCACCGGAACCCCGCCCCGGCCCCACCGGAATGTCGTGATCCTTGGCCCATTGGATAAAGTCCGCAACGATCAGGAAATAGCCCGGGAACCCCATCCCCTCGATGATGCCCAGCTCAAAATCCAGCCGCTCCTGATACTCCTCGACGCTGACGGCATGGGGGATCACGGCGAGACGTTTTTGCAGCCCCTCATTGGCGATGCGGCGCAATTCGGCCACCTCGTCATCGGCAAACTTCGGCAGGATCGGATCGCGCCGATAGGCCATGAAAGCGCAGCGTTTGGCGATCTCCACGGTGTTTTCCAGCGCCTCGGGCAGGTCGGCAAACAGCGCGACCATTTCCTCCTGGCTCTTGAAGTAATGCTGCGCGGTCAGCCTGCGGCGCGGCTCCACCTGATCGACATAGGCGCCTTCCGCGATACAGATCATCGCATCATGGGCCTCATACATTTCCGTGTTGGGGAAATAGACATCATTGGTGGCAACCAGCGGCAGGTCCATCGCATAGGCCATCTCGATATGGCCCCGCTCGGTCAGCTGTTCAGCTTCAGGCTGGCCGTGTTCGCCCGGATGGCGCTGCAACTCCACATAAAGCCGATCCGGAAAGATCGCTTTCAGCCGCTGCATCAGGGCCTCTGCCGCCGGGCGCTGCCCCTGCTGCAACAGCCGCCCCACCGGCCCGTCCGGCCCGCCGGTCAGACAGATCACATCGCCAGCATATTGCGCCAGCTCCTCCAGCGTCACATGCGGCAGCTCGCTGCCCTGCCGCAGATAGAGGCAGGAATTGAGCTTCATCAGATGCTCATAGCCGGTCTCGCTCTGCGCCAGCAGCACCAGCGGCGCTGGCGGTTTGGGCCGCTCGCCCGGGGCAGGCTCGGCAGACCGCAGATCGACCTGGCAGCCGATGATCGGCTGCACCCCCGCGCCACTGGCCGACACCGAAAACTCCAGCGCCGAGAACAGGTTGTTGCTGTCGGTCACCGCAATCGCGGGCATCTCGTGTTTTTTGCAAAGATCCGGCAGCTTCTTCAGCCGCAATGCGCCTTCCAGAAGCGAATATTCGGTATGGGTGCGCAGGTGAATGAATCGGGGAGAGCTTGTCATCCCGCCAAGCTAGCGTCAGCGCCGCCAAGGTTAAAGCGGTTCCGCACCGGAGGAGCCGCGACCCTGCCCATCCCCCGTTCCGCCGCGCAGGTTTCACCCGATGCCGCAATATTCAGCGATTATTATTCTGCTTTCTTTGAAAGTCTTATCGAACCCAACCATCAACGCCGCGACAATCTGACCTAAAGTCGTTCAAAAATAACAGCATACGCCGGTATTCAGCAAGGATCTTGCGCCCCGCGTCGACTCCATGGCAGAGTCACTTTTCCTTGCCAGAACAACAGCCTGCTTTCTAGGCTATCGGCAACGGAACCACCAAGGCCCGCCATGTCTTCTACGTCGCATCGAAGGGATGGCACCAAGGGAAAACCAGAGTAACGCGACGGGTTTCTGACATGACAATCACCTTTCGGCTGAACGGTGAAGAGGTCGCGCTGACGGAGGTTTCTCCGACGGCGACGCTGCTGGACTGGCTGCGCGAAGAGCGCGGGCTGACCGGCACCAAAGAAGGCTGCAACGAGGGCGACTGCGGCGCCTGCACCGTGATGGTGACCGACGCCAAAGGCGCCAAACCGCTCAATGCCTGCATCCTGTTCCTGCCGCAGCTGCACGGCAAATCCATCCGCACCGTCGAAGGCGCGGCCGGCCCCGATGGCCAGCTGCATCCGGTGCAGGAGGCGATGATCACCCACCACGGCAGCCAATGCGGTTTCTGCACGCCGGGGTTCATCATGTCGATGGTGACCGCCCACAAAAATGGCGCCTCGGATCACGACGACCAGCTGGCAGGCAATCTCTGCCGCTGCACCGGCTATGCGCCGATCATCCGCGCCGCCGAGGCCGCCAGCGCCGAACCCGTCCCCGACTGGATCCACGGCGAAGATGCCATCAGCCTGCCTGAAACAGGCGGCGATGCCACGTCTCTGCGCCCCACCTCCGCCGACCAGCTGGCCGCCGCCTATGCTGCCCGCCCGGACGCGACGCTGATTGCAGGCGCCACGGATGTCGGTCTCTGGGTGACCAAACAGCTGCGCGATCTGTCGGATGTGATTTTCCTCGATGGCTGCGATGACCTGAAAGGTATCTCCGAACAGCCCGACGGCAGCCTGCGTATCGGTGCGATGGTGGATATGAACCAGCTGCGCAGCGCCCTCGCCGCGCGGCATCCGTCTTATGGCGAAATGCTGCGCCGCTTTGCCAGCCAGCAGGTGCGCGCCGCCGCCACCATCGGCGGCAATATCGCCAATGGCTCCCCCATCGGGGACAATCCGCCTGCGCTGATCGCACTTGGTGCAACGCTGGAGCTGCGCAAGGGCGACAGCCGCCGCAGCCTGCCGCTTGAGGATTTCTTCATCGACTACGGCAAGCAGGACCGCCAGCCCGGTGAATTTGTCGAGGCGATCACCCTGCCCGCACGCCTGAAGGGGCAGACCGATGGCTTGCGCGTCTACAAGCTCTCCAAACGGTTCGATCAGGATATCTCCGCCGTTCTGGGGGCCTTTAACCTGACGGTCGACGCCGGCCGGATCACCGCCGCGCGCATCGCCTTTGGCGGCATGGCGGGCGTGCCCAAACGCGCCAGCCACGTGGAGGCCGCCCTGATTGGTCAAGACCTGTCGGCCGCAACACTCGCCACCGCGCGGGGCGAATTTGCCCGCGACTTCACCCCGATGAACGATATGCGCGCCTCTGCCGATTACCGGCTGGAGGCTGCGGCGAATATGCTCGCACGCTACTTTGACGATCTGGGCCAGACAAGCGCACCCACACATGTGCTGGAGGTGAAGTGATGGCTGTTGCAAAACCCCTCCCCCATGATGCGGCACGGCTGCATGTGACCGGTCAGGCGCGCTATGTCGATGACATCCCGACCCCGCGCGACACCCTGCATCTGGCCTTTGGCCTTTCGACCGTGGCCCATGGTGACATCACCGCACTGGAGCTGGACGCCGTGCGCCAGAGCAATGGCGTGGTTGCCGTGCTGACGGCGGAAGATCTGCCGTTTGACAATGACGTCTCGCCGTCTGCCCATGACGAGCCGCTGCTGGCCAAGGGGTCTGTCCACTATATCGGCCAGCCGGTGTTTCTGGTGGTGGCAACCTCCCATCGTGCTGCGCGGGTGGCCGCGCGCAAAGGTCAGGTCAGCTACGCCGAACGCCCGGCCCTCCTGACGTTGGAGGATGCGCTGGCCGCCGACAGCCGGTTTGAAGACGGCCCACGCATCTACAGCAAAGGCGACGCAGGCAGCGCCATCTCCGCCGCCGCCCATGTGGTCGAAGATACGTTCGACATTGGCGGGCAGGAGCATTTCTACCTCGAAGGTCAGGCCGCCCTCGCCCAGCCGCAGGAAGATGGCGGCATGCTGGTCAACTCCTCGACCCAGCACCCGACCGAGATCCAGCACAAGGTGGCCGAGGCCATCGGCCTGCCGATGCACAGCGTGCGGGTTGAGACCCGGCGCATGGGTGGCGGCTTTGGTGGCAAGGAAAGTCAGGGCAACGCGCTGGCCGTCGCCTGCGCCATCGCCGCACGCGCCACCGGTCGGACCTGCAAGATGCGCTATGACCGCGACGACGACATGACCATCACCGGCAAGCGTCACGCGTTTCGCATTTCCTACCGCGCGGGCTTTGACACCGAGGGGCGCATTCTGGGGGTTGAGTTCACCCATCTGGTCGATTGCGGCTGGGCACAGGACCTGTCGCTGCCGGTGGCCGACCGCGCCATGCTGCACAGCGACAACGCCTATGCAATCCCCGCGATCCGCATCGAAAGCCACCGGCTGAAGACCAACCGGCAGAGCGCCACCGCCTATCGCGGCTTTGGCGGTCCGCAGGGGATGGTCGGGATCGAGCGGGTGATGGATCACGCGGCCCATAAGCTAGGGCTGGATCCGGTCGATCTGCGCATGAAGAACTATTACGATGCCCCCCAAACGGCGGGCGACGGGGGCGCTGCCCCCCGGCCTGCGGCCTCCCCCCGGGATATTTCCGGCCAGAAGATATCCGGCCAGAAGACGGACAATACCACGCCCTACGGGATGGAGGTCACCGATTTCGAGCTGCACGGGATGACCCGGCAGCTGCTGGAGAGCGCGGATTATGCCGCGCGCAAGGCCGAGATCGCCAAATGGAACGCCGGAAATGAGCGGCTCAAGCGCGGGATTGCGTTTTCTCCGGTCAAATTCGGCATTTCCTTCACCCTCACCCATCTCAATCAGGCGGGTGCGCTGGTGCATGTCTATCAGGACGGCTCGGTCCATCTGAACCATGGCGGCACCGAGATGGGGCAAGGCCTGTTCCAGAAGGTGGCACAGGTGGCCGCCAGCCGTTTTGGCATCGGGCTGGAAAAGGTGAAGATCACCGCCACCGACACGGCCAAAGTGCCCAATACCTCGGCCACCGCCGCCTCCTCCGGCACCGATCTGAACGGGATGGCGGTAAAGGCCGCCTGCGACAGCATTCGCGACCGTATGGCCGATCATCTGGCCGAGCGCTATCAGGTCACCGCAGCGGAGGTGGTGTTTGCCGATGATGAGGTGCGGATCGGCGCCGAGGCCCTGCCCTTCGCCCGTGCAGCACAGATCTGCTATGAGGGGCGTATCAGCCTGTCGGCCACCGGGTTCTACAAGACGCCGAAACTGGAATGGGACCGCATTCAGGGCAAGGGGCGGCCGTTTTTCTATTTTGCCTATGGCGCTGCCATCACCGAAGTTGTCGTCGACCGCCTGACCGGCGAAAACCGCATTCTGCGCGCCGACGTGCTGCATGATGCCGGCGCCTCGCTGAACCCGGCGCTGGATATCGGCCAGGTCGAAGGCGCCTATGTGCAGGGTGCAGGCTGGCTCACCACAGAGGAACTGGTCTGGGATCAGACCGGCAATCTGCGCACCCATGCGCCCTCCACCTACAAGATCCCCGCCTGTTCGGATCGCCCCGATGTGTTCAACGTCGCCCTCTGGGACGGCGAGAACCGCGAGGACAGCATCTATCGCTCCAAGGCGGTGGGAGAGCCGCCCTTTATGCTGGGGATTTCCGCCTGGCTGGCGCTTGGTGATGCGGTCGGGCACTTCGCGCCCGCCTATCCTGCGCTCAATGCCCCCGCCACGGCGGAGGAGATCTGGCGCGCGGTGCGTCGCATCGCGCCGGGGGCCTGAGCCATGGGGTTCGATCTTCAGGATCTGCGCCGCAGGATCGGCGCCCATGGCACGGTGGTGCGGGTGGTGATTGCCGCCATCCGCGGCTCTTCCCCGCGTGAGGTGGGCGCCGCCATGCTGGTCTGGGACGACGGCCAGTCCGGCACCATCGGCGGGGGCGCGCTGGAGCATGAGGCCGCCGAGGCTGCCCGCCGCCAGTTGCAGGATGGCAAGACCCGTTTGCAGACCATCCGCGCGCTTGGCCCGGATCTGGGGCAATGCTGCGGCGGCTCCGTCACCCTGTGGAGCGAGATCTACCGCGCTGCCGATCTGGACCGGCTGGATGGCGATGTGATCCTGCGCGCCCTGTCCACCGAGCTGGGCGAGCCGGGCGAGCCACCCCTGGGCCTGCGCCGCAAGCTGGCGCTGGCCCGCAGCCAGGGGCAGCGGCCCGACGCGCAGCTGGCCGACGGCTGGCTGCTGGAACCGGTCCATCGTGCCGAAACCCCGCTGTGGATCTGGGGGGCGGGCCATGTCGGCCGCGCTCTGGTTGATGTGCTGGCGCCGCTGCCGGATCTCGACATCACCTGGGTCGATACCGGCCCTGACCGTTTTCCCGCCCAGATCCCGCCCTCAGTCACCATGGTTCCGGCGGCGGAACCTGCGGCACTGGTGCCGCATGCCCCTGAAAATGCACGGCATTTGGTGCTTACCTATTCCCATGCGCTGGATCTGGCGCTATGCCACGCCTTATTGCTGCGCGGCTTTGCCTTTGCCGGGGTAATCGGATCTGCCACCAAATGGGCACGGTTCCGGTCGCGGCTGGCGGATCTTGGCCACCGGCCCGAGCAGATCGCCCGGCTCACCTGCCCGATCGGGGATCCCGGCCTTGGCAAACATCCGCAGATGATTGCGGTCGGGGTCGCGGCAGAGCTCTTGCGGATGGGCGCAACAGACGAGTTGAAGAAGGACAGACGCGCGTGACCCAACCTCTCCTGAGCCTGCAAGGTTTGACAAAGGCCTATCCTGGTGTTGTTGCCAACGATACGGTCTCCTTTGATATCGGCGCGGGAGAGGTTCATGCCCTGCTCGGCGAAAACGGCGCCGGGAAATCGACGCTGGTCAAGATGATCTACGGGCTGGTGAAACCGGACAGCGGTACCATGCTGCTGCGCGGCGCCCCCTATGCCCCGGCCGAGCCGCGACAGGCACGGGCGGATGGCATCGCGATGGTGTTTCAGCATTTTTCGCTGTTTGACGCGCTGAACGTGGCGGAGAACATCGCCCTTGGCATGGAACAGCCGCCTGCCCTGCGCGATCTGGCCAGCCGCATCCGCGAGGTTTCGGAAACCTATGGCCTGCCGCTGGATCCCTATCGCACAGTGGGCGATCTCTCTGCCGGCGAACGCCAGCGGGTGGAGATCATCCGCTGCCTGTTGCAGGACCCCAAGCTGCTGATCATGGATGAGCCGACCTCGGTTCTCACCCCGCAGGAGGTGGATATCCTGTTCCAGACCTTGCAGAAGCTGCGCTCCGAAGGCACCTCGATCCTCTATATTTCGCACAAGCTGGAAGAGATCCGCACGCTCTGTGATCACGCCACCATCCTGCGGCTGGGCAAGAATGTCGGCGAATGTGTCCCCTCTGAAACCTCGGCCCGCGATATGGCCGAGCTGATGGTGGGCACCGCGCTGCAGACACCGGAGCGCGCGGGCCGCGATCTGGGCGATGTGGCGCTGGATATCACCGGCCTGTCGGTGCCTGCGCCCTCGGCCTTTGGCACGGCACTGAAGAATGTGCATATGACCGTCCGCAAGGGCGAGATCCTCGGCATTGGCGGGGTGGCGGGCAATGGCCAGGACGAGCTTCTAGGCGTTCTGTCCGGCGAAACCACCACCGCTGCCGATGCGGTCAAGATGCATGGCGCGCCGGTCGGCCACCTTGGCCCTGTTGCGCGTCGTCGCCTGGGTATTCTGGCCGCGCCGGAGGAGCGTCTCGGCCATGCCGCCGCACCGGATATGAGCCTGACGGAAAATGCCATGCTGACCGCCGCCACCCGCGAAGGCCTGTCCAGCAACGGCTTTCTGAAATGGGGGCTGGCCAAGGAATTTGCCGAAAAGGTCATCAAGAATTTCGACGTGCGCACCCCCGGACCTGAAAACGCGGCGCGTTCGCTGTCGGGGGGCAATCTGCAGAAATTCGTCATTGGCCGCGAGGTGCTGCAAAACCCGGAGGTTCTGGTGGTGAACCAGCCGACCTGGGGTGTGGATGCCGCCGCCGCCGCCGCGATCCGCCAGTCGCTGCTGGATCTGGCCGCCGGGGGCACTGCGGTAATCTGCATCAGCCAGGATCTGGATGAGCTGATGGAGATTGCCGACAGTTTTGCCGCCCTGAACGAAGGCCGCCTGAGCGCGCCGCGCCCCACAACCGGGCTGAGCGTCGATGAAATCGGCCTGATGATGGGGGGAGCACATGGGATGGAGGTCGCGCATGTCTAGCCTCGCAGCCGGGCGTGCCCATCCCGGCCGCAGCGCGGGCTGCCGGGTCGGGAGTGTGAGTATTTTTGGAAAGATGACAGGCACGCAGGCACAGATCTGCGACCGGGGGGGACAACAACAATGATCCGGCTAGAAAAGAGACCACAGCCCTCGCGGGTCTGGTCGATGGCGACGCCGCTGGTGGCGGTGCTGGCGACCATGATCGCGGGCGGGCTTTTGTTTGCGGCCCTTGGCAAGAACCCGGTTGAGGCGATCCGCACCATTTTCTGGGATCCGCTGTTTGGCGAATTTGCTTTTTACTACCGCCCGCAGCTGTTGGTGAAGGGCGCGCCACTGGTGCTGATCGCCATCGGCCTGTCCTTGGGCTTTCGCGCGGGTATCTGGAACATCGGCGCCGAGGGCCAGTATATCATGGGCGCCATCTGTGGCGCCGGGGCTGGCCTTGCCTTTTACCCTACAGACTCGGCACTGATCTTTCCCTTGATGGTGGTGGCAGGCGCGCTGGGGGGCTGGGCCTGGGCGATGATCCCCGCAGTGCTGAAAACGCGCTTTGGCACCAATGAGATCCTGGTCTCGCTGATGCTGGTCTATGTGGCCGAGCAGTTTCTCGCCTCGGTCTCGCTGGGATTGCTGAAAAACCCCGAGGGCTTTGGCTTTCCCGGCTCGCGCAACCTGCAATCCTGGGACAGCGCCCATAACGCCGAGCTGATCACGGGCACCGGCATGCACTGGGGTGTTGTGGCGGCGCTGATCGCGGTGATCTTTGCCTATGTGCTGCTCAACCGTCACATGCTGGGTTATCACATCCGCCTGACTGGCGAGGCGCCACGTGCCGCGCGTTTTGCGGGCGTGAACCCCACCCGGCTGGTGCTGTTCTGCCTTGGCACCTCTGGCGCGCTGGCGGGTCTTGCGGGGCTGTTTGAGGTCTCCGGCCCCTCTGGCCAGATCTCCATCGATTTCAACGTGGGCTACGGGTTTACCGCCATTATCGTTGCCTTCCTGGGCCGGTTGCACCCTGTCGGCATCCTGCTGGCGGGTGGTCTGATGGCGCTGACATATATCGGCGGCGATATCGCCCAGTCCAACATGGGCCTGCCTTCGGCGGCGATCCAGGTGTTTCAGGGGATGCTGTTGTTCTTCCTTCTGGCGCTGGATCTCCTGACCAATTTCCGCATTGCGCTCAGCAAACCCGAGGTGGTGTGACATGGATCTTTCTGCAATCAACCCGGTCCTGCTCATCGCCTCGCTGATGGTGGCGGCCACACCGATCCTGATCGCTGCCATTGGCGAACTGGTGGTGGAGAAATCAGGCGTTCTGAACCTTGGCGTCGAAGGCATGATGATCACCGGCGCCATCGCAGGCTTTGCCACCGCGGTGGAGACCGGCTCGCCCCTGATCGGGTTCCTTGCCGCCGCTGTTGCCGGGGCAGCGCTGTCGGTTCTGTTTGGCTTTCTGACCCTTGTGGCGCAGGCCAATCAGGTGGCCTCCGGTCTGGCGCTGACGCTGTTCGGCCTCGGCCTGTCGGCGCTGATGGGGCAATCCTACGTCGGTGTGAAACCGCCACAGATGAGCGACATCCACATCCCCGTCCTGAGCGACCTGCCGGTGATTGGCCCGATCCTCTTTGGCCATGACATCATCCTCTATTTCGGCATCGCGCTGACCGCCGCAGTCTGGGCGCTGCTGAAATTCTCTCGCGCCGGACTGGTGCTGCGCGCGGTGGGGGAAAACCACGATGCTGCCCATGCGCTGGGGTATAAGGTGATCCGCATCCGCCTGATGGCGATCATGTTCGGTGGCGCCTGTGCCGGTATCGGCGGGGCCTACATCAGCCTTATCCGGGTGCCGCAATGGACCGAAGGCATGACCGCGGGCGTGGGCTGGATTGCGCTGGCGCTGGTGGTCTTTGCCAGCTGGAAACCCTGGCGCGCACTCCTTGGTGCCTATCTTTTTGGCGGCGTCACCGTGGTGCAGCTCAATCTGCAAGCGGCAGGCGTTGCCATCCCGGTGGAGTATCTGGCAATGTCGCCCTACGTGATCACAATTATCGTGCTTGTCATTCTTTCGGCGGACAAAAGCAGCGCACCTGCCGCCCTTGGCCGCAACTTCCACGCCTCCCGCTGACGGGGGGCTTTTCACTGCCCCGCTGTCGGGGCCAATAGATGCAACTGGGGAGAACCTGATGAAACTGACCAACCTTCTGACCAGCGCCGCCGTGGCGCTTGGCCTGGCCACCGGTGCGGCCTTGGCCGAGGACAAGACCAAAGTGGGCTTTGTCTATGTCGGCCCTGTCGGTGACGGTGGCTGGACCTATGAACACGATCAGGGCCGCAAGGCCGTGGTTGCGGAATTCGGCGACAAGGTCGAAACCGTCTATGTCGAGAACGTCGCAGAAGGCCCCGATGCCGAGCGCGTGATGACCCAGATGGCGCTGGAAGGTGCGGATCTCATCTTCACCACCTCCTTTGGCTACATGGATCCCACCATCAACGTCGCCAAGAAATTCCCGAACGTGAAGTTCGAGCACGCCACCGGCTACAAGCGCGCCGACAACGTCTCGACCTACTCCGCCCGCTTCTACGAGGGGCGCGCGGTTCAGGGCCACATTGCCGGCCATATGACGGAGTCGAACATCATCGGCTACATCGGCTCCTACCCGATCCCCGAAGTGATCCGCGGCATCAACTCGGCCTATCTGCACGCCAAGAAGGTGAACCCTGACGTCCAGTTCAAGATCGTCTGGGCCTTCACCTGGTTTGATCCCGCAAAAGAGGCTGATGCCGCCAAGGTGCTGATCGAACAGGGGGCTGACGTGATCCTGCAGCACACCGATTCCACCGCACCGCAGGCCGCCGCACAGGCCGCAGGCAATGTGATCACCTTTGGTCAGGCGTCTGATATGGCCGAATACGGGCCCAAGCCGCGCGTCTCCTCGATCATCGACAATTGGGCACCCTATTACATCGCCCGCACCAAGGCCGTGATCGACGGCACCTGGACAAGCAGCGACACCTGGGACGGTATTGGCGCCGGCATGGTTGGCATCGGTGAAATCTCCGATGCGGTTCCCGCTGATGTGAAAGCCTCCGCACTGGAGCTGAAAGCCGCGCTGGCCGATGGCTCCTACCACGCCTTCACCGGCCCGATCAAAAAGCAGGACGGCTCCGACTGGCTGGCCGAAGGCGAGACCGCCGATGACGGCACCCTGGCCGGCATGAACTTCTACGTCGAAGGCCTGGAAGGCGACATTCCGCAATAAGCGGCCACCGCCTTCAGATGACCCGCAGCAGAAAGGCCCGCCAGTCCGGCGGGCCTTTTTCATAGCGGCCGTCGCTGTTCCTCTCGCGCGACCGCAGGGCAAATGCCGCCGTCTAGATGCTGCCCGCCGTTTCAATGACAAGCGCCCGCACCGGCCCGTCGGGATGCGCCACATGTTCATCGCCGCTCTCGGCATGAAAGATGTCACCCGGCAGCAGGCGCAGGATACGCTCGGCCCCGTCGATGCGAACATGCATGTCGACCTCTCCGTCCAGCACGACAAAGACCTCAGGGCCATCGTTGACATGCCATTTATACGGCGCGTCGGTCCAATGCAGCCGCACGGTTGCATCGCTTATGCGTTCGATATCCAGCGCGTCCCAGGCCTTTTCGCCCGTAAACGCCGTTGCGGTGATCTTCTTCATGCCCTACCCCCGGCTGCTGTGGTTGATGTGGTTCATCTCAACTGCGATGTTAAGGCTGCGGCAACGGATCGGATACTTGCGGTCCGACGTGATCAGCCTGCCAATCGGGGAATTCAACGTGGATCGGACGGACAAACGGATATTGGCGGTTCTGGAACGGAACGCCCGCACCAGCGCTGCCGAAATCGGGCGCCAGATCGGCCTGTCCCGGACCGCGGTTCAGGACCGGCTGTCGAAGCTTGAGACACGTGGCGTGATCAGCGGATATCGGGTTCAGCTATCAGAGCCTCAGGACGACCTGATCCGGGCGGTCCTCTTCGTCAGAATTGCGGTCCGCCCATGCACCGATGCGCTGACCTGGATGGCCTCGCTCGAGGGCGTGCAGGAGGTGCTGTCTCTGTCCGGTGAGATCGACGCCATCGTCAGATGTGCCGTGCCGGATGTCGCCGCGCTGACGGCGCTCAATGACAGGATCGGGGCCAGCGACTGGATTGCCGGTTCGAACTCGAACGTGGTGCTGCGCACCCTCCGATAACCCCGCGCAGATGCCGGCCGCAGATCTCGGGTCCGCTCCCGCGTCCGTTCATGGGCCGAACCTCAAAGCGCGCGCGGCCCTGCCCGTCATCTTTCCATAAATACTCAAACCGCCCCGGCAGCGGCGCTGCCCTTTAGTCGCGGCGAAACACCCGCAGCGCCAGGAGCACGCGGGAGGTGGCGGTCACCAGACAGAGCGCGCCAAACACCCAGGCCATCGGTGCAAACCACGCAGGCAGCAGGCACAAGAGCACGAAAAAACCGATCGTCTCCGCCCCCTCCAGCAGACCGCCGGTGAAATAAAGCGTTTTGACCCCGCGCGCCGTGCTTGTCATCTTGTGTTTCTCCGCCAGCACCGCATAGCCGAGGAAACTGGTGCCATTCACATAGAAGGTCATCAGCAAGAACGCCCCGGCCACGCCATTCTGCGCAGGATCCGCCAGCACAAAGGCAAGGGGGACCGCACCGTAGAACAGGAAATCGCAGGTGATATCGAGATAGCCGCCAAAATCGCTTGGCTCGCTGGCGCGTGCCACCGCGCCGTCCAGACCATCGGCCAGCCGCGACAGAAGCAGCGGCAGCAGCGCCAGCGCAAAGAGCGAACAGGCGATCATCCCGGCCGCCAGCAGCCCCAGCGCCAGCCCAAGAAGCGTCACCTGATTGGCACTGATGCCCGCGCGCGCGATGACCTGCCCCTGGGCATTCAGCATCGGGTCGATCAGCGGGCGAATTTTTGAATCGAACATACTCTCCCCTACCCTGCGCACCGGGGCTTTGCCACTCACGATTATGATAGGGCAGAGCCGGTGTCTCGCGCAGATCTCTTTATGCCCCGCGCCGATATTTTGCGCTTTTGATTGCCGCAGATGCGTGCCACCCTCCGCCGCATGAGCACCGAACTGATCAGCCTCGACGGCACCCCCGCAAGCCCCCTTGCCTTTGGCACCATGCAATTTGGCGGCCGCGCCGATGCTGCCCAGTCGGCCGAAATGTACCAGGCCTGCCGCGCTGCGGGGGTGACCCATTTCGACACCGCCTGGGTCTATACCGAGGGCCGTAGCGAGGCGCTGCTGGGCCAGCTGATCCGGGAAGACCGTGACAGCCTGCTGATCGCCACCAAGGTCGCCTATACCGGCGGCGCAGGCCCTGACAATATCCGGCGCCAGCTCGATCAGTCGCGCGCGCGTCTGGGGCAGGACATGGTCGATATCCTCTACCTGCACCGCTACGACGAAGAGACGGACCTGCGCGAGACCCTTGCCTGCCTGGCCGAGCTGCGCAACGCCGGGCAGATCCGCTATCTGGGGCTGTCGAACTTTGCCGCCTGGCAGGTGATGAAGGCGATCATGATCGGGCAGGAATTCGACCTGCGACCCGCCATCCTGCAACCGATGTATTCGCTGCTGAAGCGTCAGGTCGAGGTGGAGATCCTGCCGATGTGCGCTGATCAGGGCCTGCATGTGGCCCCCTATTCGCCACTGGGCGGCGGGATGCTGACGGGCAAATACAGCCGTGCCCAGCAGGCGGGTCACAGCCGGGGGCGGCTGGACGAGGATCCGCGTTACGCCGAACGCTATGGTCAGCCCTGGATGCAGGAGAGCGCCCGTGCCCTGGCCGATCTTGCCGCCGAACTGGAGGTTGATCCGGCCAGCCTCGCCGTGGCCTGGGCCGCCGCCTATGGGCGCAATGTGACCCCCATTATCTCGGCCCGGTCACTCGCACAGCTGCGCCCGTCGCTGGCGGCGCTGGAGATCGAGATGACGCCGGACCTCTACGCCCGCATGTCGGCGCTGTCACCGCGTCCGGCGCCCGCAACAGACCGGCTGGAGGAACAGCAATGACAGCGGTCGACTATCTGATCATCGGCGGCGGGCTTGCCGGTCTGAGCGCCGCCGCCGCCCTTGCGCCACGGGGGCGTGTTCTGGTGCTGGAGCGGGAAGAGGCGCTTGGCTATCACTCCTCCGGGCGCTCTGCGGCGATGTTTGAGGCCAATTACGGCCCCGCGCCGGTACAGGCGCTGAGCCGGGCCAGTGAGGCCCACCACCGCGCCCATGGCTGTCTCAACCCGCGCGGGCTGCTGCTGGTCGGGCGCGCCGATCAGGCCGCGCGTTTCGAGGCCGATTGCGCCGAGCTGGATCTGACGCAGATTTCGGTTGCGGCGGCCTGCCAGATGGTGCCGGTGCTTGATCCCGAGCAGGTCAAATTTGCGGCCAGCCATGATGCGGCGCAGGATCTGGATGCGGACCTGTTGTTGCAGGGCTTTGCCAGAGAGCTGCGCGCCCATGGGGGTGACATCCGCACCCGCGCCGCTGTCACCGGTCTGGACCGCAGCACCGCGGGCTGGCAGGTGAGCTGCGGTGACGATGTGATCACCGCCACAACGATTATCAATGCGGCCGGGGCCTGGGCGGATGAGCTGGCGCAGATGGCCGGGATCGCGCCCATCGGATTGCAACCCAAGCGCCGCTCCATGGCGCGGCTGCCCGCGCCCGGTGGCCACGATGTCACCACCTGGCCAATGATCATGGGCGTCGGTGAGAGCTGGTATGCCAAACCCGATGCCGGCAAGCTGCTGGTCTCGCCCGCTGACGCCGATCCGGTGCCGCCGCAGGATGCCTATGCCGATGACATGGTGCTTGCCGAGGGGCTGGCCCGCTATGAGGAGATGGTGACAACCCCGGTCACCCGAGTTGAGCACAACTGGGCCGGCCTGCGCAGTTTTGTAGCCGATGGCGTGCCGGTGCTGGGGCCGGATCCGGCGGTGGCCAGTTTTGTCTGGTGTGCAGGTCAGGGCGGCTATGGCGTGCAGAGCTCCCCCGCCGCCGGGCGGCTGATTGCCGATCTGGTCACCGGGCAGACACCGGACATCGACGCCACGAACGTGGCCGCGCTCAGCCCGGAAAGGCTGCGCTGATGGTTGTGCGCACGGTGCCCGGAGAGGCCTCCGTCACGCTGCCGGATGCAGGGGCAAAACTCTTTGCTCCGTCGGCGGCGCGCAATCTGGAGCCGATCGCGGATCTTCTGGCCCGGATTGCCCCGCAACCCGACAGTGCGGATGGCCCTCGCCCCCGCGCGCTGGAAATTGCCAGCGGCACCGGGCAGCATGTGGTCGGCTTTGCCGGCCGCTGCGCGCATCTGGACTGGCAGCCCAGCGATGTGAACCCGGCACGCCTGACCAGCATCAATGCCTATACCGGTGACAGCGGCTGTCGCAATATCGCGACGGCGATCCAGCTCGATGCCACCGAAGCCCCCTGGCCCGACGGGCTGGGCCGCTTTGATCTGATCGTGCTGTGCAATCTGCTGCATCTGATCAGTACGCCCGAGGCCCAGACCCTGATCCGCGAGGCCGCGCGCCATCTGGCGGCGGGCGGGCACTTCCTGATCTACGGCCCGTTCATGCGCGGCGGTGAGCTGACCAGCGAGGGCGACCGCGGCTTTCACGCCAAGCTGACCGCCCATGACCCGGAGGTCGGTTACAAGGATGATTTCGACGTGATGGACTGGCTGCAAGACAGCGGGCTGGAGATGCGCCAGGTGATCGAGATGCCCGCCAACAATCTGGCGCTGGTGGCGATACGTCAATCGAGGTGAGAGCTGGCACATAGGTGACCGCGTCGGCCCTGCGCCACGTCAGGCACCGGTCAGATATTTAGCTGCATCGTCGACTTGGTGCGGTCCATAGTGACAAAGGTGCGGAACTTCCGAATATTGTCATTCGGAAAAAACAGCCGTTGCGTCAGCGCTTCATATTCCGACATGTCCCCAACGATCACCACAAGGATGAAATCCACTTCGCCGGTGACATAGTAGCATTGCTGGATTTCCGGAGCGTCTTGGAAGCTGCGCTTGATATCGTCGATCCGGCCCGCTGTCTCGGCCCTCAGTTCGACCTCCACAAGAATGGTCAGCGGCAGGCCGACCGTCTTCGGCTCGATCTGGGCGGCCTGGGTCGAAATCACACCATCCGCCTCCATGCGCCGGATACGCCGCTGGACCGATGCGGTCGACAGATTGACCATCTCGCCGATCTGACGCTGTGGCTTGGTGCAGTCCTGTTGCAGGATCCGCAGGATCGCCAGATCATAGGAATCCGGCCCCTGTGATAAATTTTCTTTTCCCATGCCATATCTGTGCGCAATTTTTGCACGGCGGTCCATGATTCCGAAGCCATAACCCATGTAAAGCGACGTATTTTTGCGCAGGCGCAAAAAAGGATCGTATGATGCTAGACATATTCAGAACCACCAAACCAGATGTCTTTACCACCCAACCAAGGTTGGGGCCGAAGGTTCAGGACGCTCTGCCACGTCGCGGATTTGACGAGGCTGCCCGCGAAATCGGCACCTGGGACGGCTACCAGCCGACCCCGATGCCAAATTTGACCAGCCTTGCGGACAGGCTGGGCATTCAGGCGATCCACTACAAACACGAAGGACCGAGGTTCGGTCTGGGCAGTTTCAAAGCCTTGGGTGGGGCCTATGCTGTTCTGCGCGTGCTTCAGCGCGAGCTGTCAGAGACCACGGGCCGGGCCATCACCGTCGAAGACCTGCACAGCGGCAGTTTCGCAGATCAGATTTCGGAGATCACCGTGATTTCGGCAACCGATGGCAATCACGGCCGGTCGGTGGCCTGGGGCGCGCAGCGGTTTGGCGCGACGTGCCGAATTTACATCCATGCCGAAGTGAGCCCCTTTCGCGCCGAAGCGATGCAGGCGCTGGGAGCCGAGGTTATTCGCGTCGATGGCGACTATGATGCAACGGTTGCGCAGACCCGTATTGATGCCGAGAAACACGGCTGGAAAATTGTGTCGGACACCTCCTGGCCCGGTTATAGGCAGCCACCGCTGGATGTCATGGCCGGCTACGGTGTGATGGCGCGGGAAATCGTGAGAGACCTGCCTGAACCGCCAACCCATGTGTTCCTTCAGGGCGGCGTTGGCGGGCTGGCTGCATCGGTGATTGCGGTTTTCCATCAGGAATGGGGCAATGCCGCTCCACGCAGCATCATTGTCGAGCCGGAACTGGCGCCCTGTCTGTTTGCCAGCGGCAAGGCCAATGCGGCGACCGCTGTTGCGATCACCTCGGAAACGCTGATGGCAGGATTGTCCTGCGGCGAGCCTTCGCAGATTGCCTGGGAGGTTCTGGGCGAGTCCGTCGATAGTTTCATGACCATTCCCGAAAGCCTGGTCGCCCCAGCCGTCCGATTGCTCGCAGGTGGAGCATGTGGCGATCCCGGCATCGACGCTGGCGAAAGCGCGGTTGCCGGTCTTATCGGGTTGATGTGCGGTGCGCTGGACCACGACCTGCGTGATGAGCTGAAGCTGGATGCTGCGTCACGTGTTGTGATCATCGGCTCCGAAGGAGTCACCGATCCAACTGTGGTCAAGGCGATCATGGAGGGACGTATCTGACGGGGTTTGTCAGCGGTGTCAGGATCGCGCTGTTGGGTCCGGTACACATGAAAAAAAGCCCCGGCACAATGGCCGGGGCTTTCTCATCTCTTCCGTCAGACCTTAGCCATTCATGCGGATGGTTTCGTTCTTTGGATCATAGGGGCTGTCGCAGGTGACAACCGCATCCCACAACTTGTCCTGGATCTTCACCTTCAGCTTGGTGCCTTCCACCGCGTGCTCAGGCTTTACGTAGCCCATGCCGATGGATTTCTCGAAGGCCACCGAATAACCGCCGGAGGTCAGGCGGCCCACACGGGTGCCGTCTTCAGCATAAAGTGCCTCACGGCCCCAGGGATCGGCATCTTCCGGCCCGTCGATCAGCAGGGTGCAGCATTTCACGCGGACGCCGGTCTCGACCAGCTTGTCCTTGCCGTGGAAGTCCTTCTCCAGATCGACAAAGCGCGGCAGGTCGGCTTCCAGCGGGGTCGCGTCACGGCCCAGCTCGTTGCCGAAGGCACGGTAGGATTTTTCCTGCCGCAGCCAGTTCTGGGCGCGCGCGCCGACCAGCTTCATGCCATGCTTCTCGCCCGCCTTCTCCAAGAGGTCGAACAGGTAGTTCTGCATCTCGATCGGGTGATGCAGCTCCCAGCCCAGCTCACCGGTGTAGGCCACGCGGATCGCATTCACGGGACACATGCCCAGTTCGATCTGACGGGCCGACAGCCAGGGGAAGCGCTTGTTGGAGAGCGCGGTTTCCGGATCGGCGTCGACGATCACCTCTTTCAGCACATCGCGCGACTTGGGGCCTGCGATGGCGAAGACGCCCCACTGGGTGGTCACGTCCTGGATCTCGATGTAGCCGAACTCCTCCATCTTGTCCTCAGCCGCCTTACGCAGGAAGTCGGCGTCATACTCGGACCAGGCGCCGGCGGAGACCAGATAGTAGTTGTTCTCGCCGTTGCGCACGATGGTGTATTCGGTGCGGGTGGTGCCGAAAGCTGTCAGCGCATAGGTCAGGTTGATGCGGCCGATCTTCGGCAGCTTGTTGCAGGTGAACCAGTCGAGGAACTGGGTCGCACCGGGGCCTTTGACGACATGCTTGGTAAAGGCGGTTGCATCCACCAGACCAACGCCTTCGCGGATGGCCTTGGCTTCGTCCACAGCGTGCTGCCACCATTTGCCACGACGGAAAGAGCGGCTTTCCTCGTCGAAATTGTCGGGTGCGTCCAGCGGACCGAAGTAGTTCGGGCGTTCCCAGCCGTTGACCCAGCCGAACTGTGCGCCGCGCGCTTTCTGGCGCTCATATGCGGGCGCGGTGCGCAGCGGGCGGGCTGCCGGGCGCTCTTCATCCGGGTGGTGCAGAATGTAGACGTGCTCATAGCACTCTTCGTTCTTGCGCGCGGCGAACTCGGTGGTCATCCAGTTGGAGGAGTAGCGTTTCGGGTCGAGCGACGCCATGTCGATCTCGGCCTCGCCGTCGACCATCATCTGCGCCAGGTAGTAGCCGGTGCCGCCTGCGGCGGTGATGCCGAAGGAGAAGCCTTCTGCCAGCCACATGTTGCGCAGGCCCGGTGCCGGACCAACCAGCGGGTTGCCGTCGGGAGTGTAGCAGATCGGGCCGTTGAAATCGTCCTTCAGGCCGCTTTCGGCGCAGGAGGGCACGCGTTCCGCCATCGCCATATACTGGTCGGCAATCCGGTCCAGATCCAGCGGGAACAGGTCGGCGCGGAAGCTGTCGGGCACGCCATGCTCAAAGCGCGCGGGCGCGCCGTGCTCATAGATGCCAAGGATCCAGCCGCCGCGCTCTTCGCGGGCGTAGGATTCATTGTCGGCGTCGCGGATCACCGGGTGCTCCGGGTTGCCGGCTTCGCGCCATTTGACCAGCTCGGGGTCCTTGTCCATGACGATGAAGGTGTGCTCGACCGGGATCGCAGGCATCTTGATGCCCAGCATCTTGGCGGTGCGCTGCGCGTGGTTGCCGGAGGCAGTCACGACATGCTCGGCGGTGATCACGACCTGCTCGTCGCTCTCCACCAGGTTGCCGCCTTTTTCGATCATCTTGGTGCAGGTGACTTCCCAGTGGGTGCCGGTCCAGTGGAAGGCATCGGCCTGCAGCTTGCGGTGGATCTCAACGCCGCGCTGACGGGCGCCCTTGGCCATCGCCTGGGTCACGTCTGCCGGGTTAATGTAGCCGTCTTCGGTGTGGTAGATCGCACCTTTCAGGTCGCCGGTCTCGATCAGCGGCCAGCGCTCCTTGATCTGATCCGGGGTCAGCCACTCATAGGCCACGTCACAGGTCTCTGCGGTAGAGGCATAGAGCATGTATTCGTCCATGCGCTCCTGGGTCTGCGCCATGCGCAGGTTGCCCACCACGGCGAAACCCGCGTTCAGGCCGGTTTCCTCTTCCAGGGTCTTGTAGAAATCGACCGAGTACTTGTGGATGTGAGTGGTCGCATAGGACATGTTGAACAGCGGCAGCAGGCCGGCTGCGTGCCAGGTCGAGCCGGAGGTCAGCTCATCCCGCTCGATCAGCATGACATCGTCCCAGCCTGCCTTGGCGAGGTGATAGGCAATGGATGTCCCGACGGCACCACCGCCGACGACCAATGCTTTGACTTGGGTTTTCATGGGCCCGCTCTCCGGAAAATGATGACTCGTTTGCAGGGAGTTATGCCCCGCCTGCAAATTCCGCGCCAAATCCATCCGACCCAAAACATAACAAAACCGACCTAGCATCGCCCTGAATGCAGGTTTCTGCCCACCCCCTGTCGGTTTTCGCGGTCATGGCCGCGATTTGCCTCTTTGGGTTTGCACAGGCCGCGATGCGCATGGATATGGTCCGGTCGGGGCATATTGCCCTGCCGGAGTGTCCTTTTCTTGTTCTCTGCTGCGGCTGTTTGGTCGGTGGTGATATCCGGCCAGAACAAAGAGCAATAACAAGTGGCGGCGCCGCCAGAAGCGGAGGCGGGACGGAGCACTCTGCCCCGCACGCAAAACGTCGTCTGTGCGTGCCCATGCCAATGGGCCCTGTTCCATGGTGCCGGGGGTGTCAGGCCCGGCGGTGATCGCGATCAGTACAGATCCTGCCATTGCGCCATTGAGCAAAGGTAAGCCGACCGTGCGGCGGCTTCGCAACGGGCCAACTTCTGCCCCTGCGAGGGCAGCGCCGTGAGTATTTCAGGAAAGGTGACAGAGCGAGGTCCATCCCGTCACCTTTCTCCAAATACTCAAATTCCGCCGCCAGCCCGGCGCGGTGGCGGCGGCGGGCGGTCCTCAGATCTCCAGTATCTTGCCGGGATTGAGGATATTTTCCGGGTCCAGCGCCGCCTTGATCGCAGCCATATAGCGGGTGGTCTCGCCCAGTTCCTGCGTCAGATAGGGGCGTTTGCCCTGTCCGATGCCATGTTCGCCGGTGCAGGTGCCCTCCATCGAGATCGCCAGCTCATTGAGCCAGCCCACATAGGCATCGGCTTTTTCGCGTTCTTCTGCGCTGTCCATATCTATCAGCAACAGCGCGTGGAAATTGCCGTCGCCGACATGGCCCACCATCGGTGCCAGAAGCCCCATCTCCTCGGCCTTTGAGCCCGCAGCGCTGACACATTCCGCCAGTTTCGAGATTGGCACGCAGACATCGGTGGAGATCCCCTTGGCACCGGGGCGCAGCTGCAGGCAGGCCCAGTACATATCGTGGCGCGCCTGCCAGAGCTTGCTGCGGTCCTCCGCCGTTGAGGTGGCCGCGATGTCAAAACCGCCGTACTCCTCGGCGATGGAGGCAAACATGTCGCTCTGCTCAACCACACCGGCCTCGGAGCCGTGGAATTCCAGCAACAGCAGCGGCATTTCCGGCAGGTCGAGACCGGAATAGGCATTGGCCGCCTGCACGCTGAGCGCATCCAGCAGTTCGATGCGGGCGACGGGAATGCCGTATTGGATGGTCATCATCACCGCACGACAGGCATCATCGACGCTGCGAAAGGCGCAGCGGGCCGAGCGGATCGCCTCCGGGATGCCCTGCAGACGCAGGGTGAGTTCGGTGATCAGACCCAGCGTGCCTTCGGAGCCAACCAGAAGCCGTGTCATGTCATAGCCGGCCGAGGATTTCCTGGCGCGCTGAGCGGTGCGGATCACCCCGCCGTCGGCCATCACCGCCTCAAGCGCCAGCACATTGTCCTTCATGGTGCCATAGCGCACTGCGTTGGTGCCCGAGGCGCGCGTTGCGGCCATACCGCCGAGCGAGGCATTGGCGCCGGGATCAATGGGAAAGAACAGGCCCTGATCGCGCAGATAGGTGTTGAGCTGTTCGCGGGTGACGCCGGGCTGCACCACCACATCCAGATCCTCGGCATGGACAGCAAGGATCTGATCCATCCGCATCATGTCGATGCAGATGCCCCCGGCGGGGGCGTTTACATGCCCCTCAAGCGAGGTGCCGGTGCCATAGGGGATGACCGGTACGCCGTGGTCCGCGCAGATCTTTACGATCTCGGCCACCTCGGCGGTGGAGGTGGGAAAGATGACCGCATCCGGCGCCTGATTGCTGATCCAGGTGGTGGTGTGGCCGTGCTGTTCGCGGATCGCCTGCCCGGTCTGCAGCTGTGTGCCAAAGCGCGCCTTCAACGCGTCAATGACGGCGGCAATCCCGGCGTCGTTGCGCGGCAGTCTTGTGGCTTGCACCATGGTTCAGTCTCCCCCCGTTCAGCGGCCGGGGCTGACGCCCGGACCTGTCACCTGTCAACCTAAGGTCGGCGCGCGGGCCCGGACAATACCCAGAACAGGGTAGGTGCGGGATTATCCGCAAAAGACAACGCCCGCCCCGGTGTCCGGAGCGGGCGCGCAGTGTGCGGCCCTGAGCTGAGGCCCGGAGAGCCGATCAGCCCCCCAGCGCGATGCCTTCGCGGCGCGGATCTGCGCCGCCTTTCAGCCCGTCACCGATCTCGATGGCATGCAGGCCGGAGGTCAGATCGCGGGCGTTGACCTCAAACCCCATATCCATCAGCGGCTGGGCCATCTCCTCGGCGCTGGTGCCGGCCTCGACATCATAGGTGCCAAAGCGGTTCACCGCATGGGGCAGTGCCACGGCCTGCTGCACATCCATGCCCCAATCCGCCCAGGCGACGATGGTCTTGGCGACATAGCCGATGATGCGGCTGCCGCCGGGGGAGCCGATGGCCAGAGCGGGCTTGCCGTCCTTCAGCACGATGGTGGGCGCCATCGAGGAGCGTGGGCGCTTGCCCGGTTCCAGCCGGTTGGCAATCGGCACGCCGTCGCTGTGGGTGCGGAAGGAGAAATCGGTGAGCTCGTTATTCAGCAGGAACCCAGCCGCCATCAGCCGCGAGCCAAAGCCGTTTTCAATGGTCGTGGTCATCGACAGAACATTGCCATACTGGTCGACGATGGAGATATGGGAGGTCGAGGGCAGCTCAATCGACTCATCATCGGCCAGCAGCAGCGCGTGATCGAACTCCGGCGCGCCTGCGTTCACCGCCGGCAGGGCGGCATCGCCCTCAAGCAGGGTTGCGCGGGTCGCGAGGTAATCCGGCGCCACCAGACCCTGCGTGGGCACCGGCACGTAATCGCTGTCGGCCATGTAGCGGCCGCGGTCGGCAAAGGCGAGGCGCGAGGCATCGCCGATCAGGCGCCAGGACTGCGGGTTATCGGCGCCCAGTTCCGCCAGGTCATAGTTGCCCAACATGCCGAGGATCTGCCCGACGGTCAGCGCCCCGGATGACGGCGGCCCCATGCCGCAGGCTTCGAACGCGCGGTAGGTGACGCAGACGGCGGGCCGCTCCTTTACCTGATAGAGTGCCAGATCCATCGCCGACAGCACGCCGGGGTTGCCCTCGGCGTTGCGCACCGCATTGGTGATCGCCTCGGCCACCGGGCCGGTGTAGAAACCGCGCGCGCCCTCATCCGCGAGGCGGCGCAGGGTATCGGCATAGGCCGGGTTCTTCAGCGTGCTGCCCACCGCCAGCGGCGTGCCGCCGGGCAGGAAGTAATCGGCGGTATCCGACCAGCGCGACAGCCGGTCGGCGTCATTTTCGATCAGGCCGGCCAGCCGGGGGGAGACGGCAAAGCCCTCTTCGGCCAGATCAATCGCGGCGGTGAACAGGCCCGGCCAGGCGGCACGGCCCCAGCGACGATGCGCCGCCTCCAGCAAGGCAGGCGTGCCCGGTGTGCCCACGGACCGGCCCCCGACCACGGCATCGTAGAATTTCAGCGGCTCGCCCGCGTCGTCCTGAAACAGGGTCGGCGTCGCTGCCAGTGGCGCGGTTTCGCGCCCGTCCAATGTCGTGACCTCGCCGCTGGCCGCATCATACCAGACCAGGAACGCGCCACCGCCCAGACCGGAGGATTGCGGCTCAACCAGCCCCAGCACGGTCTGCACCGCAACCATAGCATCGGCAGCGGTGCCGCCTGCGCGCAGCACCTCGGCACCGGCAGCCACCGCATGGGGGTTGGCAGCGGCAATCATCCAGTTCTCGGATTCGACCGGGGTGCCTGCGGATTTGGCCTCAAGGGCGGCGGCGACATCGGCGCTGATGGCCGCAAAGCCGGCATCGGCGGTTTCTGCCGCGCCCTCTGGCGCCACGGCATCCGCCGCTTCCTGTGCCATAAGCGGCAGGGCAGCGCCCAACGTCGTGATCCAAACCCCTGCAATCAGTGTTCGTTTCATCGTCCCTCTCCTCTCGTCTGTGGTGATCTTCTGCGCATGCTGGCATTTCACAGAGCAACCCGGCAATGCTGAGATACCGCCATCGGCGCACAGATGCCTGTGCGTCCGCGACATATTGACATGAGGATAATATTCCGAATCTAAAATACAAACCGGAACACTATTCTAATAATTGAACCTCATTAAGGAAGTTAATCCACCCAGATCGTTAAAGGTGGGCATATTTCCTTCATAAGACCCCTACAGCATGGAGGGGACAACCTGATCTGGTGGTCGGTGGCCGTCCTCAAATGTCTTGATATTCAGCAGAACTTTCTCGCCCATCTCCAGACGTCCCTCAAGCGTGGCGGAGCCCATATGCGGCAGCAGCACGACGTTTTCCAACTCGCGCAATCGCGGGTTGATGTCAGTGCCATGTTCATAGACGTCGAGACCGGCGCCGGCGATTTCACCGGAGCGCAACATACGGGTCAGCGCGTGTTCGTCGATCACTTCCCCGCGCGAGGTGTTCACGATCACCGCATCGGGCTTCATCAGTTTCAGCCGCCGTGCGTTCATCAGATGAAAGGTCGAGGGCGTCGAGGGGCAGTTGATCGACAGCACGTCCATGCGGGCCACCATCTGATCGAGGCTCTCCCAATAGGTGGCTTCAAAGCGCTCTTCGATCTCCGGGCGCAGGCGTCGGCGGTTGTGGTAATGGACCTGCATACCAAAGGCCGCGGCCCGTTTGGCCACCGCCTGCCCGATGCTGCCCATGCCCAGAATGCCCAGACGCCGCCCGGCCAGCCGCCCGCCGAGCAGGGCTGTGGGCGACCAGCCCTGCCAGTCGCCTTTCTGCATGATCGCAAGCCCTTCGGGGATTCGGCGGGTCACCGCCATGATCAGCGCCATTGCCATATCGGCGGTATCATCGGTCAGCACGCCGGGTGTGTTGGACACCAGAACTCCCCGCTGGCGCGCAGTGGCCACATCAATGTGATCGACCCCCGCGCCATAGTTGGCGATCAGTTTCAGACGCTCACCGGCCTGCGCCAGCAAGGCGGCATCTATGGTGTCGGTCACGGTTGGAACCAGCACATCGGCGTCCTTCATCGCGGTGGCCAGCTCGGCGCGGGTCATCGGCGTGTCGTCCTCGCGCAGACGCACATCGAACAATTCGCTCAACCGGGTTTCGACCGGCTCCGGCAACCGTCGCGTAACGACAACACTCAGACGTTCTCTTGCCACTGCTGCTCTCCCTCGGCTTTGCAATCTCTCTGGCCTCATGGCATCGTGGCGCAGGACGCGGGCAGGCACAAGAACCCATCCCGCCCTCCGGCCTCTCTGACGCGGCTTTCTTTTTCCAGATGATCGGCACCCGGACATCAGATCAGGGGCAGGTCGGCAAAAAAACGCAGCGCTTTTGGATTGGTCAGGCAGGTAACAGGCAGCGACAATAAGAAGCGAGCAGGCAGTGAAAATTTCGGCATCATATCTGCGGTCCCGGCTGGCCGTGGTCGGCATGATCCTGATTGGCGTGACCGGTGCGGTGGCCCCTGCCCCCGGCCATGCCCGTGACGAACGCGGGCCGGTGACCAACCTGCCCCTGCCCCGGTTCGTGTCGATGAAAGCTGCCGAGGGCAACGTGCGCCGGGGTCCGTCGCTGACGCATAAGATCGACTGGGTGTTCAAGCGGCGCGGGATGCCGCTGGAGATCACCGCCGAATACGGGCACTGGCGCCGCGTGCGTGATCGCGACGGGGCCGGCGGCTGGGTTCATTATGCGCTGCTGTCAGGGTCACGCACCGTGCTGATCGAAGAGGACATGCTGACGGTCCATGCCCGCCCGGATCCCAACGCCCCTGTGACCGCCGCCTTTGAGCTGGGTGTGGTGGCGCGGCTGGGCAAATGCGACATCAGCTGGTGTTCAATCTCCGCCGGTGGCTATCGCGGCTGGGCGCCCAAGGAAAAGCTGTGGGGGGTGGCCCCGGATGAGCTGCGCGACTGAGCCATCAGCCCCTCAGTCGCGGCGGTCGGCGGGGCGGATCGCAAGGCTGGTGCCGCCCAGTTCGCGAAAGCTCTTCTGACGGCAGGAAAACACCAGAATTTGCAGATCATTGGCCTGTAGCGTCAGCGCGTCAAACAGCGCCTCGATGCGGGCATCGTCGGTATAGGCCAGCGCATCATCCAGAATGACCGGGATGCCGCGCCCGGATTTCGCCAGGAGCCGGGCAAAGGCCAGCCGCACCATCAGCGCCAATTGTTCCTGTGTGCCACCGGAGAGCTGGGTCAGCTGCTCCTCTGCGGCGCCGCGCGCCAGCTGGCTGGGCAGCACGCTGTCGGCATCAACCTGCACCTGTGCCTCCGGCCAAAGCCTACGCATCAGCGGCGTCAGCTCGGCCATCAACGGCCCCAGATATTGCGCCTGCGCGCCTGCTTGCGCGGCTTCCAGCGCCTGATCCAGACGGCGCAGGGTGGCCACTTCGAAATGCAGTGCCGCCAGCGTGGTTTCGGCAACCGCCAGTTGATCGGTGACCTCGGCCAGTTCTTCCTCCACCGCATGGCTGGCATGGGCGCTGACACGCGCGTCCAGAACCGCCAGATCGCGCGCCAGCGCCTGCAGGCGCGCCTGCGCCGTCTCGACCACCGAACGGGCACGCTGGCAGGCCGCCTGAGCCTGTTCCAGATCCGGGGCCTCGGCGGTCAGGCGGGCCTCTTCGGCGCGGGCCTCGGCCACGGCCTGCTCCAGCGCGGGCAGCCCGGAGCGGAGGGTTGCCAGCTCTGCCGTGGTCGCCTCGGCATCTCCCAGCGCCACGGTGGCGCGGGCCAGCTCGGCCTCGGCAGCCTCGGCATGGGCCAGCGCGCCATGGGCCTCTTTCTGAGCGGCGGCCTCTTCGGTGCGGCGCTGTGCAAGTGTGGCATCTGCGGCCAGTTCGCCAGCCTCAGCCCCGGCCTGCGCCGCGTCCAGGTCGGCCCGGTCCGGCAGGGCCTCGCCCTCCGCATCGGCCTGCCCATCCGACCCAACCGGCAAGGCTGCGATCGCCGCGACCAGCGCTTCGCGCCCCTCCGGCGCGAGCGCCCGCTGGGTGGCCTCGCCCTCTTTCAGGTGGGCCGTTGCGGCACTGCGGGCATGATGCGCCCTGCGGGCCTGTTCCAGCGTTTCAAAACCCTGGTCGGCCAGAGCCCGCGCCAGGGCGGTTTCGGCCTCGGACAATGCGCCACTATCGCTGCCGCGCGCGGGATGCAGGGTCACGGTGGCAAGGCCCGGGATCTCCAGCCTGCCGCCATCGGGCAGGGCCACCTCTGCCCCCTCGTGCAGCGGTTCACCGTCAAGGCTCAGCCGCGCCTCGGCGCCGGGCAGATAGGCAACACTGAGTGCGGCAGCGGAGGCGGCGCGGGCGTGGCGGGCCAGAGCAACCGACTGTGCCAGATCTTCCAGCCGGGCCATCGCGGCGGCTGTGACAGCCTCCTTGGCCAGCTGGCGATCGCCTACCAGATCTGCCTCTAGCGCATCGAACTGGGCCAGACGCTCGGTCAGCTCGGCACGGCGCAATTGAGCCTGCTGCGCAGCCTCGGCGCGCAGGGCGGCGGCGATGGATTTGCGGATTGCGGCAACGGCATCGCGCGCCTTGGCGGCGGCGAGTTCGGCGGATTTCAACTGTGCGGCGGCCTGTTCGGCGGTGCGGGCGGCGTCCTCCCGCCGCTCCGTTGCCTGCGCAAGCGCCTTGCTGGCGCGGGCATGATCCGCGAGGCGCGCCGTCTGGGTTTCGATCCGCGCCGCCTGCCCGTCGCGGCGCGACAGCGCCAGATCAAGCGCGCGGCGAGCCTGTTCGCATTGCTCTCGGTGCCGCTTGGCGGCGACCAGCGCGGCTTCGGCAGCTTTCAGCCGGGACTGGCGGGCTGCGGTTTCCTGTGGTGCGGAGAGATCGGCCTGTTCACGGCGCAGCAGCTGGCGCTGGTCCAGCAGCTGGCGCAGATCCGCGACCTGCCCTGCCAGAGTGTCGCGCTGTTCAGCCAACGCCGCCACGCGGGCCTCGGCCTCGGCCAGCGGGCCGCCCTTGCGGGCACCGCGACTGGTCACCAGCCGGTCCAGATCGGCGCGCAGGCGGCGGCGCAGGCTCTCCATCTGCTGACCGCCGGTCACCGCCTCGACCTCGCCGCTGAGCGAGGACATCAGATCGCGCCGCGCCTCCAGCGTGTCCTTGGCATCGGCAAAATCGGTCAGCCCCTGTCGCAGCCAGAGCATCCCCACCGGGCCGTCCTTTGGCGGTGCAATGAGGTCGCGCAGCCAGGCCTCGGCGGCATCGGCCTGATGCAGCAGCGCGCCCTCTCGCCAGATCCGCGCGGTGCCCTTGCCGGAGGCTTTGGTAAAGGTCTTGGCGATGCGGTAGTGGCTGCCCTGATGGGTCAGCTCGACCTCCACCTCCGGGTCGCCGCCCGCATAGGGGGCCAGCGCGCGCACGTCCTTGTCCCAGGATTTCGCGTCCTTGAAAAACAGCGCCTGAAGCGCGTCGAAGATGGTGGATTTACCCTGCTCATTAGGCGCGCTCAGCAGGTTGAGACCGGGGCCGATGCCGGTGATTTCAACCGGATCGACAAAGCGGCGCACATTGGTCAGGCGAAGGGCCGTCAGCTTCATTCCGCGCCCTCCTGCACCGCCGCATAAAGCCGGTTCAGCGCCGCTGCGGCCACGTCGCGGTCGTCCTGCGCCAGCGCGCTGTTCCGGCTTTCCGCCATCAGGGTTTCGGCGGCGACCCGCAGCGCGCCGGCGGTGGCGATCTGGTCCAGATCCTCGGCCCGGTGTTCGATCCGCAGCGCCTCCTCGTCGAGGCTGAGATGGCAGAAGGCCGGGGCCTGCTCGGCCACGAAACGCCGCAGCTGCATATGCTGATCGGCGGTGACCCAGCCCCGCGCGCGCAGGCGGATCAGACAGTCGGGCCAGTCCGGCGGGTCGGCGGGCAGCGCGGCCCTGATCAGGGCGGTGATATCCTGCCCCGGAGCCAGGTCCAGCGCCAGCTCCTGCCAGTGGTACTGGCCGATCTCGATCTGGCGCAGCTGTGGTGGCTGACCCGGCCCCGGCAGATCCACCAGCAGGCAGCTGCCGCGGCCCGGATGTTTGAAGCGGTCCCGTTCCGGCGTGCCGGGATAGCGGCTATGGGCATTGAGGGTAAAATCGCCATGCCAGTCGCCAAGCGCCAGATAATCCAGCCGCGCGCTGCTGGCGCGGGTGGTGGCGATGGTCTCGGCACCGTTCTGGTCGCGGTCGAAATCGAGCACTGCGCCATGGGCCAGCCCGATGCGCAGGTGGCCCTCGGGCGTCTCGGCGCTCTCCATCCAGATGGTGCGATCCTGACCGGCAAAACGATGCTGACAGGGGGCGGGCAACAGCGTGGCACCGGGAGCCATCTCGACCGGGTCGGGCTGCATCAGCAGATGGACATTGTCCGGCGCATGGCGCGCCATCTCCGCCCAGAGCGGCTCGGCCGCGCCGCTGTCGTGATTGCCGGGGATGATCCACCACTGCACCGGCTCGGCGGCGGCCATCGCGGCCAGCGCCTGCCGGATCACCCGCGCCGAGGGGGTTTCGGTGTCAAAGAGATCCCCCGCAATCAGCACATGTTCCGCGCCCTGCTCTGCCGCCGTCTGCGCCAGCCGGGGCAGGATCCCCTGCCGGGCCTGTTGCAGCGCGGCGCGGGTTTCCTCATCGAACTGGCCAAAGCGTTTGCCCAGGTGCAGATCGGAGGTGTGCAGCAGGCGCAGGCTGGTCATGCGGAATGGGTCCTCTGATGGTGGGCTTCACAGGTGAGTGACGTGCAGAAGTGACAGAGCCGCGCCGGGGCGTCAACGCGGGTCTGCACGGCCGGCTCAGGGCAGGTGCCGGGCGGTCGGCAGGCTGGCGTCGGGCAGCCACGCGGCGGGCAGAAGGATTGACAGACCCGCAATCGCCCGGCAAAAATATTGGAGATTTTCCAAAATAGGGATCAAAGCATGTTTGGTCGGCGCCCCCGCTCGGAGGAAGATACGGTTGTCGCCGTGCTGGCGGCAGCGCTGCGGCGGGATATTTCCTTTGGCGTGCTGCGACCGGACCAGAAGCTGAAGATCGAAGCGCTGCGCCAGAGCTATGGCGGCTCCAACCATTCGATGCGCGAGACCCTACGGATGCTCAGCGCCGAGGGGCTGGTGGAGGCCACCGCCCAGCGCGGTTTTCGCGTCACCTCGGCGACCGAGGATGATCTGCGGGACATTCTGTTCATGCGACTGGAGGTGGAACGGCTGGGCCTGAGGATGGGGCTGGAGCGCGGCAACGTCCAGTGGGAGGGCCGGGTTCTGGCGGCGCATCACGCGCTGCGCCGCACCGAGGAAGCGCTGGTTGAGGAGGCCAATGACGCGCTGGCGCTGGATTGGGACATGGCCTGCCGGAACTTTGCCGCGGTGCTGGTGGAGGCCGCGCAATCGCCCCGGCTGTCGGATATGCAGCTGAAATTCTACGATCAGTCCCGCCGGTTCCGACTGGCGCAACTGCGCGAGGGGCGGCTCGATTTCGCCACCCGCGCGCGACAGCAGCAGGTGCTGGTCGAGGCTGTGCTGGCCCGCAATACCGAGGCCGCCATTGCGGCGCTGGAGATCTATGTGACCGGCGATATGGGCGGCTAACAACGGGCTGCGGTCAACGTGCGCCGGAAACCGAGACTAGATATCAGCGGGCCTGACGGACCCGATGGGACACCAACATAAGAGGGAGGATTTGAGAGATGACCAATTGGACACGCCGCCGCACGCTTGCAGCACTTGGCGGTGCTGCCGCAGCTGCGGGGCTGGCGACACCGGCGCTGGCAAGCAATCGCAAGATCGTGCTGGGGGCGCTGCGCTTTACCAGCCATTCAGCCAGCTTCATCGCGCAGGAGCGCGGATATTTCGCTGATGCGGGCCTTGACGTGGAGCTGCGGTTTTTCCAGGCGGCCTCGCCGATGTCGGTGGCGATTGCCTCGGGCGATGTGGATTATGCGATCACCGCGATGTCGGGCGGGCTGATCTCGCTGGCCGATCGCGGTGCAATCAAGGTGATCGGTGGCGCCTTGTCGGAGGAGCCGGGTATCGACGGGCAGAAGATTCTGGTCTCCGACGCCGCCTATCAGGCCGGGATCACCAGCCCGGCGGCGCTGGACGGCAAGAGCTTTGGCATGACCACCGCCGGTTCCTCGTTCCACTATATGGGGTCGCGGATGGCGCAGAAGGAAGGTGTCTCGCTGTCCTTCAAGCCGCTGCAAAAGGTCGGTGCGATCATCGGCGCGCTGAAATCAGGGCAGATTGATGCCTGGTCGATCGTGCCTCATATCGCCAAGCCGCTGGCAGGATCGGGCGCTGTGCATATCATCGGTGATGTGGCGGACTATCTGCCCGACTATCAGGTGACGACGGTGTTCACCTCGGCCAGCAATGCCAGCGGTGAGCAGCAGATGACCCGCGATTTCCTGAGCGCCTACAGCCGCGGTGTCTCCGATTACAACGCCACCATGATCGACCGGGCCAGCGGTGATGCAGGCGTCGACCAGATGGTCGATCTGATCCACAAATATGTCTACGCAGATCGCCCCCGCGAGAAAGCCGCCAAGTCGATCATCAATGGCACCATGCGTCTGAACGAAGGGGCGGCGATGAACACCAGATCGCTGGCGGATCAGCTGGCATGGTTCCAGGCCGAAAAGCTGGTGGATGCGGATATCACGCTGGAGACGATCATCGACTCCAGCTACGTCGACACCATCGGCTGATCACCGGACCGGTGACGCACAACTGACTGTGCCGGTGACCCAGACCGGCACCAGCGCCGGGGCGGCCTGCCCCGGCCCTCTCATGCGTGGAGCAAGACTATGGATATTCGCCTGTCCGGGGTGGGCCATGCCTATGACGACATCCCGGTCCTACGGGACATCACGCTGGAGTTCCCCAGCGGCAAGATCGTCTGTATCGTCGGCCCCTCCGGCTGTGGCAAATCCACCCTCCTGCGGTTCATCGGCGGGTTGGAACGCCCTAGCCAAGGCGAGGTCCTGCAGGTGGGGCAGCCGCCTGAGGGCAGTCTTAATCCGCTGACTTATGTGTTTCAGGATTTTGCCCTGCTGCCCTGGCGCACGGTCCGGGGCAATATCAGCCTAGTGCTGGAGGATCACGGCATTCGCGGCGCGGCAGCGGCACGGATCATTGACGATGTTCTGGCGCGCACCAAGCTGAGTGATTTTGCCGAGGCGCTGCCCAAGCAGCTGTCGGGCGGGATGAAACAGCGGGTGGCAATAGCACGGGCGCTTGCCGTGAACCCGGCAGTGATGCTGATGGATGAGCCGCTGTCGGCGCTGGACAGCCAGACCCGCGAACTGCTGATGGATGATCTGGTCGCGCTGTGGACGCGCACGCCCTTCACCGCCGTCTATGTGACCCATAATCTGGCCGAAGCGGTGCGGCTGGGTCATGCCATCGTGGTCTTGTCCCGCCGTCCCGGCCAGATCCGCGAGATCGTGGAACTGGACACGCCGCTGGCCGAGCGCGAGTTTGGCGATGCTGAGCTTGAACAGAAACAGAAATACCTGTGGCAGCTGATGCGTGACGAGGCGCGGGCGGCGGATGCGGAGCTGATGAATGTCTGACACCCAATTGGCCGGGGCGCAACCCGGCAAGACGGCGGGCACCCCCGCAACACCGACGATCCGCCCGGTCCAGTTTCGCGGCGGCGGCTTTGCCCCTCGCGGCGGGCGCTGGGTGGGCGGGCTGGTCTTTGTGCTGCTGTTGCTTCTGGCCGAACTTGGCACCCGTCAGGGCTGGATTTCCAACCTCACCCTGCCGCGCCCCAGCGATGTGCTGGCGACGTTGCAGGAACTCTATGCATCGGGCCTGCTGTGGACCCACGTCAGTGTCTCGCTGTCACGGCTGGTGGTTGGCGCGGCCCTTGGCGCCAGCGTCGGTATTGGCGTCGGGCTGATGATCGGGCTGTTTTCCTATGTGCGCGCGGGGCTGGTGCCCTTGGTGGCGGCGCTATTTCCGATCCCGAAGATCGCACTTTTGCCGCTGTTTGTGATCTGGTTCGGCATTGATGAAGGGTCCAAATATGCGCTGATCGCCTTTGGCACCTTTACGCCCACCGTCGTGGCCACCTATGGCGCGGTGGACAATGTCGACCGCTCGCTGATCCGCATGGGGCAGAGTTTCAACCTGTCGTGGCTGTCGATTGTCCGCAAGATCGTGCTGCCGGGGGCGATGCCCGGTATCCTGTCCGGCCTGCGCATCAGCCTGGCGATTGCCATCATCCTGCTGGTGGCCGCTGAAATGCTGGGGGCGGAGCATGGCATTGGTGCGTATATTCTGGAGGCCGGGTCGCTCTATGATCTGGAGCGGCTGTTTGCCGGTGTGGCAATCCTGTCGGTGCTGGGGGTGCTGGTCAGCAGCCTGATCGGGCTGATCGAACGCCACCTGCTGCGCTGGCGCAGCTGAGCGCGACCGAGTCGCGCATGTGACCCGCCCCTGCCTGTCGCAATCGCATAGAATCGAGGCCAATGGCGCCAAAACGCGCCAATAATCTCAAAAGCGCGGCAATCTGCGCCTCACAAAGCCCATGCCGGCAATTGCACCCGCGCGCGACCTGATTTACACGGGGGCCATATGAATGGCTGTTGTCCTTGCGGGCTGCCGGTCTGTCAGACCAGTTCTGACCCAAGATGACCGCCCGCCGCATCCTCACCGGGCAGCAGCACCCCGTCCATCAGGTGCAGCGCCGACCGCTCACCCAAGTTTCCGATATCGCTGAAAAAAGGTTGTGGAATATGGCAGAAAATTCGACCCCCGACATTTTGTATACCATCGTAGACGAAGCCCCCGAGCTGGCCAGCGCCTCTCTGTTGCCGATCATCCGCAGCTTTGCGAATGCGGCGGGCGTCTCCGTCGGGACCAAGGACATTTCGCTGGCGGGCCGCATCCTTGCGACCTTCCCCGAAGCGCTGAGCGACACCCAGCGTCAGAGCAACGATCTGGCCGAACTGGGCGAGCTGGTGAAGACCCCCGAAGCCAATGTCATCAAGCTGCCGAATATCTCGGCCTCGGTGCCGCAGCTGACCGCCGCGATTGCCGAGTTGCAAGCGCAGGGGTTCGACATCCCCGACTATCCGGCGGACCCGGTGACCGATGCGCAAAAAGAGATCCGCGCGCGCTATGACACCATCAAGGGCTCGGCTGTGAACCCGGTGCTGCGCGAAGGCAACTCGGACCGTCGCGCCGCCCGCGCGGTGAAGAACTTTGCCCAGAACAACCCGCATTCGATGGGCAAATGGTCTGCTGACAGCAAGACCAAAGTCTCCTCGATGCCGGGCAATGATTTCTACGCCAACGAAGTCTCCGCCACCATTTCCGCCGCGCAGGCCGGGACCGCGAAGATCGAGTTTGTCGGCAAGGACGGAGCCGTTACCGTGCTGAAGGACAGCTGGCCGCTGGAAGAGGGCACCGTTGCCGATGCAACCTTCATGTCGGCCAAGGCGCTGTCTTCCTTCCTGACGGATGCGATTGAAGACACCAAATCCGATGGCACCATGTTCTCGCTGCACATGAAAGCCACCATGATGAAGGTCTCCGACCCGATCATCTTTGGCCACGCGGTGAAGGCATGGCTGGGCCCGGTCTGGGACAAATTCGGCGCTGAAATCGAAGCGGCTGGCGGCTCGGCGAACTCGGGCCTTGGTGCGGTTCTGGCAACCATCGACGGCCTGCCCAATGGCGATGCGATCAAGGCAGAGATCGCCGCGCTGGACCGTCCGTCCATGTATATGGTGGACAGCGACAAGGGCATCACCAACCTGCATGTGCCCTCCGATGTGATCATTGACGCCTCCATGCCTGCGGTGATCCGTGCCGGCGGCAAGGGCTGGGACGAAGCGGGCAACAAGGGCGACACCAACTGCGTGATCCCCGACCGCTGCTATTCCACCGTCTATGACGAGAGCATCAATTTCTTCAAAGCCAATGGTGCGCTCGACGTGACCACCGCAGGCTCCGTCGCCAACGTCGGTCTGATGGCGCAGAAGGCTGAGGAATACGGCTCGCACCCGACCACCTTCGAAGCGGCCGCAGATGGCACCATCCGTATCGTGCTGGCAAATGGCGAGACGCTGCATTCGCACGAGGTCGAGGCCGGTGATATCTGGCGCGCCTGCACCGTGAAAAAGGCCCCGATCGAAAACTGGATCCAGCTGGCGATGGACCGTCAGCGGCTGACCGGTTCCGAGGCGATTTTCTGGCTGGACGCCAACCGCGCCCATGACGCCGAGCTGATCAAATACGTGCAGCCCGTGCTGAACGCAGCTGGCGTGGCCGATAAGTTCCAGATCATGGCGCCGCGCGAAGCCACCCGCCAGAGCCTTGAAACCATCACCGCAGGCAAGGACAGCATCGCCATCACCGGCAACGTGCTGCGCGACTATCTGACCGACCTGTTCCCGATCCTGGAGCTGGGCACCTCGGCCAAGATGCTGTCGATTGTGAAGCTGATGAACGGTGGCGGGTTGTTTGAAACCGGGGCCGGCGGCTCTGCGCCCAAGCACGTGCAGCAGCTGGTTGAGGAAAACCACCTGCGCTGGGACTCGATGGGCGAATTCTGTGCTCTGGGTGAATCGCTGAACTTCCTCGCCGACAGCAAGGGCAACGCCAAGGCTGGCGTGCTGGGTGCCGCTGCCGAGGCGGCGACGCAGGGCATTCTGGATCACAACCGCTCGCCCTCGCGCAAGGTGGGTGAGCCGGACAACCGCGCCAGCCACTACTGGTTTGCCCGCTACTGGGCCGAAGCGCTGGCCGCACAGGGGGATGACGCCGAACTGGCCGCGCATTTCGCGCCCATCGCCGCAGAGCTGGCGGCCAAGGAAGAGCAGATCCTGTCGGAGCTGGCCGAGGTTCAGGGCAAGGCGGTTGATCTGGGCGGCTATTTCCACACCGATCCGGTGAAAACCGCCGCCGTCATGCGCCCCAGCGCCGCGCTGAACGGCATTATCGGCTGATCACGCATCGGCGTGTTCGGGCGACATGCTGCCCCTAGACCATAGAAAACGCCCGGAGTGATCCGGGCGTTTTTTTCGTTCAGACTGCAAAGCCTCGGGGAAAGTGTCAGGGCCGATCAGCCGACCATGTCCAGCGCTTCGACCGGGTCGTCGCGTTTGGATCTCGCCGCCTCGACCAGCGCGCGAAAGAGGTTCAGATGGGCGGGCTGGTAGAACAGATGCTCAGGGTGCCACTGCACCCCGACTGCAAACCGACGGCCCGGATCCTCGATCGCCTGCACCATGCCGGACTGATCGCGCCCGGTGACGCGCAGCCCCTGCCCGAGGCTGCTGACCGACTGGCTGTGCAGCGCGTTGACCTTCAGCTCAGGCACCCCGAGGATACGCCGCAGTGTGCTGTTGTTGGTGATCGTGACCTTCTTGCGGGGGAGCACTGTCTTGTAGTTTTTCAACCCGTAAAAGGCATAGGCATCCTGGTAGAGCGCGCCCCCGCGGGCTACATTCAGCATCTGCGCCCCGCGACAGATCCCCAGAACCGGAACATCCTGTTGGGTTGCCTGCCGCACGATATCAGCCTCAAGCGCGTCGCGCTCGGGGTCCAGACGGACCTCCGGCATGATCTGCCCCTTGTAGAGCGTTGGGGCGATGTCGTCTCCGCCACCGATGACCACACCATCCACCTGCGCCAGATCGGCGGCGCGGCCGCTTTGCCAGCGCACGGCGCGCCCACCGGCCAGCCAGATGTTCAGGGCCATCAGGGGAAAGATCCGCCAGCCGCTGCGGCGCGAGACGGTGACTGCAATAACCGGTTTCATGCGGCATCTCCTCGTGCTGCGGTGTTCAGGACGTCGGCCGCGTGTTTGGCCCATTCGCGGTTCAGCAGCTGTTCGCTGCGCGGGCGGCTCCGCCAGGCCTTGATCAGCTGGTCGAGCCGACCGTCGCGGGCGATCTGTTCCAGCTCTGCCCAGCGGTTCCATTCCTGGCTGATGGACCACCCCGGCTGCCCCAGACGGCAATCCGGCAGACGGTAGTGATAGGCCGGACGGGCGGCGGTTTTGTCATCCTCGCCCAGCGCGGCGCGCACGCGATCGGGCGCGTGATCGGCCAGCAGTGGCAGCAGATCCAGCGCGTGGTTTCTATCCGCCGCATGGTCGAGATACAGGTCGCAGAGCGCCTCCATCGTCTTTGGCGGGTGCTCACAGAGGGCATCAATCAGCGCCGCCGGATAGGGCGCGATAAAGGGCTGCACCCGGCGCGACACGTCGATGCCCGGGCTGCGGCGCAGCACCGGATCCAGCAGAGCAAAGGCGGTAAGCACCGGGACGATGTGATCCACCGTCATATCCGCTACTTCGACATTCAGATGTACGCCAAAGCCGTTCAGCACACCGTCCTGGGTGCCCGTGGCCCCCGCCTCTGCCAGTTTGGAACACAGCCGATCCAGCTGCGGCAGCTGCGATTGCGCCAGCGGCGGGGTCACGATTTCAACAGGGATTAGCGGCTCCGCGAGGGAGAACAGCGCCTTGCCCAGCCCGTGGACTTCGGTCCGGTAGCGGCTGTCCAGATAGACCTCGATATCGCCCAGCCGGGTGTTCTTGACGTGCGGTTTCGGGCCGTCGGTGTCATCCTGCGCATGGATGTCGCCGCCAAGTTCGCGCTGGACGATGCCCTGCGCCTCGGCGGCGGAGAGGCCACCGAACTCGATCTCGACGCCGACCTTGCGATCATCGGCGGCGGTGCGGGCCCCAGACATCTGCGGCAGCGATTTGACAGCGTCCTGCGCATCCGCGCGTCCCGCCGACCGGCCGTCAAGGGGAGAGGCAAAACCCGCCTCGGTACTCAGATCACTTTCCAACATAATGGGCTCCGTGCTCGCTCACAGACCCAACGTCACCGATGCAAAAATGTTCCACCCCTGCGGGCGCGGGCACGATCCTCTCGCGTTTTTTACGCTGCTTTGTTGATGGGGCGATCGGTCGAAATCCGCCGCGGGACAAGACAGGCCCCGTCGGATTAGCAGTCAGATCAACAGCATCCAGAGGCCGACAGCCGCCAGCAGCAGGGCAAACCCCCGGTTCATCTTGCGCGCCCGATCATCGCGGAAGATCCATCGTGCAAGCCCCTCGCCGATCCATGTCCAGATCGAAAACGCCACCAGATTGTTCAGCGTGAAGATCAGCGTGATGATCATGACCAGCCCCAGCTGTACCGAAAAAAGAAGGGACGCTGCATCATCGGCGGTGCGCGCAGGATCAGCGGGCGCCAGAAACTGGCTGAACATCACCGCAATGATCACATAGGCCTTCGGGTTCAGCAGCAGCAACACCACACCATCACCAAAGCGCGCCGGTCGCGCCTGTGCCCCTGAGGCCGCCCCGTCGGCGCCCCACATGCCCCAGGCCAGCCACAGGACATAGGCCGCCCCGGCCAGCGTCAGCCATCGAAACGCCTCCTGCGAGACCGCCTGAGCCAGCAGGGCGCTGGATCCGATCAAGAGGGTCACCAGCGCCGTGGCGATATGATAGCCGGCCGTGGCCGGGATCGTGGCGCGCATCCCGAACCGCGCGCCGTTGGCGGCAAAAAACAGATTGCCCGGTCCCGGGCTATAGGCCAGCGGGAACAGAAACACGAGCAGGGCAAGCGTCGTCTCAAGGGTCATATCAGCCTCACATGGCAATGCTGATCCCGACCTAATTGCACCGGCCATGGATCGCGACCCGGATCCTGCGCATAATATTGCGGTCTGCGGGAACACTCCGCCCGGCTGTGGCGTTCTTTCCCTGTCTCCCGGCGGCCAGAGCCCTAGCGGGGAGGCTCAGCCCAGATAGGTCAATCAATCGGAGAGCCGCTATGCCATCCATCTATGACGCCATCAAACAGGACCATGACGCCCACCGCGAGTTGCTCGCCTCGATCGAGGACAGCAAGGTTGAGGCGCGCGGCGCCCTCTGGAAACGCTTCTACGAGGATGTGAAAAGCCACGCCGCCGCCGAGGAAGAAACCTTCTACTCAAAGCTGATCAGCCAGACCTGGGGTCAGGATGCGGCCCGCCATTCCGTGCATGAGCACCAGCAGCTCGACGATCTGATGGAAGAGCTCAACGTGATGAAAATGTCCTCCGACCTGTGGATGAGCAAGTTCCAGCAGCTGAAGCACGACTACGAACACCACATGGAGGAAGAGGAAAACGAGGTGTTTACCCGGGCCAAGGAGATCATCTCCGATGAGGAGATCGAAGGCTATGGCACACGTTTCCAGAAGCGCAAGGAAGAGGAACGCGGCCTGATTGATGAAAAACGCGAGGACAGCCTAGAAGACTGACGGCAGCAATCCCGGGCAGCCCGGTGCAGGGAGGCAGATCCGGGCGGTGACCTCTCGGCGCCGCGCGCATCATACCGCCGACAAGAGAGAGCCGGCTGCCGCGCGGCTCTCTGTGTTGTATATCCATGAGAGCCTGCGGGTCGGCGGGCAGGACCGCCTCGGCCTTCAGCGGCGATCAGAGCTGTCGCGCAACCGCCAGCGTTGCCATGGCGGGAAGCGTCAACAGCTCTTTCGCCTGCGCAACCCGCGCCTGCGTGTAGTACCCCGGCTCGTGCAGGATATTGATGGTCGCGGCCAGTTCCCCCTCCAGCAGAACCGGCAGGTTGATCACCGCGCCACAGCCCAGCGCGCCGATCAGCTCGGCGTCGGGAAACACCGCGTCGATCTCTTCCAGCGTATTCGCAACGAAACTGCGGTGCTGACCGTGGACGATATCGAACCAGCTGTTCATCTCGATCGGTTTGGTGCCGGAGGTCGGGTAATTCACACTGTCGTCGGTATAGGTGCGACAGGCCAGCATCGCGCCCATATCCACCCTCATCACGGTGAACAGCTTTGCCCCAACGGTGGCCTTGGTCAGCGCGCAGAGTGCATCGTACGCAACCTCGGCCGTTGTGGCGGCGGCGAGCGCGTTGGTGAAATGGCGCAGCGCCTCGGCGGAGGTATCGTCTGTTCGGCGGCTGCGCATGTTATCGTCGGGCATCGGGTCTGTCCTTTGGCATGGGGTCGGGTCTGCTGTCCTGATTGATGGTCAGTCCGGCAGCTGTCACACGGTCAGCTCCGCGCCACCGCTGGCGGCATAGAGCGCCTGAGTATAGGGATCGCGAAAGGCGCCGTCATGCAGCGCCTCTGCCGGGGCGATCTCGACAATGCGCCCCTTGTTCATCACCGCCATACGGTCACACATAAAGCTGACAACCGGCAGGTTATGGGTGACCATCAGATAGGTCAGCCCCTGCGCATGGCGCAGCGCCTTCAGCAGGTTCAGGATCTCCGCCTGCACCGAAACATCCAGCGCCGAGGTCGGCTCATCCAGGAGCATCACCTTGGGCTCCAGCATCAGCGCCCGCGCAATGGCGACCCGCTGGCGCTGCCCACCGGACAGCTGATGCGGATAGCGAAAGCGGAACCGCTGGTCGAGGCCGACAGCGGCCAGTATCTCTGCCACGCGGGCGTCGCGCGCGCCGATGCCATGCACCCGCAGGGGCTCCCGGAGCACCCAGTCGACCGGTTTGCGCGGGTGCAATGAGCCGTAGGGATCCTGAAACACCATCTGGCAGCTTCGCGAAAACGCGCGATCAATCCCGTGGCTGCGCGGCTGACCCAGAACCGAGATCTCGCCGGTCCAGTCAGGCGCAAGCCCGGCAATCGCCTTCAGCACGGTGGATTTGCCAGATCCGCTTTCGCCGACCAGGGCAAAGCTCTCCCCCTCGGCCACATCCAGGGTGACGCCCTGCACCACCCTGTTGTCGCCGTAGGAAATATCGAGGTTTCTCAGAGATATCGCTGTCATGTGCCACTCCAGCTTGACCGGTCCAGCACAGGCAGTGTGTCGCGGGTTTCCTTCATCCGGGGCACCGCCGCCAGCAGGCCTTGGGTATAGGGGTGGCTGGCCTTGTGCAGATCGGCAGCGGCGCAGCTTTCGACCACGCGGCCGGCATTCATCACCATGATCCGGTCGCAGTAGCGCGCCACCAGATTGAGATCATGGCTGATCAGGATCAAGCCCATGCCCTTGTCCCGCACCAGATCGTCGATCAGATCCAGCACCTGCGCCTGTACCGAGACATCCAGCGCCGAAGTCGGCTCATCCGCAATCAGCAGATCCGGGCGCGGGATCAGCATCATCGCGATCATCACCCGCTGCCCCATGCCGCCCGAGACCTGATGCGGATACATCTGCGCCACCAGTTCGGGGTCGTTGATGCGCACCGCCTCCAGCATCTCCAGCACGCGGGCGCGGGTGTCGCGGCGGCTGAGACGTTCGTGGACATCCAGCGCCTCGGCGATCTGTGCGCCGATGGTCATCACCGGATTGAGCGAGAATTTCGGATCCTGCATGATCATCGAAATCCGCGCGCCGCGTATATTGCGCATCTGGCGTTCGCTGAGGGTTTGCAGGTCCTGCCCCTCCAGCGCCAGCCGGTCCGCCGTCATCTGGCCCGGGCGGCGGATCAGTCGAAGGATCGCACGGCCGGTCATGGATTTGCCCGATCCGCTCTCGCCGACGATACCGAGGCGTTCGCGGCCCAATGTGAAGCTCAGCCCCTTGACCACCTCTACCCGCCCCTGGGGTGTCGGGAAGCTGACGCGGAGGTTGTCGACCTCCAGCAGGGGTGTGGACGTGGATTGGCTCATGACTTGCCCCCCTGTTTGGGGTCCAGCACATCGCGCAACCCGTCGCCAAGAAAACAGAAGCCGAGGCTGACCACGATGATGGCAATGCCGGGCATGGTCGCCACCCACCACTGGTCCAGAATGAACACCCGCCCGCGCGAGATCATCGCGCCCCATTCCGGCAGCGGCGGCTGCGCGCCCAGCCCCAGAAACCCAAGACCCGCCGCCGTCAGGATGATCCCGGCCATATCCAGCGTCACCCGCACGATCATTGATGAGGTACAGAGCGGCAGCACATGGTGCAGGATGACCCGACTGTGTGAAGCCCCCAGCAGGCGCGTCGCGGCGATGAATTCGGCGTTGCGGAAGGTCAGTGTCTCGGCCCGTGCGATGCGGGCATAGGCAGGCCATGCGGTGATTGCGATGGCGATGATCGCGTTTTCGATCCCCGGCCCCAAGGCGGCAACAAAGGCCAGCGCCAGGATCAGCTTGGGCATCGACAGGAAGACGTCCGTGATCCCCATCAGGATGCGGTCGATCCAGCCCCCGAAATAGCCCGAAATCGCCCCGATGATCAGCCCCAGCGGCGCCGATATCACCGCCACCAGCGCCACGATCATAAGCGTGATGCGCGCTCCGTAAACCACGCGGGAGAAGATATCGCGCCCCAGCTCATCGGTGCCCATCCAATGGGCGGCAGAAGGCGGTAAAAGGCGCGAGGACAGGTCCTGCCCCACCGGGCTATGCGGCGCGATCCAAGGCGCCAGCGCCGCTGCAAGAATGAGGATCGTGATGATCAGTGCCCCCAGCACTGCCAGCGGGTTGCGCATCAGCGCCAGCGTCATACGATAGGCGCGCCCTGCGGTGGCCTGGGTCCGGGTGGCGGGGGAGTCGTCGAGCAACCAGTCGCGGCTCAGCATCACAGGCTCCTTGGATCAAGAACCCGGTACAGCACATCCGAGATCTTGTTGATGAAGATGAAGACCGCGCCAATCACCAGCGTCGAGCCAAGAACGGCGTTCATATCCGCATTGAGCAGCGCCACGGTGAGGTAATTGCCGATGCCGGGCCAGCTGAACACCGTCTCAATCATCACCGACCCTTCCAGCAGAGCGGCATAGGAGAGGCCGATTACCGTGATCAGCGGCACCCGGATCGGTTTGAACCCATGCACCCAGATCACTTTCCATTCCGGCACGCCTTTGACGCGGGCGGTGGTGATGAACTCCTGACTGAGCTGATCCAGCATGAAGCTGCGGGTCATGCGCGCGATATAGGCGAGGCTGAAAAACCCGAGGATGGCCGCAGGCAGCACCAGATGCGAGAGCGCGTTCCAGAACACCTCGGTGTCGCCGACCAGCAGACTGTCCACCAGCAGCAGGCCGGTGACCGGCTCAATCAGCCCATCATAAAAGATATCGACCCGCCCCGGTCCCGCGACCCAGCCCAGACCCGCATAAAACACCGCCAGACCAACCAGCCCCAGCCAGAAGGCGGGCACCGAATAGCCCAGCAGCGCAAAGACGCGAATGATCTGATCGACCCAGGTGCCCTGACGCGCGGCGGCCCAGACGCCCATGGGCACGCCCATCATCACACCAATCAGTATGCCCAGCGTGGCCATCTCCAGCGTGGCGGGAAACACCCGCGCGAGGTCGGACACGACGGGCCGGTTGGTGGAGACGGAACGCCCCAAATCGCCCTGAAACACATCGCCCACATAGGATAGGAACTGGATCACCAGCGGCCGGTCCAGCCCCATGGCAACCCGCGCCGCGTCATATTGATCCTGTGTGGCGCGGTCGCCGACCACGGACAGAACCGGATCAATCGGCACCACACGGCCAATGAAAAACGTGATCGCCAGAAGCCCGAGAAAGGTCAGCGTCGACACGATGGCAAAACCGGCAAGCCCCTGCCCCCAGCGCAGAATTGCGCGCCGTCTCTGTGCTGCTCTGGTCAAGATATCCTGCCCTCCACATGGTCGATCCGCACCGCATCCGATCGGCGGACGGTCGGCGCGACACCATCAGGCATAAATATTATTTTTCTCAATAGCAAAATTTTTTTGCTTCACAATAATTTTTTTCCTAAGCTGCCCGAAGCAAGCCCAAACCGAGAGCCACCGATGACCCCTGCCAGCCCTGCCGCCAAACCCGCCAAGACCCGCAGCAGCACAGGGCCGATGCTGGGCGCGCTGATCCGCAAGCGGCGCAAGCAGATGGGGCTGACGCTTCAGGCGCTTGGTGATACCGCCGGGGTGTCAGTGGGCTATCTGAGCCAGGTGGAGCGCGACAACGCCACCCCGACGCTGGGCACGCTGGCGCAGATTGCCGCAGCGCTGGAGGTGGGGCTGGAGTATTTCATCGCCACGCCCAAGCCGTCGGATGCGCTGACGCGGGCGGCAACGCGCACGCAGTTTTCACTGGCGGGATCGTCACTCACCTATGAGGCGCTCGGCGCGCAGTTTCCGGGTGCGGAGCTGTCCAGCTACATCCTGTATGTCCCGCCCGGATACGTCTCCGAAGAGGTCAGCCACGAGGGCGAAGAGATGCTTTATGTGCTGGAGGGCGAGATCGACCAGTCGCTGGACGGGCAGGTGTTCCGCCTTACCGCCGGCGACAGCCTGCATTACAGCGGCCTTACCTCACATTCCTGGAGCAATCCGACCGAACAGCCCGCGCGGCTGTTGTGGACCGGCACGCTCAGCGTTTTGCACAGCAAGAATACCCCCAACCTGCCGTAACCCGGATCGCTCCCCAGTGGGCAGAGCCGATGCGGCAGACAACAAGACATCAAAACAGGGAGACTGACATGAACCTCGTAAAATCCGCCTTGCTGGCCAGCGTGATGGCCCTGCCCCTGGCGAGCGGCGCTGTTGCAGATACGCCCGCCAATGCGCTGATCGTGGCGCAGAACATCGACGATATCGTCGCCATTGACCCCGCACAGGCCTATGAGTTCACCTCGGGCGAGCTGGTGACCAACCTCTACGACCGGCTGGTGCAATATGACGCCGAGGATCCCACCGTTCTGGCGCCGGGCCTTGCCAGCGCCTGGGACATCGACGCGGAAGCCAAGACCATCCGCTTTTCCCTGCGCGATGATGCGGTGTTCCACTCGGGCAATCCGGTGCGCAGCGAGGACGTGGTGTTCTCGCTTGCCCGGGTGATCAAGCTGAACCTGACCCCCGCCTTTATTCTGGCGCAGCTGGGCTGGACGGCGGAGAATGTCGATCAGATGGTCACCGCAGATGGCAATAGCATCACCATCAAATACGAAGGCGATTTCTCACCCGCCTTTGTCATGAACGTACTGGCCGCCCGCCCCGCCTCGGTGGTGGACAAAGAGGTGGTGATGGCCAATGCCGTGGACGGCGACATGGGCAATGGCTGGCTGAATGAAAACGCCGCAGGCTCCGGCCCGTTCAAGCTGCAGGGCTACCGCCCGGCGCAGATGGTGCGGCTGGCGGCAAACCCCGCCTATTTCAAAGGCGCGCCGAAGATGGAGAGCGTCATCATCCGCCATGTGGCCGAGGCGGCGACGCAGGAACTGCTGCTGGAATCCGGCGATATCGACATGGCCCGCAACCTGACGCCCGATCAGATCCGCGGCTTTGACAGCGATACCATCAAGGTGGAGACCTACCCGCAGGCCGCGGTGCATTTCCTGTCCTTCAACCAGAAGACCGACAGTCTGACCGATCCGGCCGTCTGGGAGGCCGCGCGCTATCTGGTGGATTACAAGGGGATGACCGATACCATCATCAACGGCCAGATGGAGATCCATCAGGCGTTCTGGCCCAAGGGCTTTCCCGGCTCCTACGATGAGACCCCGTTCGGCTATGACCCGGAGCGGGCCAAGTCCATCCTCAGCGACGCGGGGATCAAATCCCCGATCACCGTCTCGCTGGATGTGATCAACGCAGCCCCCTTTACCGATATGGCGCAGTCCCTACAGGCCAGCTTTGCCGACGCCGGGATCAACTTTGAAATCCTCCCCGGCACCGGCAGCCAGGTGATCACCAAATATCGCGAGCGCAGCCATGAGGCGATGCTGCTCTACTGGGGCCCGGATTTCATGGACCCGCATTCCAACGCCAAGGCCTTTGCCTATAATTCCGACAACTCGGACGACAGCTATGCGGCGACCACCACCTGGCGCAACGCCTGGGCTGTGCCGGAGGAGATGAACGCCAAGACCAAGGCCGCCCTCACCGAGGCAGATCCTGAAAAACGGCTGGAGATGTACCGCGAATTGCAGGCCGAGGTACAGCAAAGCTCCCCCATCGTGATCATGTTCCAGGCTGCCTATCAGGTGGCGATGGACGCGGATGTCTCCGGCTATGTGAACGGTGCGACCTCTGATTTTGTTTTCTACCGTCTGGTGGAAAAGAACTGATCCCCGGCGCCCCCTGGTGCCTAGGTCTGTCCCCTGTCTGACGGGGGCTGGCCGCTCGGGGCCGGTGCTGACATGAGCCGGCCCCCTTTTTCCAATGTCGACCGCAATCAAGACGCCCCGCCCCTCACAACCGGGCGCGCGGCAGGAGCCAGATAGATGACAACGCCCCCCTATGCAGACCGGCTGAACCGGCTGCGTCACCGCATGACAGAAACCGCCACCGATCTGGTGGTGCTAGGCCCCTCCAGCCATATGATGTGGCTGTCGGGTGTGAACCCCCATGGCGACGAACGCCCGGTGATGCTGATGGTCAGCCAGAGCCATGCGGGATTTCTGATGCCGGCGCTTAATGCTGATGCCGCGCGCACGGCAACCGACCTGCCATTTCGCTGCTGGTCGGATGACGAAGGCCCGGATGCGGCCCTTGCCACGCTGCTGAGCGACTGCGATGCCACAGCAGGCGGCCTGTCGGTGGTGCTGGATGAAACCATGCGCGCCGATTTTGCCCTGCGGGTTTTGGATGCGATGGACGCGCCTAAACGGCGTTTCACCGATGATACCGTTGGCCTGCTGCGCGCGATGAAGGACGCCGCAGAATATGACGCGCTGAAGGCCGCGCATCTGTTGAATGATGCCGCCGTGACCGAAGCGTTCTCCCGTCTCGAAGAAGGCATGAGCGAGCTGGATGTGCAGGCGATCCTGCATGAATATTACAAGGCCCATGGCGCCAGCGCGGAATTCACCATCGTCGGCTTTGGGGCCAATGGCGCCTTCCCGCATCACCACACCGGTGACACAAGGCTGAGCCGCGATATGGCTGTGCTGATCGACACGGGATGCCGTCTGAATGGCTACCCCTCTGACATGACCCGCTGCGGCTGGTTCGGCACACCGGAAGCGGAATATGAGCAGGTGTTCGAAGTGGTCGAGGCCGCGGTAAAGGCAGCTGTTCAGGCGGCAAAACCCGGCGTGCGCGCCAGTGAGGTCGACCGTGCCGCCCGCGATACCATTGCCGCAGCCGGCTATGGGGCGCACTTCCTGCATCGCACCGGCCACGGGCTGGGCATCGACGTGCATGAACCGCCCTATATCACCGCGACATCGGAGGTTGAGCTGCGCGCAGGCAATGTGTTCTCGATCGAACCGGGGATTTACCTAAAGGACCGTTTTGGCGTGCGTCTGGAGGAGATCGTGATCCTGCGCGAAGATGGCGCCGAGATCCTGTCAGAGATGCCCCGCAGCATGCAGCGGCGCTGACTGATCAGGCTCCGAAAAACGGTCGGCGCCCCGGTTTCTGGTGGCGCCGATCAGACTTCGCTCTCCAGCAGCTCGTCGATCAGGGACAGCAGCTCGATTGGTTCAAAGGGTTTGGTCAGCGAAGCCGTGGCCCCAAGATCACGTGACGTGACCAACAGATTCTCCAGCCCCGGGGCTTTGGTTGCACCGGACATTGAGATAACCGGCGGGATCTTGTGGCCCTCTCGGGCACGCCCCTGCAGGAAGGCAAGCAGGATCACGCCGCCATCCGGCACCGCACGGTTGTTTTTCTTTACGATCAGATCGGCGATTACCAGATCGAAGTCATATTCATCGTATTGAGCAATGGCCTGAGTTGCGTCCGCGCAGAAGATCGGGAAATGCCCGGCCCGCTCCAGCGAGACCTGCAACAGGTCGGCAAAAACCTCGTCGTCTTCGAGAACCAGAAGATTTGCCATCGCATTCCCTTTTCAAACGGACCAGTACCACATAACTGCGCCGAAACGCCGACCGGATTGCTGATGTTTCCCATGCCGCATCGGTTTTAACGGCCAGCCCGGGATTGATCAATTGTGTCGGCTGCGACAATTCGTTTTGATTGCAACTGTTGGTCGGTTTGATCCGACATTGCGCCCGGACAGGTGGTAGCCTGACGGCATCGGACCGGCGATATCAGGCGGGCAGCATCAGGCGGGCAGAGGCAAGGCGGAGCGTTCGAGACATGATCAGACAGGTTTGGCGCGGCGTGGCCTTGCTGGCGGTTCTTGCCATAGCCCCGCCCGTGTGGTCGCAGCAGGCCCCGGAGCCGTTACGGATCGGTGTGCTGCCGATCCCGCCTTTCGCGCAGCTGGATCCTGATGGGCAGGCAAACGGGTTCCTGGTTGAGCTCGCCGAGGAGATCGCGGGCGAACTCGGCACCGGCATCACGCTGGTTCCGCTGTCCACCAGCCGCGAGTTCGTCGAGTCACAGGCCACCGGGCGAACCGATATGATCGCGGGCATTGCACAGCTGCCCGCACTGCGTGACACCAATGTGTTTTCCCGCAGCATTTCGCGTGAAACCCTGCGCCCGATGGTCCGTATCGCACAGGCGCAATCCCTCTCGACCACCTCGCTCAGCGGCAGGCGGGTGGGCATCGTGCCCCCGGCTGTCGGATCGGAGCAGCAGGCCTTTCTCGCGCGCAACACGGCCGTGGAGTTCGAGTCACCGGAGGCCGCAATCATGGCGCTGCTGTCAGAGCGGGTTGACGCCGTGCTGATCCCGGAGCCCGTCGCTTTCAACATCGCGAAACTGGCGTCCGTTGATGGCCGGGTCAGCTTCCTGAATCCGCCCTTGCGGCAGTTCGAGAGGTTCATCGCCCTGCATCAAAGCCGTGCCGACCTGCTGCCTGACATCGAAGCCGCGCTGGACCGGATCGAAGGCGACCGTCGACTAGATAATCTGCTGCGCAAGTATTTTCTGGACATTCCACTGCCCGCCCCCGAGGTGCTTCGCGTCGGCGTGCGCCACGCGCCGCCCTATCAGGTGATCGAACCGGATGGCAGCTTTTCAGGTTTTGGCGTCGAGACCCTACGCGATCTGGCAGGGCGCACCGGGCTGAGACTGGCATTCCACAGCATCAGCGACGACGACTGGCGGCGTGGGCCGCAGTCGGACACCTACGATATCCTGCCCGCCGCCAGCATCACGACCGAACGTTCTGCAAGGATGGATTTTGCCCATCCCATTCTGGCCACGGATCAATCCGTCTTTACCCGTCCGGCGGATGCCGCAGAGCTGAGGCGGCCCGAGGATTTGCAAGGGCGCCGCATCGGCCTGCGATCAGACAACGCAGCCGCGATCGCGCTGGCAACCGCCAATGGCTGGACCATCGTTGCGATGGCAGAGGCCAGGGACCTGCTGGCGGCGTTGCAGGATCGGCGGATCGACGCGGTGATCTATCAATCTGACACCCTGCCCCTGGCGGCCGCGCGATGGGGCGATCCTGAGAGTATAACCGAGGCGCTCCCCGCGCTGCTGACCACGGAACGCGCTGCCGCGCTGCGCTTTGGTCTGGGCGAAATCCGCGACAAGCTGGATCTGGCCCTGCCGCAATATCTGGTGTCCGCCGATTACGCCGAGCTGCGCCGTCAGTATTTTGAACCGGCAGTGTTCTGGACCTCGGACCGGCTTGCGCTGCTGGGCTATGGCCTTGTGGGCGGTGTTCTGGGCCTGCTGGGTATTCTTGGCACCGGCCAATTGCGCGCCCGACGCCGTACCGCCGCTGAAAAGGCCAGACAAGCCGCCGAGGTGGCCGAGATCCGCGACGAGCTGGAAACCGTGCTGAATGCCGCCACCAGCGGTATAGTCGCACTGGATCGCGACGGCCAGATCATTCGCATCAACCGCCGCGCCCGTCGCATGTTGGGGGGTGTCTCGCAACCGGTGCCATTCGCCTGGCCGCAGGATATCTATTTTCTCGACAGTGAAAGCAACACCCCGCTTGAAGACAGCGCCGACCCGATCCGCCGCGCCCGCTCAGGCCATGTGTTGACCGGCGAAACCCATCTGCTGCGCCGCCACGCCGACAGCGAGGACTATCGCTATGTCCGCGTCACAAGCGCCGTTCTGGACAATGAGGAACACGGTATCTCGCTGGTTCTGGTGATCGACGATATTTCCCGCGAAGAACGCAACCGACTGGCAAGCGAACGCAAGAATCGGCTGGATGCCCTCGGCCAGCTCACCGGCGGGATCGCCCATGATTTCAACAATCTGCTGGCCTCCATGCTCTACGCCGTGGAACTGGCGCGCAACTCCGAGACGCCGGACAGCAGGGCGCGGTTTCTCAACGTTGCAGCTGGCGCAATCGACAAGGGCCGCGCGCTCACAGCTCGGCTGCTGGCTTTTGCCAAACGTCAGCCGGGGCTTGCCATGGCCAAACCTGTCGATGAGGTTTTTGCAGATTTCGAGGAGCTGATCGGCTCCATGATCGAGGAACGGATCCAGCTCGCCTGCGATCCGGTTGACCCCGGATTGCGGGTCTATTGTGATCCGGCCCAGCTGGAAACGGCACTGATGAATCTGGTGCTGAACAGCCGGGATGCGATACTGCACAGCGGTCGCGGTGACAGGATCACCCTGACGGCCCGCGCGGTGCTCTCGACCGATGACGACCTAGACGCAGACCAGCGCGATCATGACAACAGCGCCGCACCCGGCTCAGAACCCGGCATCTATCGCTACGTGGAACTGTCGGTCACCGACAATGGCCCCGGCATGGACGAGGCAACGCTGGCCCGCTGCACCGACCCGTTCTTCACCACCAAAGGCAGCGTTGCGGGCACCGGGCTGGGCCTGTCGATGGTCTACGGCTTTGCCCGCAATGCCAATGGTGATCTCAGGATCTATTCCGAACCCGGCATCGGCACCACCGTGCAAATGATCCTGCCGCGCGGGACCGAGCAGGGCGAGCGTGAAGCGCCCGTCAGCGACGGTGCGGCGATCCGCGGCAATGGCGAGACCATTCTTCTGGCTGAGGACGAACCCGAGCTGCTGTCGATGATGAGCGGCGTGCTGGAGGAGCTTGGCTATCAGGTGCTTGCGACGTCATCGGCGCAGCAGGCGCTGGATCTGGCAGGGCGTGAGGCGTCTATTGATCTGCTGCTGACCGATGTGGTGATGCCGGGCTCCATCAGTGGTTTTGAACTGGCCCGCCGCATCCGCGCCCTGCGACCGGGCGTCCCGGTTGTCTACACGTCGGGCTACATCGGTTTCACCGCCGCCGAGATGGGCCCGGTTGAGGCCCCGCTCCTGCAGAAACCTTCGCACCCGCACGATCTGGCAGCCACCGTGGCAGCCGCACTGGGGCGGGGCGCCACCGCCTGAGTGCCCGCCCCAGCTAAGCACCACCCGGCGCTCGATCCCGACACGCATAGGTCTGTCATAAGCTGAGGCAGGCAACCACCGCTGCCTGCCTCAATGGATCGCAGTTGATCTACATTTGCCGCGCCTGATCTGGCCGCTCATGCCCGTGGCGTTGAGCTGGCGCTAGGCCCGGGCGGCGACAGCGCCCGGTTCCGGCCGCGCGGCGGCTTCTGAGGGGGCCATCGACGGGCGCACCCATCTGAGCCGCAGCGCGTTGGTCAGGACAAAAACGCTCGACAAGGCCATCGCCCCGGCGGCCAGCACCGGCGACAGAAGCGGTCCACCGAACGGGTAGAGCACCCCCGCTGCAACCGGGATCAGCAGGGTGTTATAGCCGAACGCCCAGAACAGGTTCTGACGAATGTTCTTCATGGTCCGCTGCGACAGGTTGAACGCATTCACGACCCCGGTCAGATCGCCCGACATCAGGACAACATCGGCAGCTTCGATGGCGACATCCGTGCCTGTGCCAATGGCGATGCCAACATCGGCGGCAGCCAGGGCGGGCGCGTCGTTTATCCCATCGCCGACAAAGGCCAGTTTGCCGCTCCCCATGCGCAGATCGTCCAGCGCGGCAACCTTGCCTTCGGGCAGAACCTCGGCCACCACATGATCAATCCCAAGATCCGCAGCGATCGCTTTTGCGGTGACCTCATTGTCGCCGGTGATCATCGCCACCTTCAGCCCAAGCCGGTGAAGCTCCGCGATGGCCTGCGGGGTGGTGGGCTTTACTGGGTCGGCCACTGCGATCACGGCGGCAATCTTGCCGTCGATGGCGGCAAAGAGCGGTGTTTTCCCCTTGCCCGCCAGCGCCCTGCCCTCCTCGGCGAGGGCGCCAAGTTCCACGCCGTCCCGGACCATCAGCCTGTCGGCACCAACAAGCACCTGATGCCCGTCAACCTCCGCCCTCACCCCATAGCCGGTGATGGACTGAAAGGATGTCGTTGCAGGTATCTGAAGCCCGCGCGACTGGGCGGCTTGCACGATGGCCTCGGCGATCGGGTGTTCGGAGTGCTGCTCCACTGCGGCAACCAGCGCCAGCACATCGGTTTCCTGCCGGCCCTCCGCCAGTCTCAGATCCGTAAGCGCCGGTTTCCCCGCTGTCAGCGTGCCGGTCTTGTCCAGCGCCACAACGGTGGTTTCCTGCAGCATTTGCAGCGCATCGCCCTTGCGGAACAGGACACCCAGTTCTGCGGCGCGCCCGGTGCCAACCATGATCGAGGTTGGCGTGGCCAGCCCCATCGCGCAGGGGCAGGCGATGATCAGCACCGCAACACCCGCAACCAGAGCCAGGCTCAACGCCGGATCCGGCCCGAACAGGAACCAGATCGCAACCGTCAGCGCCGCAACCGCGATGACAGCAGGGACGAACCAATGTGTGATCCGGTCCACAAGTCCCTGAATAGGCAATTTCGCACCCTGCGCCTGTTCCACCATGCGGATGATCTGGGCCAGCATGGTGTCGCTTCCGACCTTCTCGGCCCGGAACGTCAGCGCACCTGTGCCATTGACGGTCGCACCGACAACCTGCGCGCCCTCGGTCTTTTCAACCGGGACCGGTTCGCCGGTGATCATGCTTTCGTCGACATAGGAGGCCCCGCTGAGCACAACCCCGTCCACGGCGATCTTTTCCCCGGGGCGCACATGCACGGTATCGCCCGCCACGATGTCGTCGATTGGCCGTTCCACGACCCTGCCGTCACGTTCAACCCGCGCGGTTTTTGCCTGCAATCCCACAAGTTTGCGGATCGCTTCCCCGGTCCGGCCCTTGGCCCGTGCCTCCAGCAGACGACCCAGCAGGATGAGGACAACGATAACCGCCGCCGCCTCGTAATAAACATTGGCGGTGCCCGTCGGCAGGAAATCGGGCGCAAATGTGGACACCAGAGAAAACCCGAAAGCGGCCGAGGTTCCCAGCGCAACAAGCGAGTTCATATCCGGTGCCCCCTTGAACAGCGCCGGGAAGCCTTTGGTATAGAACTGCAGGCCCGGTCCGATCAGCACAATCAGGGTCAATGCAAACTGGAGGTAATAGCTGGTCTGCAACCCGATGGTAGAGGAGATCAGGTGGTGCATCCCCGGAATGACATGGCTGCCCATTTCTATGATGAACACCGGCAGGGCAAGCGCCGCGGCCAACAGGGTGCGTCGTGCCAGACTGCGGATTTCCTCCGCTTTCCGGTCCTGCTGGTCAGACATCTCCGCCGATTTCACCTGCGCCGGGTAGCCCGCTTCGGTGGCTAGGGCTGCAATTTCTGCCGGGGTGATCGCCGCCGCCGCATAGCGGATCGTGGCCGTCTCTGCCGCCAGATTGACGGATGCGGTCAGCACACCATCACCGCTCTGCAATGCCCGCTCCACACGACCGACGCAGGACGCGCAGGACATATCCGCAATCTCCAGCGTGACTTCCTCGGTTACGGCGGGATAGCCTGCCCCCGCCAGAACATCGGCCAGATCCGCAGCCGTGACTTTTGCATCATGGCTGACGCGGGCGCTTTCGCTCGCCAGATTGACGGTCGCCTCCGACACACCGGGGACGGCCGCCAGCGCACGCTCCACGCGGCCCACGCAGGAGGCGCAGTTCATGCCCGTAATTTGAAATCGGGTAGTAAGATTTTCCGTCATGACAACACCAATAAACTCTATGTTGCTGCTGATGTAGGGTCTCCAGCGACTGGAAGGTCAATACCAGAGTTGCCGTTTTTTCGCCCTGACCGGCAATACGCCCAAAGCGGCACTGGCCCGCCGGTGCAGACACCTCCCCCCCTTAACCGCACCAGCCAAGGGTCTGGCCGGAGCGGTCTGTTCTGCTGCGGACGTGTTTCGTCATCTGACACGCAGCGAGGTCTTCATACCGGCGGCCTGATGCGAAAGCATGTGACAATGCAGCAGCCAGTCGCCCGGATTATCCGCGATAAAGGCGATTTCGCGGGTTTCCTGACGTGCCATCAGCAGGGTGTCCTTCAGCGGGCCGAAACCTCCGTCTGGCAGCACCTCCTGGAAATGTGTGCCATGCAGATGGATCGCATGGGGAAAGGCGGTGTTGTTCTGGATGGGGATCCGGATGATTTCGCCTCTCTCGGCTGTCACCATCGGTTCGGCCGGCAACCCTGCCTCGCCATTGAATGTCCAGATCTGCCCGGCCGCGACCAGCTCGCGCGATGTCAGCAGTTCCCCCTTGTAACGGCCCTGGCGCAGACCGCCCATCGCGCCTCCCTCCATGACCAAAGGGACACTGCGCGCCTCTGTCAGACTGTCCAGCCGTGTGACCGGATTGTCCGGCAATGCCGCAACCGCGCCGCGCGCGGCGTCGGCATGACGGCCGCTTACGTCGATCTCCTGCAACAGATAACCGGTCTCGCCTTCATGGAGAACGATCTGGACGTTCTCACCCGGTGTCGCCGAAACATCCGCAATGATATCCAGCCGTTCCGCCGGCCCCAGAACCATGATGCCGGGATCCTCGGGGGTTTGCAGCGGCATCCCGTCGCGGGCGACAATCCTGCCGGTCACGCCACGCAGCGATACCGCCATGATCCTGTCCGTCGCCACATTGACGAGCCGCAGCCTGAGGCGCTGATTTTGCTGAACCTCAGAGACCTGCGGCGTCAAGGCGGCATGGATGAAATTGCCCAACCGCCCCGCGTGGGTCCAATCGTGCATCGCGCCGAAATCATCGGTGATCTGCGCCGTCTCGCTCAGACGCCAGTCATCAAGGACAACCACGATATCCTGGTCAATATCCGGGGCGTCGGCCTCATCGACAACCAACACGCCGTAGAGCCCCCGCGCCACCTGTTCGGTCGACTGATTGTGCGAATGATACCAATAGGTCCCCGCATCCCTCATCGGAAATTCATAGAGAAACCCATCGCCGGGCAGGACGGCATCCTGTGTCATTCCGGGCACGCCATCCATGGCATTGGGAACCCGCAGCCCATGCCAATGTACGGCTGTTGGCTGCGGCAGGCTGTTGGTCAGGCGGACCTGCAGCAGCTCGTCCTGGCGGGCACGGATGAGGGGGCCGGGCACGGTGCCATCAAACCCCCAGACCTCTGTCTCCGGGTGGTCGCCAAATTCCGGCGGCACCAGCTGCACGCGGCTTGGTCTCGCTTCAAGAAGGCGCGGCGCGGCAGCCGCAGCGCTGGTCCGGGGCCAAAGCGCCATGGCACTGGCGCCCTCCAGGAATTGTCGGCGGTTAAGGATCATACCGTCTCTCCTTCTGTCTCTGGAACTGCTGTTCGGCACGCTCATCACGCACCGGGCTGGTCATCAAGCAGGTAGGTCGCCATGGCCCTGCGGTCCGTGTCGGTCAGGAATGCGGTTCCATATAGGACAACTTCGCCCATCGTCCCGCCAAAGACGTCGCCATCCGGCATCACCCCCGTACCAAGGGCATAGGCCAGGCTGTCGACGCTCCAACCGCGTGCCAGAAGAGATGGGGGATCAATGGCAGGCGCCTTTCCTCCCCCCGGCAAGGCATCATTGCCCTTGAAACGTGCGGTGCCCGTCTTCCGCGCGCCGAGCAGATTGCGGCCCGTATGACAGGCGCCACAATGCGCGGCCCCCTCGACCAGCAGCCGACCACGTGACCAGAGATCATCCTTTCCGGCGACCGGATCTGTCCGCGGCGGTTCAAGAAACGCCAGACGCCAGATCTTCAGCCCCCATCGCTGGTCGAAGGGAAACGCCATTTCCGGCGGCCTCGATGGCTGCGCCACCGGTGGTACGGTCTGAAATGCCGCCCAGAGATCGGCAATATCCTGATCGGTGAAATTACCGTAGAACGGGTAGGGAAACGCCGGATAATAGGGCTGCCCCTCCGGAGACACGCCTTGGCGAACAGCCTTGGCAAAGGCGCCAATCGTCCAGCTGCCCAGCCCATGATCGCGATCCGACGTGAGGTTGGGCGCGTAGAGATCCCCGAACGGCGTTTCGATCTTCGCCCCACCCGCAAGCGCTGCGCCACCGTTGGAAAAATCTGTATGGCACGCGATACATCCCGACGCCCTTGCCAGATAGGCTCCGCGGGCGACGTCGCCGTCCAGATCAAGCGCACTCGGCCTCGTGCCGATCGGCCAGGCCGCCACCGCGGCAAGCCCGGCCGACACCGTCACCGAGGCGGCAAGGAGATAACGGAACATATGTCTCCCCCTCTCACTCTTTACGAAAACGGGTGTGACAGGCCGAACAGGTTTGGCTCAGCATGGTGAAGACAGCACCGGCAGGCATCTGCTGCAGGGCCTCGGCGCTTCGTGGTCCCCCCATCATCTGACCGCCCATCATGCCTCCTGCTCCCATCGCAGTGGCCCCCATCATCGCCCCGCTCGACATCATTCCCGTCCCCTCGGCACCGGCCATCATCAAGCCGTTCTCGGCTGCCAGGGCCAGACCTTCGGAATAGGTCTCCAATTGCAGCGCAAGATCGGCAAACCCCTCCCAATCGGCCCAAATCTCGGGTTTGGCATCTGAGGGATGCCCGTCGGTTCCCTTGGGAAACAGCCCCGTCAGGACCTCCCCTGCGTGGGTCTGAATTGTCTGCGCCTCTTCGCGAACCACCGCAGCATCATAGGGCGTCTGCCCCTGCATCATCGGCGCCAGCAGCTTCATGCTGGCTTTCATGGCATCCATGCCATCCATTCGTTCTTTTACAACGCCTGTGGCGCCGCTATGCGCATAGGCAGCCACGGAAATGAGCGACGCCAATGCAGCGCCGGTAAGCAGTTTGGAACATGTCATCTTGTTTTCCCGATTGAGGTCCAGAATGCGCGTCACATGCGCAGGATCAGTCTTCAGGACCGGCCACGCGGCGGCGGTGGTTCAAACCCGGTGATGGCCAGCGGTCGCAGCAGCATCAACGGCAGATCAGGACGAAAGTTCCGCGGATCGGGCTGCATCGACGGCCAGCTGCCCAACAGAACCGCAACCCCACCACAAAGCGAGCTGCCATGACAATGATCCGCAGGGCGGCTACCCGCCACATCTTGATCCATGTCCTGAACCGAGACCGCGATCTGCGCCTCCCCGCCGGCACCATGGGCCTCTGCCCGATTTGCCGACAGGACGAGCGTCGCAATCAGCAGGCAGGCTGCCACCAGCACGGAGCCGATTGCCGATCTGGCCCCGGTTGCAACTCCGGCTCCGGTTTCTACTCTGGAAAAGAGGCACAAGGCTCCGTTCACCCCATTGTCGCGGCCAGGTTCAGCGGCTGAAACAAAGATGCCCGCCCCCGCCGTTGCGGTCAAGCGTTCGGGCGGCGGGGATTTCCGCGCTGATGTGTACCGCTTTGGTTTGGCGCGCCTCGTTTCATGACTGGTATGATGGCTGTAGGCGCTGGGGCGTTATTTTACTTCGGTAGTGCATCCAGTGCCTGTGCCTGAACGCGAAGAGCCCCGCCGGAGCGAGGTTTAAGGTTGTGATA
>NZ_JAYMWW010000021.1:0-10254 GCF_048056015.1 Phaeobacter sp. JH20_37 | reverse complement strand
GCGATTTAAGCGGCTGGTGGTCCCGCCGGATCACTGCTGAACACAGGTTTGTATATCGCGTCAGCGGCAAAGGTGATGGACAGAGCCTTGAGATCGCCCAGCTGCGTCATAACTACTGTTCGATCAGGCTCTTCGCGACAATGCTCACGATCAAGAAAGCCTGCTCCAAGGCTTTTGCCGCAGCAATTTGTCTGGCTTCAGCCGAGGGTCTGTGGAAACTCGCCTGGTTTCTCGACGATGAGGATGTTTCAGTCGATTTTGTGGAGGCAGCCGGATCCAGGAACACTTTAGCGTCTTATACGCCGGAGAGGGCTGAATCCGCGCTTTTGTGGCGTTTTCTGCGGTGCAGCTTGAGTTGAGCACCGCCCTTCAGGCCGGAATGGCAGTCAGAAGCCCGCGTACCCCGATCGGGGCTATCATTCGCTTGATCTTATCGGCGAGGACATGGAAGGCCATCTCGGTACGGACGTTCTTGGGCGTTCGCATACGGAAGTGCGTCGCCTCATCTCCACTCAATGGTGGTTACGATGAGCCGGAAACCCGCTCTTATCAAATCGCGCTACACTGTCCCATTGGCGCTGACGTCAGACAATGTCAGATTGGACGTTACCGTCTTTGCGGCCCGTGCCACCCGGTATGTCCTGCAGGTCGGCCTGGTGGCTCCGTGCATTGCAAGAGTTGGACGAAAGCGGCATAGGCGAAGTCTATCACGCTGCGATTGAGTATATCATCCCGGCGGCCTCCGAACGGAGTTCCCGCCAGCAATGATCCGGTTGATGAGACCCGCTACGGCTCGATGCGCCTCTATCTCGCCATCAGTAACAGCTGCGTTTTCATGCGTCTTTGCAGCGTCCCGCAGGATACCCACGATCTCGCGCTCGGGCAGGAGCTTGTGATCGTTCATCGCCAGCAGCAGTGCTTCGCAGATCGAGAGGGCAGCCATTCCCGAGAAGTCTTTCTCGCTGAGCATTTTATTGTATCCTTCCGGTGACGGTAAAACATCGCGCAGCAGACTGGCCTCGCTTGTCCCAACCATCTTCGCAGAAAAATGGTATGCTGGGCTAACCGAAAGCAGTCTGTGCGCGATTGCGTCTGGAGTTTCTTTCCAGCTTGAGAGGCCCCGATGACGGATATCTTAGAAAGCCCGCTTACACGGAAGCTGCAAGTCTTCGTCGCATTGTCTGAAGATGAATTGGGCGTCTTGAAGCGTTTGCATCTGCGCCGCCGGTCCTTTTTGGCGGGGCGTGATCTCGTGCATCAGGGGCAGTCGGATCAGGCCGCTTATATTCTGGCCGCCGGTTGGGTATGTTCCTACAAGCTTCAGCCGGACGGAACCCGCCAGATCGTGGATTTCCAGATACCGGGGGACTTTATTGGATTGCGCAGCGTGCTGCTGCGCACCTCCGACCATAGCTTCGAGCCGGTCACGGATATTCAGGCGGCAGAGGTCTTTGCGGACGACCTTCTGGAAGCCTTCGAGAAGACGCCTCGCCTCGCGGCAGCAATTCTCTGGGCGGCATCACGGGACGAAGCCATGGTGGTCGAACATCTCGTAGGAGTTGGCCGCCGCGCTGCGGATGCACGCATGGCGCATTTTCTGCTGGAATTGGGGGCAAGGCTGAAGCTGGTCGGAATGGGGAGCAAGAAAGGCTACGTCTGCCCTTTGACACAGTATCATCTTGCTGACGCGCTCGGCCTAAGCGCCGTCCATGTGAACCGTGTCTTGCGGCAGCTTCGCGAACGCGGCCTGCTGACATTTCGGGACGGCCGTGTAACGTTCGGCAATTATGACGGGCTGGTAGAGTTTTCGGGGTTCGATCCGGCGTATCTGGATCAGACCGGCCCGCTCTTGAAATGAAAAAGGCCGCCCCTCCCCCCGGAACAACCTGGGGCGGCCCGATCTTCATTTAAAGCAAAGGAGTATCACGAAAGCGCTTTATTAGCCGCGTCCAGTTCCTTGTTCGTTTCGGCGTGGTTCTTTGCCGCGTGCGCCTTCTCGGCCGCCTGGTAGTGCTTCACAGCCCGGTCTTTTTTGGGGCCGGCGATTGCCTTGTCACAGGCTGCCTTGACCGAGGTCATCTTCTCGGCGGCATTGGTCTGTTCGGGTGTCATTGGATTGTCCTTTCTTGGACATTCCGAGAATAGGGCACGCAGTGCAATGCAGTCCATTTGAGGAACCGCACGCATCCCGTGCTTCTCTGCTGCTCGGAAATGAGTGCCGCCGGAGATTCGGCAGGCACGCAGCCATGTACCCATCTTCTCTGCTCCGCAGCACTGATGCAGGTTAGCTTGGGGCGGGTCCGCATCTTCTGGCTGATGATCTTTGAACGAAGAGCTCAGGAGCCGATTCACATGCCAAGAAGTGCGTTAAAGATATCGCCCCAAGGTGAGGGTTCATCCCGCTGGCATCAGGTGGTGGGGGTTTGCTGATGTGACAGCCGCAGCCACCGGCCGTTGTCCAGCAGATATGTGGACGCGCAGAGCGCCTCATAGATTGGCAAGCCTGACTTCTCCGCGAATACGCGGTAGGCGAGCACAGCAACGGCCCCTTGCCTGATTTGGCTGCGGTCTTTCATCTCCACGGTTCGCCAGCCCGTGTTTTTCTTCACATGCTCCAGGATCTGCCCGCCCTGAAGAATGCCCGGCGGATAGGGAAGTATCATCACTGCATTTTTTGCAGTCACGGTGCGGGCGCTGTCCGCGCCGCTGGTCCAGCACCGCTCCTCCAGATCCCATAGCACCGCATAGTCCTTACCATCACTGCGGTCGCCGTCCCGTGTTTTGCCTGACATCATTGGCCCGTCCCCGGAGTGCCTGTGAGTATTAACTGCAAAATCAGAAAGAGGATCGTCAGTACCGCCCAGATCAACCCAGACAAATTCGTCGGCCCGTTTTCTGCGGCGCCAGAAACAGCCATCAAGCGCTTGCGTTTGGGGAGAAGCCGGGTCAGTTTCCGCGCGAGCGTTCCGCTATCCTGCTTGAGTGCGGGCACGTCGCGGAATTGCGACAGCAGCATCTCCAGTCGCGAGCCTGCGACCTCTTTCTCCAACGCGGCAAGCGCGGCTGCCTCCTCCCAAGGTTCGAGCTCAAGCCGCGCGAGGGCCGATAGAACCGTAACAGCATTGCCATTCCGGTCCTCGCCAACGAAGGCTTGCAAAAAGCGGTCAAACTCAGGGCTGTGGGGTTGAAGAATGCCAGCGGCTGGCATCGGCATATCCTCCCTTTTTAGGTGTTCGGATCGGGAAGCGGCTGTTCCAGAAGAACCGGGCTGCCGCCTGCCGGGTAACAAGCTTCGGATAACTCCGATCATACCCGCATTGCCCGACGCACGCGCTGACGCAGATCAGCCGGTCTCCAGTCCTCTGAAGTCTAGCCGAAGGTTTGGGTCCGCGTATGCCAGAGCGGTCAGGACCCCAGCGGCGCTAACATGGGTCAGCACGCACCGCCCGGTTCCGGGGTAATGTAGGAGGGCCGCAAAGTTTGGCTGCCTCTCGGCAACCGGGATGCTGCAGCCAAGGCAGCGCGGCAGACATGCACATATCGCGGAGACCGGTGATGGCCTTGCGATCAATCAGATCCACCATGACTTTCCCGCAGCCTTTTACCTTGCCCGGATATCCGGACGAACTGCCTTCCGGCGAATACGAAGTGCTGGTCGAGGAGGAGCTTATCGAAGGGCTGAGTTTCACGGCTTACCGCAGAACGGCGATTTACCTGACCATCCACGGCAAGGGGCGTTTACCGGGCCGGACAGAGTTGCGGCCAACTACCTGGACCGACCTGGAAGCAGCGCTCGGCCAAGACCCGAAACGCAACACTTGAAGATAGCGAGGCGGCGCTTTCCCCGCTGGAGGATTCACAATGTACACTCCCGAATGGCTTAAACCCGGCCTCTACGGCGCCGTGATAGGTGGCGCATTATTAGGCATCGGCGGATTTACCTGGGGCGGCTGGGTGACCGGCGGAACGTCACACGGCATGGCCGTGACCATGTCCCGCAACAATGTAGTCACGGCTTTGGTCCCGGTCTGTCTGGACATGGCCCGAACCGATGCGGAACGCGACGCAAAGCTGGCAGCGATCAGGGCCGTTGCTACCTACCGGCAGCGGGATGCCCTCATGAAAGCCGGTTGGGCGACGGTCCCGGGAACCGAGTTTCCGGACCGGGACATTGCGCAGGCCTGTCTTGCAGCCCTTGACGTCGAAAAGTCGTCGGAGCGCCCGGAAAACACGATCAATGAAGGATGAACAGTGCCATGTTACCATCTCTGCCTGAAATGACAGATCTTGAACGGCGCGTTCTGGCCCATGAACGGATTCTCCAGTCGCTCATTGCTTACATGTCCCGCACGGAACCGCGTTTCCTTGAACACCTTAAGAAGCGTTTTGTTGAGCCAATGGCCATGGTGAGCCATGAGCATGACCACCGAAACGCGGATGATTATGCAGAGGAATTCATTCGCACCGTAATGGCTCTTGGAGAACCGCATTTGCCAAAGGCCGCAAGCTCCAGCGTGCTCGATAAGCCACTGCACAAACCGGAAGATATCCAAATTTCGACACACCCCTATCGTCCAACTGCGAAGGCGGAGCGCGTTCGTGCCCGGAAGAGGAATGGAATCTGGGAGGTCAAGGTGGACGGTGTTTTCCACGGGGACTACCACGACAAGGGCACTGCGTCAGTAGCCGCAGCCTTGGCCCGCTTGTCGCTTCGATGAGAGGACCCCACCCATGAACGAGGCAGTTAGAAAATCCATTGCGGTCTTTGCCCGGCCTTTCAACGTTCCGGGCTTCAGCGAAACGCTCCCTGCCGGAGAATATGACATTGAAACGGAACTGTGTTCACCTCCCGACAGCCTGCAGCCTGAGACTTGGAGAGCTTCTGTCGCCGTGAAGTTGCATCCCAGGGAATTCCACCCCGGGCTGGCGAGAACCTTGACCGTTTCGCTGGCCGACCTCGATGACGCCCTGGCAAAGGACAAGCTCACCGGAAAAGAACTGGCCGAATATTTCCTGGAAGAAATGCTTTCTGACCCGATGGTCCGGCTGGTGATGGTGGCCGACGGGGTCTCCGAAACTCAGCTGCGGAACCTTTACTCGGGCGGGGGCGCATCTCAGGCGCACAAAGAGGCGCCGGATGCGGCTATAGCGGGTGAATTGCCAACGGAAAATTCACCAATCCAGGCCGCGGAGAACGAAGGAATGCCGACACAGAGGGAATAAGCCGTGCGCAGGCGCCTTGGCGTCAAAGGTCTGTATCGGATGCCGGTTTGAGAGACCAGGAGAGGAAACGATATGCCCGACCAGAACGGCGGCCCAGAAGACCGCGGGCCATGGCAAAGCAGACAGAAGCGCAATCCGCCCGATATCGACGAAATTCTTCGTCAAGGCCGCGACCGGCTGGGCGGATTGCTCCCTGATGGGCGGCCCCCTGTGAAGGGCATACTGGTCGCAGGAGCGATAGTCTTGGCAGCTGTCGCGGCCTGGTCTTCATATTACACAGTCCCGAGCGACTCTGTCGCCGTTGTCCAGCGTTTTGGCAGATACACTGCTGAGGTTCCGCCTGGCCTGCATTTCAAATTCCCGCTTGGCATCGACGTTGCCACGCTGGTGCCCGTGAAACGGCAGCTGAAGCAGGAATTCGGGTTCACAACGCCGGGCCGGAGTGATCCCTTCCAGAGCCCGTCAGACGGCCGGCGCGAAACCGAAATGGTCACGGGAGATCTGAATGCCGCGCTTGTGGAATGGGTGGTGCAGTACCGGATCTCTGACCCCCTGAAATTCCTGTTCGAGGTACGCGAGCCAAGCGCGACCTTGCGCTACGTCTCTGAGTCCGTGATGCGAGAGGTTGTTGGCGACCGCACCGTTGACGAGGTCATCACCATCGGCCGTCAGGAGATCGAGAGCGAGGCACTTCTCAAAATGCAGGCTCTGTCCACGAAATACGCCATGGGTATCAGCATCGACCAGGTCCAGCTGAAGAACATCAACCCGCCGGGACCGGTTCAGGCGTCGTTCAATGAGGTCAACCAGGCACAGCAGGAAAAGGAGCGCCTGATCAATGAGGCGCGCCGCGAATACAACAAAGTCATTCCGCTGGCCGAAGGCGAGAAAGATCAGCGGATCCGCGAGGCTGACGGTTATCGCCTGAAACGCGTCAACGAGGCGGAAGGCGACGCAGCACGGTTCACCGCGCTTTTGGCCGAATACGTAAAGGCGCCTGAGGTCACGAGGCGGCGGATATACATAGAAACCCTCCAGGATGTTCTGCCCAGCATCCTGTCAAAAATCATTGTCGACGGATCGACTGCGAGCATCCTGCCGCTTTTGAACCTCGACAGGCTTCAGGAGGATCCGTCATGAACATCAGATTGGGGCTCTTCGCAGGGATTGCGGTTGCTGCCGGCGTGATTGCCTCCGGTTCCCTCTACACAGTTGGTGAAGTCGAGCAGGCCATTATCACCCAATTCGGTAAACCTGTGGGCGAACCAGTCATAACGGCCGGATTAAAGCTGAAGCTGCCCATCGTTCAGGACGTCAACCGGATCGACCGCCGGGTTCTTGAGTGGGACGGCAATCCTTCTGACATGCCCACCAAGGACAAGCTCTACATATCCGTCGATCTGTTCGCCCGCTGGAAAATCACCGACCCGTTGCAGTATTTTCTGCGGCTGCGCGATGAGCGCAGCGCGCAATCCCGTCTAGACGATATTCTCGGCAGCGAAACCCGCAATGCTGTCGCCAAACACGAGCTGATAGAGATTATCCGGACCACGAAGGGCCGGACCCCGCTGCGCGACACGCTTTTGACCGATGAGGAGCGCGCGCAGGACATAGGTTCTCTGGTTCCTATCCAGAAAGGCCGCGCACTTGTAGAACAGGAGATTTTCGCAGCCGCCTCAGAAAAGGTTCGCGTTTTTGGGATCGAGCTTCTCGATATCCGTTTCAAAAGGATCAATTACAACGAGAGTGTGCGTCCGAAGATCTACGACCGCATGATCTCAGAGCGCCGCCAGATCGCTGAACGTTTCCTTTCCGAGGGCAATGGCGAAGCCGCTCGGATCCGCGGCAACCGGGTGCGCGACCTGAACAAGATACAGTCCGAGGCGTATCGCGCCGTCGAGGAAATCCGCGGCGTGGCTGACGCCTCGGCGGCTGCGATCTACGCAAAAGCCTACAACACCGACGCCCAAGCAGCCGAATTCTATGCGTTCACCCGGACGATGCAGGCCTACAAGGACATGATTTCAGGGGGAACGACGCTGGTTCTGACAACGGACAGCGAACTTTTCAGGTTTCTGAGAGGAATGGAGACCGGAGAGCCGGCTGGGAGCACGCCTCCTTCCTCTCCCGGCCTGACGGCCGCGGCCGAACGCTGATGTATCAGAGGACAAAGAGATGACGGAAGAACCGGTGGATTTAGACGCAAGGCGAAGCGCCGAAGGCCAGATTGCGACCGATATCCGGCGGCATGCCCTTAAGGATTTCAAAGCCGATCAGAGAAAACTCCGCCTGCGGCAGGAAGAACTCGAAGTGCAGCTTCTCGCCGAACCGGCCTCTAGCTGACATGAGGCGGCCATGCCTACGTTGGGCAGCTTAACGTCGTCTGGCAGAAGCGCCCCGATAAAGTTTCGCGGCAGCCCTGCCGCCGCATCGCCGCAAGTCGGTAGTGAGCCCATGGACGAAGCCGCTCACGCGGCAATGGCGCCCGTGGCAGGCGTTCCGGACTGATCGCCATATTGGCTGCTGCGTCTGTGGTTCCGTCTGGGTCGTCTGGCCATCGTCGCTCCTTCGTCCCGGCACGCTGCCGGATCAGGGTAAGCGTCCGGTCTGACCGCCGTTACTTGTTCTGAGCGTCGATGACGGCTCTTACGAACTCGGTTTTCCGCCCTGCATATGATCCTCGGCCTTGGTCACCGAGTTCTTCTTCGACAAGCGTCTGTTTAAGGTGTTCGTATTGATGCCGGAGTTTTGGGTTGCCTCGTAGCGCGTCACGGAAGGCGATTTGATCGCGGCAATCGGCATCGTCGGGATGGTACAGGTGCAGATTGTGGGTTCTGATGTCACCATCGCGCAGCCGGATAAACAGCCGCCCGCTTCGAATGCCTCTGTCGATGTAACCCAACTTCGCAAGAGCGGTCGCAATCTGCTCTTCGTGGGTTGAGCGCATGGCAATGTCCAGGATGGGTTTTGCTGTCAGACCGGGTACTGAGGTGCTGCCGATATGGTCGATATCAAATTGCACATCTGGCAGAGCCTGTGCGATCAACGCGGCTTCTTTGGCAAACAATTCAGCCCATCTGGGGTCGTATTCGGTCAAAGACAAAGAAGCCTGACGCAGACCAAGTGCAGGACGTTCAGCAGTCATGAGATAACCTTTCCGTTTACCCAAGGCAGCAGGTCGTTCACGCGGGTGATCTTGTAGTCGGGGATGCGCGCGATGGTGTAAGCGAGCCAGGTTTGGGGATCAACGCCGTTGAGTTTTGCCGTTTCTATGAGCGTGTATGCCACGGCAGCGGCGCGGCCACCGGCGGGTGAACCGACGAAGAGGTAGTTTTTGCGGCCCAAAGCGATAGCCCGCATGGCGCGTTCGGCTGTGGTGTTGTCGAGTTCTAGGATACCATTGGCCAAGTAAGGCCTGAGCCGCCGCGTGCGCGTCAGCGCATATCGGATCGCCTGAGCGAGCGGGGATTTGCCCGATATGATCGTGAGTTGCCTACCCAGCCAATCCTGCAGGTCATCGAAGACAGGTGTGGCCTTGGCCTGCCGGATGGCAACACGCTGATCTGGCGGTGAACCACGCGCCTCTTTCTCAACGGCGTAGAGCTGGCTGATCCGCAGGATCGCTTCTTCGGCGATGCTTGAGCCCTGAGATCGATGAACATCCACGAACTTGCGCCGGATGTGGGCCATGCAGGCGACCTCTTTGATGCCGTGGTCGCGATAAAGCTCCTCATATGCAGCATAACCATCGGCGTGCATCCAGCCTTTGTATTTGCTGAGATGATCCTTCGGGTGCGCCCCGCGCCGGTCTTCGGAGAACTGATACCAAGCAGCGGGAGGCGCATCGCTGCCCCATGGCCGTTCATCACGGCCATAGACCCAAAGGCGTCCGGTCTTGGTCTTGCCCGTTCCGGGTGCGAGCATGTTGACGGGTGTATCGCCGGTGAAGACGGCCTTGCCCTTCAAGGCGTGCTTGCCGATGGCATCTGCCAGCGGGGCCAAAAGCGTTGTCGTTTTGCCAACCCAGTCCGCCAAGGTGGAACGGTCGAGATCAAGTCCATCGCGTTCGAAGATTTGGCTCTGGCGATACAGCGGCAAGTGGTCGGCATATTTGCTGACCAAGACATGCGCCAGCAACCCGGGCCCTGGGCGACCGCGTTCGATGGGGCGAGATGGAAGGATAGCCTGGGTGAACTGCTCGCAGCGTTTGCAGGCAAAGCGCGGGCGGGTGATCTTGTTCACGACGAACCGTCCCGGCACATATTCCAGTTCTTCGGTCACGTCCTCGCCGATCTGGCGCAATGCACCGCCGCATGTGCAGTGATCTTTTTGCGGCAAGAGTTCGATGTTGTTGCGTGGGATGTGGTCCGGGATCGGACGGCGCTTTGGTTTGTCCTTGGGCTCATTTGGGGGAAGCTTCATCTTGGCCGTCATCGCGGCCTCGGCCACTTCGCTTGCCTCAAGCGCCAACATGAGCTGCTTGGTCTGTTCTGAGGTCGATCCGTAGCGCTAGGCCTTTTGCCCCGCGACCTGGTGGCGAAGCTGCTCAATCAGCATGGCCGGGCTTTGATTTCGGCAAGAAGCTGGGTCGTGAACTCTTTGAGCCCTCCGTAATCTTCCGGCAATGTCATCGCTTCGGCCATCATGGCTGCAGCTTACACCATTGGATTTGCGTAAGGAATCCTAACCTGCGCGCAAAGGTCTCCAGGTTCTGCCCGGCGTGCGCCAGTCGATGCCCTCCAGAAGCATCGCCAGTTGCGCAGGCGAGAGGGACACTTTGCCTTTCTTGGTGGCAGGCCACACAAACTTGCCGCGTTCCAGGCGCTTCGAGAACAAACACGCACCTTGGCCATCCCACCAAATGATTTTGATCAGATCACCCCGACGGCCCCGGAACACAAACAGATGCCCGACAAAGGGATCGAGCTTCAGCACCTTCTCCGCCTGCACGGCCAAGGATGCATACCATCCAGTGCTACGAACGCCAGAATCGCCCCTTGGGGCGCCATGTTGTTTATTTTGTCTGGTATA
>NZ_JAYMWW010000020.1:0-304918 GCF_048056015.1 Phaeobacter sp. JH20_37 | reverse complement strand
GGGCGCTGACACGATTTCGGGCGGTACTGGCGCTGATAGCCTGTCGGGCGGGGACGATGCCGACACGTTTGTGATCGAGGACGGCTTTGGAGCGGACACGATCATCGGCGGCGAAGGGGTCACCACCGGCACGGATTACGACACCATCGACCTGTCCGCCGTCACTATCCCGGTCACCGTGACCTTCACCGGCTCCGGCGCGGGCACGATCAGCGACGGGACAAGCACGCTCAGCTTCTCGCAGATCGAGCGGCTGATCCTGGGCGCCTCAGCCGAAGTTGTGGATGCCTCCAGCGAGTCAAGCGGGATCGAGATTGTCGCAGGCGGCGGGAACGATACGGTGACCGGCGGCTCAGGCAACGACACGATTGCGGGCGGCGACGGGGATGATCTGATCGACGGCGGTGATGGCGACGATTTCCTCACAACCGGCCTTGGCAACGATACCCTGATCGGTGGCTCCGGCAATGACACGTTGATGAACTCCGACGGCGATGACAGCCTGGTCGGCGGTGCGGGCAATGACAGCATCGTTGCCACCGGCGGCAATGACACGCTCGAAGGCAACGACGGCGACGATACGCTTGAAGGCGGTGCTGACAATGACAGGCTGGTCGGCGGCACTGGCGCCGACAGTATGTCGGGTGGCGACGATGCTGACACGTTTGTCATCGAGGACAACTTTGGCGCGGACACGATCATCGGCGGCGAAGGGGTCACCACCGGCACGGATTACGACACGCTTGATCTGTCGGCCGTCACCGTTCCGGTCACGGTAACCTTTACCGGGACCGGCGCGGGCACGATCAGCGACGGCACCAGCACGCTCACCTTCTCCGAAATCGAGCGCGTAATCCTGGGCGATTCAGCCGATGTGGTGGACGCCACCAACGACGCAGGCGGGATCGAGATTATCGCAGGCGGCGGCAACGACACCGTGACCGGCGGATCCGGGAACGATACAATCGACGGTGGCGATGGCGAGGATACCATCGACGGTGGCGCGGGCAATGACAGCCTTCTTGGTGGACTCGGTGCCGACACTATCTCGGGTGGTGCCGGGGCGGACACGATTGACGGCGGCAACCAAAGCGATCTGATTCTGGGCGGTGACGGCAACGACGTGATCATCGACTCAGGCCTGAACCTATCGGATGACACAATAGACGGTGGCTTGGGCGATGACACCATCGACGGCGGTCTGGGCAAAGACAGCCTCACCGGCGGCGATGGAAACGATAGTATCGCCGGTGGTGATGGTCAGGATACCCTTCAAGGCGGAGATGGCGCGGACTCCCTCGACGGCGGCAACAATAATGACGTGATCGACGGCGGCGCGGGTGCCGATACAATCACCGGCGGCACCGGTGCCGACACGATTGAGGGTGGCACCGGGGACGACGTTATTGACCTTGGTGCCGATAGCGACAGGGATATCCTGGGAGTGTCCGATCTTGCCGGGTCGGATATCGTGACGAATTTCGACATGACCGACAGCGGCGATGGCACCACGGTAGACCAATTCGATGTCTCGAATCTGGTCGATGCAGATGGCAATCCGGTCAATGCCTGGGATGTTGTCGTCAGCGACACCAATGGCGACGGGACAGGTGATGCGGTGCTGACCTTTGTCAACGGCGAGTCGGTGACGCTGGTTGGCGTTCAGCGTTCGCAGGTGGACAACGCCCAGAAACTCAATTCGATGGGCATCCCGTGTTTCACGCCCGGTACGATGATCGCAACCCCAAGCGGCGAAACCAAGATAGAAACGCTGAAGCCCGGCGATCTGGTCACAACTCTTGAATACGGCCCGATGCCGATACGCTGGCTGGCCCTGTCGGAAGTCGCAGTTAAAACTGCGTCTCTACCGCAGAACCTCACGCCGGTCCGGATCAGGCCGGGCGTGCTGGGCAATGCACGTGCGCTGGTGGTGTCGCCGCAGCACTGCGTCCTGCTGACAGATCAGCTCACGAATGCGTCCTACTATGTGCGGGCCAAGCATCTGGCTGAAGAAACTACATTGGCTTCTTTTGCGCGGGGTCGTCAGAGCGTCACGTATATCCATCTTATGCTCGACAAACATGCGACGCTGATTTCCAATGATATCCCGAGCGAAAGCTTCTATCCTGGGCCGATGGCTATGAAGATGATGTCGGCCGTAACTCGCCTAGAACTATACGCCCTACTCCCTGAATTGGATCAGATGCCTGTCGAACAAGCCTTCGGGGCGCGGGCCGCAACCGTTCTGTCACGCAATGAGCTGCAAAAACTCAACGGGCGCCTTGGACTTCTTCAAGGCAGGCGGCTGGCGGGCACCCCACCCGATTGGACTCACAGCCACAGGGGGCGCGAAACTGGCAGCCAACTAAGGTTTCACCCGATAACCAACCGCAGTTTTTGTGTCGAAAACGTCGACAGGTGACAGCCGGTTAGCGGCTCTCTGCCAGTTGGTCCTCACCCGGAAGAGACACGGTGAAATCGCAGTCCTATTCAGTCCTGCGCGTCCGCCAGCTGGTTGCGCACGATTACGTCGATCCTTGTGTCGTTGAAGCGAAAGATACCTGTTTGCTTCAGAGCATCCCGGACCGGGGTGCTTTCAGATAGCCGTTTCCAGACGGTCGGCGACGAGTATGGGGCCATACGCGGTTTGGTGGCGACGCCCATTGTCATCCCGTTCAGATATCTGACCTGTTGGCGATGCGCGGGAAACAGAATGGACTCCGACAAGAATCCATCCTCGCTGTTTGCGCTTTCCAACAGGTAGATGCGATTGCCCTTATAGGCTGCCAGCCCGGTATATTTCGTCCGTTGAACGATGCTTTGATCATCGCTCAAGGCACGTTCGAAGGTATGCGAAACGATATAGCCGTCCTGTTCACGCAGCCAGATCAGCGTGCGCATGATCTTGCCTTCCCAGGTCGGCGTTGTGAAATGGCCGTGATAGAACCCCAAATACCGACGCAGCGGACCGGCCTGGTTCTCGAAAATTCTGGACAGCACGCGCGCCGGGCTTTTGCGGGAGGGCGCCGTCAATCTGTTCATCCTGCCCAGGAAGGCCGGGTGATCCAAGTCGAGGTCCTGTTCGCTGATATTGAAATGCCGGGCGATGCGCCGAAGGTTGTGCGCCGAGGGCATTCCACCGCCATTGAGGTATCGATTGAATTGCTGACGGTTCAAGCCGATATCGCGGCAGACCTGCGCAATGCTGCCGTAGTCAGCGCAGAGGGATCGCAGGTTCCGCGAAAAGTTTTCCGACATGCGACAAGTCCTTCGCACATAGACGCATTAATGCTTACAAAAGCTTAAACCTGCGTACAGTCGCTTACTAGGTGGTTTTTGATTTTCGTTCCAATTTTCGCTTGTGAGTCGCAAACGGTGATCGGCGTGCAAAACGAAATCAAGACACTAGAGAATGAGTGGATCCCTCTTCCGGACGGGCGAAAACTGGCGGCACGGGTCTGGCTTCCCGCTCTGCCGGGGGCTGCGCCGGCGATCCTGGAGTATCTCCCCTATCGCAAGCGGGACGGAACCGCAGCGCGTGATGAAACCACACATCGGGTGTTTGCCGCCCATGGCTATGCCTGTGTGCGGGTCGACATTGCCGGGACCGGCGACAGCCAGGGCCGTTTTGACGATGAATATTCCGAACAGGAGCTCTGCGATGGCGAAGAGGTTCTGAAATGGATCGCAGGCCAGGACTGGTGTGATGGCCACGTCGGAATGATCGGGATCAGCTGGGGTGGCTTCAACGGCTTGCAGCTTGCGTATTGCCGACCGCCGGAATTGAAGGCGGTTGTCACCATGGCCTCGACGGCTGACCGCTATGCTGATGACATTCACTACATGGGCGGCTGCCTGCTCAGCGATAACGCCAATTGGGCAGCACAGATGTTTGCCTATCTGTCTCGCCCTGCTGACCCCGACCTGCGGCCCGACTGGCGCGATGACTGGATCGCGCGGATGGAGCTGCTGCCTGATCTTGCCGCCGACTGGCTGGCGCATCCCACACGCGATGAATTCTGGAAACACGGATCGGTTTGCGAAGACTGGTCACGGATCGAGGTGCCGGTTCTGGCAATCACAGGCTGGGCGGACGCTTATGTCAACACGCCCCTTACCCTGGTTGAGAACCTGACTTCGCCGACCAAGGCGCTGATCGGCCCCTGGGAGCACCGCTATCCGCATATCTCAAAGATCGAGGCCGCAGACGCCCACTCGGAGATCATCGGATGGTTCGACCGGTGGCTGAAAGGCGAGTTGAACGGGGCTGAAACACTGCCTGCCTTGCGAACATTCGTGCAGGAACATGACAACCCGTCCGGCAAGAACAAGCCGCGCAGGGGTCGGTGGGTGTCAGAGGAAAGCTGGCCATCGAACACCATTCAGGAGCGCATTTATTTTCTCGGCGATGGTGCGCTGTGCCCAGCAGCCAAAGCCGGGGAGGTCGATATTGCCAATCCTGCCAGCGTCGGGTCCGCCAGCGGCTATTTCTGCCCGGGGATGCGGATCGACAACGAGCTGCCGGGCGATCAGGTCGAGGACGACAGGCACTCCACCTGCTTTGACATTTCGCTGGACGCGCCGCTTGAGATCGTTGGACGCCCGCGTCTGAAGCTGGCGTTTCGTGTTGATCAACCGGTTGCCCAGGTGGTGGCCCGGCTCTGTGATGTCGCGCCGGATGGCGTGTCGCAACGCATCACCTATCGGCCCTTCAACCTGACCCATCACAACAGCCACGAAACCCCGGACGCTTTGGTGCCGGGCGAACGCTACGAGGTTGAGTTCGAACTGAACGCCTGTGCCCATCGGCTGCGCGCGGGGCATCGCCTCCGTCTGGCGCTGTCGACATCCTACTGGCCGATCGTCTGGCCCTCGCCCAAACCTGTGACGATCACGCTGGACTGCCCGGGCAGCCAGTTGACACTGCCTCAGCGCCGCGTGGCTGGTGAACCGGAGCCTGCCAACCCCGGACCGCCAGAGAAATTTCCGACATTGGCTGCGGATGTCCTGCGTGATCCGTCGAGCACGTCACGGCGTGGAACCGACGATGAAGGACGGACAACGCTCGACGCATTTGACGATTTCGGCATGTCGCGCGATCCCTATCACGGCCTTATCAGCGGCAGCCATGTAGCGACGCATTATTCCATCCATCCCGACGATCCGGCCAGCGCCAAGATGGTGGCCGACTGGCGGTTCGAGTTCCGCCGCGACGACTGGCAGGTTCGGATCGACACGCATTCGCGCATGTCCTGCGACGAGACGCATTTCTACCTGCACCGCAGTTTGCGGGCCACGGAAGGGCCCGATGAAACCGAAGTCCTGTCAAAAGAATGGTCGCGGACCATTCCGCGCGGGCTTCTCTGAACAACCCAACGGGGAGATCACAATGAAGATCGAATGGATGAAGGCACCAACAGGACGCCGAAACTTCCTAAAAGGCGCGACAGCGCTTGGTGCGGCCGCCGCAATGCCTATGGGCTGGGCGGGGACCGCTTTTGCCCAGGATGATGGCGTCCTGCGCGTCCGCGCCTATGGCGACGCTCCGAACATGGATCCCGCGCATAGTGTCGGCGTTGTGGAAGAGGAGATCCACGCCGCAATTTACAACAAGCTGATCCAGTACAAGCCCGGCTCCGAATGGGGCTGGCAACTTGATGCGGCGTCGATGATCGAACAGGTGGACCCGACCCATATCAAATTCGCCCTGCGCGATGACATCGGCTTTACCAACGGCCATGGCGCGATGACAGCCGAGGATGTCAAATTCAGCTTCGAACGGATCGTGGCCGAGGCCACCGAAAGCCCGAACAAGCCGGATATGGGACCGCTCAGCCATGTTGAGGTCACTGGCGAGCGCGAAGGCACCATTGTGCTGAACGAGCCCTTCGCGCCGCTCTGGTCTATTGCCTTGCCCTATATCACCGGCAACATCGTGTCCAAGGTCGCGGTTGAGGCCGCTGGCGGGCGGATCGGCTCCGACCCGGTCGCCGAAAGCGGCCCCTATCTGCGCGCGAGCTGGAGCCCCAAGGAAAAGACAGTGTTGCAGCGAAACCCCAACTGGAAAGGGGACGCACCGGCCTGGGATACGATTGAAGTCTACCCGATCGACGATGAAAACACCGCCGAGATCGCATTCGAGGCAGGCGAGCTGGACCTGACCCGCGTGTCGCTAGGATCGGTCGCGCGCTACCGTGGCGGCGTTCTAAACGGCGGGACCCTCGTCGAAAACCCCTCGCTGTTCTATGTCTGGCTGGGGATGAATCTGGATCATCCGAAACTACAGAACCAGAAACTGCGGCAGGCGATCCAGCATGCCATCGACGTGCCGACAATCCTGGAGGCCTCCTACTTTGGCGCGGCGGACCCGTCGACAGGCATCATCGCACCGGGTCTGGCAGGAAACCGTGCTCAGGGTCTTGTGGCGCCGCAGGCCAACATTGAAAAGGCAATGGCACTGCTTGCGGAATCCGGCGAGACAAATGTCTCCCTCACGCTCGATATCCTGAACAAGACGACCTACACGACGATGGCTCAGGTCATTCAGGCGATGCTGGCGCAAATCGGGATCACGCTGGAAATCAACGTTCTGGAATCCGGTGCGTTCTGGGCGAGCGGCGAAAACGAAGATCTGCAACTGGTGCTGAACCGCTTCTCGATGGCGCCTGATCCCTCCTATGCAACGGCCTGGTTCACCACTGAACAGGCAGGCATCTGGAACTGGGAACGTTTCCGCAACGACGAATTCGACAAACTCCACGCCGCCGCATCTGCGGAAACCGACAATGCAGAACGCGCTGCAATGTATCAGCGAGCGCAGGACCTGATGGAAGAAAGCGGCGCCTATCGCTTTATCACCCATGAAGCAACGCCGGTCGTGCATTCCTTGCGTGTTGTTCCGGCCCTGCGCCCGGATGGGCTTTCGCTGCTCAGATACTTCGGCAAGGCGTAACCTCCCTACGTCTCTGCGTGTGGCTGCCCTCGGGCGGCCGCACGCGATTACCCCGCCCAGAAAGGCCCGATCGATGTTCAACTTTGCTCTGAGGCGGTTTGCGCTTGCGGCGCTGATCCTCTTTGTTGCGGTAACACTCATGTTCCTGATGATCCGTGCAGTCCCCGGCGATCCGGTGCAGATCATGCTTGGTCCGCGAGCGACCCCGGAGCTTCAGGCACGGCTCACCGCCGAACTGGCGCTGGATCAGCCGATTTGGCGGCAACTGGTGATCTTTTACAGCAACATGATGCAGGGCGATCTGGGCACCGACGTGTTTTCGGGCCGCTCGGTCACCCAGATTGTCTTTCAACAGCTTCCCTTCACGCTTGAGCTGATCTTTGCGTCGATCCTCTGGTCTGCCGCCCTCGGCATCGGGCTTGGCGCCTATGCCGCGGCCCATCCCAACACCCTGATCGACCGAAGCGTCGCGGTGCTGTCGGTGAGTTTCGTCGCGGCCCCCGCATTTGTCGTGGCGCTTTTGTCGCTTTTGCTGTTTGCCGTGCAGCTCCAGTGGTTCCCGGCGATTGGTGTCGGTGACGGGTTCTGGGACCGGCTGGATCATCTGGTCTTGCCCGCGTTTGCAATCGGGCTGAGTTGGGTCGGGTATATCGCGCGGCTTGTACGTGCCTCGATGCTGGAAGTGCTTGGTGAACACCACATCCGGACCGCCCGCGCCTTTGGTCTCTCCGAGCGACGGATCGTCATGGTCTACGCGTTGCGGATCGCCGTTCTGCCGGTCGTCACCGTGATCGGCGTCGGGATGGGCTTTCTGCTCAGTGCGGCCGTTTTTGCCGAGATCGTCTTTGCCCGGCCCGGTCTGGGCAAATTGGTGATCGATAGCATCACCACCCGCAACTACCCGATCGTCATGGGCTCGGTGCTCATCTCAACGGGGCTGTTCGTTATCTCGACCGCCGTTGCGGACCTTGTCAACGCCTGGCTGGACCCGCGCGCGAGGACCTCGACATGACGGCCTCGACCATGGGTAAACCGCGCTCCGAACTCGGCATTATTCTCAAAGGCGTCGCCGGGAACCCGCTGGGCCTGATGGGGCTGATTATCGTCGGCGCCATCGTGTTCAGCGCCATCTTCGCGCCATGGATTGTGCCTTACGACCCGATTGCCATGAATATTCAGGACCGTATGCAAGGCCCATCGGCCAGCCATTGGCTGGGCACCGACCAGCTGGGCCGAGATACCTTCAGCCGCGTGATCATGGGCGGACAGGTGGCGCTGAAGGTCGCCTTGCCTGCGGTCTTTGGTGCCATGGTGATCGGTCTGACACTGGGAATGATCGCGGGCTACGGGCCAAAATGGCTCGACAATCTGCTGATGCTTCTGTTTGACACCATCCGGTCATTCCCAACCGTGATGTTCGCGCTGGCCGTCGTCGCGCTGGTGGGTCCCAGCCTGCAAACTGTGGTTTTTGTGGTCATGGCGACCTCGATCCCGACCTATGGCCGTGTGGCGCGCACGCAGACGCTCACATTGCGCAACTCGGAGTTCATACTGGCCGAACGCTCCATGGGGGCCAGCATGGCCCGTATTCTGGGTGTCCATTTGCTGCCCAATATCATTGGCGTCCTGGCGGTTCTGGCTGCCATGGACATCCCCACGGTGATCGCGCTTGAGGCCGGTCTGTCGTTCCTCGGTCTCGGGGTAAAACCGCCGACACCCAGCTGGGGTGCATTGTTGAAAGATGGCTATGCCCTGATCCGGCAAACGCCGTGGTTGGTGGTCGGAGGCGGCCTGCCGATCATCATCGCAACGCTGGGCTTCACCTTCCTCGGCGAGTCCCTGCGCGACGTGGTTGACCCGAAATTGAGAAAGAACCGATGACCGAAACCTTGTTGGAGATCGACCATCTCAGCGTCGACTATAAAACCGAACGCGGCGACCTGAAAGCCTTGCGCGATATCACCTTTGACGTCCGCAAAGGGGAAATCGTCGGGATCGTCGGCGAAAGCGGCTGCGGAAAGTCGACGCTGATCTCGTCGATCCTGCGGTTGACGGCACCGAACACGCGGTTCCGTGAGGGCGCGGTGCGGTTCAAGGGGCAGGACCTGTTGCAGGCCAACGAGCGTCAGATGCGCGCCCTGCGCGGCGACGATATCTCAATCGTCTTCCAGGACCCGATGCAGACCCACAACCCGGTGCTGACCGTCGGTCAGCAGATGGTCGATATCCAGCACCGGTCCTCCGCATCCAAGGCCGCAAAACGCGCAACCGCCGCGAAAATGCTGGGGGCTGTGGGCATTCCCGATCCCGACGCGCGGCTGAACCAGTTCCCGCATGAATTCTCCGGCGGGATGCGCCAGCGGATCGCCATTGCCATGGCGCTGATGTCCGAGCCTGACCTGCTGATCGCCGATGAACCCACAACGGCACTGGATGCCACGCTTGAAGTACAGATTATCGAACGCTTGCAGGAGCTCCAGCGCGAAATGAACTGCGCGATCCTATTCATCTCGCATCATCTGGGCGTGATTGCGGAACTCTGTGACAGGGTGGTGGTGATGTATGCGGGCGCAGTCGTCGAAAGCGGCGATGTGCGCGAGATCTTTCACAACCCGAAACATCCCTACACCCGCCGCCTGATCGAATGTGATCCGGGCCACATCAAGACCCGCGCCCGTGTCCTGCCGACCATTCCGGGCGAAGTTCCCGATCTGGCGAACCTGCCCGGCGGCTGCATTTTTCGCGACCGGTGCGATCAGGCAATCGCCCGCTGCGCGGCAGACGTGCCGCCACTTGAGCGACTGGGAGACGACGGTCATCTGGCTGCCTGTTGGCTGAACCATGAGGAGATGACGGCGTGAGCCTTCTGTCTGTTGATAACCTTCAAACCAGCTATGGTCAGGTCAATGTGCTGGCTGGCGTCAGCTTTGACGTGGCCCCGGGCGAAACCTACGCGCTTGTCGGCGAAAGCGGATCGGGCAAGACAACCGTCATTCGCGCAATTGCCGGGCTGGCCCCGGCGCAGGCCGGTTCGGTCAAATTCGACGGCAGGGAAATCCGCGGCCTGCCCGAGCGGCAGCTGCGCCCCCTGCGCAAGGACATCGCCATGATGTTTCAGGATCCGGTCGGAAGCCTGTCTCCGCGGCTGACCATCGGCAGTCTGATCACGGAACCCTACAGGATTCAGGGCATGAAGAGCCGCGATCAGCACGCCGAGGCCAAGCGCCTGCTGGAGATGGTCAACCTGCCTGCGCATTTTGCCGACCGCTATCCCTATCAATTGTCCGGCGGTCAGGCACGGCGTGTCGGGGTGGCCCGCGCACTGGCGCTGGAACCCAGGTTGATCCTGGCCGACGAACCGACAGCGGGATTGGACGTCTCCGTGCAGGGCGAGTTGCTGAACCTGCTCAATGAACTGCGCGAACGGCTGGGGCTGGCCATGGTGATCATCACCCATAACCTCAGCGTCGTGCGCCATGTGGCCGACCGTATGGGGATCATGTATCTGGGGCGGCTGGTGGAAGAAGGCACCACCGAAGCAATATTCGAAAGCCCGCGCCATCCCTACACCCGCTGCCTTCTCAGCGCGAACCCGGAACCTGACCCTGACGCCCGGCTGGAACGCATCGCGCTGAAGGGCGAACCGCCGAGTCTGCTGAACCGACCAAAGGGATGCGAGTTCCGCGCGCGCTGCCCCTTTGCCCATGACATTTGCACCCAAACACCCAGATGGGAGGTGACCGCAGGCCATGGCCTGCGCTGCCTCGCGCCACTCTCGTAGCGAGCCCGCAATGACAGCCACGCTTTATTCCAACGGCACCATCCTGACGATGGACGCCGAAAACTCTCAGCCCGAGGCGGTGCTGACCGAAGGCGGATTGATCCGTGCCGTCGGCGACGAAACCGTCCTGCGCGCCCAGATGCCCGGCGGCACGCGGCTCCATGACCTGCAGGGCCAGACGCTTATCCCGGCCTTTATCGACCCGCATGGGCACTTTCCCGATCCGGGGTTCATTGCGCTTTTCCGTGTCGATCTTGCGTCACCGCCACGTGGCGACTGCATCGATATGGCAACGGCGCTGCACCGCCTGCGTGCCAAGGCAGCCGACACCCCAAAAGGCGAATGGGTCATGGGGGTTCTTTTTGACAACACCGCAATCGCCGAGGGTCGGATGCCGACCCGGGCTGAACTGGACGACGTGTCCACAGATCATCCCATCTGGGTGCTTCATGCCTCGGGCCACAATGGCGTCGCGAACTCCGCCGCCCTTGAAATGCGCGGCATCTCACGGGATACGCCGGACCCACTGGGCGGCCGCTATGGCCGCCGGGATGACGGCGCGCTGACAGGTCTCATCGAAGGCCTGTCGGCCATGGGCGAAATGGGCGATACCGATTTCCTGATCAATCGCGAAAGATTCTGGCAGGGTTTCGCGGTCTGCCGCGACGATTACCTCGCCCATGGCGTGACCTATGCGCAGAACGCCTGGACCTCGCGGGTAATGCTGGAGCATTTTGCCTCGCTCGGACCAGACAAAGATCCCGGTATCGACCTGATGCTGCTGCCCATTGGAGAGCTTGAACCGGGGCTTTGGGACACTCTCGACTGGCCCGGCAATCGGCATTTCACCCTTGGCCCCCGCAAGCTATTTACCGATGGAGCATTCCAGCTTCAGACCGCCTATCTCTCTGCGCCCTATCACCGGCCAATTGACCCGAAACATTCCTGCGGGATGCCCTATGTGGCCGCTGAGGAACACCGCCGCGAAGTCAGGAAACTGCATGACCTCGGCCACCAGATCCATTGCCACTGCAACGGTGATGCCGGGGCCGACATGTTCATCGATGCCGTGGCCGCCGCCTTGGCCGACACCCCGCGCGCGGATCACCGCCACACGATCATTCACGGCCAGACCCTGCGCGACGACCAGCTTGGCCGTATGGCTAAGCTTGGCATCACGGTCAGCTTCTTCTCGGCCCATATCCATTTCTGGGGCGATCGCCATTACAGTACGTTTCTCGGCCCCGAGCGCGCCAGCCGCCTGTCCCCCGCCGCGTCGGCCGAGCGATTTGGGGTCCGCTACACCCTGCATAATGACGCCTCCGTAACGCCAACCAGGCCGCTGCATCTGGCCCATTGCGCCGTCAACCGCACCACATCAAGCGGGCGGGTGCTCGGGGAAAGCCAGAAAATCAGCGTCCTCTCGGCCCTGCGGGCACAAACGATAGACGCGGCCTGGCAGGTCTTCCAGGAAGATATTCGTGGATCAATAGAGCCGGGAAAATGCGCCGATCTTGCAGTTCTCTCAGGCAATCCGATTGCGGCCTCAGAGAACCTTCTGGATTTGAAAGTGACGGCGACAATTCGAGCGGGCAAAATGGTGTCGGGAGACTGACCCTCCGACGAGGTCTGTGTGACTGTGGTCGTGACGGGTTCATTTTTGATCGCTTCACAACCTATTCAGAGAGACCATAGCCAAGGACACAGATTGCAGCAGCTTTGCATTTGGCAATTACCCAATCTCGTATGCGTGTGCGCCCGCAACATGCCTCATCTCCATTGCGCTGTTGCATTGGGAGGGGATGCCACGCTCAAGCGTTGCAAAGAACCAATAGGACGCAGACCTGCTAGAATACCCGCCGCGCAAGCGCAGCGTCATGGGCGATTACAAGGGTTCGCGATCCAGCCGCGCGACCAGCAATCATCTTTTTTCAGAAATCCACGCAGGTATTGTCGGATTTGCATTGGCCCGCGCGTTCTTGCAGCATGTGATCAGTGCACTGGAGAAAACCATGATCTATGCAATTACAATCTACGGAGAAGCCGGGCTTTTTGAAACACTCCCCAAAGAACGGCAGGACGAAGTACTGGCCGGACATGGCGCGTTGCAGGAGGCGCTGAAGAAACGAGGGGAGTTCATCTCGATCAAGCTGATGCCGCCAACCTCGGCAGTGATGCTTGACCCTGCACCGGCAGTCGATCAGCCTCCGTTGATTGTGGATGGGCCCTATGCCGAGACCAAAGAGAGTTTCCTGGGATTTTACGCCGCCGACTTTGAAAACCTGGACGATGCTCTAACCCATGCCAAGATGATCTCATCCCCGGTGGTTCGGCTAGAAGTGCGGCCCGTGGCCTGGGCTGGAGGTGCGATTTCATCGGAATAGGCATGTGTCGGACTGGCTAGAAGCAACAATCACCAGACAGCGTCCGCAGGCGCTGGCCGCGCTGACCCGCTACTTCCGCGATATAGACATCGCGGAGGACGCCTTTGCAGAGGCCTGTCTCAAAGCCCTCAAGGTCTGGACGGACATCGGCGCACCCCGTGATCCTTTGGCCTGGCTGCTGGCCACCGCCCGCAACGCGGGGCTCGACGCGCTGCGCAAGTCCCAGCGGCACCATGCCATCCTTGCGCGGCACTGTGCAGAGTTTCAACCCATGACAGAGGCACCCCCTGATCCCGATGAACTGCGCGATGACGTCCTGCGCCTGTTGTTCATCTGTTGCCACCCGGAGCTGGAACGGCGCGATCAGATTGCCATCGCGCTGCGGATCGTCGCCGGGCTCAGCGTTGCGGAAATTGCACGCGGCTTCCTGATCAAACCGAAGGCCATGGAACAACGGATCACCCGCGCGAAGAAGAAAATTGCCAGTGGCACCGTCGCCTTTGAAACGCCCAGCCCGCAGGAGCGGGGCGCGCGGCTGGGTGAGGTCTCGCTGATGGTCTACCTGATGTTCAACGAGGGCTGGTCGGCTTCTGGTGGTGAGACCCAGATCAAGCTCACAGTCTGCGAAGAGGCAATCCGCCTCGCTCGTCTGCTGGCAAACCTGTTCCCGGCCATGGGCGAGCAGGCGGCGCTTCTGTCGCTCCTGCTGTTTCAACATTCGCGACGTGACGCGCGCATGGATGCTGATGGCCAGCTCGTCCCGTTGGAGGATCAGAACCGCAGCCGATGGGATCTCTCCCAAATCGCCGAGGCGACGGCGCTGCTACAAAAGGCCCAGAGGATCAATCATCGGGGGGTTTACATCATTCAGGCCGCGATTGCTGCGGTCCATGCCCGCGCGCCCTCCGCAGAAGAGACCGATTGGTCACTGATCGCTGCGCATTACGCCGCGCTCTATGCCCTGCAGCCTTCGCCCGTTGTGCGTCTCAACCTCATCGCAGCGGAGGCACGGATTGAAGGCCCTGCCTACGCGTTGGCCGCGTTGGAGCCGCTGGCTGACGATCTGTCGCAATACCGCTGGTTTCATGCCATGAGAGGCCGACTGTTGCAGGACATCGGCAATCATCCAGCGGCCATCAAGGCGTTTGAAGCAGCGCTTTCACTCAACCCGACAGCACCGGAACGCGCCGCCGTTCAAGGAAAAATCGCGCTCAGCAAAAAAGAACTGCCCGACGTGTAGGGGTTGGGAGTGGTCATGCGTCCTTGGGTCAGACCTGCATTCGGGCAGGCAAACAGGGAGAAGACATATGAGCATTCTTGAGATGACAGCAATTGGAAACGCCGGCTGGATCGGGCACTCCGGGCCGGATCAGGAGAAGGCCAAAACCTTTTATCAGGAGGTGCTAGGCTGGACGATCAACAATATGCCGATGCAGGACGGGTCCAGCTACTCGGCGATTGCGGTGGGCGAAACGGCGATTGGCGGTTTTTCTCCCATGCCCGAGGAGAGCGGAAGTTGGACGATTTTCTTTACCGTTGCCGATGTGGACAGCTGCGTGGCCACCGCAAAGGCCAAAGGCGCAACCGTCCTGCAAGCCCCCATGGATATGCCCGGTGTCGGTCGCATGGCAACGCTCACAGATCCGCAGGGCGCCCGCTTTGCAGTGATCACCTATGCCCAGAACCCGGCCTAAGGACGCGCTCAGATGGAACAAACACCACAGATCGCGCTGGCCGTAACGGCGATTTTCGTCCTTCTCAGCATCCCGATGGCGATCTCGGTCGGGGTGCGCCGGGCCAAAACCGGCATCCTGCTGCTGCATGGTGACGATGATGTGCTGCTGCGTCGGATCCGGGCCCATGGCAACTTTGTCGAATATGTCCCGCTTGCGCTTCTGGCCCTCGCCGGTGCTGAAATCGCCGGAACCGCAGCTTGGCTGGTGGCCCTCTGCGGTGCCGTGCTCATCCTGGCGCGGCTCATCCACTACTTTGGCCTGCTTGCATCGGCGGATAGCAAAGGGCGCGCCGTCGGTGCCGCGCTGACAACCTTGGCGATGTTCATGCTCGCCATCGCCATCCTGTGGCAACTATTTGGGGCTGCCTGATGCCTTATGACGAAGGCCTTAGCCAACACATGCGCGGCGCACTCGCCGCGCATGTGGGGATCACTGAAAAGCGGATGATGGGCGGTGTGTGTTTTTTCCTGAACGGCAATATGCTTTGCGGTGCGCGACGGCACAAAGATGGTGTCGGGCGGTTTATGTTCCGTATCGGCAAGGAGAACGAAGCGGCCGCCCTTGCAGACCCGACCGCCCGCGTCGTCATCCACGGCAAGCGCAAGCTGGGTGGCTTCATCCTGGTAGATGAGGCCGATTGCCCGAACCCCGCGATGAAGCGCTGGCTGCAGCAATGCCTGGCACATGCAGCAGCCCTGCCCGCCAAAAAGTGAGGGACAATCATGAATACATTCGACAGCTACAGCCCCGATGCGCTGCAATTCCTGCGCGATCTGAAGGCGAACAATACCAAAGACTGGTTCACGGCACATAAAACGACATATGAACACTGCATCAAAGATCCCACCAAGGTCTTTGCGGCTCACATGGAGAGCGCACTTGGTGCAATGACCGGTCAACCGCATAGCAGCAAGATCTTCCGTATCCATCGCGACGTCCGCTTCTCCAAGGACAAGACGCCCTACAACGCTCATATCCACGTCGCCTTGAGACCAGAAAGAACAACCGCGCAGCCGCCCATGTGGTTCTTCGGTCTCTCGCCTGAGAAGCTGACGCTGGGCTGTGGCGTGTTTCAATACGACAACGAAGCACTCGCCAATTTCCGCAGGGCGATGGCGGGTCCTAAAGGGGCCGAGTTGATCGCATTGACGGACGGACTGCGTGCCTCAGGTATCCGCATCGGTGAGCCGGACCTGAAACGGGTCCCCAAAGGTTTTGATAAGGATCATCCGAACGAGGTTGCACTGCGACGCAAGGGGTTTGCCGCATGGATCGACATCACCGACACAGCCTTTGTCACGGAGCCAGATCTCGTCGAACGTAGCACTGCGACGTTTCAAAAGCTCATCCCGGTATTTGACCTGCTTTCCGACATCGGTTCCCCTACCGGCCCCTGCTAAAGAATCCGCAGTATCATCGGCACGGTCGCAATATGACACTTGTGTGGGAATACAGGCGGTTGACGCGCGTCATTTGATAGGCCTGAAGCACCTCTAGATGACAGAGCCCGATAGACGGCGGCAGAGCGGAGGCCGATCTCAGCGTGGCGCGGTGACCATAATGAATTTACTCGGCTTGCTTATCGCCGCAAAACCATATCGGGCGACCGGCCGCCAAGTCGGTTGGCGAAGGCCTCGGTGAACGACTATTTGCATCCATGGCCATGTGCTTACAGCCGAGCGCGACCGGTAAGCGGATTGCTTCACGGACACAGAGAGGATTCCGGCGCGATTGCCGACGTTGTCCGCTTGGAGCATGGCGCCTTGATCGAGATAGTGGCAGCCCGCCGCTCGATCCAAGACACAGGCTGATCCAGACCGTTTCGCGCGGCCTGCACCTGCGATACCGGCGCCCGACGCGAAAGCGAAGGTGGTCAAGAGGACCACATTCACGGCCCTCAGGGCAGAGCGATCCCCAATATGTGCGGCTCATCAGCCGGATGGAAATCCATCGTGGGCGCCCTATTCCACCCCAACATTAAGAGAAACAGAATACGACAATATTGAGGAAGATGGCGGAGACGATGGGATTCGAACCCACGAGACCCTTCCGGGCCTACTCCCTTAGCAGGGGAGCGCCTTCGACCACTCGGCCACGTCTCCGCTGACCCGTCTATCAGCGCAACCAAGCCAAGAACAAGGGCGAAATGCTGTTTTCGGCAAAAAAATTGCAGCCCTTGACCAGGGGGACAAAAACAGCAATCGCCCCGCCGCAGGCGTGCTGCAGCGGGGCGATGTGAGACGCTGTTCGGACGAAGGAAACCATCGTCGCGCACCGATTCAGGGCAGGATGGCAAGCCGCTTCAGGAACAGAGTTTTCACCGCATCGGCGTCAACTGCCATGTAGACGTCGATCGGCTTGCGGTCGCTGTCTGTGGCAAGGCGGGTTTCGCCTGACGTTTCACCGTCGCAGGACACCTCCATTGCAACCGAGCGCGCCGTGAACAACTCAGGATGCGTGCAGGCAATGACTGCGGCCGGATCATGAAGCGAGCAGCCGTCAAACTTGCCGACGGTTTCATAGAAATGCAGGTAGAAGACCGACATTTCTTGCAACATCCCACCCAGCTCAGGGGATTGCGCGGCAATGGCGGAGAAATCCTCGGCGGTGCACAGAATGCGATGCGTGACATCCAGACCGACCATCTCGACCTGCGCGCCGGAGCCGAAGACGACGTCGGCCGCGTGGGGGTCGTGATAGATGTTGGCTTCGGCGTGGGGGGTGATATTGCCGCCCTCTTCCAGCGAGCCACCCATGATCACGATCCGTTTCACATTTTTTGCAAACTCGGCGTCGCGCTGAATCGCATGGGCGATATTGGTCAGCGGACCAATCGGACAGATCACCAGCTCACCCTTGTGCTCGCGCGCCATGCGGATCAGGAAGTCAGCTGCATCCTCCTCCAGAGCTTGCCCTTTCGGCGTCTTGGCCGGAATGTCGCCAAACCCTTCGGCGCCATGCACATGGGCAGAGGGCGTAAAGGGCGGCAGCACCAGCGGGGTCTCGGCGCCATGGGCGACAGGCAGGTCCAGACCCGCAGCTTCCAGCAAACGCAACGCGTTACGGGTGGCCGTTTTGGTGGTCACATTGCCAAAGATTGTCGTCAGCCCGAGTAGCTCGATATCCGGGGCCGCGGCCGCGTAGAAAATCGCCATGGCATCGTCGATACCGGGATCCGTGTCGATGATCAGCTTTGTCATTTTTATCCTTCCGACTAATTAATCGTGCGGGTTTAGCATTTCCGTTAGCGGCAACTCAAGCCTGCCACTTTCAGGAATAGACAACAGCTGTATCAAGAAAATGCCCGCCTTCACTGGAAGACGGGCACCAATATTGTCGCGGAGAGCAGAAAGATCAGGTGTTGAACAGGAAGTGCAGCACATCGCCATCCTTGACGATGTAGCTTTTGCCCTCGGCGCGCATCTTGCCCGCTTCCTTGGCACCCTGTTCGCCGTTATGGGCGATGAAATCGTCATAGGCGATGGTTTCAGCGCGGATGAAACCTTTCTCGAAATCGCCGTGGATGACGCCCGCCGCCTGCGGTGCCGCAGTACCGGACCGGATGGTCCAGGCGCGTGCTTCCTTGGGGCCAACGGTGAAATAGGTCTCCAGGTGCAACAGCTGGTAGCCTGCACGGATCAGCCGGTCGAGACCAGCCTCGGCAAGCCCCATTTCGGAGAGGAACATCTCTGCTTCCTCCGGCTCCAGCTGGCTGATTTCTTCTTCGATCTGGGCCGAGATGATTACATGGCTGTTGCCCTGAGACGCAGCCATGTCCGCCACTTTGGCCGAATGCTCGTTGCCCTCGACCGATTCCGACTCGCCGACGTTGCAGACATAAAGCACTGGCTTGGTTGTCAGCAGTTGCAGCATTTTCCAGGCCTTGGCATCCTCTGCATCGACCTCGACCAGGCGCGCGGGTTTGCCATCTTCCAACATCGCCTGTGCCGCCGCCAGAAGGCGGTCCTGCTGCTGAGCTTCCTTGTCGTTGCCCTTCAGCTTACGCACCAGATTGGCGCGGCGTTTTTCAATGCTTTCTAGGTCGGCCAGCATCAGTTCAGTCTCGATCACCTCGGCATCGGCAACCGGGTCAACGCGCCCTTCAACATGGGTCACATCGCCATCTTCAAAGCAGCGCAGCACATGGGCGATGGCATCGGTTTCGCGGATGTTGGCGAGAAACTGGTTGCCCAGACCCTCGCCCTGCGAAGCGCCTTTGACCAGGCCTGCGATATCAACAAATGTCATCCGCGTCGGGATGATCTGTTTAGAGCCCGCAATGGCCGCCAGCTTGTCCAGCCGGGCATCGGGCACGCCGACTTCACCGACATTCGGTTCAATCGTGCAAAACGGAAAGTTCGCCGCCTGCGCCGATGCGGTTTTCGTCAATGCGTTGAACAGGGTCGACTTGCCGACGTTCGGCAGCCCCACGATTCCCATTTTAAAGCCCATTTCGGCCTCCTGATGCCACTTGGGAGGTGCTTCTAGGCAGCATTTCGAAGTGACGCAAGCGCGCATCTCACGCCCGCTCCGCCAAGCGCCCCGGTCGAGGCTGGTGCAAAGAGCCGTGAAGACCCAGTCCCGATGCGGAGGTTCTGAGCAAGGAAAATTTCAAAACAAGGTGCAACCAATTGGCGACACTCGCGTTCCTTTGATCGGAATGTGATCCCTTTGCCCCGCCAGAAGGTGGACATTCTTATGACTTAACGGCTCATTTCAGCTAGGCTGACCAAAACGAGACTATTGACAATGACATTACGCACCTTCGTTACCGCGACGCCCCTCGCCTGCGCCCTGACGCTTGCCAGCGCCCTCCCTTCGGCTGCCGCCGACTGGATCTTTGGTGCAGGATATTCAAGCTTTTCCCGTGAAGGCGCAGAGGATAGCGCATTGATCTCGGTGGAATACCAGCATGATGCGTTCTGGCAGCGTGGCAATTTCGACGCAGCCTTTGGTGCCGCACTTGATGTGCAAACCACTGGCGATCTGTTCATCGGCGCAGGTGCGGTCGGCACGTGGCATCTCCAGCGCGGCTGGTTCATTGAAACCAGCGTAATGCCCGGTGCCTACGCCGAGAGTGTCCGGCTCAACGATCTGGGCTCAACATTTGAAATTCGCAGCGCAATCGCCCTTGGCAAGGAATTCGCAAATGGCAAATCGCTGTCGCTGGCGCTGACCCATAAATCAAACGCGTCCACAGCCGATATCAACCCCGGGGTAAATTCGCTGCTGCTACGCTGGCACGTCCCCTTCAAAGGCTAGAGGCAAGCGCCCGCCTGGCGGAGGAGCAGCGTGACAATAAGGCGAGCGGGATTGATTTCCGCCGCAACATTCGGCACACCGAAGCGGACACATTCAAAAGGCCCGATCATGACCCGCATTGATGCCAAATTCGCCGAACTGAAAGCTGCCAGCAAAAAGGCCTTTGTCGCCTATGTCATGGCGGGTGACCCTGACTTCGACACCTCGCTTGAACTGGTAAAGGGGCTGCCCGCGGCGGGCGTCGATGTGATCGAACTGGGCCTACCCTTTACCGATCCGATGGCCGATGGCCCGACCATTCAGCTGGCCGGACAGCGCGCGCTGGAAGCCGGTATGACCCTTGAGCGCACACTTGAGCTGGCGCGTGCGTTCCGCACCGAAGACGACACCACACCCATCGTGATGATGGGATACTACAACCCTATCTATAGCCGGGGCGTTGATAAGTTCCTCAAAGACGCCAAGGCAGCTGGCATCGACGGGTTGATCGTGGTTGACCTGCCGCCGGAAGAAGACAGCGAATTGTGCCTCCCCGCGCAGGAGGCAGGGCTGAATTTCATTCGACTGGCCACTCCTACCACCGACGACAAGCGCCTGCCCCGCGTCCTGCAAAACACCTCCGGTTTCGTCTATTACGTCTCGATCACCGGGATCACAGGTGCAGCCGAAGCCGAAGCGACCAATGTCGGACCGGAAGTGGCGCGGATCAAAGCCAATACCGATCTGCCTGTTATCGTCGGCTTTGGCATCAATACGCCTGAAAAATCAAAGGCCATCGCCTCCGTCGCCGATGGCGCGGTGGTCGGCTCTGCCATTGTCGGCCAGATTGGCGCAGGCAAATCCGTCGCCGAGGTCCTCAGTTTCGTAAAGTCTCTCTCTGACGGGGCACACGCTGCCTGATCGCAATCAGCTGATCGCCGCCAACAATCATCAGGCCGCATCCCATCGGGTGCGGCTTTTTTGCCGTTCACATCCGCGCGCGAGCATCCTGCATTGCATCTCACCCGATGGATTGGTAATAAATTATTACCAAGCAAGGGCGAGGATGACACCGTGCCAGTCATTACCAATATCGACGATCTGAAACGCATCTATGAACGGCGTGTCCCGCGCATGTTCTATGACTATGCAGAAAGTGGCAGCTGGACCGAGCAGACCTTTCGCGACAACACCAGCGATTTTGAAAAGATTCGACTGCGCCAACGGGTGGCGGTCGATATGGCTGGCCGCAGCACCGCAAGCCGGATGATCGGGCAGGAAGTGTCGATGCCTGTTGCCCTCGCGCCGGTTGGTCTGACCGGTATGCAACATGCCGATGGCGAGATAAAAGCAGCCCGCGCCGCCGAGGCTTTCGGCGTGCCGTTCACGCTGTCGACAATGTCCATCAACTCGATCGAGGACGTGGCCGAGGCTACGACAAAACCCTTTTGGTTTCAGCTTTATACGATGAAGGACGAGGATTATGTCCGTCGTCTGATCCGGCGTGCAAAAGACGCCAAATGCTCCGCCCTGGTAATCACGCTGGACCTCCAAATTCTTGGCCAGCGGCACAAGGATCTGAAAAACGGCCTTTCCGCACCGCCGAAGCTGACCCCAAAGACCATCGCCAACCTGATGACCAAATGGACCTGGGGCCTGCAGATGCTGGGCGCCAAGCGGCGTAACTTCGGCAATATCGTCGGCCATGTGGACGGGATTTCGGACGCCTCGTCACTGGGTGCCTGGACAGCGGAACAGTTCGACCCCTCGCTCGACTGGGGCAAGATTGCCAAGCTGATCGAGCTTTGGGATGGCAAGGTCATCCTGAAGGGAATTCTAGATGTAGAAGATGCCAGGATGGCAGCAAAAGTTGGTGCCGACGCGATCGTGGTCTCCAATCATGGTGGCCGCCAGCTGGATGGCGCACTGAGCTCCATTCAGATGCTTCCGGCAATCATGGAGGCTGTCGGCGATCAGATCGAGGTTCATTTGGACAGCGGCATCCGCTCCGGCCAGGATATCCTGAAGGCACTTGCCCTTGGCGCGACGGGAACCATGATCGGGCGCGCCTTTGTTTACGGGCTCGGCGCTATGGGACAGGCCGGCGTCACCCGGGCACTGGAGGTGCTGCACAAGGAGCTGGATACAACAATGGCGCTATGCGGTGAGAAATCTGTCGCCAATCTGGGTCGTCACAACCTGCTGATCCCCGAAGATTTCGGCGGACGCTGGCAGTAACATACGGCGCGGCGACAGCCGTATTTCCGGTTTGCGACTTGCAATATCAGCCAATCCGGTCTATGCGCACGGCTTCACGCGGGGTGACAGCCTTGGAGGCACCCCCATTATCAAATTGGAGAATTATCATGGCTGGTCAGATTCCTGATCTTGTTTGCCAAGAACGTACGGGGTCGGGCAAGGGCGCCGCTCGTGCAGCACGTCGTGCTGGCATGGTTCCTGGTGTTGTTTTCGGTGGCGATGCCGAACCGATGTCGATCCAGATCCCCTTCAACGAACTGCTGAAAAAACTGAAAGCCGGCCGCTTCAAGTCCACCCTGTGGAACCTGAAAGTGGAAGGCCAGGAAGACGTGCGCGTGATCTGCCGCGACGTTCAGCGTGACGTTGTCAAGGACCTGCCGACACACTTCGACCTGATGCGTCTGCGTCGCACCTCGAAGGTGAATCTCTTCGTTCCCGTAGAGTTCATCAACGAAGACAAAGCCCCCGGCATCAAGCGTGGCGGCGTTCTGACCGCCGTCCGTCCCGAGGTTGAGCTGGTTGTGACCGCTGGCGACATCCCCGAGAAGCTGGTTGTTGATCTTGACGGTCTGAATGTTGGCGACACCGTCACCATCTCCTCAATCAAACTGCCGGAAGGCGCAAAGCCGACCATCGACCGCGATTTCGTTGTAGCCAATATCTCCGCTCCGTCGGGCCTGAAGTCCGCTGACAACGAAGCGTCTGAAGACGAAGCCGAAGTGGCCGCAGAAGAATAAGCTCCGACCGAAAGGTCCGGAACGACGAAGCGAGGCCATCTTTGGCCTCGCTTTTTTTTGTAGATATGGGCGGCAGTCTTGGCAGGTCGCCACCTTTCAAACGGATGTCGAATCGCGTCAGGGGCTGGATTTTTGTTCGCAAACGCGCCATGTAGCCTGATGAGATAGAGCCCCACACCAAACACACCGTAGAATTGTCCATGAAACTTTTTGTTGGCCTCGGAAACCCCGGCGCGAAATATGCAGGCAACCGGCACAATATCGGCTTTATGGCGCTGGATCAGATTGCAAGCGACCACGGGTTTTCGCCCTGGAAATCAAAGTTCCAGGCCCAGATCAGTGAAGGTGTGCTTGGCGGAACCAAGGTCCTGCTGCTGAAACCGCAGACCTTTATGAACCTGTCCGGTCAGTCCGTCGGCGAAGCTATGCGGTTCTATAAACTCGCCCCCGTCGATGTGATTGTCCTGCACGATGAGCTGGACCTTGCACCGGGGAAGGCGCGGGTGAAACAGGGCGGCGGCCATGCAGGCCATAATGGGCTGCGCTCGATCCATTCTCATATCGGTGCAGATTACGGTCGCGTGCGGCTCGGTATCGGTCACCCGGGTCACAAGGACGCCGTTGCAGGATATGTGCTACGCGATTTCGCGAAGGCAGATGAGGTCTGGCTCGATGATCTAATGCGCGGTATCTCCGACGGCGCCGCCCATTTGGCGGCGGGAGATGGCGGAAAATTCATGAATGCCGTTTCCCTGCGCGTGGCTCCACCGCGCAGCTCGAGCGCCGGGTCGGCGCCAAAGGGGCAGAAAGCTGCAGTACCTTCGGAAAAAGCGGCAAAATCCGGAGACACGGCCAAGTCGCAGCCCTCCCAGCCTTCACAAGCCGATAGAACTGACACCGGCAATCAACCCCAGCCATCCGCCATGGAGCGGCTGCTGAACAAGTTCAAGTAATCAAAGTTTCCGTTGCGTCCTGTTTGCGCGGGCAGGCTCCGGCTGGCTAGGCTCAGCCGCGCCCGAGGAGGATTTTTATGCGTCGATATTTAAAGCTATTTTCCTATTTTCTCATAACCTTACTGATCTGCGCGGCCGCCCTTGCCTATTGGCAGCGAGAGTCGCTGAGCCGTCTGATGGCCGTGAACAGGCTGTTTGATGCAGATCGTATTGTTTCTAATTTCTCAAATATGGAGGCGGCATTCCTGACGGTCCCCCTTGATCGTGGCGACACTGCGGTCAGCCCCCTGCCGCGCGGCGTTGAAATGACGCTGCCAGCCGGCGCCCAAGACTGGATCAATGAGCGGACGGTTACGTCTCTCTTGGTACTGAAGGGCGGTCAGCTTCGTCACGAAAGCTATTATCAGGGGACCAAGCCGGGTGATCTGCGGATTTCCTGGTCGATGGCCAAGAGCTACCTCTCGGCGCTGCTGGGCATTCTGTTGCAGGAGGATAAGATCCGCTCGCTCGATGATCTTGTCATCGAGTATGCGCCCGAGCTGAAGGGCAGTGCCTATGAGCGGGCCAGCATCCGCAATGTGTTGAATATGGCCAGCGGAGTTAAGTTCAACGAGGATTATCTGGACTATAACTCCGACATCAACCGTATGGGGCGCACGCTGGCGCTTGGCGGCACGCTGGATGAGTTCGCCGCTGGCCTGACCGAAACAATCGGAGCCCCGGGCGAGGCCTGGCAGTATGTCTCCATCGACACCCATGTGCTGGGAATGGTCATCCGCGGGGCAACGGGCCGCACCGTCCCGGACCTCCTGTCAGAGAAAATACTGAGGCATCTCGGCCTGGAACAGGCGGGCTATTATCTGACGGATGGCGAGGGCGTTGCCTTTGTGCTGGGAGGGATCAACCAGACCACGCGCGACTATGCACGCTTTGGTCAGATGATTGCCCAGAACGGCCGCTACAACGGCATGCAGGTGGTTCCGCAGGCCTGGATCACCGCCTCCACCCGGCCATCGGCGCCGACAAAGGCCGGTCGTATCGGGTATGGGTTTCAATGGTGGATCCCCAAGAATGCCGTACCGGGCGAATTTCTGGCCAGAGGGGTCTACGGGCAGTATATCTATATCAATCAGGCTCGCGAGGTGGTGATTGTGGTAACCAGCGCTGATCGGCGGTTCCGTGATCCCGGTGTCGCTGATGAAAACGTCAGAATACTGCGGGCCCTTGCCAAATCTCTGTAGGATCCGACCATGGACCAAGACGACAGCATAAACGTATTCGGGAGAGCCCTGGCCTCCTGTTCCACCGCTCCGATGACCGGGTTCTTTCGTGACGGCCATTGCAACACCTGCGCGCAGGATCAGGGCAGCCATACGGTCTGCGCGGTGATGACGGATGAGTTTCTGGCCTATTCCAAATACGTCGGCAATGACCTCTCCACACCGCGCCCCGAATTCAGCTTTGCCGGGCTGAAGGCCGGGGACAGCTGGTGCCTTTGTGCCGCGCGTTTCCTTCAGGCGGCTGACGAAGGTTGCGCACCACAGGTCAACCTTGCGGCGACACATAAGCGTGCTTTGGAGATCGTTCCGCTCAGCGTGCTGAAAAACCATGCTGCATCAGGGGAAACCTATTAGGCGCAGCGGACCGCCTGCGAGCCTAGAGCCACGAATAAAGGCGCCCGCGATGCGAGGCGCCTTTTTCTTGATTATTCGCGCATTGTGGCAGGTTCAGTCGCTGTCGCGGCCTTCGGTGTCAGACATGTCAAAGCCGAGGTGACGGGCGACGGTAAAGATATCCTTGTCGCCACGACCACACATGTTCATCACGATGATATGGTCTTTTGGCAGATCCGGTGCGATCTTCATCACATGCGCCAGTGCATGGCTTGGCTCAAGCGCCGGGATGATCCCCTCCAGCGCACAGGAGAGCTGAAACGCTTCCAGCGCCTCCTTATCGGTGATGGAGACGTAGTTGGCGCGGCCGATATCGTTCAACCAGGCATGCTCCGGACCGATACCGGGATAATCGAGCCCGGCAGAGATGGAAAAGCCTTCCAGAATCTGGCCATCATCATCCTGCAATAGGTAGGTGCGGTTGCCATGCAGCACGCCAGGGCGACCACCTGTGAGCGAGGCACAATGCTGCATCTTCTCATCGACACCTTTGCCACCCGCCTCAACACCAATGATGTTCACCGACTTGTCGTCCAGGAATGGGTGGAACAGGCCCATGGCGTTTGACCCGCCACCAATCGCTGCGATTACGGTGTCCGGCAGACGCCCCTCGCCCTCCTGCTCTGCCAGCTGCCAGCGTACTTCTTTACCGATCACCGACTGGAAATCTCGCACCATTGCCGGATAAGGATGCGGTCCCGCCACTGTGCCGATGCAGTAGAAGGTGTCGTGGACATTGGTCACCCAATCCCGCAGGGCATCGTTCATGGCATCCTTCAACGTGCCGCGGCCAGAGGTCACCGGAATGACTTCGGCACCCAGAAGGCGCATACGGAAGACATTGGGCGCCTGACGCTGCACATCATGCGCGCCCATATAGACCACGCATTTCAGCCCAAATTTGGCGCAGACCGTGGCAGTAGCGACGCCATGCTGGCCCGCGCCGGTTTCTGCAATGATCCGATCCTTACCCATGCGACGGGCCAGCAGGATCTGTCCCAGCACATTGTTAATCTTATGCGCGCCGGTATGGTTCAGCTCATCCCGTTTTAAATAGATCTTCGCGCCGCCCAGATGTTCAGTCAGCCGCTCGGCGAAATAGAGCGGACTGGGGCGACCAACATAGTTTTTCCAGAGATCGTCCATCTCCGCCCAGAAACTCGGGTCATCCTTGGCACGATCATACTCCTCTTCCAGGCTGAGGATCAGCGGCATCAAAGTCTCGCTGACGAACCGCCCACCAAAAATACCAAACCGCCCCTGTTCATCGGGACCGTTCATGAAGCTGTTGAATAGATCTTCGGCCATGGTTCTTTCCTTCTTCGCGGCGCTCGATATGAGTATAGCGCGGCCTGCTCCGGGTAAAGAGAGGTGCAGCGGATTATCGAGGCTGATGCGCAATGTCGCGGCGCTGGCGTTAGATTGCCGGAGCCAAGGTGCCGCTCAGCGGCGTGGCGCACCGGCGGCTTCACAGAATGCACGAATGCGGGCCGGATCCTTCACGCCAACCGTGCTCTCTGCACCGGAGGCCACATCGACCTGACGCGCGCCGGTGACCCGGATCGCCTCGGCGACATTCTCAGGCGTCAAGCCGCCTGCCAGCATCCAGGGCCGCCGCCAGTATTTCTTGCGCGCCAGCAGACCCCAGTCAAAGATGACCCCATTGCCGCCGGGAAGAACGGCCCCCTTCGGCGCCTTGGCATCGACGAGAATCTGGTCCGCAACGGATTCGTAGGCTTCGATCCCCTGGATATCCTCAGCATTCGAGACTCCTAGAACCTTCATCACCGGCAGGCCGTAGCGTGCTTTGACCTGCGCAACCCGCTCTGGCGTTTCCTGCCCGTGCAACTGAATCATGTCCAATGGTACAACACTGGTGATTTCATCCAGCAGGGCGTCATCCGGATTGACCACCAACGCGACCTTGCACAAGCCCATCGGCGCCTCAACAGCAAGTACCGCAGCCTCCTGCGGGGTAACAGACCGAGGGGATTTCGGAAAGAAGTTGAAACCAATATAGGCGGCGCCCGCCTCAGCCGCAGCCGCGATGTCGCCCGGCGTTTTCAGCCCACAGATCTTGACCCGAATGTCCATGGGGCGTCAGCTCGCTTCGTCGAGAATAGCGAGGACCTCGTCCTTGCCCTCGTGTTTCTGCTTCTTCAGGCGATTGACCTCGCGCGAGAGCTTCTTCGCCTCGCGAGCCTTCAGATCTGCTTCGCGGCGATGTTTGTGTTCACGCAGCCATTCGATGATGAACCCGATGATCAAACCAACCGCAATGCCACCCAGAACCACCACAAACAGCGGCAACGTGATCTGAAAATTATATCCCAGAAGTTCGGCAAAAGCCGTGGGCATCAGTTTGAGTTCAACCAGCCCCCGGTTCGCCAAAGAAACAGAGATAAGGGCGATAGCAATCACCCCAAGATAGGCATAGCGAATATAGCGCATCAGGCTTTTCCGTTCAGGCGATCCCTCAAGAGTTTACCTGTCTTGAAGAACGGCACGTGTTTTTCCTCAACATGGACCGTTTCGCCGGTACGGGGATTGCGACCAACCCGCGCATCCCGCTGTTTCACCGAAAAGGCGCCAAAGCCCCGCAGCTCCACACGATCACCGCGCGCCATTGCGTCGGTCACCTCTTCGAACACGGTATTCACGATCCGCTCCACATCACGCTGATACAGGTGCGGGTTTTCGTCTGCAATCTTCTGGATCAATTCCGAGCGGATCATCTCTCGGCCCTCCCAAGCCAAGCTAGGCACAGTTTCTATCCACCGACTATAGGTACAAAACCTCAAACCGGGAACAGTGGATACGGGCCTGCCCCGCAAATAAGTCAGCGTTTGCCTATCATTAGGCTCGTTCAGGCGGCTTTCACCCACAAAGCAGAGATGGGGCACGCCGGATTCATCTGCAAGGGTCGGGACAGATTTTGTGATTCGCAGTCAGGCCCGGCGGTGTTTTCCCCCCGCCTGCCGCCACGGCAGAGAGGATTGGCCCGCGACAAAAAGAAACGGCCCCACCCAACAGGGCAGGACCGTTCATACTCGTCAGCCTAGGCTGGCTGCTGAAATCAGTCGCCTGTTTTCAGCGCTGCGCCGAGGATATCGCCCAGCGATGCGCCGGAATCCGAGGAGCCGTACTGTTCGACAGCTTCTTTTTCTTCCGCGATTTCGCGTGCTTTGATCGACAGGCCCAGACGGCGGGTCTTGCTGTCCACGTTGGTCACGCGCACATCAACCTTGTCACCAACCGAGAAGCGCTCGGGGCGCTGTTCGGCACGGTCACGCGACAGATCGGAGCGGCGGATGAAGGACTTCATGCCTTCGTATTCCACTTCGATGCCACCTTCTTCGATGGCGGTGACGTTCACGGTCACGATGGAGCCGCGCTTCACGCCGCCCACGGCTTCTGCGAACTTGTCGCCGCCCAGTGCTTTGATCGACAGCGAGATACGCTCTTTCTCGACATCCACTTCGGAAACAACGGCCGAAACCATGTCGCCTTTGCGGTAGTTCTGAATCGCGTCTTCGCCGCGCTCGTCCCAGCTGAGGTCGGAGAGGTGAACCATGCCGTCGATGTCGCCGTCGAGGCCAATGAACAGACCGAATTCGGTGATGTTCTTGACTTCGCCTTCGACCTGGGTGCCCTCGGGGTGAGTCTCAGCAAAGACTTCCCACGGGTTGCGCATGGTCTGCTTGAGGCCCAGGGAAACGCGGCGCTTGGCACCGTCGATTTCCAGAACCATGACGTCGACTTCCTGAGAAGTGGAGACGATCTTGCCCGGGTGGACGTTCTTCTTGGTCCAGGACATCTCGGAGACGTGAACCAGACCTTCGACGCCCGGCTCCAGCTCAACAAATGCACCGTAATCGGTGATGTTGGTGACGCGACCCTTGTGCACGGAGGACAGCGGGTATTTGGCGCCAACCAGATCCCACGGATCTTCCTGCAGCTGCTTCATGCCGAGGCTGATGCGGTGGGTGTCTTTGTTGATCTTGATGACCTGAACCTTGACGGTTTCGCCGATCGACAAGATCTCGGAGGGGTGGTTCACACGGCGCCATGCCATGTCGGTGACATGCAGCAGGCCGTCAACGCCGCCCAAGTCAACAAACGCACCGTATTCGGTGATGTTCTTGACGACACCGTCCACTGCCTGGCCTTCGGACAGGTTGCCGATAACTTCGGCGCGCTGCTCGGCGCGGGACTCTTCGAGGATCGCACGACGGGACACAACGATGTTGCCACGACGACGGTCCATCTTCAGGATCTGGAACGGCTGCTTCAGACCCATCAGCGGGCCAGCGTCGCGCACGGGGCGCACGTCAACCTGCGAACCGGGCAGGAATGCAACTGCGCCGCCCAGATCGACGGTGAAGCCGCCTTTGACACGACCGAAGATCGCACCTTCGACGCGCTGGTCGTCTGCGTATGCTTTTTCCAGGCGATCCCATGCTTCTTCGCGGCGGGCCATCTCGCGGGAGATAACAGCTTCGCCACGGGCGTTCTCAGCAGCGCGCAGGAAGACTTCGACTTCGTCGCCAACAGAGATTTCGGGAGCTTCGCCAGGGTTTGCGAATTCTTTAAGCTCAACGCGGCCTTCCATTTTGTAGCCGACGTCGATGATGGCCTGGCCCGCTTCGATTGCGATGACCTTGCCTTTTACGACAGACCCTTCTTCGGGTGTGTCCATTTCGAAGCTTTCGTTCAGGAGGGCTTCGAATTCCTCCATCGATGTGTCTTGAGCCATGTGGTCTCAGGTTTCCTTTACAAATCGGTTTTATCTGGCCGGGCGGTTGTCTCCGCCGGTCTTGAAGATTGGTCCGTATGAGGCGCAGCACATGCCGGTCTGATCAGACAAACACAAAGGGCCGAGGTATGCCCCGACCCTGCTCAGAATGCCGCCCGTGCGTTAACCGCCTCTATAGTGACAGCGCGCTTAGTATGCGGATTCCCCCTTCGGCGCAAGGGAAACCGTCATAAATCTCCGCAAAGGACGGGCCGGCACACCGACACTAACCGCTGGAACGAGCAAAAACACGCGAGGTTTCGCTCTGCCATGGGACGCAACAGCGGCTTATCGCCGTGACATGGCTATCTGATCTGCCCTGCAAACTGCGGATTAGGGATTGCCAACGGCCGCTAGCGGCGTGCCTCAATGGCTGCAATGGCCATCGCCACAGCTTCCTCGATGCTCAACGCGCTGGTGTCCAGGATCATCGCATCGCTGGCAGGTTTCAGAGGCGACTCGGAACGGTTTGTGTCGCGTGCATCGCGGGCCTTCACATCTTCCAGCACCTCGGCAAAGCTGGTGGGGTTTCCAGCAGCCATCAGCTCCTGCAAACGTCGCTGCGCGCGCACTTCGGCGCTTGCCGTCACGAAAAGCTTTGCCTGCGCACGCGGGCAGATCACGGTGCCGATGTCCCGCCCGTCCAGCACCGCGCCCCCAGCCCGACGGGCAAAGGCGCGTTGAAAATCGACCAAGGCCGCGCGCACTTCAGGGATCACAGCAACCTTTGAGGCGGCCTGGGCCACCTGTGCCGTACGCAGTTCAGGGCGCTCAAGATCCTCAGGCAGCAGCGCAAGCGCGGCCTCAATCGGCTTATCACCTGCGAGCATCCGTGCGCCAACGGCACGATAGAGCAGCCCGGTGTCCAGGTGACCAAAGCCGAAATGAGCCGCAACCGCCCGCGATATCGTGCCCTTACCTGCAGCAGCGGGGCCATCAACTGCGACCGTGAAGCTCATGACGGTGTCTCTAGCCGTGCCCCCAAACCGGTCATCAGGGACGTGAAAATCGGAAAGGAGGTGGCAATTGGCGTGCCATCGTCAACCGTCACCGGTTTCTGCGCGCCCATGCCCATGACCATGAAGGACATTGCAATGCGGTGATCGAGAAAACTCTCACAGGTGCCGCCACCGGGCACACCTTCCGGACCGAGACCAGAGACCGCCCACCAGTCGTCGCCCTCCTCGACCATCACGCCGTTGGCCCGCAGGCCACGGGCCATCGCGTCAATCCTGTCGCTTTCCTTGACGCGCAGCTCCTTCACACCGGTCATCATCGTTTTGCCGGTGGCAAAAGACGCCACCACAGACAGAACCGGATATTCGTCGATCATCGAGGCGGCGCGTTCTGGCGGAACATCAATCCCCTTCATTTCAGGCGAATAGCGTGCGCGCAGGTCGGCCACCGGCTCCCCACCCTCTTCGCGCATGTTTTCAAAGGTGAGATCCGCGCCCATATCCTGAAGCGTGTAGAACAGCCCTGCCCGCGTCGGGTTCAGGCCGATACCGGGGACCAGCACATCAGATCCGGGAGTGATCAACGCAGCACATACCGGGAAGGCCGCGCTGGAAGGATCACGCGGCACCGCAATGACCTGCGGCTTCAATTCGGGCTGTCCTGTCAGCGTGATAACGCGCCCCTCATCGGTATCCTCGACAGTGATTTCGGCGCCGAAGCCTGCCAGCATGCGCTCAGAGTGGTCGCGGGTCGCCTCTTTCTCGATCACCACCGTCTTTCCGGGTGCGTTCAGACCAGCCAGCAAGACTGCGGATTTCACCTGCGCCGAGGGCACTGGAACGGTGTAGCGCACGGGGGTTGGATCCGCGGCACCGACAATCGTCATCGGCAGACGTCCGCCCGAGCGGCCAACAGACTGCGCACCAAACAGGGCCAGCGGATCGGTCACCCGCGCCATAGGCCGCTTGTTGAGGCTGGCATCGCCGGTAAATGTTACTGTGATGGGAGAGGTCGCCATAACCCCCATGATCAGGCGTACGCCCGTACCGGAGTTGCCGCAGTCGATCACCTGATCCGGCTCAGCCAGACCACCGACGCCGACGCCATGCACCGACCAGTTTCCGCCACCATGGTTGATGACCTCCGCCCCCATCGCCTGCATCGCCTTGGCTGTATCCAGGACATCCTCACCTTCCAGCAAGCCCGAAATCTTGGTCTCGCCAACGGCCAGCGCCCCAAGGATCAGCGAGCGATGCGAAATCGACTTGTCGCCTGGAACCTCAGCGATGCCGGTCAGCGGATCGGCGCGGTGCGAGGTCATCGGGATGGGCGTACCGTGTCCGGACATGAGGAACCTTTCGAAATGCTAGCGTTCACACTTGGACCTACCCAATCGCTCGGTTTCGGTCCAGCGTGTTTTCCCGCTGCCGCCATTCCCGGCAGAATATCGTGTTCGTCGAGCGGGCGCGAATGAGATCAGAGGCGACGGAAGGTCATATAGTGGGGCGTACGGCCTTCGCGCAGGGCCTTTTGCTCATAGCGGGTCGAGATCCAGTCATCCCAGGCCACGCGCCAGTCATCCGGCCCCTCTGCCAGCCACTCGAATCCGGCCTGCGGCACCTCTTCCATGGTTTGGCGGACATAATCGGGGATATCGGTTGCCACCCGGAAGATCGCGCCCGGTTTCAGGCATTTTGCCAGCGGCTCGAGATGCTCTTGGGTCACGAAACGGCGACGGTGATGGCGGGCCTTAGGCCAGGGGTCGGGGTAGAGCAAAAAGGCACGGGAGATCGACTGTTCCGGCAGAACATCCATCACGTCGCGTGCATCGCCGTGATGGACCTTTATATTGTCCACCCCCGCGCGGCGGATCTTGCCCAAGAGCATAGCGACACCGTTGATATAGGGTTCTGCGCCGATGATCCCGACATCCGGGTTCGACTTCGCCTGATGCACCAGATGTTCGCCGCCGCCGAAACCAACTTCCAGCCAGACATCGCGCCCTCCGAACATCGCCGCCAGATCAAGATCGGAGCGATCGGGGTTCACGTCCCAGCCAACAGCGCCCGGGCTGAGTGAGGCGAGATCTTCGTCGATGTAGCGCTGCTGGCTGTCTTTCAGCTGCTTGCCTTTGAGCCGCCCGTAAAAGTTCCGCCAGGGCGCACCGCTCTGATGTTTGTCAACCGCATTGGGCCGGCTGTCGCCAGTAGGCGCCTGGGTGGGTTTGCTGTCATCAGACATCGGGAGACTTTCCTATCGCGCGTTCAAAACCTGGCCGCCCCTCTGCCCCATGCTTGCGTCTGGGTCAAGTCAGCCGGCAATAGATGCGGTTCGGGGCAGGCCCTATCAAGGCTTCTCGCGCAGCACCCCGGCCGCCATCAGCCGCAACCGGGTCGGGTACCAGACGTCCTCGGGCTCGGTCTTCAACGTTTCGATCGCAAAGGCCGGATCAACACCGCGCTGCATCATATACTTCAGATGCCGAAAGACCTCCGACTGCGTGTCGCGATAGATCCAGGTGCCGAACTCAAAGGGCGTCGCCCAGTTCTCATCCTTGCGCCACAGGCGATAATAGCTCTGCACCGCTTTGGGCGCCCAATCACGCTGATGAAAGCCGATCTTTGATCCCAGCGTCATCTGGCGACGATCACCGGCCAGAAAGATATCGACGCAGGCGCTGATACATTCGCCGACCACCCAGGTATCAAGCGCGTGGCCCTGAACGATGTCGGCAATCGTCTCACCTGCGTAGACGCTGCCGCCGCCGCTATTGAGCTGCAGCCGTGTTATGGCCGGGTTCGCATCAAGGATTTCACGGAAGGGTTCGATATCATCATCCGTAATCTCACCGGCTGTCTCCTGAGATGTGCCATCTCCGTTGTCAGCAAACTGGGCGTCGGTGTTATAGATCAGCGTATTGCCGTCTATCTTGAACTTGGCGGGCAGCGTCTCGCGGGCCATGGCGGGGCCAAGCCCGGTGAGGCCAACAGACATCAGAGCAACAAGTCCAAGCAAGCCGCATTGCGCAGCCCTGGCAGGGGCGCGTTGAGAAAATAACAGAACATGACGAAGATAGGGCAAACGCAATTCCATGTAGATCCGGGTTCGCAGCTATATTGCCAGCAAAGCGCCCGATCTTCCACGTCTTTTGCCAAGGCCGTTATGAGCGGCTACGGCTGGATGAAAAAAAGGCGGGGACTTCCCCGCCTTTGTCGTTCTTGTCTTATCGCCTAATGGCGTCAGATCGCTTTTGTCAGCGCGTCGACCAGATCGGTGCGCTCCCAGCTGAACCCGCCATCTGTGTCAGGCTCACGGCCAAAATGCCCATAAGCCGCTGTTCGCTCGTAGATCGGTTTGTTCAAGCCGAGGTGATGACGAATGCCACGAGGCGTGAGGTCCATGATCTGATCAATGGCCGCCTCGATCCGGGCCGCATCAACATCGCCGGTGCCGTGGGTATCCGCATAGATCGACAGCGGCTTGGCCACGCCGATCGCATAGGACAACTGGATTGTACATTTATCGGCGAGGCCCGCAGCGACGACGTTCTTGGCCAGATAGCGCGCGGCATAGGCGGCCGAACGGTCGACCTTGGTCGGATCCTTGCCGGAAAACGCGCCGCCGCCATGAGGCGCCGCACCACCGTAGGTGTCCACGATAATCTTGCGACCGGTCAGCCCCGCATCCCCATCCGGTCCGCCGATGACGAATTTTCCCGTCGGGTTGACGTGCCATACCGTCTCATCCGTCAGCCAGCCATCCGGCAGGGTTTCGCGGATATAAGGCTCGACGATGGCACGGATATCGTTGGAGGTCAGCGTTTCATCGAGATGCTGTGTCGACAGAACCAATGAGCTGACGCGTGTGGGTTTGCCGTTTTCATAGACCACCGACAGCTGCGATTTTGCGTCCGGGCCAAGCGTCGGCTCGGAGCCATTCTTGCGCACTTCCGCAAGCCGGCGCAGGATCGCATGGCTGTACTGGATCGGGGCCGGCATCAGCGCTGGGGTCTCATTCGTGGCAAAGCCAAACATGATGCCTTGATCGCCGGCACCCTCTTCCTTGTCGGCGGCCGCATCAACACCCTGTGCGATATGGGCAGACTGCTCGTGCAGCAGATTGGTGATTTCGACGGTTTCGTGGTGAAACTTGTCCTGCTCGTAGCCGATGTCTTTGATACAGGCGCGGGCGATTTCGTCGATCCGGCCCATGTAGTCGTGCAGTTTGTCCTGATCCGACAAACCCACTTCCCCCCCGATCACCACGCGATTGGTGGTAGCAAAGGTTTCGGCCGCAACGCGGGCCTCAGGCTCTTCGCTCAGAAAGGCGTCAAGAACAGCGTCCGAGATACGGTCACAGACCTTATCCGGATGGCCCTCGGAAACCGATTCCGAGGTGAAGGTATAGTTCGTGCGGGTCATGAAAGGTGCTCCGTTGGGTTTAGCCTGCCACGCCAGGAAGCCGTTGTGGCAGTAATCGATCCGCAGTACGCGGGGAGACGTGTGTCGTCAATCTATAAAGCCGAGAGGTTAAGCAGCTATGACCCGCGCGCAACTGTGGTTCTGCGTCGCAGCGCCAACCCGCCGAGGAGGATGCAGCCGAGAAACACTGGCAGGTCACCGGTCCGCGAATAGAGCGTAGGCGGCAGCGGCGCAGGCAGGGCTGCGTCCAGATAGCCGGCCTCCCCCAAAGGCAGCGCATCCAGGACGCGGCCATGTGGATCAATCATTGCCGAGATGCCGGTATTGGCAACCCGCACCATGGGCAGCCCCTGCTCAATAGCACGCATCCGCGCCTGGACCAGATGCTGATACGGACCGGAATAGGTGCCAAACCAGGCATCATTGGTGATCTGAATCAGCAGATCAGCCCGGTCCGGTGCCCCGTTCACATCCTGTGGGAAAACCGCTTCGTAGCAGATCAGTGGCAGCGCTTTGCCGACCGGCAGATCCAACAGCCGCGGTCCCGGCCCCGATGCGTAACCTGCCCCGGCCTGAGAGGCGAACCCATGGACGCCAATACGCGCCATCAGATTGCCAGCTGGAATATACTCACCAAAGGGAACCAGATGCGCCTTGTCGTAGATCTGGCCAACGTTACCAGCGCCATCCAGTACGATTGCTGAATTGTAATAGCGGCCCTCTTCCCGGCGCTGAATGCCCAGCAGAACTGGGGTAGTTCCAGCCGCATCCGCAATCTCGCTCAACACGTCATCCGCATAATTCAGCATCAACGGAACGGCTGTTTCAGGCCAGACAATCAGATCGACGGGCTGTCCGCTGCGAGCTGGCGCGCGCGAATAGTCCAGCTGGCGATCAACAAACGACCAGCGCAGATCCGGGTGCCATTTCTCGTCCTGGGGCGCATTGGGCTGCACGAGCCGAACAATCTTACCAGTCAGCATGGCAGAGGGCTGCTGCGGCATCAGCAGGATAGCCCCACCGACAAGCAGCATGGGCAGCAGCGCAACGACCGGACGACGCGATATCAGCCCTAGCGGTAAGGTCGCAACGAGGGTGAAGAAGGCTAGACCATGTGGCCCGATCCAGGGCAGCAGCCCTGCGGCAGGCGTATCAATCCAGAATTGCCCGAACGCTGCCCAGGGCAGCCCGGTGAGGACATAGGCCCGTGCAAACTCGGCAAGCGACAGCGCGGCAATCAGCAGGACGATCCGGTTGCCACCGCGCCAGAGCCGAACAGCCAAACCGAACGCCAGGGCCCAAAACAGCGCCAATCCGGCGGCAAGACCGACGACGGCAAAGGGCGCCATCCAGGCGTAGCGTTCTGCATCAATCTGAAACGGCTCGTAGATCCAGATCATGCCGACGGAAAAATAGGCCGTCCCCAGAAGCCAGCCGAAAAATGCGCCCTGCCGGGAGGTCGAAAGCTGAAGCAGTTGATATCCCACTGCGCCCAGGCAGAACGGAGCCAGCCAGAGCATATGGAACGGTGCAAGCGCGAAGGCCAGAAGACCACCCGCAGCAACCGCCGTGACCAATGGCAGAATGACCGGCCGCAGCCCGGCACGCCGCCGGACCGCAGCAATCATCCCGAACAATCGGGCAACCGCACCCGCAGGCGTTTGATCCGGCGCGGGTCGGCGTCCATAACCTCGAACTCAGGCCCGTCGGGATGCTGAATGACCTCACCCCGTGCAGGGACGCGTCCTGACAGCATGAAGACCAGACCGCCAAGGGAATCGATCTCCTCGCCGTCGACGTCATCGTGACTGGTCAGCGACCGACCGATTTCATTCTCGAACTCATCCAGCGGGGTACGTGCCTGCGCGACATAACAGCCCTGTTTCTCACGGAACCAGGTCTGATCTTCGCCCGCGTCATGTTCGTCCTCAATTTCGCCGACAACCTGCTCGATCAGGTCTTCGATGGTCAGCAAACCATCAACGCCGCCATATTCATCAATCACCAACGCCATGTGGCGGCGCTCTGCCTGCATTTTTGTCAGCAGAACGCCAATCGTCATGGACGGCGGGACAAACAGCAAAGGACGCACCATAGCGTCCAGCGCGAAATCGGCATCGGTGCCGTTAAAACCGTGCATCAGGGCAAAGTCCTTGAGGTGGACAAAGCCGATGGGTGTATCCAGCGTGCCCTCGTAGACGGGGATACGGGTAAAACCGCTTTCGCGGAAGACCTGAACAAGTTCATCTTTCGGAGTCGAGGCCGGGATTGCCACGATTTCCGCTGCGGGAATGGCAACGTCCTCGACCCGCAAACGCCGCAGATTGATCATCCCGTGCGGCTGGTTCGCCAGGCGTGTTTCCGGTCCGGAATCCACGTCTTCCTCGCTTTCGGTCGGAGTAAAGGAGCTGAAAATACGCCCCAGAAACCCCGTCGATTGTGCAGCCGCTGCGGTGTCGCCAGCGCTGTCCTTGTTCTCCAGCGCGCCCTGCGCTGCGTTAGAACTTCCGTCTATATCGTCCATCGTTCCTATCCGATACGCCCGTGATTGGGGCTGTCATCCAATGTATATGGGTCATCGATACCCATTTTGCCAAGTATCTCCACCTCAAGACCTTCCATCAAAGTGGCGTCCGGGTCACGAATGTGATCGTAACCCAAAAGATGCAACACTCCGTGAACGATCAGATGACGCAAATGGTCGGCCAATGGCTTGCCAGCGGCCTCGGCCTCGCCTGCGCAGGTCTCATAGGCAATCGCAATGTCGCCGAGCGGTATTTCGCCGGTAAAATCCGCCTCGGGTCGCAGCGGGTCACCCCCCGGTTCCTCGGCGGCAAGTTCCTCGGCTGGCCAGCTGAGCACATTTGTCGGCTTGGCCTTCTGACGGAACTCAGTGTTCAATTCCATGATCCGCGCATCATTGCAGGCCAGCAGGGATAGTTCGCAGTCGTCCGGATCGAGATTGAAATGCGACAGCGCCGCATCAACGGCCTGCTCGGCATGCGCTGACAAGCCGATGCCCTGCCAGCGAGCGTCTTCAATGGAGATGTCGAGAGTCATAGTCCAGTCTCAATGCCAAGGCAGCCCGTTCCGACAGGTCCGGGAGGGCGTTTCTTGGGTGGTTTTCCATGAAGGCCCCAACCCAATATGAATTTGCATCCCCCTCGTTCAGCAACCGAAGGCTGGTTCAGACGGATTTCTCATCCGCCTCATAGGCCTCGATGATGGCCGCCACAAGCGGATGTCGCACCACGTCACGAGATGTGAAGTAGTTAAAGCTCACCTTGGGGATTTTGCTCAGCAGACGTTCCGCATCCGCCAGCCCCGACGCCACGCCGCGCGGCAGGTCAACTTGGCTGCGGTCGCCGGTGATGACCATGCGCGATCCCTCACCCAAACGTGTCAGGAACATCTTCATCTGCATGGTGGTGGCATTCTGCGCCTCATCCAGAACAACAAAAGCATTGGATAGCGTACGCCCCCGCATAAAGGCCAGCGGCGCGATCTCGATCTGTTTTTCTTCCAGCAGCTTCGCCAACTGTTTGCCGGGTAGGAAATCATTCAGCGCGTCATAGAGCGGCTGCATATAAGGATCGACCTTATCTTTCATGTCGCCGGGCAGATAGCCGAGCTTCTCGCCCGCCTCGACCGCAGGGCGGCTGAGGATGATCTTGTCGACATGCCCGGTAATGAACATGCTCACGCCAACAGCAACAGCAAGATAGGTTTTGCCGGTGCCAGCCGGACCGATCCCAAAGGCAAGCTCATGTTCGAACAGCGACTGGACATAGGCTTTCTGAGCGTCGGTACGTGGCTCGACGAGTTTCTTACGCGTCTTGATCTCGACCTTGCCGCCCCGAAACATCTCCAGCTGGCTGCCGGGATTTTCCACCTGCTCCTGTCCCATCCGCAATTCACGATCAATATCGCCGGCCTCAACACTGCGGCCGGTTTCCAACCGGTCATATAGCGCTGCCAGAACCGCCGCGGCCTGATCGCGGGCGGCTTCTTCTCCCAGTACTGAGAGTTGATTGCCGCGCCGGACAATCTGAACACCAAGCGTCTGCTCGAGCGTCGCGAGATTGCGGTCGTATTCACCGCACAGATCAATCAGCAGTCGGTTATCAGGGAATTCGAGCAGCGCCTCATGTGAGGAATCCTGCTCATGCGATGGGGTCAAAGTGCCAATGGCCAATCCGGTCTCCTGTCTTTGACGTTGCTCTTTCAGTGTGCCTCTCCGGTCGCCCCTGCGCAAGCTACGCGTCGGCAATTTCACGCGATTGAAACAAAATGGCCGCCCGAAAAGGACGGCCAATAGGCAGTTGTTTGCAGCGGTAACGAAATTCCGTCAAATCGGGTCCTCGATGCTGGACCCGGATTTGAACGGACCAATCGCCGTATTCGGAGGGGCGACGCCGGAACAGACCGGGCGGCCATCCGGCGCCAGCCGTTGCGACAGGTAACCTTCTACCCCGTCGTCAATGATCCAATGATCGCAGCCGGTCGGATCAACCCAAATCCCCGCCTTCAGCTGAGACAGATCCTTGCTGTCAAAACCACGATCCACAGTTTTGTCGACCTTGTCGCCACAGGCAGACAGACCGATCGCCAAGGACGCAAGAAGCGCTGTTCTGGTGAATGACATAACGATGCTCCTCAGCGCAGGCAGATGATTTCAACGCGGCGGTTCTGCGCCATGTTGGCTGCAGAATCATTGGGGACACGCGGATCGCGTTCGCCGTAACCCCGCGCCTCAAGGATGCGGGCGCCAACCGATTGGCCGACTTTTGCGACCGCATCGGCACGGCGCTGAGACAGGCGCATGTTGTACTCATCCGATGCGCGGCTATCGGTATGGCCCGTAATGATGAAGGAGCGCGCATTGGCAGATTGGAAAAACTCGCGCAGGCGCTGTTGCCCGGCGGCGCTGATGTGATGCCTGTTGGTGGCAAAAAACTGATCGCTGGGCATCACGCCGCAGATATCGCCCCGACGGCAAACCGGTTTCCCGTCTCGCGTGACATGGGGTGTCATAAAGCCTTCGGCGCCATCGTCCATCACCCAATGCTCGCAACCGTCGGGATCAACCCAGATGGTTGGAATATAGCTCTGACCGATCACACCGGCGTCCTGCGCCAGCAAAGCGCCCACATTCAAGCCGACAGTCGCGACAACGGTGGCCACGAGTCCGCAGAGTTGTTTCCTCATTGGTTTCAACACACCCAATATCCCCCTTACACCAGTCATTCGCAGGCGTCATTCTTGCGGCCACGCAGGCTTTATGCGGGCCGTTACCGTGATATTCGCAGGTATAGAACGCAAATTGCAATCATTTGCTTAAGGAAATCAGAAGTTTCACGACGCCATGTCGCGCTGGGGGCGCAATCGGCTGCGCGACCGCCCCCGCCCATGATCAATCGATCAGAGCGCCCGCCAGCGAGTTGGCCCCAGAGGACAGGATCCGCACGCGGGCAAGATCACCGATGGCGCGATCACAATCCGCAACATGCACAGCATGCAGGTAATCGGATTTGCCAACCATCTGGCCCGCGAAGCGGCCCGCCTTTTCAAACAGAACACCAACCTCGCGGCCAACCATGCTGTCCTGAACCTCGCGCTGTTGCTTGGTCAGCAGGGCCTGCAGGCGCTGAAGCCGATCGTCAGCCGCAGCCGGGTCAACCTGAGGACGCTCTGCCGCCGGGGTGCCAGGCCGAGTGGAGTATTTGAAGGAATAGGCGGTGCCGTACTTCACCTCTTCCACCAGGTCCATGGTGGCCTGGAAATCCTCTTCGGTTTCTTCCGGGAAGCCAACAATGAAGTCGCCTGAGATCAGGATGTCTGGGCGCGCGGCGCGGATCCGCTCGATCAGGCGGATATAGCTCTCGGCGGTATGTGCGCGGTTCATCCGCTTGAGGATCTTGTCGGAACCCGCCTGTACCGGCAGGTGCAGATAGGGCATCAGCTTGGCACAGGTGCCATGCGCCTCGATCAGGTCGTCCTGCATGTCATTGGGGTGCGAGGTGGTGAAGCGAATGCGCTCCAGCCCGTCGATCTTGTCCAGCTCCCAGATAAGCTGGGCCAGGGTCAGGTCGCCGTTGGCGCCAGCACCGTGATAAGCGTTCACGTTCTGGCCGAGGAGCGTGATTTCGCGCACGCCACGCTCCACCAATTCCTGAGCCTCGCGCAGGATGCGGTCCGCCGGGCGCGACACTTCGGCGCCGCGGGTGTAGGGCACCACGCAGAAGGCGCAGAACTTGTCGCAGCCCTCCTGCACGGTCAGAAACGCCGTCGGGCCGCGCTTGGCCTTGGGGCGGTTCTTCAGCTTCTCGAATTTGTCTTCCTCGGGGAAATCGGTGTCCAGCACCTTCTCCCCCTTGCGGGCCTTCGCTTCCATCTCCGGCAGCCGGTGATAACTCTGCGGGCCGACCACCAGATCGACCAGCGGCTGACGGCGCATGATCTCCTCGCCCTCGGCCTGGGCGACGCAGCCCGCGACGCCAATCTTCAGGTCCGGCTTCTGCGCTTTCAGCCCCTTGAAGCGCCCCAGTTCGGAATAGACCTTCTCCGCCGCCTTTTCCCGGATGTGGCAGGTGTTCAGCAGGATCATGTCGGCGTCATCCGGCGATTTGGTTTCAACGTAACCTTCGCCGCCCAGCGCCTCGGCCATGCGTTCACTGTCATAGACATTCATCTGACAGCCATAGGTCTTGATAAACAGCTTCTTCGGGGCGCTCATGGGGACAACCTTTTCACCGGAGGGTCGCAACAGCGGCGTGGCATAGCCGGAAACGGCTCTGCTTGCAATGGCGCGCGGATTACCCGACTTTAGCAGCAATCGCCAGACAGGGAAGTCGGCAGAGAACAGCAGGCAATCAGATATGATGCACTCATCACTCGAAGGGTTTCTTGGCGCCGGGGACAAGATCCTGACAGCAGGGCCCGTCGCTCTGATCTTTGTCGAGGATAAGGTGGAGATTGCGACCACCCTGCGCCACCATCTTGATCTCGGCTTTACAACCGTTGTGGCCTTTATACCGGACGCTTTTGACATCCCCTACGATCTGGAGACGCGCATCCACCGTGTGCCCTTTGACTGTAGCGCGCGTGAAGCGGTGATTGAGGCCATCAACAAGGTGATCGCGAGAGCCGCACCGGGTTGCTGGCTCTATTACTGCTACAATGCAGAGTACTTGTTCTACCCCTTCTGTGAGAGCCGTAATGTTGTCGAACTCTTGGGGTTTCATGGCGAAGAGCGGCGCTCGGCCATGCTGACCTATGTCATTGATCTTTATGCCGCCGATCTGGACGCAGCACCAAACGGCGTATCGCTGGAAACCGCGCATCTGGATAAATCCGGCTACTATGCACAGGCCCGCATTGATCCACAGACCGGCCATCCGCTTGATCGCCAGCTGGATTTCTACGGCGGCATACGCTGGCGCTATGAAGAACATATCCCCGCAGCAAGCCGAAAGATCGACCGGATTTCGCTGTTCCGTGCAAAACCGGAACTACGGCTGTTTGAGGATCACCGGTTCAACGAACCGGAGTACAACACCTACGCCTGCCCCTGGCACCACAATCTGACCGCCGCGATTTGCTCTTTTCGCACCGCAAAGGCGTTGAAACGCAACCCGGGATCCTCCTTTGAGATCGACAGTTTTCGATGGCACAACTCGGCCCCCTTTGACTGGCATTCTCGTCAGCTGCTTGATCTGGGCCTGATGGAGCCGGGACAGTGGTTCTAGGCTCCGAGCGCCAATGCAGCGCGACCCTGTCATAGCTTAGCGCTGCAATAGAACGGGAAACCAATCCTCGCGGAGGGTCTGACCCGACACCATGTCATGACCCGGATAGGGCGGCGAGGTTGGGCCGGGGCGTTCAATATAGCGCGCGTCCTCCCCGACCAGACGCAACGAAAAGGCGCGGCGACGGGTTTCGCTGGTATTGGCGCGGGCGCCGTGCAGCGTCCGGTAATTAAAGGCGACGGCGTCACCTGGCTGCATCTCCCACTCCAGGATTGTCATGCCTTCGGCATCGGGATCCGGCACCGGCATGTACTGCCCCTCATCAGCAAAGAAACCCTCCTCGGAGACCCAGCGCGTTGGCAACACCTCCTTCTCCCAGCGGTGCGAGCCTGCAACGCATCGCAGCGAGGCGTTCGTGACAGGATCGAGCGGCGACCAGAAGCTGATGGTCTGCTGTCCTTCGACGAAATAATAAGGCCCATCCTGATGCCAGGGCGTCGCCATGGAGGTGCCCGGCTCTTTCACCAGCACGTGGTCGTGGAACATCTGCACCCGTTTGGACTGCATCAGATCTGCGGCCACCTCCGCCACGGGCGATTGTTCGATTGCCTGCTGAAACTGAGGGATCCGGGTCCAATTGCAATAGTCATCAAAGAACCGCCCGGTCTGCCCGGGTTTTTCATTGTTGGAAGCATAGGGGCCGGGCTGCGCCATATTCGCCTCGACGCCGTCGCGCAGAATATCGACCTGATCGACGAAGAGACCGCGGATCAACACAACGCCATCGCGTTGGAAATCGTCAATATGGTCTCGGGCTATGAGGGGATGGGGCATCGATCAATCCTTGGTATCGGGAGTACGGGTGACAGCATCTGGTTGCAGTCACCCGTTTTGGGCCGATGTTGCACCCGGCGGGGCGGCGTGCTCAAATAATATCTTAGTATGCAGAAAATAAACTGATGTTATACCTAACTCTACGCCACTACGAATATGTCTGCGCGATCGCTCAGCACGGCAGCCTGTCGGCGGCGGCTGCCGCCGTGCATGTCAGCCAGCCCGCGTTGTCCACAGCGCTTGCCCGGATTGAAGCGCAGCTGGGAGAGCCCCTGTTCCTGAGGCGTCGCGGGGCCGGCATGATCCTGACCCCACAAGGTCGCAGGTTCGCAGACCGTGCGCAAGCGCTCCTGGATCAGGCCGCGCGGCTGGAACGTCGGGGCATAGATCAAACCGACGGCCAGCAGCTGACCTTGGGATGTTTTACCGATCTGGCTCCCTTTCTGTTGGCCCCAGCGCTGCAGCGCCTTCGGATCGGCTTGCCCGGTGTGGCCATCCGCTACAGGACGGATCACTTTGAACCGCTGCTGGCCTCGATGACCGCCGGGAATATCGACTTGGCGATCAGCTATGACCTGGGCGTGGATGCAAGCTTCGTCCGGCAGGAGGTGTTGCGGCGCGGCCCCGTAGCGCTGATGCCCAATGGTCACCCACTTGCAGATCGTGACCGCCTGTCCTTGGCCGATCTGGCCGAACAGCCCCTGATTCTGTCCGAAGAAGGATTGTCCGTGCGCCACATGCTTGGCCTGTTCAAATCCATTGGCGCGCTGCCCCGAATTGCCCACCGGGCGGCATCGGTCGAGCTGCTGCGCAGCCTGGCCGCCCATGGCGAAGGGATCGGCATCACCTACAGCAGGCCCCCCGATTTACGCTCCTACGATGGCAAGCCACTGGTCGCGATACCCATCAGCGACACATCGGCAGAGGAGCCCTTGGTCCTGATCAGCCACAGCCCGCCGTCAAAAGGCAGCGTGATAGAGACCGCGCAGCAGATTCTGGCGAAAACGGTTACGGATATACTCTAGCACTCAAATGAGTGCAGCGCCCGGCGTTCCTACGATCAGACCTTGCGCAGTCGGATCACAACGTCGACGGACGCGATTTCAACGCCCTGCGGCGCCGCGGGCAGGCTCTTGATCACCAGCTGATCGGATGGCGCATCCGACAGACGCCCCTCGTCTTCCCAGTAAAAATGGGGGTGGTCGTGCGTATTGGTGTCAAAATAGCTTTTGGACCCATCGACTGTGATTTCCTGCAAGACGCCAGCATCGCAAAAGGCGCGCAACGTGTTGTAGACCGTCGCAAGTGAAACAGCTGCACCCTTGTCCTTTGCCGCGTCAAACAGGCTCTCGGCGGTCACATGGCGATGCTTGCCGTCGCCCACCAACAACTCTGCCAGCGCCACCCGCTGACGGGTCGGGCGCAATCCGGCTGTTTCCAGCCAGTTGGTAGCGATATCTGCTGGTGTTGGCGTCATGTAGCGGTCCTGCATAGCGTTGCTGGCCGCATTTATAGGCCGAAAGGGTCCTTGCATTCAATTCAATTTGCGTAGCTCCGATCTGTATCTGTAGACTGTCACAGTTGAAAAACCTGAAGGCCACAGGCTGAATGCTGGTGTGCCCTCGGCACCCGGAACCCTTGCAGGAGAGTCGAAACGGGTGCTACAGGGAGCCAGATACACGATCATAACATAGGCAGGAGAAGCGCCAGCATGGCCGATTACCCCAGCAGCTTTGACAAAGACGATTTGCTAAAATGCGCCAGAGGCGAGCTGTTCGGCCCTGGCAACGCACAGCTGCCCGCCCCTCCCATGTTGATGATGGATCGCATCACCGATGTGTCGGCCGATGGCGGCGCCCACGGCAAGGGTCACATTACGGCCGAGTTCGATATCACGCCTGACCTGTGGTTCTTTGACTGTCATTTCCCCGGCAACCCGATCATGCCCGGATGTCTGGGTCTTGACGGCCTCTGGCAGCTCACTGGCTTCAACCTGGGCTGGCGTGGCTGGCAGGGTCGCGGCTATGCGCTGGGTGTAGGCGAGGTGAAACTGACTGGGATGGTGCGACCCGACCGCAAGATGCTGACCTATAAGATCGATTTCACCAAAGCGATCCAGACCCGTCGCCTGACCATGGGGGTTGCCGACGGCATCGTGGAAGCCGATGGTGAAGTTATCTACCAGGTCAAGGACATGAAGGTGGCCCTTTCCGAGAGCTGATCCGCAGCTCTCCCCGCCCCTTGAACAAGAAATAGGAGTACGCATCATGCGTCGCGTCGTCGTCACCGGTCTGGGCATCGTCTCGTCCATCGGGAACAATGCCGAAGAGGTTCTTGCCTCTCTCAAAGCAGGAAAATCTGGCATCGAGGCCAGCCCCGAAATGGTCGAGCATGGCTTTCGCAGCCAAATTGCGGGAACGCTCAAGCTGAATGTTGCTGACCATGTCGACAAGCGTACCCTGCGTTTTATGGGGGCTGGCGCGGCCTATGCCCATATCGCGATGAGCCAGGCAATTGCCGATGCCGGCCTCTCCGAAGAGCAAGTGGTGAATGAGCGGACCGGTCTGGTGGCCGGTTCGGGCGGGCCGTCCACATCGGCCATGCTGGCAGCCCATCAGACCGTGCTGAAAACCGGGGCCACGAAGCGGATCGGGCCGTTTGCCGTTCCCAAGTGCATGTCTTCCACGATCTCGGCAAATCTGGCCACAGCCTTCAAAATCAAAGGTATCAACTACTCGATCACCTCGGCCTGCTCGACCTCGCTGCACTGTATCGGCAATGCGGCTGAGCAGATCATGATGGGTAAGCAGGATGTGATGTTCGCCGGTGGTGGCGAGGAACTAGACTGGACCCTGTCGTGCCTGTTCGATGCGATGGGCGCGATGTCGTCCAAATACAACGACACGCCGGAGAAAGCCTCCCGCGCGTTTGATCAGGACCGTGACGGTTTCGTGATCTCTGGTGGCGGCGGTATCGTCGTGCTGGAGGATCTGGATCACGCCCTGGCGCGCGGTGCCAAGATCTACGCCGAAGTGACCGGCTTTGCCGCCACCTCCGATGGCCACGATATGGTCGCCCCCTCCGGCGAAGGCGGCGAGCGCGCCATGCGTCTGGCCCTGCAATCCCTGCCGGACGGCCGCAAGGTGGACTATATCAACGCCCACGGCACCTCGACCCCGGTCGGCGACGTCGGCGAGATCGAAGCGGCCCGCCGGGTTTTCGGCGCGGGCAACGTGCCGCCGATTTCTTCGACCAAATCAATGACCGGTCATGCGCAGGGCGCGGCGGGCGCACTGGAGGCGATCTTCTGCCTTCTGATGCTGGACAATGACTTCATCACGCCGTCGATCAACGTCGACACGCTGGCCGAGGGCATCGAGCCGGGAGAGGTCGCAACCCAGCTGGTGGAAAACGCGGGCCTTGACAGCGTAATGACCAACAGCTTCGGCTTTGGCGGCACCAATGGCTCAATGGTATTGAGCAAATACAAAGGATAACGGCGGATGTCAGGAGTATTGACGGGCAAACGTGGCCTGATCATGGGGGTCGCAAACGACCGTTCGATCGCTTGGGGCATCGCCAAGGCCATGGCCGATGCGGGGGCCGAACTGGCATTCACCTATCAGGGTGAAGCCTTTGGTAAACGGTTGGAACCGCTGGCCCAGAGCGTTGGCAGCGACTTTATGGTCGATGTGGACGTCACCGATGATGCGTCGCTCGACACCGCGTTCGAGCAATTGGCGGCACGCTGGGACAGTGTCGACTTCGTGGTGCACGCCATCGCCTATTCGGACAAGACCGAGCTGACCGGACGCTTCCTCGACACCAGCCGCGAGAACTTCAAGAATTCGATGGATATCTCCGCCTATTCCTTTGTCGAGGTGGCGCGCCGCGCCTACCCGCTGATGAAGGCCAATGGCGGCACGTTGCTGACCCTGACCTACCAGGGATCGAACCGAGTGGTGCCCAACTACAACGTGATGGGTGTCGCAAAGGCGGCATTGGAAAGCGCCACGCGTTACCTGGCCAATGATCTCGGCCCCGAAGGCATCCGTGTGAACGCCATCTCCCCTGGCCCGATGAAAACCCTGGCAGGGGCCGCCATCGGTGGTGCCCGCAAGACGTTTAAACATACGGCGCAGAACGCCCCATTGCGCGATAACGCCACGTTGGAAGCGGTTGGTGGTACAGCCGTCTATCTCGCCTCCGACGCAGGGGCCTGCACGACGGGCGAGATCATCCGCGTCGACGGTGGTTTTCATGTCCTTGGCATGCCGCAGCAGGACAATCTCTGACCTGCTGCCAATCCCTGTCACAAGAACCAAGGGCACCCAGCGGGTGCCCTTTCTTGTTGCTGTCTCCGCTTGACATCACTGTTCCGCAGCCAGTTCTGAAAGAAGCTGCTGCATGAGATCAGCCGCAGGCATAGCACGAACTCCGGCAGCGCCCTGTCCGGCCCATTGCGCGCCATATCCGGGCTCGCCAGCCTGCTTCGCCGCAGTGTTCAGGGCTTTCCCGGCATCATAGGCAATGGGGTAATCCGGAATGATCGTCGGATCGAGCTTCTGCGCAAGGTCGGTGAAACGGTTTCTCAGACAGCGGGCCGGGCGACCTGAAATTACCGTCGTCATCTCTGTTTTCGGATCCGCGGCCAGCAAGGCGGCCCGATAGCCCGCATCGGCACTGCTCTCGGGACAGGCGATGAACGCGGTGCCCAACTGCGCAGCAGCGGCACCTGCTACCAGCGCCTTTGCAATATCGGCACCGGTCATCAACCCGCCTGCGGCGATCACCGGCAGGTTCAGGTTGGTAACCAGTTCACGGACCAGTTCAAGAGTTCCAAGCCTGGGATCCGCGCCGCGCGGATCAAAGATACCCCTATGGCCTCCGGCCTCCCACCCCTGTGCAACAATGGCGTCGATCCCGGCGCTCGCCAACACAGCAGCCTCGGCAAGTGAGGTTGCTGTGGCCAGCAAGATGATGCCGGCTGACTTCAGAGCCGAGATCACCCCCTGCGGCGGCAAACCGAAGTGGAAGCTGACAACTGCCGGGCGCTGCGCAATCAGCATCTCCTGCATATCGGTATCAACGCAGAAGCTGGTGTAGATTTCGCGCAGCGCCTCCGGCGGCGCCGTATTGTAGCTGTGAAACACCGGTGCCAAGGCGCTGAGCCAGGCCGCCTCGCGGGAGGAATCCTCAAGCGCTGGCCGGTGGCAGAACACATTGACGTTAAAGGGTCGGCCAGTCAGTGCCACCGTTTGACGCAGCATCTCCTCAGCCTGGTCGATGCTTGCCGCTCCGATACCCAGGGCGCCCAGCCCACCGGCATTGCTGACAGCCGCCGCCATCTGGGGCGTGCTGACGCCGGCCATGGGAGACTGGAGAATCGGCACGGATATACCCAGAAGTTCCATCAATGCGGCTGACGTAGAAATATCAGTCATTCCGTCCTCTTTCACCACGGCATATCCCGCTGCAAAAGAGCCGGTTTGACGAGGCGGCGCAAGAGGCACCGCCTCAGATGCGATCAGTTGATCGAGACCAGCTCGATATCAAAGATCAGGTCTTTGCCTGCCAGGGGATGATTGGCGTCAAGGGTCACAGTCGCCTCGCTCACCTCAACCACGGTCACCGGCAGCACTTCGCCCGTCGGAGCCTGCATCTGCAATTGTGTTCCAACCTCAAGCGGGATGTCATCAGGGATCCCTTCACGCGGAATGCTCTGCCGCGCCTCGTCATGGCTGGGGCCATAGGCCTGATCCGCGGGAATGTTGAGCGTTTTCGTCTCGCCTGCGGCCATGCCGAGCAGACCGGCGTCCATACCCTCGATAACCTGACCAGAGCCGACGGTGAACTCAAGCGGCTCGCGCCCTTCAGAGCTGTCAAAGACACTGCCGTCTGTCAGCTTGCCTGTGTAGTGGATGCGTACGGTATCGCCGCTTTTTACCTCGGTCATGGGACCTCCAGTTGCTTTCACGTTACAAAGGCGCGCACAGTATAGGACACCACCGTGATGTAAACCCGATGATCCGAAGCAGCCCCGGTCGCACCGTTCCCGGGCGTCCGCAGAGCGGCGGGAAATGATTGTGGCTGGAATTTGCGCCCCGTTTGCGCCTAGGCTGGGACAACCGCAGGACATCGAACCGGAGGCCCCATGGCAATCAGCACCTGTATCTTTGATGCCTATGGCACATTGTTCGATGTGACAGCGGCCGCACGGCAAGCTGCAGGTGAGCCGGAGTTTCCGCATCTGATCGACCATTGGGCAGAGCTGGCCAACCACTGGCGGCTGAAGCAGCTACAATACACTTGGCTGCGTGTAATCACAAACTCACATGCCGATTTCTGGCAGGTCACCCAGGACGGGTTGGATTGGGCCATGGAGGCCACCGGCCTGAGCGGTGACCCGCAGCTGCGAAAGCGCCTGCTGGATCTCTACTGGCAGCTTCAGGCCTATGATGAGGTTCCGCAGATGCTGCGCGCCCTCAAGACTGCGGGCCTGCAGACCGCAATCCTCTCCAACGGATCACCCGAGATGCTGGACGGAGCCGTCCAATCCGCAGGGGTCGGCGACCTGCTGGACGATGTGCTCTCTGTCGAAAGCGTTGGTGTCTTTAAACCGGACCCGCAGGTCTATGACCTTGTCGGCAAACGCTTTGGCTGCCAGCGCGATGAAGTGCTTTTCGTGTCCTCCAACGGCTGGGACGCTGCCGGTGCGGCGGGATACGGGTTTACCACGGCTTGGGTGAACCGAAGTGGTGAACCTATGGATCGCCTGCCGTGGAGGCCGCATCACGTGCTGAGGAATCTGGCCAGTATCCCTGACCTGGCGGGGGGATAAACCCGTGCTGAACACGCCACGCGCACTCTCATATTTTACCAGCTCTGACGGGCTGGAGCTGGCCTATGACGATCCAGACTTCGGCCCCCAGACAACAGCCATTTCCCGCCCACCCCTATTGTGCCTGGCAGGGCTCACACGCGACGGGCAGGACTTTCGCTACCTGCGGCCGCATATTCATGGCCATCGCCTGATCACCCTGGACGCCCGGGGTCGAGGCCGGTCTCAATATGCAGACGATATCCACAGCTATTCGGTCCCGCGCGAGGCGCAGGATGTGATCGAGCTGCTGGACCATCTGGGCATTGATCGCGTGACGCTGCTCGGCACCTCGCGCGGCGGGTTGGTGGCGATGGCACTGGCCGCTCTACACAAGGAGCGATTGGCCGGTGTCATCCTGAACGAAGTCGGGCCAGAAATTCCGGCAGATGGGATCACCCGGATTATGGCCTATGTCGGATATCGTCCGGCAGCCAAAACCCACGAAGAAGCCGCCTCGGCGCTTGCGACCCATATGGCGCCAGCGTTTCCCGATGTGCCGATGACACGTTGGCGCGAAGAAGCCGAGGTTTTTTACACGCAGACCCGGACGGGTTTGGCGCTGCGCTATGACGCCCGGTTGCGTGAAGCTCTCTTGGCGCAGGCTGCAGCGGGGCCAGCGCCGGATCTCTGGCCATTGTTTCAATCACTTGAAGGTCTGCCCTGCGGCGTGATCCGCGGCGCGAACTCCGACATTCTGACGGCTGAGACCTACGAGAACATGCAGCGCCGTCTGCCGGACCTGATCGCCATGGAAGTGCCGGATCGCGGCCATGTCCCGTTTCTGGACGAACCCAAGGCGCTTGCCCTTATCCACCGAATTCTCGAGGTCGCCCAATGACATCCTTTGCCGCAATCAGTGCCGCTGCGGAGCGCCTGCGGGGCCACGCCCGCGAAACGCCGTTCCTCTCCTCCCCCTTTCTGGACGACATCGCGGGTCGCCGGGTACTGGTCAAGGCCGAGTGCCTGCAACATACCGGATCGTTCAAGTTCCGGGGGGGCTGGGCCGCGCTGTCTGCGCTCAGCCAGGATCAGCGCAAGAAAGGCGTGCTTGCTTATTCAAGTGGCAATCATGCGCAGGGTGTGGCCGCAGCGGCGGCCGCCCATGGCACACCCGCCGTGATCCTGATGCCGCAGGACGCCCCAAGAATTAAGATCGCCAACACCCGTGCGCTCGGCGCAGAGGTGGTGCTGTTCAATCGCGCCACCGATAATCGTGACGCCATTGGGGCAGAGCTGGCAGAGGCTCGCGGCCTCACCCTGATCAAGCCCTACGACGACGACGAGGTCATCGCCGGTCAGGGCACAGTTGGTCTGGAAATCGCCCGACAGGCTGCTGAACAAGACGTGACCGAGGCGGATGTTCTGGTCTGCTGCGGCGGTGGTGGTTTGACTTCGGGGGTTGCCTTGGCGCTGGAACACGCTGCGCCAAAAATGCGGGTTCGCCCCTGTGAACCGCAGGGGTTCGATGACGTTGCCAGGTCACTGGCCGCCGGGCGGATCTGTCGCAATGACACCACGGCCGGCTCACTCTGTGACGCTATTCTCACGCCTGCACCCGGCGAAATCACCTTCCCGATCCTGTCACGGCTCTGCGGTTCCGGAATTGCTGTCAGCGAAGACGAGGCCATGCACGCCATGGCGCTGGCCTATTCGAGGCTCAAAATCGTGCTGGAGCCTGGCGGTGCTGTCTCGCTGGCGGCAGCTTTGTTTCACACAGACCACCTCAACGGATCGAGCGCGATTGCCATTGCGACCGGTGGTAATGTCGACCCCGCCATTTTTGCCGAAGCGCTACAAAAGTTCGGATAGGCTTCACACTCGCACCGGTCGATCCGGTGCCCTTCGCCCCTGGAGTGCCCCTATGACCGAGTTCACTATCGCCTCCTTCAATGTGAAGAACCTGATCGGTCCCGATCAAGAATACTACAGGTTTCAAAGCTACACGCCCGAGGAATATGCTTGGAAATCCGATTGGTTGGCCGATCAGCTGCTGACGCTCGATGCCGATATCGTGGGGTTTCAGGAAATCTTTGATGAGGCGACGCTGCGCGAGGTGATCGCCGAAACCGATCGGCGTGGCAAACAGGTAAACGCCGCGACCCTGCCCGATCGCTCCAAACGCTATCACCGCAAGGCCATATTCCGCAAACTGGTCTATACGCCCTATACCGATGCCAAGCTGGCCTATGCTGCCAATACGAATGACCACGACACTCCGGGCAAGCGTCGCCCCGGTCTCGCGATTCTGTCACGTACAGGTTTTGTGGAACCGGTCGAGATTATTCAGGACCTGCCGCTGCCGCTGGATATCCCGATGGCCTGCCTGGGCGGCGAGGATGACGCGGGCTACTACACGCTGCGACGGCTGTCTCGACCGATCATGAAGGCCCGCATTCCCGTCGCGAACCAGATCATCAGCGTATTCAACTGCCACCTGAAATCGAAACTGGGCGAGTTCATAACACCACTTGGGGCGCCTTATGCGCCCGAAACCGTGCTCACGGCTTATGATGCCAGTGGGCGGGCCATGGGCGCGTTGCGGGCAGCTCTGCGGCGTATGGCCGAGGCCTGGGTTCTGCGCCGCGCCATCCTGGACGAGCTGGAACAGGACCGGCCGGTCATGGTCCTGGGAGACTTCAATGATGGCGAGGATGCCGTCAGCTCTGAAATCATCAGCGGCGAGACACCGTTTCGCAACTACTCCTGGATGCTGCGGCATGACGCTCGCCACTCGGGAGATCGCTACAACCCGGACGAAGACCGTCAGATCCGGGAGATGATCGACCGGGTCCGCCTGCGTTCGGCGGAAAAGCTGTTTCTCAAGAAATCTCTCCGTGACGTGGTATACACCACCACATTCGGAGGCGTGCACCAGAGCATCGATCAGATCTATATGTCCCGCCATTTTGATCCCGAATGGACAGGGGCCATCGGCGAAATGCAATATTTCAGCGTCTTCAACGACCACCTTACTGATGGCAGCCACCCCGAAGCGCCTTATAACAAGCTGGCCTCCGACCATGGGCAAATCATGGCCCATATGCGGCTCGAGACTGCCGAATAGAGCCGCGATCCAGCCGCATGGCGGTGCTAGGATCGGGTTTACGTCCTGAAACACGCAGGCTAGGGAAGCGCATCGAATAAGCTCAGGAGGAGTTCCATGCCGCTTGCAGATCTGGGTGACATCCGGGTGAACTATCAATTGGATGGAACGCCTGACGGCCCGGCGCTGGTGTTCGCCAATTCACTCGGCACCGATCTGCATGTCTGGGACGACGTGGTGACGCGCTTGCCGCCGTCGCTGCGCATCATTCGCTATGACCTGCGCGGCCATGGCGGCACGTCGGCCACGCCCGCTCCCTATTCGATGGGGGCTCTGGTACGCGATGCCGAGCGCCTGCTGGATCATCTGGAGGTGCGGGACTGTATTTTTGTTGGTTTGTCGATCGGCGGGATGATCGCGCAGGGGCTGGCCGTCAAGCGGCTGGATCTGATACGCGGACTGGTGCTCTCGAATACGGCGGCCAAGATTGGCACCGCCGCCAAATGGCAACAGCGCATTGATGCGATCAAGCAGGATGGGCTTGATGCGGTCGCCGACACGATCATGCAGAACTGGTTTGCTCCAGCCTTCTACAGGTCCCCGGAGCTGGCCCATTGGCGCGCCCAGCTGCTTGGGCAATCGGTCGAAGGCTATATCGGCTGCTGCGCGGCCATCGCCGGAACTGATTTTTACACCCCAACCAGCGGCCTGCGCCTGCCAACCTTGGGCATCGCGGGATCGGATGATGGTGCAACGCCGGCAGATCTGGTTCGCGAAACGGTGGATTTAATCCCCGGATCAAGGTTCGAGCTGATCCGCCGCGCCGGACATCTTCCCTGTGTCGAAAAGCCCGATATCTTTGCCGACCGTTTGGTGACCTTCCTGAGGGAGCTCGGGCATATTGACTGATCTGCTGCTGGTCCACGGCTCCTGCCACGGTTCGTGGTGCTGGCGCGACGTCCTGCCTCAACTGGAAGCACGCGGGATCAACGCGCGAACCATCGACCTTCCCGGCCCTCGTATAGGCGGCAACGCGCGGGGGTGCGATCCAGTCGCTGTCACTTTGGAGGAAACCGTAGCCGCTGTCCGCGACGCCGCGCGATCAGAGACTATCGTTGTGGGCCATTCCTGGGCCGGCTACCCGATGTCAGCCGCAGCCGATATCGGCCCACCGCTGCGAGGATTGATTTACCTTTGCGCCTATGTCCCCCAGAATGGCCTGTCGATGATCGACATGCGCAAACGCGGCCCAAGCCAACCGCTCATCGGCAAGGTTTTGAAAACCGCGGACGGGCAAAGCTACTGTTTCGACCCCGAAGCCGCACCGGATCTGCTATACCACGATTGCCCGAGGTCAGTGGTGGACTATGCGCTGTCGCGACTGGCACCGCAGCCGATCAGGCCGCAAGACACGCCCGTGAAACTGGGTCCACAATGGGCCGCGACACCAAAAGCCTATATTCGATGCACCCAAGATCGCGTCATCCCGCCAGAATATCAGGCAGAAATGGTGGCGGATTGGCCCACTGATCGGATAAAAAATCTCGACACGTCACATTCGCCGTTCTTTGCCGCGCCCGATCAACTGGCAACGGTGATGGCAACCATAGTGAAAGATCTCTGATGGCCGCTTCTCTTTTTGACAGTCAGCTCTATGCCGCGCTTTTTCCTGCCGGAGATGTCTCCCGGCTATTTTCAGACAGTGCTGAAATCCGTGCCATGCTGCTGGTCGAAGGTGCGCTAGCGAAGGCGCAGGGCAAAGTCGGCATTATCCCCGAAGACAGCGCCGCCGCGATCGGACGCGCCGTGATGGAGGTCGCTCTTGATCCTGGGGCACTGGCTGCCGCGGCTGGGCAGAACGGCGTGCCGGTTCCAGGTCTGGTCGCAGCGCTGCGGAGCGAGATGAGCGCGCCGGAACATGCACAGTATGTTCATTGGGGCGCAACCTCGCAGGACATCATGGACAGCGCGCTGATGCTACGCCTGCGACAGGCGCTTGCGGCGGTGGAAGGGGATCTGATGGCGCTGCTGGCCCAGCTCTCCGATTTGGCTGAAGCCCATGCCAGCCTGCCGATGGCCGCACGCACCTACGGCCAGCTGGCCACGCCAACAAGTTTTGGCGCTGTCGTGGCCGCCTGGGGACAGCCCCTGCTTAGGCTGTTGGACGAATTGCCAAGGTTGCGCGACAGCTGTCTGCTGGTGTCACTTTCAGGCGCCGCGGGCACCTCTGGCGCGCTTGGCCCACGGGTTGCGGAGCTGCGCGCAGAACTGGCTGCCGGTCTGTCGCTCGCCGATCCGGGTCGCAGCTGGCATACCGACCGCACGCCGGTCTTGCGTATTGCCGATTGGTTTACCCGGGTCTGCGTTGCATTGGGCAAACTGGGTACTGACTGTCTCGCCCTCCGTCAGAGCGGTATTGATGAGATTGCGATCAGCAGTCGCGGCGCCTCATCCACAATGCCACAGAAGCAAAACCCGGTAGGCGCCTCCGCATTGGTTGCGCTGACGTCGCAGGCAAACGCCCAGCTCTCGGCCCTGCATCATTCTGCTGGCCATCAGCACCAACGGGACGGCACAAGCTGGCTCGGCGAATGGTTAAGCCTGCCGCAGACCGTTTTCTGCGCCGCCAGTGCCGTGCGGATTGCCAATTCCATGACCCGGGGGCTGACACCGGATGTCGACCGCATGCGGCACAATCTGAACGCTGCCAACGGTACCATTCATGCCGAAGCGTTGAGCTTTGCTCTGGCTGAGCATATGCGGCGCGGTGAGGCGCAGGCGATGGTCAAGGAGCTCTGTGCCAAGGCTGCCCAAGACGGAAAGTCGTTGCAGGAGATCACGGTCGCGCATTATCCAGAGCTTGATCACACCGCGATCTTTGACGCAGCACGGCAACTTGGCTCTGCCCCGGAAGAGGCACAGCAATTTGCGAAAAGCGTCACCGCCCTGCAAGCCAGACGAAATCCCTCCTGACCCGGCGGTGATCGGCGCAACCGTTTCCCTGCCCCCTGCGCCAATTCGTCTTCAAGATACGACGCGTCACAGACGGTTTCGGGCTTGCGGGCTCGCTTCCCCCGGTCCACCGTGACCACTAAAAGGGGAGAGACGCGACATGCCTATCGTTAAAGCAGCCGTATGCCATCAGTTCGGCAGCCCGCTTGTGATCGAGGATGTCCAGCTTGCCGCGCCGCGTAGCGGTGAAGTGGAGGTCAAACTGGATGCCGTCGCGATCTGCCACAGTGATATCTCCTATGCGGAGGGTGCCTGGGGTGGTTTCCTGCCCGCTGTCTATGGTCACGAGGCTGCCGGCGTGATCAGCGCAGTTGGCGAGCATGTTCATGGCTTCGCCGAAGGCGATAGCGTGGTCGTGACCCTGATCCGCTCCTGCGGCAGCTGTCCCAGCTGTGCAGGGGGCGCTCCAACGCTGTGCGAGACCCCCTATGATGCTATCAATGGCCCGCTGAAAACCCTTGCAGGTTCCCCCCTGATGCAGGCCATGGCCTGCGGTGCATTTGCAGAACGGGTGGTGGTTGACCAACGCCAGATTGTGAAAATTCCGGCAGATCTGGGTAAAGACGTTGCCGCACTTCTGTCCTGCGGCGTGATCACCGGTGTCGGCGCTGCGGTGAACGCCGCCCAGCTGCGCGCAGGCCAGGATGTTGTGGTGATTGGTGCAGGCGGTGTCGGCCTCAATGCGATTCAGGGCGCCCGCATCGCCGGCGCCCGCCGCATCGTCGCTGTCGACCTCAGCGAGGATAAGCTGGCCATTGCCGAAGAGTTCGGGGCCACCCATACGGTTCTCGGCAGTCTGGATGCCCCTTGGAAGGCCGCCTACAAAGCGCTTGGCGGTCGCGGTGCAGATGTCGTCCTGGTCACCGTTGGTGCGATCCCCGCCTACGATCAGGCCACAAGGTATCTCGGTGTCGGTGGGCGCATGGTAATGATCGGCATGCCCCATTCCGGCGCGAAAGCCAGCTACGAACCCGTGATCATGGCGGCTATCGGTCAGGGCATGATCGGGTCGAAAATGGGCGACGTCGTTATCCAGCGCGATATTCCATGGATGGTAGACCTCTACAAACAAGGACGTTTGAAGCTGGACGAGCTGATCTCCGGCCGGTGGCGGCTTGAAGAGATCAATGCAGCGATCGCAGACACCAAGACGGGCTCGGCGCGCCGCAACATCATCGTTTTCGACCAATAAACCGTTCAGTAGCCACGGGGAAATGACATGAAACTGCAAGACCTCGACATCATCGTCACAGCCCCACCCGCGCCCGGCTGGGGAGGGCGCTATTGGATCCTCGTCAAACTGACCACCGATACCGGCATCATCGGCTGGGGCGAATGCTACGCGGCCTCGATCGGCCCAGACGCGATGAGCCACGTGATCCGTGATGTATTTGACCGCCACATGCTGGGACAATCGCCAGAAAACATCGAATGGATGTTCCGACGGGCGTACTCGTCAGGTTTCACCCAGCGGCCCGACCTCAGCGTCATGGGCGCATTCTCAGGACTGGAAATCGCCTGTTGGGACATTCTCGGAAAGGATCGCAATCGTCCGGTTCACGCACTTATCGGCGGGCGAATGAACGAGCGGCTGCGCGCCTATACTTATCTCTATCCGCAACCCCATCACGACATGGATGCGTTCTGGAACAGCCCCGAGCTGGCAGCTGAATCCGCCATTGTAGCTGTGGAGAACGGATATACAGCGATCAAATTCGACCCCGCCGGTCCCTATACGATGCGCGGCGGGCATATGCCGGCGCAATCTGACATCACGAAATCCGTCGCCTTCTGCCGAGCGATCCGTGAGGCTGTGGGAGATCGTGCCGACCTACTGTTCGGAACCCATGGCCAGTTCACGCCCGCCGGCGCCATTCGGTTGGGGCAGGCTCTTGAACCCTATAGCCCCTTATGGTTCGAGGAGCCGACACCCCCCGATTTGGTCGCGGATATGGCCCGTGTCGCTGAACGGGTGCGCATTCCCGTTGCCACCGGAGAACGACTGACCACCAAGGCGGAGTTTGCCGCTGTGCTGCGCGCTGGCGCGGCCGAAATCCTGCAACCCGCATTGGGGCGGGCAGGTGGCATCTGGGAGGTCAAGAAGATTGCGGCCATCGCCGAGGTTTTTGGTGCCCAAATGGCCCCGCATCTCTACGCCGGTCCGGTGGAGTGGGCTGCCAATATCCAGTTGGCGGCGTCGATCCCCAACCTTCTGATGATCGAGACCATTGAAACGCCGTTCCACATGTCGTTGATCAAGCAGAGCATCACGATCGAAGCTGGGTTCGTCATCCCCTCGGACGCCCCCGGCCTTGGTATCGAGGTAGACGAAGATCTCGCCCGCGCCCATCCATTCGAGGGAGACGATTTGCACCTCAATATGCAGGATGCCCCCTGCAACTACGCCGATGGTAACAGTTTTGTCGGCGGCGCGCCGCCCAAAACCAAATAACAGAACTACCCGTCGCAGTAGGATTTCGACCCTGTCGCGCATGCGCGCCGCCTGTCTGACCATCCGGGCTGCGCTTGCCCTGCCACAAGTCTCGGCCGCGCTAGCTCGACACGTAGCCAGCAACCACCTGCAACAGTTTGAAAGCCGTGGCGGCATCGTTTTCGACAACTGCAAGGAACTCCTCCTCACCGATCCGCAAACACGTCAGCTCGCTTTCGGCAATCATGCTCAGCGCCCTGGGTTCCTTCCGGATCAATCCCAGTTCGCCAACCAGACGACCGGCACCGACCTTGGCTACGAGACGGCTGTCATCACCTTCCTGCGGCAGATATAGGCCCGCTTCGCCCTCCAGAATCATATAAGCGCCGTCACTCGCTTCATCGTCCTTGAGAAACACCGTGTCACCAGCCTTGGCGGTATACCAGCGCGCCCCAAAGGCAAGAAGCCGGAGCTGGCGACGGTTGAGCTCCGAGAACAGCTCCGTTTGCTCAAGCGCCCGTAGTTTCCGTGCAAGATCAGCACTGCCCGCACCATCACTGACCGCATCCGCAGCGGGGGTGTCACTCACCAACCGGCCCTGGCGAAGCTCATAATAACTGTCGAAGACATCCGGGCTTTCAAAACTGCTGCCCAGATAGATCAGCGTCGTCTCTGGCAAAAGATGGCGCAGGTTCTTGTGAATGGCGATGCGTGTATCCAGATCGTAGCTCGCCATTGCAGCGTCTAGGATCAGGATATCCGGGCGCTTGATCGAAGCGCGCGAGAAGGCAAGCGGCTCGGCAAAGCTGGCTGCAAGCCCCTGCCCGCCTATCGCAATCGGCAGATCAAAAATCAGCTCAACAACCCGATCACGCACGCCGTTCTCGACAAGAACCTCTGAGACCAGCTTCTGCACCTCCTCGGCTCGCCCGCCGGCGCTATCGGAGATCTTGCCGAACAGGGCATTCTCGAGCACCGTCAGACCCGGAGCAAAGGCCGCCTCATCAAGCGGCTCGAAAATATCACCCAGCGTCGCCATCAATTGCTTGGAGTGGCTTTGGCGGAACGCAAGAATGCGCTCTTCTATCTCATCGCTGAACGCAGCACCGATTTGTTCGGCAGAGATGCTGAAAGGCACGATAAGTAACCGCGCAAGTTCTTCATGGCTCAGCGTAGAGACGCCATCGTTCCGGGTCTTGTCGACCAGCGCCAGCGCCCCCTCATAGGCCGAAGCCTCCAGCCCAAGCTTGCGGAAGAGCGGATGATCGGTACCGTCAATGCCAAAGATTTGCCGCAGCATTTCCACCACGTCACGGCTGAGCGCGACGAGATCGACGTCAAGATCGAGTGCCCTGAGTTGATCCAGAAAATCATTCTGTTGCCTCAGGACGTCTTCGGTGATCCGCGCTTGCGTGGTTGCATAGAGAAGGTTCTCCGCCACCGGCAGGGCCGGATTGTACCGATCTGCCGCCAGAAAGTGCACGTATTGTTCCAGGCCCGCCTTGGTAACCGCCTGCTGCACCTTTGGCCGCAGTTCGACCAGCTGATGCGCCAATTCTGAATGACTCTTGGCATCAAAACGCTGTTCGACGCCACGACGGAACAGGGCGGTATCGGACCCGATCCCCGACACCAACCGCAGCCACCAGTCGCGCAGCTCCGCCTCGCTGGAGAACCCGGCCAGGCTCGGGTCCAGCCAGGAGGCGTCCAGTGGATCTGGGCTGTTACCCGCACGCTGCGCCACATCATAGCGCCGCAGGTCCTGCGCGGTACCAAGCGGCCGCTGCCTGATCGGCATCATCACATTGTCGCCAAAAGAGCCTTGAAACAGCACCGGGCGGGACGTGGCATGACCGATGCGGGCAGCGATCACCGCCTGATGAATGTCACGCATGTTCTGGTCATCGATACAGACCTTGCCCGCCGAAGGCAGCAATTCGCGGGTCAACAATCCCGCCAACGCACGGCGATCCTCCTCCGAGGGCGCGGCAACCCCGATCACCTTGCCTGCCGGGAAGCGGGCATTGAGATCTTCCAGAACAAGATTGCCATCCGCATCGCGGACGTTGACCCCCTCCACGACGATATCGCCACGAAGCCGTTTCAAATCCTCGGGAGCGCCCGTCATCAAGGCCTCATCGACCATGCCGGGCGGGTCAAATCGCTCCAGGATCACATCCCAGCGCAACGCCATATCCTGCGTCTGGTTGTAATAGGCCAGAAGTTCCTTCCAGGGCGATGCCAAGTCCTTGTAGGCGGCAAGGGCTGCAACCAGTGCACCGAGCGAGACCTTGCCTTCAAGCACCAGATAGCCGCCAACTGCATAGAACAGGAACGGTGTCAGCTGGGTAATGAAGTTGTTGAGAAACTTCATGAAGAATTTTTTCTGATAGATCGCAAACCGGATGTCATAGAGCCATCCGAGCCGATCCGTGATGACAGCCATCCGGTAACGCCAACCGCCGTTCAGACGTAGGGTAGATGCGCCAGCAGCGCTTTCGCCGATCTCGGAGGCCAAAGCGCGGATCTGATGAATACGCTTCTTGTTCAACAGGTTGATTTGCCGCTGCAACATCGGGATCAACCAGCCCTGCAAGGGAATTAGCGCAACCGCCGCCAGACCGAACCAGACACTCTGCATGAACAGAAAATAGAGGATCGTCAGCATCTGACCGGCCTGTAGCACCGGCTGGCTGACCGCATCCCCCATCAATCCCCCCATCGGCTCACTTTCCGAGGTGATCATAGACACCAGTTCGCCCTGGCTTACCCGTTCGAAATACGGCTGTGGGAATCGCACAACACGCGAGATCAACCGATAGCGAAACCGCCGCAGCATCCGCTCGGCCAGAACCCCCTTCATCGTATTGATGCGCATTTTCAGCAGACCATGCGCGAGAACCGCCAGAAGAAATCCACCGCAGAGAAGCCAGAGATAATGCAGCTGGTTCAGCTCGTACCCAAGCAGGTCAATCGTGGAGCTCTGCGCCCCGATAGCATCGTTGATGATGCGTTTTGGCAGTTCCAGAGTGAGATAGAGAAGTGGAAACAGGCAGGCCGTGACCACCAACAGAACCAGTTGGTCGCGCTTTGAGTAGTTCCAGATAAACCGAAAAAGAGTGCGTTCTATGGGACGGCTCCGAAATGGAAAATGTTACGGAAACTGATCCCGATATGCCTAGCCCGGATTGCCAGTTGCAGGCAATGGCAAGACGGACGTCGCACGCCGTGTCGTCCGGTTCAATCCAGCTGACCTTGCCCAAAGCCTATCCAGATGACGGAGCGTCGTGGCGATTAGTGCCACAGGCCATTTGCCTGTTTCGAAAAAATACGTAAGCTTTCAGCGCGCGACACAAAACGGGGCCATTGCTTTGACAGACCACCTCGCATCCCTTTTGGGATTGCTTTGCCTGCTTCAGATCAAACACATGTTTGCGGATTTCTACCTGCAAACACCCAAGATGCTCTCGGGTCGTGGTGAATATCTGCATGCCGGACGGGCACAACATGCGGGGGTGCATGTGATGGGATCCATTATTGCCTTTGTTATCATGGGGGCTCCGGTTGGCTTCATCTTGATCATCTGCGCGCTGGAATGGGTGGCACATTTCAACATCGACTATTGCAAGGCCTGCTATTCCAAACGCAAGGAACTGGCACCGAATATGGCTGTCTACTGGCGCGCGATGGGCACCGACCAGGCCTTACACCAACTCACCTATCTTGCGATGGCAGCTGCCTGGGCGCATGTCAGTTTCGGCTGAAAGACGAAGCAGCGCGACCTAAGCTGTCGGCGCCCGGGACAAAGCTCAGCGCGTGACAGGTTCGTCGCGCTTGATGGTCCGCAGCACCACGTTTGTTTGCGCACTGGCAACCGCAGGCAGGCGGAACAGAAACTCCTCAAGAAACCGATTGTAGGCGTCAAGATCAGGCGCCAATACCCGCAGGTGGTAATCCGACTGCCCCGTGGTCGCATAGCATTCCTGAACCAGACGGCTGGTCTCAACCGCCTTGATGAAGTCCGCCAGCTTTTCGCGGTCGTGACGGGTCAGCTGCACATGGACAATCGCGTGAAATCCCAGCCCCATAGCCGCCGCGTTCACCACCGCGCCATAGCGCTCAATGACACCCGCCTCCTCCAGTGCGCGCACCCGCCGCCACAACGCCGAAGCTGACATCCCCACCGCCTCTGCCAGATCCGCATTCGACATCCGCGCATCCTGTTGCAGCAGCGTCAGGATCCGACGGTCCCGATCATCAAGGGTGAGATCATCATCCATGGTAAAATCATCCAAATTCTTACATCACATGGAAATATCATTCATGAATGGAGTAATACAGAGGTAATCTGGCAAGAATATCCAGACAATGTGGATTATCATTTCGCGCATATGATCGTATCATTGCAAGGGATACTCCAATGACCCAGCTCAGCCACGATTTTCGCAGTTACCAGCTGGATGACCGTTATGAGATGACGACGGGCCGCGTCTTTCTGACCGGCACCCAGGCACTGGCGCGCGTGATGCTGGATCAGGCACGGCGCGACAGATCGGCCGGATTGAATACCGCAGGCTTTGTATCCGGCTATCGCGGCTCTCCGCTAGGCGGCGTTGATCTGGAATTCTGGCGCAGCCGCACACGCATGGACGCCAATAACATCACCTTCATGCCCGCCGTGAACGAAGATCTGGGCGCAACCGCCGTCTTGGGCGCGCAGCAGGCCATTCTTGACCCTCACTGCGAGGTCGAGGGCGTGTTCTCCATGTGGTATGGCAAGGGACCGGGGGTCGACAGGTCCGGCGATGCGCTGAAGCACGGCAACGCCTATGGCTCATCCGAGAAGGGCGGCGTTCTGGTCGTTGCAGGCGATGACCATGGTTGCGTCAGCTCCTCAATGCCACATCAGTCCGACGTGGCCTTCATGTCCTGGTTCATGCCGGTCCTGAACCCGGCCGATGTCGGGGAATTCCTGCAGTTTGGCGAATACGGCTTTGCGCTGTCGCGCTATTCGGGCACCTGGGTGGGGTTCAAAGCCGTCTCGGAAACCGTGGAAAGCGCACGCTCCGTGGACCTGCGCCCGGACCGCGCTTTCTCCTACCCCGAACTGCCCGATTATCCAGGCGGGCTGCACATCCGCAGATCAGACCTGCCCTCGCCGGAGATCGAGACCCGGATCCACGCCAAGCTGCGTGCGGTGCGTGCCTTCGCCGAGGCAAATCCGATTGATACGCGGATCTACGATCTGCCGGAAGCAAAATTCGGCTTTGTCACCACTGGCAAGGGACATCTGGACCTGATGGAGGCGCTGCGCCTGCTCGGACTTGATGCCGCCGCCTGCAAACGTCTCGGTATTGATATCTACAAGGTTGGGATGGTTTGGCCCCTAGCCCGCACCGAGGCGCTGCGTTTTGTAAAAGGCAAACAGGAAGTTCTGGTAGTCGAGGAAAAACGCGGCATCATCGAGAGCCAGTTCAAGGAATATTTCTACGACTGGCCAGGCGACAAACCGGAACGGATGGTCGGCAAACATGACAGTCAGGGCAACCCGCTGATCCCCTGGACAGGTGAGCTGTCGCCTTTGCAGCTGGTGCCGATCGTGGCGGAACGCCTGAACCGGTTCTTCCCAGAGGAAAACCTGTTGGAGCGGGCAGATATTCTGACCGCCAAGCCCCCTCAGCTGCTGAATATCCCCGGTGCCACCCGCACCCCCTATTTCTGCTCGGGCTGCCCTCATAACACCTCCACTAAACTGCCTGAAGGCAGCAATGCCAACTCGGGAATTGGCTGCCATGTCATGGCCAGCTGGATGGACCGCGACACCGCCGGTTATGCCCAGATGGGAGGCGAAGGGGTGCCCTGGACAGTTGCCTCGAAATTCAACGGCGGCAAGCATGTGTTCCAGAACCTTGGCGAGGGCACCTGGTATCACTCTGGCTCTCTGGCAATCCGTCAGGCGGTCGCTGCGGGCACAAATATCACTTATAAAATCCTCTATAATGATGCGGTCGCGATGACCGGCGGCCAGCCGGTGGATGGACCGGTCAGTGTCTCAGGCATCGCCCAGACCTGCCGCGCAGAAGGCGTCGACCGGATTGCGCTGGTGTCCGATGAGATCGGCAAGTTCTCCTCCTCCGATTTCCCTGCGGGCACCAGTTTTCACGACCGTGCCGAAATGGACACCGTCCAACGCGAGCTGCGGGAGATCCCCGGCGTTACCGTCTTGATTTACGAACAGACCTGCGCCACCGAAAAACGCCGCCGCCGCAAGCGTGGCACAATGGAGGATCCAAAGCGGTTTGCCTTTATCAATGATCTGGTTTGTGAGGGCTGCGGCGATTGTTCGGTGGAATCCAACTGCCTGAGTGTCGAGCCGAAAGAGACCCCCTTTGGCCGAAAACGCAAGATCAACCTTTCAAGCTGCAACAAGGATTTCTCCTGCCTGAATGGTTTCTGCCCAAGCTTCGTAACCGTGGAACGTGCAACGCGGCGCAAGAAAGAAATTGCCGCTTTGGACATTGGTACGCTGACCGCTGGCCTACCTATGCCTGCTTTGCCATCGCTGGAGGATCCGTTCGATCTTCTGGTGACCGGTGTCGGCGGTACGGGCGTCGTCACGGTAGGTGCTCTGATCACTATGGCCGCGCATCTGGAAGGGAAAGGCGCCAGCGTCCTGGACTTTACCGGCTTCGCACAGAAGTTCGGCACCGTACTCGGCTACATCCGCCTTTCAAGTGCACCGGACGCGCTGCATCAGGTGCGTATCGACCAAAGTGCGGCAGATGCGGTAATCGGTTGCGACGTGGTGGTCAGTTCCGCTCCGAAAGCGTCAGCCCACTATCGCGAGGGCACGAAAATGGTGCTGAACCGCGCCGAAATGCCCACAGGCGATCTGGTCCTGCGCCGTGATGCCGACTTGATGGCCGCTCTGCGCGAAAAATCCATCGCCGGCGTCATCGGTGCCGACAACCTGTCGGGCTTCAACGCGAATGAAGCGGCAGAAACTCTGCTTGGCGATGCCGTTCTGGCCAATGTCATGATGCTGGGCTTTGCCTGGCAAAAGGGACTGGTTCCGGTCAGCCTCGTCGCCCTTGATCAGGCTATTGTCTTGAACGGTGTTGCGATCGAGAAGAACCGCCTGGCCCTGGCCATCGGGCGGGCCTTCGCCCATGATCCGGCGCGCCTGTCAGATCTCTACTCCGAAGAGGAGGCGCGCACAGAAACCCTGGCCGAGCTGATTGACCGCCGCGCCACGTTTCTGACCGGCTATCAGGATGTTGCCTATGCACAATCTTATACTGCCCAGCTGGAAACCCTGCGCGATGCCCTTCCTGCGGATCGGTCTGAAGAGCTGGTCAAGGCGGCCGCAAGATCGCTGTTCAAACTGATGGCCTACAAGGACGAATTCGAAGTGGCCCGCCTTCTGAGCGACGATCGTTTTACGCATCAGCTCGAAACCGAATTTGAGGGCGACTTTCAGGTGAACTATCACCTTGCCCCGCCTCTCCTCAGCCGCAAAATCGATGCGCGGGGCCGGCCCCGCAAAATCCAGTTCGGCGGCTGGATGCGTCCGGCACTCCGCCTTCTGGCGAAGGGACGCCGCCTGAGAGGCCATCGCTGGAACCCCTTCGGTCATCACGAAGAGGCACGTCTGCACCGCGATCTGCTCAGCTGGTATCAGGGCATCCTCCAGCAGGCCGCCGTACGCTATACAGCAGAGGATCACGACAAATGGCTGTCCGTGCTGACTGCACCGATGGATATCCGTGGATACGGACCGGTGCGCATGGCCGCCGCCGAAAAGACCAGGGCCGACGTCGACAAGCTGCTCACTGCGATGTGAGACCGCGTCTTAGGGGCGCCAGTACTGTTTGGCGTATTCCGCAAATTCGGCCAGCTCTGCGGGGCTGGCCGACTGGCCGGTAAAGACCTCCAGATAAGCCCCCGTCATGCTGAGCCGCTGCTCGTACGGTTCATTAAGGCCCGCCATGTCGTAGCCCAGCTGCATGTAATAGAGCACTTTGGCCCGCGTTTCTGCATCGCGTTCAGGGTAATCATAGCGCCGAAACATCGAGGTCAACGCATCGATCCTGCGGGCATCCGACATGTCCAGAATATTGCGCACATGGCCGGATCTGCGCGCCCAGTCCCGTATCGCGAAATCAAGAGCCGTGTTGAACAACTGCGGGTTCGCCGTACAGCGAAACACATTCAGGACAGCGGCGGTAATGGTCTCTGCCGCAGCTTCAGCCTGCCCCATCAGGCCAACCGTATTGGTCTGTTCCCAATTGGTCAGCAGCGCGTCCAACAGATCTTGTCGTGACTTGAAATACCAATAGAACGAAGACCGAGAGACCCCCATGCGTTCCGCCAGCGCAAGCACCTTGACCTGCTCGACCCCGTCGGTAATCAGCACATCCATCGCCACATTCAGCCAATCTGCACGCGTGACCTTGACGTTGCCAACCAATGGGATGGCTTCGGGATCATCGCGGTGCAGGATCGGTTTTTCAGCCATGGCTGACCTCTGAATACTTGGATTGAAACCTCGGCGGGCGGGCCGTAGACGACACGAATGATCTGCCCGCACAACTTGCCGCTGTTTGTACAGGCTGTCCATCCGATCCTACAAGTGTTCTCACAATCGGGCGCTTGGGCGCTCGGCGATCCTATCGTACCACGCGCGGGTCGCAGTATTGCCTGCAGGGATACGCATCTTGATGACCCGGGCGAAGTCGACAAAAACAAAGGCGGCAATGTCGGCCAGGGTCAGATCGTCCAAAGCGACACAGACGCTTTGCTGCAAGCGCGCCTCCAGCAGATCGAAAAACCTCGCAGTTCGGGCAAGACCTCGTTCTGCCAACTCTGGAATCTGAGCATGATTTTCGGGGCCGGGAATGGCCCGGTGGGCAAAGGCCGGGTGGCTGTTTCGCAGCGCTTCGGCGATCGGCAGTCCGCCCTGCGCCTCTACTATCGCATGCCACATCAGGACTTGCCCTTTTTCCGCCGGAGTGCGCCCCATCAATGGCGGTTCCGGGTGGAGCGCCTCCAGATAGGCCGCAATCCCCAAGTTCTCAGTCAAGGTCAGCCCGTCATCCGTCACCAGAACCGGCAGCGTCGCCTGCGGATTGACCGCCCGAAACGCCTCAGACAATTGTTCGCCCTTTGCAATCGAAATGTCGCGCGTCTCGATCTCCAGCCCCTTTTCTGCGATGAACATCCGCGCTCGTCTGGGGTTGGGGGCGGTGCTGCAATCGTAAAATATCATAGTGCGGCCTCTCATCTGCGTTTCGGAACGTCTCAAGCAGCCTAGGTCGCCGGAAGGCCGCGGCGCCAGTCAAACCCGACGTCGCAATCGCAGCTGACACGCGCGGATCAGCTCACACGGCAATAGATGAAACACCGCCCCGGAACCGCCCCCGCTGGCAAAGGCTGTTCCACCAGCGCGTCGAAATACATCCGGTCTGAGGACACCATAAGGCCGCCCACCGCCAGAAGCGGCTCGACCAGAGGCGAGATCATCCTCGCGAAGGCGTCGTTCTTTTCGCGGTCATGCCCGCCCAAGTCGGCGTGGATCAGGCTGGCGCCTCCCGAAAACCGGTCTGCGGCTGCGGGCAGTGTTTCACGAACGTCACCAAGGATGGTCAGATGTTCCGCTGGCGTGCTGTCGGGATGCGAGGCGACGGCGCGCTCGAACACATAGACGTCACGATCACGAATGCGTTCGCGCATGTGGTGAAAGGTACGGCCATTGCCTAACCCCAGTTCAAACACCGGCTCTGTCCGGCCCGCGGTCTGCGCAATAGCCGCATCCAGACATGCCCGCTGCGACACCATCCGGTCGATAAACAGATCAAGCCGTGTGGTGGTATTCTGCGCGTTCATGACATTCTCCCTTAGATGACCGTGGCAGCACTAAGGCCGCAAGTTGCGACAGCTGTGACAGAGATTGTCGCGAATGTGTAGCATCCGAAAGCTATGCGTCTCTGCGCTTTTGCACGAACCTGGGCTGCTCGCGCGCACTCAATTTTTTGGCATCAATCTTTAGGGTATGGAAATGGGATTTGACTATTGCCCCAGTGGCGCGCGACAGTGGGCGAAAAAAACAGGGAATATGGAACCGCTATGCAAGCGCCGCAACGGCTTGGCGGCTTAGGCTAAATGACGCCTCTGCTGTCTGTCGAGAACCTCAGTATCGGATTTGGCCAGGGTGACCCGGTTGTGAGAGACGTGAATTTTTCCGTCTCCGCAGGCGAAACCGTTGCGCTTGTCGGAGAAAGCGGCTCGGGCAAAACCGTGACCTGTCGTGCTGTCCTGCGGATCCTGCCGAAGGCCGCGCAGATCAGGCAGGGCCGGATCTTGTGGCGTGGCGCCAACGGCGGTGGCGAACGGGATCTGCGCACGCTGGGCGAGCGGCAGATGCGAGACGTTCGCGGCAATGAAATCGCAATGATCTTTCAGGAGCCGATGCGCTCTCTTTCGCCACTGCACAGGATCGGCAATCAGGTTGCCGAAGTACTCTGGCTGCATGGTGGCAAGAGCGAAAGCGCCGCCAAGCGCGAGGTCTTGACCTGTTTTGAACGGGTGGGCTTCCCGGATCCGGAGCGCACCTATAAATCCTATCCTTTTGAGCTGTCCGGCGGGATGCGTCAGCGCGCGATGATTGCGATGGCGATGGTCGCCAAGCCTGATCTTTTGATCGCGGACGAACCGACGACGGCGCTGGACGTAACCACCCAGGCACAGGTACTGGGCCTAATGAAAGACCTCCAGCGCGATACCGGCATGGCGATGATCCTGGTGACCCACGATCTGGGTGTTGTCGCCAATATGGCAGAGCAGGTCGTCGTCATGCACAAAGGCCGCGTCATGGAATCCGGCAGTGCCGAAGCTGTCCTTGGCGCGCCCGCGCATCCCTACACTCAGGCTTTGTTCAGGGCGGCCCCGCAGATCCCCGAGACACCAGAACCCGTCTCCCCTGTGCCGCAGGACGATCTGATCCTTGAACTGCGCAACATTTCCAAGACATACGCGTTGCGGGCTGGCAAAGGCTGGTCTGCGCCCACCCTTATTCATGCCTGCAAAGAGCTGAATCTAGCGCTCCCGCGCGGCAAGACGCTGGCAATCGTCGGCGAAAGTGGTTCGGGAAAGACAACAGCCGCACGTATTGCGCTTGGCGCCGAAGCCCCCGACCCCGGCGGGGAAGTCTTGTTCAGACCCGCAGCAGATGCCGCACCGATTTCTGTTCATGACATGGACCGCAGCAGCCGGACGGCGTTTCAACGAGCCGCCCAGATGGTGTTTCAGGACCCCTATTCATCGCTGTCGCCGCGGATGCGTGTTCAGGATGCCATGACGGAACCTCTGGAGATCCACGGTTTGGGCAATCGCAGCAGCCGCCGGGATCGCGCCGAAGAGATGTTGCGGCTGGTGGGCCTGCAACCTGAAATGCTGCTTCGCTATCCACATGCGTTCTCGGGCGGTCAGCGCCAACGCCTGTCGATCGCCCGCGCGCTGATGCTCGATCCATCGCTGATCGTCTGCGATGAGCCGACATCGGCCCTGGACGTCTCGGTCCAGGAACAGATCCTGCGACTGCTGGAGGACATCCGCGATCAGCAGCAACTGTCCTATCTCTTTATCAGCCACGACCTGGCTGTGGTGGCACGCATCGCCGATGAGGTCGCTGTAATGCGCCGTGGTATGGTGGTAGAACAGGCGCCGCCTGAAACGCTGTTTTACAATCCTCAGCATCCATACACCAAGGCACTGATTGCTGCGCAGCCGGAACCGAGCATCAAGCGCCCGATCAATCTCAAATTGGTAGCACAGGGCGCCGGATCGCCCGACAGCTGGCCAGACCGTTTCAAATTCTCCGGCATCACGGCACCGCCTTTGGTACAAGTGGAGCCCGGACATAAGGTACGTTGTCATGTTTAATCTGCGCTCATCCCTGAAGACCCTCGCCACTGGCGCGGTTCTGGCCCATGCCCTCAGTCTGGCAATGGCCTCGACGGCCCTCGCCACGCCCGCACAACTGATCGAAAGCGGATTTTGGGAACAGGAGGTGCAATCCGGCGACCTGCCGCCCGTCGCCGAACGAGTGCCCGAGGTCCCGTTGATCGTCGATCTGGAAGCCAAGGGCCGTCAGTTCGGGGTCCAGGGCGGCACGCTCAACACCATGGTGACGCGGTCCAAGGACATCCGGCAGATGGTGGTGTATGGCTACGCCCGACTGGCGGGCTATGACGAAACCTATCAGCTACAGCCAGACATCCTGCTGGATTTCGAGGTTGAGGATAATCGCCGCTTCACCTTGAAACTGCGTCCGGGCCACCGCTGGTCAAATGGTGATCCCTTCACCTCTGCCGATTTTGAATACTGGTGGAAAGACGTCGCCAATAACCTGCTGCTCAACCCTACTGGCGCCCCGGATTATCTGCGGGTGGATGGGGCGCTGCCAACCGTCAGTTTTCCTGATGAAACAACCATCATCTACGAATGGGCTGCCCCCAATCCCAGTTTCCTGCACAGTCTTGCGCAGGCCAGCCCACCCTTCATCTATCGCCCATCGGCCTATCTGAAACAGTTTCATGCCGATTACGCCGACCCCGAAAAGCTCGCTGAGGAAGTGGACTATGCCCGGGTCAAGAGCTGGGCCGCCCTGCACAACAAGCTCGACAATATGTATAAGTTCGACAACCACGAATTGCCGACTTTGCAGCCTTGGATCAATGCAACCTCGGGCAAGAAGATCCGGCATCTCTTCGTGCGCAATCCTTATTACCATCGTGTCGACAGCAAGGGCGTGCAGCTGCCCTATATCGACACGGTCGAGATGGAAATCGTGGCAGGCGGCCTGGTCGCCGCCAAGACCAATGCTGGCGAAGCGGACCTGCAAGCCCGTGGACTTGGCTTTCGCGATATTCCGATCCTGCGCAAGGGAGAGAGCGATGGCGCCGCCTACAAGACCTATCTCTGGGGCAATGGAACTGCTTCTCAGATCGCCATCTATCCAAATCTCAACGTAAACGACGACCAATGGCGCCAGGTGCTGCGCGACACGCGTGTACGCCGGGCCCTCTCTGTCGCGATCAACCGGGCCGGCATCAACAAGGCGCTCTATTTCAAACTGGCAAAGCCGGGGGCGATGACGGTGCTTGAGGCCAGCCCCTTCTTTGATCCCGCCCTGCGCGAGGCCTGGGCTCAATATGACCCCGAGCTGGCAAACCAGCTTCTGGACCAAGCCGGGCTGAGCGAGCGTGACAGCTATGGCATCCGTAAACTGCCCGATGGCCGCCCCATGGAACTTGTCGTGGAGACCGCCGGCGAACGTCAGGAGGTAGAAAACGCGCTACAGATCATCTCCGATGACTGGCGCGATGTTGGCGTCAAACTGGTGATGCGGCCCCTTGATCGAGACATCCTGCGCAACCGGGTGTTTTCCGGCACCACAATGGCCTCGGTCTGGTATGGCTGGGACAACGGGCTGCCGCAAACCTATACCTCGCCTGCTTATCTGGCACCGACCGATCAGGTGTTTCTGTCCTGGCCGAAATGGGGCCAATACCATCAGACCGGAGGTGACGTTGGGGAGGCACCGGACCTCGAACCCGCCCAGCGACTGATGGAACTCTGGCACGCCTGGGAAGCCGCAACAACGGACGAAACCCGCACCAAGGTCTGGCAGGAAATGCTGAAGATCCACGCTGATGAAGTCTATGCAATCGGTCTGGTCGCTGCGGCCCCGCAACCTGTTGTTGTCAGCAATCGTCTGCGCAATGTGCCGACAAAAGGCACCTGGGCCTGGGATCCGGGCGCCCATTTTGGCATCTACCGCCCGGATGAGTTCTTCTTCGAAGACGGCAAAGGCTGAGGGACCACGACCAGATGGAGATCCTGCGCTACGCCATCTATCGCTTTGGAACCATGTTGCTGACGCTGCTTGTAGTATCAGTGCTGATCTTCGTCATCATCAACCTGCCCCCCGGTGACTACCTGTCCAACCAGATCGCGGAGCTGCGAGCCTCCGGCCAGTCGTCCGGCGTGGACAAGGCGGAATTCCTTCGCAAGGAATATGCGCTGGATCGCCCGCTGTGGCAGCAATACATGATCTGGATGGGGTTCATGCCGGGCCCGCATGGGTTCTCCGGGATGATACAGGGCAATTTTGGCTGGTCTTTCGAATTTGACCGCCCGGTTGCCGAGATCGTCGGTGAGAGCCTCTGGCTCACCGTTCTGGTCAATGTTGCAGCAGTGCTGTTTGTCTACCTCGTTGCACTTCCGCTGGGGGTCCTGGCGGCAGCGCGCTCTCGCACCTGGGTCGACTATACCTCTGCCTTCGTTGGATACCTCGGGCTCGCAACGCCGAACTTTCTGCTGGCGCTTATCCTGTTCTATTATGGGCATAAATATTTCGATCTGCCAATCGGTGGCCTGATGGATCCCGCCTATGAGGGAGAGCCGATGACATGGGAGAAGGTGAAATCCATTCTGATCCACCTGATTGTGCCAACCTTCGTGATCGGAACCTCCGGCGCCTCGGCCATGATGCAGCGGCTGCGGGCCAATATGCTGGATGAACTCGGCAAACCCTATGTGGAAACCGCCATAGCAAAGGGGATGGCACCGGCCCGGATGTTGGCAAAATATCCGCTGCGTGTGGCCTTCAACCCCTTTGTTGCGGACATTGGCAACCTGCTGCCAGCCATGATCTCCGGCTCGGTTCTGGTCTCCGTTGTTCTGGGCCTGCAGACCATTGGGCCTACCCTACTCACCGCACTCAAAACACAAGATATGTTCCTGAGCGGGTTCGTCTTGATGTTCGTCGCACTGCTCACCCTGATCGGGACCATGATTTCCGATGTCTTGCTGGTGATGCTCGATCCCCGCATCCGCTATGAGGAGCGCAAGCGATGAGCACCCAACCCGACAATCGCTACGTCGATACCACGCCCTATGATCCCAATACGGCCCTGCAAGAGCTGGAGCGCAAGGATCTCGACGCCCCCAATTGGGTGTTGATCTGGCGCAAGTTCAAAACGCACAAACTGGGCCTCACCTCGGGTATCTTCCTGCTGGTCTGCTACCTGCTTCTTCCTGTCATCGGCTTCATAGCACCCTACGGCCCGAATGAGCGCGACAGCGAGCATATCTACTCGCCGCCTCAATCCATAAACCTGTTCCATGAAGGCAAGCTGCGCGCGCCGTTTATCTATCCGATGACCTCGGAGGCGGATCTCGAAACCTTTCAATGGGTCTTCAAGCCAGATCTGGAAAACCCGCAACCGCTGCGATACTTCTGCGAGGGTGCAACCTACAAGATTGCCGGACTGTTCCCCTCCGACACCCATCTGTTCTGCCCCCCCGAAGGCGCAACTCTGTTTATCTGGGGATCCGACCGGCTGGGCAGGGATGTCTTCAGCCGTATTCTTTATGGCGCCCAGCTGTCACTCACCGTGGGTCTGATTGGCATCACCGTCTCCTTTGTGCTGGGGATATTCTTTGGCTCCCTCGCGGGATACTTCGGCGGCAAGCTGGACTGGATGATCAACCGGATGATCGAAATCCTGCGCTCGCTGCCTGAACTGCCGCTGTGGCTGGCGCTCTCCGCCGCTGTGCCATCCAACTGGTCGCCAGTCGCGGTGTTCTTTGTCATCTCAATCATTCTGGGCATTCTTGACTGGCCCGGACTGGCGCGCTCCGTCAGAGCGAAGTTCCTGTCCCTGCGCGAAGAAGAATACGTCCGCGCTGCAGAAATGATGGGAGCGTCCTCGGGGCGGGTGATACGCAAACACCTGCTGCCGAATTTCATGTCACATCTTATCGCCTCTGCTGCCCTGTCGATCCCGGCGATGATCCTTGGTGAAACGGCGCTCTCGTTCCTTGGCCTCGGTTTGCGCGCCCCGGCCGTTAGTTGGGGCGTCATGCTGAACGACGCGCAAAATCTTGCTTCGATCGAGATTTACCCATGGACCGCCATTCCCATGCTTCCGATCATCATTGTTGTGCTTGCATTCAATTTCCTCGGGGACGGATTGCGCGACAGCCTGGATCCCTACCAGCAATAGCCCCCCGGTGATCAACTGACCCGCGAAAGGAGAGCCCAATGCAGGCGCTGCCAGACCCTGAAACCTACTCCGTGATCGCAGGTGCTCGCTGGCCCAGCTGCTATGCTGTTTCGGAACTGGCCAACCGCTCGCTGGCTGCGGTCGGGGTCGCCCTAGCCGAACTGATGACCGCGATGAACCTCGACACCGAAGATCTGGCCGTTACCGTCGATCAGCGCCGGGCTGCGCTCTGGTTTCGCTACAGCTTCCGTCCCATGGGCTGGGAGATGCCCAATCTCTGGGACCCCTTGGCCGGCGATTATCGCACAGCCGACGGATGGATCCGGCTTCATACCAACCTTCCCCATCATCGCGACGCGGCGCTGACGACCCTCGGCTGCCAACCTACCCCGGAGGCGGTACGCGACGCTGTTGCTAGCAGATCCGCGGATACGTTGGAGCAGGCCATCGTTGGTGCGGGCGGTGTCGCGGCAGCGATGCGCAGCCATGCCGACTGGCAGGCCCATCAACAGGGGCAGGCAGTCGGTTCCGAGCCCTTGATCGCCTGGGGGCGGCCCCGTCACATCAACCTTCGGAAGCAACCATTGGCAACAGGGGCTCGGCCTTTGGCGGGACTGCGGGTGCTGGACCTCACGCGGGTGCTGGCAGGCCCCGTAGCGACCCGGACCTTGGCCGCCTTCGGCGCTACTGTCCTCAGGATTGATCCGCCGGGCTGGGACGAACCCGGCGTGCTTCAGGATATCTCGCTGGGCAAACATATGGCGTCATTGGATCTGCGCTCCGCCAGCGGGCGTGATCGCTTTGAAACTTTGTTAGCCGACGCCGATGTTCTGGTGCATGGCTTTCGTCCCGGCGCGCTGGACGGGCTGGGATATGATACCGCAAAGCTGCAGGAACTCGCGCCGAACCTCATTGATGTGCGCCTGAATGCCTATGGCTGGACCGGCCCGTGGGCGCAGCGCAGGGGATTTGACAGCCTTGTGCAGATGAGCAGCGGGATCGCCGAACGTGGGCGCCAATGGGTCGCCGGATTTCCATCGACATCTGACCCAGCGGCAAAACCGGTTCCGCTCCCTGTACAGGCACTGGACCACGCAACCGGTTATCTGATGGCCGCAGCAGTTCTACAGGCATTGAGCAAGGCAAGCAGAGGCGAGCCTGTTGCCGATGCGCGCCTGTCGCTGGCCCGCACCGCGCATGAGCTCACATCCCTAACCGACTGTCATGGCGATGACAGCGCACCCGGCCAGGAACTGGCGGGCGCAGTCGATCACGACTTCTCACCGGAAGTGGAGCAGACAAGCTGGGGACCCGGACAGCGGCTGCTGGCGCCGCTGGCGGTTGGTAAGACGCAGATGCAGTGGGTCCTGCCCGCGACGGCATCAGGAACAGCAGCGCCGGACTGGCCTCGCTGATCTCCTAGCGATCGTCACCGTCGCCATCGTTCACATCCATCAGATCCTCATCGATGGCCGCCTGAACAGCCCCGACAGCCAGATCGCGCTTCTCTTTGGGGGTTTGCTCGACCTGATCCCCAGCCAAACGCACGGTAACCTCGCGATGGGCAAATTTGATACCTTCGCGCGCAAAGAGATCGCGGATTTCCTGAAACACCTTCTTGCGCACCAGCCATTGGTCGCCGGGCTTGGTCATGAATTTGACCCGAATGATCATTGCAGAATCCTGCATCTCGATCACACCCTGCGACTTCAGCGGCTGTATGAAGGTGTCTCCGATCACCGGATCATCCAGCAGCTCTTGCCCCAGTTTCTTGATGAGTTTGCGCACCTTTTCCACATCGGTGTCATAGGTCACCCGTAGCGGCAGCTTCATCATGACCCAGTCGCGGGAATAGTTGGTCAGCACGCGGATCTCACCAAAGGGAATGGTGTGCAACGCTCCCAGGTGATGGCGCAACTGAAAGGATCGCACCGAAATACGTTCGACCGTGCCTTTGACATCGCCGATATCTATGTATTCGCCTTTGCGGAAGGCGTCGTCCACGAGGAAGAAGGCACCCGAAAAGATATCCCGGACCAGGGTCTGCGACCCAAAACCCACCGCCAGACCGACTACACCGGCACCGGCGAACAACGGGCTGACGTTGATCCCCAGTTCCAGCAGAACGATCAGGATGATGGAGACCACGACAACCGCCAAGATCGCGCCTCGGAACAGCGGCAACAGGGTTGCCAACCGGCTGGCACCGCCCGCGCCGCCCTCGTCCCCTAATTCGCCAACCGGCATGTCGCCAACCTCTTCGTCGATCTTGCTGTCGATCCAGATCCGGGCGATGTGGTAGACAATATAACCGATGAACAGGATCACGATTATATCGCTCATCCGGTCCAGACGGGAGTTTTCCATCCAGGCTGCTTCGGGGTTCCAGATCGTGACCATGGCGAGAAAGCCGACGGTAAAGGCCAGTATACCGGCGATGCGGCGCGCGAGATCTTCGAAAGTGGCTATCGGGTGCCGCTGCTGTTGCGGAAGCATCTCGGCATCGTCGTTGGTCTCTGCGTCACTGTCTTCGTCGCTTCCATCGGCAGCGTTGACCAGCACCCGACGCTGCGACCGATTGAAGAAGCGTTCGATCACATAGTTGATGAGGCCGTAGACAACCAGAATAGAGGTCAGCACCGAATAGCTGCCCGCCATGAGCGGCAGCGACATATCGCGCTCCAACACCAGATCGAAGGCGAGCTCCAGCCATCCAAATATGATGTAGACCACCAGAACAGGTGCCCAGGCAACAGACAGAAGCCGGACGAGCCAGGAGCAGGTTTCCGGGGCGCGGCCTGCACGTATGGCGTTGGAAATGGGTCGCGCATTGATCACAACCATCAAAAGATTGCCGAACGTGCCAACCAATGCCAACACGCCATAGACAAGCGCATATACATTGTAATTGAGCCCGAAATCGCCAACCCAAGTCGCAAAAAGCACCGAACAGATATCGTAGGTCGCCAGCCCGGAGGCCCAGAAATACAGACGCCGAGCGTCCCGGTCTGAGAACACGGGAATGCGGTATTGGCTGAGGTAAGGCGACAGCACCATGCGCCACAGGTCCGAAACTGTCCGCGACAAGAAAAACGCCGTGTAGATCGCGGTGACGGTGAATTTCACCGATGAATTGCCGGAAGTTCCGAAGATGAGATAGGACGTCAGCAACGCAAACGCCATGGCTACAATTGTACCGCCGACCCCCATAATGAAACGGAAGACCAGGAACGGCATTTTATCCTGATAGCCTTCGGGCTGTTCCTTGATCCGCGACACCACATGTTTCTTGGCTATACGCTTGCCGTAAATCTCGACTGAGACCCAGCGACCGATGAACAGCAGAAACAAGCTCCAGCCGAGCACCTTCACGTAGGTGATAATGCGGCCATCCGGGCTCGTCTGTCGCAGGATGTACTGCACCTCAAAGATCGAATAGGGCATCGCCTCCAGACGACTTTTCAGGGCATCCCCGAATTGCTCCACCTCCGATTGCGCTTTCATCAGCGCCGAGGCCCCTTCCATCTGATCCGTGGCGGGAACAGGTATCGTTCCACCCTGCGCATCCGAGGGCGAAACCAGCTGGCCGCGACCATCAACGATGATGACGCCGACGCCGCTCTCAGCTGCCTGCTCAATCGCCTTGGCTAGATCATCCCCACCCTGAGGTGACGTCGATTGCGCCCATGTTGCTGCCGGACCAAAGGCCGCCACAACCAGCGCCAGCGTCAAACAGACAAGATACTGCGATACCATTCGCCACATGAGAACAACCCGATTTTTTGGAACCATCCCTTCACCAAGGCCGCAAAACGGTGAAAATATCAAGTCTTTGCACCTTGGCACGGCGTTTCAGTGGTGAAAGTGCGGTTCGCAAGCGCTTGATTGCAACTTATACCTCTGCACGTTATAGAAAATTCAGCGTACCACACAGAGCGCAGGAGGGAAGACCACGCCGACGGGCGCAGGATTCTCCCTTCGACGTTCTGGATCTGACGCAACGATGATCTGTGCCTTGGCCCGTAGCGTGTCAGGCTGAGCAACCTGAGGCGATACTATGCTGAGGCGGACCCTGGCCGAGCTGTTACGCACAGCCGCTGATGCGGAGGATGGGCACCCGTGTCCAGAACATCTCTGCACGTCCTCCCGACTTGGGTTGCCCGGTGTTTCATCTCTCCTATCCTTGTACCAGACGCAGGCCCAGCGATGACAGTCAACGCACCCTCCAGCACCCCTCGCGGCCCCCGTGTCATGCTCTACAGCCACGATACCTTCGGGCTGGGTCATCTGCGACGGTCGAGGGCCCTGGCCGGTGCGATTACCGATGCGGACCCGTCGGCCTCGGCCCTGATCCTGACCGGCTCTCCCGTGGCCGGGCGTTTCGCCTTTCCCTCACGCGTCGACCATGTGCGGCTACCCGGTGTAATCAAGCGGTCGGACGGCTCCTATGCGTCACGGACAATGGGAATGTCGATTGAAGAGACCACCACGCTGCGGGCAGGTCTTATCCGATCTACTGCGATGGAATACGCCCCAGATGTGCTGATCGTCGACAAGGAACCAACCGGGTTTCGCGGCGAATTGCTGCCCACCCTGGAAGAGCTGCAGCGCAAGGGCAAAACACGCCTGATCCTCGGGTTGCGCGATGTTCTGGATGAGCCGGAGGTGCTGGCCACCGAGTGGGCCCGCAAGGATGCCGTTGCCGCCACTGAACAATTCTATGACGAGATCTGGGTCTATGGCATCCGCTCCGTCTATGATCCCACCGCCGGGCTTCCCCTCAGCGCGGACGCACAGGCGCGGATGCATTGGACCGGGTATCTGCGCCGCGATCTTGGCGAGCTGGGAACCCCTCCAGAACAGCCATATGTCCTGATCACCCCCGGCGGCGGCGGCGATGGCGCGATGATGGTCGACCTTGTCCTGACCGCCTATGAACGCGACCCGAACCTGGCACCCCGGGCCATGCTGGTCTACGGCCCCTTCCTGTCGGGCGAAACCCGAACCGAGTTCGAGACCCGTGTTGCCGCTCTGAACGGCCGCGTCACAGCAGTGGGGTTCGAATCCGAGATCGAAACCCTCTTCGCCGGGGCGCAGGGCGTTGTCTGCATGGGCGGCTACAACACGTTCTGCGAGGTTTTGTCCTTTGACAAACCCGCCGTCATTGTACCGCGCACCACCCCGAGGCTTGAGCAGTGGATCCGCGCCAGCCGCGCCGAAGAACTTGGGCTGACGGCCATGCTGGATGAGAGTCGAGACGGCTGGACACCAGAGGCGATGATCCGTGCGATCCGTGCGCTCGCCGACCAACCACCGCCCTCGGCGGCGATCCCCGACGGGTTGTTGGACGGTCTCGACTATGTAACCGACCGGGTCGATGCACTTCTGCATAAGACCAGCGGGAAGGCCGCCGAATGAACTCTCGCAAGACCACGCCGTCGCGCCCGCCTCTTGCCGTGATCGTCAAAGGTTGGCCGCGCCTGTCCGAAACGTTCATCGCGCAGGAACTGGTCGCGCTGGAGGCCGCAGGCCATAGTTTTGAAATCTGGTCCCTTCGTCATCCCACGGATATCAAACGTCACCCCTTACATGAGAAGCTGAGCGCCGCGGTCCACTACCTGCCGGAGTATCTTTATCAGGAACCTGATCGTGTCTGGAGCGCGCGGCAACAGGCACAGGCCATGCCCGGCTATCAGACCGCCTATCGGATCTGGCGGCAGGACCTGCGCCGCGATCCCTCCCGCAACCGGATCCGCCGATTTGGCCAGGCTTGCGTCCTGGCTGCGGAAATGCCGGAGCAGGTCCTCGGGCTTTATGCTCATTTCCTGCACACGCCGTCTTCAGTGGCGCGCTATGCCGCCATCATGCGCGGTCTGCCCTGGAGTTTTTCCGCCCATGCCAAGGACATCTGGACATCCCCCGAGTGGGAACTGAAAGAAAAGCTTGCCGCCGCGACACATGGCGCTGCCTTTGGTGCCACTTGCACCGGGTTTGGGGCGAAACACCTGCAAGCGCTTTCGGACAGAACTGACCGGGTTGACCTGATCTATCACGGTCTGGATCTCTCGCGTTTCCCCTCTCCGCCCCAGCGCAGATGGCGTGCTCCGGGCGACCCGCTGCATCTGATGTCGGTCGGCCGATTGGTCGAGAAGAAGGGCTTTGACCGGTTGATCGCCGCGCTCGCCCTCCTGCCCAGTTCGCTTGACTGGCACTGGACCCACATCGGCGGCGGCGACCTGAAAGACCTGCTACGAGGCATGGCAGAGGATCTAGGCGTGGTCGATCGGATCACCTGGCGCGGCGCCTGCGATCAGCCCGAGGTTATCTCGGCCATGCGCGCATGTGACATATTCGTCCTGCCCAGCCGCATCGCCAGCGATGGTGATCGGGACGGGCTACCTAACGTGCTGATGGAAGCCGCGTCGCAGCGCCTGCCGATCCTGTCCACCGCGGTCTCTGCGATCCCGGAGTTCATCGAAAATGGCACCCACGGCGTGCTCAGCCAAGATACCCCCGAAGCCTTGGCAGAGGCCATCCTGACCCTGAGCCGGAATCCCGAGCAAGCCGCCCGAATGGCAGAAGCGGCACTCGTTCGACTGCGTCATGATTTTGGCATGGACCCCGGCATCGCCCGGCTGTCGGAGCGGCTGAAGACGATGATACGCGAGACATGAGCCGGGGCCACAAGATTGCCTTTTATGCGCCGATGAAGTCACCGCGCCACCCGGTGCCTTCAGGTGATCGAGAGATGGCCCGCAATCTGATGGGATTACTCGCCGGGACTGGGGCAACCGTCACGCTGGCCAGCGAGCTTCGGGTGTATGACAGATCCGGTGACACCGAACACCAAGCCACACTGCGCGGCAAGGCAGCACATGAGATCGACCGCATCTGTACCGAGATTCGCGCCACTCCCGAGGCCGACCAGCCTGCGCTCTGGCTTACCTACCACAACTATTACAAGGCCCCCGATCTGATCGGCCCTGCCGTCGCGGAGCGTCTCGGCATCCCCTATGTTCAGGTAGAATCGACACGCGCCAACAAAAGGCTCAAAGGTCCATGGTCGGATTTCGCCAGGGCAGCCCATGAGGCGGCCGATGCGGCTGCGGTCATCTTCTATCTGACCGAACAGGACCACGAGACCTTGCTGCGCGACAGATACGCGGACCAGAGGCTGGTCCACCTGCCCCCGTTCTTGACAGCGAAGACGCTGCCAACCGCCAGCGATCACTCCGGCCCGCTGTTGAGCGTCGGTATGATGCGACCGGGCGACAAGCTCGCCTCCTATCGTCTGCTCGCGGATGCGCTGGCCAGGATATCCCAGCCCTGGCGCTTGAACATCGTTGGCGACGGCCCGGCACGCCCCGAGGTCGAAACCCTGATGCGCCCCTTCGGCGAGCATGTCCGATTTTTTGGTGAGTTGAACCGGGAGGCATTGGAGGCGCTCTATCAACAGGCCTCCCTTTTTCTCTGGCCCGGTGTCAACGAAGCGTTTGGAATGGTCTATCTTGAAGCCCAGGCCCATGGGGTGCCTGTCGTGGCGCAGGATCGCCCTGGCCTGTGCGATGTCGTCACCCAATGGGAGGAACCAGACCTTAATCCAACGACAGACAGCGGCGCTGCGGGCTACGCCCGGGCGCTCGAACGGGCGCTGGATGATGGAGCCTTGCGGAACCGGCAAGCCAAACGCGCCCGCGACCGGATTGCCACGCGACACCTCGCACCGGTGGCGGCACAAAAATTGTGGGCCACGCTCTCACCCTTGCTGGAGATTTCATCATGATCAGGCTTGCCCTCCTGCGCCACGGCCACACCGACTGGAACCGTGCCGGCCGAATTCAAGGTCGCAGCGATATCCCGTTGGACGACACGGCACGTGCCGAACTCGCCGTGCAGGCCCTGCCTGCCCCTTGGGATCAAGCTTCGCTTTGGTCGAGCCCGTTGAAACGCGCGGCCGAGACCGCCAAGCTGGTTGCAGACCGTACCCCCCAGACCAGCCCGGCGCTCATCGAAATGAACTGGGGAGACTGGGAAGGCCGGCACGGCAAGGATCTAAGAGCCGACCCGACCAGCGGATTTCGCGACATCGAGGAGTGGGGCTGGGACTACCGCCCGCCCGGCGGCGAAACCCCACAGGAGGTCTGGGAGAGGATCGTGCCATGGCTCGCCCAGTTGACAGAGGACACCGTGGCCGTGTGCCATATCGGGATCATGCGGATGATCCTGGCGCGGGCATATGGCTGGAACTTTGACTCGCCAGCCCCGTTTCAGATCAAGCGCAACCGGTTGTTCGTGGTGGAGCGACACGCTGACGTCAGGCTCACACCCGTCGCTGAACCAGTGCGTCTCAGCAAACGTGACATGTGATGAAAGTCCTCATCGCCGTCACGCATCTGTTGGGCACTGGGCATCTGTCACGCGCCCTGACACTGGGCCGGGCGTTCAGCGCTGCCAGACACCAGCCCTATGTCGTCTCCGGCGGCGGGTCGGCGCGTCAGCTTGATCATAGCGGTGTTGATCTCGTGCAGCTGCCTCCTTTGCGATCAGACGGCGTCAGTTTCTCGCGCCTGCTGACACCAACCGGTGAAGTGACCGACGATGCCTATTTCGACAGCCGGATCGAAATGCTGTGCGACACGGTTCAACGGATCCAGCCGGATATTGTCATCACTGAGTTGTTCCCCTTTGGACGGCGCAGCTTGCGGCAGGAATTTCTGGCACTGCTCGATGCGGCTCACGACCTGCCGAAACGACCTGTCGTGTTGGCATCCGTGCGCGATATCCTGGCACCACCCTCGAAACCCAAGAAGGCCGATGACGCCGCGGCCATTCTGACAACACGCTATGATGGTGTGCTGGTTCATTCAGATCCCCAGGCCACGCAGTTAGAGGCCTCATGGCCTGTCACACCGGCGATCTCGTCAATGCTGCACTATACCGGATATGTCGCACCGCCCCCGCCAGCACCGCACCCAGAAGGAACCGGCAAAGGCGAGATCCTTGTCAGCGCCGGTGGCGGCGCCGTCGGTGAAACGCTTTACCGGATCGCGCTCAAAGCCGCCGCGCTGCGTCCCGCTCTACGCTGGCGGATTCTGGTGGGCGGCCCGTCCGCAGCGGAGCAAATCGCCCAGCTGGTGGCGGAGCACGGCGAAACACTCGCACATCTGGAGCCCGCACGGCCAGATTTCAGGCAGATGCTAAAAGGCGCAGCCGCTTCGGTCAGCATGTGTGGCTACAATACTGCGCTCGATCTGTTGCAAACAGGGGTGCCCGCAGTGATCGTTCCCTTCGATGCGGGCAATGAGGTCGAACAGACCCTGCGCGCCAGCAGTCTCACGCAGCTGGATGGCATCGCGGCGATACCCTCGGCCGATCTGACGCCGGAGGCGCTTTGCAGGGCCGTTGACGCGGTTATGGCGGCACCCGCACGGCCAACAGATGGCTTCCGGTTTGACGGCGCCTCCCGAACGGTAGAGATTGCCCGCGAAATGGCAAAGGAGCGTTCATGACACCCGATTGGACCAATTTGGACCGGGAGCTTGCCAGGTGGCAGGAGGATGGGCTGATCCTGCCGCTGTGGTGGCGCGATGACGACGCGATTGCGGCGACACCACAGCTCGACCGGCTAATCGAACAATCGCAGCAACTGGCGCTACCTGCCCATCTCGCGGTTGTGGGACGTGACGCAACCTCCTCCCTTGCCAATCGGCTGGCTCAGGTCGACACGCTGGTGCCGGTGGTTCATGGCTGGGCGCATCAGAACCATGCCCCGCATGGTGAAAAGAAGGCCGAGTTCGGCACCCATCGACCGATAGATGACGTGCTGGAGGATGCAGAGAACGCCCTGACCCGTCTGCGTGAGCTTTTTGGCGATCGGCTAAGACCGATGTTCGTCCCTCCCTGGAACCGGATCGACGCCGAAGTTGAACCCTGGCTGGCCGGTCTCGGCTATAGCGCGCTATCGACCTTTGCTCCTCGGCGACGGGCCAAGGCAGCCCCGGGTCTATGGCAGATCAATACGCATCTGGACCCGATCGACTGGAAGGGCACGCGCTCACTCGTACCGCCAGCGTTGCTTCTTTCACAGCTGGTCACGCAGCTCGCAGCGCGCCGCAAGGGGCAGGCAGATGTCGCCGAACCCTATGGCATCCTGACCCATCATCTGGTGCAGGACGATGTGACATGGACGTTCTGCAACGATGTGATACGCCGCCTGCTGGACGGCCCGGGGCGTGCTTGGGTTTTTGATGAAAGGATTAACTGAATGAGCCGCTTGGATTCCATGCTGCGTCGGCTGACCGCGCAGCGAGATGGGCTCAACTGGGCCGCAGACCAAATTCGTGGCCTGAGCGGTGATGTTCTTGATATCGGGCTGGGCAACGGCCGCACCTATGACCACCTGCGCGAAACATTGCCTGACCGCAGGGTGCGGGTCATCGACCGGGTGCTGCAGTGCCATCCCTCCTGCGTGCCGCCAGAAGCAGACTTCCTCCAAGGGGAGGCGCGCCCGATGCTGGACCAGCTGGCCGGCGAGAACAGCCCAATAGCGCTGGCCCATTATGATCTGGGTTTCGGCGTCCCGGAGCGGGACATCGCCGAGGCTGCGGCTCTGTCACCGGCCATTGCGGCAGTGATGACGCCGGGCGGGGTCATCGTTTCAGGTCAGCCGCTGGTCGGATTTGAAGAGTTGCAAGGCCCGGCGGATATTCCACCGGGGCGCTACCTGTTCTATCGCGCCTGACTGGCGCAGCCCTGCCGCGCAGGCACTAGGCGACGCGGTTTCCTTGTGACCAGACGGAAGACAACGCTGGCACCCCTGCCCGCATTCGGAAGCGGATCAGATCTGCGCGCTTTCCGATGTCGATACGTCCACGATCCGTCAGGTTCACCGCGTCCGCCGGTGCCGAAGTGACGGTCGCGAGGCCTCGCGACATGTCACCCCAGATATCGCCAAGCTGCGCAGCTGCCAGCAACAGGGCCGCAGGCACATAATCGGAGGACAGCACGTCAAGAAGCTCTAGTTCCGCAAGCTCCTTTGCCGCAACGTTGCCGGAATGCGAACCCCCGCGGATCAGGTTCGGCGCGCCCATCATCACCTTGATGCCGTGCGCATGGCAGGCCTGTGCCGCCTCGACGGTGGTGGGGAATTCAGCAAGATGGATGCCGTGACCGGCTGATACCGCCACCTGGTCAGCAGTTGTATCATCATGGCTCGCCAGAACCGCTCCAAAGCGGCGCGCAGCATTCACCGCCTCGACCTCGTGCAGGTCGCCATAGGTCTCGCGCATTTGCTTCAGTCCCGCTACATGCGCTTGGAAGCCTTCGTCATCAAAGCCATGCTTGCCCTTCACATAGGCTTCCAGCTTTGACATGTCGCGGAACTGGCGCTGTCCCGGCGTGTGATCCATCAGGGACACCAGACCGACCCGGTCCTCCTCCCCAAAATCGTTCAGCTCCTGTACCAGGGTTTCAGAACACACCTCGGCGCGCAGATGTAGAAAATGGCTGATCTTGAGCGCCGCCTGATCGCGAAGCTCAAGCAATTCAGATGCAAGACTACGGGCATAGGCGCCGTAGCGGGACTCAGCCGCCTTGATCGAGCCAACGCGCATTGCATCAAAAACTGTGGTAATCCCGGTTCCCGCCAGCTCGGCATCATGAGCGATAATGGCCGCGGCATGGGGCCAGTCGACCTTCGGTCGCGGTTGAATATGTCGCTCCAAGTTGTCGGTGTGCAGCTCAATCAGACCGGGGCACAGAAAGTCTCCCTCAAGGTCAATAGCCCCATTCGGTACGGATGCGCCATCGGCGATATCCACGATCTGCCCATCTTTCAGGGTGACGGAACCGGTGCGGGTTTCTCCGGGAAGAACGAGCGTGGCATTGGCAAGGATCATAGGTTCTGTCATCTGAGTTTCACACGGTTTGAGCTATAGAACGGGCCACACCTAGGAGGCCATTGTGACATTCACGCGATACGCGATCTATTATGTGCCGCCCAAGCAGGCGGAATGGAGCCGATTTGCATCCAGCTGGCTGGGCTGGGACCTCTGCGAAGGGCGTCCGCTGGATCATCCCACGAACACCGGTCTGGACGTTGCTGCAATCACTGACGTGCCGCGCAAATACGGGCTTCACGCGACCATAAAGCCGCCGTTTCGGCTCGCTGAGGGCAAGACAGCGGACGCTCTGGCTGAGCGGTTTGCGCAGTTCGCAACTGAGATGGCACCAGTTAGGCTGGACGGGCTGACGCTCACACGGCTTGGCCGTTTCCTCGCCCTTTGTCCAACCGGAGATCAGCTGTCGCTGAACCGCCTTGCGTTTAACTGCGTGCGGGATCTGGAAGATTTCCGCTCTCCACCTTCGGCAGCTGAACTGGATCGGCGCCGCACTGGAGGTCTGACGCCCGCTCAGGAACAGGCGCTTCTCACCTGGGGCTACCCCTATGTCGGCGACAGCTTCCGGTTCCACATCACGCTGACCGGCAAACGGCCTAAGGCGGAACTGCCTGCCATCGAAAGCATGTTGCAGGACCGGCTTGGGCCGCTGCTGCCAGCGCCCTTTGTTCTTGGAGATCTGGCTCTGGTCGGCGAGGGCAGCGACGGTCGTTTTCAGCTGATCCATCGTCATGCCCTGACTGGCTGAAGCCAGGGGGCCAGGGCTGCTTCTGCGGCCTTGATCGCCCCGTCCAGTTCACCGCTGTTGTCGATGTCGATTACATGCTCGAGCCCGGTCGGTAACGGCGTTGCCGCGCGGGCAAGCCTGCGGCTGACTTCAGCGCCATCCTCGCGCCCGCGCTCGGCCAACCGCGCCGCCAACGCCTCTGGGGTGGCTGTGACAGACAGAACAATCAGGACCCCAAAAACATCCTGCGCTTCGAGGAGCACCTTTCTCGAAAGGTTCACCAAGACGCCCGATGCGACCCCACGCGCCTCGTCTATCTCTCGTGGAATCGCATAGTGCAGACCGTGCGCCTGCCAATGGAGCGCAAACCGCTCCTCGGCACGGAGCGCTGCAAAACGGGCCTCGCTTACAGCCTCATAGTCTTCACCACCCAGTTCCGGCGCCCGCGTGATGACGCGCCGCTGCTTCTGCACGCCCGGCAGACGGGCCATCAGCGCATCCATCAGGCTATCCTTGCCAACCCCTGAGGGGCCAACCACAGCGATAACAGGGGCTATCGAAGGCTCCAGGATCATGCAGCAGCCTTTGGGGTAAAGGCTGAAACATCGACAAAACGATCGCAGACCTGCTCGCGTGCGGCCTCATCGTGGAAGATACCGATAATGGCGGCGCCGCGCGCCTTGGCGTCTTCGATCAGAGACAGAACGGTCGCCCGGTTTTGCGCATCGAGACTCGCCGTTGGTTCGTCCAAGAGCATCGCCGGGTAGGTATGGGCGAAACCGCGAGCAATGTTCACCCGCTGCTGTTCCCCACCCGAGAAGGTGGTCGGGCTGAGCTGCCACAGGCGTTCCGGTATGTTCAATCCGGCAAGCAGGGTCGCGGCCCGGTCGCGCGCCGCAGCTGTATCAACGCCCACCGACAGAAGCGGCTCAGCCACGACATCAAGCGTTGGTACTCGCGGCACGACCCTCAGGAACTGGCTCACATAGCCCAGCGTTTCACGGCGCAGCGCCAAGATCTCGCGCGGAGCCGCCTTCGCCACATCCACGCCGCCCACCATAACCCTGCCAGATGCCGCCAGATAATTCCCGTAGATTACCCGCATCAGAGTGGATTTTCCCGCCCCGGATGCGCCTATCAGGCCAATGCACTCTCCGGGGGCCACCTTTAGATTTGCACCTTCCATGACCGGGATGACCGCACTGCCCTGATTGTGCAGGGTGAAGCTCTTGCTGACGTTTTGAAGTTCAATCATCTCGGATCCTCAGACCTGAAGAACGCTGGAAACCAGCAATTGGGTATAGGCGTGCTGCGGGTCATCCAGCACCTGATCGGTCAGACCAGCCTCGACGACATGACCGTCTTTCATGACCATCAGCCGATCCGCCAGGAGACGCACCACCGCGAGATCATGGGTCACGATAATGGCGCTCAGGCCCATTTCCCGCACCAGCCCGCGCAACAGATCCAACAGCCGCGCCTGCACCGAAACATCAAGCCCGCCAGTGGGTTCGTCCATGAAGACAAGGCGCGGCCCGGTGACCAGATTGCGGGCAATCTGAAGTCGCTGCTGCATCCCGCCGGAAAAAGCTGTGGGCCGGTCATCGATGCGGCTTTCGGCGATCTCGACCCGCCCCAACCAATCCGCAGCATGGGAGCGGATGTTCCCGTAGTGACGATCCCCCACAGCCATCAGCCGCTCGCCGATGTTGCCGCCCGCCGAAACGGACATCCGCAAACCCTCACGCGCATGCTGATGGACAAAAGCCCAATCCGTGCGCCCCAGCATGCGACGCGCAGGTTCCGACATTGTGACAGTATCCATTGGCCCGTCTGTACGGGTGTCGAAAACCACCTCACCCCGATCCGGCGTCAGATGCCCAGCCATACTGTTAAGCAGGGTCGATTTTCCCGACCCGCTTTCCCCGACGATGCCCATGACTTCGCCCGGATAAAGATCAAAGCTTACATCCGTGCAGCCAACCCGCGCGCCATACATCTTGGCCAGGTTTTTTACTTGCAACAGCGGCGTCATCACGCGGCCTCCTCGCTCAGGCGGCCGAGATGGCCCGCGTCACGCCGGGATCGGCAATAATCCGTGTCGGAGCAGACAAACATCCGGTTGCCAGCATCATCCAGGATCACCTCATCCAGATAGCTGTCCTCTGCCGCGCAGAGATCGCAGGGATGATCTGCCTTGCTGGCCTCGAACGGGTAATCCTCGAAGTCGAGTGAGACGACTTTGGTATAAGGCGGGACGGCATAGATGCGCTGTTCACGCCCCGCGCCAAACAGCTGGATCGCCGCCATATTCATCTTTGGATTGTCGAACTTTGGAATGGGAGACGGATCCATCACATAGCGATCCGCGACCTTCACCGGATACGCATAGGAAGTCGCGATGGCGCCGTGCTGGCTGATATCCTCATAAAGTTTCACGTGCATCAGCCCATATTCCTGCAAGCTGTGCATCTTGCGAGTTTCGGTTTCGCGCGGCTCAAGGAAGCGCAGCGGCTCCGGGATCGGCACCTGATAGACCAGGATCTGGTCTTCGGTCAGCTCTGCCTCCGGGATCCGATGGCGGGTCTGGATGACGCTGGCCTTTTCCGTTTCCTCGGTGGTTTCAACATCGGCGGTCTTTTCAAAGAACTTTCGGATCGAAACTGCATTCGTGGTGTCATCGGCACCCTGATCGATCACTTTCAACGTGTCATCCGGGGTCAGCGTGGCGGCAGAGACCTGCACGCCGCCGGTGCCCCAGCCATAGGGCATCGGCATTTCGCGGCTGGCAAAGGGCACCTGATAGCCCGGCACCGCCAGCCCTTTCAGGATCGCCCGGCGGATCATCCGCTTGGTCTGTTCGTCCAGATATGCAAAGTTGTAGTCAGACATGTTGCCTCAATTCGTTGCAGGAACCGTTTTATGCAAACGCCCCTGATTTCCTGGATTTTGATTTTGGCCTTCGGGGTGTTCGCTCTTTGGGACTACCGTCGAAAGAAACGTCGAAGGGATAGCCTCCGCAAAGAACCTGATGGCACTTGGACTTGGATTGGCCTTGACGGCTCTGAATACAAATCGCCCAATCATCCTGATCGGCCAGGAGGTGACTGGTACGCCGAAACGAGCAATACTGATGGATGGGGAGACTAGCCTCATTCTGCCGCCTCCCGTGCCGCCAGCGTTTCCGCCAGCTCCGCTGCCTCGCGGCGCAATTTGCGGACCAGTTCCAGTTCGGATTGGAAATCCACGTAGTGCGGTAGTTTGATGTGCTCGAGGAAACCGGTGGCCTGAATATTGTCGGCGTGGCTTAGGACAAATTCCTCGTCCTGCGCCGGGGCGCCAAGGTTGTCTTCGCCGAGTTCTTCCCAGCGCAGGGCGCGATCGACCAGCGCCATGGCGATAGATTTGCGTTCTGACTGACCAAACACCAGCCCATAGCCACGGGTGAACTGCGGTGGCACGGTTTTCGACCCCTTGAACTGGTTCACGGTCTCGCATTCGGTCAGCTCAACCTCTCCGATCTCAATCGCGAAACCCAGCTCTGGGATCTCCATTTCGACTGGTACGGTGCCGATGCGCAGCTCCCCCACAAAGGCGTGGTTGCGCGCATAGCCACGCTGGGTCGAATAGGCCATGCCAAGGATGAAGCCTTCGTCCCCGCGCGTGAGCGACTGTAGACGCACCGCCCGCCCCGCCGGAAATGACATCGGCTCGCGCGTCAGGTCGCCCGGTTCCGTATCGTCCTGAGGCTCCTGTTCAATAATGTTCTCGCCATCGAGGAAAGTCAGGATATGTGGCGTGTCTTCGCTCCGCGGCTCAGCTGTCTGAGCCTCCGGCAAATCTTCGGCATAACTCTCCGCCGCCAGTTTGAAATCCAGCAAGCGATGGGTGTAATCGAAGGTCGGCCCAAGCACCTGACCACCAGGCGCATCCTTAAAGGTCGCAGAGATCCGTCGGTCACAGGCCATACGGCTCGTTTCAACCGGCTCAGATGCACCGAATCGCGGCAGCGTTGTGCGATAGGCGCGGATCAGAAAAATCGCCTCAATCAGATCCCCACGCGCCTGTTTGATCGCCAGCGCCGCCAGGTCAGGATCGTAAAGCGAACCCTCAGCCATCACCCGGTTCACCGCCAGGCTCAGCTGTTCGCGAATCTGGGCCAGGCTCAGCTCGGCCACCGATGTATCGCCCCGGCGTTCTTCGGCCAGCCACGCATGGGCGTTGTCAATCGCCCGTTCGCCCCCTTTTACGGCAACATACATGTCTTAGCCCTCCTTCTTGGACAGCGGAGCAATCCGGCTGGAACGTGGCAGCGCGCAAAGCTGGCTGCCGACGGTGAAATAAGTGTCGAACCCCAGCGGGAAGAGCGCAGAGTTATCCTGAAATGCGCCCAGATCAGGCAGGTGGATCTGGGCGGTGTCTTTAATGCCAGGGCCGCTCAATTCAGCGTTGGGTCGTGCAAGTTCGTCCATTTCAACGATCAGAGTGGCCGAGCGATCCGGGTATTCAGCCGTGCCGATACGATAGACATCAACTGGTGCCAGCGCAGCCCAGCCGCCCAGCGCAAAATCTGCAACATCAGCCGCCACCAGCGGCGCGCCTGTATGAAAGGTGACCCATTCCCGCACCGCCAGCGTGTCAACATCCGGCGCTAGGTAGAGACCCGTGTCGGGATCACACAGCGTCAGCAACAGGCAGCCAGCGGCGACAGACAGGTCATCGGGTGGCGCTGCGCCAGTGATGTCCATGATCTGGCCAGGACGTGCCATGGCGGTCATCGCAGCGCGAAACGCATGCGCCGACTGCACCGCAGGAGAAGCAAAACCACCAGAGAAATGAGAAGCATGGGCTTGCGTCGACATCAGTCTTCCCCTCGCACCATTGTAAAGAAATCAACTTTCGTAGCGGCGGCTTTTGCAGCCCGAGCCGCCTTTTTCGCCTGCTTTGCCTCGCGCAGCGGTGCCAGGATCTGACGCTGCACGTCAGCCGCCGCCCCGGTCTGCATCAGCGCATCAATCTTGGCGGCGATCTCAGCCTGTGCCTTGTTACGGCCCTGAACATAGCCGTGGCCGACAACGCCATCGGCCAATGTCAGCGCGCAGCGGGTAACCGTCATTTCACCGAGGTTGAAGGCCGCTCCGCTGGCCCCCATGCGCCCCCGCACCATCACGCCGCCAACTTCGGGCGGGCGCAGCCATGCGTGATCGGGGTTCTGCCCATAGCTCTGCCAGAGCTCCTGCAATGCCGCGGCATTTGCAGAGGCAAGAAGGCTCATCCATGCTTGGCGGTCCACCCCGCTGCCGGTACCACCCGCTGTCATGCTGTTTTCTCTGTTCATCTTGTCGAAGCCTCTTGGCCTGTTTGTCTAGCTTGTCTATACAACTAGACAAATGGTACCTGAGTCGCCCCACGCGGCGCAACGACAACCTTGTGAAAGTTTCGTGACATGCCCCGCACCCCGGTCTGGAAATCCATCGCCATCAGCCTCACCGATGACATCGCACAGGGGCGCTATCAAACCGGCGACAAGCTTCCGCCAGAGGTGCAGCTCGCAGGCCGATTTGGGGTCAACCGCCACACTGTCCGTCGCGCCTTGTCGGAGATGGCAGACCAGGGGCTGGTTCACGCCCGCCGGGGCGCCGGTGTCTTTGTTGCGGCTCAGCCAACAGATTACCCGATTGGCAAAAGAGTCCGCTTTCACCAGAACGTCGCTCGGCTGGGACGTATTCCAGCAAAGAAAATCCTCAGCCTGGAGACCCGGGCTGCCGACCGCCGAGAAGCCGAAGCGCTGGGGCTGGAATCAGGAACAGCCGTACATGTCTATGATGGGTTGTCACTGGCGGATGGCCAGCCGATTGCCCTCTTCCAAAGCGTGTTCCCCGCCGAAGACCTGCCTAATCTGCTCCCCGCGTTGCAAGAGACCCAATCGGTAACAGCGGCGCTGAAGATCTGCGGGGTCACCGACTATACGAGGGTGGAGACCCGTATCACGGCCAAACTCGCAACTGCCACGCAGGCACTGCACCTCAGGATCTCCGAGGGCAGCCCGATCCTGCGGACAACCGGCATCAACGCAGCGCCAGACGGGACCCCTGTCGAATTTGGCCGAACTTGGTTTGCCGGGGACCGGGTGACCCTGACCGTCAGCGATCAGGATGACGCGGGTTTGGCCGACGGGTGACCTGTCTGCATGACGCCCTCGCTGATGGCTGATCCGCAGGCAGGTGCTATGCGTATTTCTCTAAGAAGGCTTCGGCGCTTAGCGCTCGAAAATCGGGGACCGCCGCCTTCAACCGGGCATTGTCCCAGTCCCACCAGGCCAAGGCGATCATCGCCTCAGCGACTGCTTCGGTATACCGACGCCGGATGAGCCGCGCCGTGTTTCCTCCGACGATCGTATAGGGGGCAACGTCCTTGGTGACGACAGTCCCGGCCGCCACCACGGCACCGTGGCCAATGGTCACCTCGGGCTTGATCAGCACACCATGCCCGATCCAGGTGTCGTGGCCGATATGTGCCAGCCGACTGGCACGATGCTGAAACCAGTCCGCGTCATCTTCGATGTCGTCCCAATAGGCCGACGAGCGGTAGAGGAAATGATGCAGCGAGGCCTTTTGCAGCGGATGATCGGTGGCGCCAATACGCGTGGCGCTGGCGATATTCGAGAACTTCCCGATCTCAGCATTGGCGATATCACAGTAGCGATCACAGTAGCTGTAATCGCCGAACCGGCTGTTCAGTACCCGGCTTTCCGCCCCGATTTCGACGAAGGCGCCAAACTGGCTGTTTGCGATCGAACAGTTGGAATGAAGATACGGCTGATCGGCAGAGAGACGGGGCATTGGGTGGCTTTCGAAGATATTGAAGAGACAGGTTCTTAGCACCGCCAACGGTCACGGCAGCAGCATCGCGCCACCCTGACGGCGGGCCTTGCGGCCCGGCTCGCCCTTGATCAGGCGGCGGCGCAGCCAACCGGACACCCAATCCATGACCATCACCATGAGAATGATCAGCACGATGTAATAGGCAACCTCTTCCCAGTCCTTCTGGGTGATAATGGCCTGAGTCAGCAGCAAGCCGATACCGCCACCGGTGATGGCGCCAATGATCGTTGCGCTGCGCGTGTTTGATTCCAGGAAATAGAGCAGCTGGCTCAGCAAGACAGGCGTGATCTGCGGAATGACACCGAAGCGATAGCGCTGCGCCGGCTTCGCGCCTGTGGAGGCAACGCCTTCGATCTGTTTCTCGTCCACATTCTCCAGCGCCTCCGAGAAAATCTTGCCAAAGGTGCCAGTGTCGGTCACCAGGATCGCCAAAGCGCCAGTCAGCGGACCGGGTCCAAAGGCCCGGGCAAGGACCACGGTCCAGATCAGAGAGTCGACGCCGCGCACGAAGTCAAAAAGGCGACGGGTTGCAAAGCGGACCGCGCGCAGCGGCATGAAGTTCCGGGTAGCAGCAAATGCGAGCGGCAGCGCAATCAGCCCCGCGCCCATCGTGCCAAGGAACGCCATCAGCAGCGTTTCGAAAATGGCCCAGGCCACATCCTGATGCCGCCACATCTTGTTGGTCCAGAAATCGTGGAAGATCGCGCCCGCTTCACCAGTTGCGGCCCGGGTCACCAGCTCACCCGGCCCCAGACCGTGGTAACGGCTGTCGAGGGTGAAGAAGAACAGCTCCCAACCAGCAAAATACCGAAACACCTCCGCACGGTTACGGGTCACCGTCAGACGCCCGGCGTCGGTCGTCACCGCCAACCGGTTCTTTGAGACATTGATCCAATCCGGCAGATCGCCTGCCGGAAATTCGGCCTGCACGCCAGCGCTGCGACTTGGGGTTGCGCGGATCCTACCATAGCCGGGGATATCAAAAACAATGCTCTCGGGGCCGAAGCGAACCTGATGACCATCTTCGAGGTCAATCACGGTAACGTCGGACGGTGTCGTCGCGAGGGAAACCCACTCCGGCGCTTGCCCATCGGGATAGGCCCCTTTGCGCTCTCCCTCGATGGCGACGCTAACGTCACCTGTCCGATTGTCGCGCGTGACGTGGGTTTTGTAGCTGTAACTATCTGCCACCAGCGTGCGGGCATTCTGCGGATTCATCCGCGCGGCCAGCCCCGCAACGTCGAAGGCGACGAAGACATAGGCGAGATAGACCAGTACCAAGAGCGGCAGAGAAAGGTTCAGGACGCGCTTGCGGATGAACAGGCGCTCCATGTCCAGTTTGCGCAAGGTCGGCGGAACAGTGGTGTCAAAGGTCGTCATTGTTTGGCTCCGTGGGTCAGCCGGTCGCGCAGCAGGCCCGACAGTTGATCCACCAGGACGATGGTAAAAAACAGCAAAAGAAAGATCGCCGCAGCTTCATCATACCGCCCCTGCCCCCAGGACATGGCGTTGCGCAGCTCGTAGCCGATACCGCCCGCCCCGACGAAGCCGAGAATGGCGGAGGCGCGGATATTGATTTCGAACCGCAGAAGTGCGTAGCTCACATAGTTCGGGCCGACCTGGGGAAAAACGCCCAGCACCATGCGCTGCGCCCAACCGGCCCCGACAGAGGCCAGTCCTTCGACAGGCTTCAGCGATGCGTTCTCATTCACCTCGGAAAACAGCTTGCCCAGAGCGCCCGCAGTATGGATCGCAATCGCGATCATCGCAGGCACCGGTCCACCACCCAAAAGAAAGATCAGCACCAGTGCGATGACGATTTCCGGGATCGCACGAAAGATATCCAGCATCCGGCGGAACAGCGGGATAAGGCGCGGCCAGCGCGCCAGCCCCCGTGTTGCCAACAAAGACAGGATGGTTCCGAAGATTGCCCCAATCAGCGTGGCAGCGGCAGCGATGTTCAAGGTCTCGACCAGGGCCGGTGAAAACTGTAACACATGCCCGGGCAATAGGGCCACCTTCTCGACCGCTTCCGAAAGCACCTCAGAGGGGTAGTCAAAAACATGGGTAATCCCATTCCAGAAAGACCCTGCGTTGCGATCGTCGGCGATCCTGAAACCGGCGGCCATCATCGCCACAAATACGGCCAGAAGGATCCCGCCATAAAGGCGCTTGCGCTGTATCAGCGCCTGGTAATCGGCCTGAATGTCGGACACCGAAGAGGCCGAGGCTGTTGCATCTGTCATGAGGGGATCCTGTGTCGTCGAAAACAGCCGAACGGCTGGGCTTTCGATGTTTCACGTGGTGGAGACTGCGCGCAGTCAGTTCCGAACCAGGGCAGTTGGCAGATAAAATGGCGGGGTTCGGTACGAATTCTCCGAACCCCGCGCGTTTAGGTACTGAAATTAGTTGGACTTCAATTTCCGCGCTTCGATGATAACCTCGTAGGCCTCGTGGGTGATCGGCATGAAGCCTTTCGCCTCACCGGCGGCCACACCATAGAAACATTCAGCATCCATCGACTTCAGAGAGGCCATCAGGCCAGTCATCTTCAGCTTCACGTCCTCGGGCAGTTCGGTGCGCAGAACAACCGGGCCCTCGGGAATAGGTTTGGACTGCCAGATCTGCACCAGATCGTTCATATCGACGAGACCTGCATCAACCGCGCGACGCAGCGCGCCGGAGTTGAAACCATCTTCCCACTCACCCAGGCCGTCAGCCCAGCTGACGCCGGCGTCCACATCGCCATTCGCAACAGCGACGATTGTCTGCTCATGCCCGCCGGTGAATTTAACCTCGCCAAAGTAATCGCCGGAGGTCATGGTCGCGCCGGTTGCCTGTGGAATCTCGATCGAAGGGATCAGGAAACCGGAGGTGGAGTTCGGATCACCAAAACCAAATGTCTTGCCCTGCATGTCATCGAGCGATGTGATCCCGCTATCCTTACGCGTGAAACCGATGGAATAGTAGCCATAGCCACCGTCGTTGTTCACCTTTACCAGGATCGGCTCTACCGCCGCCGGATCACTGAGATAAGTTTTGGCATAGCCGGATGCACCCAGCCACGCCATGTCGATGGTGCCGCCCAACAGCCCCTGGATCACCCCGTTGTAGTCGGCCGGGGCAAAGAGTTTGGTTTCGACCCCCAGAAGATCCTCGGTCTTTTGACGCAGGCACTCGTTGTTGTTCAGGCGATCCTGAGCGTTTTCACCACCAAGAATACCGATACGGAATTCCTGAATTTCCGAGGTCTCAGCAAGAACCGGTGCGGTCAGCGCGGTGGTCGCCAGAATGGTAGCAATAAGGTTTTTCATTAGTCAATCTCTCTGGTTGGTCATGTCGGCGAACGAACCGCCGGGTTTGGAAAAAACTGTCAGTCCGCCGGAACAGGCTGTCGGCGCGGCTGAGTACGGTTCAATGTCTCAATCTCTGTAGAGGTTGCGGCCTCGGAGAAGTCCGCGCCTGCTCCGTAGATTTCGCGGGCGACACCGGTCGTCAGCTGCTCCGGCAGACCATCGAACACGATGCGCCCATCCCGCATGCCGACAACACGGTCGCAGTAGCGACGTGCGGTATCCAGTGTGTGCAGATTGGCGATGACAGTGCGGCCGTCCTCCTCGTGGATACGGCGCAGTGCCTCCATGACTGTCTGGGCATTCATCGGATCAAGCGAGGCAATCGGTTCATCCGCCAAAATGATCCTCGGATCCTGCATCAGAGCCCGTGCAATCGCGACCCTCTGTTGTTGACCACCCGAGAGCGCCTCGGCCCGTTTGGCGGCGTGTTCGGCGATACCAAGCCGGTCAAGGATATCAATCGCGCGATGGATGTCGTCCATCGGGTAGAGATTGAACAACGTCGCAAGGCTCGAGCGACGGTTGAGCGTGCCGTGCAGCACGTTGGACACGACATCCATCCGCGGAACCAGATTGAACTGCTGAAAGATCATCGCACAATCGGATTGCCAGGCGCGTTTCTCCTTGCCGCGCAGCTGGGTCACATCGCGCCCTTCGAAAAGGATGCGCCCCTCACTGGCGTCCCCAAGCCGGTTGATCATCCGCAGCAACGTGGATTTCCCCGCGCCCGAGCGGCCGATAATGCCGATCATGCAGGGCTTGTCGATATCCAGCGTCGCGGCATCCACCGCGATCTTGTCGCCGAATCTCTTGGTCAGTTTGTCAATTCGCAGCACCTGAGGCTCCCGTCTCTTTGCGGGACTGACTAAGCTGCCAGATCAAAACTTGTGTGTCATCGCGGTGAAGCTTTTGTAACGGCCGGCATGACAACAGCCAGCACGCCCCTAGGCGCGCCGGCAACAAGCCGCTATACGGCGACGAAACGCTGCCCACGAAACCAAGGAACTGCTGCCATGTCTTTCGACCGCTCCATCAAAATCGCACCTTCGATCCTGTCTGCCGACTTTGCCAATTTCGGCCAGGAGATTCAGGCCATCGAATCCCAAGGCGCCGATTGGGTTCATATCGATGTGATGGACGGGCATTTTGTACCCAACCTTACTTTTGGTCCGATGGCGGTGAAGGCGTTTCGCCCACATGTCAAAACCGTGATGGATGTGCATCTGATGATTGCACCGGTTGACCCCTATATCGACGCCTATGCAGATGCCGGGGCCGACGTTCTGACCGCACATGTCGAGGCCGGGCCGCATATTCATCGCACCCTGCAAGCGATCCGTGGGGCAGGTATGAAAGCCGGTGTGGCCCTGAACCCCGGCACCCCTGCCGAGGCGGTTGCCCATCTGCTGGATCTGACCGATCTGATCTGCGTCATGACGGTGAACCCCGGATTCGGCGGTCAGAAGTTCATCGATATGACCGCCAAGATTCGCAGCCTGCGGTCCATGATCGGTGATCGTCCGGTGCATATCGAGATTGATGGCGGCGTTGACCCCAAGACCGCACCGCTGGTGGCAGAAGCCGGGGCGGACGTGCTGGTCGCCGGATCAGCAGTGTTCAAGGGCGGCTCCGTCGATACGCCGGAGGTTTACGGAGAAAATATCCGCAACATCCGAGCCGCTGCTGCTGGCGTCTGGGCCTGAGCGAGCGACATCACAGCAGCGCGCATTCAGTAGGGCGGACACAAGGAACTCCCGCCCGCTGCGACGCCTTTCAAGAAAGGCGCTGAAGCCGTTGGGCCAAGCGCCGCGCGTTGCGCGGCGCGGGCGCTTCACGCCAGCCGGTCCGCGAAATGGGACAGCAGAAGATGCTTCAGGATCTTGCCTGTCGGTGCCGCTGGCAGCTGTTCTGTGAGCACAATAAGGCCGGGCCGTTTATAGCCTGCCAGACGCTCTGCCACGAAGAGACGTAAGTCCTCAACCCGAGGCGCATCGGCAGTGGCCACCTGCACAAAGGCGACCACCTGTTCGTCCCCGTCCATCTGGCGGCCGACAACAGCGGATTGAACCACCTGCGGATGGGCATTCAGAGCTGCTTCGACCTCCGGCGGGAAGACATTGAAACCGCCATGGATAATCAGCTCCTTGGCGCGTCCGTCGATGTGCAGATTGCCGCTTTGGTCCCAACGCCCCATATCGCCGCTGCGCAGCCAACCTTCGGGATCGAGAGCCGCCCGCGTGGCGTTCGGGTTGCGGAAATAGCCGAGCATAACGTTGTCTCCGCGCAGGCAGATCTCTCCCAGCCCGCCGCCGCCGCCCGGAACATTTTCATCCAGACGCACCTCAACCCCCGATAGCGGTGGGCCAACCGATGTATCAGGGTCACCCAGGCAGTTGCGGGTCGCGCAGATCCCTGCCGTGGCCTCGGTCATCCCATAGCCGTTCTGCAGGGCAACGCCGTAAAAATCTTCCGCCCGCCGTTTCCAATCCGGGTCGAGCGGAGCCGCGCCAGAGGAGACATAGCGCAGATCGGGACTATCAAGATGCGCCAACCCCTGTTCCTTAGCGTATTGCATCACCAGCGCGTGCATCTGCGGTACGGCGGAAACCAGGGTGACGCCGCTCCGCAACGCCTGATAAAACCGCGCCGCGCTAAAGCGCGCCTCAAGACGAACCTCGGCCCCGATCATCACGGAGGCAGTCAGAACGGACGCGAGGCCAAACACATGGCTAAGTGGCAAAACGCCATAGATCACATCTCGTACGGTCATATCGCGCAAGCGAGCCGAGGCACCGCCGCCGAAACTCAGGTTTCCATGGCTGAGCATCACCCCCTTTGGATCACCGGTCGTACCGGTTGTGTAGAGCAGCACGGCCAGATCGGACGGTATCGTTTCATCGCCTCGATCGCCCGCCGCAACACCCTCTCCGGGGGCTGACATCACGATCTGCAAGCTGCCCAGATCGCCCGGCATCGGGTGTGCGCCCAATCGGGCCGCGTGGGCCGCAGCATCCGGCGAAGCGGCCACCGTCAGCAGGATCACTGTCGGCTCGGCATGGGCACGGATACGCTCGACCTCGGGCGCTCGCATCCGGGCATTCACGGGAACTGCAACACCGCCCAATTGTGAAGTAGCAAACAGGGCTGCAACGGCGACGCAGCAGTTCTCGCAGAGTAACATGACCCGGTCACCCGGCCCCACTCCAGCGGCCACCAGATGAGATCGCAGTTCATCGCAGACGCGGGCAAGCTCACCATAGGTCCACTTCGTCCCGCCGCTGTCGCTGAAGGCCGGAGACTCCGGACGATGGCGCGCATGCTGCTCAAGATACTCGTGCCAAAGCGTCATGTTCGATTCCCCGTGGTCGTGTTGATATCTGTCACCTCCCCCTCCGCAGACAAAGCTGCGCCGCGGGGGCCTCAGCCCCGTATCCTTTTGAAGACCCCGGTCGCGGTGGCCAAGATCTGCCCGCGACCATCCACCAGCTCTCCCGCCACATAGGCCAGGGAGGCGCCACCGCCTGTTGCCGTTGCCGATGCCACAACCTGCCCGGACCGTGCAGCCGCGATATAGGACAAGGTCAGTGAGACGGTCACCACCGGCGGGTGCAAGGCTGCGTCAAAATGCTGAGATGCCGTATTGCCACAGACCACATCCATCAGGGTCGCAACGATGCCACCATGCAGGAGGCCATTGCGGTTAAGGTGCTGTGGAGCAAGCTCCAGCATCACAAGGCACGCCCCGGTTTGCGTATCGATCTCGGTGCGATACCCGACCATCTGCTGACAACCTGGATCGTCAATGATGCGCTTGGTGCCCCTGGACCCATATGCCGCCGCAGCCTCGGTGGCCTGCGATATCGGATCAGGCCGCCGTGAGGTCAATGAACCGCTCCAACTGGGTATCAGCATCACCAAAGCGGTGTTCCGCCAAGACGATGCGTTTGGCAATATGGGCCAGCTCATATTCGGCAGTCATCGCGATGCCTCCGTGAAGCTGGATCGCCTCTTCCGCGATATGGCGCCCCGTCCGCCCGATGAGATTGCGCGCGGCGGCGATATGACGATCCCGCACCAGTGGCAGATCCTCCAGGTGGCCTGCTGCATTGATCACGGCAGAACGCGCCTGTTCGAGCTCGATCAACATCTCTGCAACGCGATGCTGCAAGGCCTGAAACGTGCCGATTGGACGTCCAAATTGCTGCCGTGTAGTCAGGTAATCCATCGTCAGCCGTACGGCTGTTTCCATCGCGCCAAGCGTCTCTGCGGCGAGCGCAACCTCCGCCGCGGCAATGGCGCCTTCGATACGGTCCGCAGCATTGCCAGCTGCGCCGATCCGCGCTGATTTCGACAGCCGAACACCATCCAGTTCCATCTCGGCGGCTCTGCCGCCTGCCAGCAATGCGCTACCCCGCATTCGCAGACCGGGTGCATCGGGGCGAACACAAAATAGGGACAGGCCGTCACGATCTCCGGGTGACCCTGCTTCGCGCGCGGCAACAATCAGCAAGTCGGCCGCCTCTGCATTCACCACCACGGATTTCCGCCCGGTGAGCAGAATGTCATCCCCCTCGTCGACAGCCTTGGTTTCGATCCAGGTACGCTCATACCGGCTGGCAGGCTCGCCGTGGGCAAAGGCCAGCTGCAGATCTCCAGCGATCAGCCGATCAATCATTTTCTGATCACGCGGCGAAATCGGATCTGTGCCAGAGCCACACAGCAGCACGCCACAAAGAACGGCGCTGTCAAGCACCGGTTCAACAACGCCGGCCCGACCCAATTCCTCAAACACCGTCGCAATGTCGAATCCAGCCCCGCCATATCCACCAGCGGCCTCGGGCAACAGCGCGCCAATCACCCCGAGGTCAGCAAGCTGTCCCCAAATTGCCGGAGAGTACCCCGAAGGATCGGCAAGCGCCTGGTTTCGGGCGGCGACAGAATACCGATCGCGAAGAAACCGGCGCAAACTGTCCTGAAGCATCTGGCGCTCTTCTGTCAGCTGAAAGTTCATGTCCTGCCTCCCAGTGAAACCTTGGCAATGATATTCTTCTGGATCTCGTTCGATCCACCGAAGATCGACAGTTTTCGATTGTTGAAATACTGGGCCGCGACAGCTTCGCTCCCCTCTGGTGGAGAAAGCGCGTTGTTGTCACCGGCTACCGCCTCCGACGCAAACGGCAGGGCATAAACGCCCGCTGCGCGCCGTGCGAGATCGTTGATCTCCTGACGTATTTCGGTGCCTTTCACCTTGAGCATGGAGCTTTCGACGCCCGGCGCCTGCCCTTGGGCCGCAGCTGAGATGATGCGCAGATTGGTGGTGGACATGGCCATCAGATCGATTTCCGCGCGGGCGAGTCGCGCGGCGAATTGTGGATTTTCGATCAGCGGGCGACCGCGATGAAGCTGGTGACGCGCGAGACGTTTCACCGCCTCCAGCCCTGCCTGGCTGAACCCGACACCTGCAATATTGGTGCGTTCATGGGTCAGCAGATATTTGGCATAGGTCCAGCCTTTGTTTTCCTCACCAACCAGATTTTCAGCAGGCACGCGCACATCATTGAACCAGACTTCGTTGACCTCATGGGTGCCATCAAGAAGGATGATCGGCCGCACTTCGATGCCTGGTGTCGCCATGTCAATCAGCAGAAAGGAAATCCCCTCCTGCTGCTTGGCCTGAGGATCAGTGCGGACGAGACAGAAAATCCAGTTGGCGAATTGGCCAAGCGTGGTCCAAGTTTTTTGTCCGTTGACGATATAATGGTCACCATCGCGAACTGCGCGCGTGCTCAGGCTGGCCAGATCGGACCCTGCGCCCGGCTCGGAATATCCCTGACACCACCAGTGTTCACCGGACAGAATTTTGGGCAGGAAATACGCGCGCTGCGCATCGGATCCGAATTTTTGCAGAACCGGCGCAAGCATGGTCAAACCAAACGGAACGATGCGCGGCGCGTGGGCGCGACAACATTCTTCTTCGAAGATGTGGCGCTGGACCGCATTCCAGCCGCAGCCGCCATACTCCTGCGGCCAGGTCGGTGCCAGCCACCCCTGATCGTTCAGGATCTGGTGCCAGCGATCATGCCCCTCTTTGCCGATACCCCGCCCCAGGCGCACAGCGTCCGACAGATCCTGAGGCAGCTTCGCCTCCAGAAAGGCGCGCACTTCCGCGCGAAAGGCCAACTCTTCGGTCGAGTAATTCAGATCCATCTCCGCGTACCTCCCCGCGCTATTTCGATAGTGCCCGCTGCTCTCATCCGGGATCTACTTGGACCGCACCTACCGGCGAAGCCGTACCCAGATAGTCAGTAGATCTCGAACAGGCCCGCAGCACCCATGCCGCCGCCGATGCACATGGTTGCAACACCCAGCTTGGCCCCACGTCGACGGCCCTCACGCAGCAGATGCCCGACCATTCGTGCGCCTGTCATGCCAAAGGGATGGCCGATGGCAATTGATCCGCCGTTCACGTTGCAGATTTCATCCGGGATACGGAGCTGGTCACGGCAATAGAGCGCCTGGCTGGCAAAAGCCTCATTCAGCTCCCACAGATCGATATCCGCGACTGTCAGCCCGTGCCGCTCCAGCAGGCGCGGCACCGCATGTACCGGGCCGATGCCCATTTCGTCAGGCGCACAGCCGGCAACGCAGAACCCGCGAAACGCCCCCATCGGGTTCAGCCCTCGACGGCTTGCCTCGGTGGCCTCCATCATCACGACCGCCGCCGAACCATCGGAAAGCTGGCTGGCGTTTCCTGCGGTGATGAACTTGCCCTCGCCACGCACCGGGTCCAATCCGGCAAGCCCGTCCAAAGTGGTTTGCGGGCGATTACATTCGTCGCGATCCACAGTCACCTCGCGGGTGCCAACCTCACCGGTTTCCTTATCTTTTAAAGCCATAACGGTCTGCATGGGCACGATTTCGTCGTCAAACAGCCCTGCACCCTGCGCCGCTGCTATCCGCTGCTGGCTGCGCAGCCCGTAGGCATCCTGCGCTTCCCGGCTGATCCCGTAACGCTCGGCAACGATATCTGCGGTATCGATCATGGCCATATAAACGTCTGGCTTGTGCGCCTGCAGCCAGGGGTCCTGCACCTGCTTCACATTGGGCTGCACCATGGAGATGCTCTCGACCCCACCTGCAACCATCGGGCCAGCCCCTTCGGCTGTAATCTGCTGGGCCGCAAGCGCGATGGTCTGAAGACCCGAGGCGCAGAACCGGTTCACAGTCATGCCTGCTGCGGTCTGCGGCAATCCCGCGCGCAGTGCAATCTGACGTCCGATATTGTGACCCGTAGCCTGTTCGGGGAACCCGCAGCCGATAATGCAATCCTCGATCTCGCCACCATCTAGGCCAGCCCGCTCGACGGCTGCAGCTACGGCATGGCCGCCCAAAGTCGCGCCATGGGTCTGGTTGAACGATCCGCGAAAAGACTTGGCCAACCCAGTGCGGGCAGCGGAAACGATGACAGCCTGTTTCATCTCACCGGGCCTCCTTGTTGAGATCGTCAAAGCTGCGGCCCTCGGCGACAAGCTCTTCCAGCAAGGGCGCCGGCTGCCAGAAAAACGCATCTTCCTTGGCATAGCGTTTGATGTCCTTGAGGATGCTATCCAAACCTTGCAGGTCAGCCCATTTCAGCGGGCCGCCCCAAAACCGCGGAAAGCCATAGCCGAACAGCAATACCATATCCACATCCAGCGGACGCCGGGCGATGCCCTCGCCGACAACCTTCGCCGCCTCATTGACCATCGCGCACATGTAGCGCCGCAGGACCTCGTCATTGGCCAAGACCTGCGGCGTCACGCCCTGATCCCGCTGATCGCGTTCGATATACTCGGATACCTGTGGATTTGGGGTCCCGCCGCGCTTGCCCTCTTCGTAGACATAAAAACCCCGGCCGGTCTTCTGCCCGAAATCTCCAGCTTCGCAGAGCATATCGGAAAAATGCACAATCCGCTCACGGGGATCGCGTGTCGGCGCTCGCCGTTTGCGGGCTGCCCAGCCGATATCAAGCCCTGCCAGATCCGCCACCGCAAATGGCCCCATCGCAAATCCGAACCCGGTCATCACCTTGTCAATCTGGTAGGGTGAGGCTCCGTCCAGCACCATGTAATCGGCAGCCTTGCGGTAGCTGTTCATGATCCGGTTGCCGATGAAGCCATCGCAGACACCTGAACGCACAGAGATCTTCTTCAGCCGCTTGCCAAGGGCAATTCCGGTGGCGATCACATCAGGCGCGGTCTGATCTGCAACCACGACCTCAAGCAGTTTCATCACATGCGCCGGGGAGAAGAAGTGCAATCCGATCACATTCGCCGGTCGGCGCGTCGCAGCAGCGATTTCATTGATATCGAGATATGACGTGTTGCTGGCGAGAATTGCGCCGGGTTTGCAATGCGTATCCAGCGCCGAGAAAACGTCGCGTTTGACGTCCATGTCTTCAAACACTGCTTCGACCACCAGATCGACCTGCGACAGCGCTGCATAATCCGTCGCCAGCTGCAGCGCCTCGTTCATCATGGTATCAAACTGCGACTGAACGATCTTGCCGCGTTTAAGCGCCCCTTTCAGATTGCCTTCGATCCGTTCATGAGCTGCGACCGTCGCCGCATCATCACGTTCGATCAGTACTACGGGCAGCCCCGACAACAGGGCGGCGGTTGCAATGCCTGCGCCCATCGTGCCGCCACCAATCACCCCCATCGAGGCGACGTCGCGCGGGGTCACATCGGCCAGCTCTGGCAGCTTGCTGACCGCGCGCTCCGAAAAGAATGCGTGGATCAGACCCTGTCGCTGATCGCTCTCCATCAGCTTCTTAAACAGCTCTCGCTCCTGGCGCACCCCGTCAAGAAAGCTCTTGGCTTCACATGCAGCCTGAACGGCACGCACCGCGACGGCCGGGGACAGCTGACCGCGTCCCCGGGCGAGCACCCGCTCATAGGCTTCATCGAAATCGATGGGTTCCGGTGGCGGCATATCACAGACCGGTCGACGCGGCGCATCCTGGTCCAGCAATTCACGGGTGTAAGCCAGACCGACTTCGCGGGGACTGCCCTCGGCAATACGGTCAACGACCCCCTTGTCGAAGGCTTCTGCCGTCGGCACATGGCGGCCGGTGGTGATGATCTCCAGTGCCGCCTCGGTTCCGGTGACGCGCGGCAGCCGCTGCGTCCCCCCAGCGCCCGGGATGATGCCGAGATGCACCTCAGGCAAGCCCATCTTGGCGCTCGGCACTGCAATCCGGTAGTGCGACGACAGCGCAACTTCCAACCCGCCGCCCAGCGCGGTGCCGTGGAGGGCAGAAACCACGATGAGCTTGGCGGCTTCGATGCGGTTGCACAGGTCAGGCAATCCGGGCTCTTGCATCGGCTTGCCGAACTCGCGGATATCGGCGCCAGCGAAATAGGTTCGCCCCTCGCCGTAGATCAGTACGGCACGTGCGCCTTCTTCCTCGGCGCGCTCAATCCCGGCAAGAAGCCCACGGCGCACGTCAACGCCAAGAGCGTTCACTGGCGGGTTCTGCGCGCCCAGCACTGCAATATCGCCAATACGCTCATAAACAACGGCTTCAGTCATGGATCTTTCCTCTTATTGCGAGCGATGCCGAGCAAAACTTCGACAGGCTCCAACCGCGGGAACGCAGCTGCCTTGCGGCAGGCACGGATCAGGACGCAGACGTCACCCCCGCACATTTCGCCATGCGGAACATCATTCCGCAAACTTGATGCCGACCCTAAATCCGGCTTCGTGACCTGACAAGAGATATCATGCCGCGCGTCTGCGCCGCTTGCCAAGCATCACGATTTGCCTGCGGGTCGTGACGGTGCGTCTCGCGGTATTTGGGCGCTAGACGGTCAGCTCTCAGCTTTCGGAACCGGTCGACGATAGGCCTGGGTCAAGGTTGCATCCACCTCCGACGGCTCATAGACGCCCAACAGGATCCCTTTGCGCGCCGATTTCCCTCGGCGCTTGGCAATCTGCTCGTCAGAAAGGGTAATGCGTTGCGACATCCGCAGCCCCCACTCGAGCAGTCGATCGTACATGAGGTCGATCACCTCCTGATGCGCCTTCGTTTTGGCAAGATCCACGAGCTCATCTGGATCCTCCTGCAAATCGAACAGCATGGGCCGAAGCCCGCCCTCAGCGTGCATGAACTTCCAGCGCGCATCCACGATCATGAACAGCCTCGCATCTTTCGGAGCCAGGCCAAGTGTTTCGGACAGGGGGAGCGTCGCATAATCAAACTCGGCCACCGCGTAGTCGCGCCACTCTGAAGTCTCGCCGCGCAACAAGGGCATCAATGAGCGCCCTTCCAGGATATGAGGCGCCGCCGCGCCGCCCGCTGCCTCCAGAAAGGTCGGAAGCAGATCAATCGACTCGACCAGTGCATCGCAGGTGGTGCCGCGGGTGGCGTCGGCCTCGGGCCGCGGATCGTAGATGATCAGCGGCACCTTGATCGACGGTTCATGGAAAAGGTTCTTCTCGCCCAGCCAGTGATCGCCGAGGTAGTCGCCATGGTCCGAGGTCACCACGATCATCGTATCCTTCATTCGCCCGGTTTCCTCAAGCCAGGAGAACAGCCGACCCATCTGATCGTCAGCCTGTTTGATCAGCCCCATATAGGCGGGGATCACCTTCTGACGCACTTCCTCACGGGAGAAGGCCTGACCAATCTGATTGTTCATCATACCGGCAAATACCGGATGCGCATTCTCGCGCTCGGCGCTCGAACGAACTGCGGGCAGAACATGCTCAGGACCATACATATCGTGGTAAGGCGCAGGCACAATATATGGCCAATGCGGCTTGATGTAACTCAGATGCGCACACCACGGCTGATCGCCCTCCCTCTCCGCAGTTTCGATAAACCGCATGGCTTCACGGGTGAGCCAAGGCGTCTCACTGTCCTCCTCCGCGATATTGGCGGGCTTGTCTGCGTTGACCATGAACCAGCCAGAGGCGATATCGTCACCATCCACGCCGGCGTTTGCAAAATCGCTCCAGGGGTTGTCGCCGGGGTAGCCCTGCGATTTGAGATACTCATTATAGGGGCTTCGCTTACTGTCATAAAAACCGTCCGGCCCCTCAGCCCACAGCCCGTCATCACGGACAAATGGGTCAAAACCGCATTCCGTCTGGCGCACACCGATGATGCTGTCAGGGGCAAGACCCAGACGCTCCAGCCCCTCGGCATCGGCAACCATATGCGTCTTGCCAATCAGGTGGCAGCTCATCCCGGTCTTGCGCAAGTGGTCACCCATTGTCCATTCGCCCACCCGCAGCGGGTAACCGTTGAACTGCACTCCGTGGCTTGAGGGATAGCGCCCGGTGTAGCTCGACATACGCGAGGAACCGCAGGTAGGCGACTGCACATAGGCTCTGGTGAACCGGACCCCACGCCGTGCCAGCCCATCCAAATGAGGCGTCTGTAGATGTGGATGCCCAGCACAGCTGAGGTAGTCAAACCGCAGCTGGTCAAACATGATATAGAGAATATTCATTCACCCCTCCCCTTTCCGGTCACCGCAAAGATCGCAGCGAACAGATACCTCGCGCTTCTCCAATCAGAGCGGACACTCGCAATTAGTCAACATGTAAACTATTTTCGACAGCCACTGCGACGCTGAATGGATCATACGCGCAAAGGCGCAGAGCGACCGAAATATGAAGGATCAGCAACAGAACCATTAATACGTTACAGAATTTCACCACTTTATCCAATCTAGTTACATCTCTCTTGCCCAGAATCACTTCTGCGCGTATCACCGACTAAATGGTCGGCTTATCTACTGCTGCGATTTGGAGACGCGAACACCCATGGATGCTTTCATCTGCGATGCCACCCGCACCCCGATCGGCCGCTACGGCGGCGCACTGAGCCAGGTGCGGACCGACGATTTGGCCTCTTTGCCGATTGCTGCGCTGGTTGAAAGGAACCCGGATGCGGACTGGGGATCGCTGGACGACGTCATCCTGGGCGACGCCAACCAGGCCGGGGAAAGCAACCGCAACGTGGCCCGCATGGCGGCCCTGCTGGCAGGCCTGCCCACCTCTGTACCCGGCACCACTATCAACCGGCTCTGCGCCTCGGGCATGGATGCGGTGGGCATGGCCTCGCGCGGCATCAAGGCGGGCGACTATGACATGGCCATTGCCGGCGGTGTCGAGAGCATGTCCCGCGCGCCCTTCGTGATGCCCAAGGCTACCTCTGCCTTCACCCGTGCCAATGCGGTCTATGACACCACCATCGGCTGGCGCTTCGTGAACAAGAAGATGCAGGAAATGTACGGCACCGACTCGATGCCGCAGACTGCCGACAACGTGGCAGAGGATTACGGCGTCTCCCGCGCCGATCAGGACGCCTTTGCCGCCCGCAGCCAGGCCCGCTGGGCCGCCGCGCATGAGGCTGGCATCTTCAAGGACGAAATCACCCCGGTCACCATCCCGCAGCGCAAGGGCGATGATCTGGTGGTGGACACCGATGAACACCCCCGCCCCGGCACCTCGGCAGAGAAGCTGGCGGGCCTCAAGGGCGTCAACGGCCCGGACAAGACCGTGACCGCAGGCAATGCCTCCGGCGTCAATGACGGTGCCGCGGCAATCCTGATGGCGAATGAAGCGGCAGCGGCGAAGAACGGCCTGAAACCGATGGCCCGCATCGTCGGCATGGCCGCCGCAGGCGTCGAGCCGCGCATCATGGGCATCGGCCCGGTGCCCGCCACCCGCAAGGTTCTGGCCCGCACCGGCCTGACCATCGAACAGATGGACGTGATCGAACTGAACGAAGCATTCGCATCGCAGGGCCTTGCCACCCTGCGCGAGCTTGGCCTTCCGGACGCGGCACCCCATGTTAATCCCAACGGCGGTGCGATTGCACTGGGCCACCCGCTCGGCATGTCAGGCGCGCGGCTGGTGCTGACCGCCGCCTACCAACTGCAGCGCACCGGCGGGCGGTATGCGCTCTGCACCATGTGCGTCGGCGTTGGACAGGGCACCGCCCTGATCCTCGAACGCGTGTAACGAACTCTAGGGAGGTCCCAGACATGTATGCTCAGATGATCAAATCCGAAGCAACCCAGGACGATCCGGAAAAGCTGGCGGCCTTCCAGGCGCGCATCGACGCGGGCGAGAAGATCGAGCCCAAGGACTGGATGCCAGAAGGCTACCGCAAAACGCTGATCCGCCAGATCGGGCAGCACGCGCATTCGGAAATCGTCGGCCAGCTGCCAGAGGGCAACTGGATCACCCGCGCGCCGACGCTGGAGCGCAAGGCGATCCTCCTCGCCAAGGTGCAGGATGAGGCCGGACACGGCCTCTACCTCTACTGCGCGGCGGAGACGCTGGGTGTCTCCCGCGACGAAATCACTGAGATGCTGCTGGATGGCCGCATGAAGTACTCGTCGATCTTCAACTACCCGACGCTGAACTGGGCCGACATCGGCGCGGTGGGCTGGCTGGTCGATGGCGCCGCGATCATGAACCAGGTGCCGCTGCAGCGGACCTCCTTCGGCCCCTACTCCCGCGCGATGATCCGCATCTGCAAGGAGGAAAGCTTCCACCAGCGCCAGGGCTATGACGCCATCCGCAAGATGGCGGAAGGCACCCCGGAGCAGAAGAAAATGGCCCAGGATGCGCTGAACCGCCTCTGGTACCCGTCGCTGATGATGTTCGGGCCCTCCGACAAGGACTCGGTCCATTCCGCCCAGTCGATGGCCTGGAAGATCAAGATGAACACCAACGACGAACTGCGCCAGAAGTTCGTCGACCAGACCGTGCCGCAAGCCGAATACCTGGGCCTGACGATCCCCGATCCCGACCTGAAATGGAACGAGGAACGCGGCCACTACGACTACACCGATCCGGACTGGAGTGAGTTCTTTGAAGTGATCAAGGGCAACGGCCCCTGCAACGTGGACCGCCTCGCCGCCCGCAACAAGGCCTGGGACGACGGCGCCTGGGTCCGCGACGGCCTCCTTGCCCACGCCAAGAAGAAAGCCGCGCGCCGGCACGCCGCCGAATAACCCCAAGCATTCCGGCGCCCCGCCCTGACGCGCAGCGCCCCCTCAGCCAGGAGGATTTGAGACATGAAAAACGAATGGCCCCTCTGGGAAATCTTCATCCGCGGCCAGCACGGCATGAGCCACCGCCACGTCGGCTCCCTGCATGCGCCGGACGCGGAAATGGCGATCAAGAACGCCCGCGACGTCTACACCCGCCGCAACGAAGGCGTGTCGATCTGGGTTGTGGAAGCGAACCACATTTCCGCTTCTTCGCCCAGCGACAAGGGCCCGCTTTATGAGCCGTCGGAGAGCAAGGTCTACCGCCACCCGACCTTCTTTGACATCCCCGAAGAAGTGGGGGCGATGTAATGGCCCGCGAAGACGCATTTTTCCAGTTCCTGCTGCGGATGGGGGACAACACCCTGATCCTCGGCCACCGGGTCAGCGAATGGTGCGGCCACGCGCCGGTGCTGGAAGAGGACATCGCGCTGGCCAACACTGCGCTGGACATGATCGGCCAGACCCAGATGTGGCTCGGCCTTGCCGCCGAAGTTGAAGGCGACGGCAAATCCGCCGACGATCTCGCCTTCCTGCGCGACGCCTGGGATTTCCGCAACGTGCTCTTGTGCGAGGTGCCGAACGGCGATTTCGGCCGCACCCTGATGCGCCAGTTCTTGTTTGACGCCTGGCATTCGATCCAGCTGGGCCGGCTGATGAAGTCGTCGGACGAACGCGTTGCAGCAATCGCCGAAAAAGCTTCGAAAGAGGTGGCCTATCACTTGGAACGCTCTGCCGACACGGTGGTGGGCCTGGGCGACGGCACCGGGGAAAGCCACCGCCGGATGCAGGAGGCGCTGGATTACCTCTGGCCCTATGTGGGCGAGATGTTCCAGTCCGACGATGTGGACGCCGAAATGGTGAAGGCTGGCATCGCCCCCGATCCGGCGGCCCTGCGCGAAGAATACGACGCGCTGGTGTCCCGCATCCTGGGTGACGCGACGCTGACCATTCCCGAAAGCCGCTTTGCCCACAAAGGCGGGTGCACCGGTGCGATGCACACAGAGCATCTGGGCCACCTGCTGACCCAGATGCAATGGCTGCAGCGCGCCTATCCCGGCGCCAAGTGGTAAGGCCTCGGCCAAGGAACTGAGGGCATCCCCGGCGTCAAACGGGGGTGAGGCCCGCTTCCGCTGGGAAGTCCGGGCGGAACAGCCAATGAGGGTAACCGCATGAGCCAAGTGACAACTCAGCCAAGCATCACCCAAGTCTGGGACTGGCTCGACGCCGTGCCGGACCCGGAGATCCCGGTGATCTCGCTGGTAGACCTGGGCATCATCCGCGATGTGGCCTGGGAGGGTGAGACTTTGGTAGTCACCGTAACCCCAACCTACTCCGGCTGCCCGGCCACAGCGGTGATCGCCATCGATATTGAGACCGCCCTGCGCGGCCGCGGCATCACTGATCTGCGGCTCAAAACGCAGATTTCGCCGGCCTGGACCACCGATTGGCTGTCGGAAAAAGGCCGCGCCAAGCTGGAGGCTTACGGCATCGCCCCGCCCCAGCCCGCTGGCGGCCCCGAGAAATGCCCGCACTGCGGGAGCAAACATGTCACCAAGGTCAGCCAGTTCGGCTCGACCCCCTGCAAGGCCCACTGGCGCTGCCAGGACTGCCTCGAACCCTTTGATTATTTCAAGTGCATCTGAGGAGACCCTGATGGCGCGCTTTCACGACCTTGAAGTCACCGACGTCCGCAAGACCATCCGCGATGCGGTGGTTGTCACCCTGAAGCCCGCGGGTGGCGCGGCTGAGGAATTCGATTTCACCCAAGGCCAGTACCTGACCTTCCGCCGCGACTTCGACGGCGAGGAACTGCGCCGCAGCTACTCGATCTGCGCCGGCAAGGACGAAGGCATCCTGCAGGTCGGCATCAAGCGCGTCGACGGCGGCGCCTTTTCGACCTGGGCTAACACCGAGCTGAAGGCGGGTGATACCCTGCAGGCGATGGCGCCGATGGGGACCTTCTTCACCCCGCTCGACGGGACGGCGCAAAAGCACTACCTCGGCTTTGCCGGCGGTTCAGGCATCACGCCCGTGCTGTCGATCCTCAAGACGACGCTTGAGGCCGAACCCAAATCCTCCTTCACGCTGGTCTACGCCAACAAGGGCGTGAACACGATCATGTTCCGCGAGGAACTGGAGGATCTGAAAAACCTCTACATGGGCCGCTTCAATGTGATCCATGTACTGGAATCCGACGCTCAGGAAATCGACTTGTTCACCGGTCTGGTGACTGAGGAGAAATGCGCCCAGCTGTTCGAGCACTGGATCGACATCCAGTCGGTCGACACCGCCTTTATCTGCGGCCCGGAGCCGATGATGCTGGGTATTGCCAGTGCCCTGCGCACCGCCGGTCTAGGCGATAGCCAGATCAAGTTCGAACTGTTCGCATCTGCTCAGCCGGGCCGCGCCAAGCGCAAGGCCACCGCAACGGATGCGGCCAGCAGCGCCAACCAGACCAAGGCCGCGATTACGCTGGACGGCGCCACCCAGACCATCGAAATGGGCAAGGACATGACCCTGCTGGACGCGGCGCTGGAGAACGCCATGGACGCGCCCTATGCCTGCAAGGCAGGTGTATGCTCCACCTGCCGCTGCAAGGTGCTGGAGGGCGAGGTCGAAATGGTCGCCAACCACGCGCTGGAGGATTACGAGGTCGAAAAAGGCTATGTGCTGTCCTGTCAGGCCTATCCGCTGAGTGATCAGGTGGTGGTGGACTACGATCAATAGCCCACTAGGTTAGAGCCCGAGCGATCAGGACGAAACACACAGCAACAGACTCAAGAGGACAATCGCATGAGTGACGAGATGAGCATTGAGAGCTATCTGGCGGCCGGTGGCGTCCTCAGCAATCCTTCCAACGTACCGCCACGCTATCGCGCTGAGCTGATGACCATCATGGCCAGTTTCGTGGATAGCGCGCTGGCGGGAGCGGCGGGGTTTGTCGATATCATAAACGAAGGCCCGGGGATCAAATCGCGCATGGCTGCCGCCCGGATCGTATTGGAAAAAACCGCCAATGCAGACCGGGTCTTGCAGGTCATGGGCGATTTCGGGGCCGACACGGAGCGCTATGTCGACCACCACCCCTGGACAGCCCGACTGGACCGCGAGGCTGGACTGGATCAGGCCAGATCCAAACATGACCGGCGCCTTGCTGTGTTCAATTACCCGCTCGAAGGCTGGGCCGATGCAGTGGTGATGAACCTTTTGATGGGACGCGCCGTTGCCGTGCAATTGGCAGAACTGTCCATGATCTCCTACCAGCCCTTGGCCGAGGCCTTCCGCGCCATTCAACCGATTGAGGCGCATCACGCGCGGCTTGCCCATGAAGGCCTGTCGCGTCTCGTCCAGGAAGGCGACATCGGTATGTTGCAGGAGTCCATCGGTTACTGGTGGCCACGTGTCGCCATCAGCTTTGGGGTCGATGACTCCGACAAATTCGAAGCCCTTCGCACACTGGGGTTGCGCCATCGCAGCAACGCAGAGCTGCGCGCACGGTGGCAAAGCGAGATGCGTGGCGTGTTGCGAGAGCTGGGGCTGGAGGCCCCCGAACCGGCCTGAAGCGGCGACATCAAGGCACCGCCCGACACCCACCCATATGGCGGAAGAACCCAGCGGAAAAGGTCTGGACGACTGACCCATCGCATCCTAGGGTCAGCCTGTTCCAGCACACCAAAAACGAGGCCCGACATGGCGATCAGCAAGACCATTCGCACCTATTTCAACGGCAGCTGGCATGAGGGCGATGTGGCAATCATGAAGGCCGCTGACCATGCGGCCTGGCTTGGATCGTCGGTTTTCGACGGTGCGCGGCTGTTCGATGGTGTCACGCCCGACCTTGATCTGCACTGCGCCAGAGCCAACGCATCGGCCCACGCGCTGATGATGGCTCCAACCGTCAGCGTCGACGATATGGTCGCCATCGCCAAAGAGGGTCTCGCTCTCTTTGCACCAGATGCCGCGGTCTACATCCGCCCTATGTACTGGGCGACCGAGGGCGATTCCACGATGATCGCGCCGGAACCCGCAAGCACCCAGTTTGCTCTTTGTCTGGAAGAAATCCCTATGGCTGCCCCGACAGCTGTAGCGACTCTGACACGCACCTCCTTCCGCCGGCCCGTGCTGGAGAGTTCTGTGGTCAATGCAAAGGCCGGTTGCCTCTATCCGAACAACGCCCGCATGCTGCGTGAAGCGCGCGCAAAAGGATTCAGCAACGCGCTCGCCCTCGATGCCATGGGGAATGTCGCTGAGACCGCCACGGCCAATATTTTCATGGTGCGTGACGGAGAGGTCTTTACTCCGATTGCAAATGGCACCTTCCTTGCAGGGATCACCCGTGCCCGTCACATCGCAAACCTGCGCTCAGATGGTGTCACCGTTCATGAAACGGTGCTTGGCTATAAAGACTTTGAAGACGCCGACGAAGTTTTCATGTCCGGCAATATGAGCAAGGTCACGCCAGTTGCCGCCTTTGACGATCGGCAATACCAGATCGGACCAATCGCCAAGCGCACACGGGATCTCTATTGGGATTGGGCAACAAGCAGCCGTGGATAGCTGCGTGCGACTAGCCTTTGTGCTCATCTATTGCGCCGGGGGATGGCTTGCGCCATGATCCAGACGGAACAACCAGAGGATCAATATGCGCAAATTTCTTGTGGTATTGGATGACAGCCGCGAATGCCTGAACGCCATGCGGTTCGCCGCCATGCGTGCCGCCAAGACTGGCGGCGGAGTAGAAATCCTTTCGGTGATTCCACCCGACGAATTCAATCATTGGATTGGCGTCGGCGAAGTGATGCGCGAAGAGGCCCGCGAACGCATACACGCCCATTTTGAAGTATTCGCGAAGTGGATGCGCGACCGGCAAGGTATCGAACCCAAACTCGTGATCCGCGAAGGCGAAGCGGTGCCAGAGATTATCGCCCAGATCGAATCTGATCCCGAAATCGGCGTATTGGTACTGGGCGCTGGTGACGACCGCAAAGGCCCTGGTCCTCTCGTCACCCAGTTAAGTCGCTCATCCGGCAGCCTGCCGGTGCCGATCACAATCGTACCCGGCGATCTGTCTAAAGAAAAACTGGAAGCGATCACCTGATCGCTACCAAGCTGACCGATCTGCGGGTTGCACGAACTCGCCGCGAGTGGATCCGAAGCGAAAGGCCCCAGCGCGCGCCACAAGGTTCCGCATCTTTAGAACCGTTCCAAATCTTGACTTAAGCCGACCGGAGGCGCATATCTCTGCCACGCTTTAAGGAGGCCCGACATGTTCATTCAGACAGAATCCACGCCCAACCCGGCGACGCTGAAATTCCTGCCGGGCCAGACCGTACTGGAAATGGGCACAGCTGATTTTCCCAGCGCAGAGGCCGCAGGCTCATCGCCTTTGGCGCAGCGCATTTTTGCTGTTGCAGGCGTGACTGGCGTGTTCTTCGGCAACGATTTCGTAACCGTGACCAAGGCAGAGACGGTTGAATGGGACCACATCAAACCGGCGATCCTCGGCGCGGTGATGGAACATTTCCAGTCCGGTCAGCCGGTGATTTCCGAAGGTGGCGAACAGACCTCTGGCCACGCGGAACACACCGGTGAGGATGGCGAAATCGTCAACCAGATCAAAGAGCTTCTGGACAGCCGCGTGCGCCCTGCTGTGGCTCAGGATGGCGGCGATATCACCTTCCACGGCTTTGACCGTGGTGTGGTCTACCTGCATATGCAGGGCGCCTGCGCAGGCTGCCCTTCGTCGACACTGACGCTGAAGATGGGCATCGAAAACCTGCTGCGCCACTACATCCCCGAAGTGACCGAGGTTCGCCCCGTTGCCGTCTGACGCTCTCGTCCTTGGCTTTGATACATCGGCCGCGCATTGCGCGGCCGCTTTGTTGCGTGGGGACACGGTGCTGGCCTCCCGATTGGAGGAGATGACTCGCGGCCAGGCCGAACGATTGATGCCGTTGCTGGACGAGGTGCTCGCCGAAGGTGGCGCAGCTTGGGCGGATCTTGATGCCATTGGTGTCGGTATCGGACCCGGAAACTTCACAGGCATTCGCATCGCCGTGTCCGCTGCACGCGGTTTGGCGCTGGGGCTGGATATTCCGGCAGTCGGTGTAAACGGATTTGACGCACGCCATCACCCCGGCACTCTCGCTGCGGTGCCCGCACCTCGCGATCATGTCTATGCACTGCCTCCCGGAGGCGAGCCCCGGCTGATGCCACTTGTTGAAGCGCAGGCGGTTGCCGCCGCGCATGATCTAGAGTTGCTGGCCGAGGCAACTCCGCCGAATATCGCCGAAGCCATCGCCCGCAACGCCGCCGACCGTTACCAAACAGAAGCAGTTGCCCCTGCCCCGCTGTACCTGCGGGCTGCTGATGCCGCGCCGGCAAGAGACGCCCCACCAACGCTGATTGATGGCTGATACCTTCGGTCGACCATGCTACGAAACTGTCCCTCAAATCTGACACCACAGGACATGGCCCACACCCATCGGGCTGCCTTTGTGCAGGGGCGCCCGTGGTCTGCGGATGAATTTTCTGCCCTCCTCGACAGCCCGTTCAGCTATGCTGTCGGCGATACACGATGCTTTGCCTTGGGACGCGTTGTCGCTGGAGAGGCCGAACTGCTGACCATAGCGACCCACCCTGACTACCGGCGTCAAGGGTTTGCGCGTATGGTCTTGGGCAGCTGGCAGGAAGCCGCGCTGGCCAGAGATGCAACCGATGGCTTTCTGGAAGTTGCCGCAGACAACCGATCGGCGCTTGCCCTGTATCACTCCTATGGATTCGCCGAAACCGGGCGGCGGGTCGGCTACTACCCGCGCGAAGGCGCGTCTTCGGTGGACGCAGTGCTCATGTGCGTCAGTTTACGCAAGGCCGAAACCGCAGAATAACACCAAAAGGTCAAAAAACGGTTGACCCTTTCCGCAGGCTACGGCCTAAATTGTCGCACCTTTTTAAAAACACATGGGTTGGGGCGGTCAAACTGGCCGCAACAAGAACAACAAATTGGGAGTACCCCTATGACCCTGATGAAATCCCTGATGAGCGCCGCGGCGGCCGTGGCGCTGACAGCGGGTGCCGCATTGGCAGAGCCTGCACTGATCTTTGATCTGGGCGGCAAGTTCGACAAATCGTTCAACGAAGCCGCCTTCACCGGCGCGCAGCGTTGGGCTGAGGAAACCGGCGAAAGCTTCCGCGAAATCGAACTGCAATCCGAAGCTCAGCGTGAGCAGGCCCTGCGTCGCTTTGCCGAAGCGGGCGCGAACCCGATCGTCATGGCCGGTTTTGCTTTTGCCGACGCTCTGGGCCAGGTTGCAGCCGACTACCCCGACACCAAATTCGTGATCATCGACATGGTTGTTGATGCGCCGAATGTACGTTCTGTTGTCTTCAACGAACATGAAGGCTCCTACCTTGTCGGTATGCTGGCGGCCAAAGCGTCCAAATCGGGAACAGTGGGCTTCATCGGCGGTATGGATATCCCGCTGATCCGCAAATTTGCCTGCGGCTACGCCGAGGGCGTGAAGGCCGCAAACCCGGACGCAACTGTGATCGCCAATATGACCGGCACCACCCCTGCGGCCTGGAATGACCCGGTCAAGGGCTCCGAACTGACGAAGGCGCAGATCAGCCAGGGCGCTGATGTTGTCTATGCAGCTGCGGGCGGCACTGGTGTTGGCGTACTGCAGACCGCCGCCGACGAAGGCATCCTGTCGATCGGTGTGGACAGCAACCAGAACCACCTGCACCCGGGCAAAGTTCTGACGTCCATGATGAAGCGCGTCGACAACGCTGTGTTTGAAGCCTTCTCCGACGGTCCTGACCTGGAAACCGGCTTCTCCGTCATGGGTCTGTCGAACGGCGGCGTCGGCTTTGCGGTTGACGATAACAACGCATCGCTGATCACCGAAGAGATGCAGGCCGCCGCTGATGAAGCCGCAGCCAAGATCGCAACCGGCGAAATCACCGTGCATGACTACATGTCGGATGACAGCTGCCCGGCTCTGTCCTTCTAAGTACTGAACTGCCCCCCGGCCCACCGTGATCCTCTTGATGATTATGGTGGTGACCGGGGGTTTCATATTGCCCGGAGGCTGCGCCTTTGCCGCCTCCGGGTTTGGTTTTTCCTAGGTTGGCCAAATTGCACATGTTAACCGCCGCTCGCTTCGGCGTGAATCTGTGCCAACCGATCCAGGATGAATAAGGGGAGCCCGAATGACGGCACCAGCAATTGAACTAAAAGGCATCTCCAAGGCCTTTGGCCCCGTTCAGGCCAATAAGGATATCTCAATCCGTGTTTCCCCCGGCACGATCCATGGGATCATCGGCGAGAATGGCGCAGGCAAATCAACGCTGATGAGTATCCTGTACGGTTTTTACAAAGCCGATAAGGGGGAGGTTTGGATTCACGGGAAACGTACCGAGATTCCCGACAGCCAGGCGGCGATCTCGGCAGGGATCGGCATGGTGTTCCAGCACTTCAAGCTGGTTGAGAATTTCACGGTACTGGAGAACATCATCCTCGGCGCCGAGGATGGCAAACTGTTGAAGCCCTCTCTCAGCAAGGCCCGAAATTCGCTGAAAGACCTGGCAGCAGAATATGAGCTGAACGTTGATCCCGATGCCCGTATCGACGAAATCGGTGTCGGCATGCAGCAGCGTGTCGAGATCCTGAAGGCGCTATACCGCCAGGCCGACATTCTGATTCTGGACGAGCCGACAGGGGTTCTGACCCCCGCAGAGGCCGACCAGCTGTTCCGCATTCTGGACAGGCTGCGTGCCGAGGGCAAAACGATCATCCTGATCACTCACAAACTGCGCGAAATCATGGAGTATACCGATACGGTGTCGGTGATGCGCCGCGGCCAGATGACCGCGACCGTGAAAACCGCTGAAACCAGCCCCGAACATCTGGCCGAACTGATGGTGGGACGCAAGGTGCTGCTGCGGGTGGACAAGGTTCCCGCCACTCCCGGCAAGCCGATCCTTGAGATCGAGAACCTCAGTGTCGTCGATGAGGCGGGCGTTGCGCGGGTGAAGAATATCGACCTGACCGTGCGTGCGGGAGAGATCCTTGGCATCGCCGGGGTGGCCGGCAACGGTCAGTCCGAACTGATGGAGGTGCTCGGTGGCATGCGCGAAGGTCAGGGCACCATTCGTCTCAATGGATCGCCGCTGCCCCTGTCAGGTGCCGGATCCGATGCCCGCGCCCGCCGCGCAGCACATGTGGCCCACGTTCCCGAAGACCGTCAGCGCGAAGGTCTGATCATGGACTTCCACGCTTGGGAAAACGTGGCGTTCGGCTATCATCACGCGCCCGAATACCAACGCGGCCTGTTAATGAACAATGCTGCGCTGCGCGCCGATACCGAGGCCAAGATGGCCAAGTTTGACGTACGCCCCCCGGACCCCTGGCTTGCGGCCAAGAATTTCTCCGGCGGCAATCAGCAGAAAATCGTTGTTGCCCGCGAAATCGAGCGCAACCCTGACCTGTTGCTGATTGGGCAGCCGACACGGGGCGTCGATATCGGCGCCATTGAGTTTATTCACAAGCAAATCGTCGAATTGCGCGATCAGGGCAAGGCGATCCTGCTGGTCTCGGTTGAATTGGAGGAAATCCTGTCACTCGCCGACCGTGTTGCAGTGATGTTTGACGGAATGATCATGGGCGAGCGCCCGGCCGATCAGACCGATGAGAAAGAGCTGGGCCTGTTGATGGCCGGTGTCGCGGGGGAGGCCGCGTAAATGGATAAAATGCCTAAATGGGCCGATGTCGTACTGATCCCGCTGATCAGCCTCGTATTGGCCGCTATTCTGTCTGCCTTGGTGATTCTTGGCATTGGCGAAGACCCGATTGCCGCCGTGAAGCTGATGGTTTCGGGCGCGCTTGGATCCACCTATGGCTGGGGCTATACGCTCTATTATGCCACCAACTTCCTGTTCACGGGTCTGGCCGTTTCCGTGGCCTTCCACGCCCGGCTTTTCAACATCGGTGGTGAAGGTCAGGCGATGCTCGGTGGTTTGGGTGTGGCCCTCGTATGCCTTTATATTCCCTGGCCGCATTGGTCGCTGGCACTGATCTTTGCCAGCCTGGGTGCTGCCCTTTTTGGTGCGGCCTGGGCCGCGATCCCCGCCTATCTTCAGGCGAAGCGCGGCAGCCATATCGTGATCACCACAATCATGTTCAACTTTATTGCGGCGGCCGTTCTGAACTACGTGCTGGTCAATCTCCTGCGTCCAGAAGGCTCGATGGACCCGGCGACAGCCCGTTTTGCCGAAGCTGTCCACCTGCCGTCCTTGCATGAGCTCCTCGCACCTATCGGGATCGAGTTTTCCAAGGCGGCACCTGCCAATGTGAGCTTCCTCGTCGCGCTTGCTGCTTGCGTTGCGGTCTGGTTGCTGATCTGGCGTACCAAACTGGGCTACGAGATCCGGGCCTATGGCAACTCCGAATATGGCGCACTTTACGCCGGAATCTCGCCGGTCAAGATCACCATGATTGCGATGCTGATCTCTGGCGGTCTGGCGGGCATGATGGCCACCAACAATGTGATGGGCGAGGCCGAGCGCCTGGTATTGAACTCAACCGAGGGCGCGGGTTTCATCGGCATCGCCGTGGCACTCATGGGGCGCAGCCATCCCTTTGGCGTGTTTCTGGCCGCGATCCTGTTCGGGTTCCTCTATCAGGGCGGCGCGGAGCTGGCGCTATGGACCAGCATCCCGCGGGAACTGATCGTCGTCATTCAGGCACTGGTGATCCTGTTCACTGGCGCGCTGGACAATATGGTACGAGGACCGCTTGAACGGATCTTCCTTGCTCTGCGCCGGGGGAAAGCGTGATGGATTTTCTGACTCTGATCCAGGTGCTCGACAGCACCGTTCGCCTCGCAACACCGCTGCTGCTGGCCTGTCTGGCTGGACTGTTTTCCGAACGGGCGGGGATCTTCGATATCGGCCTTGAAGGCAAAATGCTGATGGCCGCTTTCTTCTCGGCGGCGGTGGCTGCGACCACTGGCAATGTCTGGCTGGGCCTCCTGGCCGGTATCGCATCATCGCTGGTTCTCAGCGGCCTGCACGGGCTTGCCTCGATCACCTTCCGTGGCAACCAGCTGATCTCCGGTGTGGCGATCAACTTCCTGGCCGCAGGTATGACCGTACTGATCGCGCAGGACTGGTTCCAGCAGGGTGGACGCACACCCTCGCTGTTCTCGGGCGGCCGGTTTGAGCCTCTCAGCCTGCCGTTTGCAGATGCGCTGGCGGATGTCCCTGTGTTGGGCCCGATCTATAGCGAGCTGCTTTCCGGTCACTCCGTGCTGGTCTACCTGGCGTTCCTCGCGGTGCCTGCTACCGCCTGGATCCTCTTTGGTACGCGCTTTGGCCTACGCCTGCGCGCGGTCGGGGAAAACCCCGCAGCTGTCGATACCGCCGGTGTGTCCGTGGTCGGTCTGCGCTATGCGGCGGTAATGATCTGTGGCCTGCTCTGCGGCATTGCCGGCGCCTATCTTGCAACAGCGCTACAGGCCGGGTTCGTAAAGGACATGACAGCCGGTCGCGGCTTTATCGCCCTGGCAGCGCTCATTTTCGCGAAATGGCGCCCCTGGCACGCGCTTGGTGCCTGCCTTCTGTTCGGCCTGCTTCAAGCGGTGGCCCTGCGTTTTCAGAACATCGAAATCGGCAACTTTGTGATTCCGGTGCAGATGATGGACGCCCTGCCCTACATCCTGACCGTGGTGATCCTGGCAGGCTTCGTCGGCAAGGCGGTTCCGCCCAAAGCAGGTGGAGAGCCCTACGTCAAGGAGCGCTGATAGAGCCATCAATTTGGTACAGCCCGCAGGGGCTGTACCAAAGGCATCTGCAAACGCCCGGCTCCGGCCGGGCGTTTGCCGTTTTGACACAGCCAGAGTCAGACTTTTCGGAAACCAGTTCTCCCCATCCGAGTTCCGGCCAACTTTCATAGGTCCAGTTTTTGCCCTAGCGTCAGTCCTGTTTTCTGCGGAGCGGCATCGGCAGTTGATTTTAGCCAATTGCTGCGCTCTAACACTGATATGCAGATTTATCTTCCCATCGCCGAAGTCTCGGTCAACGCATTCCTGCTGCTGGGGCTTGGCGGTATGGTCGGTATCCTGTCCGGCATGTTTGGTGTCGGTGGCGGCTTCCTGATGACACCGCTCCTGTTCTTCATCGGCATCCCGCCGGCAGTGGCCGTTGCCACCGAAGCCAATCAGATCGTGGCCTCCTCATTCTCCGGTGTGCTTGCTCATTTCAGGCGCCGAACCGTCGACATCAAGATGGGCCTGGTTCTTCAAGCGGGCGGTCTTTTCGGTGCGGCGCTTGGGGTTGTGGTCTTCAACTATCTCAAAGCATTGGGCCAAGTCGATCTGCTGGTAAAACTCTGTTACGTCGTCTTTCTTGGCGTTGTCGGCGGGCTGATGTTCATCGAAAGCCTGAATGCGATCCGCAAATCCAAAGCCTCCGCAGGTGGCGCCCCCGCGCCGCGTCGGCAGCGTGGCTGGGTCCATGCCCTGCCCTTCAAGATGCGGTTCCGCACATCCGGCCTCTATATCTCCGTGATTCCTCCCTTGCTGGTCGGTGTCGTCGTCGGCATCCTCGCGGCAATCATGGGTGTTGGTGGTGGCTTCATCATGGTGCCAGCCATGATCTACATCCTCGGGATGCCAACCAAGGTTGTGGTTGGTACATCGCTGTTTCAGATCATTCTGGTCACCGCCTTTACCACGATGCTGCACGCGACCACGAACTATACCGTGGATATTGTTCTGGCGGTTCTATTGCTGATCGGCGGGGTGATCGGTGCCCAGATCGGTACCCGGATCGGCGTCTATCTCAAGGCTGAACAGCTCCGCATCCTGTTGGCGCTGATGGTAATTATTGTCTGCGTCAAACTCGGGCTGGACCTGTTGCTGATGCCATCTGAGCTTTACTCGCTCGGCAGCGATGGAGGGCACTGAGATGCTCCATCGCGTCATCAGGCAACGCCTCCGCCGCGCGCCGCAATCCCAGCCGGCCCGCGGCTCCGCGCGGCTCTGGATTGCATTCCTCCTGGTCCTGCCACTCGGGTCGATGGCCACCGCTCAGACCTCCACCGATCCGGCAGATAGCGACCCTCCCGCTGGCCCGCGCGAGGAAGTCGTGCTCGGTCTGAGCCAAGACCGTGTTGCCATCACCGCCGACTTCGATGGATCGGAAATCCTCGTCTTTGGGGCCGTGAAGCGGGAAGCCCCTATCCCGCAGGACGACCCTCTTCAGGTGATCGTCGCCGTATCCGGTCCGGCCTCGCCCGTGATGGTGCGCCGCAAGGAGAAAAAGCTTGGGATCTGGGTCAACACCGACAGCGTGCTGGTAGACTCGGCACCGAGCTTCTACGCAGTTGCGACAAGCGCGCCGCTCTCTCAGGTGCTGAGCGATACTGAGGACCTGCGGTATCGAGTCTCCGTGGGGCGGGCCATCCGCTCGGTCGGTGCCGGAATGCACATCCGCGGGGCACAGAAATTTGCCGAAGCCGTGATCCGCATCCGGTCCGAGAACAATCTCTATTCTCTGCGGGAGAACACTGTCGCCGTCGATCAGCAAACGCTGTTTCGCACTGCGATCGAGATGCCCGCCGACCTGACCGAAGGGGCCTATCGGACCCGCATCCTGCTCACACGAGGCGGGTCGGTTGTCGCGCAGTACGAAACCAGCATCGACGTGCGCAAAGTCGGGCTGGAACGGTTTCTTTACACACTTTCACGCGAACAGCCGTTTCTCTACGGCCTTATGTCACTGGCCATTGCAATTGCCGCAGGTTGGGGTGCCTCTGCCGCCTTCCGCCTGCTGCGCAACAGCTGACGACCACGAACCAGATCCAGACCCAGACCCAGACCGCCGCGCAAAGCGCGGCGCTACGCCCAACGGGCGTGGTGCCAGCTTGCTGGTGTCACAACGGGCGGGAGACCTCTGCAGTGACTATCCACGCCCGATGTAAGGCATCTTGGTTGCCATCACGGTCATGAATTGCACATTTGCCTCAGGCGGAAGATTTGCCATATGCAGCACCGACCGTGCAGCATCCTCAACGGCGAAGGTCTCCATCGCGCCCGCTGCCGGATCCGTCTCGGCCTGTCGGGCGCTCAAATCCGCAACCATCGGCGTGCGTGCGTTGCCGATGTCAATTTGTCCGCAGGCAATATCAAACGGGCGCCCATCCAGCGACAGGCTGCGGGTCAGCCCGGTGATCGCGGCTTTGGTCGCCGCATAGGGGACCGAATGTGGGCGCGGAACATGGGCCGCAATTGATCCGTTATTGATGATCCGCCCGCCCTGCGGGGCCTGCTGGCGCATCTGGCGAAAGGCCGCTCGGGCCGAAAGGAACATGCCGTTCAAGTTCACATTGACGGCTGCAAACCAATCCTCCAGCGCAATCTCATCAATCGTGCCGGAAGGGGTAAAGATGCCTGCATTGTTGAACAACACATCTAACCGCCCGGCCCGCTTTGCAAAGGTCTCCACGGCACGATCGACAGCCTCAGCATCGGTGACATCCGCCGGCAAGACATGAGCCGTGTCGCGCCCCTGCGCCACGGCCTCCAGCGCCTCTGCGCGGCGGGCAAGCAGGCCCACCTGCCAACCTTCGTCCAGAAACAGCTCCGCCACGGCACGGCCGATACCGGAGCTGGCTCCGGTGATCAGGATCGTGCGTCTAGAATCTGGAGCTTGGATCGTCATAGTGAGCTGTCCTCTTGCAGTTCCAGGGTCAGGGCGCCTACGGGCGCGGCCCGCAGGTCGTCCACCTGCAGAGGGCCTGTCGGCTTTGCCAGACGATTGCGCACCACCCAGATCAGGCGCTCCTGCGCCCGCGTAATGGCCACATAAGCAAGCCGCTTCCAGAGCGGTTGCCCGGCCTCCACCCGGCCCATGCGCGCCGCGGCATAGATATCAGGCGCAAAAACCTGCGCCGTGGGCCATTGTGAGCCCTGCGCCTTGTGAATAGTGACGGCCGCCCCGTGCAGAAACGCCGCCCCCATACGCGCAGCAAATGGAATGAAGGGCTCTTCTTCATCCGGTTTTTCGATCTTCACGATAGAGGCCGCAGAGACCTGCGGGTCCTCTGCCCCCATGACGTGAAGGCGCGAAAATCCAGGCTTGCGACCCGGTCCGAGGTAGATGACCTGGGCCCCCTTGATCAGGCCGCGGGCTTCCAGATCCAGCCTTTTCTTGCGATGTTTCATCGGCAATTCGATTCCGTCGCAGATCAGCGGCTCGCCAGCCAGCAAACTGTCCTCCGGCGCACCGTGCACGTTACGAAACGCATTGATCAGCCGAATCCGGGTGTTGTTGCGCCAGACCAGAACCGGAGAACGTGCCATCAGATCCACCTCGACCCGTTGCCCCCAGACGACGCGATCATCCTGGCGAGAGAGGTCCTCAACCATGCGCTCAAAATCCTCAAACCCGATGTTCGGATCAGCCAGAGCATGAGCGAGGTCCAGAATGGGATTGCCTGCCTCTTGGCGGTGAATGCGGTTGAGGATCAGTTTGCGCTCTTCTGGCAGCGTTTCAAAAACCATGGCACCGGATTGGTTCACCGGGGCGAGCTGTGCGGGATCGCCAAACAGCAATAATGTCGGGAAAATTTCCTGAAGGTCCTGGAACTGGCGGTCATCCAGCATCGAAGCTTCATCGATAAAGCCGATATCCAGCGGCTCCTCCCGCCGTTTCCAACCGGTGATGAAGTCAGATCCGCGCAGACCGGCAGCAGCCAACGCACCAGGGATCGACTTGTTGCGTTCATAAAATGCCTTCGCCCGCGCCAGGGCTTCTTCGGTTAACCCCTCGATTTCGGGTTCATCGCCACTACCCGCCAGCCATTCCGCTATCCGCTCATATTCCGGATCATAGACAGGCGTATAGAGGATCCGGTGGATCGTGGTTGCGGGAACACCACGAAGGCGCAGCACGCTGGCGGCCTTGTTTGTGGGCGCGAGGATTGCGAGTGTGCGCCGGTCCTCATTCTTCTTGCGGCTCTCATAGTCGCCGGAAACAACCTCGACACCGGCCTTTTCCAACGCCTTATAGAGTTCCGCCAACAACAGCGTCTTACCAGATCCGGCTTTGCCAATAACCGCCATTGCGCCACCGTCACCGCGGGGCGGGTGTAGCAGATCGTCTTCGAGATCGACCCCTGCGTCACGAAGAAGACTGCTGACACGATCAAAAGCGACGGCCTGATCGTCGGAGAATTTAATGGGTGCTGCGCTCATTCGGCGACACTACAGCCGCCGGGCCGGCTGCACCAGAGCAGACGGCCCCACATCATATCGTTTCAGCGCAGCTCGCCCTCCTTCAGCGCTATGCCCATCGACACCCTGCTCACCCCGTCAGCGCAACGGGTCCTGGCGCGCCTGCACCGCCAAAGGACCGGTCGAACCAGAGTGTCGACAATTCCGGCTGAATGCCTGCCTTCTGCGCGACCCGGTGATACGCCTCGGTAGAATAGTCCCACAGGCCAAGGCAGATCCGGTCCCGCCCCGCGCCCATGGTGCCGACAATTTCCGGGCTAAACCCAAGAGAGCGGTAGATCCGCACCATCCGCCGATCAAACACCCCGGCAAAATGCGCGATATTGAAGTTCCGCATGATCTCAAGCCCGGCCAGGGTCAGCGCCCCGGCCACATTGCCGCTGACATGTCGGGACAGGCAGAACCGGGTGCATTCCCAGATCAGAGGGCTGCGGATCGCCTCCCCGCCGGTCAGCTCGGGAAAGACATCATTCACCATAATTGGACCCGTGGAGGGCAGGAAACGCATTGACCCACCGTGGCTGCCATCGGGCTGCTGCCAGATCACATATAGCGGATCAAGCGCATCGTATTCATCGCGTTCTTCCCCGCAGGCATCTACCGAGACCTCCCAACCCAGCCGAGTCTTGAACTGATCCGCGCGATCCACGAACATCGAATGGGCAAGCTCACGGTGCTTATACAGGTCGTGTGCATATACGTAACGAAGCATAACTTAGTCCCCTTTAGATAGAAAAGTGGGACCAGATTACGATCAGAAGATATTTTCAACTATAGGGTTAATGAACATCAACAGCTTCAACGTCTTAGATGATGATCAACCCGAGACTCAGTGCCCGTGCGATGGCATGCGTGGTGTTGATCGCCCCCAGTTTGAATCGCGCGCTCTCAATATAGACCCGCAATGTATGCTCCGAAATGGTCAGCGTCTTGGCCACCTGGGCTCTGCTGTAGCCCATCGCAAGCAAGGTTAACGCGTCAATCTCACGTGGGGACAGGGGTTGGACATGCTCCGGGCTGCGATCCGGTTCAAATTCCAGCGCCTTGCGGTTGAAGTAATGCCCGATCAGGATCAGGTCACGGCTGTGTCTGTCCGTGAATTTCGTCCAGGTCTCATCGTTGCAGTTGTGGCTGACCGTGAACAAAGCGAATTGCCCGTTTGGCCCACGGATCGGGATTGAGTACCCCTGATTGCCTACGTCATGGGCAAGGGCGTCCTGCAGAAACTCGCGCGCAGGCTTGGACGACCAATCAAGGCGGCGCCAGTCAACCGGGTGAAACCGCTGATAGCAGCCGATAATGACCGGATCGACACGCACATAGGCTTTTTCCTGATAGCGCTCGACCCATTCCCGCGAATAGGTGCCAAAGTGATAGTGATCGCCAGCGCTGTCGACCCAGTGATACATGGCGTGATCAACCTCAAAGGTCTCACAGACCCGCTCAATGATCTCTTGCAGACCATCGACCGTTGTCGTGGCGTCCAAAACCTCAAGGATAAGATCAAGATTAACTTTGGTTGCCATGAAATGCCTGAATTCTCACTTGGTCTCAGCGCAGAACCTCTGCACCTATTTGGCTGTCGGCAGATCCAAATTGCCGCAGCTCTGGCCTTTGTGCCGCGATCATCGATGCAGCGTCAACGGTAAGCCCGCATAATGATCAGGTTTTTATTTCATAAGCGATTATCTAGGGCGCGGCCACAAAATGTCTTCACCATCAGCGCATGACCGCTGGTCATTCCGCACAAATGTTCGACAACCACGTTCGCACCAGAAAAACAATAACCCGCCAGTCACAGGAGCGACTGACGGGTGAAATAATGTGTCTCTCGAGGGTGTTTACCCTGCCAGAACATCCTCCAGTGTGCGCAGACCGGTCCGGGGCGCCTGAACCAGAACAGACATATTACCCGGCTTGTGCTCGTTGCGGAGCATCTTCATATGCGCCTCCGGCAGATCGTTCCAGGAGAACACCTCCGACATGCAGGGGTCTAGGCGGCGCTCGACCATCAGCTTGTTGGCAGCGGCGGCCTGCTTCAGATGCGCAAAGTGCGAGCCCTGCAAACGCTTCTGGTGCATCCACATGTAGCGCACATCGAACGTCAGGTTATAGCCAGTGGTGCCTGCGCAGATCACAACCATGCCGCCTTTTTTACAGACAAAGGTCGAAACCGGGAACGTGCTTTCGCCCGGATGTTCAAACACCATGTCGACATTCACGCCTTTGCCGGTGATGTCCCAGATTGCCTTTCCGAACTTACGGGCTTCCTTGAACCAATTGGCGTATTCGGGCGTGTTCACTGTCGGCAACTGCCCCCAGCAGTCAAAGTCTTTGCGGTTGATCACACCCTTGGCGCCCAGCCCCATGACAAAATCACGTTTGCTTTCGTCCGAGATCACGCCGATGGCATTTGCACCAGCCGTATTGATCAACTGGATCGCGTAGGAGCCGAGGCCGCCCGAAGCGCCCCAGACCAGCACGTTCTGGCCCGGCTTCAAATCGTGCGGCTCGTGGCCGAACAGCATCCGGTAGGCGGTCGCAAGGGTCAGCGTATAGCAGGCGCTTTCTTCCCAGGTCAGGTGCTTGGGGCGGGGCATAAGCTGCTGCGACTGAACATTGGTGAACTGCGCAAAGGAGCCGTCGGGCGTCTCATACCCCCAGATGCGCTGGCTGGGAGAGTACATCGGATCGCCACCGTTGCATTCCTCGTCGTCGCCATCATCCTGATTGCAGTGAATGACCACCTCGTCGCCGACTTTCCAGCGCTTAACCTTATCGCCCACGGCCCAAACGATGCCCGAGGCGTCGGAACCGGCAATATGGAACGGCGCACCGTGACCATCAAAGGGGCTGATAGGTGTGCCGAGAGCCGCCCACACACCGTTATAGTTCACACCCGCCGCCATCACGAGCACAAGCACGTCGTGGCTGTCCAGTTCGGGCACATCGACCACTTCTTGCACCATCGCAGTATCAGGGGTGCCATGGCGCTCTTTGCGGATGGTCCAAGCATACATCTTCTGTGGCACATAGCCCATCGGCGGCAGTTCACCGATCTCATAAAGCTCTTTTTCAGGGGCCTCGTAGGAGAGGGCGCCGTTCTGCGTGTCCAAAGCCATGCTGGCCTCCTTTTTTCCGCTGTTTGCCGCAATGCAGAATCGCAGCTGCTACCTAGGGAATAAGATCCGCCAAGCAACAATGCAACATCATTTATTTGATTTGGGTAATTTTATGACCCAGCGGATGCAGAATAACCCTTTGCACCTGCAGCAATACCAGCCTCTTTTGGCCCGTCAGTGTCAGGCTCCGGGATCAGATGACGGATTGAATTTGCGTAGTAGACAAGCAGATCGTGTTGGTCGGCCACCACCTCGTAGCCGCCCGCTGTCTGTCGCAGGATGCCTCTCATCGTCAGTTGACGTAGCCCCAACTCGGCGGCGGAACCGCGGTCGTTGCGCGATGTATGGATATAAGCATAGGGCAATCGCGACAGCAGCGCGTCCATCCCAGCTTCAATATCCGTACGGCTGAGCGGCTGTTTACCCTTCGGGAGGTACTCCACAGTGGCGGCGACCAAGGCCACCGGCAATACCGGAACACATTCGCCGATACGACCCATCAGCTCCTGCGCAAGACTCGTCGGCGTGTCCTCTCCCCCGCTGCAAAGAACAAAGTCGCGCAGGCTGAGAGGGCGCCCAAAACTGACTGCCGCATACCCGGATCGCTGGTAGCGCCTCGTCGCCCATAGCCACAGCTGACGCAGCATACGAACCGCCACCACATGGATGCGTGCGCGGAATCGTCGATCACCGGATTTCGCAGCCGATGTCAGGATCTTGTCTTCCAGCACGCGGTCGTAGTTCAGCGCAACAGGCACAAACACCACATCACGCCCGCCCTCGCCCTGTGCCGCCTGACCGTCAACGATGTATTTCAGCAGCCCCACCTTCGGCTGTGCCAAAGCGCCATCTAGGCTCAACCCGCCTTCGGGAAAAATCGCCTGGGTCACCCCGCCCTGCGTCGCCAGCCTCACATAGGTCGCCAGAACGCGACGATAGAGGTCATTGCGTGACTTACGGCGGATAAAATAGGCACCCATGGCCCGGATCAATCGCGACAACGGCCATACCCGCGCCCATTCACCCACCGCATAGGACAAGGCCGACCGGTCCGCCACCAGATAGGTGATCAGGACATAATCCATGTTCGAGCGATGATTCATGACAAAAACCACCGTCGCCTCAGGGTCTATTGCCTTCACTGCAGCTTCATCCAGATGACCGAGGCGAACACGATAGATCGCATTGGACAAAAACCGTGCGAGACGGATCGCGATGCTGAAATAGGCAACTGCGGAAAACGACGGGACGATCTCGCGGGCATAACGCCGGGCCTCCTCGAAGGCGACGTTTTCGGGAATGCCCTGCGCACGTGCATGGTCTGCAATCGCCTGGGCCACCTGCGGGTCATAGATCAGCCGCTGTATCATGTCGTAACGGCGTGCCAGTTTGAACGGTTGAATTGGTCGTTCCAGGCGGCGGTTCAACCGCGCCACAGCCCGCTCCAAACGACGACGGAAGAACCACCGCACCGACGGAAACAGGAAATGCGAGGCAAAGGTGATCGCGGCAAACAGCACGATAAGCACAAAAAGCCAAAGCGGGAGTTCCACGGTCTGCGTCATCCTGAGACCCTTCCCCATGCTTGCTGTTATTACAAGCACTTTGCCGGATCGGCAGAGGCACCCATATTTAGCAGTTGGCATGAAATGCCGCAACGCAGCGAATTGACATGGGTTTAAAATTGCAGTCTACATCATCTCGGCGAAATAAAATTACCATCACACTGACTCGCGAGGCCCGTCATGCCGCAGATGCAAAAAGACCGCCCCTGGCTGATCCGCACCTATGCCGGCCATTCCACGGCATCGGCATCCAACGCGCTGTACCGCGCCAACCTGGCCAAGGGGCAGACCGGCCTCTCGGTCGCCTTCGACCTGCCGACCCAGACTGGCTATGACAGCGACCACGTGCTGGCCCGCGGCGAAGTGGGCAAAGTCGGAGTACCCATTTGCCATCTGGGTGACATGCGGACCCTGTTCAATGAGATCCCGCTGGAGCAGATGAACACCTCGATGACCATCAACGCCACGGCTCCCTGGCTGCTGGCGCTCTATATAGCGGTGGCAGAGGAACAGGGCGCGGATGTGTCCAAGCTGCAGGGCACGGTGCAAAACGACTTGATCAAGGAATACCTCAGCCGCGGCACCTATGTCTGCCCGCCCAAGCCCAGCCTCAAGATGATCGCGGATGTGGCGGAGTACTGCTACACCAACGTGCCCAAGTGGAACCCCATGAACGTGTGTTCTTATCACTTGCAGGAGGCCGGCGCGACACCGGAGCAGGAGCTGGCCTTTGCCCTGGCGACCGCGCAGGCGGTGCTGGACGAGCTGAAACCGCGCATCGCGCCGGAGGATTTCCCGGCCATGGTCGGACGCATCTCCTTCTTTGTGAACGCGGGCATCCGGTTCGTGACCGAGATGTGCAAGATGCGCGCCTTTGTCGATCTGTGGGACGAGATCTGCCGCGACCGCTATGGCGTCGAGGACCCCAAGTTCCGCCGCTTCCGCTATGGCGTGCAGGTGAACTCGCTCGGCCTGACCGAACAGCAGCCGGAAAACAACGTCTACCGCATCCTGATCGAGATGCTGGCAGTGACGCTCTCCAAGAAAGCCCGCGCCCGCGCGGTGCAGCTGCCCGCCTGGAACGAAGCGCTTGGCCTGCCCCGCCCCTGGGATCAGCAATGGTCGATGCGGATGCAGCAGATCCTGGCCTATGAGACCGACCTGCTGGAATACGGCGACCTGTTCGACGGCAACCCGGCGGTCGATGCCAAGGTCGAGGAACTGAAGGACGGCGCTCGCGCCGAGCTGGCCAACCTCGAATCCATGGGCGGCGCTGTCGCCTCGATCGAGTACATGAAGGGCCGACTTGTCGAATCCAATGCCGACCGGCTGAACCGGATCGAGAAGAATGAAACCATCGTGGTGGGCGTCAACAAATGGACCGAGGGCGAGCCATCGCCGCTGCAGACCGAGGACGGCGGCATTATGGTGGTCGACCCCGCGGTGGAGCAGGAGCAGATCAGCCGCCTGAACGACTGGCGCGGTGAGCGTGACAATGACGCTGTGCAATCAGCCCTGGCCGCGCTGCGCGCAGCAGCGCAAAGCGGCGCCAATGTCATGGAGCCGTCGATTGCCGCGGCCAAGGTCGGCGTCACCACCGGCGAATGGGCCGAGGAAATGCGCAAGGTCTACGGCACATATCGCGGCCCGACCGGCGTGTCCGGGTCCGCCTCCAACAAGACAGAGGGGCTGGATGAGCTGCGCGAAAAGGTCAATGCCGTAAGCGACCAACTGGGACGCCGCCTGAAATTCCTCGTCGGCAAGCCCGGCCTAGACGGCCACTCCAACGGCGCCGAACAAATCGCCTTTCGCGCACGCGACTGCGGTATGGATATCACCTACGATGGGATCCGCATGACACCCGAAGAACTGGTAGCATCGGCACTGGCGGACGATGCACATGTGGTCGGCATGTCCATCCTCTCCGGCAGCCATCTGCCCCTGATTGAGGAGCTGATGGGTCGGATGAATGACGCGGGCCTGTCGCATATTCCAGTTGTCGTTGGTGGAATCATTCCCGACGACGACGCTGCCCGCCTTAAAAAGATGGGTGTGGCCCGTGTTTATACCCCCAAGGATTTCGAACTCAACGCAATCATGGGTGATATTGTTGAACTTGCAAAACAACCGCAAACGACTTCACATTAGCGGATTTTCGCAAATCAATTTAATCGACACAATTTTCTTGGTGAAATCACCTTGGGAATAGGGTCATAAATGAATGCGCCTCGTAGCATCACGATGCGCATTCATTTATGGAGAAGAAAATGGCCGTTGACCTCACAACGATGTCACGAAAAGAGCTTTTGGAATTGCAGGCGAATGTCGAAAAGGCACTGAAAGAAGCCGAGCAGCGCGAGCGCATCGAAGCATTGAAAGCCGCCGAAGAAGCTGCCGCAAAATATGGTTTCTCGCTTGACGAGATTGCAGGCAACAACCGGGGCACTGCCAAGAAAACCAAGGCAGCTCCGAAATACCGCAACCCGCAGAACCCGGAAGAAACCTGGACCGGTCGCGGTCGCAAACCTCATTGGGTCCATGCAGCGCTGACATCGGGCGTTGATATTTCCGATCTGGAAATCTGATTTCCAGAAGTTGAGGACAAAGTATGACTGTTCATATCGGAGCCGCCAAGGGCGAGATTGCCGAAACGGTATTGCTGCCCGGCGATCCCTATCGCGCGAAATGGGCCGCCGAAACATTTTTGAAAGATGCCCGCCTCGTGAATGAAGTGCGCGGAATGCTGGGCTTCACCGGCACCTGGAATGGGCATCCGGTCACCATTCAAGGCAGCGGAATGGGCATGCCTTCCCTGTCTATTTATGTGAATGAGCTGATCCGTGACTACGACGCCAAAACCTTGATCCGCATTGGGTCCTGTGGCGGAATGCAGGACAAGGTGAAAATCCGTGACGTGATCCTCGCCATGACGGCAACCACTGTCAGCTCCCCTTCGCGTGGGATTTTCAAAGAGGTCAATTTTGCCCCCTGTGCCGACTGGTCCCTGCTTCAGGCTGCCGCGAAGGCCGCAGAGGCGCATAAGCTCACGCCGCATATCGGTGGCATCTACTCATCCGATGTTTTCTATGACGAGCGACCGGACCTGAACGAGCAGATGGTGCGTCATGGCATTCTGGGCGTCGAGATGGAGGCAGCCGAGCTTTATACCCTGGCGGCCCGCTACAGACGCCGCGCGCTGGCGGTGCTGACGGTATCCGATCACCTCGGGACAGGCGAGGCGCTGCCGTCCGATCAGCGTGAGCGGAGTTTCGGCGACATGGTGGAAATCGCTCTCGAAGCGGCCTTTGCCTGAACTGAGAAATCGCAAAGACCCATAGAAAAGGCAGCGCCGATCGCGCTGCCTTTTTCGTTCTGCCAGCAGCCAGGCTCAACCGCGCCCGTGACTACGGTCATACCCGTTGCGCGCAGGTGGCCGCCAATCTCCCAACGCACCGCTTTCGGGGGTGAAGAGCTCAATCAACAACGGATGACAGGACGCGGTGTCACTGGTGTGTTCGTCACCACAATCGCCTCCCGGACAGGCGCTCAATGCGCCCAAGAGGTCAATTTCCGCAAAAAACTCAAGATAGTCGCCTGGGCGCACTGGGCTCGCTTTCATGAAGTACTGCCCGGTGTCACGAGTAAATCCGGTACACATGAATACGTTCAGGACATCGTGAATATGCGGCTCGGCTGCGTCCAGTGGCATATCCAGATGATCTGCCAGCGCCCGGGTCAGGTTGGAATGGCAGCAATGATGATAGTGACCGCCAGACAGCAGATTACCGGTGTAGGGGTCGCAGCGGGTGCCGATCACGTCATGAACCGAGCCGCCATAGCCGTCGATCCCGTACCAGCCCAGGCTATCCGCAACAATGGTCGCCATCGGACGCAGATGCGGCAGGCTGCTCCACAGCCTCTCCCCCGTGGTTACATGAGTTCCATGCAGCGCACGCGTTTTGCCGGAGAAAAAGCGCTCGGTCAGATCAGCACTGTTCCAGAGATTTAGGTCCCCGACCTGCGGCCCCTCGACCGAGGTGATACGAAAGAAGCTTCCAGCAGAGACGCTGAAACAGGCCGCCTCCCGCGGCGAGACCAATACTTCGGCGGTTTTCTGCGCCGTCTCACGAGCAGTCCGATATCGCGACAGATCCGGCTTGGGCAATGTCTCGTTCGGGTAGCAGATGACTGGCGCCACGGCACGCCTTTGCTCTGCATCTTCGGGAGGCTGTGCCTCGGTGCCGGGAAAATCAGTAGCGGACATGGCGCAAACCTCTCTGTTGTTTGCGCCATGAAATCCAATGCAGCCGCCGGAAACAAGCCGACATTGCAGGGTGCTCAGGCCCTGCTGATCAAAGATCCGAGATCAGATCACCACCACATCGAGCGGTGGAAAGCCGTTGAAGCCAACGGAGGCGTAGGTCGTCGTATAGGCTCCACAGGAATGGATCACAACGCGATCCCCTGCTTTCAGATCAAGCGGCAGCTGGTAAAGCTGCTTTTCATAGAGCACATCAGCACTGTCACAGGACGGGCCCGCCAGAATGCAGGGGCCGGTCTGCTCATCCCCATAATCGGTTGTGATCCGGTAGCGGATAGCCTCGTCCATGGTTTCCGCCAGGCCTGAAAATTTGCCGATATCCAGATAGACCCAGCGGTGCAGATCGTGCGCATCCTTGCGCGAGACCAGCAACACTTCGGCCGCGATCGCGCCAGCCTCAGCCACCAGGCCACGACCGGGTTCCGCCATGATCTCGGTTGCGTCGGGGAAACGTGCCTCCACGAGCGCCATGACCTCCTGCGCATAGCGATTAGGGGCCATCACCTCGGTGCCGTAGCTCGCCGGGAAACCGCCACCGATGTTCAGCAGGGTCAGCTCATGACCGGCGGATTTTGCGGCCTGCCAAACCTGGGCGACCTGATCAAGCGTGCCAGCCCACATCTGCGGCTCGCGGGTTTGCGAGCCAACGTGGAAGGATACGCCGGAGACAATCAACCCAACCTCGCGGGCGCGGTCCATCAGGCTAAGCGCCATCGCACTGGAGCAGCCGAACTTGCGGCTGAGCGGCCAATCCGCCCCGGTGGCTTCGACCAGCAGGCGGATGCAGACATGGGCACCAGGCGCATGGGCGGCCAGCTTGTCCAGCTCGGCCAAGGCATCAACCGCGAAATGGGTGATCCCGATCTCATGAGCAAAGGCGATATCGCTCGGCCGTTTGATCGTGTTGCCGAAGGAAATCTGGCCAGGCCTTGCGCCTGCAGCCAGACACATTTCAATCTCGGCGCGGCTGGCCGCATCGAAATTTGCCCCCATAGTGGTGAGCCGGCGCAGAATCTGCGCTTCTGGATTGGCTTTTACCGCATAGTGGATTCGGGCACGCCCAAGGCCTTGGGCCAGGGCGGCGTATTGCCGGGCAACAGCTTGGCTGTCAATCACCAGTGTCGGGCGGTCAAACGCGGTCTGTGCGATATAGGACAGGTGGCGAGAAACGGGGACAATAGCATCTTGACGGGCAAGTTGCCCGGTTACGTTTGCGTTCATGGTCATCTCCAAAAGACCCGGCCATCTATGACCGCTCACTTCAATCAGAGACGTTACCGTCGCTACGTAACCATGGGGGATAACCCTTGGGACAGAGGCGCGTGCGTTGGCGTCTGTCCGCCATATCTACCAAACACACGAGTCGATCAAGAGTTTTCTGGGCCACTGAAGCCCTTATTTTCATGCGGGATTTGATCAGATTTCAGCCATGCGCCTATTGCAACACTTACCCGGTATTTCGGGGTCTGAGGCATGCACGCGGCACCCCGTCTCCTGGTTGGACGGCACCACAGGATGCACAGCGCCACTGGCTCGCCGACTTTTCCTGACGCCAGCGACAATCCCGGCTGAGGGTGGATGTATTGTGGCGCCAAAGGAAATATCCAAGGACACCGAGCAACAGAAAGAGGATCAACACTGGCATATCGCCTGTTTACCGATCCCCACTGTCAGCCGCAACTTCGGGGCGCAGTGGCTGCTCGACAACGCAGAACGCCGCCCACAGCAGGTGAGCGGCGTTCTCCCTAATCAAAGCTTGGCAGGGCTTAAACCGCGCGTTCAACCATCATCTGCTTGATATGCGAAATTGCCTTGGCCGGGTTCAATCCCTTCGGGCAGGTCTTCGCACAGTTCATGATGGTGTGGCAGCGATAGAGCTTAAACGGATCCTCCAGTTCATCCAGACGCTCAGGTGTTGCCTCATCGCGGCTGTCGATGATCCAGCGGTAGGCGTGCAGCAGCGCGGCCGGCCCAAGGTAACGATCCCCGTTCCACCAGTAGCTCGGACAGGATGTCGAGCAGCTGGCGCACATGACGCATTCATACAGCCCGTCCAGCTTCTTGCGATCCTCGATGGACTGCTTCCACTCTTTCGCGGGGCGGTTGGTCTTGGTTTCCAGCCATGGCATGATCGAGGCATGCTGGGCGTAGAAATGGGTCAGATCAGGGATCAGATCCTTCACCACCGGCATATGCGGCAGCGGGTAGATCTTTACGTCGCCCTTGATCTCATCGAGGCCGTAGATACAGGCCAGGGTGTTGATCCCATCGATGTTCATCGCACAGGAGCCGCAGATCCCCTCGCGGCAGGACCGGCGGAATGTCAGGGTCGGATCGATCTCATTCTTGATCTTGATGAGCGCGTCCAGAACCATCGGACCGCATTTGTCCATATCGACAAAATAGGTATCCACCTGCGGGTTTTTGCCGTCATCCGGATTCCAGCGGTAGATGCTGAATTTGCGCACATTGGTTGCGCCTTCGGGCTTGGGCCAGGTTTTACCCGTGGTGATCTTGGAATTTTTCGGAAGTGCGAATTCGACCATAGATCGTTCTCCTTGCTTAGCTGCCCGCCAGCCACAGGCACAAAGCGCTGCGCTGGCAGGAGATCGGTGTCCGCGCTCCGGCAAGGCCGGAACGAAGATCTGTCGGTGTAGCGACCCGGTCGGTCGCAATCTGGTAGGCGCAGGGCAGCATCAGCGCAGCCCTCCCGCCGCTATCGGCGTCTGATCTGCAAGCGACGCAAGCCTTTTGGCATCGTGAGGGTAGTGTCGGCTCAGCGCGGCAAGCAGTGCCGTGTCACGCGCTGCGATATGCAGGATCGCCTGATACTCAGCGTCACCGGACATGCGCTGCCAGCGCTGATCCGTCCGCAAATCAAAATCGGCGCCAGCCTCTGGCGTATCAAAGGACGAACCACCGCCATAGCGCTGAACCTTGCCAAGGGTATTGTCAACGCAGGGCAGCCCCAGTCGATCCAGCAGAGCGGAGCGGTATTCCGCGTCATGTATCCAGACATCATAGTCAATCACGGTCAGAGCGAGATCATCCGCCTGCGCGACCAACTCCAGCATCTTGCGGTAGCTGTCGATCGCCCGCAGCACCGAAGCGCTACGATGCGCTACCGTGAAATCCGGGTTCCGTTGTAGCTTCTTCAAAAGCGAGGCCGACCAGTTCAGAAACCCACGCAGCAACAGGATATCACCGCTCAGAAGAGTCTCGTCCAGATCACCGGAAACTGGCCGTTCCAGACCGAAGTCCGACGGCACCGTATCCTCATATGAGATGAGCAAAAGGCCACCGGCCCCCAGCGTTGCCCCCAACCCTGCCAGATCGCGCGTATCATGGCGCGCCAGCTGCACAGCGTTGCGCTCCACCCCCTGATGATGCGCCAGCGGCCCCCGGCCCGATTTGCAATTGTTGAAGAACAACGCCTGTCCGTGCGGCGCATTGCGCTGCAACCAATTGGCTACCGCATGATTGCCGGAACGACGCATCCCGAACATCCGCAGCGCAGCATCGGGCCGCCAGCCGAGTTCTGGCCAACAGCCCGCATTGCCAACAACGCCTGCAACCGGCATCACCGATGATGTCCGACCTGTCGCCATCACGCGACCACCTGCACAGATGTCGCCACTCCCCCGCGTATGCGGGGAAATGTTGCAATCTGATATGCTGGGGCTGCCTGCATCACGCTCTTAGAAGGTCCGTGCTTTGGGCGCGATCTTCGCCTCGCTGATGCCACCTTCGGCCTCAGTGGTGAGCGGCTCGACGATCACCGGGCGATAGGACAGATCCACCTTGTTGCCATCGACGCGGCTGACGGTATGAACCCGCCAGTTTTCGTCGTCTCGGTTGGTGAAATCCTCATGCGCGTGGGCGCCACGGCTTTCCTTGCGCGCCTCGGCGCCAACGATAGTGGCCAGCGCGTTTGGCATCAGGTTGGTCAGCTCCAGCGTTTCCATCAGGTCCGAGTTCCACACCAGAGACCGATCGGTCACAGCCAGATCATCAAGCTTAGCAGCGATCGCTGTCATCTTGGTTACGCCTTCGGACATGGTCTCCGAGGTGCGGAACACGGCAGCGTCGCTTTGCATGGTGCGCTGCATCTCAAGACGCAGATCAGCGGTCGGTATACCGCCCTTCGCGTGGCGCAGACCATCAAACCGATCAAAGGCCTTGTCAACCTGTGCCTGGTTCAGCACCGGGTTCGGGGCATCCGCATCGACAACCTTGCCCGCACGGATCGCTGCGGCGCGGCCAAAGACCACGAGGTCGATCAGCGAGTTCGACCCCAAACGGTTGGCACCATGCACCGAGGCGCAGCCCGCCTCGCCCACGGCCATGAGGCCCGGCACAACGGCGGTCGGGTTATCTGCGGTCGGGTTCAGCACCTCGCCCCAATAGTTGGTCGGGATACCGCCCATGTTGTAGTGCACCGTGGGCAGAACCGGGATCGGTTCCTTGGTCACGTCAACACCGGCAAAGATCTTGGCGCTTTCGGAAATGCCCGGCAGCCGCTCGGCGAGCGCCTCGGCCGGCAGGTGGCTGAGGTTCAGGTGAATGTGGTCGCCATGCTCGCCAACACCGCGACCTTCGCGGATTTCCATGGTCATCGAACGCGAAACATAGTCACGCGGCGCGAGGTCCTTATACTGGGGCGCATAGCGCTCCATGAACCGCTCGCCTTCGGAGTTGGTAAGATAGCCACCCTCGCCACGCGCGCCCTCGGTGATCAGACAGCCGGAGCCGTAGATGCCGGTCGGATGGAACTGCACGAACTCCATGTCCTGCAGCGCCAGGCCTGCGCGCGCCACCATGCCGCCCCCGTCGCCGGTGCAGGTATGCGCCGAGGTGGCAGAGAAGTACGCCCGTCCGTAACCGCCGGTCGCCAGCACAACCATCTTGGCGTTGAAGACATGCATGGTGCCGTCGTCCAGCTTCCAGCAGACAACGCCCTGACACTGCCCGTCCTCGGACATGATCAGGTCGATGGCGAAATACTCGACATAGAACTCAGCATTGTTCTTCAGCGACTGACCATAGAGTGTGTGCAGAATGGCGTGGCCGGTCCGGTCCGCAGCGGCACAGGTCCGCTGCACGGCGGGACCCTCGCCGAACTCTGTGGTGTGACCGCCAAAGGGACGCTGATAGATCTTGCCTTCCTCGGTACGCGAGAACGGCACGCCGTAATGCTCCAGCTCATAAACCGCCTTGGGCGCTTCACGGGCCAGATATTCCATCGCGTCGGTGTCACCCAGCCAGTCAGACCCCTTGACTGTGTCATACATGTGCCACTGCCAGTGATCAGGCCCCATATTTGACAGCGACGCCGCGATGCCGCCCTGCGCCGCGACGGTGTGGGAGCGGGTCGGGAACACCTTGGTCACACAGGCTGTGCGCAGGCCCTGTTCTGCCATGCCGAGGGTCGCACGGAGGCCAGCACCACCGGCGCCAACCACGACCACGTCATAATCATGTGTTTCGTATTCGTAAGCAGCCATTGAGAACCTCGGAATTTACAGGGCCAGGCGGATCAGCGCATAGGCGCTGACAGCGGCCACGGCATAGGACAGGCAGGTGATCAGAATAATCGTCAGACGACCTGCAAAACCGTGAACATAGTCTTCGATCATAATCTGCGCGCCGGATTTGAAGTGCATCATGCCCACCCAGATGGTCAGCAGAGCAACCAGCGCCGGGAACGGGCGCGCGTAATAGGCTGTGATCTCTTCGTAGGATCCCCCCAGCGCGGAGCCAAAGGTGAAGACAAACAGCGGAACCAGGATCAGCAATCCAATGGAGCTGACCTGCATCGACCAGTGATGTGCTGTACCGGATTTTGCTGCACCCATGCCAACGGCACGCTTGCGATCTGTCAAATAGCGCATTGCGACGGCTCCTTCAGCTCAGACGATAACAAGGGTGAGGACGGTCAGAACAACCGATCCGATAATGACGGCCCAGCCCAGTTTCTGCGCGGGTTCCAGATCCAACATCTTGCCGTTGTCCCAGATCAGGTGACGCACACCGGCCAGCGTGTGGTACCAGAGGCCCAGCACCGACAGGCTCATCACGATGTCGCCGAGCCAGCTGGTCATCACCGCATTTGCGGTGCGGAAATAATCTTCAGAAGTTGCCGCCGCCAGAAACCACCAGGCGATCAATAGCGCGCTCACAAGCAAGGCATTGCCCGTAATCCGCGTCAGGATCGAGGTGATCGAAGTGATCTGCGGGCGGTAGACCTGCAAATGTGGCGAAAGCGGGCGGTTGCCCCGATTTACATCGGCCATGTTGGCTCCTTTCCGGTTAGCTGACGACGTTTTAGCGGTTTTTTGCGTCCTGTCACGCAAACGAGCGGTAAAAATGCGCAGTTATTTTTGGGAATGCTACGAAAACAACAATATGTGATCACACGGTTCCGGTAAGTGATCACAAAACAGCATATAGGTGAATCCTTACAGAATCACATGGTGTTCGCGAATTTAATGGACTGACGGGACAAAGCTGCCCAAATCTGCATTTTGCTGTGCCACTTCCCGCAACAGTTTTTTGCGGATCGCATCTGGATAGTCGTCGAATCTGGCCGCAGTCTGAACAAAGGCGCCGGGTCCGTGAATGAGCTGTTCAAAGAAATACGCCGTCAGATCCGGCTCGCTCTCCTCAATTGCAAGCGCATTGACAGTCACCCCTGCCGCGCTGAGAGCACCGCGCATCGCCGTCGGCTCGATCCCCTCATTCGACGGCCCGTCACCAGAAACATCGATCACCCTGCGGCGGCAGCTCGGCACCAGCTGGAACTGCTCCAACGCCAGCTGCAGTGCCTCACCGATGCCGGTTGCGTAGTTGCGCCAGGGACGCGGAGCACTGGCAATCTCCGCAGCCAGCCGGTCGACCGCCGGGAAATCTGTGACGCTGCGCCAGCTGAGCGTCAGGTCCTGGCGCCCGCTGCCCGACCATTGAATTAGCGCTACCCGCGCCTGTGCCCGCACCAGAGCCTCGGCGACGATCCCATCGCGCAGCGCCGCAGCCAATCCCTCCATCTGCGTGCGGTATTCCTCGACATCGACGCTGCCGGAGACGTCAACCGCCAGAACCAAGGCAAGATCGCACGCCCGCGCCTGCATCGGCGCCAGTGTCACAAGCATAATAACGCACAGTCGAAGGATCCGCATATTCCAAGCTTAGCGAAAACCGGGCGGTTGCCCTATCGTTTTTCGCAGCCCGCCCGCTGTCCCGCAAACAGGGTCTCGATCGGCGCCCAGTGACCCAGCACCTGGCGGCTGTGCCGATCATAGGCGAACCAATTGCCGCCACCAGCGGGCTGATCCCAGCGCCGGTCAATCGCCACGCCCCTCAAGGCGCAGTATAGCAGTGTGCCGACCGCCCCGTGACCACAGAAAACTAGCGCTGAATCCGGGTAATCCTGCTCCACCGCCTGAACCTCCCGCTGGATCCGCGCCTGCGCATCAATAGCTCTCTCCCAGCCGCGTACCGACTGCGACGGCTTCGCAAAGAAGGCGTCAGCCTGCACCTCAAAGGCGTCAGGCAAAAGATACCCTGTGCTGGAGCGATCGTTCTCATGCGTGTCCGGTCGACAGCTGACCAGCGCCCCAAGCGCGGCGGCCAGCGGCGCGGCGGTCTCGACCGCTTTGCGTTCGGCGCTGGCGATCACCGCCGCCTTGCCTGTCGGCTGCAATATCGTCAGACGCTGCGCCAGGTGCGCCACCCGCGCTGAGCCGATCGCGGACAGCCCCCAATCAGGCGGGGCGACAGCCGCGTCTATCTCCACCTGCGGATGCGTGATGTAAAGAACAGTGGCGGGATCAAGTTCGATCATTTCACACCCATTGATCCCGCGTAGGTCATCGTGGCATCAGGGCCCAATAGTCCAGATCCAGCAGGACCTCGGGCCGATATTTGTTGTCATCCCCCTTCAGCTGGAACGGAGCACCGCCACTCGTCGCAACCAGACGTAACCGGATTGCCCCAACCCCGGGAGCCGCGGTTTCCGCCTTGTCCAGAACCTCCGACCAGGCGCGAATGGTCATGCCGGATGTGCAGGGGTTTGCGTGGGCGCCTCCATTCAGCCCCACGATCATCTGTGCATTGGCAAGGCCGTTGAACGACAGCGCCCGCGCCATGGAAATCACATGACCACCATAAATCAATCGTGAGCCATCAGGCCGCGCGGTGGTGTCGAAATGCACTTTGGCCGTGTTCTGCCACAGGCGCGTGGCCAGCATGTGCTCAGCCTCTTCAACAGTGACCCCGTCAATATGGTCTATCTGCTCGCCAACCTCATAGTCGCCCCAGCGATGCGTCTCGCCTGCCAGCGTGAAATCATAGTTGGAAAAATCCAGCCCGGCAGGAATGACCAGCTCCTCAGCAGAGATCACCCGGGCCAGGTCCGGAATGCAGGTCTCCGGCGCAGGGACGTCCAGATCGCCTTTGCGCACCATCACCCAGCGAACATAGTCAAGCACGCAGTCATCACGTTGGTTGAGGCCACGCGTCCGCACGTAGACCACGCCGGACTTTCCGTTTGAGTTCTGCTTGACCCCAATCACCTCACTCTCGGCGCGCAGGGTGTCGCCCGGGTAAACAGGCAGGTGCCAGCGCCCCTCCGCATAACCGAGGTTCGCCACCGCATTCAACGAAACATCCGGCACGGTTTTGCCAAAAACCATGTGAAACGCCGCCAGATCCTCCAGCGGCGATTGAGCCAGACCACATCCGCGCGCAAATTCATCCGAGGAATAGAGCGCATGTCGCGCCGGGTAGAGCGCATGATACAATGCGCGCTCACCACCTGAAACCGTCCGCGGCACCGCATGATGCAGCACGTCGCCGACGGCATAGTCCTCAAAGAACCGGCCCGGATTGGTCTTGGCCATTAGTGATCTCCCAATTTGGTGTCAGGGGTATAGGTGCCGGGCACCTCTTTCACCACAGATTGACCACAGCGCATGATACCCTTCACCGGATCGAAGGTCTGGGTGGGACTGCCATAAAGCTCCCACCCTTTGTTCAGTGCATCGGTCACCTTGTGGCAGAAGGCCGAGGTGTCGTCCTCGGACAGAAAACGATAGAGTTTCATCAGCGATCACCCCGGAAACGGCGAAGGGCCAACCAGCCCGTGGATATAGCCGATCACCCCCAGCAGCACGATCGACGCGACAAGGAACATCCCATCTTTTGCGATGCTGCCTTTGGGGTTCGGAGTCCAGTTCGGCTCGGACCGGTTGATCACAACCATTTCAGCCAGCGCCCAGACGAGCATACTGCCAAAGAGCACAAAAGAGGCCGGATCCCAATTCACCAGAAGATGCGCCACGGCCCACATCGCAAAGCCGAGCAGCATGGGGTGACGCAGCTTGTAAAACAGCGCCCCCTTGCTGGGGCCAGGACTGGTAAAGTAGAGGCCAAGCAACACCAGAGTGTTGTTGATATGGGTAAGAAACGGGGGCGGCAGCGCCAGATCGAAGGATTCGGCACTGCGGTAGCCGATCACCATCAAGACAACGCTTGCAAGCAGCGCAAGCGCCATCATCCCCTTGCCACGCCCCCCCATTGCGGCGCGCGCATCCGGCGCCAGCCTTTTGAAGAAATGCGCGCCCCACCAGATCAGGATGCCTAGAAGCAACAATGCCATGTCAGTCTCCCCAAGAAATATGACTGACCCAACGCCTAGGCGGAAAACGCCGCAATTGCATCCGCTTTTGCGAGAATTTCGCGGGCCGTGGCGACATGCAGGTTTTCGACGATCTTGCCATCGACCACCGCGACCCCCTGCCCCTCTGCTTCGGCTGCATCAAAGGCCGCGATCTGACGACGGGCGAGGTCAATCTCATCCTCTGACGGAGCAAAGGCCGTATTCGCCACATCGACCTGCGCCGGATGGATCAGCGTCTTGCCGTCGAACCCCATGTCGCGGCCCTGGGCACACTCCACTGCAAGGCCCTCGCCATCCTTGAAGGCATTATAGACCCCGTCCACAATAATGACCCCTTCCGCCTTTGCCGCGAGCAGACATTGGCCGAGCCCGGCCATCAACGGCAGCCGATCCGCGCGGAAACGGACCTGTAGCTCCTTGGCGAGATCGTTTGTGCCCATCACCATGCCCTGAAGCAGCGGGTGTGCGGCGATTTCTGCTGCGTTCAACATGCCGCGAGGCGTTTCCATCATTGCCCAGAGCGGCGTATCGCCTGTGACCTTGGACAGCTGATCCAGGTCAGCGGCAGAGGACACCTTGGGCAGCAGTATTGCATCGCAATCCATCTCGGCCGCCGCCTCTGCATCCGCGGCGCCCCAGCGGCTGTCCAGACCGTTGATCCGAACGATTTTCATCCGACCGCCATACCCCCCTTCGTCCAGTGCCGCCGCCAGCGTCGCCCGGGCGTTTTCCTTCTCATCGGCAGAAACGGCATCCTCGAGGTCGAAGATAATCGCATCCACAGGCAGGCTGCGCGCTTTGTCGAGCGCGCGAGGCTTGGAACCGGGGATGTAAAGTACCGAACGATAGGGACGTGTGCGCGGATCCATGAGTGACCTCCTGAGACATTTTGTTGCGCAAACGGGTATCCAAGTGAAAGGAAGCTTTCAAGTGAAATTACGCCGCAGCGCAGAATTCCCGACACCACACCGGTTGAAAACGAGTCACCGTGAAAACCTAAATACTTGTAACTATTTATTACTTTGAGGAAAAATCAAGGAGAACTCTGCGTTAATGGGATGTCAGCATCTATTTGCAACACTTTTCAGACCGGATGAGGACCGAACCAAAACGGCATGCCCCTTCCGGGAGCGGGCAAACAGATCCGCGCAGACGATGACGCGATACCGGCGCGATGCATGACCCGCCCGGGTCGGATCACACGACCCGAGGGACCGCCCCGCTGCCGGATCTTCCGGAAAGGGTAAAACCCATGTTGAAGAAGACGTTTGAAGTTGCAGTTCTCAAAGGCGCCACGCTGGCGGCACTTGGTCTTATGGCCCTGCCGGCGGCGGCACAAACCAGCAATAACTGCGCGCCCCGCGATCAGGTCGTGAAACGGCTGGCTGAGCGCTACGGTGAAAGCCGCCAAAGCATTGGGATTGGCCAACGTGGTGTCGTGATGGAAACATTCGCCTCGGCCGACACTGGCAGCTGGACAATCACGATCACAACGCCGGGTGGGGTGACATGCCTTGTTGCCTCGGGCCAATCCTTTGAGTTCTTGGCTGAGGCGCTCCCGGCTGTCGACAGTGACGCCTGACAAACGGCCCACCCGAAGACAGAAGACCACCTGCCCAATTGGTCGGTTCGTCTAGCGGCGGAGGGGAGCAGCAAACGGCCCTCTGCCAATCTGGCTGACCGGGACTACGGGCACGGATAAAGACACCTGGATTTCTCTGGCTCCGGCATTTTAAACCTTTGAGGCGGGGTCGATCATTAGGTCAACCCATCCCAGATCAGCTTGGTCCCCGTGGCCAGCAATAAAACATAGGTCAGTCCAAAAAATAGCGGCTCAGATACCCGGTGGTGCAGCCGCACCCCGATCCAGGCCCCCAGCAAGGCAAAGGGCGCCAACATCAGATCAAGTGTCAACGATGCCGGGGTCACCAACCCAAGCATCGCATAGGGCACGAACTTCGCCATATTCAGAACGCCAAACACCAATACGGTAGAGGCCTGATATTCCGTCTTGGTCATGTTGCGCCCCAGCAGATAGACCGCCGCCGGCGGCCCGCCGGCATGGCTTACAAAGCTGGTGAACCCCGCAACCAGTCCGGCCAACAGCCCGGTCACATCAGCGTTCTCACGCGGCTCTGCCAATCGCGCCCGCAGATGCCCCGACAGCTGCCAAGCCACAAACCCCACCGAGATGACACCGATGAGGATCCGCATGGCATCTGCGTCGACAGATCGGTAGAAGACAGCCCCCAACAGCACACCGGGCAAACCGCCGACAATCAGCAAAAGCGACTCGCGCATCCGCCAGCGCCCCCAGTACGGTCGGAGTGATGCCACATCAATCAGCATCAGCAACGGCAACATAAAGGCTAGTGCAACACCAGGCTCCACAATCAGAGCAAGAATCGAGGATGAGGCAAAGGCAGCGCCAGAGCCAAAGCCCGCCTTGGAAACACCCGCGAAGGTAACTGCCAGAACCGCCACCAGAAAAAACATAACCGTGATCTCGGGCATCTGAGAAATCCCTCTAAGTGCCTCATATGTCGATTTTTTAAACAGATCCGTCCAAAATGAACAGTCTGCGGCAGATCAGCCGTAGCCACGTAGGGATCTTGCGCCAAGACACAGAAGGGCTTAGTCCTCCCGGCAATCACAACCGGACCGGAGAGATATTCCAATGGCTCGACCCAAAATCGCCCTGATCGGCGCAGGCCAGATCGGCGGCACACTTGCCCACCTCGCAGCACTGAAAGAACTCGGCGATGTCGTCCTGTTCGACATTGCCGAAGGCACCCCTGAAGGCAAGGCGCTCGACATCGCAGAATCCGGTCCTTCGGAGGGCTTCGATGCCAAAATGAAGGGCACCCAGTCCTATGAGGACATTGCAGGCGCCGACGTCTGCATCGTCACGGCCGGTGTCCCGCGCAAGCCCGGTATGAGCCGCGATGACCTTCTGGGCATCAACCTCAAAGTTATGAAATCCGTCGGCGAAGGCATCCGTGACCACGCGCCGGAGGCATTTGTGATCTGTATCACCAACCCGCTGGACGCAATGGTCTGGGCCCTGCGCGAGTTCTCGGGCCTGCCCCACGAGAAGGTCTGCGGCATGGCCGGTGTTCTGGACAGCGCCCGCTTCCGTCACTTCCTGGCCGAAGAATTCAACGTCTCCATGAGAGATGTCACCGCCTTTGTGCTGGGTGGACATGGCGACACAATGGTTCCGCTGACACGCTACTCCACCGTCGCGGGCATCCCGCTGCCGGACCTGGTGAAAATGGGTTGGACCAGTCAGGAAAAACTCGACGCGATCGTTCAGCGCACCCGTGACGGTGGCGCCGAGATTGTCGGCCTTCTGAAAACCGGGTCAGCCTTCTACGCGCCCGCAACCTCGGCGATTGAAATGGCAGAAGCCTACCTCAAGGATCAAAAGCGCGTCCTGCCCTGCGCGGCTTATGTTGATGGTGCTCTGGGCCTCAAAGGCATGTATGTTGGCGTGCCCACGGTGATTGGTGCCGGAGGTATCGAACGCGTCATCGACATCAAGATGACCGCGGACGAGCAGGCAATGTTCGACAATTCAGTCAACGCAGTCAAAGGCCTGGTCGAAGCCTGCAAAGGTATCGACGGCTCATTGGCCTAAATTCGACGGCAAGAAACACGTCATTTAGAAGGCCCGCCATCTTGGCGGGCCTTTTTCTTGCCGCACGGCCTCCAGCAGGAAGCCGCCCCCTCCCGTACCAAGTTAGATCCCAAGAAGGCGCAGCACGATATCGGCTCGAGCCGCAACAGTCGTTTTAGGCAGGACAACGACACGATAGCCGAGCTGTCGATAAGCCATTACCAGACGGTCATACTCCTCAACAGCCTGTCCGAAACCATGCTGCCGCTCGGCGTCCTGGCAATAGATCTCCGCCCAGGGCGGCGTTAGGACCACCAGATCGTGGTAGCGTTCGGATTTGGCCAGAATATCGCCAACAGGCCGTCCGGTGACATGCGACAACGCGACCGCCGCATCCACCATCCCCCGGTCAAAGAACACCCATCCCCGGGTGGAAGAAACGCCGCGGCGATCTTCGCGCGCAAGATCCATCGCCCGTCGCGAAAACGCTTCCATATTCACCCATGGCAGCGCAGCGCCGCTCCCCAGCTTTTCCTCGGCGACGATCCGACGCCCCGGCTCGGCCACGGTCGCAAACCCGCGCCGTCCCAACTCGGTCAGTAGAGTGGATTTTCCACCCCCTGAACATCCCGAAAGAATGACATGCCGCGCTGTCCCCTCGGTCATGAAGCCCCCCCCCTTTTTGCATCATGGAAACTGCCCGTTGCCTCAGCGCTCGGGTGTTGGAAATCTCTGCCGTGCCCCGCTGAGACGGCGACCCCACATGCCCAGTTCGTGCCACGCGCGCGGCGTCCGGGCGGTCGAATGCCGCATCCGGGCATCTTACGGTCGGTCAGGATCCAAACCCCTCCCATCGAATCAACTGCATTCACATTCCGTAAATTTGTGATCACACGTCGGAAAACTGTGATCACAAATTCGATAAATCTTCGGGAATTCTTTACCAGCTGTGAGAAAACCCTTTAAACATTGGCGCCATGACGGCGTATTAGACAAGACAATTGCAGCCAGACGGGACAGTTTCAGATGAACATCCACGAATATCAGGCCAAGGCCCTCCTCCGCAGCTACGGCGCGCCGGTTTCGGACGGGCGTGTGGTGCTCAAGGCAGAAGATGCCAAAACCGCAGCTGGTGAGCTGGACGGCCCCCTCTGGGTGGTCAAGGCCCAGATCCACGCAGGTGGCCGCGGCAAAGGCTCCTTCAAGGAAGCCGACGCAGGTGAAAAGGGCGGTGTGCGCCTGACCAAATCGGTCGAAGAAGCCGCCGAAGAAGCCAAGAAAATGCTGGGCCGCACGCTTGTGACCCACCAGACCGGCCCGGCCGGCAAGCAGGTGAACCGCATCTACATCGAAGCCGGCTCCGGCATCCAGACCGAGCTGTACCTCGCTCTGTTGGTGGATCGCCAGACCTCGCGCATCTCTTTTGTGTGCTCCACCGAAGGCGGCATGGACATCGAGGAAGTGGCGGAAGCCACCCCCGAAAAGATCCTGTCGTTCTCTGTTGATCCGGCAACTGGCTACCAGGCGTTCCACGGTCGCCGCATCGCCTTCTCGCTGGGTCTTGAGGGCCAGCAGATCAAGCAATGCGTCAAACTGATGGGCCAGCTCTACAAGGCATTTGTCGAAAAAGACATGGAAATGCTGGAGATCAACCCGCTGATCGTCTCCGACAGCGGCGATCTGAAGGTGCTGGACGCCAAGGTCGGTTTCGACGGCAACGCGGTTTACCGCCACGCCGATATCTCCGAGCTGCGCGACACCACCGAGGAAGACCCCAAGGAACTGGAAGCCTCCAAATACGATCTGAACTACATCGCTCTGGACGGTGAGATCGGCTGCATGGTGAACGGTGCGGGTCTGGCGATGGCCACCATGGACATCATCAAACTCTACGGCGCTGAGCCTGCGAACTTCCTCGATGTTGGCGGCGGCGCCACCAAAGAGAAAGTGACCGAAGCGTTCAAAATCATCACCTCTGACCCGAACGTCAAAGGCATCCTGGTCAACATCTTCGGCGGCATCATGCGCTGCGACGTCATCGCCGAAGGCGTGGTCGCCGCGGTGAAAGAAGTCGGCCTGAAGGTTCCGCTGGTTGTTCGCCTCGAAGGCACCAACGTGGAAGCCGGCAAAGACATCATCAACAACTCCGGTCTTGATGTCATCGCAGCCGACAACCTGTCCGACGGCGCCGAGAAGATCGTGAAAGCGGTTAAGGGGTAAACCCGATGCAAGGCTTCAAATCCCTTCTGGTCGCTGCGCTGGCTCTCGTTGGTGCAACCCCTGTCGTGGCTCAAGAACTCATTCTCGAGAGCCAGCATCAGTACTTTGAGTCAAAGGTGTCGAAACGCGATAAGGCTTGCCAGACCGAAGCTTTGAAAGCGTTGGGCAAACGTTTTGAAGGGATCAATAGTCTCACCATTACAGCTTCGAACTACTGGACTTCTACTATTGTCGGCATTGAGAATTATGCATTCCCAGACAGTCGACTTTCGTCGGAGCACGGAGACGTGGCGGTCGAGGTGCTTTGCATGGTTTCTACCGAAAAAGAAGAAATCATCGAGATCTCATTCCAGTTCAATCCAGCACTCAAAGGCGGTCGAAACGCGAGTCCCTATACTACAGGTAGCTCGATGCTCGTGTGGCAAACCCCCACAGAATTTACAGGAGACTCCTAAAATGGCAGTCCTCATCGACGAAAACACCAAGGTCATCTGTCAGGGCTTCACTGGCTCGCAGGGCACATTCCACTCCGAACAGGCCATCGCCTATGGCACCAAGATGGTCGGCGGCGTGACCCCCGGCAAAGGTGGCCAGACCCACCTGAACCTGCCGGTGTTCAACTCCGTGCACGAAGCCAAGCACGTCACCGAGGCGAATGCCTCCGTGATCTACGTGCCACCGCCCTTCGCGGCTGACTCCATCCTTGAGGCCATCGACGCCGAAATGGAGCTGATTGTCTGCATCACCGAAGGCATCCCGGTTCTGGACATGATGAAGGTGAAGCGCGCGCTGGAAGACAGCAAATCGCGTCTGATCGGCCCGAACTGCCCCGGCGTCATCACTCCAGATGCCTGCAAGATCGGCATCATGCCCGGCCACATCCACAAGCGTGGCTCGGTCGGCGTTGTGTCCCGCTCGGGTACCCTGACCTATGAAGCTGTTAAGCAGACCGCCGATATCGGTCTCGGCCAGTCCACCGCTGTGGGCATCGGCGGCGACCCGATCAAGGGCACCGAGCACATCGACGTGCTGGATATGTTCCTGGACGATCCGGAAACCGAATCCATCATCATGATCGGTGAGATCGGTGGCTCCGCTGAAGAAGAAGCCGCAGAATTCCTCGCCGAGCAGAAGAAAAAAGGCCGCTGGAAGCCGGTCGCTGGCTTCATCGCAGGCCGTACCGCCCCTCCGGGCCGTCGCATGGGCCACGCCGGCGCGATCGTCGCAGGCGGCAAAGGTGGCGCAGAGGACAAGATCGAAGCGATGAAATCCGCTGGTATCGTTGTGGCTGACAGTCCGGCCACCCTGGGCGAGGCCGTTCTGAAAGCTATCGGCAAATAATGCCGAAGGCTGCCTCATATGGCATCAAGGACCAAATCCCGGACGGGCACACCCTGTCTGTCCGGGAACCGAGCGGCTGTCCGGGCCGCTCGTCTTCCCGTTTCAGGGATCCTTTTGCAGATAAGATTGTTACCTCCAGAGGCCGTTCTTATCTGCTGCAGGATTCCGAGGGCGTTTTACTCTTCCGAAACGCCTTCTGATCAGGCTGCAACGCATTGACCCAAGGTCGCACCAAAACCGGTCCCAACCCGCAAGAGGTACTCTCATGACCGACCAGAGCCCTAACGATCTCTTCCATGCCTCCTCCTTCATGCAGGGGCACAACGCGGAGTATCTGGAGCAGCTCTATGCCCAATATGCCAATGACCCCAATGCGGTGGATGCCGCCTGGGCGGAGTTTTTCCGGCAGATGGGGGATGCAGAGCTCGACGTGAAGGCCGAGGCCGCAGGCCCCTCCTGGGCGCGCTCCGACTGGCCGCCTGCTCCCAATGACGACCTGACGGCCGCGCTGACCGGCGAATGGCCCGCCCCGGAAGAGAGCAAGAGCGCCGGCAAGAAGATCAAGGAGCAGGCTGCCGCCAAGGGTGTCGAAGTGACCGACGATCAGGTCCAGCGCGCCGTGCTGGATTCGATCCGGGCCTTGATGCTGATCCGGGCCTACCGGATCCGCGGCCATCTGGCAGCTAATCTTGATCCGCTCGGTATGCGCGAGGACGCCCAGCACCCTGAGCTGGATCCGCGCACTTACGGCTTCAGCGAAGCCGACATGGATCGCCCGATTTTCATCGACAATGTTCTGGGTCTTCAGGTCGCCTCGATGCGCCAGATCGTGAACATCGTGAAACGCACTTACTGCGGCACCTTTGCCCTGCAGTACATGCACATCTCAGACCCCGAGCAGGCCAGCTGGCTGAAGGAGCGGATTGAGGGCTACGACAAGGAAATCACCTTCACCCGCGAAGGGCGCAAGGCGATCCTAAACAAGATGGTCGAGGCCGAGGGCTTCGAGAAATTCCTGCACGTCAAGTACATGGGCACCAAACGCTTTGGCCTTGATGGCGGCGAGAGCCTGATCCCGGCGATGGAACAGATCATCAAGCGCGGTGGCGCGCTTGGGATCCGAGACATCGTGATCGGGATGCCGCACCGGGGCCGCCTGTCGGTGCTCGCCAATGTGATGCAGAAACCCTACAAGGCGATCTTCAACGAATTTCAGGGTGGCAGCTTCAAACCCGAAGACGTGGATGGATCGGGCGATGTGAAATATCATCTTGGCGCGTCGTCAGATCGTGAATTCGATGGCAATTCCGTCCACCTGTCGCTGACCGCGAACCCCTCTCACCTCGAAGCGGTAAATCCGGTGGTTCTGGGCAAGGTGCGCGCCAAGCAGGATCAGCTGAAAGACCGCGATCGCAGCAAGGTTCTGCCGATCCTGTTGCACGGTGATGCGGCCTTTGCCGGCCAGGGGGTCGTGGCGGAATGCTTCGCCCTGTCAGGGCTGCGCGGCCACAAGGCAGGCGGCACCATGCATATCGTGGTGAACAACCAGATCGGCTTTACCACCGCACCGCATTTCTCTCGCTCCTCTCCGTATCCCACCGACAACGCGCTGGTGGTTGAGGCGCCGATCTTCCACGTCAACGGCGATGACCCGGAAGCGGTGGTCCATGCCGCGAAGGTCGCGACCGAATTCCGGCAGAAGTTCCACAAGGACGTGGTTCTGGATATCTTCTGCTACCGCCGGTTTGGTCACAACGAGGGCGACGAGCCCATGTTCACCAACCCTCTGATGTACAAGAAGATCAAGGGCCACAAGACCACGCTGTCGCTTTATACCGAACGTCTGGTGAAGGACGGGCTGATCCCCGAGGGCGAGATTGAGGATATGAAAGCCTCGTTCCAGGCTCGCCTGAACGAGGAATTCGAAGCCGGAAAGAACTATAAGCCGAACAAGGCGGACTGGCTGGACGGACGCTGGTCGCACCTCGACAAGCACGGCGCCAAGTATCAGCGCGGCCGTACCGCCATCAAGCCGGACACCCTGAACGAAATCGGCACCGCACTTTCACGCGTGCCGGAGGGCTTCCCGATCCACAAGACCATCGGCCGTTTCCTTGAAGCCCGTGGCAAGATGTTCGAGACCGGTGAAGGCATCGACTGGGCGACCGGTGAGGCACTCGCCTTTGGCTCGCTGCTGACTGAAGGCTACCCTGTCCGCCTCGCCGGTCAGGATGCCACGCGCGGCACCTTCTCGCAGCGCCATTCCGGCATCGTGAACCAGGAGACCGAAGAGCGCTACTATCCGCTGAACAACATCCGCAGCGGCCAGTCGCAGTATGAGGTGATCGATTCCGCCCTGTCGGAATATGCTGTCCTCGGGTTCGAGTATGGCTACTCGCTGGCGGAACCCAATGCGCTGACCCTGTGGGAGGCCCAGTTCGGCGATTTCGCCAACGGCGCCCAGATCATGTTCGACCAGTTCATCTCCTCCGGCGAGTCCAAATGGCTGCGTATGTCAGGCCTCGTCTGCCTGCTGCCGCACGGGTTCGAAGGTCAGGGCCCGGAGCATTCCTCCGCCCGTTTGGAACGCTTCCTGCAGATGTGCGGCCAGGACAACTGGATTGTGGCGAATTGCACGACACCGGCAAACTACTTCCACATTCTGCGTCGTCAGCTGCACCGCACCTTCCGCAAGCCGCTGATCATGATGACGCCGAAATCGCTGCTGCGTCACAAGCTGGCGGTCAGCAAGGCCGAGGAGTTCACCACCGGCTCAAGCTTCCACCGGGTGCTGTGGGATGATGCACAGCACGGCAACTCCGACACCAAGCTGGTGGCCGACGACAAGATCAAGCGCGTGGTGCTCTGCTCTGGCAAGGTCTACTATGACTTGCTGGAAGAACGTGACGCGCGCGGCATCGACGACATCTACCTGATGCGGATCGAACAGTATTATCCCTTCCCCGCCATCTCCCTCGTAAAAGAGCTGGAGCGCTTTAAGGGCGCCGAGATGGTCTGGTGTCAGGAAGAGCCCAAGAACCAGGGTGCCTGGACGTTCATCGAGCCGAATATCGAATGGGTGCTGACCCGTATCGGCGCCAAGAACAGCCGCCCGATCTATGTCGGTCGCGCCACATCGGCCTCACCCGCGACGGGTCTGGCCAGCGAACACAAAGCCCAACAAGCTGCGCTCGTCAACGAAGCGCTGAGCATCGAAGGATAACACCCTATGACCACCGAAGTTCGCGTGCCCACCCTGGGCGAATCCGTGACCGAAGCCACCGTTGCCACCTGGTTCAAGAAACCCGGTGATGCCGTAGCGGCTGATGAAATGCTCTGTGAGCTGGAGACTGACAAGGTCACCGTCGAAGTCCCCGCCCCTGCCGCAGGCACCCTGGGTGAAATCGTCGCCGCCGAAGGCGAGACCGTAGGGGTCGACGCCCTTCTGGCCACCATCTCCGAAGGTGCGTCCTCCGGCGCCGCAACCTCGGATGCGCCCAAGAGCAATACCACGCCAGCCGCAGACACCGGTGACAAGGCGGGGGCCAGCACCGATGTGATGGTCCCCACTCTCGGTGAATCGGTCAGCGAAGCCACCGTCTCGACCTGGTTCAAGAAGGTCGGCGATACCGTCGCGCAGGATGAAATGCTCTGTGAGCTGGAAACCGACAAGGTCTCGGTCGAGGTGCCCGCGCCGGTCTCCGGCGTTCTGACCGAAATCACCGCCGCAGAAGGCAGCACCGTGGATGCAACGGCCAAACTCGGTGTGATCTCCGGTGGCGACGCCGGCGCCGTCACCCCCGAGCCGACAAAGGCAGAAACCGCCGGTGGTGCGCAATACACCACACCTCCTGCAGGTCAGGGCGGTCCCGCAAAGGATGTCGCCAATGCGCCCTCCGCAGAGAAAGCCATGGCCGAGGCCGGTCTGTCCGCAGATCAGGTCCAGGGCACCGGTCGCGATGGCCGCATCATGAAGGACGATGTCGCCCGCGCTGTGGCTGCGGCCGCAGCGGCACCGGCGGCTACTGCCTCGGCGCCCGCAGCTGCCGCTCCGGTGCGCGCACCTGTGGCAGCCGACGACGCCGCGCGCGAAGAACGGGTGAAAATGACCCGCCTGCGCCAGACCATCGCCAAGCGTCTGAAGGACAGCCAGAACACCGCGGCCATGCTCACCACCTACAACGAGGTCGACATGACCGAGGTGATGGCCCTGCGTAATGAGTACAAGGATCTGTTCCTGAAGAAGCACGGTGTGAAACTGGGCTTCATGTCCTTCTTCACCAAGGCCTGCTGCCACGCGCTGAAGGAAGTGCCCGAGGTCAATGCCGAGATCGACGGCACCGACATCGTCTACAAGAACTTTGTCCACATGGGCATAGCCGCAGGCACGCCCACGGGACTGGTGGTTCCGGTCATCCGCGACGCCGATGCAATGTCCTTTGCTGACATCGAAAAAGCGATTGCCGAAAAAGGCGCGCGCGCCCGCGACGGCAAGCTGTCGATGGCGGAAATGCAGGGCGGCACCTTCACCATCTCCAACGGTGGTGTCTATGGCTCGCTAATGTCCTCGCCGATCCTGAACCCGCCGCAATCCGGTATCCTCGGCATGCACAAAATCCAGGACCGCCCGATGGCGATCAATGGCAAGGTCGAGATCCGCCCGATGATGTATCTGGCGCTATCCTACGACCACCGCATCGTCGACGGCAAAGGTGCCGTGACCTTCCTCGTGCGCGTCAAAGAAGCGCTGGAAGATCCCCGCCGCCTGCTGATGGATCTTTAAGAAAGCTATGCCCCACTCTTAGCAGAGAGTGGGGCACAATCTGTTATGAGCGAACCTGAACAACTTATTATTCCGGGCTTTGAGCGCGTACTCAGCGATGCAGCCGAGTTTCGCACTTTCACTCAAGGACTACGAAATGAATCCCCGCGCGCAATCGTACTCATCACGATGTGCGTAATGGATGCGCTGTTGGATAAACTGGTTAGACTTTGCTTAGACACTTCAGAAATGAACAGTGCTCAAAAAGACGCGCTCAAGACCGCTTTGAAGAATTTCACAAGCAATGTGGCCCTTGCTCAAGGACTTGGACTACTCGGAAACATCGAAGCAAAGTCACTCGTGGTGCTAAACAGTGTTAGGAACAAGTTTGCCCATTCATGGGATGCGAGCTTTAACTCGATGAATGTCGTAAAAGAATGCGAGAAGCTCCATTTAGAGTTCTCGGACGAGCAGGATGAGGATTGCGCGAAGTTAGCCTACGACAAGTTTCGCTACTCGATTGGAAGTCTGTTGCGCGACATTATTGCCCGCTGCTCATTGTTGCAGGAGACCGGAGAAGTATCCGCCTTCAGCTCTAAGCGCTCTTTTAACCGTAAATTCACAGGTGCGTGGTAGATGCCCCCAGAACTCACCGCTCTCACCCTCGCCGCCCTGCTCCAGGTCTTTCAGATCGCCCTGATGGCGGTGCCTGCGAACCTTGAGCTGGGTCAGGGCAAAACGCTTGGCCCGCGCGACCGGGATCGTCTGGGCGGTGATCTGCGCGATCAGCTCTCGACCCGCACCGCGCGTCTACACAGGGCGATGTCAAACCACTTTGAGGGGCTGATCCTCTTCGGCATCGCCTGCCTGGTGGTGTCACTGGCGGGCAAGTCAACCGGGTTCACCGCGGCCTGCGCCTATGCCTACCTCGGCGCGCGCGTCCTCTACATTCCCGCCTATGCCTTTGGCTGGGTCCCGTGGCGCTCGCTGATCTGGTCTGTGGGCTACCTCGCAACCACCCTCATGCTGATTGCGGCCCTTACATGAGCCGTCATCTTTCCCAAAATACTCCGGGGGAGGCCCCGACAGAGGCCGGGGGCAGCGCCCCCTTTCCCCATGATCTTCATCGCTAACCCCTCAAGGAGCACATCAATATGGCATCCTATGACGTGATCGTAATCGGCGCCGGCCCCGGTGGCTATGTCTGCGCTATCCGCTGCGCCCAGCTGGGCCTCAAGACCGCAGTGGTCGAGGGCCGCGAAACCCTCGGCGGCACCTGCCTCAATGTCGGCTGTATCCCGTCAAAGGCGCTCTTGCACTCCACCCATCTGCTGCATGAGGCCGAGCACAACTTCGCCCATATGGGTCTCAAGGGCAAAAGCCCCTCGGTCGACTGGGCACAGATGAAATCCTACAAGGAAGAGGTCATCGGCCAGAACACCGGTGGCATCGAATTCCTCTTCAAGAAGAACAAGATCGACTGGATCAAGGGCTGGGCTTCCATCCCGGAGGCTGGCAAGGTCAAGGTGGGCGATGACACCCATGAGGCAAAGAACATCGTGATTGCCTCCGGCTCCGTTCCCTCGGCTCTGCCGGGCGTCGAGGTCGACAATGACAAGGGCATCGTGGTGGATTCCACCGGCGCACTGGACCTGCCGAAGATCCCAAAGAAAATGGTGGTAATCGGCGCTGGCGTCATCGGTCTGGAGCTCGGCTCGGTCTATGCCCGCCTGGGCAGCGAAGTCACCGTGGTGGAGTATATGGACGCCGTCTGCCCCGGTATGGACAAGGACGTTCAGCGCAGCTTCAAGCGGATCCTTGAAAAACAGGGCCTGACCTTTGTCATGGGCGCGGCCGTCCAAGGGGTCGACGCCGCCAAGACCAAGGCAAAGGTGAAGTACCAGCCGAAAAAAGGCGGCGACGAAGAGGTGATCGACGCAGATGTGGTGCTGGTAGCGACGGGTCGCAAACCCTATGCGGAGGGGCTGGGGCTGGACGCCCTCGGCGTCAAGATGACCGAACGGGGTCAGATCGCCACCGACGCCCATTGGGCGACCAATGTCAAAGGCGTCTATGCCATCGGTGACGTCATTGAAGGTCCTATGCTGGCCCATAAAGCCGAAGACGAAGGCATGGCCGTTGCCGAGGTGATTGCGGGCAAACATGGCCACGTCAACTACGGCGTGATCCCTGGCGTGGTCTACACCACACCGGAGGTGGCCACCGTCGGCCAGACCGAAGATGCGCTGAAAGCCGAAGGTCGCAAGATCAAGGTGGGTAAGTTCATGTTCATGGGCAACGCCCGCGCCAAAGCGGTGCATCAGGCAGAAGGCGGCTTCGTCAAGCTGATCGCCGATAAGGAAACCGACCGCATCTTGGGCGCTTCGATCATTGGCCCGGCAGCCGGTGACCTGATCCACGAAATCTGTGTAGCGATGGAGTTCGGCGCCTCCGCCGAGGATCTGGCGCTGACCTGCCACGCACATCCGACCTATTCCGAAGCTGTCCGCGAAGCGGCGCTGGCCTGCGGTGACGGTCCGATCCACAGCTAAATGGAGCAGCGCAGGAAACCGGGTGCCCTACCCGGGCTCCGCCTGCTAGATATCTAATCCACACCAGAGCGGCCCATCCATGGTGGGCCGCTTTCTCATGAACCGGAGCCTCTGCCATGACTGTCAGCCTGCAAGTGATCTACCCCGCCTCCGCCGATGCGACGTTTGACTATGATTATTATGAGACCACCCACCTGCCACTGGTCGAAGAACATTTTGGCGATCTGATGGAAACCGTCGAGGCATCGCGCGGGATTGCAAGCGGCCCGGATATTCCGCCGGCCTATCTGCTGATCGCCACGATCACCTTTCCAGATATGGACACATTGGACCGCGCGATGGGCGAAAAAAGCGGACCAATCATCGACGACGTCGCCAATTTCACCAATGTGCGTCCGCAGATCCTTGTCGGTGAGGTCTTGATGAGCTGACCCTGCTCTGCCACCCGGGCGAACCCTGCTGTGAAAGCCCGGATGGGGCATTCACAGCCGCTCCCGGTTACCAGAGGGTCTTGGCTGCACGGGGCGCCCAGGCCTCGTCATAGGCGACACCGCCCTCTTGCCCTGCGGTCTGCTCGGCCAGGATCTCGCCCATAGAAGGAAGCCCCGCGCTTTCGTCGCCTGAGGTCCAGGTCCGCGCCCGCATCAGCGCGCGGGCGCACTGGCTGTAGATCTCGCCAATCTCGATCACAATCACTGTGCGCGGCTGCTTGCCGTTCTTGTCGAACCGGGCCAACATCGCCGCATCCGCAGTGACCCGTGCCCGCCCGTTGACCCGCACCACATTGTTTGACCCCGGTACCAGAAACATCAGCGAAACCCGGGGGTCCCGCAGGATGTTTCGCAAACTGTCGATACGGTTGTTACCGCGCCAATCCGGCAGCGCGAGCGTTCCGGGATCCAGCTCCAGCACCACCGGACCATCATCACCGCGCGGGCTGTCATCGGTCCCCTCCGGCCCAACAGTGGCCAACATGCACAGTCGCGATGCCATGATCCACTGCCGGTACAGCGGCGTCATCTGCCGTGCCACCTTGCGCAGGGACGGTGTTCCCGGAGCGCCGTAAAGCGCCTCCAACTCATCAACTGTGCTGAGAAATTCCATCGACCTTGAACCCCGCTTCCCGCATCAACTTGTCTGAATGTGTCTCAACTTCGCGCTCCAGCGTGGCCATGAAGGCATCGCGGTCCAGTCCCGGGGCGATAGCAGGCAGAAATTCCACAACGCCCAACCCCGGTTTGCGCATGATCCCGGTGCGTGGCCAGAACAACCCCACATTGGTCGCCGCAGGCACACAGGGCTGCTCCAGCGCGGCATAAAGGACGCCAGTGCCGATCTTGTAGGGCCGGTCAACCCCCGGCGCGACCCGCGTGCCTTGCGGATAGATCACCAGTTGGCCGGGTTCTGCGAATTCTGCTGCCACGTCCTTGACCATGCGGGCAATGGCATTGCCCTTCTTGCCACGGTTGACCGGCACACAGCCCAGGCGCTTGGCATAAATGCCGATAATCGGCGTCCACAACAGCTCACGTTTCATGATGAACTTGGCTGCTGGCGTGGCGTGAAAGATAATCAGAATATCCAGAAAACTCTGATGTTTGGCCGCAATGATCACCTCATCGGTCGGGACCTCGCCACGCACCTCCGTACGCAGGCCCAGCATCCAACGCGCGCACCACAGCACATAACCGGCATAGCTGCGACAGGCCACCCGGGCACCGCGCGGCGAGACCAAGGCCCATGGCGCAAAGACCAGACCAAAGATCAGCATCATCACATAGATCTGAATCATGAACACGGCCGAGAGCAGCCATCTAAACGCAGTTTTCACGCCAAATCTCCAAGACGTTTGTTGGCCGCACGGGTGGTCGCGGCAAAGGCGACAAGCGCACCAAGCAGAGGGATGCAGAGTGGCAGGAGCCAGCTCCAACCTTGAAAGCCAAGCCCGGTCAGGAACCCGCCCTCGCGGGAGGCTTCGGGCATCAGCCAGACCCCGAGCATTCCCAGCGCCATGCCAACGCTGGCACCAAATAGCGCGCGCAGGGTGAAACGCCGGATAAAGGCCTGAGCGATATAGGTGTCCAGCGCGCCGACGAGACGCAGCACCTCAATCACCTGGGCATTGGCCGCAAGCGCTGCATTCGCAGCAAGGGTGATCATCGCCGCGGTGGCCCCGCCGATCAACAGGATGGACACCCAGGCCAACCGCCGCAGCGCCTGGGCAGCATCCACCAGCGGCGCCCGCCAGCGCGTGTGATCATCCAAGATCGCGCCCGGAACCTCAGCCTGAAGGCGCAAGCGCAGACCGGTCTCATCATAGCCCGGATCGCCCTCGATCACTTCGATCAGCTGTGGGATCGGCAGCGTATCCAGCGGCAGTTTGGTGCCAAACCATGGCGCCAACAGCGCCGCCTGTTCCTCGCGGCTCAGCGCACGAGCAGAGGCGACACCCGGCGTCTGTTCCAGAATGGTCATTGCCGCCTCGGTCTGGGCAGCACGCTGCTCCGCCGGTGCATTGATCCGTAGCGTGGCCGCGCGCGCCAGTTCCTCTGCCCAGCGATCTGCCAAACGGCCGGAGGCCAGCGACAGCGCCAAGGCAAAAACCGCCAGAAACGCCATCGCACCAGAGACAAACAAAGTCAGCTGGGCGGTAAATCCACTGGGCGGAACAACACGGTCAGCCTGGGCATCCCCGACAATCAGGTTGCGCAAACGGGTCAGTTTCATAGGTCCGCTCCGGCCTGCTGAAGCTGGCGGTTCGAAATCCGCAGGACTCGTGCCTGAACCTGCTTCTTGGCGGCCCGGATCAACGACAGATCATGTGTCGCAACCAGAACGGTTTTGCCCATGTGATTCAATTCCACCAACAATTGCAGCAGCCGCTGCGACATGTCCCAATCCACGTTGCCAGTTGGTTCATCGGCGATGATCACCTCAGGCGAGAGGATCACCGATCTGGCCAGCGCCGCGCGCTGCCGCTCGCCACCAGAGAGCTCCGGAGGGGTGGCATGGGCGCGCTCCGACAGGCCAACCCAGTTCAACAGCTCGCGCAGATTAGCCTCTTCCTGGGTGATATCCCGCCCGGAGACCGTCAACGGCAACGCGATATTCTCCAGAACCGGCAGGTGATCGAGGAACCGGCAATCCTGGTGGACCACCCCGATGCGGCGGCGCAGATAGGCCATCTGGTCACGATCCAGCCCCTTGATATCCATGTTGAAAGCACGTGCGCGGCCTGACGTTGGTGTCAGCGCGCCATAGCAAAGTTTCAACAGGGTGGTCTTGCCTGCGCCCGATGGGCCTGTCAGGAAATGGAACGACCCCGGTGCCAGCTGCACCGACACGTCGCTTAGCAGTTCCCCGCCACCGTAGTTGTACCCCACATTGTCCAGCTCGATCACGGCGGTCCCCTTTTGGTCACCGGTGTTTTGCCCGACTGTGCGCCCAGTTTCAATGGTCCGCGCTGTTGCCACGCCACCCCGGCTGAAACAGTCCGTTCAGATGAGAGCGATTGGCTCTTTCGTGGAAAGACGGAACTGCCTATGATTATTCAACAATCACCCGCCGACAGCCGCCCGGCCCCCCCGGGAGCCACCTCAGGTCCCAAGGAGTGACCCATGCGACTGACATGTCCGAACTGTGCCGCCCAATATGAGGTGCCGGATGATGTGATCCCCGATGAGGGGCGCGACGTGCAATGTTCCAACTGCGGGCAAACGTGGTTTCAGGCTGGCCGTGCGATTGAGGCGGAGGATGACCCGAGCATTTCCCCCGCTGCGGAACCCGGCGACGAAATAGCCCCGGTTGAGGACGAAATCGGCGCCCCTGATCCTGCTTCCCTTACGGCGACACAAGACGATGATATCGTGGAAGACGCGCCGGAGGAGGAGACCGCAGAGCCTGATCAGCAGGATGAAATCCAGAATCAGCCGCCAGAGATCACAGCCACGTCGCGAGGTCTTGACCCGACGATCAGCGATATTCTGCGCGAGGAGGCTGAGCGTGAAGCCCGGCTGCGCGCCGCTGAAAGCAACAGCTTACAAACACAGACGGATTTGGGACTGGATTCTCTGCCGGAAGAAGAATCCGCCCGCCGTGCCCGCGAAGCCCGCGAGCAGATGGCCCGGATGCGTGGCGAAGATCCCCAGCAGCTCTCCACCTCGGAAACCGAATCCCGTCGCGGATTGCTGCCCAATATCGACGAAATCAACTCGACCCTGCGATCCGGTGAAGGGCCTGCGGCCCCGATCGCACCACCAGTCGATGCACCGGCCCCAAGGAAAAAGCGGAACTTTGCGCGGGGCTTTGCCTTTGCACTGTTGATCGCGCTGGGTCTTGCCATGGCCTATGATAACGCGCCCCTGATCGCCCAGAAGCTGCCACAGGCGGATCCCTACCTCAGCACCTATGTCGCCAAGGTGGACGCGGCGCGGCTGTGGCTAGATACGCAGGTGCGTGCATTCACCGTGCAGCAGTAGAACCGCAACCAGACGGTACCGGCGACCGATCGGACACGAACGGTCGCCCCGCAGGTCCACCGCCGTCGTCAGAAGCGATCCAGAAGACGCTCGAGATAGCTTCGCTCAGTCTCGCTACGGCTGCGCTCGCCGGCGCGGCGGCGGATCTCTTCAAGAAGATCCCAGGCGCGGCGATAGGCCTGCCCTTCGCTGAACTGCCCGTCGGAAACACCACCATCACCCTGTTCCCCATTGCGTCGACCAAGCGGATCCATTTGGTTGCCTTGGCTTGAGCTGCTGGTGCGCCCCTGCCCCTGTCCCTGACCCGGTTGCTGCTGTTCGGCCATTGCCTCTCCCAGCGCGCGCATTCCCTCTCGCAGAGCTTCCATCGCGTCGGACTGGCGGTCGATGGCCTCGGCGAGGTCACCCTGCCGCAAAGCCTCCTCCGCCCCATCCATGGCCCGTCCGGCATCATCAAGCGCATCACGCGTCGCCTGACCGCCTTCGCCATTGCCGAGCGGGAGGCCATCCCGCTGCGCTCGCAACTGATCGCGAAGAGCTTGCTGGCGATCAGCCAGCGACCCGGCAGGACCCTGTGTGCCGCCCTGCGGAGTGTTGGCGCCGCCACCCTGCCCGGTCCCATCATTATCAGGCGCGCGCTGTCCCTGACCACCCTGACCGGGCTGCCGGTCACCGCTGGGGTCGCCGGAGCCGGGCCTGTCGCCTTGGCCACCCTGATTGCCCTGACCGCCCTCGTGGGACTCCCCACGGCCCAGGCCGCCATTGCGCCCTTCATTTCCCTGACTTTCGCCGCGGCGTGCACCGGGATTGAACTGCTCCTGCAAATCCCGAAATGCCTGATCCGACAAGCCCTGCTGCTCACGCAGGGTTTCGGCCAACCCCTCCATGCTCTGCTCTCCGGGGCTGCCATCCTGACCTTCCTGCCCTTGGGTGACACGCATGTTTTCCATCATCTGCTGGAACTCGCGCAGCGCCTGCTCGGCCTCGGCCATCCGGCCCTGTTCCATCAGCTCCTGAATACGATCCATCATCGCCTGAAGATCCTGCTGAGTGAGCTGCATGGCGTTCTCATCCGGAGCGCCTTGCGGCTGCCCGTCATTGCCCTGCTCCTGCGCCTGTCGCTGCAACTGACGCAGATAGTCCTGCGTGGCATCGCGCAGCTGTTGCATCAGACGGGCAATCTCTTCATCGCTGGCACCATCGCGCATCGCTTGGCTCAGCTGCTCCTGAGCGCGCTGCATGCGGGCAAGAGCGTCGCCGACATCGCCTTCCTCCAGCTGGATTGCCAAATCCCAGAGCGCTTCAGCCAACGCGTCCTGCTGCTCTGGCCCAAGCGTTCCTGCGTTGCTGTGCTGTTCCAGACGACGCAGGATAGTGCGCAGACGCAGATAATCCCCATGGTCGTGGAACACTTCGGCCGGATAGGTCGACAGGGCGCGCAGGACCTGGGCCACCCGTGGCGCATTGGCACGCGCCCAGAGCAGATCGCGCCGCTGCTCTGCCACCGCTGCGGCCATCGGATCAAAGAAACGCCGGGTCACCAGCGGCGCCCTGAGCACCTCTGCCTCGGTCTCCTGCCCCTTGGCGTCCTGTGCGACCATACGGTAGCTGACAGGCATGTTGGCCCAGGGGTGTTTGGCGAAGGCCTCGATCACCTGCTCATCGAAGCTGTGGCGATCACCGGTCAGCGGCAGTGGCAGGTCCAGAACAATCGGCTCCCGCGTATCTGGTTCGGCTGCCAGCCCATGGCTCCGATCAATCTCGGCCATATCCAGCGAGATTACGACCTGACCAGCCGCCACGCCGTAATCGTCACTGGCGGTATAGGCAAGCGAGGTCGTATCATCGGACTCCAGCGTCGGCTCTCCCATAATAGCAATCGTCGGAGGCAGGTCCTCAATCAGCGTCACATCCCAGCTGCGGCCACCGGTGCCATTGATGGCCAATGTCCCGTCGCGGGTGATCACGAAACTCTGCTCAGCCGCAGCGGCAGAGGGCACGTCTCCGGTGCGTCCCGAGAGGGTTTCATCCAGTGTAAGATCTCCGACCTCACCGTAAAACCGCAGGGTCAGGCGGCTGTTTTCGGGCAGGGTCAGAACCGGCTCGGACTGATCATTGAGATAAAGCACCGGCAGACCGGTGTAGCGCGGCGGTTCGATCCAGCCCTCCCATGTCGGCCCTGCTGCCGCATTCACCGCGCCGGGGGTCATCTCGCCAAGGCTACCAACCCGCCAGATGGAACCGAAGAGCATGGCAACCGATAGCGCCAGAAGTGCCAGATAGCGCAGCGCAAAGGGGTCAGCGCGCGCGACTGACAGATTGGGTTTAGGGGCAACTGCGGTGGCGGCGCGCGCCTGCATCCGCCGCTGATGCGCCTGCCACAGGGCTTGCGAGGCTGGATCATCCGACCCGATGGCCTGCGCGTCCAGCAGCGCCGCAATAGGATGTCCGGGCAGCGTCATATCCAGACGAGCCAGGGCGTCGGACAGACTGGGCATTCTGAACCGCCAGCCCCCAAAGCCAATCGCGACTGCCGCAGCCAACACCAGCAGCACGGCCCCCACCCAGACCAGTTCGATCGGCAACTGCTCGTGCAGGCCCAACATCACAGCGGCAAGCGCCAGCATCAGTAGCGAAACCAACGGCCAGAAGGCGCGCACCAGACGTTCCGACAACAGCCCCACCCAGGTCAGCCGCAACGGCCAGCGAAGCCGCACAAGGCGCGGATCTGAGAGCCTCGGGCCTGAGCCGCGACCTGTTGGGATCGGATCGGACGGCAGATCGGAACCGCCGTCTTTCCGCGAGTACCCGCCCTCCGCCTGCGGGCGCGCCGGTGGACCCGGCGCGGCGGCAGATGTCGCGTCAGCCTTGCGGCGAAACTTGGGGTCGTTGACCATGCGGGCGGCGCCTCCGATCAGCCCTGCGCCGCGTCAGATGTCGCGGTACCCGTCAGAGCCACTCGGGGATGGTATCGCGGTTTATCATTTCGTCAAAGTCCGGACGTCGGCGGATAACCGCGAATTGATCCCCATTGACCAGCACTTCAGGGATCAACGGGCGCGAGTTATATTCGCTCGACATCACTGCCCCATAGGCGCCGGCACTGCGGAAAGCCACCAGATCCCCCGCTTCCAGGGGCGGCATATCGCGATGGCGCGCAAAGGTATCGCCAGTTTCGCAGACCGGTCCAACGATATCATATGGACGCTGCTCCACTCCGGCGTCGGCTTCGATCACCGGAACAATCTCGTGATGCGCCTCATACATGGCGGGGCGGATCAGATCATTCATGGCGCCGTCGATGATCAGGAAATCCCGGTCCTCGCCGGATTTCACATAGATCACCTTGCTCACCATGATGCCGGCATTGCCGGCAATCAGACGCCCCGGCTCGATTTCGATCTCACACCCAAGATGCCCCAAGGTGCGCTGTACCATAGCGCCGTATTCAACCGGCAACGGTGGCGTATCGTTCGAGCGGGTGTAGGGAATACCAAGACCACCGCCAAGGTCGAGACGGTGAATCTCATGACCATCAGCGCGCAGCTGCTCGGTCAGTTCCGCCACTTTCTGATAGGCCAGCTCGAACGGGGCCAGTTCGGTCAGCTGCGAGCCGATATGTACGTCAATGCCGATCACCTTCAGCCCTGGCAGGCTGGCGGCACGGGCATAGACTTCCCGCGCCCGCGCAATCGGAATGCCGAATTTATTCTCAGATTTGCCCGTCGCGATCTTGGCGTGTGTCTTTGCATCGACATCCGGGTTCACGCGTACGGTGATCGGCGCCACAACGCCCAGTTCCTGCGCAACCGCGTTGATCACGTCCATTTCCGGCTCGGATTCGACATTGAACTGACGGATACCACCGCTCAGGGCGGTTCGGATCTCGTCCTCGGTCTTGCCGACGCCCGAAAACACAATCTTGTCACCGGGCACCCCGGCCGCCTTGGCGCGCAGATATTCGCCCTTGCTGACCACATCCATGCCGGCGCCGGCCTGTGCCAGCGTTTTCAGGATCGCCTGATTGCTGGCTGCCTTCATTGCGTAGCAGACCAGATGATCCATCTCCTTCAGCGCATCATCAAAGAGGTGGAAATGGCGCAGCAGTGTCGCCGTTGAATACAGGTAAAACGGAGTGCCCACAGCAGCCGCGATCTCGGCCACCGGCACATCTTCGGCGTAGAGAGCGCCGTCACGATAGAGAAAATGATCCATAGATCGCGCTTAGACCAGAACCGGGGCGCGGATCAAATGATTCCGCTCAGGGTCAGACGCCCAGATAGACGCTGAGTGGCCCTTTGTGCAGGCCAAGGCTGCCGCCCGCGTGGACGCCGCTGCTGGACACGCCAACTCCGGCATTGAGCGAGGGTCGTACCGGCTCTCCGTCGACCCCGCAGGCCGCAAGACCCACGCAGGCCACCAGAATACCCAGGATCAGAACGGTTTTCTGCATATTGATCCCTTTCGATCTGGGCGGTTGCGATTGAACCGGCACATCACCGCTTAACCGCAACCGCCTTGCTATCAGTCCGCCAGGAGGCTCTGCCAGCGGGCCACCTGCGCGCGCACCTGGGCGGGTGCGGTGCCGCCATAAGACATGCGCGAGTTTACCGAGTTTTCGACGCCAAGCACAGTGAAGATGTCCTCGGTGATGCCTGCATGCACGCGCTGCATATCCTCCAGGGAGAGGTCCGGCAGGTCGCAGCCGCGCTTTTCGGCCATCGCCACCAGGGTGCCGGTCACGTGGTGCGCATCGCGGAACGGCACCTTCAGCACCCTAACCAGCCAGTCGGCCAGATCAGTGGCGGTGGAGAAGCCGGAGCCTGCCGCAGCGGCCAGTGACTCGCGATTGCCGGTCATGTCCTTGACCATGCCTTCCATCGCCGCCAGCGCCAGCATCCAGTTGTCGGCAGCGTCAAAGACCTGTTCCTTGTCTTCCTGCATGTCCTTGGAATAGGTGAGCGGCAGCCCCTTCATCACCATCATCAGCGCGGTGTTGGCGCCAAAAATCCGGCCCACCTTGGCGCGGATCAGCTCAGCCGCGTCCGGGTTCTTCTTCTGCGGCATGATCGACGAGCCGGTGGAGAAACGATCGCTGAGCGTCACGAAACGGAATTGGGCGGAGGACCAGATCACCAGCTCCTCGGCAAAGCGGGAGAGGTGCATGGCGCTGATCGAGGCGCAGGACAGGAACTCCAGCGCGAAGTCACGGTCAGAGACCGCATCCAGCGAGTTTGCCGCCGGGCGGTCGAAGCCCAGCGCCTTGGCGGTCATTTCCCGGTCAATCGGGAAGGAGGTCCCGGCCAGCGCTGCCGCGCCCAGCGGCGATTCGTTCATCCGCGCGCGGGCGTCGCGCACGCGGCTGAGGTCGCGGCCGAACATCTCGACATAGGCCATCATGTGGTGGCCCCAGGTGACCGGTTGCGCGGTCTGCAGATGGGTAAAGCCCGGCATCACCCAATCGGCACCAGCCTCCGCCTGCGACAGAAGCGCGCGGATCAGCGCCAAGAGGCCGCTTTCGGCGGCGTCCAGCTGGTCGCGCACCCAGAGTTTAAAGTCGGTTGCCACCTGGTCATTGCGCGAGCGGCCCGTGTGCAGACGGCCCGCAGGCTCACCGATGATCTCTTTCAGGCGGGCCTCCACGTTCATATGGATGTCTTCCAGTGCGGTGGAATACTGGAAGGTTCCGCCCTCGATCTCTGACAATACGGTGAGCAGCCCTTCCCGAATGGCCTCGGCATCATTATCCGTAATGACACCTGTCGCGGCCAACATCGCCGCATGGGCCCTGGAGCCGGCAATGTCCTGCGCCGCCATCCGCTTGTCGAACCCGATCGAGGCATTGATCGCCTCCATGATCGCGTCCGGGCCAGCGGCAAAGCGGCCGCCCCACATCTGGTTCGAGGATTGATCTGTCATGGTGTGGAACCCCGGAGATAATATGCGTCTGTTTCGTCAGCTAACCCTTTATATGGCCCTTGCCCTCGGTGCAAATGCCGCCTTTGCCGCGGACCCCGCAGCCCTTTCCGAGCTCCGCGAAGGTGACATGCGCCGTCTGATCCTCCACCCGGAAGCAAAACCGACCTCCAGCAACAGCTTTGAACTGGAAGACGGCAACGGCAGCGCCTCGCTTGCCGATTATGAAGGCAAGGTTGTCCTGCTGAACTTCTGGGCCACCTGGTGCGCTCCCTGCCGGAAAGAAATGCCGATGCTGTCCGAACTTCAAAGTGAATTTGGCGGTGAGGATTTTGAGGTCCTGACCCTAGCCACCGGCCGCAACTCGCCCGCCGGGATTCAGAAGTTCTTTGATGAAACGGGCATCACCAATCTGCCCCGCCATCAGGATCCAAAGGGTGCGCTGGCCAAGGAAATGGCCGTGTTTGGCCTACCGATGACAATGATCCTCGATCGCGACGGCAATGAAATCGGCCGCCTGCGTGGCGATGCAGAGTGGAACTCCGACAGTGCCAAGGCAATCCTGCAAACTCTGATCGACGCAGAATGACTGATTGACGCTCATTAAGAAGACCCGCGGCCGTACCGCAGTGCAGCAGCTTTCCCGGGCGTGCGCGGGCGGTGGCCAGATAGCTGGCATCTTTCGGAGCTTGACCCAACGCCACCTTTGACAGAGCCGTCACCCTGCCGCCAATCTGAGCGGCAGGGAGGACGTGATGCCGCTGGAATTCTTGGTGACGATGGTGCTGATCGGCATTGTTGTCATAGCTATACTGCTTCATGTCACCGGGCGGTCCGCTCCGGTTCTGATGACGCGAGACACCGCCGCCAAGGCCTGGTCTCGTCATGATCCCGATACTCAAATCCTGAACACATGGCCAAGCACTCTTGGTCAGGCCGCCCTGATTGAAACCGATCTCGGGCTTGGTCTGGTCTGGTGTTTTGGCGCCGATACCATCGCCCGGCCACTTGCCGGGGTGCGACTATTGGATCACCCCAAGGGCCTGAAGCTGCGGTTCGCCGATTTTGCTACCCCCTCCGTGGTGCTGCACCTGTCGGATGCCGAGCGAAAAGATTGGCGACGGCGCATCATGGGCGACCACAGCGCACCAATCACACCGACCGTGACAGCGCAGACAGAAGGACAGACACATGCCTGATACGATTTCGTACCCTGATGTCACCCAATGGGCGGTCCCTTTCTTCATCGCCGCGATTCTGGCTGAGTTCCTCTGGATCGCCATCAAGGGACGTGGCGGGCGATATGAAACCCGCGACGCCGTCACATCTCTTGTTATGGGCGCCGGTAGCGTGGCGTCAGGCATTGCGCTTGGCTTCATCGCCTGGGCCTTCTTCATGCTTTTGTGGCAGATCACGCCGTTGGACCTGGGCACATCGGTCTGGGTGATCGTTCTGTGCTTCGTCCTGGACGACCTGCGCTACTACTGGGTGCATCGCTTTGGCCACCGGGTGCGCTGGGTCTGGGCCAGCCATGTCAATCATCACTCAAGCCAGCACTACAACCTCACCACCGCTCTGCGGCAGACCTGGACGGGCACATTCACCTTTATGATGGTGGTGCGCGCGCCGCTGGTTCTCTTGGGCTTCCATCCTGCCATGGTGCTGTTTGTCGGAGGCATCAATCTGGTCTACCAGTTCTGGATCCACACCGAGGCCATCGGCCGGATGCCGCGCTGGTTTGAGGCCGTGATGAACACACCCAGCCATCACCGCGCCCACCACGGCCGCAATCCGCGCTATCTTGATTGCAACTATGCTGGTGTCTTTATCATCTGGGACAAGATGTTCGGCACATTCGTACCCGAACAGGATCACGACCGCCCGGATTACGGCCTGGTTCACAACATCGGCACCTTCAACCCACTGCGTGTCGCCTTCCACGAATGGGTCAGCATCTTCAAGGATGTGACCCAACCCGGGCTGACGTTCCGGCAGCGGTTGCTATATGCGGTTGCCCCGCCGGGCTACAGCCATGACGGCAGCCGCGACAGCTCCGACACAATCCGCGCAAAGCATTTGCAACGTCATCCTGAGGACATCGGCAGCGCTGGCTTTGACAAGACCTGAGTGCAGCTCTCAATTTGGGTAAAATTGTCGCCTTAATCCTAGCTCAACGCTTTTGCGCCAAGGTCCGGTCTGATCCATATTGATCAGACCACCCCAGCGCCAAGGGATATACCCGTGAAGAAGAAGCAAAAGGTCATGGCCGACATGCCAGAAGGCGGCGATAACCCGCTGACCTCTGCGGTTGTATCGCGTGATCGGTCGACTCTCGACATGGTCAGCGACGCGATTCGCCACAACCAGACGATGCTTGCCTATCAGCCCATCATACAGGCTATGCCGCCACAGGGGGTTGCCTTTTACGAGGGGTATATCCGGGTTCTCGATTCAACGGGTCGCGTGATACCTGCGCGCGAATTCATGCCGCTGGTCGAGGATAAGGAAACCGGGCGTGAACTGGACTGTCTTGCCCTCGAACATGGCCTGAAAGCACTTGCCCGCAGCCCCAATATCCGCCTCTCCGTCAATATGTCCGCGCGCTCGATCGGCTATCAGCGCTGGATGCGTGTCCTTGAAAAACATCTGAAGAAAGATGCCGCCGCAGGCGAAAGGCTGGTGCTGGAAATCACCGAGGCCTCTGCCATGGCTGCGCCCGAGTTGGTCATCGACTTCATGGACCGGATGCAGAAACACGGTATCGCCTTTGCGCTTGATAACTTCGGCGCCGGGGCAACGGCCGTCAGCTATTTCCGGCAGTTCTTCTTTGATGCGGTGAAAATTGACGGGCAGTACATCCGTAACATTCATGCCAACCACGACAATCAGGCTGTTGTCCGCGCACTGGTAGGGATCGCCAAGCAATTCGATATGCTGGTGGTCGCGGAATCCGTCGAAAGCTCCGCTGACGCCGAGTTCCTGATCTCCATCGGTGTGGACTGCCTGCAGGGCTATTTGTTCGGCGCCCCCTCGGTCAGCCCGCCATGGCTGGAAGAGCTGCGCAGGAACAGTCGCGCATCCTGACCTCACAGCACGTTGCATTATGGGTGAATTCGCCCATCTTTGCGCCAGATACCTGCCGCGCAATGTAAGGGCGAGTTCCTGTCGGGAATGATCGCTTGGCAAACGACCGGACCTGCCTCAGAATATGTGCCATAGTATTGATTGACACAGGCTCTCCCTGTGGGACACCTTGCACGTGCTGCAATTGCAGCGAAACACACGGCCTTTAAAAAAAGGCAGGGGGATCCCGGTTGCTGCGGCTGCGAAATGCGGACTGCGCGGTTGGCCTCCCGGGACTATGAATGGCAGAGGACCCTAACTGATGACCAATGTAGTAATTGCATCCGCCGCGCGCACCGCCGTCGGCAGCTTTGGTGGCGCATTCGCCAATACCCCCGCCCATGATCTTGGCGCCGCAGTGCTGGAGGCTGTAGTTGAACGTGCCGGGATCGACAAATCCGAAGTTTCCGAAACCATTCTGGGTCAGGTGCTGACAGCGGCGCAGGGTCAGAATCCTGCTCGCCAGGCCCATATCAATGCCGGCCTGCCACAGGAATCGGCAGCCTGGGGGATCAATCAGGTCTGCGGGTCCGGTCTGCGTGCCGTGGCACTTGGCGCCCAGCACATCCAACTCGGTGACGCGGCCATCGTCTGTGCGGGCGGTCAGGAAAACATGACCCTCTCGCCCCATGCCGCCAATCTGCGCGCCGGGCACAAAATGGGCGATATGAGCTATATTGATACCATGATCCGCGATGGCCTTTGGGATGCCTTCAACGGCTACCACATGGGCCAGACTGCGGAGAATGTTGCCGAGAAATGGCAGATCTCCCGTGACATGCAGGATGAATTTGCCGTTGCCAGCCAGAACAAGGCCGAAGCGGCACAGAAGGCAGGCAAATTCGCCGATGAAATCGCAGCCTTCACCGTCAAGACCCGCAAGGGCGACATCATTGTGGATCAGGACGAATACATCCGCCACGGTGCCACCATCGAGGCCATGCAGAAGCTGCGCCCCGCCTTCACCAAGGACGGTTCGGTCACAGCCGCCAATGCCTCAGGCCTGAACGACGGCGCCGCGGCCACCCTGTTGATGAGCGCCGATGACGCCGAAAAACGGGGTATCGAACCGCTGGCCCGGATCGCCTCCTATGCCACCGCAGGTCTGGACCCCTCCATCATGGGCGTTGGTCCGATCTACGCCTCGCGCAAGGCACTGGAGAAAGCCGGCTGGTCCGTGGATGACCTTGATCTGGTTGAGGCCAACGAAGCCTTCGCAGCGCAGGCCTGCGCCGTGAACAAGGACATGGGCTGGGATCCGGCAATCGTCAACGTCAACGGTGGCGCAATCGCAATTGGTCACCCGATTGGTGCCTCCGGCTGCCGCGTCCTCAATACGCTGCTGTTTGAAATGAAGCGGCGGGGTGCCAAGAAAGGCCTCGCCACGCTTTGCATCGGCGGCGGTATGGGCGTTGCCATGTGCGTGGAGCGTCCCTGAGGCGCATTATTCTGACCATATCAAGGGCGCCCGATTGGCGCCCTTTTCTATATGGAGCGCATTTTACGATAGCTTTGTCGAAGAGGGCGACGCAGCGTCGCACTCCGTATCGGCTCCAGCGCCCGGATTCACGGAGTAATATAATTGCGCAATCAAAAACAAAATAGTAGCAAGATTACCAAGTCAAATAACGGAGGACTTTTCCATGGCACGTAACGCACTCGTCACCGGCGGCTCTCGCGGCATCGGCGCTGCAATCTCACAGGCGCTGAAAGCGGAAGGCCATACTGTGGCGGCGACCTATGCCGGTAATGATGAGGCAGCGGCGAAGTTTACCGATGAAACCGGCATCAAGACGTACAAGTGGGACGTTGCCAGCTACGAAGACAGCGCCGCTGGCATCGCCAAGGTTGAAGCGGATATCGGCCCGATCGATATCGTCGTCGCCAATGCAGGCATCACCCGCGATGCTCCGTTCCACAAGATGACACCGGAGCAATGGCAGCAGGTGATCGACACCAACCTCACTGGTGTCTTCAACACCGTGCACCCGATCTGGCCCGGCATGCGCGAACGCAAGTTCGGCCGTGTGATCGTGATCTCCTCGATCAATGGCCAGAAAGGCCAGTTCGCTCAGGTAAACTATGCCGCGACCAAAGCAGGCGACCTCGGCATCGTGAAATCTCTGGCCCAGGAGGGGGCGCGGGCGGGCATCACCGCCAACGCGATCTGCCCAGGCTATATTGCGACCGAGATGGTGATGGCCGTTCCTGAGAAGGTCCGCGAGTCGATCATTGGCCAGATCCCAGCTGGCCGCCTGGGTGAGCCGGAAGAGATTGCTCGCTGCGTGACCTTCCTCGCATCAGAGGACTCGGGCTTTATCAACGGCTCCACCATTTCGGCCAATGGCGCGCAGTTCTTCGTGTAAGACCGCACCAAGCACACATGGCAAGGGCCGGTCCACTGGGCCGGCCCTTTTCCAATCCCGTAAGGACATGCGCGCTATGCCCAGCGGGAAACCCCGGCACGCAGCCGCGTGGCGCGACGCGGTCCAAATATACGCGCCCACAGCGCACGTACGACCTGGCCGCGCTCCTCATGTGCGCGTTGCAGGGCGAGTTTTACGGTAGCACTGGCAGAATATTCCATCGTTTCGGCCTCCATTCAGATCAGTGTTGCTAACTTGACCCAGATATGCGCCTTTTCGTGACAACAGACAAACGAGACTTTTCAGCACTTCACTTAAGTATTACTTATCTCACATGTCTGATCGCCTGCCACCACTGACCGCCCTGCGCGCCTTTGAAGCCGCCGCCCGCCATATGTCCTTTGCCCGTGCGGCACAGGAGTTGAACGTGACCCCGGCAGCGCTGTCATTTCAGATCAAATCCCTGGAAGAGCATTTGGGAACACCGGTATTCCGCCGCCTGAACCGCGCCGTCGAGCTGACGGAAGCAGGGGCTGCCCTGGCGCCCGGGACGTCTGATGGGTTTCAGGCACTGACGGCAGCCTGGCGCGCGGCAATCCGGCTACAGGACGATGGGGTCCTGACGGTCACGGCCGGCCCTGCCTTTACCGCGAAATGGCTGGCGCCGCGCTTTTACGAGTTTGCGCGCGCCCACCCTGAAATCGACCTTCGGTTCTCGGCCAGCCTGCGCCGTGTTGATCTGATGCGCGACGACGTCGATGTGGCGATCCGTTTTGGCTACGGCCCATACCCAGACGTCTATTCAATGCCGCTGCCTGTGGAGTGGGTGATGCCGGTCATGACACCTGATATCGCGCAGCGTTACCCCACCGTCGCCGCGCTGAAAGACGCGCCGCTAATCCACGACGATTCACTGAACTTTATGTCACCGCAGCTCGACTGGACCGCCTGGTTCAAGTTGATGGGTGAGGAGTTCAACCCCACCCATGGCGCCCGCTTCAGCAACGCCGACCACGCGGTGGATGCCGCTTTGGCAGGGGCCGGTGTGGTTTTAGGGCGGCGCGCGCTGGTGGTAAAGGATCTTGCCGAAGGGCGTCTGGTTGCCCCCTTCAAAACGGCGCTAACCGGCAAGGCCCGATTTAGCTTCCTCTGTCAGAAAGGCGCTGAAACGCGCCCGCAGATCGTGGCATTCCGCGACTGGATCCTGGCCGAAATCGAAAAGACCGCCGCTGTGTCAGATGGGCTGACCATCGTGTCGGTAGACAGTCTCACATGACCAGGAACCGCGCAACGGCGACCGGCTTTGTCGCGGTATTGCTTTGGTCGCTACTGGCTGTTCTCACCGTTGGTACTGCGCCGACCCCACCGCTCCTGTTGAACGCCTTGTGTTTCACAATCGGCGGCTCATTGGGCCTCATATGGTGTTGGCGCAGTGGTGGCCTCACGGCACTGCGACAAGTGTCATGGCGGGTCTATCTCTTCGGCAGCCTCGGTCTCTTTGGCTATCATGCGCTTTACTTCTCCGCGCTGAGGATGGCCCCCGCAGCCGAAGCAGGGCTCATTGCCTATCTCTGGCCATTGCTGATTGTGCTGTTGTCCGGCCTGCTGCCCGGGGAAACACTGCGCGCGGGGCATTTGCTGGGGGCCCTCCTCGGCTTCGCCGGTGCCGCAACGATCATCACCGGTGGCGGAGCCGAGTTTGATGCCGCGGCACTGCCCGGCTATGGGCTTGCGCTACTCTGCGCACTGACGTGGTCGGGATATTCCGTGCTTGCGCGACGCCTGGGGACAGCCCCCACCAGCACGGTTGCCGTATTCTGCCTGATCACTGCGGCAGCATCCTGGGGCCTTCATTTCGCGCTGGAAGAAAGCCATTGGCCCATCGGCATCAGCGGTTGGGGAGCGACAGTCGCGCTGGGTCTGGGGCCGGTCGGCCTTGCGTTCTATGTCTGGGACATCGGAGTGAAACAGGGTGACATCCAACTGCTCGGCACCAGCTCTTATGCAGCACCTTTGCTTTCAACACTGATCCTTGTTGTTGCAGGAATTGCGCCTGCGTCATGGACGCTGGCGATTGCAGCCTGCCTGATAACAGGCGGGGCGCTGCTGGCCGCGCGGGCCAATGCGACGCCCTGAAGCATCCATCTACCAGCGCATCCCTCCCCAAGGGCCGCAACAGAAAATCCCGCGCCAGACCCAGAAACAAGAAGGGGTCACCAGCCGTGCTGATGACCCCTAACAACCAATCGGTTCTGCCTCAGGCACCGCAGCGACGGGACTGCGGTCACCTCAGATCAGACCACTCTCTCAGACGGCAAGTTCCTCCGTCGAGAGACGTTTAATTTCTTCTTTGAGTTTCAGTTTCTGTTTCTTCATCGACGCGATACGCAGCCCGTCGGTCGCGGGTGAGCGTTGGGCGTGTTCGACTTCCATGCTCAGATGCTCGTGCTTCTTCTTTAGTTCGGTCAGATGCGAGCTGAGGCTCATGTCATTCCTCCTTCTTTGAGCGTGTTGCGTACAAAGTGAGTGGAACACAAGATTATTGCTCTGTCACGCTGCAGAAGCATATATTTTGTCATGAAACCGTCATTTCGGCATGTCCTCGCCGAATGAGAGCCGATTCTCCGCGAGTCTCCCGCAAATATCAGCTTGGCCAGGGCAACCCGTGGCCATCACGAAGAACAGCCCGGATCTCCGCCTGGTAGTTTTCGGCGTCACGCAAATGTGCTTCACCGTTGTGCAGGATCAGCGGCGCATGCAGCCTGAACCCTGCACGGCCACCCTTGCGCGCCCGCAGCAGAACCAATTCGGCGCCACGACCGACACGGGCGGCCAATGGCAACACCTCAAGTGAGCCCAGACGTCCAAGACAGGCCCCAAGCATTTCCGGCAGGCGATCGGCCCGCTGGATCATGTGCAGATATCCCTTATGGGTGAGGCGTCGCGCGGCGGTATCGAACCAGACGGTCAACTCCGTCGCCCCGCCGAGTGCAATCTGCCGCCCCACGTCCTGCGCCGGACTATGCGCACCGGCGCGGTAATAGGGTGGGTTGGCGATGACATGGTCAAACTGGATCTGGCGCAGATCCACCGGCAGTGCTGCCAGATCAGCCTCGACGACCGTGATATCGACTGTGTTCAGCGCGGCATTGCGTCGCGCCAGATCGGCATAATCGGCCTGAAGCTCGACCCCGGTCAGGTCCAGATCCGGGACCCGCGCAGCCAGACATAACAGAGCCGGACCGCCTCCGCAGCCCAGCTCCAGCACCCGATCACCAGGCTGTGCAGGAACGGCTGCGGCCAGCAGGACAGGGTCGACCCCGGCGCGATACCCCTGCTTTGGTTGCAACAACTGTACCCGCCCACCCAGAAACGCGTCCTGGCTAAGAGCGCTGTCCTCAAATCCCGACATCAGCGCAGCGGAATATCATTGTCACGCATCACGCGCTCGGCAGCGGCATGATCATCGCTGCGCACCATCAATCTGCGCGGGAATATCCCGATACCACCTTCAAGGATGCTCATATTTACGTCCATTTGAAAGCAGTCTATATCCTCACCCTCAAGAAGGGCGGTGGCAAAGGCCATGACAGTTGGGTCGGTGCTGCGCAAAAGTTCCTTCATAGGGATGGATCTAAGGGCAAGGGCTGCGCCTTGTCGAGCCTTGCAAGCGGGAAAACGATGAATCAAATCCTGACGCAAAAGCCGCATGACATGCTGGCCGCGACACTCAGCGACGAAATGGCAGCGGTCAATACGCTGATCCAGACACGCATGGCCTCGAAACATGCGCCGCGCATTCCCGAGGTAACGGCCCATCTTGTCGAGGCCGGCGGCAAGCGTTTGCGCCCGATGCTGACCCTCGCGGCAGCGCGCCTGTGTGGCTACAGCGGTGAAAACCACGTGAAACTGGCAGCAACCGTTGAATTCATTCACACCGCCACCCTGCTGCATGATGACGTGGTTGACGAAAGCGGACAGCGCCGCGGTCGTCCGACAGCCAATCTCTTGTGGGACAACAAAAGCTCCGTTCTAGTCGGCGACTATCTCTTTGCGCGCAGTTTCCAGTTGATGGTGGAAACCGGCTCTCTGCGGGTGCTCGATATCCTGGCCAACGCCTCGGCGACCATTGCCGAGGGTGAAGTTCTGCAAATGACTGCGGCCAGCGATCTTGCCACCGATGAGGCCGTGTACCTGCAGGTTGTGCGCGGCAAGACAGCAGCGCTGTTCTCCGCCGCGACTCAGGCAGGTGGCGTCGTCGCCGGCGCACCCGAAGCGCAGGTAGACGCGTTGTTTGCCTATGGCGATGCGCTTGGTATCGCCTTCCAGATTGCCGACGATCTATTGGATTATCAGGGTGATAGCTCCGCGACGGGAAAAAACGTCGGCGATGATTTCCGCGAACGCAAGCTGACCCTGCCGGTGATCAAGGCCGTTGCACAGGCCACCGCAGAAGAGCGCGCCTTCTGGGTTCGCACCATTGAAAAGGGACGTCAGGATGAGGGCGACCTCGACCATGCGCTGTCCCTGATGGACAAATACGACACGTTGGCCGCGACCCGCCGCGATGCGATGCAATGGGTTGCCAAGGCACAGGACGCCTTGACCTCCCTGCCAGAGGATCCGATCCGCCAGATGCTGCATGATCTGGCCGACTATGTTGTCGCCCGCCTTGCCTAGGCCTAAAGAATAACCGGATTAACGCCTGAGAGGCCCGCACCGCTGCGCAGGCTTTTTTGGCTGTGCGCCGGTCATGCCAGCAACCGGCCTGCGCGCACCCACCAGTCAGGATGTGCCGCCTGCAAGGTGGCAGCCGCCGCCTCTGCCGTCGCCTCGTCGGCAAATAACGCGTAGCAGGTCGCACCTGACCCCGACATCGCGTGAAACAGCGGGGCCAAACCCGACAGCGCGTCGAGAACCGCTCCGATCAGAGGCTCGAGCATGATTGCCGGCCCCTGCAGATCGTTGCGCTGACCCGAAAGCCAGGCCGCCAGCTCCTCTGCGCTCTGCCAAACGGGTAGCCTGTCGGGCATCGGTGGGTTGTCACGTTTCTTCATCGCGCGAAAAATCGCGGGCGTGGCGACTGACACCCCCGGATTTGCCAGAACAATCGCGCAGTCAGGCAAGGCTGGCAGCCGCTCCAGCTGCTCACCGATACCACGCATCCGCTGGGCGCCCGGCTCCATGCAAACCGGCAGATCCGCTCCCAGGGGGAGAACCTCTGCAACTCCGGGAAGAGGTACCTGCCACAGCTCGCACAGGACCCGCAACGTCGCCGCCGCATCGGAGGACCCGCCCCCGATGCCAGAGGCCGGTGGCAGCTGCTTGTCCAACCTCAGCTCCGCCCCCCGCTCGACCTGTAACAGCTCAGCCGCTTTCATCATCAAGTTGGAGCTGTCGGTCGGTACGCCCTTTGCCATGGCGCCCCCCACCCGCAGGCTCAGGGCGTCGGCAGATACAGCCGTGATCCGGTCCCCGATGTCAGCAAAGACCACAAGCGAATCCAGCAGATGATAGCCATCTGTGCGCTGGCCGATCACATGCAGGGTCAGATTGATCTTGGCCGGGCCAAATCCCTCAACCGTCATGTGCCACGTTCAACGGCGCCGCACCCTCTTCGGCAAGAACGGCATCAAGCCCGCTTTCCAGCTTGCGGCGAATGCGCTCAGGGTCGGCTTCACTGTCGGTATCTTCGGGGTCGATGAACGACAGCGCGCGCTTCCACTGGAACTCAGCTTCCCGCGCCCGCCCGACAGCCCAGTAAACATCCCCGAGGTGGTCGTTGACCACAGGGTCGACCGGCATCAATTCAACCGCGGTTTCCATATGGCCAACCGCCTCTTCATAGCGACCCAGCCGATAGAGTACCCAGCCGAGGCTGTCGACGATATAGCCCGCGTCAGGGCGCGCGGCGACAGCGCGTTCGATCATCGACAGCGCCTCGTCCAGTTTGATCTGCTTCTCCACCAGAGAATAGCCGAGATAATTCAGAACCTGCGGCTGATCAGGGCGAATTTCGAGTGCGGCGCGGAAATCCGCCTCTGCCTGCTCCCAATTTTTCAGCCGCTCGTGGCAGATGCCACGGGCATACAGCAGGAACCAACGTCCCTCCACGCTTTCATCCATCAGCCCCAGCGCGGTGTCATAGGCAGCGACGGCGCCGCTGTAGTCCTCCTGCTGCCGCAACAGATCACCCAGATTGGTGTGGACCGGTGCCTCTTTCGGGAAATCACGCGCCAGCTGCTGCAGGACCTCGGCGGCCGCATCAGGTTTGGCGGCGCGACGCAATGCTTCGGCGCGTCCCAGTTCTGCGGCGTGGTAGTCCGGATGCTCGCGCGGCACCTGCTTGTAAAGCTCGATCGACAGGGCGTAGCGGCCCAGCTGGTCAAAGAGCTCCGCAGCCAGCAACAATGCGTCCACGTGATCTTCGCGCAAGGCAGCTGCGACACGGGCATACATCAGCACATAGTCATCGGCCATTTCACCATTAAGGGCAGCCCCCATGGTGAAGAACACTTCGGCAATGCCCTGTGTCGGCGTGGCCGCCAGCGTATAGGGAAGGGTTTCGCCGTCCTTCAGCCGTGCGGACAGCGCTGCAAGCCCCGGATCCAGCTGCCCATTGAAGGCGTCGGACAGCACATCGAGCGCCTGTTCATTGCGCCCCAGCTGCGACAGGATCTCAAGCCGCGCGATCACCGCCCGACGCGAGGTATTGGTCAGCTGGCCCTCCTCGGCAGCAAACAGGGCCTCCGCCCCCTCGTAATCCCCGACAGAGGCCAGCGCCAGCGCCCGGTGATAGCGCGCGAAAAGGCCAAGCCCCTCTTTTTCACCCAAGACGTCAAACTGTGTCAGCGCATCGGACACTGAACCGGCGCCCAGATGTGCCCAGCCCAACAGCAAGCCATCCACCAGGGCATTGATCTCATACTGCCCCTCTTGCTGAGAGGTCACGCGTTCGATGATGGTCTGATAGTCCTCGGTCAGGACCAGGTTGGCAGTGGTAACGATATTGGCGACCTGACTGCGCGCGCCCATCTCCGACAGGCGGGCCGCGACCGGCGCGGCCCCTTTGATATCACCCAGCGCAAGCCGGGAAAACACGACATGCTCCATGAGCAGCGGGTTCTTCGGGTCGCGCACCAGCGCGCGGTTGTAATAATCCGCGGAGGCGCGGAAATCACTATCTAGGGTAGCAGCCCGTGCCGCCAGATACGCACCCGCCAGCCCATCTGCACGCACCGCATCGGCCTGTACCAGTATCGGCAGGGTGGTCGCCACGGCAAGAGCCGCTGCGCTTGTCAGGCTGCGAAAGAATGGGACGGGCACGGGGGGCCTCCTCGTTGGTGACTGGTCAAATACTGCCTCGCCACAAAGCGTAGAACGCCGCCCCTTAACACGCAATGGGGCAGCCCGCAGGCTGCCCCAATTATTCCGGCAAATACCTGCCGAAACCGATCACATATTCGGGTAGTTCGGCCCGTCACCGCCCTGCGGCGTGGTCCAGGTGATATTCTGGCTCGGATCCTTGATGTCGCAGGTCTTGCAGTGGACGCAGTTCTGGAAGTTGATCACGAACTCCGGCTTGCCGTCCTTCTCCACCACCTCATAGACACCCGCCGGGCAATAGCGCTGCGCAGGCTCCGCGAACTTTGGCAGGTTGACGCTGATCGGCGTGTCCAGATTGCCCAGACGCAGGTGGCAGGGCTGGCTCTCTTCGTGGTTGGTCGCCGCAAAGGCAACGTTGGTCAGGCGGTCAAACGAAAGCACACCATCGGGTTTGGGATAGTCGATGGGTTTGTGCTTGGAGGCTTCCTCGGTTGCCTCTGCGTCATTTTTACCGTGACCCAAAGTGCCAAACAGCGAAAAGCCCAACGTATTGGTCCACATATCCAGACCACCCAGCATCAGCGAGGCGGTGAGGCCCCACTTCGACCACATCGGTTTGACGTTGCGCACTTTCTTCAGGTCGGCACCGATCGCGCCGTCGCGGACACTGACCTCATAGTCGGCAAGTTCGTCGCCCGAACGCTCAGCCTTGATCGCGTCATAGGCGGCTTCGGCGGCTGCCTTGCCCGACAGCATGGCGTTGTGGTTGCCCTTGATGCGCGGCACGTTGACCATGCCAGCCGAGCAACCCAAGAGCGCCACGCCGGGGGCGACCAGCTTCGGCATCGACTGATAGCCACCTTCGGTGATCGCACGGGCGCCATAAGCCACGCGCTTACCGCCTTTCAGCAGCTCAGCCACCATCGGATGGTGCTTGAAGCGCTGGAATTCCATGTAGGGGTACAGATGCGGGTTCTTGTAGTTCAGGTGAACCACGAAACCGACGTAAACCTGATTGTTGTCGAGGTGATAGATAAAGGAACCGCCACCCGCGTTGGACCCCAGCGGCCAGCCCATGGTGTGGGTGACAGAGCCCTCTTTGTGCTTGGCAGGATCAATTTCCCAGATCTCTTTCATGCCAACGCCGTATTTCTGCGGCTCCTTGCCGTCAGACAGGCCGTATTTGGCAATCACTTCTTTGGAAAGCGAGCCGCGCACACCTTCGGAGAGGAAGACATATTTGCCGTGCAGTTCCATCCCCGGCTCGGTGTTCGGACCATAGGTACCGTCGGATTCCAGACCAAAGACACCGGCAACCACGCCTTTGACTTCGCCATTGTCACCATAGACCAATTCGGAACAGGCCATACCCGGGAAGATCTCGACGCCCAGCTCTTCTGCCTGCTCAGCCATCCAGCGGCAGACATTGCCCATCGAGACGATGTAGTTGCCATGGTTGTTCATCAGCGGCGGCATCGGGAAGTTCGGGATGCGGATCTGACCCGCCTCACCCAGCATGTAGAAATTGTCGTCCTTGACCGGAACGTTCAGTGGCGCGCCTTTTTCTTTCCAGTCGGGGATCAGTGCATCCAACCCGCAGGGGTCCAGCACCGCGCCGGACAGGATATGCGCACCCACTTCAGAGCCTTTTTCCAGCACCACGACCTGCAGGTCGCTGTCCAGCTGTTTCAAACGGATCGCCGCAGACAGACCAGCCGGGCCTGCCCCAACGATCACAACGTCGTATTCCATTGCTTCGCGTTCAATCTCGGCCATCGAAGGCTCCTTAGGCTATGGCTCAGGACCAGCCCGTGTAGGCTGTGCGTCCTTGGCGCAATTTTCTTTCGCGGTTGCTTAGCGGGTGCCAGAGGCTCTGGTCAATCCAAACTCTACGTTACGATGATCTAGAACCCTCAATTGCGACAAATGGTGCGTCAAATATCGTCATTTGGCGCGCTGTTCCCGTCTTTGGCCAGATCCGCTGGCCGGTCCCCCATTAGATAGCGCGGCCCCTGCCCCTTGGAAGCGGCAGCATCATCCGGATTGTACAACTTGCAATTGGGCAGCGACAGGCAGCCACAGCCGATGCAGCCATCCAGATTGTCACGAAGCCGCTCCAGCGTTTCGATTCGGGCGTTCAGGTGCTCGCGGAACTGCGATGAAAGCCGCGTCCAGTCAGCCTTGGTCGGGGTGCGCCCACCCGGCAGGCTCTTCAGAAACCCCTGGATCTCAGGCAGGGAAAACCCAAACTTCTGCGCGATCATCACAAAACTCAGCCGCCGCAGGTCCGCCCGGTGGAACCGCCGTTGTCCTCCCGCATTCCGCCAGGGCTCAACCAGACCCTGCGACTCATAATAGCGGATAGCAGACACGGCGAGCCCGGTTCGCTCCGCAAGATATCCGATCGACACGCCAGCTGACTTTGCCATAACCCCTCCATCATTCCGATAAGCAACTGAAAAATAATAGGTTTGCAGCTTCACCTTCAAGGTAAAGAAAAACCTTGATCTAAAGTTAGGTTGAGAAATTAGCCTACAGGTAATCGATCCAAACTGACAAGCATCGGAGCCTGATATGACTGTACGTCTTGAACATGCAAACATCACCGTTTCTTCCCCTGAAGCCACCGCCGCCTGGATGCAGGATGTGTTCGGCTGGCGCATTCGCTGGCAGGGTGAGGCTATCAACGGCGGCTACAGCCTGCATATCGGTGGTTCTGACAGTTATCTTGCGCTCTACTGCCCCCCGGAACCGCTGGCCAAAGCCCCGATCAGCTACGGCATCACCGGAGGGCTCAATCACATTGCCGTCGTCGTTGATGATCTGAGCACGGTCGAGACCCGTGTACGGGATGCAGGCTTCACCCCAGGTGAGCATCACGACTACGAGCCGGGTCGCAGGTTCTACTTCCGCGACCGCGACAATATCGAATTCGAGGTGGTGGAATATGATGCTTGATCTGCTCTGGCACGCCAGCCGCCCGCGCGCGGTCCTGCCTCCGCGCCTCATCACGCCTGACGCCGAACGCTCGAAGCGGCAACCTGTGATACAGCCACGCTTCGGGCGGGAAGAAACCCTGCTCGGGTACAGCCGTCTGCTAAAGCTGCTGCGGCAACTGGATCCGCGCCCGCGGGTGCCCCGTCACAGCATCACCGGCAAGACGTCCACCACGGCGCAGGTTCGCTGACCTTACTCCGTAACGGCAGGACTGCGAGGCGCCCGCCCGTCGTCCCGCCTGTCCATGACGCGTTTGCCGCCACACCGCGCCCCGGACAGGCGCAAAGCGGACAGGCGTAAAAAAGCGGAGTTTTCCGCCTGTTGGCATGAAATCGCTGTGGACAGCCCCTGCCGCCCTCTTGCATTCGGCGGCAGGATTGGGTCAGGTAAATGAGACATAACCGGTTTGTCCCGCTGTCAGTCTGGCAGTGGGACAAACCGGTTTTCCTATAGACGCGAACCGCCACGGCCGGTGGCAAAACCTGACACGATATCTGGACACAGACATGGAAAAGATCCCGATGACCCCCGCGGGTCACGCCGCCCTAGAAGCTGAATTGAAGACCCTGAAGTCGGTCGAACGCCCGGCCATCATCAAGGCCATTGCCGAAGCCCGCGAACTCGGCGATCTTTCGGAAAACGCCGAATATCATTCCGCGCGCGAAAAACAGTCCTTCATCGAAGGCCGCATCAAGGAGCTGGAAGGCATCCTGTCGCTCGCCGATGTGATCAACCCGGCCAAACTGTCCGGCGCGATCAAATTCGGCGCCAAGGTCACCGTCGTCGACGAAGACACCGATGAGGAAAAGACCTGGCAGATCGTCGGCGAGCATGAGGCCAATATCGAAGCGGGCCTTCTGAACATCAAATCCCCGATCGCCCGCGCTCTGATTGGCAAGGAAGAAGGCGACAGCGTCGAGGTCCGCACCCCAGGCGGCGACCGCGCCTACGAAATCCTCAAGATCGTCTTTTCCTGATACGCATTACCGGCTCGGCGCCAGTCACCGGCGCCCCGCCATGTCCATCTCGCCGCCGCGCCATGCGGCATATGCCAATCTCTCTCGCCACCCTCTGTTTCGAGCAACAGTATGACCCGCACCAGTTCCACCGCTGCAAAGCCGCCCACCAGCGCCCTCGACGCGCCGCCGGAACGACCTGTCTTTGGCCTGATCGAGGCTGCGGCGCTTGCGTTGAGCGCGTTGTGGCTGCTCGTGGTTGTCGCAGTTTTCGTGCTGGGTGGTACGCCTGACGCGACGCCTGCGGCGGGATGGTCGGATATCCTGCTGCGGATCGTCGCTGTGGTCCTGCCTGTCCTCCTGATCTGGGTCGGTGCTATCGCCCTGCGATCCGCCCAGGTGATGCGGGATGAATCGCAGCGCCTGCACGCTGCCATCGACGGAATGCGCAACGCCTATATCGCCCATGCGCAGCAGGCGGCTTCGGTCTCCGAACCCTCCGTCACACGCAAGTTGGACGAGATTGCCGCCGCGACCCGCAAGACGGAAACCGCCCTCGCGACATTTCACACCAGCCGCCGTGATCGACCCATGCCGGGCATATCCACCACCGCGGCGACGGACGGCGACGCGACCGATCAGGGACTGCTGGCGCTTGGCACGCCCGCCGAGGATTTTGCAGCGCCGCTGCCTGCTCCGCAATTGATCCGGGCCCTGAATTTTCCTGAAACCGCCGAAGACGAGGAAGGCTTTGCCGCCCTGCGCCTTGCCTTGCGGGACCGCAAAGCCGCCCAGATCATTCAGGCCGCGCAGGATGTGCTCACCCTGCTCAGCCAGGATGGCATCTACATGGATGACCTGCGCCCCGATATGGCCCGACCAGAGATCTGGCGACAGTTCGCCCAGGGCACACGCGGTCGCGCCGTTGCCGCATTGGGCGGCGTGAGGGATCGCAGCTCACTTGCCCTGACAAATGCGCGGATGAAACAGGATCCGATCTTTCGCGATGCCGCACATCATTTCCTGCGCCGCTTTGACCAGATGCTGGCGGAATTTGAACAAGAGGCCAGCGACGCCGAGATATCATCGCTTGGCGAAACCCGCACCGCCCGCGCCTTCATGCTGCTGGGGCGGGTCGCTGGCACCTTTGACTGACGGTTTCCGCCCGCGCTCCGGTTACATGCCAAAGCTGGCGTAGGGAATAAAACGGACGGGATCCCCCGGCTGAATCACCGCAGCGCCATCCGCCAGTTCCACCAGACCTTCGGCCCAACTCAGCGAACTGACACGGCCCGACCCTTCTGATTTGAAGACCTCGACCTGACCGTTGCGTACACGGGCGCGCAAATATTCTCGCCGTCCCGGCTTTTTGCGTTTCTCAAAGGCGGCTGGCAAATCAAACCCCTGCGGCTCAGCCCAGCTTGCCCCCGCCATCAGCCCCATCGCAGGGCGGGCAAAGATCAACGTGCAGACCATCGCGGCCACCGGATTGCCCGGCAGACCGAACACCGGCGTTCCCTGCCAAATCCCCAGCGCCAGCGGTCGGCCCGGTTTCAGGGCAATCCGCCATTGCTGCATGGCCCCGCTTTCGCGCAGCAGCGCCGACATATGATCCTCATCCCCGGCAGAGGCACCGCCACTTGTCAGGATCACATCCACCGCCTCAGCCGCAGCGTCTAGGCGACGTCGCAGAGCGGCGCGATCGTCGGCAGCTTTGCCCAGATCCACAGCGTCGAACCCCATCTTTGCCAGCAGCGCGAGCAGCATCGGGCGATTGGCATCGTAAATCTGCCCTGCCGCAGCCGTCTCACCCGGCTCGATCAGTTCATCTCCCGTCGACAGCACACCCACCCGCAGCAGTTGCCGCACCGGTAGCTCAGACAATCCCGTGGCAGAGGCCAGCGCCAGATCCGCAGGGGTCACCACCCGACCCTTGGTCAGGATCCGATCGCCGACGGCGGCATCTTCGCCAGCCCGGCGAGTATTGGCGCCCAATTTAAGTGGTCCGTGAAAAGCAATCTGCGCACCATCGCAGGTTACGTCCTCTTCAAGAATGACGGTATCAACCCCCCTAGGCAACGCCGCCCCTGTCAGAATGCGGATGGCCTGGCCCGGAGCAACCGCGCCTTCATGGGCCAGCCCCGCCGCCGCACGCCCCTCGCTCAGCTGCATCACCTGCGGCCCCTCTCCGGCGGGACCCGCAAACCCGTAGCCATCCACGGCCGTGTTCGCCTGTGGCGGGTTGCTGCGCGCGGCAAAAACATCCTCAGCCAGAACCCGCCCCAAAGCCTGCCCCAATGGCAGAACCTCTGCCGCCGTCACTGCCGTGAGATTTCGCCGTAAGTGATCCAGCGCGTCATCCACCGGTGTCCAATCGACGCCTGCTGGAAGAGCAAAGCAATCATTACGCAGGGGTGGCGGGGCAAGGCTCATATCTGGTCCACTCCCAGGATCCAGCCCTCTTCGGGCGCTGTGACGGTCAATAACTGGTCCAACTCTGCCATGTGCAGGCCCGACAATTCTAGGGACACCTTATGCACCTGCCAGGCATCCTTGATCCAGTGATCCGGCGCGGGGCCTGCCAGAAGGGTCGGCCAGATCTCCACCAGAGCCACCGGCGTGTCCAGGGATTCAAACGGCCAGACAGCGACCTGCCCGGCAAAACGCTTTCGCAGGCGTGACAGAACCGGCAGGCCCATCATCACCTGGCTGCCCACGGCACCTGCCCCGGCCATCTGCCAGCAGGTAAAGCTGCCCTTGGCCCGATGCTCAACCGCGCGGCGGTCCGGGAACGGGTTGCGATAGCGGTCCTTGCGACGCGGCAAACCGTCGATGTCGCGGGCTAGCCCGTTGGCCCAGAATGGCCCTTGCCCACCAAAGCGGCGATTGATCGCCCCCGCCAGATCAAAGCGGTTGTTAGACTTTGGCGCATCCTCAATATGTGTCTCAAACCAGTCCCACAGGCCAAGAGGATCATCCGAACCCGTGATTGCATCGCAAAACCCCGCCGGATAGCCAAAGGGGAAATCAAACCCAAGCATCAGGCGACGCCCGGCGGTCAGTTCTGCCTCGACCAGCTCGGTGAGCCACAGCTCCGCCAGCTGCCGATTGCGCAGATATACTGGTTCATCCGCTGATCTATCGCGGCTGACGCTGGCCCAGATGGCATCCTTGCAAGGGCTTGGCCCGCGGTCGTTGCCACCAGACCAATCCACCATGGCAAAGCTCTGCCATCCGCTCAAAGGGAAATCTCCCCGGCGATGAAATCGGCAATCGCCACCGTGTCGTCCAGATCGAAAACCGGCCTGTCCAGATGCAGCGGAATGTCACTGGCAACGGCACGAATCGACCGGTCCTCAGGCGCGATGAGCGGCTGGCCCGCCGCTGTGCGATAGGCCTCAATCTTCGGATGCACCTCGCGTTTGAACCCCTCGACCAGCACCAGATCCACAGGCCGCAGACGGGCCAGCAGCTCGGTAAAGCTGGGTTCGGCCATGCCACGCAGTTCCTGCATGATCGCCACCCGATTGGGCGAGGCAAGGATCACCTCGGCGGCACCCGCCATCCGGTGGCGATGGCTGTCAGTACCGGGTTGATCCACATCAGTGCTGTGATGGGCATGTTTCAAGGTCGACACGGTAAGACCACGTCTGCAGAACTCAGCCACCAACCGCTCCATCAGCCCGGTCTTGCCACAGTTCTTCCAGCCGGTGACGCCATATATTTTCATCGCAGCAAGGCCTCTGCCCGGGCCAGGTCCTCAGGCGTATTGACGTTGAAAAACGGATCAAACGGATCCGCCTCAAACAGGGCCTCCTGGCCGCCGTGACGGTCTGTCCACAAAACCACCTTGCGCAGGCCGCCCTCCAGCGCCGCGCGCAGGTCATCGCGCAGGGCAACAGGCCAAAGACCAAAGGTCGGATGCCGGTTCACCCGGCCGCCGCCACCGGATTTCAGATGCTCCTCGCCGGACTTTGGCGTTGTCGCCAGCACCAGCGGATGTTGCTGCCCGGCGGCGCTCTCCTTTAGCCGCAGAACCAGATCCTTTGGGAAGAACGGCGTGTCGGCAGCCACCGTGACAATGCTCTCGGCTCCCTGCGCTGCCGCCCAGTCCAACCCGGCAAGCACGCCCGCCAGAGGACCTGCGAAGCCGTCAATACTGTCGGCGATCACCGGCAACGCAAGATCGGCAAAGCGCGCAGGATCACCATTGGCATTCAGCGCGATACGCTCGACCTGCGGCGACAGACGGTCGATCACATGGGAAATCAGACTGCGTCCCCCAATCCGCAAGCGTCCCTTGTCACCGCCACCCATCCTTGTGGCCAACCCGCCAGCAAGGATGATGCCCAATGGTTTGCTTTGTCTCACGACATCTCCTCTCTGCGCCTGATGCCACATCGTCTGCTGACCATATCGCGGGCGGTCTGCGCCTAGTGGTCCGCACTCTTGCGCCGATGCGCTTTTGCCTCAACCGGCACCTTTGCCGGATCCACATCCCGGATCAGCCGATCCTCTCCCGACAGGCAGATAAACCGCTGCCCCCGCATCCGCCCGATCAAAGTGAGACCCAGCTCCTGTGCGATCTCCACCCCCCATGCGGTAAAGCCGGATCTAGACACCAGCACCGGAATCCCCATCATCGCGGTTTTGATCACCATCTCCGAGGTGAGCCGCCCGGTGGTATAGAGGATTTTGTCGGAGACCTCCGCGCCGGTGCTCTGGATCCAGCCGGCGATCTTGTCCACCGCATTGTGCCGCCCCACGTCCTCCATATAGACCAATGGGCGATCTTCTTGGCACAGAACCGTGCCATGAATGGCGCCAGCCTCAAGATAGAGCGAGGGGGTGCGGTTGATCTTATGCGCCAACGCATAAAGCCAGGAGCTGCGCACCGCTGTCTGCGGCAAGCTCACCCCTTCCAGCCCCTCCATCATGTCACCAAACACAGTGCCCACCGCACAGCCTGATGTGCGGGTCTTCTTTTGCAGCTTGTCTTCGTATGAGGTCTCAACTGCTGTCCTTACGACCACGGTATCCAGCTCTTCATCGTAATCGATGGCGGTGACCTCATCACCGGGATTCAACATCCCCTGATTGCGCAGAAACCCCAGCGCCAGATATTCGGGGTAATCGCCAATGGTCATGGCGGTGACGATTTCCTGACGGTTGAGGTAAATCGTCAGCGGTCGTTCCTCCACGACAGAGATCTCCGTCGCGGTCCCCGTGTGATCAAACCCCTGAACCACCCGTGTCAGCCGTGCATCGTTCGGCGCAGGTGCAATCACATATTCAGCCAGTATCGACGCCAGGTCGGAGCTGTTCTCAACCATCATCAATTGCAAACCTCCGCCAGCAGGCCTATGCCGTTTCAGCAATAACCTAGGACCTGATCATGGCAATCACCACCACGAAATCGGCCTTTTGGAAGGGGTTTCGCGATGGCGCGCCTTTCCTTCTGGTGTCCGGACCATTTGGGCTGCTGTTTGGCGTTCTTGCTGCCGAAGCGGGACTGATTGTCCCTGAGGCCATGGTCTTCTCCCTGTCGGTCTTTGCCGGTTCGGCCCAGTTTACAGCGCTGCAACTGATGCAAGAGAACACGCCTGTTCTGATCATCCTGATTTCAGCGCTTGCAGTAAACCTGCGGGTGGCGATGTATTCGGCATCGCTGACGCCGTACCTCGGCGGCGCTCCGTTGTGGCAACGCGCCTGTGCGGCCTATCTCACTGTCGACCAATCCTATGCGCTCTCGATCGTCCAGTTCGAAACCCATCCGCAGATGACCCTATCACAGCGCATGGCCTATTTCTTCGGCACAAATGGCTGCGTGGCACCGGGCTGGATGCTCGCAACTTATATCGGGGCGTTGGTCGGCACCCAGATCCCGGCCAGCTGGGGCCTCGACTTTGTCCTGCCGCTGGCGTTCCTGGCCATGATCGGCCCAATGCTGCGCACACCGGCCCATGTCATTGCCTGTTTCGCCGCTGTCGCCACCGCGCTGCCGGCCACCGCGCTGCCCTACAATCTTGGCCTGATTGTTGCCGGTCTTATCGGCATGATGGCTGGCGCCCAGGCCGAGCTCTGGCTGGAGCGCCGCAGCATTGCAAAGGATCCGTCATGACCCAGCCCCCCGATCCGACGTTGCTATGGACGATCATCATCGGCCTTGCCATTGGCAGCTTCGCCCTGCGCTTTGCCTTTATCGGGCTGATGGGCGGCAGGACCATGCCCGTTTGGCTGATGCGCCATCTGCGCTATACTGCGGTGGCGATCATTCCTGCGCTGGTGGCGCCGCTGGTGGTCTGGCCGACGCCGACCGGTGGCACCCCCAGCCTGCCCCATCTCGCCGTCGCCGCGGCGGTCTTCGCGCTCGGGTACTGGACACGCAATGTCCTGATCGCCATGGGCAGCGGCGCTGTTGGCTTCCTGCTGCTCTTTCTGTTGGCAGGCTGATCCATCCCGACAAACAGACAAAAGCCGCAGACGATGCTGCGGCTTTTCCCATCTATAGCTGTGCCTGAACGTGGCAGCATCACCCGCCTGCGTTCAACGCCGCATTGTTCTTTGCCAGCCCCTCTTGCAAGTCTGCGCTGTCGTTTTCACGGTAGCGTTCGGTCGTCACCCCCGGCAAGGCGCCAAACTGTTCCGAGAGATTTCCAGGGTAGAAAGTCACATCCAGCGTCTCAAACCCAGGTACCTGCTTCAGGATCGAGGCCGTGGCATTGGCACAGAACGCGCCCGGAACCCGACCGTTTGCCCGTACCAGCTGATAGGCGCGCTGCGCCTGCTCGGGCGTCACTTCGATCCGCTGCACCACCACATGATGGGTGCTGCGCGCATGTGATCCGCGATAGGCTTTCTCCACCCCCGGCGTGATGCCAAAGAGCACATCATCCCGCTCCGGCACCACATCGGCATAGAATGACCCGGCAGGGTCAAAGATCACCCGTTCCGAGGCATTGATCATCAGCGAGGTATGCGCGCCCTGCCCGGTACGATTGTTGATCATCGTATAAAGCGTCAGCGCAGGCGGACCATTATGCCGATAGGCAACCCGTTCCAGCGTGGCGTCATCCGCGTTGGGCTGCTGCTGGGCGGCACAGGCCGAGAGCAGCGCCACACCGGCGCACACAAGCGCAAGCCTTAGCCCGCTCGCAAGGTGCCGGGCGCCACAACGCCCGCTCAGATCAGAACCATTCACGAGGGTGATCAGGTTGCAAAAATCGCGAGGAACACTGCAAAGAGCAGCGCTGCGATGCAGAACCGTGTCGTGAACTTGATGAAGCCGTTGTAGGTCTTTTCCTGAACGGTGATATCCATCGAACCGTGCTTATGGTCAGCCATGTGTCCATTCCTATTCGCGTCTGTTTTCCGCTGAATACTGGATTTCACAGACCCTGTCACCACGTCAATCGGGCGCAGCCAGGGCAAATCACCGGGCAATTCACCGGCCAAACACCGCTTGGCAGTGACCATAGCCGTAGCCCCAGCGCCAGCTCAGCCCGCTGCAAGGCGCGCCACCGAATCGCACCGCAGCATATATGGCGGTTGCGACCGGTGCGGCGATGGCCGCTGTTGGGGACTCCCGGCTGCTGAGTTGCGTCTCTACACAGCGGCGCAGAGCCTGATCCGCGGCCAGTCTTGCCTGCTGGCTGGCGGTGGCCAGATCTTCGTCGCGACCATCAAGGATTCGGCCAGATGATCCGATCCCGTCGGCATCGTGATAGAGCAGGTCATGAGCCACGCAACAGGCCTCAAACGGCGGACCGTCGGCTGTCTCTTCCCTGCCACTGAACTGGCGCCAGATCGCAGACAACCCACCGCTACAGCCATCGGTGGCAAAGGGGGCTGGCCTGCCATCTGCTGCCGCGACCTCCTGCATGAGGCCGCGATGAGCTGCACGCTCCAACATTGCCCAATAGCCCGCCGCAACCGCGTCTTCGGCGGCCGCAACGCTGCTGAGCGCGCCGAACACAAGTGTGGCAACACCCCCAGCGCAACAGGCTGCCCGAACGTCAGGTCTCAGCCGGATCACTCTCAAGGTCGGACACCAAACGAAAACCGATCCGATTGGCAGGTGCCGCCTCATTCCGCTTCGGCAAGGCCCGCAACATCACATTGAGCTGGCTGACGTGTTGGACCAGCTGCGTGCGCGCGCCGCTGGAATCGCTGCCGTAATAGGTGATGATATCGGGGTCGAAGTAGCCCATACCCTCGATCCGCATCACACCGGCATCACCGCCGGCAAACCCCATCGCGACCTCATGCTCGCTATCCAGCTGCTCCTCGAAGTTCTTGATATAAAGGATCAACCGTTCATAGGCCCAGCGTGCGGCGCTTTTTTCGGCAACGGATTTTTGCAACGGCATCTGCACTTTTTCGATACCGGTGCAGGCGTCGGGATCCGCGTGGACCTCGTGAACGCAGGGCAGAACGGCCGCCTCTGCCGCCTCGGCGCTGGTTGCGATCTCATCGGTCATGATCTCTCCCTTTCCAGGGGTCGATCACCCCTTGCGCTGGTAAAGCCAAGCCCCGTCCGCACGACGGCTGCGGTCAACCTGACCCAGATGGTACAGATGATTTAAATGGGCCACCGCCTCGACCAAAGCAAGGCCATATTCCCCGGAGCCGATCTTGCGTTTGAACAGCGGCGCAAAACAGTCGGCCGCGCTGCGCGGTTCGTCGAGATGCTCAAGAAGCCGCGCCAGCGCCCCGTGATGGTTGTCGATCAACTGGGCCATCCGATGCGGCAGACCGCGAAATGGCATCTTATGCCCGCCCAAAGCCAGCTGATCACCCCGTGTCAACGGTGCCAGACGCTCGCAGGCCTCCAGCCATTCGGCCACGGGATCCGCCATCGGCTCGGTCGCATAGACGCCAATATTGGGACTGATCGAGGACAGGATCTGGTCGCCGGTGATCACCAGATTGTCATCGCGGCTCCAGAAGGTTGCGTGCTCTGGCGCGTGACCATTACCCATGTGGACGTCCCAGTTGCGCCCGCCCATGCGAAACACGTCGCCCTGTTCGATCCGGGTAAAGCCCAGCGGCATCGGATAGACCGTATCGGCGAAATTGAACGGCCGCTCCGCCAACCGTGCGTCATAGATCGCGGGATCCATGCCCGAGCTGCGGTAAAACGCCAGCGTTTCCTCAGGCCAGCTTTCCTGCACGTCCAGCGTCAGCATTCGAGCAAACAGCCAGGCCGTTCGCGTGGTCACCAGCTCAGCCCCATGCTCAGACTGGAACCAGCCGGCATTGCCGATGTGATCGGGGTGATGATGCGTGACCACCACGCGCCGGATCGGCTTGCCCTCCAGCGGCCCCGCCATCAGCCGCTCCCAGATGCGGCGGGTCTTGTTTGAGGACATGCCAGTATCGACGATGGTCCAGCCATCGCCTTCATCCAGCGCATAGACGTTCACATGATCCAGCTTCATCGGCAGCGGCAGCCGCATCCAGAGGACGCCCTCCGCCACCTCGATCGCCTCACCCTCGGCAGGCGGCGTGTTCCATGGACCGTCGGGTCGCGGGCTGGTCATCCGTCAGCCAATTCATCCAGCGTCAGAGCGCGCGCGCCGTCCGCACCCGCCTGCGCATGAGCCAAGAGCGCGGCGTGTTCCGGCAACATCCGGTTGATATAGAACCGCGCCAGCTTTTCGCGCGGGCCACCGATGTCGGCCATCGCAGCCGCCAGGTGGTAATGCCCGCCCAGAACCCGCGCAAAGGCATGCAGATAGGGAACCGCTCCTGCGAAACGCTCATCCATGTCGCTCTGTGCGGTCAACCACTCGGTCGCTTCGCGCAGGGATTCACAGGCCTGCCAGACGGCCTCGGCCATATTCGGATGAGTGGTTCGGGCGCGCTCGGCCTGCTCCTCGATCTCGTCGATCAGACGGTTGGCCATGTCGCCACCGTCCATCATCTTGCGCCCAACCAGATCCATCGCCTGAATGCCGTTGGTGCCTTCGTAGATCGCCGTCACCCGCACATCGCGATAAAACTGCGCTGCACCGGTTTCCTCAATGAACCCCATACCGCCATGCACCTGCACACCGGTTTCCGAAACACGCATCCCGGTTTCCGTGCCAAAGGTCTTGGCGATTGGCGTCAGAAACGCTGCCCGCGCGGCCCATTCCTGTGCGCCGGTTGCGGTCTGCATGTCGATGGCCTGCGAACAGGCCAGCAGGATCGCGCGCGCTGCAAAGAGATCGGCCTTCATTTCCATCAGCATCCGGCGCACATCCGCATGGTCCACGATGGTGCCGGAGGCGGATTTGCCCTGCTTGCGCTCCAGCGCGTAGGCCAGCGCCTTTTGATAGGCCGCACCAGCAACACCGACGCCCTGACCACCAACACCCAGCCGGGCATTGTTCATCATGGTGAACATTGCCGCCAGACCGCCCCCCGGTTTGCCGACCATCCAGCCGATTGCGTCGTCATATTGCATGACACAGGTCGGCGAACCGTGCAGGCCCATCTTATGCTCAAGGCTCACCACCTTCAGCGTGTTGGCCTTGCCGGGGTTACCCTCGGCGTCCGGCAGGTACTTGGGGACGAGGAACAGCGAAATCCCCTTGGTTCCGGGTGCCGCATCAGGCAGGCGCGCCAGCACCAGATGGCAGATATTGCCCGCAAAATCATTGTCGCCCCAGGAGATATAGATCTTCTGACCGCTGATCGCATAGGTGCCGTCGTCCAGAGGCTCTGCCTTGGAGCTAAGCGCCCCCACATCCGATCCGGCCTGCGGCTCGGTCAGGTTCATGGTGCCCGACCATTCCCCCGAAATCAGCTTGGGCAGGTAGAGCGACTTCAGCTCATCGCTGGCGTGATGTTCCAACGCCTCGATCTGACCCTGGCTCATCAGCGGGGCCAGTTGCAGCGACAGGCAGGCGCCCGACATCATCTCATTGACCGCGGTGGTCAGGGTCATCGGCAGCCCCATGCCGCCAAATTCCTCTGCCGCGCTCATCCCGATCCAGCCGCCTTCGGAAATCGCCTGCCAGCCTTCGGCATAACCGGGAGAGCTGCGCAGCACCCCGTTTTCCAGACGCGCCGGTTGCAGATCGCCGCCACGGTTCAAGGGGGCCATAACTTCATCGCAGAACTTCCCCGCCTCGGTCAGGATCGCCGTAACCACATCATCGCTGGCCTCGCCAAAGCGCTCGGTAGCGGCGATTTCATGAAAACCGATGATATGTTCGAGAAGAAACTGATACTCGGGAACCGGGGCACGGAAGGTCATGTCTGGCCTCTTTCAGAGAGCTGGTTGGGGCAGCCTTGGCATCATTGCCCCAAACCTTTATGTTGAATGTCTTGTCCGATTACCTAACCGGGCCCTTTAATCAAGCAACCAAAACGCCGCGTCACCAGCCATGTCCAGTCCCACAACCCGCCTCCTGACCGCGCAACCACAGGAGATCAGCACAGCTGCGGACCTTTTGAAAGAGGGCCGGCTGGTCGCATTTCCAACCGAAACCGTCTACGGGCTCGGGGCTGATGCGCGCCAGACCGACGCGGTTGAGGCCCTCTATGCCGCCAAGGGCCGCCCCAGTTTCAACCCGCTGATTGCCCACGTCCACGCGGTGGAGACCGCCCAGCGCTATGTGATCTGGTCCGACACCGCCAGCAAACTCGCCGAGGCCTTCTGGCCGGGCCCGCTGACGCTGGTCCTGCCGCTGCGTGAGGACCACGGTATCTCGCCTCTGGTCACCGCCGGGCTGACCACCCTCGGCGTCCGTATCCCGGCCCATCCTGCGGCCCGGGCGCTTTTGTCGGTTCTGGATGGCCCGGTGGCGGCCCCCTCCGCAAACCCATCGGGCCGGATCAGCCCGACAACCGCCGCCCATGTCATCGCCGGACTGGACGGCCGCATCGCGGCCGTGGTCGATGACGGTCCCTGCGGCGTCGGCGTGGAATCCACCATTGTCGGCCTTGCAACCGGCACGCCATTGCTGCTGCGTCCCGGCGGGCTGGCCGCCGAGGAAATCGAGGCCGTTCTGGGACACCCGCTGCAGCAGCGCGATGTCGGCGATCCACTGACCGCTCCGGGGCAGCTGCTGTCGCACTACGCCCCGCGCGCCAGCGTCAGGCTGAACGTCACAAACCCAGCAGAGGGCGAGCTCTATCTCGGATTTGGCAAAATGGACTGTGATCTCAACCTCTCGGCCAGCGGCGATCTGCGCGAGGCTGCGGCGCAGCTGTTTGGACATCTCCACCAGCTTGACGCCAAGGCCCGCCCTATCGCTGTCGCCCCAATCCCGGAAATCGGGCTGGGTGTCGCCATCAACGACCGGCTGCGCCGCGCCGCCGCGCCACGCTAGCAGCCTGCTCAGGGCATCGTAAGCCGCCGGTCACGCGTGACCGGCGCTGGTGGACAGAGTCAGCGGATCGACGCCGAGGGAGCGCAGCGCCGCCTCCCATTTGGCGAAATCGTCCAGCTCGAACACCACCTCCGGCGTTGCTGTTGCGGTCAGCCAGCCATTATTGGCAATCTCGGCCTCAAGCTGCCCCGGCCCCCAGCCGGCGTAGCCAAGCATGACCATCACCTGCTCAGGTCCCTGCCCCATCGCGATATCTTCGAGCACGTCAACGGTCGCGGTCATCGAAAACGCCTCGGAAACCCGCAACGAACTGACGTTGGATTTGTACTCCGGTGAATGCAGGACAAAGCCGCGCTGCGTCTCGACCGGCCCGCCAAACCGCACCGGTAGCGCGGCCTCTTCTGCACTGCGCGGAGTAATATCCAGCTGTTCCAACAGGTTGGACAAATCAACGCCGGTGGCCGGTTTATTCACGATCAAGCCCATCGCACCATCGTCCTCATGCGAGCATAGCAAGATCAGCGAATGCTCGAACCTCGGGTCACCGATGCCGGGCATCGCAATCAGCAGTTCGCCGGTAAGATCCATATGAATCTGTCGTCCTTTTTTCAAATCGCCGCCACCCATGACCGGGCAACCTGCCTGCCCTGTCACAATGGCCACCCGCAGGCAGAGGTTCAAGACCAACCCGCGCCTTAGCCAATGCTCAACGCCGTTGACCGGAACGTGACTTGGCTTTTCTTGCTGGAATGCGCATGTAAATGGGCATGGTTATGTTCTCCCTTCTCTCGGCGCTTGCGACGCCCCTGACGGCCCGCACCACGACGGCCAAGACCTTGGCGAAATGCCTCTGCGCACCGCTGGCGCTGTCGTTTCTGGCCCTGCCTGCCACGGCCCCCGCCGAGCAGATGTCCGATATTGTCCGTATCGAGGTGCTGGACGGCGGCACCACGCGACGCGGCACCCATATGGGAGCGTTGCGGCTGACGCTTTCCGAAGGCTGGAAAACCTACTGGCGCGCGCCCGGCGATGCCGGCATTCCGCCCCGCTTCAGCTGGCAAGGCTCGCGCAATGTCGGGGCCGTCGCAATCCGCTGGCCCACGCCCGAAGTGTTCCTCACCTCAGGATTTCGCACCATCGGCTATCATGATCAGCTGGTGCTTCCGGTCGAGATCACCCCGGCCAAACCCGGGCAGCCGCTGCGGCTGAAGGGCCGCATGGAGCTCGGCATCTGCAAGGATGTCTGCATACCCTCGGAACTGCGTTTCGATCAGGCGCTGAAACCGGACAGCCCGCGCAACCCGGCAATTGTCGCAGCACTGGCTGACCGTCCCTGGTCCGCAAAGGAGGCAGGGGTGCAGGCCGCGACCTGTGCGCTGTCCCCCAGCCGCTATGGGATGGAGCTGGTTGCCCGGATCACCATGCCCAGCGCAGGCGGTGAGGAGGTCGTGGTTGTCGAACCCGGCGTCCCCTCGCTGGTCACAACCGAAACGACGACCAGCCGACAGGGCCACAAGCTGACGGCGAAAACCGAAATCATCTCCGCCGATGGCGGTCCCTTCGCTGTGGATCGCTCGCAGATGCGTATCACCGTACTTGGGCAGAACCGGGCGGTAGACATTCAGGGCTGCACCCGGCACTAACAAGGGATCATCTGCCCGACCGGATCCAGCCATGCCCGCCAATCCCGCCTCCGACGAAGCCCCTCGCCGCCCGGTCCTGGGGGCGTTGGCCGTGGTCTGCCATCCCCGGCAGGATGGTGATCAGGTGATCCTCATCCAGCGCAGATCGCCGCCAAATGCAGGTTGGTGGGGCTTTCCCGGCGGCCATGTCGAACTCGGCGAGACCGCGATGCAGGCTGCCGCCCGCGAACTGCTGGAAGAAACCGGCGTCATCGCCAGCCCCCGCGAAGTGCTGACCCATATCGACGTTATGCTGAGGGATGACGCAGGTGAGGTGCAGCGGCAATATCTTCTCGTCGCCGTGCTCTGCGACTACGTCTCAGGCCAGCCCGCCCCCAATGATGACGCCCTGCAGGCACAATGGGTGCAGGTCTCCGATCTGACCACTGGCTTCGACCAGTCTCCTGACAGGATGCTGATTGACCAGGTGGCGGAGGTCGCCGCCCTCGCCCAGCAACAGCGCCGCCGGATGACGGGTTAGCCTTGGGACTCCCGCTCACACTGCATCCATAAAGCCCGGGTCGACGCTCAGAACTGTTGCGCGCTCAGACCCTGGCGCGGCGTGCGCCCACCGCGCGGGCGCAGAGGTAGCCAAACAGGCTCAGAAGCGCAGCACCAACGATGAACAGCAGCGTGGCTGCCCGCACCGGATCCATCGCCGCCAGCACCGGCACAAACGTTCGCAGCAGCGGATGCAGTAGCCCAACCGCCATCGCATAGCCAAGTGTTACCGCGAGCCACAGCAGCTGCGCCGCTCCCAGCCCCAGCGTCAGCCAGCGCAGTTCGCCCGCCCGCGATGTCAGCCCGCGCCGCAGCGCCGCAAAGGGGCGCGCCACATCGGCCTGAACCGCGATCAGCGCCGGTACCACCAGCAGCACCAGGAACATCCCGAAACCAAGACCATAGACCAGCGTAATCACGGTCGGCTTCAGAAACTGCGCCTGCTGCGAACCCTCGTACATCAAGGGCGCCAGCCCCAGCACCGTTGTCAGCGTCGTCAGCATCACCGGCCGCAGCCGGTCAGCGGCCCCGTCAATGATCGACGGTATCAAGCCACGTTCTTGCGCATATTCATCGATCGTGGTCACCAACACGATCGAATCGTTGATAATGATGCCGGTCATTCCCAACAGCCCCACCACCGTGAACATCGACAGCGGCACGTCCCACAGGTAGTGGCCCCAGATCGTGCCAACCAGACCAAAGGGAATAATCGCCATTACCACCAAGGGCCGCGTCCAGCTGGCGAATATCCACGACAGCACCAGATAGATACCGGTTAGGCAGAGTATCAGTCCGGTTCGCGCGTCATTCAGGAACTCGTTTTCCTGTTCGCTCAACCCGGCGAGCTGCCAATCGACCTGCCGTTCGCTGGCGATGCTCGGCAGGATTTCCTCTTCCAGCGCGGTTGCTATGGCCTGAGCTCTGGCCGGATCGTCCTCGGAGATATCGCCCGTGACACTGATCACGCGTACCCCGTTTTCCCGCCGCACTGTCGAAAAACCGGTGCGCTGGCTGACAGAGACGATATCCGCAAGCGGCAGATAGACACCCGCCGGGCTACGCATCAGCGTGCGCTCCAGGAAATCGGCCGTCAGCTCGTCCTTCGGCAGTTCCACCCGGATCGTGGCACTACGCGGGCCCTCCGGGTAGGTTGCCGCCTCGATCCCATTGAGCCGCGCACGCAGCGCCCGGCCAAGCGTCTCAACCGTGAACGCCAGCGCGCGCCCCTGCGGCGTCAGCTCCAGCACCAGCTCTTCCTTGTCATAGGCAAGATTGTCCTCAACAGCGGAAACCTCAGGATAGCGCAGCAGTGCCGTTTTCAGATCCTCCGATGCGCCTTTCAGAACCTCGACCGCCGCACCGCTGAACTGCACATTCAGCGCATCCCCACCCGGGCCGGACCGCCAGCCACGGAAAGACAGAGTCTCCGTCATCGGATGACGGCGCACCCTCTCCTGGATCTCCGCAACAAAGGCAAAGCTGGAATAGGGCCGCAAATCCGCATCAATCAGCTCAATCGAAATCCCGCCCAAAAGATCACTATCCTTGGCATCGACACCGGCCAGACCGCGCCCGGCGTTGCCGCCGATCTCAGCCATGACAAATTCGATGGGGTTGCGGCCATAGCGGTCCTCATACTCCGCACCCAGCTCATCCACCGCACGCTGCATCTCGCGCATCATCGCCAGCGTATCGGCCCGCGTCGCACCTTCGGCCATCGCGAAATTACCGGTGACCGAGCCACGCTCCGGCGCATTGAAGAACCGCCATTTGACATCGCCGCCGATGAACAGCGCCAGTTGACTGGCCAGGATCACCAAAGCCCCCGCGAGCACTACGTAGCGTCCGCGTACGACCAGCGCCATCAGCGGTCGGAACAGACCATCGCGCAGCCTGCGAAACCCGCGATTGACCACCCGGCTCGGCAGATCATACCAATGTTCCTTGGCGCTATGGGCCAGGGCATGGGCCAGGTGATTGGGCAGGATCAGGAAACACTCGATCAGTGACCCCGCAAGCACGGCAATCACCGTCAGGGGGATATCGCGGATCAGCTCGCCGAACCGCCCGCCAATCGACACCAATCCGAAAAATGCGATCACCGTGGTCAATGTGGCCGCGAAAACCGGCATGGCCATGCGGCGCGCGGCGTTCTCTGCCGCCGCAACCGGGTGCTCGCCCAGACGCCGCGCACGGAAATCGGCATGTTCACCCACCACGATCGCATCATCCACCACAATGCCCAGCGTGATGATCAGGCCAAACAGGCTGATCATATTGATCGTCAGACCAGCCATATACATGAAGGCCACTGCGGCAAACATCGCCGCCGGGATCCCTGCCGCGACCCAGAAGGCAATGCGTGCGTTCAGAAACAGAAACAGCAATGCCAACACCAGACCCAGACCCATCAGCCCGTTGTCCAGCAGGATATCCAGACGACCGGTGATCGCCTCGGCCCGGGTTCGGATCAGACTGGCGCTGACACCATCCGGCAGGCTGGCCTGCAAGGCCTCAACCACCCCTTCGACCTGATGCTGAATCTTAATCGCATCGCCCTGATCCGACCGGTCCACCCGGATCGACATCGCCGGATCGTCGCCGACGAAATAAGAACGATTGCGATCCACACCCTCCACACGGATTGTGGCGACATCTCCCACGGTCAGCGCGGACCCATCGGGGTTGGTACGCAGCACGATGCCTGCCAATTCCTCCGGGCTGCGCTTTTCGCTGCCGGTGCGGATCCGGGCATTTGCGCCACTCACATCGCCCGCGGGATTGGCATCAACCTCTGCGGCGATTGCGGCGGCGATATCCGTCATCGCGATATCATGGGCAATCAGACTGGCCGAGGGCACTTCGACCATAGTCTGCGGTGCGGCGATGCCACGGATCGTGGTTCGCGTCACCCCGACCTCGAACAGGCGCGCGATCAGCTCATCCGCAAACAGCCCCAGCTGGCGCGGCGCGATCGGGCCTGTGATCACCACATCCGTGACTCTGTCACGCCAGGACCCGCGAAGCACGCTGGGCTCCTCTGCCTCCTCCGGCAGGGTGGTGACGCCATCGACGGCGGTTTGCACGTCATCGGCAGCCCGCGCCATGTCCCAACCGGGTTCGAATTCCAAGGAGATGCTGGCCCAGCCTTCGCGCGACGTCGCGCTTGAACTTTCGACCCCATCAACCGCCAGCAGCGCCGGCTCCAGCGCCTGCACGATCGCGCTGTCGATATCTTCCGGGCCAGCCCCCTCCCATTCGATTCCCACCGACACCTGGTCCACGATCACATCGGGAAAGAACTGCGCCCGCATATTGGGGATCGCCGCCGCACCCAGCACCAGGAGCAGGACCAGCAGCAGGTTCGATAAGGTCCGGTGGCGAGTGAAATAACTCAGAACACCGCCAGCCGATCGGGGGAGATTGCGCAGCATCGCCGCTACCCTCCCATCCGCGTTTCGATCCGGTTGATCAGCCCAGCGGGCACCTTGGCCGCAGCCAGCTGTTCCAGCATCCGCGCCTTCACCGCCTGCGGCATCCTGCTGTTGCCTTCGACCATGGCGACGAGCTTGGCTCGACGATCCTCGGTCAGCTCAACCAGATCCGCCTCCGCGGCGGCGCTATCCCCTGCGCTGCTGGCCTCCGCCCCCTGACGGAGCGGGCGCACCTTGATCCCCGCCCCCAGCAGCGGCGTGCGCCCGGTGACGACGTCGCGGCCTTCCAGACCTGCGCCGCGCAGCAGCACGTCATCACCCTGGCGACGCACCAGCGTTACAGGAAGCGCCTCTAGGCGGTCGTCCTCCCCCAGCACCAGAACCGTCCCATCCGCCCCCAGCGCCGAGGCCGGCAGCCGCGCCACCTCTGCCAGCTCCGGTTCCTGCACGTGAACGGTGACAAAATCGCCGGGCTTGAAGCCAAGTGCCGGATCAAGCCGCGCGTAGATCAACCGCCCTGCCAGCCCTTCGCCTGCATCACCGCTGACCCGCACCGCAACACCCGTTGCCTTCAATGCGGCGCCGGTGGCATCCAGCGTGACCTCAACCGGGGCCGCAAGCAGCTGCCCATCGGCGTCCAGCAGACGGGCGTATTGAACCGTCGACACCCGGAACGCCACATCCAGCTGCGCCGGATCCACCAGATCGGCCAGCTTTTCATTGGCCGAAACCAACCGCCCTTCCACCAGGTTCACCGATTGCAGCGTCCCGTCAAACGCGGCGGTGATCGTGGTGTCGGCCAGATTGCGGCGGGCATCCTCAAGTGCGATCTCGGCCCGCGCCAGTCGCGTGACGCTTTGATCAATACGGGCCTCGGCCAGCGACACCGCCTGCCTGCGAGAAATCACCGCCTGCCGGGCCTGTGCCGCCGCCAGTTCCACCACCTCAACCGTTGCCGCCGATCCGACGCCCCGCGTTTCCAGGTTGCGCTGCCGCTCCAGCGCGCGCGTGCGCAGCTCTGCCTGATCCTCGGCAGCGGCCAGTTCATCCTGCGCCAGCGCCAGCCCGCGCCGGGCCTCTCGGGTCTCGGCCTCTGCGTCCAGCATGTCCGCCTCTGCGCGTCGCAGGGCGGCCTGCGCATCTGCCGGGTCGATCTGCACCAGAAGCGCCCCGGCCTTCACGTCACCGCCATCCTCGAAACCCGGCGCCAGCTCGACCACCCGACCGGCAGCCGCCGTACGCAGCTCCAGCCTGCGGCGGCTCTCGATCCGGCCAAAGGCGGTCAGCCGCGGCTGCACCGTGCCCAGCTCAGCCCGCTCGACATTCACCGCAAACACCCGTTCACGATCCGGCGGCGCGCCACGTTCATCCGCCATACGGGTCTGAATGGCAGACACCACCATCTGCACCGCCAGAAGCAGCAGCGCCGCTGTCAGCGCCGCAAGAAAGACCCCAATCACCGTTTGCCGCAAAAAGCGCATTCTTTATCCTTCAATCGGCTAAACGAACCGGCCACACCACCACCGCAGCGTTCAAAATGAACACCTTAAGCCGCAAGAATACCAGTTTGTACAAACTATACGAGGTTACACGCAGTCACGGATCAATTCCGTCTCACTTGCGACGCAAATGTTCGTCAAGCCGCGGCATGATTTCCACAAAATTGCAGGGACGATGCCGGTAATCCAGCTGCTTCACCAGAATTTCATCCCAGGCATCCTTGCAGGCGCCCGGGCTTCCGGGCAGCGCAAAGAGATAGGTGCCGCCAGCGACGCCGCCAGTGGCCCTTGATTGCACCGCTGATGTGCCGATCTTCTGCATGGAAATGATGGTGAAAACCGTGCCAAAGGCATCGATTTCCTTTTCATAGACATCCCGGTGTGCCTCGACCGTGACATCGCGGCCGGTCAGCCCGGTGCCGCCGGTCGATATCACCACATCGACCTCTGGGTCGGCGATCCAGTCACGCAGCTGGCCTGCGATCTCGGCCCGCTCGTCCGGCAGGATCTTGCGATCGGCCAGCACATGCCCCGCCGCCTCCAGCCGATCCACAAGAACCTGACCGGAACGATCCTCTGCCAGCGACCGGCTGTCCGAGACCGTCAGCACTGCAATGCGAACGGGAATAAAATTCTTGCTGTCGTCGAGTTGTGCCATGTTTCCGGCCCCCATCTGAAATATCAGCTGCCTTGGGTAGCGCCCGTTTCCGGCCCGCCCCGTTAGTGGTTGCGTATCACCCGGCGGTCAGCCGCATCTTCACCTCGAGCAGGTCCGCCCAGGCGGCGCGTTTCTGCACCGGCTGACGCAGCAGATAGGCCGGGTGAAACATCGGCATCACCGGTTTGCCCTGCGCCTCATGCCAAGTGCCACGCATCCGGGTGATACCGCGTTTTCCGAGCAGGGCATCACAGCTGATATTGCCCATGGCAATCAGGATATCCGGCTGCACAAGGGCAATGTGGCGCTCCAAAAACGGAGTCATCATGGCGATTTCCGCAGGCAGCGGATCCCGGTTCTGCGGCGGTCGCCACGGTAACACATTGGCAATATAAACGCTGTCCTCACGCGACAGGCCAATGGCTGCCAGCATCCGGTCCAGCAGCTGCCCGGCGCGGCCCACAAAAGGCTTTCCGGCCATATCCTCATCCCGACCGGGGGCTTCGCCAACCACCATCACGCGGGCACCGGGGTGGCCATCAGCAAACACCAGGTTACGCGCGCCCTTTTTCAGCTCGCAATGTTCAAACTGATCCAGCGCATCGCGCAGCGCCGCCAGCGAACCAGCGGCCCCTGCCATCTGTCGCGCCACCTCAACCGGGTCGATTTCGAGAGGTTTGATCGGCGCGGCATCCGCAGTCGTCGCAGCCGCCTTGGGCAGCCGCGCCTGCAGCTCATAGCGATTAACCGGCGCATCGCCGATTGCATCGGTCGCCCCCAGTTCAATCTGCCACGCCAAGAGCGCCCGCGCGCTGTGATAATCCAATGCCGATTCCATGGCCCCAAGCTACTCTGCTCGGGAGCCAAGCAAAACACCTGACTTCACCGCAGCCTTCACCCCGGCCCAGAACACGCCCCGGCTGTCTTGCCGGACGCCACAGCCCTGCTATAAGAGCGCCAAACAGCACGGAGCCAGCCCATGCCCAATGCCCCCACGTCGATTGATCCGATGTCCTTCAACCAACGGCATCTTCTGGGTATTGAGCCGCTGAAGCCGCATGAAATAACCGCCATCCTGGATCTGGCCGACAGCTATGCCGAGCTGAACCGACGCCCTGACAAACACGCCGATGCGCTGTCCGGGCTGACCCAGGTCAACATGTTCTTTGAGAACTCCACCCGCACTCAGGCCAGTTTTGAAATCGCAGGCAAACGGCTGGGGGCAGATGTCATGAACATGGCGATGCAGGCCAGCTCGATCAAAAAGGGCGAGACCCTGATCGACACCGCGATGACACTGAACGCGATGCACCCCGATCTGCTGGTTGTGCGCCACCCGCACTCAGGTGCCGTGGATCTTCTGGCGCAAAAGGTGAACTGCGCCGTGCTCAACGCGGGCGACGGGCGGCATGAGCACCCTACACAGGCGCTGCTGGATGCGCTGACCATCCGCCGTGCAAAAGGGCGCCTGCACCGTCTGAACATTGCGATCTGTGGCGACGTCGCGCATTCCCGGGTAGCCCGCTCCAATCTGATCCTTCTTGGCAAGATGGAAAACCGCATCCGACTGATCGGCCCGCCGACCCTGGTGCCCGACCATTTCGCAGAGTTCGGTGCCGAAATCTACGACGACATGCGCGAAGGGCTGAAAGACGTGGATGTTGTCATGATGCTGCGCCTGCAAAGGGAGCGAATGGACGGTGGATTTATTCCCTCAGAACGCGAGTATTACCACCGCTACGGGCTGGATGCCGAGAAGCTGGCGCTGGCCAAACCCGACGCCATCGTTATGCACCCCGGCCCGATGAACCGGGGCGTTGAAATCGACGGTACGCTGGCGGACGATATCAATCGTTCGGTCATTCAGGAGCAGGTCGAAATGGGTGTCGCCGTTCGCATGGCGGTGATGGATCTTCTGGCCCGCAATCTGCGCGCCAGCCGTCAGACTGCCATGGCGCAACCGGGCGTGGTCTGATCAATGACCGAGCCGGTAACGCAGCCTCTGACCATCCCCGCAGGCGAGCAGCGGATGATCCATGTCTTTGATCTCGACATGCGGTCGGAACAGGCCCGTTTCCTGCGAGAGCCCGGCGCATTGGCACAGGTTCTGGGGATTGAGTATGTCGACCTCGATCATGTCGAAATCTTTCCGGTAAGCGATCTGGAAGATCTGGGGCTGATCGGTTACCTGCGCGACGGCTGCGGCATTCCCGCCGAGCAGCTGGAAGCCGATGCCCAGAGGCTGATGGCAATCGACGGCTATGTGCTGCTGCTGCGGTCGCGCGCATTTCGGGGCGAGGAAACCCGCCTGATCCCGGCGCATCAGATCCGCCATATCGGCGATTATAGCGAACTTGGTGCGGATTGGGCCAGCCTGCCGAGCAATCCCGACGAAACCCCTGACAGCGCCAAACCCTATTCGGCTCCACGCCCCTCCCCGCGCGCGGCACGCTCACGCGCCCGACGCATCGGCGCGACCATCTTTGCCATCGTGATGGCACTGATCCTCCTCGTCGTGCTGTTGCTGGCGAGCTGACATCATGGCCGAGACCCGCTTTTCCCCGGACCGCATGGCCTACTGGCGCAGCCACGCCTGGCTCGCGGTCATCGCCATGGTTGGCGCGATGGGCATTCTCTGGGTGATGGGGAACCCATATGTCTGGACTGGCGCCATTGGCGGGCTCGCCGCGATCGGCCTGCGTGGTGGCTATCTGATGTCGGATGAGCTGACCCGGGTCTGGGCCCTTGGCGACACATCGGTGATCGGCCCGGATCACCAACAGATTCCGCTGGCCAATATTGCCCAGGTGAACCAGCTCGGCAGCACTGTGCAGATCGTCACCCGCGACGGCCACAAATACCTGATCAAATACCAGCCTGACCCGGCTGCGACCCGCACCGCCATCGAAACCGCCCTCTCTGACCACCCGGAAAGTCCACGCGCATGACCCTCTTGTTCACCAACGCCCGACTGATCGACCCCGAAGCCGGCACCGACAGCCTAGGTGCGGTTCTGGTACACTCGGGGCGCATTGCAGCGGTTGAAAAGAATGGCACCGACCCTGACCAATTGTTTCGCACGCGAAACATTGGGGCAGAGGATGTGACCCTTATTGACTGCTACGGAAAATGTCTTGCGCCCGGTATCGTCGACATCGGGGTCAAGGTCTGCGAACCCGGGGAACGTCACAAGGAAAGCTATAAATCCGCAGGCCTTGCAGCAGCGGCAGGGGGGGTTACCACCATGGTAACTCGGCCGGATACGACGCCCGCCATCGACAGCCCCGAGACACTGGAATTCGTGACCCGTCGCGCGCAGGCCGATGCACCGGTGAACGTGCTGCCAATGGCCGCCCTGACCAAGGGGCGCGAGGGCCGCGAAATGACCGAGATCGGCTTTCTCATGGATGCAGGTGCGGTTGCCTTTTCCGATTGCGATCATGTCGTCGCCGACACCAAGGTGTTCTCCCGCGCCCTGTCTTATGCGCGCAGCTGCGGCGCGCTGGTCATCGCCCACCCCCAGGAGCCGGGATTGAGCAAAGGGGCCGCCGCAACCTCGGGTAAATTCGCCACCCTGCGTGGGCTGCCCGCCGTCACCCCGATGGCCGAGCGGATGGGACTGGATCGCGATATCGCCCTGCTGGAAATGACCGGAGCGCGGTATCACGCAGATCAGATCACCACCGCGCGCGCCCTGCCCGCCCTTCAGCGGGCCAAAGCCAACGGGCTGGATATCACTGCCGGAACCTCGATCCACCACCTGACCCTGAACGAGCTGGACGTTGCCGACTACCGCACCTTCTTCAAGGTCAAACCGCCGCTGCGATCCGAGGAGGACAGGCTGGCATTGATCGACGCGCTGCGCGAGGGGCTGATCGACACGATCTCCTCGATGCACACACCGCAGGATGAAGAAAGCAAGCGCCTGCCGTTTGAGGAAGCCGCCGCCGGGGCTGTCGCACTGGAAACACTGCTGCCCGCGGCCTTGCGGCTTTATCATGCCGAACAGCTGGACCTGCCAACGCTGTTTCGGGCGATGGCCCTCAACCCGGCCAAACGACTGGGGCTCGACTGCGGTCGCCTGGCCGAAGGCGCACCGGCTGATCTGGTGCTGTTTGACGCCGACCAGCCCTTTGTAATGGACCGTTTTTCGCTGCACTCGAAATCGCAGAACACCCCCTTTGATGGGCAGCGCATGCAAGGTAGGGTACTGGCAACTTATGTGGCCGGCGAACCGGTCTATCGGAGAGACTGATGCCGCCAATTGAGACTGCCGCCCCATTTCTGCTGCTTTGGGCCGTGATCGGTTATGGTCTGGGGTCCATCCCCTTTGGCCTGCTGCTGACCCGGATCATGGGCCTGGGCAATCTTCGCGCCATTGGATCCGGCAATATCGGCACCACCAATGTGCTGCGCACCGGATCGAAAAAGGCCGCAGCGCTGACCCTGCTGCTGGACGGCGGCAAGGGCGCGGCGGCGGTCCTGCTGGCCCGTGTTCTGGCCGGTGAGGATGCAGCGCAGCTGGCCGGTCTCACCGCGTTTCTGGGTCACTGCTTCCCGATCTGGCTGAAGTTCAAAGGCGGCAAAGGCGTCGCGACCTTCCTCGGCCTGATGCTGGCACTGGCCTGGCCGGTGGGCATCGCCTGCTGTCTCACCTGGCTGGCGGCAGCCTATCTGAGCAAGATTTCCTCGATGGGCGCTCTGGTCTCAGCCGTAGCCGCACCGCTGTGGTGCCTGCTGCTGGGTGTCCCGATGATCACGGCACTGGCCGCGCTTCTGGCGCTGATCATCCTCTGGCGGCACAAGGAAAACATCGCCCGGCTGCGCATGGGCACCGAACCGAGGATCGGCCAGAAATAGCGGCCACCGCCATATAAGCACTTGTTTTCAAAGAAAAGCCCTCATCCACACCGGATGAGGGCTTTTTTCATCACGCGAATGTGCCAGCGCTCCGGTGCAGAGTGATTGTGCATCAACACACATACAAAAGGAGTTGTTTTGAACGTGATCGGTAGAGCCCTCATATCGGTGTCGTGACCAGGACGGTCTAATTTCGAACACCGACATTTTGATGACGCACGCCTTTTATCATTCCAACTCCGGGTGCCACGGCATCCGACAAATCGAAAGGTTCACACCGATGAACACCGTAAAATCCCTTCTGGGCGGGATCGCCCTTTCCGTGACACTGGCAACCTCGGCACTGGCAGCCGGCGTGGATGTCAACGCCTCCTCCACCGGTCTGGCAATGCAGGGCTACGACCCGGTCGCATATTTCAACGCCGGAGAGCCGACCAAAGGATCCTACAAGGTAACCGCGACATTCGATGACGCCACCTACTGGTTTGCCACCGAGGAAAACAAAGCACTGTTTGAAGCCAGCCCCGAGGCCTATGTCCCGGCCTATGGTGGCTACTGCGCCTTTGGGGCCGCGATGGGCTTCAAATTCGACGGCGACCCGAACGAGTGGAAAATCGTCGACAATGTGCTTTACCTGAACCTGTCGAAGGACATTCAGGAACGCTGGAGCAAGGACATTCCCGGCTTCATTGAAAAAGCTGATGTGAACTGGAAAGAAATCGCCGACGCTGAACCGGCCGAGCTCCTGCAGTAACCTTCCCAGCGCGCGACGCTAGATCATGAATAATGGGCGGCAGGTATCCTGCCGCCCATTTGTATTACCGCAATGCTGGGAGCATCGCCCCAGCCGATAATAGCTACTTTGAAGCCAGCCGTTCGATCGCATCAGCCGTCCGCTTGGTGTTGTTGTAGATCCCCACCGCCAGATACAGCGAGCCACCAATCAGAACGACGTAGAGACCGCCGACCACCAGCACGCCAAGGGCTGCGAGGATACCGCCGCCAACGGGCTGCAGGGCCGCAAGCACAGCACCCCCTGCGACGGCGATCAGCAGCAAAACCATGAATACGCCTACAAGTTTTTCAAATGCAGAGATAAAGAAATTGCCCATTTCAACACCTTTCAGAGCTATAGAATGCGCGCTCTTCTAGGGACCAGAAAATGAGTGAGCAAGGTGTCATTTAGGGGGAAAACCAGCTGGATAGCGCCAGTGAACCCACCGGTGAACGCCCCTGCGACACCCAGTCATAGCGAGCAGGTATCAACCGGCCGCCATATGAAAAAAGGGGCGCCCCGATAGGCACCCCCTGAGATTGGTCTGAGGCGATCTTGAGCGTTCCTCAGTAGCTGTATTCCGCGTAGATCCGGCTCAGATCGCCGTTCCAGTCGCCATTGTAGCGGTCGAGCAGCTCATCCGCCGGGACCTTGCCGGTTTCAATACTGTCCTTCAGCGCGTTGAGGAAATGCGTTTCATCCGGCACCAGCCCACCGGCGCCCGCGCGACCGCGGGATTTGAGACCCGCCTCGGAAATCGCCACCACTTCGCGCGCCAGATCGTGCATCTTGATATTGCCCACCTGTGCCTGCAGCCCCTGCTCCGAAGCGGCGACACGCAGGGCTTCACGGGTTTCCGCGTCCCAGCCCTTGGCCAGATCCCAGGCGGCATCGAGGCTGGACTGATCGTACATCATCCCCACCCAGAAGGCCGGCAGGGCACAGAGGCGACGCCACGGGCCACCGTCGGCGCCCCGCATCTCCATGTATTTCTTGATACGTGCCTCAGGGAAAGCCGTCGTCAGGTGATCGGCCCAGTCGCTGAGGGTCGGGGTTTCACCCGGCAGTGCGGGCAGTTCCCCGTTGAGAAAATCGCGGAACGACATGCCCAGCGCGTCAATGTACTGGCCGTCGCGGTAGACAAAGTACATCGGCACATCGAGGGCATATTGCACCCAACGTTCAAAGCCGAAGCCCTCTTCGAACACGAAAGGCACCATGCCGGTCCGATCTGCATCCAGATCGCGCCAGACCCGCGAGCGCCAGGATTTGTGGTTGTTCGGTTTTCCCTCAAGGAAGGGAGAATTGGCGAACAGCGCAGTGGCAACGGGTTGCAGCGCGATGGCCACCCGCATTTTCTGCACCATGTCGGCCTCCGATCCGAAGTCGAGATTGACCTGCACGGTACAGGTCCTCCGCATCATGGTCCGCCCCATGGTGCCGACCTTGCCCATATAGGCGTCCATCAGCTTGTAGCGACCCTTGGGCATCAGCGGCATTTCTTCATGGGTCCAGATCGGAGCCGCGCCCAGACCGATGAACCCGACGCCAATCTCGTCGGCGATATCCTTCACCTCGCGCAGGTGGGTGTTCACCTCGTCGCAGGTCTCGTGAATGGTCTCCAGTGGCGCACCAGAGAGTTCCAAGGCACCACCGGGTTCCAGCGAAACATTGGCGCCATCCTTTTCCAGACCGATCAGATGCCCCCCTTCGCGCACCTCGGACCAGCCATGGCGGTCGCGCAAGCCCTCAAGCACGGCAACGATGGACCGGGTGCCCTCAAATGGCAGCGGTTTCAGGGAGTCCTTGCAGTAGCCGAATTTCTCGTGCTCCGTACCGATCCGCCACTGGTCACGGGGCTTGCAGCCGGAGGCAAGATATTCCGCAAGCTGCTCGTGACGTTCGATCGGCCCACCGCCGGATTGAGGAATAGACATCTGGGGCTCTCCGTAAGGTTGATCCGTCTTGCGTTGCAAGTCGTGGTCGGTATTTCCGGTGGTGTCAATGCAGCCTGTGCACGGTCTGACGTGTTGGTGCACGCTCCCAGATCACGACCTGGTGAGCGCCGGATTTATGCAATTCTGCCAGCATCCGCTCCATACGCAACCCCGGCAGGGTCGCAAAGGCATCAAAGAGCGCATCCGTGTTGGTCGCATTGACCGGAATCGCCAGCGCCGCCTGCCCCGGCTGATCCAGCAGCCAATGGGGTGGTTTCGCGGCGTGGTCCAGTGTCAGCCGCTCCAGTTCGGATAGCGCAACGGCCCCACCGGTCAGCGGACCGAAATAGGCGATCTGGCCTTCGTCGACCTGAACCACGCCGGGGCCACCTCCACCCAGACGGAACCGCATCCGCTGCATACCGATGACGGCAATGATCACCCCAAGGCCCAGCAGAGCCCAGCCGATCAGCGCCTGAACCCCGTAGCCACCAAAAGCCCAGAACAAGCCGAGAGCCCCAAACACGGCCGCCGCGATCATCTCGCGCCAGCGCCAGAGGGACCGGCGGGCTTCGGGTCGGATGAAGCTCATGTTGTCAGCTCTCCCGCGGTCACGACGGTCTCGGGTTCCTGATCGAACAGGACAAGCGAATAGCCCCCGATGGGTTGGAACCCGATGGCACGATAGGCCCGGACTGCCGCGTCTCCGGCTGCAAAGAGAACCGCCTTCTCGACCCCTGCGGTCTGGACCTCTTGCAGGTGGAATGCCAGAGCGCAGCGGGCATAGCCGCGACCGCGTTGCTCTTGTGGCGTATAGACCCCGCCAATCTGTACGACCTTCGGCAGCTGGGCGTTGAAGCCGGTCATCGCAACCCAATGGCCCGCCACCTCAAGCACCCTATGGCTGTCGCGCAACAGATAGCTGTCGATATCGCCGGCCGCGACGGCGACGGCCTCTGATGCCGGAGTGCCCAGAGTTTCCTGATGGTAGGCGGCCCGCCACTGTACCAACATCGGGCGGGGTGCCGCAGATAGCGGATGCAACACCGCGCCCCGCAGCTGCGGACGATCAAGGCTGCTCCGATCCAGATCGGACAGGGTCAGCGCCAGCCCCGGCTCATCGCGGTCAAGGCGCTTGGGCCGCTGATCAAGGCCGGTGGCGGCGAGGTAGCGGCGCAGCTGGGCGGTCTCCCCCAACACGCCGACCTGCTGTTGCGACGCTGTCTGCGCCAGTCGGTGATCCACCAGCTGTTGCAGCTGCCGCCAGTCCTCTGCGGTGGCGGCGCCCGCCTGGATCAAGAGAATCCCATCATTGGTGAGCCCGGCAACACCATCCTCTGCGCGACTACGCACCCAGAGCTGCACCGCCTTTGGCGCGGTGCCAGCCAGCCCGTGATCACGCAGGTTGATCAGCAGAAACATGGAGCTTTCGATATGGCGATGCAGCAGATCCTGAACCGCCGAGAGATCATTGTCCTGTGCCGGGCGCCAAGTCATTACCAATCCCCATAGCGTTGCTGCCAAACGGTCAGCGCCGCCACCGCTGCGGTATCCGCGCGCAGGATGCGGGGACCGAGGCTCACGACATGGGATTGCGGCAACGCGTGGAGACGCTTGCGCTCTGCCTCGGAAAACCCGCCCTCGGGACCGATCAGGATGGCCCAAGGTACCTGTGCCTGTGCCTCGCTGGCCAGTGCCAATGCGCTGCCGACCTCTGCTTCGTCACAAAACATCAGCTGGCGCTCTTCGGGCCAATGGTCGAGCAGCCGCGAGAGTTTCTGAAGATCCGCGACCTCCGGCACGTAGGTGCCGCCACATTGCTCTGCGGCCTCCACCGCATGGGCCTGAAGTCGATCCTGCCGGATGCGGTCGGAATTGGTGAAATCGGTCTGCACCGGCAGGATCCGCGCCGCGCCCATTTCAGCGGCCTTCTCCACGATGAAATCGGTTCGCGCCTTCTTGATCGGGGCGAACAGCAGCCACAAATCCGGCGGCAGCACCAATGGCCGGGTCTGCTCCTGGCAGATAAGGACACCGCTGCGCTTGCTGGCCTCGGCCACCTCGACGCGCCATTCGCCGTCCCGTCCGTTGAACAGCAACAGCTGCGCCCCCACCGTCTGCCGCATGACCCCAAACAGGTAATGCGCCTGATCGCGGTCCAGAGGAACCGATTGCCCTGCCCCCAGCGGGTGCTCTACATACAGTCTGATCTTTGCACTCATGAGGCATACATATGCAAGGCGGGACGCCAACACCAGATGGACAGGTCGCAGATGCGGTCAAAGGCAATTGGGTCGATCACTACGCCCCGGCATGGAGCCGTCCCTATCTGCGGCTGAGCCGCGCCGATCGCCCCATCGGAACCTGGCTGCTGCTGATCCCCTGCTGGTGGGGACTGATGCTGGCGATCCTCTGGGAGCAAAGCCCGCGCTGGGGTGATCTGTGGATCTTTGTGGCCTGCGGTGCCGGTGCCTGGCTGATGCGCGGCGCAGGCTGTACCTGGAACGATATCACCGACCGCAATTTTGACGGTCAGGTCGAACGCACCCGCTCGCGCCCCATTCCATCCGGTCAGGTGACCGTTCGCGGTGCGGTGATCTGGATGGGGCTTCAGGCGCTTGTCTCCCTTGGCATCCTGCTGACGTTCAATCAGGCGGCTATTGCCATGGGAATCCTCGCGCTGTTTCCGGTGGCCATCTATCCCTTTGCCAAGCGGTTTACCTGGTGGCCGCAGGTGTTTCTTGGCCTTGCCTTCAACTGGGGTGCGATGCTGGCCTGGGTTGCCCATACCGGCACGCTGAACTGGCCTGCGGTCATCCTGTATCTGGCGGGCATTGCCTGGACGCTGTTCTATGACACGATCTACGCCCATCAGGATACCGAGGATGACGCGCTGATCGGCGTGAAATCAACCGCCCGGCTGTTTGGCACGCAAACGCCGATGTGGCTGCGCCGCTTCATCGTGGCAACGGTCAGCCTGATGGGGATCGCGATCATTCTCGCGGTGCAGCCGCAGGGATCGGTGCTGGCGCTGGTGCTGGCGCTGGTGGCTCCTTGGGCGATGGGCTGGCACATGACCTGGCAACTCAGGGTGTTTGATGCCGAAAACGGCGAGCGCCTGTTGCAGCTGTTTCGGCTCAATCGGGATACGGGCTTGATTCCGCTGATCTTCTTTGCCGCAGCTCTGTTCGCATGATTGAACCCGCCGCCGCGCCCCTGTAAGACAGACAAAAGCCGTCTCGGACGGATGCCCCAACGGAGACCAGTCTGCCTATGCGCCTGTCCTCGCTTTTGATCTCTGGCCTGACCTTTGTCGCGGCTGCCGCGCTCAGTCTGGTTGTGGCCGGGTTTGCCGTGACGGGGATCGAAGCAGGCAGCGAAACCGCCGTGCGGCGCGCGTTGGACAAGGCAGGCTACACCTGGGCCGAGGTGACCGCCGACGGGCTGCGGGTGATCCTGAACGGCACCGCCCCCGATGAGGCCACACGCTTTGGCGCGATTTCGCTGGTGGGTGGCGTGGTCGATGCGGCGCGCGTGATCGACGACATGCAGATCACCCCGTCCGAAGGGATCGCCCCTCCGCGATTTTCGGCTGAGATCCTGCGCAATGACAGCGGCATTTCGATCATCGGACTGATCCCCCGCGTCACGGACCGTGACACGGTGATCACGCGGCTGAATACGATTGCGGGCGCCGATCAGGTCGCCGATCTGCTGGAGACCGCCAATTACGCCGCTCCGAAGGGCTGGATGTCTGCGATGGATTACGCGCTGGACGCGTTGAGCCTGCTGCCCCGGTCCAAGATTTCGGTTGAGGCCGAGGAAGTTTCGATCACCGCGATCTCGGACAGTATCGAAGCCAAGGAACAGATCGAGAAACGCCTGACACGGATGGCGCCGGCCGGTCTGCGCCTATCGCTGGATATCGCGGCCCCGCGCCCGGTCATTACTCCATTTACACTGCGCTACAGCATTGATGGCTCTGGCGGGCGCTTTGATGCCTGTTCCGCCGAAAGCGAGCTGAGCCGCGACCGCATCCTGCGGGCCGCGGAGAAGGCCGGGTTTGACGGCAAGGTTGACTGCGTGATCGGCATGGGCGTTCCCTCGCCCAATTGGGCGCGCGCCGCAGAGCTGGGGATCGCGGCACTGGCCGAGCTGGGCGCTGGATCCATGACACTGGCCAATGCCGATATGACGCTGGTCGCCGCCGAAGGCACCGCAGCGGCGCTGTTCGACCATGTCGTGGGAGAGTTGGAAAGCGCCCTGCCGCAGGTCTTTGCGGTTCACGCGGTCCTGCCGCAACCCGAAGCCAACGCGGGCAATGGGCCGCCTGAGTTCACCGCAACCCTGAGCCCGGAGGGCCAGGTCCAGCTGCGCGGGCGCATTTCGGATGAGGCGCTGCGTCAGATCAGCAGCAGCTATGCCAAGGCCCGGTTTGGTTCCGACAATGTTCACAGCGCCACCCGCGTTGTCGAAGACCTGCCTGCCGACTGGCCTGTGCGGGTGCTGGCCGGGCTGGAGGCGCTGTCCTTTCTGCAACGCGGTGCGGTCTCCGTGACGCCGGATAGTCTCACACTGAGCGGGATGAGCCACCGCGAAGACGCCCCGGCTGAAATTGCCAAGCTGCTATCGGCCAAGCTGGGCGAGGCGGAGAGCTATGAGCTGAACGTCTCCTATGAGGAGCCGCCGGAGCCTGCGGACAAACCGATGTCGCCGGAACTCTGCGAAGCCGAACTGGCAGCGGTGCAGACCGTTTCGAAAATCACCTTTGAGCCGGGGTCGGCAACCGTCGCCGCGGGCAGCCGCGATACGCTGGATCAGATCGCCGATATCCTGTCGCGCTGTAACGGTGTGCGGCTGGAGATCCAGGGCCATACTGACAGTCAGGGGCGCGAGGAAATGAACCAGTCGCTCAGCCAGTCGCGGGCCCAATCGGTTCTGAACGAGCTGCGCGGACGGCGGCTGGTGACCAGCAGCTTTACCGCCAAGGGCTATGGCGAAAGCACACCAATTGCGACCAATGATACCGAGGAAGGGCGCGAGGCCAATCGCCGTATCGAATTCCGGCTGATCCGCCCGGCCAATGACCCGACAAGCGAAACGACCCTTGATGAGGCCGCCGCCGAAGAAGCCGCCCCAGACAGCGAACAGGAGACCTCCGGACAATGAACAGGACAGAGTTCATCATCACCACTGCCATTATCCTGTTTGTCGCCTTTGCGATGGGGTGGTTTGCCAATTGGCTGGTGCATCGTTTCACCCGCGTGCGGCAAAGCGATGTCGCCGATCTGGATCGGATGAGCCAGGAGCTGCACGAAGCGGAGGAAACCCGCGATCAGGCGATCACCTACCTGCAACAACGTGAGGCAGAGCTGTCCAATCAGCTGGTTCAGACCGAGGCCGAGTTGCGGGCTGCCATGGATGGGCTGCGCGATGCCCGTCGCGAGGCGGAAGAGCTGCGCGGCCAGCTGCACGGTTAATACCGGAATCAGAAACGTACCAGTCTGGCTGCCCGCTGACCGGGCGCAGAACGCTGGGTCAGTCCCAGCGGGTCAGCGCATCTTCATCGCTGTCTTTGGCCTCGACCCAGTTGCCCGAACCGTCCTGTGTCAGCTCTTTCTTCCAGAAGGGCGCGCGGGATTTGAGATAGTCCATCAGATATTCCGCCGCCTCAAAAGCATCGGAGCGGTGGCGTGCGGCAGTGGCGACCATCATGATCTGCTCGCCGGGGACCAGACGTCCATGGCGGTGGATCACCAGCGCATCGGCCAGAGACCAGCGCCGCAGCGCCTCCTCCGTGATCTGCCCGATCGCACGCTCGGTCATGCCGGGGTAATGTTCGATCTCCATCGCCACCATGTCGCCGCTGTCCGACCCGCGCACAACGCCGGTGAACGTCACGATGGCGCCGGCATTGGCGCCGGACGTCGCAACATCTGCCGCAAAGCGCTGGCTCTCCTCGCCCAGATCAAAGGTGGCCTCCTGCACTGCGATCCGCATGGCTCAGCCTCCGGTCATCGGCGGGAAGAACGCCACTTCGCGCACGCCCTCCAACGGGGCATCGAAATCCGAGAGGTCCTGATCCAGCGCCACACGAAGCGCCGACAGGTCGGCAAATGCGGCCGCATAGCGCGGATCCCGGGCGCTCAGCTCGCCCACCAGCTCGCGCACGGTGCCGGCAGTTGTCTCGATCTTTTCCTTCGGCAGGCCGATACGTTCGCGCACCCAGGCGAAATAGAGGATATCCATCAGCGGGTCTCCTTCAGATGTGGCAGTGCTTTACGCATGTAGTCAGCGCCGGTGATCAGGGTCAGCGCGGCCGCGATCCAAAGCAGCCACAACCCGAGTCGGCCGGTCCAGATCATGCCCTCGAACTTCCAGCGCAGGCCGAATTCATCGCTGATCTCCCCCATCATGATCTGATCCACAATTGACTGATCCATGCCAAAGGAGGACATGACCAGATAGTGTTCAAAGATCCCTTGCGAAAACAAGGTGGCGATGGCGGTCATCTGCGCCGTGGTTTTCCATTTCGCCAGTGACGTCACCTTGAGCGTGCCGGCCGTATCTCCAAGAAATTCGCGCAGGCCTGAGACGAAGACTTCGCGAAACAGGATCACCGTTGCAGGCAGGACCAGCCAGGGTGTCCAATGCTCGGCAGCATATCCAACCAGGATCATCAGCGCGATCACCACCATTGCCTTGTCGGCAATCGGGTCCAGCATCGCGCCCATCTTGGTCTCCTGCCCCCAGGAGCGTGCCAGATAGCCATCAAACCAGTCGGTGATGGCCGCGCTGACAAATAGGATCAGCGCAAACCAATCGGCATAAGGGCGCGAAAAATAGAGGAACATGATCGCGAGCCCCGGGGCTGCCACCAGTCGCAGGAGGGTGAGGATATTGGGAACAGTCCATTTCATGGCTGCACACTAGCCCGCAGTTTCACGGGTGGAAAGCGGAACAGATGAATTTTCCGTCGCGAATGGTCACATCTACGAGGCTGTTTTTGACCAATAAGTCAGGACCTTGCCCGGCCCAACCAATGGTTAGGCGCCAATAGCACCGGACGGCCGGTTTGCGTGGCTACCCCTGCCCGTGAAAGTAATCATAGATCCGCTGCGCCAGCGCTGCCGAGACCCCCTCGACTGCTTTCAGGTCCGACAGGTTGGCCCGGCTCACCGCCTTTGCGCTGCCAAAATGGGTGAGCAAGGCGCGTTTGCGCGCGGCACCAACCCCCGGCACCTCATCCAGCGGGGTCGCGCCGATGGCTTTCGCCCGTTTGGCACGATGGGTCCCGATGGCAAAGCGGTGCGCCTCATCCCGCATCCGCTGCACGAAATAAAGCACAGGGTCATTGCGCTGCAAAGCAAAGGGCGCTTCGCCGAGACGGTGAAACTCTTCCTTGCCATGATCGCGATCAACCCCCTTGGCGACGCCGATCATCGGGATGTCTTCGACGCCGTGGCGGGCCATGATTTCGGCAACGGCGCTGACCTGACCGGCGCCACCGTCGATCAGTAATAGATCCGGCCAAAGACCTTTGTCACGGTCGGGATCTTCTTTCAGCAGGCGTGAGAAACGTCGGTTCAGCACCTCTTTCATCATGCCGAAGTCATCGCCGGGGGTCAGTTCGTCACCTCTGATGTTGAACTTGCGATAGGCGTTTTTCATGAAACCCTCGGGACCTGCGACGATCATGCCGCCGACGGCATGGCTGCCCTGAATATGCGAGTTGTCGTAGACTTCGATCCGCTGGGGTGACCCATCAAGGCCGAAGGCTTCGGCCACGCCGCGCAACAGTTTCGCCTGCGTCGCGCTTTCGGCCATGCGGCGGGCCAGAGATTCGCGAGCATTGCGCACAGCACCGGCGACCAGTTCCGTCTTTTCCCCGCGCTGTGGCACCAGAATTTCGACGCGACGCCCGGCCTTGTCGCTGAGCGCCTGTTCCATCAGGTCGCAGTTCTCGATCTCATCCGACAGGATCAGCTGCCGGGGCGGTTCCTTATTGTCATAGAACTGGCCGATAAAGGCTTCCATCACCTCCGCCGGTGAGACATCGCCGCTGGTGCGGGGATAGAAATCCTGATTGCCCCAGTTCTGATTGGCGCGGATGAAGAACACCTGCACGCAGGCCTGTCCGCTGTCGAGATGCAGGCCGATCACATCGGCCTCTGCCACACCACGGGGGTTGATGCCCTGGGACGTCTGCACCTGAGTGAGCGCCTTGATCCGGTCGCGCAGGGCAGCGGCGCGCTCAAACTCCATGGCCTCGGATGCTGCGGTCATCTGCTCGGCGAGTTCCTCCTGGATCTTGGTCGAGCGACCGGACAGAAAACGTTCGGCGTCCCGTACGGATGCGGCATAATCCTCGGCCGATATCTCACCGGTGCAGGGCGCAGTACAGCGCTTGATCTGATATTGCAGACACGGGCGGGTGCGGCTTTCGAACATGGCATTGCTGCAATTGCGCAGCAGAAATGCCTTTTGCAGCTGATTGAGCGTCCGGTTTACGGCGCCCGCACTGGCGAAAGGTCCAAAGTAGCTACCTTTCTCACGCCGGGCACCACGGTGTTTCTTGATCTGGGGAAAGGCATGATCCTTTGCCACCAAAATGTTCGGAAAGCTTTTGTCGTCACGCAGCAGCACATTGTATTTTGGCTTCAGCTGCTTGATCAGGTTCTGCTCCAGCAGCAGCGCCTCGGTTTCGGTCCGGGTTGTCAGGAACATCATCGAAGCGGTCGCCGCAATCATTCGTTCGATCCGCGGCGAATGACCGGGACGAGAGTAATTCGACACCCGCGCCCGTAGATTGCGCGCCTTGCCGACATAGAGCACGCGGCTTTCGCTATCCAGCATCCGATAAACCCCGGGCGAGTGGTCCAGTGTCTTCAGGTACTCCTGAATCACGGCATACCCCGTCAATGCCGGGGAAGATGCCGTTTCGGATGGGGTGTCGGGCTGATGGTCTGTCATGTTTCGAGATCTATGATTCCCGGGGCTGGTCTGCAATGTTAGCGCATCGGGATCAACAGCGAACAAATCCACCGATGCTGTGGATAAGTCTGGTAGTATCTTATGGCTATCCGCGATTTTTCCTTATATTCGGCTGATTTCCAGCGTTTGCCTAATAATTAGGCACTATCATAAGTTATTGATTTCAATCGTAAAATTTTCCAATTGCTGACAAGTTTATGATTCCAAAAGGAATTTTGTAACGGATTTACGACGCGTTGACGCTACGTGCACAACTTCGCCGCTACCACTTTTGAACCAGGCCGCAGAGCCCCTTATTCCAACCCCACAACGTCGGGTGTTTCCCAGCTGAGATGCTGACCGCTGTCGATGCAGATCAGCTGCCCGGTGACCGAGGGTGCGCGCAGGAGATAGGCCAGAGCCGCGCGGATATCGGCCGGGTCAGCGCCGCGCTGCAACGGTGTATTTGCACATTGACGGGCAAATTGGCTCTCGCTCTGACGCGGGCCTTTCAGCGTTGGGCCGGGACCGATCCCGTTTACCCGGATGCGCGGGGCGAGCGCCTGTGCGCTGGTCCGCGTCAACGTCCAAAGGGCGGATTTCGCCAGCGTATATGTCATGAACTCCGGTGTAAGCTTGCGCACACGCTGATCGATCAGATTGATGACAGCGGCAGAAGCCAGCGGTCGCCCCTCATCGTCCATCTGCTGGGGCAGGTCCTGCGCGGCCAGCTGCTGTGTCAGAATGAACGGCGCGCGCAGATTGCTGTCCATGTGACGATCCCAGCTGCTGCGGGTCGCCGTCTCCAGGCTGTCGTGCTCAAAGATTGACGCGTTGTTCACAAGGCAGGTGATCGGACCGCCCAGGGCCTCTGCGGCGGCGGGCAGCAGGGCGGCTGTCGCCATCTCCTGCAGAAGATCGGCCTGCAGGGTAACAGCCATGCGCCCCATGGCGCGGATCTCTTCCGCCGTGCGTTCCGCCGCATCTGCGGAACTGGCGTAGTGAACGGCGACGTCATAGCCGCTCGCAGCCAATTCAAGTGCCATCGCGCGGCCAAGTCGCTTGCCCGCGCCGGTTACCAATGCCCGCATCTTGCTCTCTCCTCATCTGCCTGTTTGGCAATGAGTTAGAACAGCTGCACTAGGTAGACCACATAAACCGCCGATAAAATCACACCCCAGGTGCGGGTGATGTCCATTTTGAGAAAAACAAACGGCACCAGCAGCAGCGATGAGGCCAGCATCACCCAGAGATCCACCCGCAGGAAGGAGGGATCAACGCTGATCGGGCCGACAAAGGTGGCAACGCCGACAATTGCCAGCAGGTTGAACATGTTGGAGCCGATCACATTGCCCAGTGCCACATCCGCCTGCCGACGCAGTGCAGCCATGACGGTGGTTGCCAGCTCCGGCAACGAGGTGCCTATGGCCACCAGCGTGAGACCGATCACCGTTTCGGTTACGCCATAGGTCCGCGCGATGATCGACGCGTTGTCGACCAGCAGATCGGCCCCCAGCGGCAATCCGACCAATCCGAGGAACAGGTAGATGCCGATCCGCCAATAGGGCATATCGGGATCCGCCTCATCAATCTCGTCGAGGTCACTATCCTTGCCGTTGCGGCGATGGGCGCGCGCCTCGCGGAAGGCCACGCCCAGAACAACCGACAGCGCGCCCAGCAGGATAAGGCCAGACCAGACCGTGAAGGTTCCGTAAAACGCCAGCGCAATGAACAGAACCGATGCGATCAACATGAACACATAGTTCTTGCGGGTATCGCATTCGCTGGTGTGAAGCGATCGCATCAACGCCGGGATGCCGAGAACCATGAGGATATTTGCCGTGTTCGAGCCAACGACGTTGCCAAGGGCGATGCCGTCCGCATTGTCTCCGACAGCCCGGATGGAGATCAACATCTCAGGCGCCGAGGTGCCAAAGGCAACGATGGTCAGGCTGACGATCAATGCAGGCACGCCGATCCGCAGGCTGAGGTTCACCGCACCCCGTACCAGCGCATCCCCTGCCAACAGCAGGATGACCAGCCCAAGTCCAGATAACAGCCATGGCATCATTGCCGAGGCCCTCCATTCTTTTTGCAGGCACAGGGGCCTTTTCCGATCTTGAAGCGTCCGCAGCTGACGCAGCGCCGCGAGGCCAGTCGCTTTTGCCCGGGCATCCGCAGCTTGCCGAACATCGCCAGCACAGCCATCACCACAAGAAACAGGGAAACGATTTTGAAAATCACGTCAGAGGCCAAACCGCGCATATTCAGCGCGTTCCTCGATACCGTTCAGCGCATCCTGCGCCATCTGCATACCGATCCGGCCCAACAGGGGCTTTTTGATACCATAGCGGCGGAACCGCACCTTGTCGCCGAAACGGGCCTGCATCTTGGGGCGCAGATGGCCGATGCCATCAATCAGCCCCAGCGAGACCGCACGTCGTCCCAGCCAGATTTCACCGGTGTAGAGATCTTCGCTGGTGTCCAGTTTATCGCCGCGGCGATCTTTGACATGGGCGATGAAATTGTCGTGGATGTCCCCCAGAAGCTGCTTCAGACGCTTCACGTCCTCAGCGTTTTCCGGGCGGAAGGGATCGAGCATCGATTTGCTGCGGCCCGCTGTATAGACCCGCCGTTCGACACCCTGGCGGGCCAGAAAGACATGGGCGCCGAAGCCAGCCGATATCACCCCAATCGATCCGAGGATCGAGCTTTCGTCGGCCCAGATCTCATCCGCCGAGGCGGCCAGCCAATAGCCCCCGGACGCGGCGACATCTTCGACGAAAGCGATAGTGGGAACCTTCAGTTCTTCGGAGAGGCGACGAATGCGGGCACCAATCAGGGCGCTTTGCACCGGCGAACCGCCGGGCGAATTGATTTCAAAGGCGACCGCTGCCGGCTTTCCCTTTCGAAAGGCGCGCTCCAACACCGGTCCAAGAGTGGCATCATTCAGCGCACCGCGACCGGCCATGCCAATGGCGCCATTGAGGCGCACAACAGCAACCAGCGGAGGCTTGTTCAAGAAAGGCAATCTCAGGTTCATGGCGCCGATGTAGAATGCCGACTGCCCTGAAACAAGGGATGGCACCGGAACGAGGCGAAAGCAGCAGCAAAAAAGCCGCGCACCTTGGGTAAAATTGCAACGTTCGCCACATACGTGCGGAATTAACCGGGCTTACCTTCCCTTGGGGCAGCGATGTTGCGGCTGCCCCAAAGCCGCGCGGCGGGCGGGTTATGGTCCTATTCTGCCGCGCGGTTACCCAGGGTCAGGCGCGGATCCGCCAGCCGGTTTTGAAGATCCACCAGATCACCGCCAGGCAGAGCGCGGTAAAGCCGCCGATGGCCAGAAGGCTGAGCCCGACCGGCACGTCCGAGGTTCCGAAGAAGGACCAGCGAAAGCCGGAAATCAGATAAACCACCGGGTTGAACAGGGTGATTTTCTGCCAGATCGGCGGCAGCATCGAAATCGAATAAAAAGACCCGCCCAGGAAGACCAGAGGCGTGACAATCAGCAGCGGCACCAATTGCAGCTGTTCAAAGTTTTTCGCCCAGACCCCGATAATGAATCCCAGCAGCGCAAAGCTGACGCAGGTCAGCACCATGAACAGCACCATGGCGAGCGGATGCGCAATGGTCAGATCGACAAAGAGCGAGGCCGTCAGCAGGATCACCACACCGATAAACAGGGCCTTGGTGGCGGCGGCGCCGACATAGCCGATCACGATCTCAAGGAAGTTCACTGGCGCCGATAGCAGCTCGTATATAGTGCCGATGAACTTTGGGAAATAGATCCCGAAAGAGGCATTGGAGGTGGCTTGCGTCATCACGCTGAGCATGATCAGACCCGGCACGATGAAGGCACCGTAAGGCACGCCTTCGACCTGGTCGATCCGGCTACCGATGGCGGCACCAAACACCACGAAGTAAAGCGAGGTTGACAGCACCGGCGACAGGAAGCTCTGCATCAGGGTGCGAAAAAATCGCGCCATTTCAAAGCGGTAGATGGAGGCGATTGCAGTCCAATTCATGTCGGTTCTCCTGAGACCAGCCCGACGAATATGTCCTCGAGGCTGGATTGCCGGGTCTGCACATCCGCCAGCGTCAGACCCGCGGTGGCCACGTCGTTCAGCAGGGCAGTGATGCCGGTCCGCTCGGCGTTGGTGTCATAGGAATAGATCAGGCCTCGGCCATCTTCTGTCAGGGTCACACCATAGCCGCTGAGACCTTCCGGCACGGCTGTTAGCGGTTCTGTCAGCTGCACCTCCAGCTGCTTCTTGCCAAGCTGTGCCATCAGCTTGTCCTTGTCCTCGACCAGCAGGATCTCTCCGTTGGTGATGACTCCGACCCGATCCGCGATGGCTTCGGCTTCTTCAATGTAGTGGGTGGTCAGGATGATGGTGACACCGCCGCGTTTTAGCTCTGCCACGACGTCCCACATATCCTTGCGCAACTCCACGTCCACCCCGGCAGTCGGTTCATCCAGAAACAGGATGCGCGGCTCGTGGCTGAGCGCCTTGGCGATCAGCACCCGGCGCTTCATGCCGCCGGACAATTCCTTGATCTGGCTCTTGCGTTTGTCCCAGAGCGACAGCTTGCGGAGAATATCCTCCAGTAGCGCATCATTGCGCGGCTTGCCAAAAAGCCCCCGCGAAAACTTGATCGAATTCCACACCGTCTCAAACGGCTCAAGGTTGATCTCCTGCGGCACCAGCCCGATCAGGCTGCGCGCGGCCCGAAAGTCTTCGATGATGTCGTGACCGCCCACCGACACCTTCCCGGAACTGGGCGTGGTGATGCCGCAAACGGTCGAAATCAGCGTCGTCTTACCTGCGCCATTCGGCCCCAGAAGGGCAAGTATCTCCCCCTTCTCGATCTCGAGAGAGACCCCTTTGAGCGCCTGAAACCCGCCTTCGTATGTCTTTTCCAAATCACGGATAGATAGGATGGCTGACATTGCTGCCTCCCTTAAAAGTAAACTGATCAGTTCAGTGCACGTTAGCGTCCAGGTCATCGGATCGCCAGCGTGGAATGCAGGCCAAATGTTTGCCTGCGCGCAATATTTTGTGCGTTTTTGCACTGCACGAAATATCTTGACGTAAAGATAAACAATCAATACCCATTATCTCGATATCAAGATAAAAGGTTTGAAATGGATATTCTTCTCTTTGGGGCGACCGGCGATGTCGGGAGTGCGACCCTGCAACAGGCCATCGAACGCGGCCATACCGTGACCGCCGTCGCCCGTCATCCTGAACGGTCAGGCCATAGCGGCGACGCCCGGGTCACCGCAGTTGCGCTGGATGTTCTGTCCAGTGCAGACCAGCTGGCGGGGCTGGCCCGGCAACACCAGATCATTATCAGCGCCCTTCGCCCGCTGCCCGGGCAGGATGCATTGCTGGTGGATCTGACCAGGGCGGTCCTGAATGCCGCCCGCTCCGCCGGCATCCCTGCCCTCATCACCGGTGGCGCCGCTCTGTTGAAGCTTGCAGATGGCAGCGGCGAGACCGTGCTGAGCGCACCTGGTTTTCTGCCCGAAGCGGTGCGCCCGATCGCGGAAGCCTGTGCTGCGCAGGATCAGTTACTGGATTCCACACCGGATGTGGATTGGACCTGCCTGCGCCCGCCAGCGATGCTGCACGAGGGACCGCGCAAGGGGCGGTACGCTTGGGGAACCGACACGCTGGTCACCGACCACGAAGGCCAGTCACAGATTTCCTTTGCCGATTTCGGCGGTGCGCTTATGGATCTGGCGGAACAGGACCACCGGCCGGATAAACGGCTGACAGTGGCCTGGGGTAGAGCCTAATAAGGCAGGCCGACATAGTTTTCCGCCAGAGAGGCCTGGGCCGCATCGGAGGAAAACAGATAGTCGAGATCGGCCTGTTGTAATCGTACATCCGCCGGCGACATGTCGGGGAACCGATGCAGCAGGTTGGTCATCCACCAGCTGAAGCGCTCCGCCTTCCAGATCCGCGCCAGTGCGCGCTCTGAATAGCTGTCCAGCGCGCCGTCATCGCCGCGCTGGAAATGATCCGACAGCCCCTCGAACAGATAGTAGATATCAGATGCTGCGAGGTTCAGCCCCTTGGCCCCGGTGGGTGGCACGATATGCGCCGCATCGCCTGCCAGAAACAGCGCGCCGTAGCGCATCGGCTCTGCGACGAAGCTGCGCAGCGGGGCGATGGATTTCTCAATCGAGGGGCCGGTTTTCAGACTGTCCGCAACATCCGCAGGCAAGCGCCTCTTCAACTCCTCCCAGAATTGCGCATCGCTCCAATCCTCGACACGGTCGGTCAGCGGCACCTGAATGTAGTAACGGCTCAACTGTGCATTGCGCATCGAGCACAGGGCAAATCCGCGTTCATGGCGGGCATAGATCAGCTCAGCCGTTGCGGGCGGCGTCTGTGAGAGCACGCCAAGCCAGCCAAAAGGGTAGACCTTCTCATATTCACGCAGCACATCCGCTGGAATTGAGCGACGGCTGACGCCATGGAACCCATCCGCCCCGACGATGAACTTGGTATCGATCCGGCGGGTTTCGCCCTGCAACTCATAGGTGACATAGGGTTGATCCGACTCGATATCATGAAGGGCGACATTCATCGCTTGGTGAATGATCTGCCCGCCCATGGCATCGCGGGCGTCGTAGAGGTCGCGCGTGACCTCGGTCTGGCCATAGACCATGACGGTTTGACCGGCGGTTCTGCCCGAAAGGTCGATCCGGTCCAGGCGGCCCTGATGAGCAATGTGAAATCCGTGATGAACCACGCCTTCGCGGTCCATACGCGCATTGGCTCCTGCCCGGCGCATCAGGTCCACAAACCCATGTTCCAACACACCGGCACGAATGCGACCAAGCACATAGTCGCGGGTCTGACGCTCAAGCACAATCGTGTCGATACCGGCCCGGTGCAGCAGTTGCGAGAGCAACAAGCCAGACGGGCCGCCCCCTACAATGACCACCTGTGTTGTCTGGTTCGGCATTCCGGTTCTCTCCTGTTCGCATCCTTATCTTGCCCGGAGAAGGCAGGGTTGCGAATAGACCCTACCGCCGATTTCTTGTATATTTCGCACATGAGCGAAGAATACGCTATCAATACCTACTCCCTGTTTGGAGAGCATGGGGAGCTGGCAGACCTTCTGCATATCGAGAGCATCGAGGCACGTTCCTCGCTGCATGATTGGGCTTTGAAACCACACCGCCACGCGCGGCTTCACCAACTGATCGTGCTGATGCGGGGCAGCGGTGAGGCTACCCTGGATGGCATCGCTCAACAGTTGACACCGCCTTGCGTGATCAATGTGCCACGCGGTGCGGTGCATGGCTTCCGCTTTGACAGTGACACCTGCGGCTGGGTGTTGACCCTGACATCAGACCTTATTGATCAGGTACTTGATGACATTCCCGATGTCCTGGCCACGCTGGACCGCGCAACCATCACCCCGCTGGATGCGCCTCTGGAGCGCCTTGTCGAGAGTATCCGGGACGCCTATGAAACCGATGGATTTGCACGCCGCCAGATTCTGCGCGGGCTTGTCGGCGCGCTTACCGGCACTGTCGCGCAGTCTATCGGCGCCTTGCGATATCGCAACGCGAGCCCCAAGGCGCACCAGCTGTTTGCGCGGTTCGAAACGCTGGTGAACCGGGATTTCCGCAAACGGCGTCAAGTGAGCGACTATGCGCGCGAACTTGCCGTTTCGACAACACACCTCAATCGGATCTGCCATCAGGCTACCGGTCAGCCAGCCTCGCAACTTATCAGTGAGCGGATGCTGCGCGAGGCGCGGCGACTTTTGATCTATACTGCGCTGAGTGCGGCAGAAATCGCCTACGAGCTGGGCTATTCGGACCCGGCACATTTCAGCCGCGTCTTTACCCGGGGCACCGGGCTGCCACCACGCCGGTTTCGTCGCGATATCATTGCGGGAAAACCGCCCCGCGCGTGAGCCGCCCCGCCCTGGCCAAACCCCATTTGCGACCGAGCTGGTCAAACTGAAACCGCCCCGGAACACAGGTCCGGGGCGGTTATCATGGGTCATATCTGCGAGGTGGTGTCTACTGCTGCTCCGGCCCCAGCTTCGACAAGCCTTTCAGAATGTCGATGGCATAGGCCAGCTGATAATCCTCTTCGCGACGTTCGGCAGCGGCCTCGGCCTTGGCGCGGTCTTCTTCGATCTGGCGGATTTCATCCTCGGAAAGGCTGTCATTGTTCAGACGTCCGCGCAGGTCGGCCTCCGAACGGGTCCGGCGTGCTGCGGAGGCCTTCTCGTCCTCCTCCTCGGTATCCGGGGTGCGTCGGGGCTGTTCCACGACGATATCGGGTGAGACACCCAAGGCCTGAATGGAGCGCCCGGAGGGTGTGTAATAGCGCGCCGTGGTCAAGCGCATTGCACCCTCCCCTTTCAGCGGCATCACCGTCTGCACAGACCCTTTGCCAAAGGATTTGGTGCCGACCACGATCGCGCGGCGATGGTCCTGAAGGGCACCTGCAACGATTTCCGATGCAGACGCCGATCCACCGTTGATCAGCACCACAATCGGTTTGCCGTCCACAAGGTCGCCCGGCGTAGCGTTGAACCGCTCGCCGTCCTCGGGGTTACGACCGCGGGTCGAGACAATCTCACCGCTGTCGAGGAAGCTGTCGGCCACCTTGATCGCCTGTGTCAGAAGGCCACCGGGGTTGTTGCGCAGGTCGAGCACGATCCCGTTGACGTTATCCATACCACCGGCTTCTTCGAGCTGTTTTTTCAGCCCGGCTTCCAGGTTCGGCGTGGTCTGATCGTTGAATGTGGTCAGTCGCAGCACGACAGTGTCGTCTTCGGTCCGCGCCCGCACCGCTGTCAGCTTGATCGTGTCGCGGATGATCGAGACGTCAAACGGCTCCGCCTCGCCTTCGCGCACAACGGTGATGATGATTTCGGAACCAACCGGCCCCCGCATCAGCTCAACCGCATCGTCCAGCGAAAGGCCAAGAACACTTTCGCCATCCACATGGGTGATGAAATCACCGGCCTCGATCCCGGCTTCATCCGCCGGTGTTCCATCGATCGGAGAGACAACTTTGACAAAGCCCTCTTCCTGCGTGACCTCGATCCCGAGACCGCCGAATTCACCACGGGTCTGCACCCGCATCTTGGTGGCATCGTCGGGCGACAGATAGCTGGAATGCGGATCCAGCGAGGCCAGCATTCCGCCAATGGCGGCTTCGATCAGCTCGGTCTCATCGACGTCTTCGACATATTGCACGCGGATGCGTTCAAAGATGTCGCCAAAAAGATCCAGCTGTTCATAGACGCTGGCCTCTCTGCTGCCTTCCTGAGCCAGAAGCGGCTCAGCTACATAGGTGGTGGCAAGGATTCCTGCCAGCGTGCCGCCCACCGCGGCCATCGCAAATTTTCTCATGAACTAATTTCCATCCTTGTCGGTGCGGAACCAGGTTTCGGGGTCCACCGGACTGTTGTCCATTCTCACTTCTATATAGAGCGTTTCTGTGCGGTCAGTTCCAGCCCCTTCACCGCTTAGTGACAAAATGGCACCGATTTCGGGGCTTTTGCCCCCCATCAGGCCAACCGGGGTTCCTGCCGGGATGACCTCGCCCATGGTGCCGTAAACCTCAGCCAACCCGGAGAGTACAAACAGTGTCTCCGGCTGTGGTTCAAGAATGACCACATTGCCAAGATCCAGAAGCGGCCCCTGATAGCGGATCGTTGCCGCCGTGGGAGAGACCACCAGCGCGCGCGGACGTGCCGCAACAAGCCAGCCGGGCCGGGCGATGCCTGCGGCGTCTTTCTCGCCGTAGCCGCGCAGAACCAGCCCTTCGACCGGGATCGACAACTCACCCCGCAGGGCGCTGATATCAGCGTCTGTCGTTGCAATCTCGCCTTCGGCGATTTCAGCAAGCCCGCTGGCAAATCCGCTGAGGGTTTCAGTGGATGAAATCAAAATAGCCGTCCGCACCGGGTCCTGGGTAAAGCGGCGCGGCAGGTCGGTCCGGTCGGCGATAGCGGCAGACAATTGCGCCCTCGCCTCCTGCACACCGTTAAGCCCCTCCTGCAACGTATTCGCCGCGTTCTGCTGCAACAGGCGCAAGGTCTGGACCTCCTCAAGGTCGCGACGCAGTGCGGTTGCGCGCGATTGAAGCGCCGGTGTCACCTCTGCCAGTGTCATGGCGGAGCGCGCCGCGCCAAGCGGGCCTGAGGGGTGCAGCATCAACACCGGCGGCGGCGAGGTTTCAATGGTCTGCAACACGCCGAGAAGATCCGCCACATCGTCCTCGCGTGCCTTCAGCTGGGCCGCCAGCTGGCCCTCGCGCTGCGCCACACGACGCAGCCCATCGCGCATCGCCGCAAGACCCGCCTCATAGGCACGCACCGTCTCGGTCAGCGCGGCAACCCGGTCTCGCGCGCTTTCGGCGTCCTGCAAGGCCAGCGTCGCGGCTTCCAGCTGGTTGGCGGCCTGCTGCGCGGCAGCGGCGGGATTATCCGCGGCCGCCGCAGTCCCGGCCAGGATCGGCAGGACAAGCGACGCCGCCGATATCAGCAGAGCGCGCCGGATTACCGACAGTCCAGTGATGCCAAACGCAGGCCTCATACGAGCAGGCTCTCTCCAGTCATTTCATCCGGTTTCGCAAGGCCCATCAGCTCCAGCACGGTTGGGGCCAGATCCGCGAGCCGACCGTTGCGCAGCTTTGCGCCTGTCGGCCCACCAACCAGCGCGACTGGCACAAGATTGGTGGTATGGGCGGTGTGCGGCCCGCCTGTTTCGGGGTCCACCATCACCTCGCAATTGCCGTGATCGGCGGTGACCAGCATGACGCCGCCCGCCGCCGTCAGCGCGGCCACGACCTTGCCAAGACCCTGATCCACGGCCTCACAGGCCTTGATCGCGGCGTCGAGATCACCGGTATGGCCCACCATATCCGGGTTCGCATAATTGGTGACAATCAGGTCATACCCCGCTTCGATAGCCTCGATAAAGCGCTCCGTCACCTCTGGCGCCGACATCTCCGGCTGCAGATCATAGGTCGCCACCTGCGGCGATTTCGGCATCGCGCGATCTTCGCCGTCCTCGGGATCCTCTTTGCCACCGTTGAGAAAGAAGGTCACATGCGGGTATTTTTCGGTCTCGGCCAGACGGAACTGGCGTTTGCCCTGTTTTGCCACCCATGCCCCCAGGGTGTTGACGATGGCCCGTTTGGGAAACACGGTCTGCATATAGCTGTTGTGGCCTTCGGAGTATTCCACCATGCCAAGCAGCGCCGCAAGATCCGGGCGTGCGCCGGTGTCAAAAGCATCAAAGCTCGGCTCGCCAATCGCACGCAGGATCTCGCGGGCGCGGTCGGCGCGGAAATTCAGGCAGAACAGGCCATCGCCATCTTTCACGCCATCATAGCCCTCGATCACTGTCGCCTTGATGAACTCGTCGAACTCCTCGCGGGTATAGCTGGCCTCAATAGCAGCCTCCGCTGTCGCTGCCCGGTGCTGGCCTTTGGCATGGATCATTGCGTCATAAGCCTGGCTTACCCGCTCCCAGCGATTGTCGCGGTCCATGGCGTAGTAACGGCCTGTCACTGTTGCGATGCGCGCGCCAGCCGCCAGTTCCGATTGCAGGGCAGCGACGAAACCGGCAGCAGATTTCGGGGCCACGTCGCGGCCATCCGTCATCACATGCAGCCAGACAGGGACGTCGGCATCGCGGATCGCCTTTACCGCCGCAATGATATGGGTGATATGGCCGTGCACGCCACCGTCCGAAACAAGCCCCATCAGATGGGCCGTGCCGCCGGTCTGCTTCATCTTCGCAATGAAGGCTTGCAGCGCGTCATTGTCAAAGAATGAGCCATCCTCGATTGCGAGATCAATCTGGCCCAGATCCATCGCCACCACGCGACCAGCACCGATATTGGTATGCCCCACCTCCGAGTTCCCCATCTGCCCGGTCGGCAAGCCGACGTCCGGCCCATGCGTGATCAACCGTGCTGTCGGGCATGTCTTCGCAATCTCGTCCAGCGTCGGTGTCTTGGCCAGATAGGGCGCGTTGGCGGTTCCCGGATCGGCGCTACCCCAGCCATCAAGGATACACAGAACAACAGGTTTGGGCGTCGACATGGTTTCAGGCTCCGGCTCTGAGTGGCGTTACCGCCTTCTACAGATTTGCCGGGGCTTGGGAAACCGCCGATAGGCCTTTGCTGGGCATCCGGGCGCCCTTTCCCGCCCTTACTTGCAGGATCTGGCGGTATGCCGGACGGGCGCGCGATACTGCCGCTCGATATCGAGCAGGCGCTGTTTGCGCCAAAGACCGCCGCCGTAACCGGTCAGCGACCCATCAGCCCCGATCACCCGGTGACAGGGCACCACCAGCGCGATCTGATTGGCACCATTGGCGCGTGCAACAGCGCGGGTCGCCTCTGGACGTCCGATCTGGCGCGCGATCTCCGAGTAGCTACGCGTCACGCCGGGCGGGATCTGGCGCAGAGCATCCCAGACCTGCTGCATGAAAGGTGTCCCGTGATAGGCCAGCGGCGTTTCAAACCGGGCGGAGATCCCGGCAAAGAACGCGTCCAGTTCCGCACGGATCTGCTCTCCGGGTGATGTCGGACCAATACCAAGATCGCCCTTCACCGCCTTTTGCAGCTTGTCCAGCTCGCCCTTCAGCGCCTTGCGCTCCACAAATTCCAGAAGGTGCAACTCAGTCCGGCTGCTGACTGCGATCATGTCGCCGAGCGGTGTCGAGATCCAATCGGCCAGCAAAAGACCTTCGCGGGTCAGGCTGCCGGGCGCCCTGCCCAGCAACCGGGCAAAGGCCGCACGAAACGCACTGGGAGAGTCGAATTGCGCATCCAACTGTGCCTCAATGACCTTGCCGCCGTCTGACAGCGCGGTGAAGCCTTCGCGAAGACGGCGCTGGCGCGCCATCTCAAGAAAGGTCATGCCGAACTGCCGCTTGAAGCTGCGCCTGACCGTCGAGAGATCAAGACCCATGCGGAGGATATCCCCCTCGCTCCAGCGGTGCTCCGGGCGTTGATCCAAGGCGGCCAACAGGCTGGCCACTGCCGGATCGGCCTCTGCCATCGGGCGCAGCGGGTGGCATCGTTTGCAAGCCCGGAACCCGGCTTCGATACATTCGCCGACGCTGCCGAAGAACTGGCAGTTCTCCCGCTTAGGTTTGCGTGCCGGACAGGTCAGGCGACAGAAGATGCCGGTCGTGGCCACGCAGACATAGGCCTGCCCGTCATAACGGTCATCGCGGTTCAGCAGCGCCTGATAGAGCGCTTCGTGGTCAGGAAGATCAAACAACATGCGCCTTGTTTATCACGCGACAGCAGACCTGCCGCCGATAATCAGGCGTGTATTTTAATACCGCGGGCGTATAGCACCTCAGGGCCTTGACCGGCCGGACACATGCCGCCCGGTCAATGGATCAGGCCAGTGCCGGCATCAATCGAGCGCGACGCGGCACCAGACGGCATCATGATCAGACAGCGGGCGACCATTCTGATCAACTGAAGACAGCAGCCGGCTCTCGGTCGCGCGCATATCGCGGGTGCAGAACCAGTCCAGCTTCATCTGCCGATCAGGATGCGGCGTGATGAGACTGGGCCGGGTGGTGACACCATCCGGGGTCGCGCTCCAGTCGTAGCCGTGGGAACGGGCCAGATCGAACAGCGTCTCGCGCTGCCAGTCGAAATCAGGCGGCAGGTGATTGCCTGTATTCAGATCACCGCCAATCAGTACCGGCATATCCGGCGCAAATGCGTCGATGGCGCGGAGCAGCCTGTCAAACTGCTGATGCCTATGGGCTGCGTCGGCGTTGCTCTCCAGATGGGTGGAAACCACGCAGATCGGTCCAGCCTCAGTCGGTAGAACCGCGGCAATCGCCATGCGGCCACCAAGGCGCGGCTGGTCCGGGTCAGCCGGCACCTCATCCGAGGCGAACCAATGCCCGTGATCATCCAGCCGGATCAGCGTCACCCGTTCCGGCGGGACCGCCGACAGGATGGCATTGCCGTGCCAGCCGAACAGATTGAAATCATCGGTGCAGAACGCCTGTTCTGTAGGCCCACCCAGATCCAACTCGTGAAATTCCACACCAAAGACATAAGCCATGTCGAGTGCGGCAGCCATCTCCTTGGTGGTGTGGCGCTGACCGGTACGCGCCATGCCATGGTCGACCTCTGACAGCAGGACAACCTGCGGCGCCAGCGGGTGGATGTGGCCCGCGGTATCCTCAGGAAAAAGGCAGCGCTCCACGTTCCAAGCCACAACTGACACCGAGGAGGCCAACGCCTCCAGATGACCCTTACCACCGCCTTGCAAGGCGGCCATCGCCGGCACCTCTGCCATGAGCGCGCGATGCGCCGCTGCAGTGCGCGGCGCTGCCTTGATCCGGGCCTGCATCTCGGGGGAAACCGGCGGCAGACTGTCCAGAACCTCGGTCATCTGCGTTTGCCGCTTTCTGCGTCAAACAGGCAGATCGCCGCCGGATCCACCGAGATCTGATGGGGTCCGGGATCAACCGGAATGTCCTTCAGGACGTGGATTGTGAACGGCTGCCCGCCGAGATGGCCATGCAGCAGGCGATGTGCGCCCAGTTCTTCGATCAGTTCAACGTTGATCGAAATACCACCTTCGCTGACCAGCTGCACATCCTCGGGGCGGATGCCGAGCTTGACGGCACCTGATGCAGCGCCATCCAGTGCCCCCATCGCCACACCATCCGGCAGGGTGACCTGACCATCGGAGATCGTGGCATCAACCAGGTTCATCGGTGGCGCGCCCATGAAGGAGGCGACAAAGACCGACGCCGGATTGTGATAGATCTCAGACGGGGTGCCAATCTGTTCGATCCGGCCACCGTTCAGGACAATGATGCGATCCGCCATGGTCATCGCCTCAACCTGATCGTGGGTCACGTAGATCGAGGTGACGCCCAGACGGCGTTGCAGGGCCTTGATCTCAATCCGCATCTGGTTGCGCAGCTTGGCATCAAGGTTCGACAGAGGTTCATCAAACAGGAACAGCGCCGGATCGCGCACGATGGCGCGCCCCATGGCAACCCGCTGGCGCTGGCCGCCGGACAGCTGCGAGGGTTTGCGGTCCAGATATTCCTCAAGGTTCAACATCTTGGCGGCCTCGGCCACCTTCTGCTTGATCTCAGCCTCGGGGGTTTTGCGGTTCTTCAGGCCATAGGCGATGTTCTTGCGCACCGTCATATGCGGATAGAGCGCGTAGTTCTGGAACACCATCGCGATATCGCGATCCGCCGGATCGACATTGTTGACCACCCGGTCGCCGATTTCCAGCGTGCCTTCGGTGATATCCTCCAGACCGGCAATCATGCGCAGCAACGTGGATTTGCCGCAGCCCGATGGGCCGACCAGGACGACGAATTCGCCATCCTCGATTTTGAAGCTGGAGGAAGTGACGGCCTCGACCCCATTGGGGTAGACCTTGCGTACAGAATTCAGGGAAACCTGAGCCATTATTTGAAGTCCTTACTTATCGGATTCCGTCAGGCCCTTGACGAACCAGCTTTGGAAGAAAATGACGACTGCCACGGGCGGCAGGATGGCGATCACGGCGAGAAGATTTGCGCGACCGAATTCGGGGACATTGGTGCCTTCGAGGGTCTGGGTGATCTGTTTGATCCCCCGCACCAGCGTATACATGTCCTCTTCGGTGGTGATCATGGTCGGCCAGAGATACTGGTTCCAGCCAAAGACAAACATGATGATGAACATGGCCGCAATCATGGTCCGCGACAGCGGCACCAGAATATCGATGAAGAACTTCACCGGCCCAGCCCCATCAATGCGCGCAGCCTCGACCAGCTCTTCCGGCACAGACCGGAAAAACTGGCGGAAGAAGAAGGTTGCGGTTGCAGACGCAATCAACGGGATGATCAGACCCTGGTAGGTGTTGAGCATGCCCAGCTGCTGCACCACCTCATAGGACGGCAGAATACGGACCTCCAGCGGCAGCAGCAGCGTGGTGAAGATCACCCAGAATGCCAGCGTGGCAAACCGCAGGCGGAAATAAACGATGGCATAGGCCGCCATCATCGCAATCAGGATCTTCCCAAGCGCAAAGCCGATGCCGAGAACAAAGGAGTTGAACAGCATCCGCGTGCCGGTGTTGGCCCCGGAAAAGCCGGAGGCCTCGAACATCGCCTTGTTGAAGTTCTCGTCGAACTGGTCGCCGATCTTCAGCTGCGGTCCGTATTTGATGATATCCACATCCGGCACGGTTGTGGTCATCACCACCATGATCAGCGGCACCAGCATGAAGAGCGAGCCGAGGATCAGAACGGTGTGGTCGCCAACAGCCCCCCAGTTGATGGAGCGGCGCGGCGTTTGAACGGGTGTTTGGTCAGCCATGTCAGCCCCCTCAGGTATAGTGGATCCGACGGTCAATCAGCCGGAACTGGAAGACCGTAAGCGCGAGGACAAGAACCATCAGGATCACCGACTGTGCCGAGGAACCGCCAAGGTCATTGCCACGGAAACCATCGACATAAACCTTGTAAACAAGGGTCATCGGATTGTTGCCCGGCTCGCCCTTCACCAGTGTATCGACAATTCCGAAGGTGTCGAACAGGGCATAGGTAATATTGATGATCAGGAGGAAGAAGCCCGTCGGCGCAAGCAGCGGGAACGTCACATCCCAGAACCGGCTGGTCGCCGATCCGTTGTCGATCAGAGCCGCCTCACGTACGGAACGCGGGATGGATTGCAAACCGGACAGGAAGAAGATGAAGTTGACCGGAATCTGTTTCCAGACCGACACCAGAACCATCGCGGCTGCCGTATCGTTGAAGTTCACGCCCAGAACAAAGTCCCAGCCAAAGAAACCGGCAAGCCGCGTCAATGGTCCCCAGCTCTGGTCGAACATGATCAGACCAATGAAGCCGGCAACCGGCGGGGCGACCGCATAGACCCACATCAGAAGGGTCCTATAGGTGCGTGCGCCGCGCAGGACATTGTCCGCCTTCACCGCCAGCAACAGTGCAATCGCAAGCGAGAAGAAGGTCACCAAAACCGTAAATACAAGCGTGAAAACCGCAACGCGGCGATATTCACTGTTCCCCATAAGATCGGTGTAATTTTCCAGACCGACAAAGGTAGAGCCAAACCCGAACGGATCCTGCAGGTAAAAGGACGACTGGATTGCGTGCCAGGCGGGCCAATAGAAGAAAATAGCGATAATGACGAGCTGCGGCATCAGCAGCAGGATCGGCATCCACTTGGTCGAGAATCCGGCGCGTTTCACGGTGTGCCTCTTCGTTGTAATGCGTGACGGCCGCAGGGGCTGCGGCCGTCACAGGTAAGGGGGAATTCCCCGCGATTAGCCTTGGGTCTTGGCGAAACGGGCCAGCAGGTTGTTGGCTTCGGACTCAATCGCGTTGAAGGCGTCTTCAACCGAGGTTTCACCAGTCAGGATGCGACCGTATTCGCGGTTCATCACGTCACGGATCTGTACGTAGAAGCCCATGCGATAGCCCTTGGTGTTGTCACCAGCCGCCAGCGAAAGCTGCTGGATGCCGACCTCGGCCGCAGGGGCGCGGTCATAATGGCCGTCCGCCTTTGCCATCTCATATGCGGCTTCGGTGATCGGCACATAGCCGGTTTCTTTATGCCAGAAATACTGAACCTCAGCGGAGGTCAGGAAGTCGAAGAACGCAGCAGTTGCCTTGTTTTCTTCGGCATCATGGCCCGCCATGGCAAACAGCGAGGCGCCACCGATGAAGGTTTGCGTCGGCTCTGTTGTCACGGCTTCCCAATAGGGCAGCATGGTCGCGGAGAAATCAAACGGCAGGTCTTTCTTGCTCAGACCACCGAAGGAGCCGGAGGAGCCCAGCCACATCGCAACCTTGCCTTCTTCAAACGGCGTCTGGTTGTCGCCCCAACCTGTGCCGAACCATTCGAAGTAGCCGTTTTTCTGCCAGTCGGTGACAGCTGTGAAATGTGCCTTAATCGCGTCGTTGTTCACCAGGATCTGGGTGTCGGCCCCATCATAGCCATTGTTGTTGGTGGCAAACGGCAGGTTGTGGCGCGAGTGGAAATTCTCGGTGAAGATCCAGGGCAGATGTGACTGCGACAGGGCGGTATAGCCTGCCTCTTTCAGCGCTGGTGCAGTGACGGTCTGGAACTCTTCCCAGGTCTTGGGCGCGGTAACGCCCGCTTTTTCCAGCGCCTGGATGTTGTAATACATGATCGGCGTGGAGGAGTTGAACGGCATGCCGATCATCTTGCCATCGCTGTCGGCGTAGAAATAGCGCACGCCGGCGATGTAATCGTTGATGTCGAATTCAACACCATTGTTGGCCAGCAGATCCTGAACCGGAATGGTCGCGCCCTTGGCGCCGATCACGGTTGCGGCGCCAGCATCAAACACCTGCATCACATTCGGCTGTTCGCCTGCGCGGAAGGCAGCGATGCCTGCGGTCAGGGTCTCTTCATAGGTGCCCTTGAAGACCGGGGTGATCTTGTACTCATCCTGGCTCGCGTTGAAGTCGGATGCGATCTGGTTGACGGTGTCGCCCAGCGCTCCACCCATTGCATGCCACCAGGTGATCTCGGTTTCGGCAAACGCAGCGTTTGCAGCAAAAGCCAGCGTCGCAGCGGTCGTAAACGTAATACGCTTCATCATCAGTCTCCGGTCTGCCGTTGCCCAATCGGGCCAACGATCCAATTGTCCAAGGCAGCCGAAAACGGCCACCGATGGTGTTTTTTGAAATGGCCTCCCCTGGGCCTGTGCGGCTCGCTGCGTCTTTCCGCCCTGTGTCTTTTGCCAGGAGCTTGTCCGTTGCACCAGAACTGCACACGTGTTCATATAGGGGCGCTATGTAACGGTTGTGTCAAGGGTTTCGGTGTCTCACAAAAAAAACATCACGCCCGAAAGGGACGACAGATGAAGCGACAAGGGTCAGCTGGCGGCAAACGCCAACCCCGGGTGACAGCCGCAGATGTGGCTGAAATCGCTGGCGTTTCGCGTTCGGCTGTTTCTCGGGCTTTCACCGAGGGCGCCTATCTGGATCAAGAAAAACGTGAACGGATCCTGCTGGCGGCACATGAACTCGGCTACCAGCCCAATGCGCTGGCCGCCAGTCTGCAGGGGGCGCGCTCCAATCTGGTTGCGGTTTTCGCCGGTGAGATGCGCAATGAATACGACAAGGAGGCGACCTCTGCCCTGATCGCCGGCCTGAATGCCGCGGGCAAATGGCCGGTGGTGATCGCCGGTGGTGGCGACCATGCCCGCGATGCGGTGACCCAGGTGCTCCGCTATCCGCTTGATGCGATGATCCTGCGTAGCGGCAGTCTTGCGACCGAAATCGTCGAACTCTGTAGCAAACTGCATATCCCGGTCATCGCCTCTGGCCGAATCATCGCAGCAGAGGGCGTCGACAACATCTGTCTGCGCAACCACGAAGCCGCACAGATGGCGGCGGATCTGTTTGCGCAACGCGGCCGTCGCCGGGTTGCGATGGTGGGCGGTCCGGGGGAATTCGGCGCGACCGCTGAACGCCGCAGCGGACTGCTTGCCGGGTTGACGGCCAAAGGCATCACACTGGCGGGGGAGATCACCGGAACCTACACCACCGAGAGTGGATATTTCGCCACCCGCAATCTGCTGGAACAGACTGATTTCGATGGGATATTCTGTGCCAATGATGCCATGGCCATCGGCGCACTCGGTGCGCTGCGGGATGCCGGTCGGGTGGTTCCCAAAGACGTCTCGGTGATCGGTTTTGATGACATCGAAATGGCCCGTTGGCCGACCATACGACTGACCACGTTGCGAAACCCGATTGACGGCATGGTTGCCGCCGTATTGCGCTGCCTGGAGCGGCGCTTGGATTACCCGCAGGCCCCCGAAGAAACGGTGAGGCTGGACGCAGAAATGATCCTGCGCGACACCCACTGACCAGGTCCATACAGCGGATAGGCTGAGACGACTGCCTACCCTGCTGCGGCGCCGGATTGAAAGCTGTACCGCGGCGAATACATTGCCTGCCAGCCGCCTGTCTCGGCCCACTGCTCAGCGGGCGGGTGCCGAGATATGTCACCGATCAGCCAGGGCACCAGGTCTCCGGCGCGGGCCAGTGATTGCACCTCCCGGCGTGTCAGAAAAGGCAGAACACGAGGCCCATAAGCCTGCTCTACCGGATGGAGGATCAGCTGCGGCAGGCATTTAAACAGTCCCAGGCGATCTGCCGGGCCAAGCGTGGAGACCGCCATAGGGCCGGGATAAAACGTCTCGCTGGGGATTCCGTTCGACAGGATATTCTCGTGCTTTTTCAGTAGTACATGAACATAGGTAACCTGCGTCACCTCCCGTGCGAACGATGCAAATCCGGTTACCTGTGCCAGATGCTTGGCGCGCACATGCACCGGGCGCCCGCTACTGCGCTGTTTCATCAGGACGCAATGCTGAGGCGAAACAAGCAGCGCCCGCTCACCGCCAAAGGCGTCCGGGTCCAGTCGTACCGGCATCAGCGCCTCCGATAGGCGCTTGCGCGTGGCGGTGAACGACGATGCCCCAACCCATAGGATTTGCTGGGCACCCGCCCCCATTGTGCTGACACAATCACCGGGGCTGAGGTCTTCGACCTTGACGCGCCCGGTTGGCGTCTGGATCAGCGTCCCGGCCGTAAAACAGGGTATGCCCATCGCGTGCATTTCGGGCCCGTTGTCCACCTGCGACCGCTGCACCCCGACCAATGTGATGCTCTCCCCATTGGGGAAGGTCATGATCGCATCGCCGGTCCCGTCACCATTGGTATCGGTCACCACGACATCACCGATTTTGACTGGATCTCCAGCCAAATTGGTGAGCCCTGAAACATCCAGCTGATCAACCGTGGTCCCGTCACCGCTGTCCGTCAGATCGAAATCATAGATCAGATCGGATCCCGCCCCATCGGCCAACACCAGCTGATCGCGATCTGCATCCGCAGTCAGCCGAATGATGTCGTCGCCAATGCCGCCAACAATCGTATCAGCACCAGCCCCGGCAACGATGGAATCGCTGCCGCTGCCACCCTTGATGGAATCGGCCCCCGCGCCGCCGGTTATGGTGTCGTCACCGCCTCGAGCATCTATATCGACCCCGGCACTATCCGCGCTGGCATTCACGACATCGGCCTGCTCGGTCAGGTTCAGACGCTCGATCTCCGAGAAACTGACCGTATCGGTTCCGTTGGTGATCGTCCCCATCTCGTCGCCGGTATAGGTCACAGTCACTGGCCCGGTCAGGCTCGACATGGAAAGCGTATCGCTGTCGTTGCCCCCTTCACCACCAACAATGGTGTCGTTGCCGAAGCCATCCTGGAGAAGGATGAGGTCCGCGTCGTCCCCGGCATCTATGCTGTCAGCGCCGGTTCCGCCCGCAATGGTGTCATTCCCGGCACCGCCATAGATGACGTCTGCGCCGGCGCCGCCAATGATGCTGTCGCCCGAGGTATCCGTGTCACCCGGCAGAGCATAGTCGGCATCTACCCGGGTTGCGGTGACGTTTGAGTAGCCGACAACGACACTATCAAGCGAAATACTCTCGATCGTCTTGCTGGTTAGAAGAACGTTCTCGGCGTTGTTCGAGGCTTCCGGCATCATGTAGACGTGGCCGTCCGTGGTCTGGATGACCACAGCCGTGAACGTCCCGGTGGTGCCGTCGGTGAACGTTACCGTTGCGTTATAGACCATGCCGGTGTCGACGAGCTTGTCTACACCGTTGATATTGATCGTTTCCGGCGCGGCTTCGTCATCGAAGTCGATGCGCGTATTCGCATTATCGTCTGACGCGATGGCAGTCTGGAAGTTGTTATATAGCTCTGCCCCCGCGCTCCCGTATGTCCCCAGCAGAGCGTTCGGGTTTTCGTTGGCGGCGTTCCCCTCGACGCTGTCGACCTCGGACGCCGTCCCAAGATGAATGACCGTGTAGGTGTTCCCTGCGGTATTGCTTCCGCCGACCGAGGTTGCCGGGTTTTCACCCCCGTAGATCGTGTCGTCGCCCAAACCCCCATCGATGGTGTCAGACCCTGTGCCACCGTAGATGAGGTCGTTGTCGTCCTGACCAAAGAGCCTGTCGGCCCCGGCGCCGCCGTCAACCGTGTCGGCCCCTACCCCGGCCCAGACAAGATCGTCGCCTGCGCCGCCGTCGACCACATCCGCTCCCGCGCCGGTCGATATCGTGTCATCACCAGCCCCACCCGTAACACTGTTGGCACCGCTGCCGGTTTGCACGTTGAGCGCCGAAGTCGCCGCAGATCCGTCCAGCGTGTCGTCTCCCGAATGGAGATAGAACCGCTCAAACTCCCAGAAATAGGCCGTCTGCCCCGCAAATGTGACGGTTCCGTCCCCATCGCCGGTAAAGGTGACGTTGACATCAACACCCGCATAATCGCCGTAGACCTCAAGCATATCGCCCAGGGTCTCTCCGGTTTCGCCACCGTAGAGCGATTCGCCATCCATGTTGTCATAGATTGCAACCCAGTCATCGCCGCCCTCACCGTAGAAGGTGTCATTGCCGGTATCGGTATCGTAGTTATCGTTCCCCTCGCCGCCGAAGATAATGTCATCGCCCGAGGAGCCGGTCAGGTAGTCATCACCATCACCGCCATAGATAACATTGTCATTGGCGTCGCCGTTGATTGCGTCATTACCCGATGTGCCCGACATCGAATTAGCAGGGATCGTCGTCGCATTGCCGGATCCGCTGGTCGTGTACCAAGTATCTGGAACAAAATAGACATTCCCGTCACTTCCATAGTGATAGGTGCCAGTGTCACTGATGTTTGAGTAGGTCTGACCGTCGCCCTGATAGACACCGCTCCAGGTCCAGCTGCCAGTCCCGATGACGTCGGCTGAAGTAAAGTTGGATTGGTTCGCAGAAATCCCGTCGCCGGCATCCAGTGTGCCGTCGCCAAGAGTGACAAGATACCCAACCGTCATGGCCAGCCTCCGAGTCTACCGTTCCTCGAGTGCGCGCCGGTGGGCCTGCCGCGTCTCGACGGGTGCATCAGGTTAGGCTGTTATGGTTGAAACAAAATGAATACAGGGCTTGCAACGGTCCGAAAATCGATACTGCTTTGTAAAATATATTAAAATTTAAATAGTATTTGCCTCTTATCCATTCTGATTTGACGAGCACCAGAGGCATTCAGCACGGATATCGCAGCTGAACAGAGCGAGACTACAACCGTAGAGCGCGCCTCCCCTCGGTCTTCACCTAAAGACGAATATGCCGCGAGGTATCAGTTGGCCACACCGAAACGCCGATTGTGGCCAGAGGAGCCAGACCCTCAAAAGCATCAAAAATATGTGGAAAAATGGCTGGGGTGGTAGGATTAAAAGTCGATCTTAAAAGTGTTTGAAATCAGTATGTTGGGCGAACTCTCGTGTAGGAATGTTGCGGGATTTGTTGCGGGAAATGTTGAGTGATGTTGCGATATTAAAGTAACGCAACATATTTTCCACATATCAAGTGCAAGAAGTGCTTTGATTCGCGTCCTAGATCGATCTACCGCCAATCATTTTCTGAACTTAATCGTTGAAAATAAAAAATTTTCCACGCTTCAAGGGTGGAAGTATTATGAAATCAGACTCACATATCATCTTAACATAGTTAAGATGATATGTGAGTCTGAGCAAAATGTCAATGCTGTAATTTATTGATTTTAAAAGATATTATGATTTATGGTCTGGAGTGTTCGAGATTTCCCTCGGTATTGCTAATATAATCGAGATGTGCGATGCGTTTATTCATGATGCAACGAGATGGCATAATCAGTCGGCGCTTGGAAGTAATTGAGCAAGAAATATACGACCTCGAATGCGAGAGGGCGTTATGGATTTCGCTTGGTCCAAAGCTGGTTGAGCGGGATGGGCTGCTTAAGGAGGGTGACAAGCTAACCGCTCGGTTTGCGGGTAAGTTCAAAGTTCTGGCGTTGGTCGCAGAGTATTTGGGCGGAGAGGATTGCCTGCTTTATGGTGGGGCTAGCACACGTGAGCTCTATCAGCACGTTGAGCAGGAGGTGTCTGAAGCTGACGCGGTCAACTACAATACCTTTAGGAGCCACATGGCTCGTTTTCTTAGGGAGGGCCGCCTCTACTACAATAGCGAAACTCATCGGTGGAGAGTGGGTAGGGATGAGCTCACTGTCAGCGAGGAAAATGTGGATGAGGAGTATGAGGAGTATCGGGCTAGCAAGGCCACTTAAAAAATGAAAGCTCGTGTCATGCCTGACGCGAGCCTTCAAATGAATTCTGTATCGTGCGACCGGGGCTTGACGATGCAGAGCCTCTCGGTAGCGCAAGCCAGTCTCCGAACAAAGACAGCTTTAGCGCATATCGGGTTAAAGGGCAATATACGCCCCAAGGGGGGATGGTGAAGTGACAAAGCGTACTTTCACCCCGCCACCCGGATATCGGTACGTTTTCCGCCCCTGGCGGACGTGTCCGAAGACCGGGCAGCGACTCTACGCGAAGGCGTTTGGGTTGCGCGCGTGGCCGATCTTGGTGCCTGAATAGGTCAACCGATCTGAGTCGAGTGCATAGTCATGGAAGGGGGCGGTCTGCGGGCGGCCCCTTCTTTGCGTTTACAATGTTGCGGGATTTGTTGCGGGATTGGGTTTGAATGACATAAACGGATTCGAACTCTGGGAAATTTTTCCCAATAAAATCAACGGATTATGTGAGAAAATGGCTGGGGTGGTAGGATTCTACATTTGGTTTCAGTTATCTAGCAAATCCACAGGAAGTGGGTTCGTTTGTCAAGTTGGCAAAACAGGTTTGAAACTCGGGGGAGTTTGGTCCGGAAAGAAGGAACTCGGCCCCGTGCCTCGCCGCAAGCGGGTTCACCTTGTGGCTGCCATAGCTCCATAGTGAATCGGGTCATGATCTCGAACAGCATCCAACAGTAGTGAAACGACTGCTTGCGCCTCACTCATGTCCGGCAGACGCATTCCCCCTGCGCGATTTAGAGTGTGGGAGTAAAAATGCATGAATTTCCGGGCCCGCTCGCAGTTGACTGGGTCAGTGATGATTTGGTCCAACTTGCTATCGACATTGACATGCTCAAACAGCTTAAAGGCCAAATAACCCTCGATGAAACGCCGCGCCATATTTCCCAGATTGAATATCACTTGAGGGTCGTTCGATGGGGCATCTTGGTAGGCCGACAACTGATGAAACAAAAATAAGTATTCAGATCGGTAGAGTTTGATAGCATCTGGGCATTCGATTATGCGCGAGCAGACCAGCCCGTTCGCATCAGTGCGTTCAATCAGGAAGGCTGAGCTATGCTCCTTCTTCATCTTGCTCATCCAATCCCATGTGAGATGGAAAAACTCGTAGTTGTGCGTAGACACAAAGAGCTGCTTAGCTAAGCAAGTATGCTTAGGGTTTGCCGTTGGGTCAAACTTGTAAAATGTATCTCGAATAAACGCGTTGATATGAAGGAGATGGTGTGAATCGAGGCTGGAAATTGGATCGTCGATGTAAACCACGGTGTCGGCAAGCTCATTGCCATTCTCTTGGAGCTTTGTGACGAAATAGCAAAATGCGATGGCTGTGCGTTCACCCTCACTCAGATTTCGCGCCTGCTGGGTCCCTCTCATCAGAACATACTTATCGTCTTGAGTGACTTTGACTTGCAGGTCAGCCTTTCCGAAAAAGCGCACCAAGGTATCATTGATCGCTACCGCGCCCTTGTTTGCCTGTGACAGTTGGGCCTGGAGAGACGAAATCTCGGCTTCGAGAGCGGCCAGACTGGTTGATGCAGACTGCTGAACAACCTTATGCTCTTGGATTTCAGCTAATAACTTGAAGCGATCAATTTTCCGCATTGCTTCAGAAGCATAGTACCTTTTCAACGTCTCAATCGCATCATCTCGTTCTTTTGAGAACTGCTCGGTGCGGTCGTTGTTTCTTTGAATTAGGGATTGGGCTTTCTTCACTGCCAGCTTGACTGGTTCCAGGTTTGGCACTTCGACGTCAAATTGAATTTTCTCGAATGGATTGCCATTTTTTTGGTTGAGGGCCTCAATGAGTTTTTGAAGCGAGTTGTTGAGGTGTGCGGTAGTTTGATCGAGTTCTTTCCATATCTCAGAATATTCGTCCTGAAAATCGACGTAAAACGCCGATTGGGGGTAGTCGATGGGTGAAAGATCCACGATGCGCTTTTCTAACTCGGAAATGGCAATTGTTACTTTGGATTTCAAACGCTCGAACTCGTCAGAAAAATGTTCATTCAGGGCTTTCAGACGTTCTGGAGAAAGTGGAGCCTCACAAAACTCACAGTGATCTTTATCCTTATGAAGATTGTGACCTTCCTCGACCCACGCACCGATTTCTGGGTGGTCAACCAGCCGGGAGATGGTTTCTGAAGAGCCAATTTCTTTGGTTAGGTGACCAACTGCCAGTTTCCAAATTCCATCAATAGCTTCGGTGTTTAGCGACAGAATTTTGATCGGCTGTTTTTGCTCCGCGGAGACCTTGGCGCGCGTAGTTTTTATAGTTTCGGCGTCCAACTCAGGTGGAAGAAACCCATTCCACTCAGCAAAAATCGGCCTCAGACTCGTTTTTATGAAGCGACCAACCGGCAGCTCCTTGGAGATTTGCGTGGCGCAGTCTGTCTCTGCCTTAGAAATAACCGTTTCGCGCTTTTTGACCTCCTGTCCTGCCTCATCTCTTTCGATCACCAATGCAGCGTGTTTCGCTTCTTTTTCATTTAGGTCATTGGTTAGGTCTATGTTCTCACTACCCAACAGGAAGATTGGATTGAACCCATCGGCTTCATCCCAAAGCAAATTTTCTTTCCGAAAATCCTCATTAAAAACTCGGACGATGCAGGGAAGCGCATAACGTTGATCATGGGTTGTTCCATCCATATCTTCGAGACTGAAGCTGGCGTTGGTGTAGTCGGGATGATGTTGACTATTTTCCAGGCATCGAAACATACGCGAAAGAGTTGTCTTTCCGGAGTAATTCCACCCGTAAATCAAGTTAAATGGCGCGAACTCTGGAAGTGCTGCACCAGAGAAGTTGTGAAACACACCAAGGTTTTGAATGTTAGTGATTTTCTTGAACATTTGCATTAGCGCCAGTCTACTTTGACAACCCAAACGTGGTTGCGAACGTGAGCCTATCCATTCTGAGGTTGACTTCAAGTCTCCACTTGCAATTTTAAGGGGGGAGACTTTTCGCCGCGCCGAACACCTAATCTGATGCTGAGATGGATGGCCACCCAGAATCTCTGGTGCGCCGGTCAGTGGCCCTTGCCGCTGCAAAATCGAATTAAATTTCAGGTTAGACGCAGAGATTTCCTGCAGCCTGAAGTGCGCTTACTCGAAACTTTGTTCCTTATCCTTGTTTCGCTTGGCTTCCCAGTCGCGTTCTCGATCTTCAGCCTCTTTCGCCCTTGCCAAAAACCTAACAGCCGCATCACGAACCTTCTGGTTGCTGTGTTCCAGCACTGCTTCCATAGATTTGGCACGAACGGCAATTTGCTCAGCAAGGCTACCCCACCACGATGATGGAGACAGATGCTCCAGGAAGCCATCAACCACGAGGTTTGGGTCTGGGGCTGTTTCCAGCAATGCATAAGCCTGTTTCGATAAGGAAAACGCTTCGTTGGCCGATTTATCAAATGAGGAAATCACTTGTGCGATCAGGTTCCAGCGGTGTTGATCATTTCCTTCCTGGCACCATTGAACAAGTTGCTCTGGAGGAATACCGGCTAACGGAGGAATCTCTCGTGCCGAATTCCGAAACAGACCAAACCGCTTATATTCTTCGATGGATGTATCCAGCAACGCGCGCTCCAGAAATGCTTTAGGCAGATGCTCAGCAATCACCTGGATGGAACCTTCGAAGTCGGAGAAAAAGCCGTATGAGTTAGCGACGCGCTCAAAGAGACCGTCCATCAACGCGTTCTTCTGTTTGTCATTTCCTTCGAAGCTCAGGCAAGCACGCAACACCTTTTGCATGCTGTAATCCTTCGAACCGCCCGGATCTGAATCTGAATTAGCGATAAGTTGGGTCGCAGAAATCAAACCTAATCGCCGGTGCTCCAGCCCAAGAGTATCAACCTCTTGGTCCTTGCCGTGAAGTTTCATCGAATAGGCCTCAAGAAGCTCACTCGCTCCCCCTTCCGAGGCCAAGATCTCTTCTGCCAATTCAATCATTTTTTGAGTTGAAACGACGTCATATTCAGATCGCCAGAGGAAACTTCCAATTCCTATTTGCGGTTGGCCTGCCTGTTTCAAAACAGTTACGCATCTGTCAAAATCGACCTCATTAAAGTCTTCGAACGGATGCAGGCGAATAATGCAAGGTTGCAGCAGTTCATCGGTGGCGCACTCATCTAATATTTGCGAGGCCAGCGACTTGTTTGTCTTGCCAATCTCCTGAAGAGCTCCACTAAGCACGTCAAAACTGAAGTGTTCGACTTCAGTTTTCCGCAATGCGATCACGAGCTGATCCCATGTTGCTCGGGCGTTAGGCGATCCTGCTACAAGGCCGCGTCCAAAGTCCTGTCTGTAGGGCGCGTGGATCGGTTCGAACAAATCACCGGCAATCAGGTCAAACAATCCTTCTTCAGAGCAACAAACCCGGCCAAGTTCAAAGGCCTGCTTTGCCTGCCGCTCTGCAGACTTTCTGTATTTTTGGGGATCATCGGGGTCGAATTCGTCGTCAAGAGACCAGATTTTTTGACCGGATCCAAGAACCAGCGCCCGGATTTCCCCAGCTAAATCGCTGGGCTTTAACTCCCTTTCGAGAGCCTCCAAAAGGTCTTTTTCGGTCTCCGATTGCTTCCGTCTTACCTTGGAGATACGAGCAAAATGGAGAATAGACCGAACACCGCGCCACCCTTCCAACCAAGGTGAGTCTGCGTTCAGGTTTCGTGCGACATCGGGCAAAACTTCTTGAAGATCCCTAATTCGCCAAAGCTCTCGAAAGCGTTCCGCCAAAACGCTTCTCGCAACCCGCCTACTCTTTGCATCCCCACCTCTTGCGATTGCTTCCGCAAATGCCAGGAAGGTTTGAAGCCATTCTACACTTTCGTCATGATTAGGGCGCCAGCCAAAGTCCCGTGGTCTGGCTCCAAAGTCTGAGGTGTCAGTCCCAGAAAATCGCTCGGTTCGAAGTGTTTCAGTTAGGAGTGAAAGACCAACTTCAACTACACTGGCGTCGTCGTGTTCTAAGCAGAATTTTACAAATGCAAGCCGTTGCTCAGTGGAGGCGTGTGTTCCAGAGTGGAGCAGGCCAAAGAATGATTTGATTTTCGATCGGGCATCATCGTGGTGACCGACTCGCCCTTCTTCAACGGCAAAGCGCAGAAGCATCATCATAGATCTTTCGAAAAGACCGGGATCGTAAGCGATCTTGGCAAGCAGAGTGAGCACCGTCACTCGTCTGGGGTGATGACGCGCAGATGAGAGCGCGGCAACAATTTCGTCAATTTGCGTCTCAATCTGTTCAAGAACGAGCTCTGGAGACACCGGAGCGACGTGCATTAGCATTTCAGCACCGTGCTCGTTAAGGCTGAGGAACTTGTTAAGAATTCCCCCTTCTTGAAGCCATTTTTCCACAATGTTCTTGGCAACGTCATGTTCATGAAGATAGCCGAGGCGTCTGCTAAATGACTTCAGAAGGCGCAAGCCTGCTTTGGCTTCAAATATCTCCAGAATCTCAGATTCCGGGATGTTCCTCAAGGCATCTGCGGCAAGTCGATTGGCGATTGCATGTGGCAGCACCGCGCGCCAGGGCCCGCGTTGTTGTGCAAGCTGTCTGTCTACCAAAGTCTGAGCGGCTCTGTGCATTCTTCGTCTTGAATGCTCGCACACCCCTCCAAGAATTGCTAATTCGTCAATACCCTCTTCATTCTCTTGGACTGAAAAGGAGTATACGAGGGAGAGAGCTTCAGCTTGCTCCTTGAGGTCTTTATCCGAGTCGTGGCGCTGGTAGAAAAGACGCTCGAAGAGTTGCCCGTCTGACAGTTCAGCCAAGCTTTCACCCGATGGAGCGGCGTCCGCAAGTGCAAGTGATAAGCGGCAGTTTCCCTCTGCAAACTCAGCAATTCTACGTGAATTTGGTCCAGAAAGTTTAGGGTGCCGCCTTGCAACCAAGCGTTCAGCGATCTCGGGCCCATGCGCCTTTATTCGAATGACTTCGGTTGTCTGGGGCTTGTCCTCACGAATATCATACTCAATTGTGACCAGCTTGATATTCTTGCCCTTACTTGCCAGGCGCGCCGCGAGAGAACCATGGAGGTCACTTGGGCAATTATCGAGCACAAGTATGACATCGCGCTGATCTGCAATAAGCGTGTCGAGCAAATTCGTTGCTGAGGGATCGGGGCCGTCGCCGATATCTGCGTAAATGACCGTAGTCCGATCTAACGGCTCGGTTGCGCCTACGTCCTCGAAAAACGCTTGAACAAATCTCGTTTTCCCAACGCCGGAAAGACCCGCGATCCGAATTGCTTTTGAGGAAGCCTTGATCAGTTCTCTCGCCGCAGGGATAGCATCTTCTAAGGAAAGCTCTGAGGTCTGACCGGGAACTGATACTGCTATTCCATCATGAAAAATAACAGAATCATCTGTGCCTTCTGGTGTCGCCGTCCATTTTTCGAATGGCCGCCAACAGCTGATTTTTTTGCCCAGAATTTTTCGGACCCAGAGTTGAACTGAAACATGTTGCCTCAACCATTGTGCCAGCCGTGATCGGTCGTAGAAATCCACATGAACGTTGGGATCTCCAACAAGTGCAGACAATTCCGCTTCCATCTTGTTTTTCCGAGCCTGGTAGTTTGGCGGAGCAGTGTCATCGCCAAGGCTAACGATAACAAATGCACCGGCTGCAGTGTTTAGGCGACCAAAAAGCTCTTTAGCGTTGTCTTTTCCCGTCATTTCCTCCGCTATCTTCGCTGGAGGCATGGATGGTTTCTTAACTTGGAAAACGGTCTCTGGACGTGGAACAAAGTCTCCGCAAAAATTCTCATCGGGCACAACCACCTGAACATCAATGCCACCATCTGGTGCGGTCAACGCCCCCATCCAACGAACGCAACTAACTGGATGCTGTGCTCTCGCTACTTCTGCCTCACTTAGGCGCGCGACCAGCTCCTCAAGCTGACCATCAGTCAGATTTGCGAGGTCATTCTTTTCGAGCTCAAAAATCGGCATCAATCGGTTCCTTTCAAAGCTCGGAAATTTCGATGGGAAGGCCTTGAGTTGGCAAGTTGGCTTAATACAGGCATCTCTCGACAGGGGTGTGCAACAATATCAGAAGTCATCTCAAAATTGTCCAGATCACAAAGAAGTTTCGAACCCACTTCTGAAAAATTCTTTGGGCTCTGCGGTCGCCGATCCGACAGGCCCAATGGACGGACAGACCAGCGCCCCCTAAGGGGGGCTTAGCTAGTCTGTCCGTCCATTTATAAAAAGTTCAGCGGTTTGTTTCTCAATTTTCCGAACAGAACAATCTCCAGTTCACCTGAGCGGCAAGGGGTCGCTCGGATGAACACTGGAGATTTCCATGACTACCTCAAACACGCAATCTAATGCGGCCACCGGTTTCGCTGACGGTAGCGCGTCCAATGCTGCAGCCCACAAGCCAGACTTGGACAAGAAATACATCGTCAAGCATTGGCTCCAGCCAGGGCACGTTGGCATGCTCGCAGCCCCTCCGGCACATGGAAAGACCGCAATCGTTGCGGCGCTGTGTGCAAACTTGGCGCTCGGCCACTCTTTTGCGGGCCTAAATGTTCGTCGGACTGCGATCTACTATTTGGCTCCCGAGGACCCGGTTGGCGTCAAAGATCGAGCATACCCATACTTGTCCGGAGCCCCTGCTGCGACAACACATTTCTACGTTGTGGATAAAACGCCGGAATTCCTGGATGAGCAACACATCGAGGGCATCATTGAAGACGTCGTTAAAATGAAGGTTAGGGCGCAGACTGAAACTGCCCTGGTTGTCGTGGACACGACCAATCTTTCAATCGGAAATGCGGATGAAAACTCATCTTCAGCAATGGGTGTTGTCATGTTGAATGCTCACCGAATTGCGCGAGAAGCAGGGTGCTACGTCTTGTTCATTCACCACACCTCTCACGCAGATAGCTCACGAGGCCGAGGATCGTCGGCCTTCGGTGCCAACGCAGATGACACCTTCCTCTTGCAGCGCCCCAAACAGGACACCGCTGAAAAAACCGTCCTGTTGACGCCGACAAAGCAAAAGGGTGTGCAATTGCAGTCGGCCATTTCCTTTCGGATCGACGCTTTCAAGGTAGGCCAAGATAGTGAGGGCGACGACGTTACCGTTCCAATGGCCGTTCCACTTGAAAGCAAAACTGACACTTCTGTGGCACCGGCTAACTCAAACCGTGCTCCCCAAGTAAAATCCTCCGGGGAAGCCCGCAAGGAAGACATGTTGCGTGTTTTGACGGAACTGCATCATGAAAACCCCGAGGCTTGGCACGAAGTCAAGCTTCTGCAGCGCCTTGCGGGAGATTCCTTCAACTCGTCACGTAAGAAGGCGGACTCTCTGCGCGTGGCCGTCAATCGTGCTCTGGCTTTGCTGGTCGAGGCAGGGAAAGTTGAAGCGAACGAGCGCCGCTTCCGACTCCTGGGTGAAGCTGCTGGACCCGTTGATGAACCAGGTCAGCACGTCAGTGATTGAACTCCCGAGGCGCGGGGCGCAGGTGTCTTTCACCTGCGTCGTCGCCCGGCGCTGTATCGGCCCGTGGGCCCTGGTTCGCAGTGAGGCATTCAATCTATTGCTCGAAATAATCCAGCGTCGCGGTGATCACCTCGCGTCGTTGGTTTTCTGGAAGGCGTTCGATTGTGAGATCAACCAGGCGATGCTTCCGGCAGTGGCTGGAAAGATGAATGATCAGCCGGTCAAGTGAGTTGTAAAAGTTTTCGTTCATGTGGTTTGGTTCCTATGTCCAGTTTGAAGGCGCACATCGGACAAAATCTAATGATTTTGTCCCACAAACCAAAACTGAGGCATGGCACTATTTTCTTTTCGACACAGCACAAAGACATTCTCCCCCAAAGTTGAGAGTGAAGCCCGCAAGGCACAGAAGGGGCAAACGGCAGCGCATCTTCGCTATATAGCGCGGCCCAAAGCGGCGCGTGTAGTGATCCAAGAACGCCTGCCCGCCTCTTCATTCGCCGCCACTGCTTGCGTGGTTGAGGACGCGGCTCAGAAGCGAAAAGGCCGCGTCTGCGAGCGCCTTGTTATTGCCCTTCCAGTCGAAGCCACCGGCACCCAACGAGAGGATCTTGTGCGCTCCTTTTGCGTGTTCATGACGAAGCAAAAGGCTGGTTATGTCGCTGCAATCCACGACCAGAGCGGCAACGACTTACGAAACCCACACGCCCATATTGTCCTATTCGACGAATATGAGCGCAATGGCGAGCGTGGACGCCCCCGGAGCGTGATTGGCATGGCCCGCAAGCACGCCATCGAGAACGCGGCGCGTGACTGGGCACAGTTGCACAACCGGATGATGCAGGGGTGGGGCTACGGCAAAAGCTCGATGATTGACCACAGGTCATATGCGGCACGTGGGCTTGAGCGCATTCCCACTATTCACGAGGGGCCTGCAAGCAGGGCCGTGCGCGCGAAGGGAAAGAAGCCGAATTCGAACCCGGCTTGGAAAAATATCGACGCCGGTCAAAGCCGCGCAGACGCAAATGCACTTATCCAAGAAATCAATGAAAACATGGAGAAGCTGAATGACCCAAATCGACTGGGAACGCACAATGAAAAATACCGAGACAGCCGCAAGGGCAGCGTCCAAACAAGCCGAGCGCGCCGTGGGGGGCTGGCACAGATGCTCGAAATACAACGCCGCCATTCTTCGGATCTCAAGAGCCTGAAGCAGGCCGTGGAGCGCTTGGAGGACCTTGTCACGCCCCTCTGCTCCGCGCCGACAGCAAGCCCCGAACCGAACACAGACCGTGTCCCTCGCGCGCGCCTGTGGCACTACCTGGGATTTTTCGCCGTTGGAGGCGGGTGCGGCGTGTTTTTCGTGAGTTGATGCTGCTGAGCGACACCCTCCGAGCCCGGCTCTCGCTTTATGATACGCAGAGCCAGACTTTGGAGATCGTAGAGTTCGACCGCCCCGCAGTGGAAAGGGACCTACCGCATTCGCCGAGAGTGCGATTTCCCCAATCGCAAGAGCGCATACGATAGGACCGCGTCATCACCGCGAACCCTACTTTAGGCAGCGGTGGAGTTGCCAAACGCCATGAACCTCTCAAAGGCTTCCGCCTGTGCGGAATTCCCAGGCGGGATCAAGGCATGTTCGGTGGTCAGGTCGTGCATAACCTGCGCGGCACGCTCGCGTGATACACGATCAAGGCCATGCCACTTCGGTGCACGAAGCCCGACCGAAGACTGGACGTAGACCGCGGCCAATTGCATGCCGTCAGCCTCCCGTGTAACACGCGCCGCTCCTACGCAGCCCTCGGCGTCCAGAGTGATTTCAACGTTTGCAGGCAGCCCTGTTACCAAACCACAGTCCGCGATGACCGGGAATCCATGAACACGGAAGTTGAAAACTTTCAGCCTGAAATCAGCCAGATCAAGCATCGACTTCAGCACCTGCATGTCAGGCGTTGTGTAGTGCTTCCCGATCACCGTTTTGGATGCGTGTCCGATAATCAACTGGCGGTCTGACTCGCTCACTCCGCCACGCCAAAGAGCCGAGGAAAGGGACATACGAAGTGCATAGAAGTCCTCGCTATGGTCAAGCAGCCCGAGGTTTTTGCGCACCGTCTGAAAGCGCTTTGTGAAGGTTTGATCCGTGAACTTTGGATTTTTCTTGTAGATTTCTGGAAACAGCAGGGCGTTCGGATCAATGCTCTTTCGTTTGATCCATTCTACCAGGCCGAGTTCCAGGAGCACTTGTGGTATTGGGACAATGCGTCGACTGGCATCGGTTTTGCCGTCTTGCTCCACAGACCAGGCAAAGCGAAGACAAAAAACGCCATCTTCGTGCCAAATCAGGTCACCTGATTTCAGTTGCAAAACTTCGGTCAACCGGGTCCCCATAGTCATCACGATCAAGGGCACCCAATACAGCGCGTCTCGAAGGATCGTTTTACCTGCCTGAGTGCGCCGGGACCGGCTGGAGCATCCACGGTAGAGTGGGGAAGTCAGTAGCTTTTTTAGGCGCACGCCACTCCAGCGAGAACGTCTCTTTGGTCGTGTCACCCGGAGAAACAAGGGCTCTGTTTTCCGCAACTCCTCGTCAAAAGCTTTCATCGCCTGGGAAAGCTCGGAATATGTCACTGCCTTTGTTGCACCGGTATACCCAAGATGCTTGGCTGCCGCCCGGAGAATTTCATGCACGCGATCCAGATGCCTCTCCAGGTTGGTTTGGGTCATGCGGATCGACAGAAGATCGGGGAGCACTGCCAATTGTTGGCGTTCACTCGCACCCGGAATCGCGCGCGCCTGGGAATAGCATTCGGAATCGTGCGCATCCGCAGCGGAGATAATGTCATACTTTGAGGGTGCTTCCCCTTCATCCTTGAAGCGGTTCTTGCCGTGCTTTTGGCCATGGTCACGCGGCAACCGATGCAGAAAGCGGGAGAATTCGACAATGCGCTGGGGAACCAGTTCGAGTGATATATCGCCAAAGAACTCCCCCAGCAAACTCGCAGTGGCATCGAGTTTGCGGCACATTTCTTGCGACTTACCTTGTTTTGCAACTGCAACGGCACGCGAGATAGAAACAAATGGCGGAATCTTCCCGCCCTGCGGCACAATCTGAAATCGCGCAAGGAGGCTACTTGCCACCGAAAGCGGGTCCTCGAAGTCTTCCAAGGCTGTCAGTTCCGACTTCCAGACCGATTTCAAAGTCGTTGCGAACTGCCGGGCAGCGCCAGGGTCCATTGAATTGGCTGGCTGTTCTCCAATCCTCTCAGCGGCTGTTAGCGCATGCTGGATGGGACGCGACAAGTCTCTTGCCCGTAACTCACTCTGGAAAAGATCCAGCTCTTCGCGCAACTGCTCAATCCGGGCTTCTGCGTCGAAAGCGGGATCCCCGAGATTGCCGAGTAATTCCTCGAAATTGCTGCGGACGATTTCGCGCGAGATTGCATGGATGGCGTCGGGTGCAACGGGTGTGATCGGCTCGATAAAGATTTTTTGCTCTCCTTCCTTGAGCGTCGTGATGAAGGGCTTCGACGCTGGTGTGGGAAGGAGGTGAGTTCCGGTTTGTCCGGACAGAAACGAGTTTGATAGTTTTTTTGAGTTCCGACCGGAGAACGTATTTGAGGGGGAATCGTAGCGGAAACGGCGAATAGCCGCACTGTACGCGCGGCGCGCATCAACCCTTGGTTGATTGTTGATTTTATTGGATTTTTTCATGGTTTTGGCTGGGGTGGTAGGATTCGAACCTACGATCTTCAGTACCAAAAACTGTTGCCTTACCACTTGGCCACACCCCATCGGTGAGCGGGTGTCTAATGCCAGATTTCAGCAGGTGCAAGAGGGTTTTTGGAAAAAAATGCAGTTTTCATGCTTCCCTTTGGCTGGTCTGTTCTGACCCGGAAACACTCAGCTCTGGTGCTGGGTTTCTCAATCTCTTCCGGTCCTTACAAGGATGGAGCCGGCGCGATGCCCCCGTTCGACGGCGTGATGCGCCTTGGCGGTGTCGACCAGATCGAAAACCTCAGCGATGGGCAGATGCAACGCCCCAGCGGCTGCCGCATGTTCGATACGTTTGATCGCTGCACGACGGGCCACGGGCGGCAGCAGATAGACCAGCATCATCTCCAGCGTCACCGATTTGAACATCAACGGGTAGAACGGCAGCTGCGGTGTCATCTGCTGCGCCGACCCATAGGCCGTTATCCGACCATTTGGTGCAATGACCTCGGTGTCGACGGCACAGTTCGCACCAAACTCAACCTCGACGATATGGTCGACGGGGCGACCATCATTTGCCGCCAGGATCTGCTCTGTCAGGTCCCCGTCGGCATAGGCCAGGGTGGCGTCAGCTCCGGCCTGCCGGACCCGGTCCGCCGCGTGAGATGCGCAGGTCGCGATCACCCGCGCCCCGCCCCATCTGGCCAGCTGCACGGCCAATAGACCAACGGTGCCGGCACCGCCCTGAACGAGCACCGTTCGATCGGTGACATCCCCACCCGAGAACACCGCATGAGCAGCCGTTAGCGCCGGGATCCCCAGAGCCGCGCCCTGTTTCAGGTCAAGCCCTTCCGGTAGCGGAACAGCCTGCTCAGCCGGCAGCGTTATGGAGGTGGCGGCGGTCCCGAACGGCCGCTGCCACTGACCGTTCCAGATCCAGACGGCCTCCCCGATACGCGCCGGATCGACACCCTCGCCGACCTCCGCAATCACGCCCGACCCGTCACTATGGGGAATGATCACCGGATAGGGCAGCTCAGTCACTCCAGCGCGGGCGCCGGCCCTCGCCTTCACGTCAGAGGGGTTTACGCCGGAATAGGTCAGTTCCACACGCAGCTCACCTGGCCCCGGTGCGATATCGGGCAGGTCTTCCAGCTGCAGGACGGTTTCTGCCGCTCCAAACGCGCGATAGGTGACTGCCTTCATGATAGGGACCTCTTCGTACTGGCGAGCGCGATGCACACCCTCTGCTGCCCCCGTAGATGAGCGAAGACACGGCAGGCCTGCAAGCCCCCGCGTCTCCACCGCTCTCACCGGGTCGATGGTCCGCCCGATGGATTTTTACCGCTCAGGCAGGCACACCCGCGGACCGCAGCGCCTTGCTCCAATCCTTGCCGAAGGGGGCATTGGATGCCGCGTGATCTTTTTCGTAACGTGCAATGTTGAACCCCGGCTGCACGGTGAGCAGCGATTTCACGACATCCCGCGCCTTGTCCGATTGCCCCAATGCCTGCAGGGCGATGGCTTTGGTCCGTAACGTTGCCGGGAAGGTCGGGTTGGCCTGCAAGGACCGGTCCGCCAGGTTGACTGCACGCTCGTAATTCTGCGCGCCCAGATTGGCCGTCGCCGAATACGAATCGAAGTAATAGCGCTGCGGTCCCAGCGGAGAGAGCCGCCGTGCGGCATCCGTCAGCCTTACCGCATCCTCCGGCTGGTTCTGATAGGCAAGGGTTGTGCCCTTCAGCAACAATGCCAATGCTTCGTTCGGATTGTCCTTCAGTGCGAGGTCATAGGAATCCTGCGCCAGATCGAACCGGAACATCAGGTGGCTGGCTATCAGCCCCCGTACCGTCAGTGCCAGAGAGAACGTCGGATCCTGGGCAAGCGCCGCTGCCACCAGCTGGTTGGCGAGATGCGCGTCAAGCTGACGATCCGTGGAGAAACCTTTCTGCACGCGCATCACATGCCACATCGCCATCCACGTCAGGGCAACCGGGTGCTGCACTTCACGTTCCAGCAGGACTGCGAGGATTTCCTGCGCCTGGTTGAACTGCGGCATCTGCATGTCCTGCATCAGCGCGATCGCCGCCATCAGCAAGGTATGGCTATCGTGTTTGGACAGTGGCCTGAAGCCAACCAAACGCACCGCTTCACCGACCACGGTCCAGCCGATCTGCGCGGTAACCTCTCGCAAGGCCATGCTGCACCCATTGGTCAGCATCGCGAGGGTTTCGGTGAAGTCTCGCGACCAGATGACCCGCTCCCGCTCGGCGTCATGCAGGTCAACCTGCAAACGGTAGGTCTGGCCCGTAACATTGACGGTCCCCGATACAAGATAGCTGGCACCCGCCATCGAATAGACTTCGCTAGGGCGGATCTGATGCGGATCGAACTGCCGCGACGCCAGATATGACGTGACGCAAAAGGCATGGCTGCGCGACAGGTGGCGCACCAACTCCTCCGAGAGCAATGCCCCAAGCGGAGATTTTGCATCCCCCGGCGCGCGGTGCACAAACGGCAGAACGGCGATCGGCGGCAACAGGCTGTCCAATACGGCGCGGCTGTAGTCACGCAGCATGCCCGTGGCGGCCCGATTGCGGGCATCGGCGCGCGTCAGCTCATTGCGCTGCTGTTCCAACCAGACCGCAAATGTCGTTTCATGCGGCAGCTCAAAGCCTTCCATGAAATCGCCCTTGGCAGGGTCTGCATCTACTTCGATTTTCGACAGATCCAGGACCACGCGCTCTCGATTGGCGGACAGAAAGGACGCACATTCGCTTCCAAGATGCCGACGGAGAGTCGAGAGCGCGGTGCGCAAACTGGCCTTCGCCTGCTCTGGCTGGGCCAGACTCCACAGGGTACGCTCCAAAAACGCTCGTGTTCGCACACCGCCTTCTGCAGTAGACAAAAGTGCCAACAGTGCCTGGTGCTTTGAGCCGAGGAGAAGACTGTCTCCGTCGGGCAGAAAAACTCCAAACGCGCCAAAATGGCGAATTCTAAGTTTATTTTCCATATCCCAAACCCATTACCTCTAGCAATACAACCGGAACCTATAAACCCCAACTCCGACCGAATTGATTACCCACTCATTAACCATCTCACAAGAATCAATAAAAGTCATCACAAATAATACAACCTAAAGGATTTCATCATGTTTGAATAACGCACACTTGTGGAGTATTCCCTCCAACATCCAAACCACTGATCGGCATCCAGCTATTGACCACGGCTGAATGAGACGACAGCCGCAATATATTGTCTCCTCCAGATGGAGAAACTGCACATCCGGTGTCAGGACAGCCGAGCCGCGCAGGCGGAATAGCCGTCACATCCGACGCCGTTCTCTAACAGTCATTGATCGGGAGACCGGATACGGATGCGAAATAATGCACCCTATGATTGTTTTGATTAATTTTCAGATATAAACCGATACCCGCTGCCGACAGTATCGACACGACCCACGCCACCATTCGGTAGGTGATACCCTACAACCATCAGCTGCTCAGATGACAGCCGCTGCAACAGCTTTTGCCGCACCCTGGCCGCGGCGGCCGGGAGTTGATCGGATGCGATTTCCCAGCCCGGCTCGGAGAAGCTGACATGTGCATTGGTGATTGCATCACCCAGCACCATCACGTTATCCGTCCCACCTGAAATTTCAAACGACATATGGCCGGGTGAATGGCCAAAGGTCGCGTGTGCAGCAACACCCGGCAGGATCTCGGCGCCATCATCGAACAGGGTGATACCATCGGCAAGGATCTCCAGACGTCGGCGTGCGCCAACCGCCATGGACTCACGCGCCGCGCCGATTGACCCCACGGTTGCAGTATCAAACCAGTAGTCCCATTCCTTGCGCCCCATAATATGTTGAGCGTTACTAAAGAGCGGTTCGTCAAAATCATCCAGAACGCCCCAGAGATGGTCAGGATGGCAATGCGTGAACACCACATGCGTGACATCCTCCGAGCTGATCCCCACGGCAGCTAGCGCATCGGGCAGCTGTCCAGTCCCATCCTGAAAAGCGGGCCCAGCACCGGTATCAAACAGAATGATGTGATCCTTGTCGCGCAACAGCGTGACATTCACCTCCGGTGTGAGCGGCTCATCAGGAGACATCCCATGCTCCGCAAGGACACGCGCAAGCGCAGATGGCTCCAGATCCCCATACAGAAAAGAGGGCGGCAACTGCATTCGGCCATCTGAGAGGCTGAGCAGCTCCGCTGCGCCGAGCGACACTCTGGTTTCCGCCCAAACACGCCCGAAGGGCACCAGCGCGAGCCCGGCCCCCAACCCCTGCACAAAATGCCGTCTTGTTACTGCCATGGTTCAACTCCCTCTTCCGCAAGAGTAATAATATTCAAATATGTGCATAAAATGAAGCCCAATACGCCGGATAGAGGGCCTGACCCAAGAATAGCAAAAACCGACAGATAGAAACCTGTCGGCTTTTCCTTTTTGTTTTCGAGGCGGTCGCCTATTTCCGGCTCAGCTCTTTCCAGACGCCATTCTCTACCACCGAGATGACAATGACATCGGCGCCCCTATGATCATCCGGCCCATAGGTGATCTGGGTATCGGTCAAGGCATCAAAGAAATCGAGGCTTTCCATCCCCTTGATAAAGCTTTCATGAGTCAGATCGGGGCCTGCGGCCTCCAGCGCATTCACCACGGTATTGGCTGCACTATACCCGAGCATGGCAAAGCCACCGGCGGGCTGGCCGAACTTTGCTTCGTAATCCGCCATAAACTTCGCCGGAACGTCGTCTTCAGCCCGCGCGATCAGGTCAGCCCAGCCAGCCGCAGCATAGAGACCCTCCGTTACGCCGCCGGGCACCGCCGCCACCACCTCAAGAAAACCGGCGGAGGTGTTGAGGAATTTCGCCTCAGTCCAGCCCAGCTTCTTGGCGGTGCCAACCACGGTAATCCCCTGCCGCACGCCAAGAGCCATGGTGATGATATCGCATCCTTCGGACTTCAGCTTCGTCAGCGAACCGACGAAGTCCAGCTCATCCGGCTTATGGGTCGTCTCGGCAGCGAAACTCAGCCCTAGTTCGGCAGCAACATCCTGGCTGCCCTCCTTGATCTCCTTGCCGAAATCCGACGGGATATACATCGAGCAGACTTCTTTCGCATCGAATTCTTCCGCCAGATAGGTCACACCGGCGCGGACCTGATCGTAATAGCTGGAAAACCCGATGAACTTATTGTCGATCGGCTCCTGCAACATCTGACGCGCAGCTGTCAGCGGGCTGATATTGGGAATGCCTTTCGGATCCAGCAATTTGAACCCTGCGATATTCATGGGCGTTCCCAACGACAGGAGCATTGCAAAGACCTGATCGCGATTCAGAAGCTTATTGTAGCCCTGCATGGCCCGCGGAATCTGATAGCCATTGTCTTCGACCACGAAACGAATTTGGCGGCCGTGAATGCCGCCATTGGCATTGGCCTCGTCAAACCGCAAATTGGCGCCGTTTACGGCCGGCACACCAACAGCGGCAAATATTCCACTCAGGTCATTGACCGAGCCGAGCACAATTTCACTGTCGCTCACTCCTTGGGTCTGCGCCATCGCCTGAGGCGCAAGCCCCGCCGCCAGTGCGGCCCCGATAAAGCCCGCTGTCCATCTCTTCATCTGCGCTTACTCCCTTGTGTCCCCCGGCGCGGATGCGCCTGTTTGTCAGTACATCTGGTCGATCAGGTTCTTGTGCTTTTTCTCCACCAGCCCACGTTTCAACTTCATGGTCGCGGTCAGCTCGTCATCCTCGGCCGTGAGCAGAACGTTGATCAGACGGAAATCCTTGATCTGCTCGACACGCGCGAAATCACGGTTGACCGCATCGACCTCACCCCGGATCAGATCAACCACCGGTTCCGCAGCACAGAGCGAGGCAAAATCACTAAACGGGATTTTCCGATCCTGCGCAAATTTCTCGACGTTTTCCTGATCAATCATGATCAGGCAGGTCAGGAATTTGCGCCGGTCACCGATCACCACTGCGTCGGAAATATAGTGGCTGAACTTTAACCGGCTTTCGATTTCAGCCGGTGTGATATTCTTGCCGCCAGCGGTGATAATGATGTCCTTGATCCGCCCGGTGATGGTCAGGAACCCATCTTCGTCCAGCCGCCCGACATCGCCAGTGCGCAGCCAGCCGTCCTCGGTATAGGTCTCAGCCGTTTTTTCAGGCTTGCGCCAATATCCCTGGAAATTGTTGAGCCCCCAGAGCTGAATTTCCCCATCCGCCGCGATACGAATATCAACGCCCGGCACGGCCTGGCCAACAGTGCCCGGCCGATGCGACAACACCCGGTTTGCCGCCGTAAGTCCTGCGTTTTCGGTCATCCCGTAGCCCTCGATCAGCGGCACGCCAATCGACCAATACCAACGCAGCAGTTCAGGCGAAATCGGTGCCGCCCCGGTGCCGCCCCGGCGCAGCCGGTCCAGCCCGAGCATTCGGCGCAGATTACGCAGAACCAGCATATCCCAGATCCGATAGCGCAGGGCGATACCCGCAGGGACGGGTTTTGCGGCCAGCACATACTCGGCCCGCGCAGCCCCCGCAGCGACCGCCCGACCAAAGGCCCAGCGCCCCAGCCAGGTCGCCTCCTGCGCCAGGACCAGAACGCGGGAATAGACTTTTTCCCAGACACGCGGCACCGCAAAGAAGGTGGCCGGCGACACTTCCTGCATATTGTCGAAAACGGTTTCCGGGCTTTCGGCGAAATTCACCGTACTGCCGGCCGCCATTGGCAGGTAGACGGAGACGTTGCGCTCAAGGATATGGCAGAGCGGCAGGAAACAGAGCTGCTCATCCGTGGCGTAGCATTCCAGTGCACGCGCGCCTGACTCCATCGTCGCGAGGATGTTCTCGTGACTCAACATGGCGCCCTTGGGCAGGCCAGTGGTACCCGACGTATAGATGAGCAGCGCGGTTTCATCTGGCCGCGACCGGGCCACCGCGTCCTCGAAAGCGGTTGGATTTGCCATCTTGAAGGCCGCGCCCTGATCATAAAGCTGATCGAGAAACAGGCATCTGTCATGCTCCAGATCATGCAGCCCGTCGCGCTCCAGAATGATAACCCAGCGCAGATGCGGGACCTCGGCTTCGATCTCTAGGAACTTGTCCAGCTGCTCGTCGTTTTCCACCACCAGAAACCGGCTGCCGCTGTCATTGATCAAATAGGCCAGCTGCTGGGCGGAATCTGTCGTATAGACGCCAGACGCAATGGCCCCGGCGCCCTGGATGCCCATATCGAGATAGAGCCATTCCTTGCGGTCTTCGCTCAGGATCGAAACAACTTCACCTCGCTCAAGCCCCAGCGCCATCAGGCCCAGGCCGATCTTTTCCGCATGGTCCCAGTAGTCCTGCCAGGAATAGGCCTTCCAGATGCCCATATCCTTTTCGCGATGAGCCGTCCGTTTGCCCAGTTGATGACAGCGCAGCGAAAACAATTTTGCCACGGTATCGCAGCCATCGACCATGACGGGCCGCTGCCCCGGCGTGGCATTGTAGCTGGCGCCGTTCAGTTCAACCTGAGGAAGCGGGGCCGCATCGCCGCCCGCCTGTGCTGTTATGTCTGCCGCCGACGCTGTCTGTGTCACCGCTGTCCTCGCATCCATTCAGGTCCCTAGTTGATCTCAGTCGCGCCGATCAGCGCCATGTCTTCTTGCGCTTCCAGCGTTTCTCGCTGCGCTGCCCGGCCTCCTGATGGCCGAGGTAAAACGCTTTGATATCCTCGCTGTCCATCAGCCGGTCGGCGCTGCCATCCATGACGATACGCCCGATTTCCATGACATAGCCGACATGCGCCAACTCCAGCGCGATCCGCGCGTTCTGTTCCACCAGCATCATGGTCACCCCCTCATCGCGGTTCAGCCGCTTCAGGATGCCAAAGATTTCCTGTACCAGCAGTGGCGACAGGCCAAGGCTTGGTTCATCCAGAAGCATGATGCGCGGACGGAGCATCAACCCACGCCCGATCGCCAGCATCTGCTGCTGACCGCCTGACAGTGTGCCAGCCTCCTGATGGCGCCGCTCGGCCAGGATGGGGAAATAGTCAAACACCATCTGGCGGTCGCGCTCGATCTCGGCCTGATCACGGCGGGTATAGGCCCCGAGGGTCAGGTTTTCGTCAACGCTGAGCAACGGAAAGACCTCGCGCCCCTCGGGCACATGTACGATGCCCCGGCGGACGATCCGATGCGGTTCCTCACCTTGGATTTCTTCGCCGTCGAAGCTGACCGTGCCCTTCTCAGGATCCATGATACCCGAAATCGTCTTCAGCAGGGTAGATTTTCCAGCGCCATTGGCGCCCAGAACCGTGACGATCTGCCCGGCCTGAACCGATAGCGAAACACCGCGAATGGCCATGATCGGCCCGTAGAAACTCTCAAGATTGCGAATGTCCAGCAAGGCCGCGCCCATCACACCGCCCCCGCGCCCAGATAGGCTTCGATAACAGCCGGGTCGGCCTGCACTTCAGCCGGGGTGCCTTCAGCCAGTTTCGCGCCATCGGCGAGGGCCAGAACCCGGTCCGACACGCTGGACACCAGACCCATGTCGTGTTCCACCATCAGGACAGTGATCCCCATCTGTTTGCGGATATCGTCGATCCACCAGCGCATATCCTGGGTTTCCTCCACCGACAGGCCGGAGGCGGGTTCATCCAACAACAAAAGCCGCGGCCCCGAGGCCAATGCACGGCCAAGCTCGACAACCTTGCGGATGCCATAGGGCAACCCGGCAATCATCTTGTTGCGGTAGGCTTGCAGATCCAGGAAATCGATGACCTCCTCAACAGCAGCCCGGTGCAACCGTTCCTCGCGCCGGACACGTGGCGCAAAAAACAGCTCTTCGATCAGGGTAGTGCGCCGATGACGATGCCGACCGACCAGCAGGTTCTGCAGCACCGTCGCATGATCGAACAACTCGATATTCTGAAACGTCCGCGCAATGCCCAGATCCGCCACCGCATCCGCGTTGCACTGCAACAGGTCACGCCCATCAAAGCGGAACTGGCCGGAATGTGGTTGGTAGAACCTGGAAATCAGGTTGAATACGGTGGACTTCCCCGCCCCATTTGGCCCGACGATGGCATAGACCTCACCTTCCTCAACCGAGAAGCTGAGATCATTCACCGCCACAACGCCACCGAATTTCAACGTGGCATGTTCAATCTCCAACAGGCTCATCTGAGGCGCTCCGTCTTGAGATAGGATTTCTGACGCCGGAACATGTCCTTGCGTGCGAAGGGGAACAGCTCGAACCAGATGCGAATCTTCAGCCAGCGTCCATAGAGGCCCATCGGCTCAAACAGAATGAACAGGATCAGGATCATGCCAAAGACGCCGGTTTCCAGACCCGGAATGGCAACCCCGCTGCCGAGCACGCTGTCTTTCAGGATCGACAGCCCCTGCGGCAGAAAGGCGACCACCACCGCGCCAAAAAACGCGCCATGTATTGATCCCAGCCCGCCAATCACGATCATCATCAGCAGCGTAATCGAGATCACCAGAGAGAAGGTCTCATTGTTAAAGGCACCGGCGTAATAGCCCATCAGCGCCCCGGCCCAACCGGTGATCATGCAGCTTAACCCAAAGGCGGTTGCCTTGGTCCGGGCGATATGTACGCCCATCGCGGTGGCGCTGACTTCACTGTCGCGCACCGCTGCAAAGGCCCGGCCAAGCGGTGACCGTAATAGATTGCGGTAAAACAGCGTTGAAATCACCGTGACACCAAGAACCAGATAGTAAAAGCGCACCGGCATGGTCCAGCGTTCAATCTCGATCCCAAAGAGACGGATCACGTCAGGAAATTTGCCCGACACACCACCGGTCCAGGGTTCAAGCAGAACGATGATGTCATCGGCCAGGATCGACAGGGCAATGGTAGCAATCGCCAGATAGATCCCGTGCAATCGCAGGGCCGGAATGGCGATGATGGCCCCAACAACCCCGGTCAGTACCCCTGCCAGCGGGAACGCCAGAACAAAGGGCACACCCTGTTCAATCAGGATGGTATTGGCATAGCAGCCAATCGCCAGAAACGCAGCATGGCCAAGGCTGGCCTGTCCCGTCTGGCCGGTCAGCAGCATCAGCCCCAGCCCGGCAATCGCCCAGATCAGAACATTGGTGACCTCGCCGATGTAGAATTCGTTGATCAGCAGTGGCAAAGCCAGCGCCAGCACAATCAACGCACCATAAACCAGCAGGCTATGACGGTCAGGAAACAGGCGGATGTCGTGGTCGTAGCTGGTTTTGAACTGAATCCGCATCGCCTTATACCTTCTTTGTGCGCACTTGGCTGAACAGACCATGCGGACGGAAGACCAGCACCGCAAGCAACAGCACATAAGGAGCAATCTGCGAATAGCCAGCCGCCAGGTAACGCGCGGCAAAAGGTTCGATCACGCCGACGATCAACCCGCCCGCCAACGCACCCGGAAGCGAGCCGAAGCCACCGATCACCGCCGCAGCAAAGGCCTTGATGCCCAGCAGCCCGGCATTTGGATCAATCGCGCCCTTCGACGCAAAGAGGATTCCCGCAACAGCCGCCGTCGCTCCCGAGAGCCCCCAGATGAGCCCCTGCACCCGCCTGACCGGAATGCCCATAAAATAGGCCGCCATCTGGTTTTGGCTGGCCGCCTGCATGGCCAGACCTAGCTTGGTGCGCTGAAAAAACTGGTAGAGCGACCAGGTCAACAGCACCGTGACAACAATCACCGCTATATCGGCCAGCCCCAGAACGACGCCGGCAAGCTGTACATCTCCCAGCGCCAGCGGGCTCTCAAGCGTCTGTGGCTCATGGCCCCAGATCGCACCGGCAAAGAAGCGAATGACAAAGCCCAGCGCGATCGTCAGGATGACAACCGCCGTCTGGTTCTGCCCAAAGAGATGACGTAGGATCAGCAGGTCAAGCAGATACCCAAGCCCGGCCATGATTGCGATCGACAGCGGTGCCGCGACCCAGAAGGGTAAGTCCAGATATTCAGCATTGGTCAGTCCCAGCGTAACGAAGGCGCCAAGCATCATGAAATCGCCCTGAGCGAAATTGACCGCCTCGGTCGCCTTGTAGATCAACACGAAGCCAAGCGCGATCAGACCGTAAACACAGCCGTTCGCGAGCCCGCTGACCAGCAGCTGCACTCCGTCCAAATCGTCCTCCCCCACCCGTTCAAGGCGGCTTTTCTTTTTGCGCAGGTCCTATGCGTTTCAGACCTCCTCAAGCCAAAACGCCGCTGCGATTAAACCCAGAGTAGAGAGGTTGAAATTCACCTGTCAATCCGCGCGACACTGCGTCAGCGCCAGAAAAACAGGCTACCGCATTCGAAAAATGCCTCTACCATTCGCGGCGCAATCTTGGGCCTGAACGGTGCGCGAGGTGACCAGTCAGCCGCAGACGCTCTTTAGCGCAGCGCAGAATCTCGCGGCCGCTGCCGACAAGCGGTGCTCACTCCGCAGGCAGAGCCCGACCGGCCCAAGAGTGCTGTCAGTGTCCAGCGGCAGCTCTACCAGGGCGCCGCTGGCGAGGTCAGATTTCACCACTCCATGGCTGATGATCCAGACCGCCTGATGTGCCAACGTGAACTGGCGCCCAAACGTCGACGAGACTGTTTCAATGGCGGCTTCAGGCATCGAAATGCCCTGTTCCAAGAACATGCGTTCAACCGAAGGGCGAATAATTGACTTCGGCGGCGGCATCAAAACCGGAAACGCGCCGAACAGCGCATAGGGGAGATCCTGCGGTGCCAGCTCCGTCAGCGGATGGCCCGGTGCGACGACCACGGTTACCCGCTCACGGAACAGCGGATCGAAATCCAGGCCCACCATATTTTCGGGTGCCGGTAGTCGCCCTACGACCACATCCAGCTCTCCGCGCCGCAACAGATCCAGAAGATGCTGATTGTCTCCCGACATGACGGAAAACCGGTTGCGCGCGCCCTGCGTCCAGATATTGGCCAGTGCCTCCGGGACAACGGTTGCCGAGACCGTCGGCAAAGCCCCAATCGCGACCTTGGATCCTGCGGCCTCGTCCATCCCACGTAGCAATTCGACACCGTCGCGTGTCAGGGCCAGACTGCGCCCCGCATAGTCCCTGAACATCTCACCATAGCTGGAGAGTCGAATGCCGCGACCGTGTTTCTCGACCAGAGGTTTATCGCAGACGGCTTCCAATTCGCGCAGCGCCCGCGTCACTGCCGGCTGGGTCATGCCCAGGCGCTCCGCCGCTTGGGTCACGCTCATCTTTCTGGCAACCTCGACAAAGACCTCCAGATGGCGGAGCTTCAGCTGAGATGAAAGGCGCATATCATTTTCGACATAAAAATATCCACACAAGGGGATTATACAGATCAATTACGATATGAGATAAGGGATAATCCATGGAGGTGCATATGCACAAGCCGCAGTATGACGCAGGGATGAAGGTTCGTCGCGAGGTATTGGGCGAAGCCCATGTGGCCCGCGCAGATGCTGCGACAACAGCGCTGGATGCGCCTTTCCAATCCCTGATTACCGAAGCAGCCTGGGGGACAGTCTGGGCCTCTGAGCAGATCAGCCGACGCGAACGCTCGATGCTGACGCTGGCCCTTCTTGCGGCGCTCGGCAATTTCGATGAGATCCCGATGCACATCCGCGCAACCGCAAATACCGGCGCAACACCCGAAGATATTGCTGAAGTTTTCCAACATGTTGCCATCTACGCGGGGGTGCCGCGCGCCAATCATGCGCTGAAGCTCGCCAAGAGGACCTATGCCGAAATGGCCGCCGAAGAACGAGGCGACGCCACCCCCGCAGGAGACAGCTGTGACGCCCCCTGATTATTTTACCCGCGACCGCCGCTGGCACCCTCCTGCCTTCACGCCGGACTACAAAACCTCGGTCAGCCGATCCCCCCGATTGCCGCTGCTCAGCCTCGAAAACACTGCCAGCGAAATCACCGGCCCGACGTTTGCGCCCAGCGATATCGCGCCCGGAGACAATGACCTTCTGACCAATTTCGCCCACGATGGCGGCAGTCCGATCGGCGAGCGCATATTGCTGCATGGGCGTGTTCTGGACGAAAACGCACGTCCCGTTCCCAATACACTGGTCGAGATCTGGCAAGCCAATGCCTCGGGCCGCTACCGCCATAAAAAGGACGGCTATCTGGGTGCATTGGACCCCAATTTTGGCGGCTGCGGTCGTGTTCTGACCGATGATCAGGGCGCCTATGCCTTTCGCACAGTGAAACCGGGGGCCTACCCCTGGCGCAATGGCATAAACGACTGGCGGCCTGCACATATACACGTTTCGGTGTTTGGCCGCGCCTTTGCGCAGCGGCTGATCACCCAGCTCTACTTCGAGGGCGATCCGCTGATTGCCCGCTGCCCTATCGTTAGCACCATCCCCGATCCCGCCGCCGTTCAGCAACTGATTGCGCGGCTCGACATGAACGAGACGCTGCCGTTCGACATGATTGCCTACCGCTTTGATATCGTGCTGCGCGGGCGTCGCTCTACCCTGTTTGAAAACCGGCCGGAGGGGAACTGATGGTGCCGCCACTGAAGGAAACCCCGTCTCAGACCGCAGGCCCCTATGTGCATATCGGCCTAGCGCCCGGTGCCGCCGGGTTTGAAATCTATGCGGCCGAGCTGGGTCAGGATATCGCCGGGCCAAATGCCAGGGGCCAGCGCATTCGGGTTCAAGGCCGGGTCTTCGATGGCATCGGCGCAGCTCTGAAGGACGTTTTAATCGAGGTCTGGCAGGCCAATGCCGACGGGCGCTATCCGCATCCGGAGACTCCAACATACGATGATGCGCGCGCACAGGTCGAACCCGGTTTTCGTGGCTGGGGCCGCGCGATTTCTGATTTCGACACCGGGGACTGGCAGTTCGAGACCGTGAAACCGGGAGGTGTCTGCGGGCGTGACGGGAAGACCATGGCACCACATATCAACCTCTGGATCGTGGCGCGTGGCATCAACATCGGGCTGAATACCCGGCTCTACTTCGACGATGAGCCGGAGGCCAACGCCAGCGATCCCATCATGGCGCTGATCGAGCAGACCGAGCGGCAAAAAACCCTGATCGCCCGCCGCCAGGATCACGGCAGGGCGGACGATGCGCAGGCACCCGTGACCTATCGCTTTGACATTCACCTGCAAGGGCCGGACGAAACCGTGTTCTTCGATATCTGAGGGCTGATCATGACCAATCCCTGTATCATCTGCGTCGCGATAACCGGCTCTGTGCCTCGCAAGGCCCATAACCCGGCCGTGCCGATCACTGTTTCCGAACAGGTAGAGAGCACACAGGAAGCCTATGAAGCCGGTGCCAGCATCGCCCATTGCCACGTCCGCCAGGACGACGAAACACCAACCTCCGATCCCGACAGGTTTGCTGAACTGATGGATGGGATCCGGCGGCACTGTCCCGACATGATTATCCAACTCTCTACCGGCGGCCGCTCCGGCGCTGGTCGCGAACGCGGCGGAATGCTGTCTCTACGGCCTGATATGGCTTCGCTCTCGGTGGGCTCCAATAATTTTCCAACCCGCGTCTACGAGAACCCGCCGGATCTGGTCGATTGGCTGGCTGCGCAGATGCAGGCCTACGACGTGAAACCAGAAATTGAGGCCTTTGACCTTTCCCATATTCATCAGGCGGTGGCGATGTCGCGTGACGGCCGGTTGAAGGCCCCACTCTACGTCCAGTTTGTACTGGGCGTGAAGAATGCAATGCCGGTGGATCGTGATGTGTTTGACTACTACGTCAAGACCATGCAGCGCCTTGCCCCAGATGCGCAGTGGTGCGCGGCCGGGATCGGAGCCGGACAGATCGAGGTCAACGAATGGGCCATCGCGGCAGGCGGGCACACCCGTACCGGGCTGGAGGATAATCTGCGACTGGACCGGCATACGCTTGCCCCCTCCAATGCCGCACTGGTGCGCCGGACGGCGGATCTGTGCGAACGCTACGGGCGACCCGTTGCTACCGCTCATGAGGCCCGCAGCATTCTGGGCCTGCGCGCAGCCAACGGCTGAAACGGGGCGACCGGCTATCACCTGTCAGCGCAGCAATAGGCCGACCCAAGACACCTCTTTCGGCTGTTTCATGCCCAACCCAACGGACGCGGCGTCAGCCGGCCTGACCCCCTTGTCTGCGCGCATATCGCACCCTATTTCGAGGATGCGCGCGACGCATTCGCAGCAAGAGCCGCTCCTCCCTCGGCTGCTGTAGCCTGATTGCCTAACCCTCCCGAGTTGCACAGGGCTTGGAATGCGCCGCGCGTTACCATCCCTCGCATCCCATTGGCCATGAGATATAGCGCCAAGCCTCCTCAATCCGCGACGTCTTGCTGCTCCGGGATCTGCGACAGATCACGCAATATCGGGCAGTCCGGGCGATTATCGCCGGAACAGCAGGTGACCAGTTCCGACAATGTGTCCCGCATCGCTTCCAGATCCGCGATCTTGAGGTTGATCTTGTCCAGATGTTCTTGCGCCAGTTGTTTGACATCTGCGCTGGCACGGCTCTCATCCTCGTAAAGCGCAAGAAGCGTGCGGCAGTCCTCGATCGTAAACCCAAGCGCGCGGGCACGACCCAGAAACGCCAGCTTGTGAAGGTCGGTCTCCGCAAAACAGCGATACCCGTTTTCGCTGCGCCGCGGTTTGATCAGCCCAATGTCCTCATAGTATCGAATGGTCTTGGCCGGTAGGCCGGAGCGGTTCGCCACATCGCCTATATTCATGGTCGCACCTCTGCCAATTGCTGCGCGCCTCGCGCGTTTGGGAACTTTCCTAAGGGATCTATTTCGGAACTCATTCGACGCAAGCCCAGGCTGTTGCCGAGGCCGGTCACCTTAACGTTCAGTTTTCTGACACGCGCCTGTTCCATGGCTCACCCCTTTCGACATCTGATCATCCCCTTTTGCGGCAGATATGAGGCTTCCAGTCAGGGGAAGGTCAAGGGCAGATAGCGTAGGTTTCTCGAACAGATGACGTGGCCATACTTACGCCCACCGGATCGGCAGGTGACGGGAACGAAGAGGCCCTCGTCGTATTCTTCTGAGGCGCAGCCAGCCGAAGCCGCTAGTGTGGTAGCGCAAGAAATACACATCCCGCGACGGCCGATGGTTTACGCCCCCCCAATGGGTCTGCCAATATGCCGCTCAGCGCAATTGGCGCCTGCCGTCACTGACAGAACAAAGGAATTTCGCAATGATACGCACTCGCGCCGCTGTGGCCGTTGCCCCGGGCAAACCGCTTGAGATCATGGAAGTGAACCTCGAAGGTCCGAAAAAGGGCGAGGTGCTGGTCGAAATCAAGGCAACAGGCCTCTGCCACACGGATGAATTCACCCGCTCCGGGGATGACCCGGAAGGGATCTTCCCGGCCATCCTGGGCCACGAGGGCGCAGGCGTCGTGATCGAAGTTGGCGAAGGCGTCACCAGCCTTGAAGTGGGCGATCACGTCATTCCGCTTTACACCCCCGAGTGCCGCGAATGCGAGTATTGCCTCAACCCAAAGACAAATCTGTGTCAGGCGATCCGCTCTACCCAAGGTCAGGGCCTGCTGCCGGACGGATCCACCCGTTTCTCGATGCTGGATGGGACACCGATCCACCATTACATGGGCTGCTCGACCTTTGCCAATCACACAGTGGTGCCTGAGATCGCCCTGGCCAAGATCCGCAAGGACGCCCCCTTTGACAAGGTCTGCTACATCGGATGCGGCGTCACCACCGGCATCGGCGCGGTGATCAACACCGCCAAGGTCGAGATCGGGTCGCGCGCGATTGTCTTCGGCCTTGGCGGCATTGGACTCAACGTGATCCAGGGTCTGCGACTGGCAGGTGCGGATCAGATCGTCGGCGTCGACCTCAACCCCGGCAAGGTTGAGATGGCCAAGAAATTCGGCATGACCGACTTCGTAAACCCCTCAGAGGTGGAGGGCGATCTGGTGGCGCATCTGGTTGAGCTGACCAAGGGTGGCGCCGATTACACATTCGACGCGACGGGCAATGTGCAGGTCATGCGGACCGCGCTTGAAGCGGCGCATAAAGGCTGGGGTGAGAGCATCATCATCGGCGTGGCTCCGGCAGGCGCCGAGATTTCGACCCGCCCGTTCCAGCTGGTCACAGGCCGCAGCTGGCGTGGCACCGCCTTTGGCGGCGCCGCCGGGCGTACCGACGTGCCCAAGATCGTGGACTGGTATATGGACGGCAAGATCGAGATCGACCCGATGATCACACACAAACTGTCGCTGGACGAGATCAACCATGGATTCGAACTGATGCACGAAGGAAAGTCGATCCGCGCCGTGGTCGAATTCTGATCCACCCGCATACCCGAGATCATGACGCAGGCCGCAGGGCCTGCGTTTTTTTTTCACTTCATCTGCCTGCATTCGGGGAACGTCCTGCCAGCAAGGGGTGGCGAGCCGCGTCAACCAAAGGCATAATTGCCCGGCACCTGCCCCGCTTTGGTTGAGGACCTTGCTTGAAACTACAAGCCGTTGACATCTCCCGGACCGAATCCGCCGCGACGATCATCTTTCGCACCCTGCGCAAGGCGATCATCACCGGTGAGCTGTCGGATGGAACCCCCCTGCGGCAGGATGAAATCGCCAAGGCCTTTCACACCTCGCGCTTTCCCGTCCGCGAGGCGAATGCCCGCTTGGAACAGCAGGGGCTGGTCACCTCCCAGCGCTACAAGGGTGCCGTGGTCGCAACCCTGTCGATGCAGGACGCCTCAGAAATCTTTGAGCTGCGCGCCAAGCTTGAAGCGGATATCATCCGCGCCGCCGTCCCGAATATGACCATGGACATCCTCGCACAGGCGCGCGCGCATCTGGATGCCTTTGCCGCCTGCGATGCGCCAATGCAATGGGGGCCGCTGAACCGAAAATTTCACGGCACGCTCTATAGTGTCAGCGGCTTGCCCTATCACGTCGAGATCGTCGAAACCTCGATGGACCGGATTGATCGCTACCTTCGCGCGCAGCTTGTCATGAGCGACGGCATGGCCCGCAGCAGCAGGGAGCATCGCGCGATACTGGCGGCTTGCGAAACAGGTGATGCCGATCTCGCGGCCCAACTGACAGCAGAGCATATTCTGGCTGCCAAAACCTCGCTTGAGGATCAGCTACGCGCGCAGATCCCCTAACGCCGCACTGCCGCCCTACCGCACCTCTAGGATCCGGCGTCCACCGCCTCAAGGCTGACATCGTAGCCCCACAAGCGGCGCAGATGCTTCAATACCTCGTCGCGGTCATCCTCCGACAGGTGAATGCCGTCGCGCACCGTATGGGTCAGCTTCAGCTCGCGGTCGCCTTTCAGATCGGCATCGGTGACCTGAATATCAGGCTCTAAATAGGCCAGATCGTAGGAATGCGCGAGATCGCGCCGCACCGAGCGATAGCCACTGCGATTGTGGATCTGGCTCACCACCAGATGTGACTGCTCGGCGTCATCAGCGAGGGTGAACAGTTTGAACTTGCGGATGAGATGCGGCGACAGGAACTGCTGGATGAAACTTTCATCGCGGTAATTGGCCCAGGCATCCCGCATCACCCGGCGCCAGTCGGGATCACCCGCGAAATCCGGAAACCATTCGCGATCTTCATCGGTCGGGTTCTCGCAGATGCGGCGAATGTCCTGCATCATCGCAAAGCCCAGCGCATAGGGATTGATGCCAGAATACCGCGGGTCGTCATATTCCGGCTGGAGCACCACATTGGTATGGCTGTGCATCATCTCCATATAGGCGCCTTCGGTCAGGCGGCCCTGCTCGAACAGCTTGTTGATAATGTAATAATGCACAAAGGTCGCGCAGCCCTCATTCATAACCTTGGTCTGTTTCTGGGGGTAAAGATACTGCGCCAGCATCCGCACGATGCGCAGGATTTCAGATTGCCAGGGATCAAGAACCGGGCTGTGTTTCTCCAGAAAATACAGCAAGTTTTCCTGCGGCAGATTCATCAGCTTGCGACGGGCACTATAGGGCTCGTCCCTGATCTGCTCCAGCTTGTCGCCACCCATGGTCGCATCGGTCCAGATATCCAGAACGCTCTGACCGCTTTCATAACCTTCACGCACCTTCTGCATCGCTGCCAGTTCTTTGGTGGTGGGTTTGGGCGGACGCCCATAGCGAAAGACCCCCTGCGATTGCAGCGCATGGGCCGCGTCCAGGATCTCCTCTACTGCGCTGAGCCCGTAGCGCTCCTCGCAGGCGGCGATGTAGTTCTTGGCAAAGGCCAGATAGTCGTGAATGCCGGCCGCATCAGTCCATTGCTGAAACAGGTAGTTGTTCTTGAAAAAATGATTATGCCCAAAGGCCGCATGGGCCATGACCAGCGTCTGCATGGCCATGGTATTTTCTTCCATATTGTAGCTGATACAGGGGTTTGAGTTGATGACGATCTCATAGGCCAGCCCCTGCCGCCCGGTCCGATACAGCGCCTCGTCGCGGGCGAAATGCTTGCCGAATGACCAGTGCTGATACATCAGCGGCAGACCGACGCAGGAATAGGCATCCAGCATCTGCTCGGCCGAGATGATCTCGATCTGGTTCGGATATACATCAAGCCCCAGATCATTCAGCGCAATATCCTCAATCGCGTCCCGCGCAACTTCCAGAAGTTCAAAGGTCCATTCCGGCCCCGTAAACAGTGGCTTCGCGATAGTATCACCCGCCTGCATTCTGCGCCCCTTTTGCCTTGGGGAGGAAGAACTCCCTGAAAATCGGATAGATATGGGAGGGTTGCGACACACGCTGCATCTCAAAATGCGGGACCTGAGCCTTGACCTGCCGGTAGTTCTGCCAGAGATCCTCACCCGCCTCGGGATTGCTCAACAGCATCTCGGCGTTCTCATCGACGATTTCGACATAGGCGTAGTACTGGCAGACCGGCAGCAGCTCTTCCAGAAGCAGCGCCTTGCAACGCGCCGAGTCATTGCCGAAATTCTCCCCATCAGAGGCCTGCGCCCCGTAGATGTTCCACTCATCCGGCGGGTAGCGTTCGGCAACGATCTCCTTCATCTTCTCCAGCGCGGTCGACACGATGGTGCCGCCTGTCTCGCGGGCATAGAAGAAGGTTTCTTCATCAACCTCCTGCGCGTGATGGGTGTGACGCACAAAGACCAGTTCGGTATGCTCATAGCTGCGCGCCAGGAACAGATGCAGCAGCAAGAAGAACCGTTTCGCCAGATCCTTCTCCCGCTCCTGCATGGAGCCAGAGACGTCCATAAGGCAGAACACGACCGCACGGGAGTTGCGGATCTTCTCCGGCACGTGGGTGTCATATCGCAGATCCAGCGGGTCAATATACCCCACCACGCGACGTTTGCGCTCCAGGGCCTCCAACCGGAGCATCAGCTCTTCAAGATAGGCTTCCTGTTCGGTGCTGCGTTCCGCCAGCGCCTGAAGCTCCTCGATCTGTTTTTGCAGCTCGGCTATGGATTTGGCAGTCGGGCGTTGCAGTGCGATCCGACGTCCCAGCGAATTGCGCATCGTCCGCACAAGGTTGAGGTTGTTCGGCGTGCCCGCAGTGGTCAGCCCGGCACGGCGTGTCCCGATGGTTTCAGTCTCTACAGAGGCTTTTTTGACCAGATCTGGAAGCTCAAGGCCATCAAACAGGATCTCAAGGTATTCGTCGCGCGTCAGGGTAAAGGAAAATTCATCCGCGCCATCGCCATCCTCGGACGCCTGTTTGCCCCCCTCTCCGGCGCCCCCCTGCGGTCGCTTGAGCGTGTCGCCGACAACAAAATCCTTGTTGCCGGGCAGCACGTGACGGCGGCGGCCCCCCTTGGCGGAATGGTGAAACCGGGGTTCTTTCAAACCCCGTGAGGGAATAGTGACCTTCTCACCTTCGGCAGGAATACCACCACCATCCTTGATCGATTTGTCGCGGACCGATCTGTCCACGCGCTCCTTGATGCTTTCGCGGGCGCGTTCGAGGAACCGTTGCCGGTTCCCCAAACTCTTGCCCTTGGGATTGGCGCGCCTGTCGATAAAGTGATGCATCTGCCACCCACCCTTTGCTGTTAGCCCGCCTTATTTACGCGCATGTACCATTCCACCAACCTGCGAACCTGCCGGTCGGTATAGCCGTGGCTGCGCATCCGTTCGACGAACTCCTGATGTTTGCCTTCGGTCTTGCTGTCCTTCTTCGATCCGAAGGAGATAACCGGAAGCAGTTCCTCGACCTGGCTGAACATGTGTTTCTCGATCACATCCCGCAGCTTCTCGTAGGAGTTCCATGCCGGGTTCGAGCCGGTATTGGCGCGATGACGCAGGGCGAATTTGACCACCTCATTGCGGAAGTCCTTGGGGTTGGCGATGCCTACCGGTTTTTCGATCTTGCTCAGCTCGGCGTCCAGAACCTCGCGGTCATAGAGCTGGCCGGTGTCCGGGTCCTTGTAATCCTGCTCCTCGATCCAGGCATCGGCATAAGAGATATAGCGATCGAACACGTTCTGCCCGTATTCGGTATAGCTCTCCAGATAGGCTTTCTGGATTTCATTGCCGATGAATTCCTCATAGCGCGGGGCCAGTTCCGTTTTGATGAAGGCAAGGTATTTCGCCTCTGTCTCCGCCGGGAATTGTTCGCGTTTGATCATCTGCTCCAGCACATACATCAGGTGCACCGGATCCGCCGCCACCTCATCGGTGTCAAAGTTGAACGTAGTCGACAGCACCTTGAAGGCAAAACGGGTCGAAATCCCGTTCATCCCCTCGTCGACACCGGCGCGATCCTGATACTCCTGCACGGTCTTGGCCTTCGGGTCGGTGTCCTTCAGGCTTTCGCCATCGTAGACGCGCAGCTTGGAATAGAGATTTGAGTTTTCATGCGGTTTCAGCCTGGTCAGCACCGAAAACCGGCTGAGGATCTTCAGCGTTTCAGGCGCGCATGGGGCCGCAGCCAACTCGCTGTGTTCGATCAGCTTGTCGTAGATCTTAGCCTCTTCGGAAACCCGCAGGCAGTAAGGCACCTTCACGATCGACACACGGTCGATGAAGGCCTCGTTGTTCTTGTTGTTCTTGAACTGCTGCCATTCACTCTCGTTGGAATGTGCAAGGATCAGCCCGGTGAAGGGGATCGCGCCGAAGCTCTCGGTCCCCATGTAATTGCCTTCCTGCGTCGCCGTCAGCAACGGATGCAGCATCTTGATCGGCGCCTTGAACATCTCGACGAACTCAAGAACGCCCTGGGTCGCACGATTCAGGCCACCTGAGAAACTATAGGCGTCGGGATTGTCCTGGCTGTAATGTTCCAGCTGGCGAATATCGACCTTCCCGACCAGCGTGGAGATGTCCTGATTGTTCTCATCGCCCGGCTCAACCTTCGCAACGCAGATCCGGCGCAGCCGCGACGGATAGAGCCGCACCACCGAGAATTTGTTGATATCGCCGCCGAACTCATCCAGCCGCTGGACCGCCCAGGGCGACATCAGCCCCGGCAGCCGGTGTTGGGCGATGCCATATTCATCGCTCAGCAATTTGCCCATCCGCACCGGATCGAAAAGGCCAAGCGGGCTCTCGAAGATCGGCGACAGCTGATCGCCAGCCTTCAGCACGTAGATCGGCTGCTCCTCTACCAGACGTTTCAGACGTTCCGCGAGCGAGGATTTACCACCGCCGACCGGACCCAGCAGGTACAGGATCTGCTTGCGCTCCTCCAGCCCCTGCGCGGCGTGGCGGAAATAACCCACGATCCGCTCGATCGTGTCCTCCATGCCGTAGAAATCTTTGAAGGCAGCGTATCGCTTGATGGTGCGGTTCTGAAAGATCGGACCCAGTCGCGCATCTTTTGACGTATCAACCAGCTCCTCTTCGCCAATCGCCTTGAGCATACGTTCGGCGACATTGGCATACATGCTGGGATCATCGCGACAAGCATTCAGATAGTCCTGTAACGACATCTCCTGCTCGCGCGTTTCGCCGTATTGTTCGGCAAAAATTTCGGCAATGTCTTTCATCTGGCTCTAGCCTCCTAGTTACTGCGCGCCGGTCCTCCTGGGGTCCAAGATCGCACACGGACAGAGGGCGCCCAGCGCGAGGGCCAAGTAATGTCCGCGTGAAAATATTCGTCTGAATTCTGCTCGGCGCCGGATCCGGCGATACAAGACCAGCGGGTCACTCTGAGCGGTGACATTCCAGCTGTGGCCTGGGTTTCGGCGTCGTGTACTTAGGATCAACTCTACACCAATTATGTCCTTCAGCCTATCTGAAACTGGTGTCTTTTTGGTTAATTGCCAGTGCGTTTTAATAGAACGCTTGTTCACACATTGGCGATATAGACGTGACCCGAACAGCCGAAACCGGCCCCCTTTCTGACGGCTCTTCAGCCTGCGGACACATGGAACCACCATAAACAGAAGGCAAATAAACGCAGCGCCCATCGCAAATGCACCGCAAACCCACCGCAGCCACCTCCCTAACGTCAACCAGAGGGGATCATTAACAAAAACCGACGGATAAACTTCGATGCAAATTGAATACAAATTAGCCACACCCTGATCTTTTCGGTAAAAATCCGCTCATCAAAACCTAGACAAGGCCGCTGGGAAGGCAGCAATATGGCGGCAATATGGCCGCGGAGACGGCTGATGGGCAAAACAATGCAGGCTACCTGGGCGTCACGGTTTCGGCGCTTTGGTCTTTTGACGAGCGGTATATAAAAATGAGTACGGTTGGATACATCGTCCGCGACATGGCGGGCACCAAGCAGCATGGTACATCTGCTGACACCCCCCAGGCGACAATTGCGACAGCAACCGCGAAAGACATTTCGCTGAACCTCGGACCCTCCGATGTCGAAAGCTACGCGCGGCGGGGCCAGGACCTGCATATTACGCTGATCGACGGTCAGGTGGTGGTGCTGGACGATTTCTTCAACACCGATGCGACAGGTGGCAAGAACCTGTTCCTCAGCGAGGAAGGCAACTTCATCGAAGTGGTTCTGGAGGACCGCACCGATGGCATGCTCTATGCCAGCTACGAACCTCTCGACATGAGCGGCAAGTGGAGCGCCTACGATGACATGGTGTTCCTTGACGTGGACCGCATCGAACCGGTTGTCGCCCCCCTTGTGGCCCCGCTGATCGGCGGCCTCGGCACCGCAGGCGCCGCAGCTGGCGTCGTTGGCGCAGCGGCCATTGTTGGTGCAGGCGGCGGTGGTGGTGGCGGAGGCGGCGGGGCCGTCACGCCAACCGTCGACAATCCCGATGCGACCTATCCGGTTGCAGGCTCGACCACCGAAGATGTGATCGTCAGCGGCACCGGCGCCCCCGGCTCCACCGTGGAAGTCACGCTCGGTACAATTACCGAAACCGTCACGGTCAAGGATGATGGCACCTGGGTTGCCAACTTCCCGGTGACCAACCTGCCGCCGGATGGCTCCTACGAGACCACAGTTTATGTAAAAGATCCGGCCGGTACCGAATTCAATCTGGATGGTCCCTCGGTCATCATCGACACCACCCCGCCGCCAATCGACGTCAACACTGTCGAAGGCGACGATCACATCAACTATATCGAAGTGGCCGACGGTGTTGTGATGAACGGCACCGGCGAAGCAGGGGCCAGCGTCAGTGTTGTGTTCCAGGGTGTGACCCGCACAACCACCGTGGCCGATGATGGAACATGGTCGGTGAACTACAGCGTGAACGAAGTGGCGACGGGCATCTACAGCTCCACCATCGAAGTCACCAGCGCCGATTCCTTTGGCAACACAAGCACCACGACTCACACGGTCGACGTCGACACCGAAACCCGGGTCACGATCAACACCCAAGTGGGCACTGATCACATGATCAGCGGCGCGGAACAGGCAGCGGGCATTACCCTCACCGGTACAGCCGAGGCGGGGTCGAGTGTTGTGGTGACATTCCAAGGGGTCAGCCGTACCGTAACCGCAGATGCGCAGGGTAACTGGTCGGCCAGCTATCTCAGCTCTGAAATCGCAACCGGCACCTATGACGCAAGCGTCTCTGCCGTGGCAACAGACACCAGCGGCAATACCAGCTCCACCTCCACCAAGATCCCGGTCGATACTGAAACCATGGCGTCGCTCGACGCGGTTCAGGCCGGCGATAATGTGATTTCCGCGCCGGAAGTCGCCAGCGGCGTAACCCTGACCGGCAAGGCCGAGCCAGGCGCCAGTGTCGCGGTGACGCTCGAGGGAACGACACGCACGGTCACTGCGGATGCGCAGGGCAACTGGAGCGCCGATTTCACCAGCAGCGAGATCCCGACCGGTGAATATGACGCCAATGTTTCGGTGACAGCAACTGATGCACTGGGCAACACTGCCTCCACCACCGGCACCGTCCGTGTGGATACCGAAACCGATATCACCCTCAGCAATCCGCTGGCGGGCGACAATATGATCAATGCGGCAGAGGCCAACAACGGTCTGGACCTGACCGGCACCGCCGAAGCGGGCGCCAGCGTTGTGGTCCAGCTGGGGACAGCTACCCGCACTGTGACAGCCAACGCCCAGGGGCAATGGACGGCCAGCTTCGCCGGCTCGGATATCGCCGATGGCACCTATGACACAACGGTGACCGCAACAGCGACCGATGCCTACGGCAATACCGCCTCCACCAGCAGCCAGATCCGTGTGGATACCACCACCAGCGTTGGACTTGATAGCGGGCAGGCCGGTGGCGACGATGTGCTGAACGGTGCCGAAGCCGCAGGTGGTCTGACCCTGACCGGCAGCGCCGAGCCAGGCGCCTCTGTCGCGGTGACCTTCCAGGGCATCACCCGGACCGTCACCGCCGACGCACAGGGCCGCTGGAGCGCGCCCTACGCAACCAACGAAATCACCCCCGGCGAGTATGACGCCCCGATCAGCGTCACCGCGACCGATGCGGCCGGCAATAGCGAGAGCACCTCCGGCACCCTGCGTGTCGATACCTCGACCGCTGTCAGCATTGATGCCAACCAGGCAGGCGGCGACAATATCGTCAACGCAGCAGAGGCGCAGGCCGGTGTCACGCTCACAGGCAACGCCGAGCCCGGCTCCGTGGTTTCGGTGACCGTTGCAGGCGTGACCCGCAGCGCAACCGTGGCTTCAAATGGCAACTGGAGTGCGCTGTTCGAGCCCGGCGCGCTGGCTGCTGGCGAATACAATACCTCGGTCACAGTGTCGGCAACGGACGCGGCGGGTAACACCGCTTCGGCCTCCTCTGCCCTGCGGGTAGACACCGTTGCGGGCACTGTGACGCTATCTCCCGACCCGATCGAGATCGACGATGTGATCAACGCTGTCGAACGCGCCGACGGTGTCGAAATCAGCGGCACCGCGACGCCGGGCCTGACCGTGACGGTTGGCCTTGGCACCGCAAGCCGTCAGGTCGTCGCCGATGCAAACGGCGACTGGGCGACCACCTTCCCGGCGGCCCAGATCCCGACCGGCACCCGCAACCTGCCGATCACCGCCTCCATCATCGATGACGCGGGCAATACTGCGAGCGTTTCGGATAGCGTTGCGCTCGATACGCTGGTGACGCCGTTGACGGTGCAACCGAACCAGACCTCGGACGACATCGTGAACAAGGCAGAGCAGCAGGCGGGTGTCACCTTCAGCGGAACTGTCGAAGCAGGATCGACGGTGGTGATCAACGTTGAAGGCAAAGAGCAGACTGCCACAGTCGACGCCCTCGGCAACTGGACGGCGACGCTCGACGACGCAACATTGCCGGACGGTGACCGCACCGTGACAGCCTCCATTACCGCGACCGACGCTGCCGGTAACGAACGCAGCATCACCGAGCAGTTCGACATCGACACATTGGTTGATCCGGCGTCCATCTACGCGCTGAAAATCACTGGCCAGGGCATTCTTGAGCTGGAAACCAAGGACGCGACCGACAATTACGCGGTCAATACGCTGAACCCGGCAGGCACTGTTGGCTCTCCCGCGGCGACCAAGACGGTCGACCCGCAGGATGGCACCGAGTTTGCCTTCGGCACGCCGATCCCGGATGGAACACATCTGGTCCTGTCGCGCAGCGATGATGTTGGCAATACCTCCAGCACCTTGGTGATCTTTGATGACAACGCAACGAACAGCGGCACCATCAATCACGCCGGGCTGGGCCAGTTCAACATCGACCATCTGGACCTGCAATTTGCAAACGATGTGCACCTCACACTCAATGAAGCTGACATCAAGGCACTGTCGAACAATTCCGACACCCTAACGATCCACGGCAGCGACAATGACAACGACCAGATCACCCTCACCGGCGGCAACGCCGCGAGCGCGGGCACCCGTGTGGTCGATGGTGAACTCTACAATGTCTACACCATTGGCAACGATGGCACGACGCTGATCGTCGATCAGGACGTTCAGGTGGTCTTCTGATCCACAGCGATCACCCGGGGGCCGTTTGGCGCAAACCAACGGCCCCCGGCAAAACTACCCGGCAACAAGGGTAAGGGCACAGGCGATGCGAGGGGGCAGAATGCAATTGGGACGACCCATTGGCGCGGTGGCACTGTTGTGCTGCCTGTCGGCCTGCATGCAGTCCCTGCCCTTTGCCAAGCCCGGCGAAGGCGCCGAAACGGATGTCAGCCGTCGCGCCAGCAGCTTTGCCCAACCGGATGCCAAGAACCCCTCTGCTGTAATTTCCACGCTGATGCAGCGTCAATCGCTGCTGGAGGACGGCAGCGTCTATGACGTCGTGGCACAGTCAACGATCTCCGCCTCTGCCCGCGCTGCAGAGGCAGAGCTGACCAGCGCCAAGCTGCGCGCCGAAGCCAAGTCCAAAAACTGGTTACCAACGCTCGGCCCCTCGGTCAGCCTAACGGATCTTGGGGATCTGGTGGCTGGGATCCTGATTGAGCAGGTGCTGTTCGACAACGGCCGCCGCAAGGCCGAGCGCGCCTTTGCCGCCGCCGACGTCGAGGTCGCCGCCGTCAACCTGTCGATTGATATGAACGAGCGCGTCGAAACCGCGCTCAGCCTCTATGTATCGGGGTTGCGTGGCGCCGAGAAAGCCGCCGTCGGCACCCGCGCCCTGTCACGGATGTATGAATTCGAGCGCATTGTGTTGGGCCGCGTTGAAGGCGGCGTCTCGGATCGCGCCGATCTCAATGTGGTACAGAGCAAAATCAACGGTATGCGCTCTGCTGTAGCGACAGCCAAGGACGCCACAGCAACAGCCACCGCCGAGTTGAAAGCGATCACCGGTCAAAGTTTTGCGGAGACCCCGAGCCGCTTACATCTGGCCTCCCCTCCGGAAGCCGGAACCTATTTGACCGTGCTGAAGGCCGAAGCCGAGGCTACCCGCAGTGTGGAACAGGCCAAGATGGAACGCGCCGGCCTGCTGCCCCAGGTCTCTGCGGCGGGCAATGTCACCAGTGACGGGTCCGGTGCGGGGCTGACACTTGATCTGGCACAGCCCTTTGGCCTTGGCACTCCTGCCGCGCTGAAGGCGATTGAAGCCTCCAAGGAAATTGCCAAACGTCAGGTCTCCGAAGTCGAAGAAGACGCGCGCCGCGACTACAGTCGGCAGATGCAGCGCCTTGCCTCCTATCGCAGGCAAGAGGCCGAAGCCGCAACGCTGGCGCAGACCAGCCGCGAGACCTATCGCCTGTTTCAGGCACAGTTTAAGGCCGGGCAACGCTCGGTCATGGATGTGGTGTCCATCTATGAAGAAGTGGTACGCCGCGAACACGCCCATATCGATGCAAAATACGAAGTCGTTCTGATCCAGCTGGCGCTGGCAAGCGATATGGGACTTTTGGCCGATGGGGACCGGATTTGAGCAATTCCAAACGCCCGACAGATGAGACCGTGCTGCGGACCGTCCCCCCAGCCCCCCGCGCGCCGGATGATGCCGCACGCGTCGGTGGCGCCAAACCTGTGCTCCGTGCTGTTGAGACCCAAGCCGCACCACATCTGGCACCGGCTTCTGCTGCGCCAGCGCCCCCCCCCGGCCCTGCTGCCCCGCCGATGGCTGAGGTGGATCTGACTGGGCTGTTGGAAGACGGTGACATCGGTGAGGTCAGCGCGCTGATCGAGGATGCGACAGCCCGCATTCAGCACCGCGCCGCATTGATCGCGACCTTTGCCGCACTCAAAGGTACCAATGTCGCTCTCAGCGACATTGCCGAGCACATGTGGCGCAATGACCCTGGCGATGTCTCCGTGGACTCGCTTGCACGTGCGCTTCAAACCACTGGCATGCAGGCCCAGATCAATCATCAGGTGCTTCTCACCGCCGAAAGCTGGCCCGCGCTGGCAATGATGAACAACGGCCAATGTGTGCTGGTGCTGTCGCAGAGCCGCGACATGCTCAGCGTCTATGACACCACCTGCACGGACAATCGCGCGGATGTTCCGGTGGGCGAGTTCGGCCCCTACTTCACCGGCACCACGCTGGGCGCGCGGAATTCATTGAAGCAGATCGCCGCCCGTCATACCCCGCAGCTGGAAAGTGACCATTGGTTCTGGGGGGAATTCCCCAAATACCGCCGTCAGGTGGGTGAAATCATGCTCGGCTCTCTGGTTGCCAATATTCTGGCAGTCTCGGTCGCGCTGTTCTCCCTGCAGGTCTATGACCGCGTCGTGCCGCACCAGTCCCATGCAACGCTTTGGGTACTGGCTGTTGGTGCTTTCCTCGCCATCATGCTGGAAGCGCTGCTGAAACTGGCCCGTGCCCGGCTCACCGATGCTGCCGGACGCCAGATTGAGCTCTCGGTTCAGAACAACCTGATGCGCCGCCTGATCGGAATGCGGTCGGATAAGAAACCGCTGCCGCCATCAGGCTTGTTTGCCGCGATGCGCGATTTCGGCTCGGTGCGCGAGTTCTTCACCTCGACCACGATTTCGACACTGGCTGACATCCCCTTCATCGCCGTGTTCCTGCTGCTCGTCGCCTCAATTGCCGGCCCGATCGTCTGGATTATCATTGCAGGTGGCATCCTGATGCTGCTGCCCGCCTATTTCATGCAGAAGCGCATGATCGCGCTGACACGTCAGACACAGGGCGCAAATGCCAAAGCCGGACGCCTGCTGCATGAGGTCGTGAACGAGCTGGACACGCTGAAGAGCCAGCGCGGCGAAGACCGGGTTCTGCGGCTCTGGGATGAGCTGAACACGCTCTCCACTCATGCCGCGACCGAGCAGCGCCGCCTTGCCAGCGCGCTTACCCACTGGTCGCAGGGGGTCCAGCAGGCCACCTATATCGGCTCTGTCGTGGTGGGCACTCTGATGGTTTTCGCCGGTGAGTTCACCGTCGGTACCATCATCGCAACCGGTATTCTAACCAGCCGCACGCTGGCACCTCTGACCCAGTTTGCCGCCACGCTGGCCCGCTGGAGCAACGTCAAAGGTGCGCTGGAAGGACTGGACGCCATCGCCAACTCCGCTCAGGAAAAAGAAGACGAACGCTCTTATCTGCGCCGCGACAGCCTGCAAGGCCGGTTCGAACTGCGCGAAGTGATGTTTCGCTATGACGAAGACGGCGCCCCGACGCTGGACGTGCCGGGCGTTGCCGTTACCCCCGGCCAGCGGGTTGCGGTTCTTGGCGTCAACGGCTCCGGCAAATCGACGCTGTTGAAACTGATGTCGGGACTTTATGCGCCGGACCGTGGCCGGGTGATGATTGACGGCACCGACATGACCCAGATCGACCCGCGCGACCTGCGCCGTCATATCGGCTATCTCAGCCAGGATGTGCGGCTGTTTGCCGGGACGCTGCGCGAGAACCTGAACCTCAACCAGCTGGAACGCGACGACGACCGGCTGATGACGGCGCTGGATTTTGCAGGTCTCGGCGCCCATGTGCGCAATCACCACAAGGGCCTCGATCTGGAAATCTTCGACGGTGGCGGCGGGCTGTCCATCGGGCAGCGCCAGTCGATCGGCTGGGCGCGCCTGTGGTTGCAGAACCCGTCAATTGTGCTTCTGGATGAACCCACTGCCGCACTGGACCAAACGCTGGAACGCACATTGGTCAGCCGTCTGGAAACCTGGCTGGAGGGTCGCACGACCGTGATTGCGACACATCGGATGCCGATCCTGTCGCTGACCAACCGGACGCTGATCCTGCAATCCGGGCGCATGGTGGTCGACGGACCGCGTGATCAGGTTCTGGCACATCTTGCCGCAGGTGAGGGCAAATGACCTCGACCGGCTACGATCTTCGCGAAACCTCGCGCGGGGCGAGCCGCATCATCTATCTGGCGGCGGGCGCTCTGGTGGTGTTTCTGATCTGGGCCAGCTTTGCTTGGGTCGACGAAATCGTTCGTGCCGACGGCGAGGTTGTGTCCTCCTCGCGCTCTCAGATCGTGCAGAACCTTGAAGGCGGCATTCTTGCCGAACTCCATGTGCATCAGGGCGACACGGTGAAGGCCGGGCAGATCCTCGCCCGTCTGCAGGACACCAAGTTCCGCGCCGCCGCTGATGATCTGCAGGACCGGATCGACGCGTTGGAAATCAAACAATACAGGCTTGAGGCCGAACTGGAGGGTGCGTTTGATTTCAATGTTCCCGACGATCTGGCCGAACGCTCCCCAGGCATCTACACCTCGGAGCGTGCGCTGCTGAATGCCCGGCAGACCGATTTCACCAGTCGCCGCGCCAGCGCCCGCGAGATCCTCGACCAGCTGAAGGACGAACTGGCCAATATGCAGCGTCTCTACAAGAAAGAGATCGTGGCGTTGATTGAGGTCAACCGCGCGCAAAAGGCCGTGAGCGACGCCCAGGCCAAATACAATGAAATTGGCACCCAGTCAGAGCTGGAGCTGGCGGAGGATTACTCCAAAACCCTTCGCGAGCTGACCTCATACCGGCAGGAGCTGCGGCTGGCGCAGGATCAGCTTGACCGAACCGTGATCACCTCGCCCATGGCCGGGATCGTCAACAGCCTTGCGGTCACCACCATCGGCGGCGTGATCCGCCCCGGTGAGGAAATCGTCGAGATCATCCCGCTCGGCGAGGAAATGTTTGTAGAGGCACGGGTGAAGCCCGAAAACATCGCCAGCGTCCAACCCGGCCAGGATGCCACGATCAAGCTTTCAGCTTATGATTACACCATCTACGGATCGCTGCGCGGCAAGGTGGATTTTGTCTCGCCCGATACCTTCGAAGACGAGCGCAATCCCCGTGCAGAGCCGTACTACCGGGTGACGGTGAAGGTTGATCGTTCCGAATTTACCGAACGCCAGCAGGCCATCGAGATCCGCCCCGGGATGCGCGCCACCGCTGAATTGCAGACCGGCAGCAAAACGATCCTGAACTACATGCTGAAACCGCTGTATAAATCCCGCGAGGCCCTGCGCGAACCCTAAGGCAACACATCCAGAAACCCCGCGATCCAATTGGATGCAGGGGGGCTGTCTAAGAGGTTGATCGCTTGGAGAAAACCGGCGTGCATCTGCGGCCGTCAGCTGGTTTCCTCGGATCGGTGCTGCCTAGAGATCCTTCGCAAGATGGATGAACGGGGTCTGCTCGACCGGTCTGAATGCCGGTTTGTCCCCGTATCGTACCATCAGCTGGCCGACCGCATCATCGCCAGAACAGTCTGATCAAACGAAGTTCCGATTGAGACCCGACGATTGCCCATCGCCGCTTTGGCCGAGATAACCGAGACCAGTCGCGGCATCCGGCCCGGAACGACGTCAAAGACAGGCGCGCCCGACGCACCGAAATCAACCCGGCACGTCATCACCACGACCTGCGCCTGTCGCGCCAGAACGTGGCAGTTCTGTTCCAGATTTGGACGGTTCTGCTGCGCCATCGAATAAGACAGCACTTCAACCGACGCCCCGCGCGCCGGACGATTGGCCAGTTCAAAGGGCTGGATCATGTTGCGGCTGATTGGCCGATCCAGACGCAGGATCGCAATATCGCTGCCCAATTGTGAATCGCCGAGTGGCTGATACTCGTAGCTCGGGTGGACAACCGCCTTGGTGACAGACCGCGCCGCCTTGGCATGTCGCCCGTTCAGCCCCGCTTCGAACCGGATGCTGGTCGGATCAACCTGGCGGCCGGTGTCGGGGTTGTAGACGCAATGCGCCGCCGTCACGACCAGATCGGGTGCCACCAAGGCCCCGGTACACATATTCCGTCCTGAAATGTTCAGCCGACCCACGGCTTCCCATCCAATAACGGAGGTGATGCTCGACTGCGGATCTTCCGCAGCAGAGCTGTCAGGCATGCCAAACAGGAGGCATGCCGCAAAAGCAGCAAAAATGCGTTTCATCGCCCACTCCAAATTCCCACGCTCACACCTTGGTTCAAGCGTGCGGCTGGAATGAGACGCAAAACTGCCCGACATGGCCGAAACCATGCGCAAAATAAGTCTCTCTACACAAATCAGGACCCCCCCCAGGGTTTTGATGCCCCATCATCGCAAAAAAACCGCAGAGCGCACACAATTTCTCGGGTGTTTTATTAACTTTTTAGCAAACCTTTGTGATCGCTTAATAAATTCTCACGGTGGCAAATCAGGCTGCAGCCGGTCGCTGGCAGCTGACGATGGCATTACGGCCACCGTGCGGCAGGGTTGCCACATTGCCGCAGGCGCCGCGCGGCGGGTCGGTCGACAGAGCACAGGAAGAGCCGTTTTAACTTTCAAATAACCAAAACTCCGCCTTAACCTTCCCTTAGGACTTATCTGCAATATCTTAACGCGCGGTGGTGTGATGCTGCCAATTCGACCTATCTGGAGCGGCGCAGCCCCCTGATCGGCTCAAGAAGAATCGCATAGAGCCGGGGAATCAGGGCCCACATAGCAGCGCCAATCGCCAGGCAGATCAGCAGCACAGCCGCCGCACGAAACATCTCCAGAAACCCCAGGGTCGCAATGCCGGGTATGCTGACGGCAGGCGACAGAATCTGTCCCAGGAACACCGATGCCATCAACGCGCCCGCCACAACGCCGCGCCGCGAGGCGGGTGACAGCGCCAAGGCCAGCGCGACGAAATTCGGCATCACCGTGGCCAATCCGGAACCGATGGCGACCATCGCCAGGCTTTGCCACAGGGTGCCGCCCCCCGTCAGCATCAGAAACCCGCTGCTCATCAAGGCATATCCCAATGCGTAGGCGCCCGCCGCACCGAGCCAGCGATTGATGCGCAGGTAAAGAAAACCTGTCATCCCGCCAGATAGTGTCAGCACCCCCAACAGAAGCCCAGTTTTTGCGGAATGATCGCCAGCCTGCGTCGCCAGAAAAAATGGCAGCTGTGTCGGCATCATGAAGAAAACCAGACTGGTTATCATCTGCAACGATGCCAAGCCGACAAGCAGCACAGGCCAAGCCGAACGGGCTGCGCCCTCGGTTGATCCGGTTGCGGTTTCGCTCCGCTGGGCCGGATCCGGCTCTGCCAGGTAACGCCAGACCAGCGGCAAAAGAAGGATCGCAACCGCGTAAATCGCAAAGGGAAGCCGGGCTGAGATCACCGCCAGCGCCCCAGCTGAGGTGATGAAGATCAGCCCCCCGAAGTTGCGTGCCGAGGTCTGCAAACCCATCATAGAACGCCGCGCGTCGCCGGTGAAATAATCGCCGATCAGCGCTGTCTGGGCAGTCATGATCATCGCCACCGCCACGCCCAAGAGCAACCTGCTGATCATGATCGCCGTCAGGTTCGGCAGCACCGCCCCTGCGGCGCCGCTGACGGCAAACAACGCAATACCCAGCAACAGCATCCAGCGCCGCCCGTATCTATCCGCCATCCACCCGGCGAGCGGCGCGCAGATCAGAACCGACAGCGACGGTGCAGAGACCAGGAACCGCGTCAGCAAGGCCGCATTCGGCGTATCGGCGAACTCGGCCTCAAGCCCGGGAAGGGCCGGGCTGATGGTGGCGTTCGCCATAATGGTCAGGGTTGCGGCGAATAGCAGGGCCAGCGCGCGCGGATCCTTCCAGACGGCATCAGAAATCGGGGCTGCCGGTACAGACATGCCAGTCTCCTCTTGTGGGTGTGAGCATTCTGGCGCAGCCTGCAACTTCAAGTCCACTTTAGGTCAAGAGGAAAGAGCGATGCGCCTGTACGACATCGGAGAAGTAGCCGCCCGATGTGGCGTCACCCCCGCCACATTGCGGTATTACGAAGAGCTCGGCCTTATCACCTCGCTCGCGCGCAAGGGATTGCGGCGGCAATTCGGGCCTGAGACCTTGTTGCAGCTATCGGTCATCGCGCTTGGCAAGGCAGCCGATTTCTCGCTGGCGGAAATTTCGGGGATGTTTGGCTCGGATGGGCGGCCGGACCTGCCACGCGATGAGCTGCACCAAAGGGCGGACAAGCTGGATAAACAGATCCGCAACCTGTCGACGCTTCGTGACGCGATCCGCCATGTGGCCGACTGCCCTGCGCCATCGCATATGGAGTGCCCAACCTTTCAACGGCTCCTGAAGGTCGCGCGACGGACCCGTGGCTGAAACCGGGCCACCTCCTCCTTCGGCGACGCTTTCTGGCGGCAATTGTATGTGATCGTAGACTTCTGCGCCCGTTGCCACATATCGCAGAGGATATCGGAACAGCGCGAGGCGGAGACTGAAATGGGTTTTGCAAATTTGACGTATAAGCTGACGGCCGGGTCTGAGGCTTCCGATCCCAAAGCCGCCCGCCGGGTTGCGACCCATGTCACCGCCCTCACTGCGACGAAGCTGGCCGATGGTTTGATTGATCCCAAACTGGTGCTGGCCTGGCTGATGAACGCAATCGGTGCGCCGGGCTATCTGATTGGGGTGCTGGTCCCGGTGCGGGAAACAGGATCGCTCCTGCCGCAGCTGGTCCTTGCCCAGCGGATCGAACAAAGCCGATATCGCAAATACTATTGGGCTGCCGGATCGGCGCTTCAAGGTCTCGCTGCGCTTGGCATTGCCGCCGCTGCCCTGCTGCTACCAGGTGTCATGGCAGGCTGGGTCATTCTGGGCTGCCTTGCCATGCTGGCCCTGGCGCGGTCGGCGTGTAGCGCCAGCTACAAGGACATCCTCGCCCGAACCGTGGACAAGGGCAAACGGGGGTCCGTCTCGGGAACGGCGGGAACCGTCGCCGCCAGCGGTGTGTTTCTGTTTGCGATTTTGCTCAGCACCGGGCTATTGCCCCGCAGCCCGATGGCCATCTCGCTGGTTGTTGCCGTATCAGGCCTGCTTTGGCTCGGTGCCGCTGCCGTCTTTGCACGTTTGAACGAGCCAGAAGCCGAGCCTCAGTCCGAAGAAGGATTCAGCCCGCAGGAGCTGTTGCTGCCGTTGCGGCAGGACAGCGAGTTGCGGCGTTACATCGGCACCCGGGCGCTGCTGATCTCAACCGCCTTGGCACCGCCGTTTCTGGTGATGCTTGGTGGACGCGACGCCGAAAGCGGCTTTGGCAATCTCGGGCTGCTGGTGCTGGCCTCCTCCATTGCTGCGATTGTCTCCTCCTACATCTGGGGCAAGCTATCGGACCGATCAAGCCGCCAAACCCTGATGGTGTCGGGTGCGCTGAGCGCTGTGACGCTGGCGGCGGCGGCGGCGTTCGGCTGGGGTGAGGGCGTTGTTGCCAGTGCCTTGGTGGCCTGCTTCGTCTTTGTCGCCCAGATCGCCTATCAAGGTGCGCGCGCCGGTCGAAAAACACATCTGACCGATATGGATACGGATGGTCACACATCGGTCTATACCGCACTTTCCAACACGATGATTGGCGTGCTGTTGCTGCTGGGTGGGGGCTTTGGGCTGCTGGCCGATGCTGTTGGCGCAGCACCGGTTCTGGCGCTCCTCGCCCTGCTTAGCGGGCTGGGCGCGGCACTTGGCTCACGGTTGAGCGAAGTGCAGGAGGATGCCGAAGGCTAACACCCCAACTGGCCCGCGTCATCTCCCTGTCGCCTCTCCCGATCCCATCGCTCCGTTAGGCGGCGTGGGGAGCTGGCACGTGATCCGCTGTCAGCTTGTCTTCACGCGGCGCGTCACCCGGTACAGAATGGCCGGTTTTCACCACCGCGCGGCGCTCGGCATCAAGCCCGGCCCCGAACAGGATCACAAAAGCAGACAACCACATCCAGGTCAGCAGAACGATCACCCCCGAGAGGGCACCAAAGGTTTCGTTGTAGCTGCCGAAAGCTTGCACATAGAGGCTGAACCCGATGCTGCCGACGACCCAAAGCGTACAACTCAGTATCGCGCCGGGCGTGAACAGCTGCCAGCAATCCCCCGACCGGTCCGGTCCAAATCGATAGAGCGCCGAAATTCCAGCGATGCCGACTGCGAACATCAGGGGCCAGCGCAGGAGTTGGGTCACCATCGACAACAACGCTGACTCGCCCAGGAGCGCAGCCGCGGCGGGTATCGCTGCAACGACCAGCAGCAGGACACATCCGCCAATAATGGCCGTGAAAGTAATGCCGACAGTCATCGCCTTCAGAACGATGAAACTGCGCCCCTCCCGGGTGCCAAAAATCACGTTCAGCCCCTGGATCATACTGTCGGTGCCACGCGATGCGGACCAAAGCGCCAGAGCAGCGGAGATTGCGGCGGCCCAGCCCAGCGACTCTGGGCGCGCGCCCGCTACCTGCACCAATTGCTGATTGACCAGATCCGCAGCCGACGGTGGCAACAGCCCGGTCAGCCAAGCAGCCTGTGCAGTGATCAGGGTTGGATCCGCAATCAGACCAAACAGAGCAACCGCTGCCGTAATACCTGGAAAAACCGACAGGAGGCCGTAAAAGGCGACTCCGGCGGCGAGCAGCCCGCCGTTGGTCTGTCCCATCCGGCCCCAGGCCCGCCAGAGCAGTTTCACAAACGACGCCAGTTGCGCAAGCGATCCATCCTGTGTCTGCCCGCTCCGGTCCCGTCCGGGGTCACTCGGTGGACCGCTGCGGTCGAGGTTGGGGGCTGTTTTCGACTGGTCGGTGGTGGTGGTCGTCCCCGACTTGGAGGTTGAGCTGTGATCTGACTGTTTTGGCATGAGGCTGTCTCCCGCGTTGCCAACTCAACGCAGCAAGATGGCGTTTTGTTTCTTGGAACTTAGCCTTTGCCCGCGAGTTGAGGTTTTGACGCAATCCAATTGGAGACAACCATGAGCCACTTCACCCATCACCCGGCTGCTTCCCACGATCTGGTGGTCATAGGAGGCGGTTCCGGCGGGCTGGCGGCCGCCAAGGCGGCAGCGCGGCTGGGGGCCTCGGTCGTGATGATCGAACAGGCTGAGCTGGGCGGAACCTGCGTCAACCGCGGCTGCACCCCGAAGAAGCTGATGTGGAAAGCCGCGGCCCATCGCCAGAGCGACCGTGATATGGCCAAGGTTGGCCTGACGGCCTTGCCCGACTTTGATTTCGCCGCGCTGCGCCGTCGCTCCGATGCCAAGATTGACCACCTCAACCACCACTTCGAGGATCAATTGCAACAGGCCGGTGTGCGCCTGCTGCGCGCCACTGCCGAGATTGGCGAAGCGGGCCAGATTCACGCCGGTGGTGAGGTTTTCCAGCCCGGAAAACTGTTGCTTGCGACCGGGGCGCGCCCACGCGCGTTGGATATTCCGGGTGGTGATCTGGCCGCCACAAGTGATGATGTCTTTGGGTGGAGTGATTTACCGGGGCGGCTGCTGATTATCGGCGGCGGCTATATCGGATGTGAATTCGCCAGTATCTTCGCGGCTTTTGGCAGCGAGGTGCAGCTGATGACCGATGGCGACAGACTGCTTGATCAATTTCACGCACCGGCGATCGCCTGCGTGCAGGCCGGTCTTCAGAAACAGGGCGTCACCATCGGCTTTGGCCGCAAGCCGAAGCAGATCGACTTCAACGGGACAATGTTCAAAGTCAGCTTCGACGATGGCAGCATCCAATATGCGGATCAGGTGATAGCCGCCATTGGGAGAGTACCAAACACCGACACCCTTGGGCCAGGGGTGCAGGGCATCGTCCATGCGAAATCCGGCGCGCTGGCCATTGATGAGCATTTCCAAACATCCATTCCCGGCATCTACGCGGTCGGCGACGCTGCCGACCGTCTGCCGCTTACCCCTGTGGCAACGCGAGACGGCGCTTGTTTTGCGACCCAACACTTTGGCGACGGCGCCGCACAGATAGATCTCAATCTGGTGCCGCAGTCGGCCTATACCATCCCGCCGGTCGCGCAGGTCGGCCGGATGGATCAGACAAACACCGGCGGTGAACAGGTGTCTGGCCTGTCCAGCGATGTGCTGGACGACGGCACGGCTGCCAACTCGTTCTTTGACAGATCGTTCAACGGCCCCCTGCTGAGCGGCGTGGCGCTGGTCGATCACGCAGCACCGGAGCTGATCGCCCCCTTCGCCGCGCTGATCGCAAGCGGAGCCACCGCAGACGATCTTGACGCAGTCGTCGGCATTCACCCCAGTTTTGCAGAAGAGACGGTCGGCCCGTAAGATACTGCGGACAAAAAAAGACGCGATCCGCTCTGGGTCGCGTCTTTTTTTGTCTGCTCTTATCGGAGGCGTCGTCCGGTCAGTCGCATAGCGTCCGATCGATGAGCGAAAGCCCCAGCAAGAACATTGAAATCAGGAATACCACGTTGGCAGCAAATGCCGCCCCTGCCGCGACACCACCAAATGCCAGTACTGCCGAAGCAGCTGCAATCAGAGAAAAAACCAGTGGCCAATTCATCATCGATCATCCTCGTCTCTATCCGTTATGGTTCTGCAAACACAACGTTTTTGACAGGAAAAGGTTCCGAGACTTGGCCGGTCCTACGCCTGACTGGCGCGGACCGGGTCTGAAACAGACGCCTATTTCTCGTCAATCTCAGGCTTGATCTGCGCGTAGGTCAACACGGTGAAAACCGCTGTCCCGCCGATGATATTGCCCACCAAGACCGGCAGGAAAAAACCAAAGACAGCCTGCCCCAGAGGCAGCATCCCCTGCACCATCAGAAACGCCATCTCAACCGAACCCGCGACGATATGGGTGAAGTCCCCGGCGGCAATCAGCCAGGTGAAGATGACGATTAGGGGGATTTCGCTATGCTGCGCAGAGGGCAGCATCCAGACAATTGCCGCAATCAGGATCCCCGACGGGATACCGCTGATCATGCCGATAAACGGAGGCATTCCGGTGGCGTGTTCGCTGATTTCCACCATGGAGGCGCGCAGGGCCGGGTCCAGCACCGGGGTCAGGGCAAAGAACGACGCAATCAGGAAGGCCCCGACAACATTCGCAGCCAGCACCACCGACCAAAGCCGCGCGGTGCGCAGCAGGCTGGCCTTGTCCCCGCGCAACATGACCGGCACCACGGTGGTAATGGTGTTTTCGGTGAACAGCTGCATTCGGCCAAGAATGACCATCAGAAAGCCTAGTGAATATCCAAGGTTCTCAACAAGCGGGGACCAGCTGGCATCTGGCAGATGGGTCTTGAAAACGGCCTTGCCCAACACCGAGAAGCTGATCAATAGCCCGGCAGCGATGCCAGACCACCACAGCGCCCGCACGGGTCGCTCCAATTCTTCCTCACCGTTGCGACGAATGGTTTCAAAGATCAGCCTTGGAGACAGGCCTGTTGCCTCTTCGACGGCCTCATTCTCGGACTCTTCCTGGATGAGGTCTTCGCCGGACGTCTTGGCCTCGATCATCTGCAACTCCTGTTTTCCATATCCAGTTCAACGCCCAAGTGTCCCAGTAGGTTCCGCCGCGCGGAACCTTTTTCACGCCGGAGCGTTAGCCCTAGAGACCTGTAAAGGGATACGCCGATGACTGCCGAGATCAGCGCCACACTGATGGACCAATTGACGGGGTGGCTGGAAGGCGCCATCGATGCGCTACCGCGTCTGGCCGTTGCCATCATCGTTCTGGTGCTGACAGCTGCGCTGGTCTGGGCGGCAAAAACGATCATCCGGCGGATCAGCAGCCAGCTGAAACTGCGACGCAATCTCTGCGATGTGTTACAGCTCCTTGCCAGCGTCCTTCTGTGGCTTATCGGCAGCCTGATCGCAGTCACCGTTGTTTTCCCCACGATCACGCCGGGCAAGGCGCTGACCACCCTTGGCCTTGGGTCGGTGGCGATTGGCTTTGCCTTCAAGGATACCTTTGAAAACTTCCTGGCTGGTATTCTGCTCCTCCTGCGAGAACCCTTTCAAATCGGCGACTTCATCGAATGCGAGGGTGCCGAGGGCCAGATCGAGGCGATCACCGTGCGCGACACCCGGATCCGTCAGACAGACGGCCAACTGGTTGTCGTCCCCAACGCGCAGCTGTTCCACAACGCCGTCACAGTGCGCACCAACCGCGAGCTGCGGCGCGCCACGCTGATCTGCGGCGTCGCCTATGGCGAAGACGTCGATGCCGCTCGTGATGTCATCTCAAAAGCGGTCAGAGGCGTCGATATGGTGCGCAACGACGTGCGCGACATTCAGGTCTTTGCCAAGAGCTTTGGCGCGTCCTCCATCGACTTCGAAATCACCTGGTGGACCGGATCCGAACCGGTGGATATCCGCACCAGCCGGGATCAGGTTGTCGGTGCAGTGAAATCCGCCCTGGACGATGCGGGTATCGAGATTCCCTTCCCCTACCGAACCCTGACGGTCAACGCGCCGATCCCGGTCGATATTGCCGCGGCGCAGAAACCCAGCGCGTGACCCACCCCCCTGTGGCCGAGCGCTGGATCACTGTTTGCGATCATCAAACGCTCCTAGCCACGAGGCCGCAATTCACTCTACCATCGCGCTGGGATGATGGCGATTTAACTCAATCTTTGATTGTGTTTCATGCTATTCAAACCTCCCTGAAACGGAGGAGTACCTGCTATGAATCTCGGTTTACTGGAAGAGAACGCTACCGCATCAGCGACGCAGAAGCTGACCTATGCTCTCAAATGCGCGGCCTATGACGACGCCTATCTTCGCATGGATGGCAGCGGTGTCGACGCGCCCGCCCCCGAAGGCGCCGGAACGGTCAACGCGCAAATCGGCGCAAGTTCATGGGAGCAGTTTATTCTGACACCGCAGGAAGACGGTACAGTCGGCCTGCTCTCAGCGGCATGGAACAATTGCTACGTACGCATCGGCACCCCATCGCCGGGAGAGATCAAACCGATCAACTGCCAGTTCGGTTGCGGCGGGCTCGAGCGCTGGATACTGCGTGTCGTCGGCGCCAATTATTTCGCCTTCGAATGCTCGACATTTGCTGGCTATTATCTGTCGCTCAACACGGAGGGCGCAACGACATTCGGCAGCAACGGCGTCGGCGTCGCCCAGGGCATCCAGGTTCTGAACGACAATGCCACATTCGAGCTTGTGTCAAACGCTGGCTGACGCTGTATCCCGGCCACCTCCCCGTCGTGGAGGGGTGGTCGACAATTGGTTTCTATTGCCAGAACATCTGTCGACGATCACATCTTCGGCCAGGTCGCCCAGCCTCTTGAACACGCGCCACTATATCCTCAGCCCTCGGTGCTGACCGGCAGGTCCATGCCGTGTTCTTTCAGCAGGGCGTGGCGGCGGGCGGTTTTGAGGTCTTC
>NZ_JAYMWW010000019.1:0-3089 GCF_048056015.1 Phaeobacter sp. JH20_37 | reverse complement strand
AACCGAGGAAAATCCATATTGACGATCTTTGTGAGAGATCGTCGAGATACAATCGCGATGAAGTCCAAGTTTGTTTTGCTTTTGGTTCATTGTGTCACTGCCTGTTACTGGAACAGATCAAGCCTATCGGGCGATTAGTACCGGTCAACTGAATGCATTGCTGCACTTACATCTCCGGCCTATTGACGAGGTGGTCTACCTCGGCCCTCAGGGATACCTTGTTTTGAGGGGGGCTTCCCGCTTAGATGCCTTCAGCGGTTATCCTGTCCGATCATAGCTACCCTGCACTGCTGCTGGCGCAACAACAGGTCCACCAGTGGATCGTTCACCCCGGTCCTCTCGTACTAGGGGCAACTCCTCTCAAGTATCCTACACCCACGGCAGATAGGGACCGAACTGTCTCACGACGTTCTAAACCCAGCTCACGTACCTCTTTAAACGGCGAACAGCCGTACCCTTGGGACCTGCTCCAGCCCCAGGATGAGATGAGCCGACATCGAGGTGCCAAACACTGCCGTCGATATGGACTCTTGGGCAGTATCAGCCTGTTATCCCCGGCGTACCTTTTATCCGTTGAGCGATGGCCCTCCCACTTGGGACCACCGGATCACTATGGCCGACTTTCGTCTCTGCTCGACTTGTCAGTCTCGCAGTCAGGCTGGCTTCTGCCATTGCACTCAACGAGCGATTTCCGACCGCTCTGAGCCAACCTTCGCGCGCCTCCGTTACGCTTTAGGAGGCGACCGCCCCAGTCAAACTACCCGCCACGCAGGGTCCCGGATCCGGATAACGGACCGCGGTTAGATATCAAGAGTGCGAAGGGTGGTATCTCAAGGGAGGCTCCACCGGAACTAGCGTTCCGGTTTCGATGCCTACCACCTATCCTGCACATCACAATCCTGATACCAGTGCGAAGCTGTAGTAAAGGTGCACGGGGTCTTTCCGTCTAACCGCGGGAAGCCTGCATCTTGACAGGCAATTCAATTTCGCTGAGTCGATGTTGGAGACAGCGGGGAAGTCGTTACGCCATTCGTGCAGGTCGGAACTTACCCGACAAGGAATTTCGCTACCTTAGGACCGTTATAGTTACGGCCGCCGTTTACCTGGGCTTCAATTCGGAGCTCTCACCCCTCCTTTTAACCTTCAGGCACCGGGCAGGCGTCAGACCCTATACGTCGTCTTGCGACTTCGCAGAGCCCTGTGTTTTTAATAAACAGTCGCCACCCCCTGGTTTGTGCCCCCAGCTCCAAGTTGCCTTGGAACCGGGCCTCCTTCTCGCGAACTTACGGAGGTATTTTGCCGAGTTCCTTCAACATCGTTCTCTCAAGCGCCTTGGTATTCTCTACCAGTCCACCTGTGTCGGTTTAGGGTACGGTCTCATGGAGGGCTATTTCCAGGGACTGATCAGCAGCCCATTCAATCCGATAAGGATGAACTACCTTCACAATCCGTCACATCCTCCTGGCCTAGGAATATTAACCTAGTTCCCATCGGCTACGCCTTTCGGCCTCGCCTTAGGGGCCGGCTTACCCTGCTCAGATTAGCTTTAAGCAGGAACCCTTGGACTTTCGGCGAGAGTGTCTCTCACACTCTTTGTCGCTACTCATGTCATCATTCTCGCTAGTGATCTCTCCACGGGATCGCTCACGCGCCCGCTTCATCGAAAGCTCCGTGCGTCCAAGACCTTCCAGAGGAAGGTTAAAGACGCATGGAACTATGTCACACTACGCTCTGCTACCATGCACTATGTGCATCCTAAGCTTCGGCTCATGGCTTGAGCCCCGTTACATCTTCGCCGCAGGACGTCTTAATTAGACCAGTGAGCTGTTACGCTATCTTTAAAGGATGGCTGCTTCTAAGCCAACCTCCTGGTTGTTTTGGACATCCCACCTGCTTTCCCACTTAGCCATGAATTAGGGGCCTTAGCTGTAGGTCAGGGTTGTTTCCCTCTCCACTACGGACGTTAGCATCCGCAGTGTGTCTGCCATCTAGTACTCCCGGGTATTCGGAGTTTGGTTAGGATCAGTAAGCCTGTGGGGCCCCATTACCCATCCAGTGCTCTACCCCCCGGGGTATTCGGATGACGCTCTACCTAAATAGATTTCGCAGAGAACCAGCTATCTCCGAGTTTGATTGGCCTTTCACCCCTAGGCACAGCTCATCCCGATCCTTTTCAACGGATGTGGGTTCGGTCCTCCAGTGCATGTTACTGCACCTTCAACCTGGCCATGCCTAGATCACTCGGTTTCGGGTCTGATCCCACGAACTCATGCGCCCTATTAAGACTCGCTTTCGCTGCGCCTACACCTAACGGCTTAAGCTTGCTCGTGAGACCAAGTCGATGACCCATTATACAAAAGGTACGCTGTCAGCCCTCAAGGGGCCTCCAACTGATTGTAGGCGTTCGGTTTCAGGTACTGTTTCACTCCCCTCGTCGGGGTGCTTTTCACCTTTCCCTCACGGTACTGGTTCGCTATCGGTCAGTAAGGAGTACTTAGCCTTCGAAGGTGGTCCTCCGATCTTCAGACAGGATTTCACGTGTCCCGCCCTACTTAATACGTCCTATCATGCTTCATATACGGGGCTATCACCCACTATGGCTGTGCTTCCCAACACATTCTATTCACACTCAAGGCTCGGCTGGTCCCCGTTCGCTCGCCGCTACTAGGGGAGTATCATATTGATGTCCTTTCCTCCGGGTACTTAGATGTTTCAGTTCCCCGGGTTTGCTCTTAAAACCCTATGTATTCAGGTCTTAAGTACCTGATTAAGCTCATTATTGATGTCCTACCGCTTTGCTACTTGAGGACAGGCCTCTCATAGCAGACTGCAGGGTCACAATAACAAACTGTCAGGTGGGTTCCCCCATTCGGAAATTCATGGATCAAAGCCTATTCTCAGCTCCCCATGACTTATCGCAGAGTATCACGTCCTTCATCGCCTCTTACTGCCAAGGCATCCACCAAACGCCCTTCTCGCGCTTGATCTGGTCCAGAAAAAGACAGTGAACTGTCACGCCACAGAAGCTGGTAAGAAACTGTGGCCTTATTCTGAACCAAAAGCATACTTTCCCGCTCACTTCATAGAAG
>NZ_JAYMWW010000018.1:0-2092 GCF_048056015.1 Phaeobacter sp. JH20_37 | reverse complement strand
ACGATGTGATCAGTTTTGATTACTGATCTTATGCTAAGTGTATCACGAGACAGAGCAAGCTCTGATCTAGCTAGATACATCCTTAGAAAGGAGGTGATCCAGCCGCAGGTTCCCCTACGGCTACCTTGTTACGACTTCACCCCAGTCGCTGAGCTCACCGTGGTCCGCTGCCCCCATTGCTGGTTGGCGCACGGCCTTCGGGTAAACCCAACTCCCATGGTGTGACGGGCGGTGTGTACAAGGCCCGGGAACGTATTCACCGCGTCATGCTGTTACGCGATTACTAGCGATTCCGACTTCATGGGGTCGAGTTGCAGACCCCAATCCGAACTGAGACAGTTTTTTGGGATTAACCCATTGTCACTGCCATTGTAGCACGTGTGTAGCCCAACCCGTAAGGGCCATGAGGACTTGACGTCATCCACACCTTCCTCCCGCTTATCACGGGCAGTTTCCCTAGAGTGCCCAGCCGAACTGCTGGCAACTAAGGATGTGGGTTGCGCTCGTTGCCGGACTTAACCGAACATCTCACGACACGAGCTGACGACAGCCATGCAGCACCTGTCACTCGGCCACCGAAGTGGAAACCAGATCTCTCTGGCGGTCCGAGGATGTCAAGGGTTGGTAAGGTTCTGCGCGTTGCTTCGAATTAAACCACATGCTCCACCGCTTGTGCGGGCCCCCGTCAATTCCTTTGAGTTTTAATCTTGCGACCGTACTCCCCAGGCGGAATGCTTAATCCGTTAGGTGTGTCACCAACAAGCATGCTTGCTGACGACTGGCATTCATCGTTTACGGTGTGGACTACCAGGGTATCTAATCCTGTTTGCTCCCCACACTTTCGCACCTCAGCGTCAGTATCGAGCCAGTGAGCCGCCTTCGCCACTGGTGTTCCTCCGAATATCTACGAATTTCACCTCTACACTCGGAATTCCACTCACCTCTCTCGAACTCAAGACCAGGAGTTTTGGAGGCAGTTCCAGGGTTGAGCCCTGGGATTTCACCCCCAACTTTCTGATCCGCCTACGTGCGCTTTACGCCCAGTAATTCCGAACAACGCTAACCCCCTCCGTATTACCGCGGCTGCTGGCACGGAGTTAGCCGGGGTTTCTTTACCAGATACTGTCATTATCATCTCTGGCGAAAGAGCTTTACGACCCTAAGGCCTTCATCACTCACGCGGCATGGCTGGATCAGGCTTGCGCCCATTGTCCAAGATTCCCCACTGCTGCCTCCCGTAGGAGTCTGGGCCGTGTCTCAGTCCCAGTGTTGCTGATCATCCTCTAAAACCAGCTATAGATCGTAGACTTGGTAGGCCGTTACCCCACCAACTATCTAATCTAACGCGGGCCGATCCTTCTCCGATAAATCTTTCCCCCGAAGGGCGTATAAGGTATTACTCACCGTTTCCAGTGGCTATTCCTTAGAGAAGGGCACGTTCCCACGCGTTACTAACCCGTCCGCCGCTCACCCCGAAGGGCGCGCTCGACTTGCATGTGTTAGGCCTGCCGCCAGCGTTCGTTCTGAGCCAGGATCAAACTCTCAAGTTGAAAAGCACTTACATGCTTATCCTTGACGTTCGAACCTCTGCACATCTTGATTGCACTACCGCCTATTCGGCTACTTGAGCGCGATTAGGCGTGATCCAGACCCGGCTAGGAACCCGGAATTGCAATCATGTTTCTCTGTCTGTTGTGCTTGGTTTCAAAAGAAACCGAAGCCGAACAAGACAGTGAAGCTGACACTTTATTATCGCGCTACCGCTTCGCTACTTGAGCGCAGGGCTTTGCTAAAAGCGTTGATATGAAGAGGTTGATCCATCGAATGAACCAAACCGCCCACATATCTCTTCAGATATCATCAATGTCAAAGAGCATACATCCAGAGACAATAACCAACAGATGCGCCAAATTCCTGACGCGCCCGCCGATCAAACCCTCATAAATGCCACCGTCTTTCCGATGCGTCCAACCGTCTCTCCGGCCCGTCCCAGCGTCTCTCCGCCGCGTTTCCCATCCAATCCAGCGTCCCCGCCGCACCGTCCGGTGTGTCTCAGCAGCGCCTCAGCGCCGCCGGTGAAGGGGGTTCTAAG
>NZ_JAYMWW010000017.1:0-272829 GCF_048056015.1 Phaeobacter sp. JH20_37 | reverse complement strand
GGCGCGAGGCTCTTCGGGAGTCGGTAGCCCTGATGCTGCGCGTTGAATTGCGCCCGCATAGGTGGCTAAGAGGGTGTCAAAATCACGCCATAATAGTTTCACATTCCAAGCGTTTTCCTCCGCCAAGAAAGGGGAAAGCTTTTAGGGAGTTCTTTGAATGGGACGTTTAATTTATTTGTTTCTGATCGCCCCTTGGTGGGTATACGCAGCTGCTGCCGCAGGTTTCTTGTATTTGAGTGAGCAAGTTTATCAGAACGAGTTGAAAGAACAGGCCGATGCCACAGCTGCGTTGGCCCAGCCGATTCCGGGCCGGGTGGATTTGTCTGCTTTTGACAGGCAGAGCGATGTCGGTCTGGCGGACGAGGTTCACATTGGTGGGTGGATCAATACGAATTTCAATTATCATCTTCGCAAGACCAAGAAAGGCAGCGTCCGCACAGAAGGGTATATGTATGTGCTGCAAGGCGCCGCTGACACTTCGAGCACTAAACAGGTCCGTGCCATTATTTTGATGTCGGAGCGTGAGAAAGCTGATTTCATCAGCCGAATCTCCGAGTTTCAGGTCCCTGGTAAGCTGGACGAGACTGGGCATTCGTACTTTGCGTTCAATGGTGTGAGCACCAATGCAGGATCTTTTTCAGACCTGGTTAACGATGCCTTCAAAGAACAGGGGCTGACGAAGGGCCCGGACTTCATAGTCGTCGAGCCTTTTTGGGAAGGCCGGGAAAAGGGATTGACCTATGCGGGCGATCCTCAAAGGTTGCGCGGGAAGTTGTGGAAGCTTTCCGGCGTTCTGCTTGTACTGGCAGCGATCAAATTCGGATTGGCTCGCCGTAGCAAGCAGCGGCAGAGCGAACGGGACGCTGCCAGTGTCGAACGGGCAATCTTCGCCAGTTCTCCCATCGCCAGTGCTGGCGAGAAAGGTGCCCGGTTTGGCAGGCCGGACCCTGGAGTGTCTCAGCCGAAAACACTGCGCCAGACTGCAGCAAGAGTGCAGAAAACGTTACCTGAGCGGCCCAGTCCTGAACTGCAGTCCGAGGAAGAAGGGGAGGCCCATGGATTGGCAAAAGCAGGGTTTATGCAGCGATTTACCCAGGCGTCCAGAAAATCCCAGATGATCCTCTTGGGGATGGTTTTTATTCTTCCGTTTTGCGTAGTGAAACCCGCCTTTGGAGGGATGGTTCTGCCTGTCGCGTTTATGGTCTACATCTACTGGTCAATTGGCGCGAAGGCTGCGACATCAGTACGGAAGGCGTTGGAGGAGGTTGGCCTTCTCAAACCCAGAATCTCCCGCTTAGCAAAGCAGGACCCTTTCAGCCGGCTGGAAGCCCAAGCAAGGAATGTCCGATAGCGCAAGTCAGGGCGGTTGGCCTGACTGCCCTAACTATCTGGACAAGATGATAAACAAACCCCAAACCCGTCGCCCGCCCCAAACGCAAACGTATCGGTGCGGAACCCCTTGCCACACACGGCTATCAGGCGTATACGGCGCCATCCCGCACTGCGGGGCAAAGGCGGGGTGATTCCCGCCTTTTGGGTTCGATGAGGGTGCGCGGTGGTCGCTTGCCCTCCTCTCAACCCCAACGCCTGAAAAAAAGGCATGACTATGCAAAGCCAAAATATCCGTATCCGGCTGAAGGCATTCGACTTCCGCGTACTGGACGCCAGCACGCAGGAAATCGTGAACACTGCCAAGCGGACCGGCGCGCAGGTGCGCGGCCCGATCCCCCTGCCGAACAAGATTGAGAAATTCACCGTTCTGCGTGGCCCGCACGTTGACAAGAAATCTCGTGACCAGTTCGAGATCCGCACCCACAAGCGGCTCCTGGACATCGTTGATCCGACCCCCCAGACCGTGGACGCGCTGATGAAGCTCGACCTCGCCGCTGGTGTGGACGTCGAAATCAAGCTGCAATCCTAAGATCGGAGGGTAAACATATGCGCTCTGGTATTATCGCAAAGAAAGTCGGCATGACCCGGCTGTTCCTCGAAGACGGCAAGCAGGTTCCTGTGACCGTTCTTCAGCTGGACGGCCTGCAAGTGACCGCACAGCGCACCGAGGAAAAAGACGGCTACACCGCCGTTCAGCTCGGCGCAGGTTCGGCCAAGGTCAAGCGCGTCTCCAAAGCCATGCGCGGCCACTTCGCAGCAGCGAAGGTTGAGCCCAAGCGCAAGCTGGTTGAGTTCCGCGTGCCTGCGGACGCCCTGATCGAAGTGGGCGCGGAAATCTCCGCCGAGCACTTCCTGGAAGGTCAGAAGGTAGACGTGACCGGCACCTCCATCGGTAAAGGTTTTGCCGGTGCGATGAAGCGTTGGAACTTCGGTGGTCTGCGCGCCTCGCACGGTGTGTCGATCTCCCACCGTTCCCACGGTTCGACCGGTCAGTGTCAGGATCCCGGCAAGGTTTTCAAAGGCAAGAAAATGGCCGGCCACATGGGTGCTGCCCGCGTGACCACTCAGAACCTTGAAGTCGTCAAGACCGACGCCGATCGTGGCCTGATCATGATCAAAGGCGCCGTTCCCGGCTCCAAAGGTGGCTGGGTCACCGTCAAAGACGCCGTGAAAAAGAAAGCCCCCGAAGGTCTGCCTTTCCCGGCAGCTCTGAAGTCGGCTGCAGCGGAAGAAGTCTCCGCGGAAGGTGGTGAAGCATGAAACTTGATGTGATCAAACTGGACGGCGGCAAAGCCGGCGACATCGAGCTGGATGCAGAGCTGTTCGGCCTGGAGCCGCGCACCGACATCCTGCACCGTGTGGTTCGCTGGCAGCGTAACAACGCGCAGGCCGGTACCCACAAGGTCAAGACGCGGTCCGAGACCTCCTACTCGACCAAGAAGATCTATCGCCAGAAGGGCACCGGCGGCGCACGCCACGGTGACCGTAACGCGCCGATCTTCCGCAAGGGTGGTGTCTACAAGGGTCCGACCCCGCGTTCGCACGGCCACGAGCTGACCAAGAAATTCCGCAAGCTGGGTCTGCGCCACGCGCTGTCCGCCAAGGCAAAAGCGGGTGAACTGGTCGTTATCGAAAACGCCGATTCCGAAGGCAAGACCGCCGCTCTGGCCAAACAGGTCAAGGACCTGGGCTGGAAGCGCGCGCTGGTCATCGATGGTGCATCCGTGAACGAGGGCTTCGCCCGCGCCGCGCGCAACATCGAAGGTCTGGATATCCTGCCGACAATGGGCGCAAACGTCTATGACATCCTGAAGCGTGACACCCTGGTGCTCACCAAAGCAGGTGTCGAAGCACTGGAGGCTCGCCTGAAATGAGCGCGAAGGCAGAACACTACGACGTGATCCGCAAGCCGATCATCACCGAAAAAGCAACCATGGCATCCGAAACCGGTGCGGTGGTCTTCGAAGTGGCGATCGACTCCAACAAACCCCAGATCAAAGAAGCCGTTGAGGCGCTCTTTGGTGTGAAGGTCAAAGCGGTCAACACCACCATCACCAAGGGTAAGGTCAAGCGTTTCCGCGGCCAGCTGGGCAAGCGTAAAGACGTGAAAAAAGCCTACGTCACCCTGGAAGAAGGCAACACCATCGACGTGTCCACCGGACTCTGAGATCTGCCTTTTTACAAGATTGAGAGGCCCTCGCGGAAGCGGGGGCCTTTTTCGTTGGGGTTGTCCTGCCTGCAATCATTGATTGTGCCGTAGCCGCTGTCATATATAGTTGACATAATCAGCAGCTTTATGTAGAACAAAAAGAGAACGAATTGGCTATTCAGCGCGTCCGCGACCCCGTTCACAACTTGATAGAATTTGATACCCGCAACGAGCTAGAGAGAGTGGTTTGGAAACTTTTACAAAGCCGCCCTTTCCAGCGGCTACGGAGAGTTAAGCAGTTAGGGTTTTCCGAGCTAGTTTACCCCGGCGCCACTCATACTAGGTTTGCGCATAGTGTTGGGGTGTTTCATACGGCAAGGGAATTGATGGAGATTGTGCGAAGGAAGTGTGAAACACAGCAAAGCTCTCGCGAGCAGATCGCGCTTGCAGCCGCTATGGTTCATGATGTTGGCCACGGTCCTTTCAGCCATGCCTTCGAAACAGTGGGAAAGCGTTTGAATCTCAAACTTGCCGACCATGAAGTAATGAGCGATGAACTAATCCGGAATGGCGAGATAGCGGAAATCTTAAATCAAGATGTTATGCCGGGTTTCGCTTCGAACGTTGCCAATATGATCAAGAAGGAAGGGCAGATAACGGTACATAACTCGGTGGTGTCCAGCCAGTTTGATGCTGACCGCCTTGATTACATGCAGCGTGATAGGTTGATGACGGGGAGTAAGCACTCGGCAATCGACCTAACTTGGTTGTTGGCCAATCTTGATATCGGCGATGTTGAAACAGGGGTGGATGACATGCAGTTGGGTAAAATCCCGACGTTTGTTATCGGACCGAAAGCGATCCAGGCAGCAGAAGCATATGTTCTTGGACTGTTTCAACTTTATCCCACGATCTATTTTCACAAGACTACTCGTGGAGCGGAGAAGCTATTTGCCGAGGTTCTTGTGCGGCTCGTGGAGCTGGTAGGCGATGGTTTTCATGCAAAAACGGGCTTGCCAAAAAATCACCCCCTCATCAAGTTCGCGAAGGACCCTGAGAGCATCGAAACTGCGTTGGCCTTGGATGACACTGTCGTGTGGGGGGCGCTTCAGCTGTTGCGTGAAGCGGAAGATCCGGTTTTGTCCAAGTTTTCCGATCGATTGCTGAATCGTAAGTTGTTCAAGTGTTATGATATTCGGTCCGAAATCGCTCATAAGTGTGATCCGCACAACAGGAGGGATCCTCAAGATGTGGAGAAAATTGAAAGATGTTGCGCATCTGTGAACGTCAAACTACAATCTCTAGAAAAACAACAGGGAGACATTGTTCCGCGTATCATAACTGATACGGCAGAGAGGAAGCCGTACAAGCCTGGTGGTGGAAACAATGGCCAGACAGAGCAAATTAACGTTCGAACGGACGGCGGAGAGTTGATTGATATTTGTCAGCGCTCTGAGCTTGTTCAATCTTTGAGCGTTTACAAGCTGAACCGCGCGTACTACGACGGCGCAGATTCTGAAGCCCGTGACGTGATTACGAAGATCGTTGAAGGGGAGGTCACTTGATGTCTGAACTGAAAATCCAAGAAGTTACGAACATCATTCGCGATGCGGGTGGTAAAGTGGTGGGCCGTACTCGGCTTCAAAAAATTGCGTACCTTCTATATGCGACTGGATTGGACGATAACTTTCGGTTCGCTTACAAGCATTATGGACCTTTCAGTGAGCAACTTGCCTCATCCGCTGAAGTGGGCGCGTTGTTGGGGGAATTGAATGAACGCCAGTCTCCAACTTCGTGGGGAGGGACGTATTCGACCTATTCCCTTGATGAGGCGGACAGACGTGATGCCGACAGTCCAAGATGCGTTCTTGCATCAAAGGCCTCTGAGGCGGACTCCATTGTGTTGGAGCTGGCGGCCACCGCTGTATTCCTCATGATTGATGGTTACGGAGACCCTTGGGAAGAAACCGCACAGAGAAAGCCAGAAAAGGCCACTCAGGCTCGTTTAACTGCTGCCAAGGATCTTCTGAGCAGTATGTCGTCAATCAATGTGCCGAAGCCAATACCCCAGGCTCTATTCTCCTAAGGTCTGTGTGCGGGAAAGTCGTTGGAGCCCCCTAGACTCCCCCAAACACCTCTGCTAAGCCGCACCAATCCTGACGACCCCGGATTCGCTCCGGGGTTATTACGTTTGTCAGGATGTTCGAACCTGGGGACCTTCGGGGCCCTATAATCTGGCCACCCTAGTAGGGCGTCTCATTGTGGGACAACCGGGCGGGGGGCTTACACATAGCGGGCCCAAAGACAAAAACCTAAGGGTCTGCACGCTAAACGGAAGACAGAAAGCATGGCACTCAAGTCGTATAAGCCGACGACGCCGGGCCAGCGTGGGCTGGTTCTGATCGACCGTTCGGAGCTTTGGAAAGGGCGTCCGGTCAAATCTCTCACTGAGGGTCTGACCAAATCGGGCGGCCGGAACAACACCGGACGGATCACTTCACGTCGTCGTGGCGGCGGCGCAAAGCGTCTCTACCGGATCGTTGACTTCAAACGGAACAAATTTGATGTCGCGGCAACCGTTGAACGGATCGAATATGACCCGAACCGGACCGCATTCATCGCGCTGATCAAATACGAAGACGGCGAGCAGGCCTATATCCTCGCTCCGCAGCGTCTGGCAGTTGGTGACAAAGTCGTTGCATCCGCAAAGGCCGACATCAAGCCGGGCAACGCAATGCCGTTCTCGGGCATGCCGATCGGTACCATCGTTCACAACATCGAAATGAAGCCCGGCAAAGGCGGCCAGATCGCCCGTGCAGCCGGTACTTACGCTCAGTTCGTTGGTCGTGATGGTGGCTACGCTCAGATCCGCCTGTCCTCGGGCGAACTGCGCCTGGTTCGTCAGGAATGCATGGCCACCGTTGGTGCCGTCAGCAACCCCGACAACTCGAACCAGAACTTTGGTAAAGCCGGCCGTATGCGCCACAAGGGCAAGCGTCCTTCTGTGCGTGGTGTGGTTATGAACCCGATCGACCACCCGCACGGTGGTGGTGAAGGCCGTACCTCCGGTGGTCGTCACCCGGTGACACCCTGGGGTAAGCCGACCAAAGGCAAGCGTACCCGCAACAAAAACAAAGCGTCGCAAAAGCTTATCATCCGCTCGCGCCACGCCAAGAAGAAGGGACGTTAACATATGTCTCGCTCTGTATGGAAAGGCCCCTTTGTCGATGCTTACGTGCTGAAAAAAGCCGAAGCAGCGCGCGAGTCGGGCCGCAATGAAGTCATCAAGATCTGGTCGCGCCGCTCGACGATCCTGCCCCAGTTCGTGGGCCTGACGTTTGGCGTTTACAACGGTCAGAAGCACATCCCCGTCAACGTCTCGGAAGACATGATCGGTCAGAAGTTCGGTGAATATTCGCCGACACGGACCTACTACGGTCATGCTGCGGACAAAAAAGCGAAGCGGAAGTAAGTCATGGGCAAGGCAAAAAATCCCCGCCGCGTGGCAGACAACGAAGCAATGGCAAAACTGCGCATGCTCCGTACCTCCCCGCAGAAACTGAACCTCGTCGCCGCTATGATCCGTGGCAAGAAAGTTGAGAAGGCTCTGACCGACCTGACTTTCTCCAACAAGCGGGTCGCACAGGACGTGAAGAAATGCCTTCAGTCCGCCATCGCGAACGCCGAGAACAACCATAACCTGGACGTCGATGAACTGATCGTTGCCGAGGCTTATGTGGGTAAGAACCTGACCATGAAACGCGGCCGTCCTCGTGCCCGTGGCCGGTTTGGCAAAATCCTCAAGCCGTTTTCGGAGATCACCATCAAGGTGCGTCAAGTTGAGGAGCAAGCCTAATGGGACATAAAGTCAATCCGGTCGGCATGCGCCTTCAGGTCAACCGCACCTGGGACAGCCGTTGGTACGCCGACACCAAAGACTATGGTGATCTGCTGCTGGAAGACCTGCGCATCCGTGATTTCATCAAGGAAGAGTGCAAGCAGGCAGGCATCGCCCGCGTGATCATCGAACGCCCCCACAAGAAGTGCCGTGTGACCATTCACACCGCACGTCCGGGCGTGATCATCGGTAAAAAAGGTGCTGACATCGAAGTGCTGCGCAAGAAGCTCGCCTCGATGACAGACTCGGAACTGCACCTCAACATCGTTGAAGTCCGCAAGCCCGAGCTCGACGCACAGCTGGTTGGCGAGTCCATCGCTCAGCAGCTGGAACGTCGTGTGTCCTTCCGTCGCGCGATGAAGCGTGCCGTGCAGAACGCCATGCGTATGGGCGCCCTGGGTATCCGGGTGAACGTTGCAGGTCGTCTGGGTGGTGCTGAAATCGCACGGACCGAATGGTACCGTGAAGGTCGTGTGCCGCTGCACACGCTGCGCGCCGACATCGATTACGCTCACTCCGAAGCCATGACCCCTTACGGGATCATCGGGATCAAAGTCTGGATCTTCAAAGGCGAGATCATGGAACACGATCCTCAGGCGCGTGACCGTAAAGCACAGGAACTCCAGGACGGTCCGGCACCTCGCGGTGCAGGCGGTCGTCGCTAAGGAGGAGATGACATGCTTCAACCAAAGCGTACTAAATTCCGCAAAATGCACAAAGGCCGGATTTCCGGCGAAGCAAAAGGCGGTTCGGACCTGAACTTCGGCACCTATGGCCTGAAGGCAACCACTCCTGAGCGTGTTACCGCGCGTCAGATTGAGGCTGCTCGTCGTGCCATGACCCGCCACATGAAGCGTCAGGGTCGTGTCTGGATCCGCATCTTCCCGGATACCCCGGTAACCTCCAAGCCCGTCGAAGTTCGTATGGGTAAAGGTAAGGGCTCCGTGGATTACTGGGCATGCAAAGTGAAGCCCGGTCGCGTGATGTTCGAGATCGACGGCGTCAATGACGACATCGCACGCGAGGCCCTGCGCCTGGCCGCGATGAAGCTGCCGGTCAAGACCCGCGTCGTGGTTCGCGAAGACTGGTAAGCTGCGGCGCTCTTGCGCATCCGATGAAAAACAAAAAGCCCCCGCCGAGCAATCGGTGGGGGTTTTCTTATGTGCCTTCGGCGTAGAATGATTTGTCCGCCCCGGCGGCGGGCGGTCAGGCTAGCGATATTTTGCGGCGGTGATGAACTCTCCGAAGGCCTCACACCAGATCACCACGGTGGTGTAATCCTCGATGTTGATCCCTTCGGGGATGGGCAGGATCAGCCCGTCGAACATCTTCACATCGCCAATCCGCGCCGACGCGGCCTTAATCGCCTCGAACCCGGCCTCATCGTCAACAAACTCTGGCGTCAGGTAGAGTTTGTAGTCCGGTCCCGGTGCCAGCTCGCCCATATGGGTGATCTGCTGCGGCGACAGGCTGATGCTGCCGGTGCCCCAATGCAGGAAATCGCTGCCGGCCAGATTGCGGCTGAAACTGCCGGTAAAGCGTGCTCCCTTGGCGCTTTCGCTCAGGGTTGCGGCATCCGGGCTCTGCGGCGCGGTCAGGATCGGCAACATGTAGATTCCCAAAGCAAATCCGAACGCCAGCGCGATCCCATGGCTCAGCAGTCTCAATATCCAGCGCATGTTCTGCTCCTCATCCTGGGTGAGGCCAGCTTATGGGCGGGCGCGGTGAAAAGGGAAGGGGGCAGACCTATCTTGTCCGGCAAAGCATCTCGTACTCACCCTGATGTTGCGCTAAAGGACAGATATGGCACAGATAGATTCCCTCTTTGTAACCCGTCTCTACCGCGCAGCCCTGTCCGAACACGGACCAAAGGTTGATGCCGGTGAACTTGAAAACTCCTGCTTCGTGATCGCTCAGGATGATGAAGCCGGTCAGGATTGGTGCGAGGAGAACGGCTATCCCGGCTATACCTCCTATGCCTCGCTGACCGATCTGCCGTGGCGCTTCCCGATTTTTGCCGATCTGGTGAAGTCGCTTGATCTGCATGTCGCGGCCTTTGCCAAGGATCTGGAGCTGGATCTGGACGGACGTGCGTTGGTTCTGGAGGATCTCTGGATCAACATCCTGCCCGAGGGCGGCACCCACGCCAGTCACATCCACCCTCATTCGGTGATCTCCGGCACGACCTATGTGTCGATGCCCGAAGGCGCGAGCGCGCTGAAGCTGGAGGACCCGCGCCACGCCATGATGATGGCGCATCCCCCGCGCATGAAGGACTGCCGTCAGGAGCTGAAGACATTTGTCTACCAGTCGCCCGCCGTCGGGGATGTGCTGCTGTGGGAAAGCTTCATCCGCCACGAGGTGCCGATGAACATGGCCGAAGACGAGCGCGTTTCGGTGAGCTTTAATTACCGCTGGGAGTGAGGCTCCGCAGAGATTTCGGTCTCTGCTAGCAGAGCTATGATGGTTCTCGAACTTGCGGTGAGGCGCGGTTTTGTGAGAGTGTTTGGATATGGCGAAATCTACTAACTCTGAAACTGTAAAAGGTGGGAAGATTGCTCGAAGCGCGAATACAGGGCGCTTCGTCGAGGTTCGCACGGCTAAGGGTACCAGTAAGGCGACGGAGAAAACGTTGGCTGTGGTCAAGGAGGCTTCATCGAAACGTAAGGACGCGATGAAGAGGCTGGTCAATCGGTAGGCGTCATTATGTCGTGACGCTGGCGGATGCTATAACTGCGCACGACGAGGCGCTGACATATGGTGGTCGATCGGGAATAAGTAGCCTTGATCTGATCGAATCTGCCATAGGGCGGCCATACTCTGGATACCATCGTCCAATTTACCGCAAAGCGGCCGCGCTGCTCGAAAGCTTGGTCGGAAATCACGGCTTTATCGATGGCAACAAGCGAACGGCGTGGCTTGTGACTGAAATTTTGATTGAGCGGAGCGGGTATTTCCTGGCCATACCGGACGATGCGCGGGTAGATGATTTGGTTGTCGGTATCGCAGACGGCTCGCTTTCATTTGGTGACCTCTGTAAATGGTTCAAAGACCACTTGCAGCCTGCGTAGGAGCGATGGCGGCTAAAGCCCTCCAACCTTTCCCTTGCCCCCACCCTATATCTCCTCTATAGGGACCCATCGCCTGACCCCTGTCCCGCGTGGATCTGGGGCTGGTGATTCTTTTTGCCGCGTCTTTCGGCGCGGTGTGACATAACCCACCAGGTTTAAAGGTGACCCATCTCGGGGCCTTCTGGTGCTTAGGACAAGGAACAAAGGCGATGAACGCCAATGATCTGCGCGAGAAAACCGTGGATGAACTCCGCGATACCCTCGCATCCCTGAAAAAAGAGAGCTTCAACCTGCGTTTTCAGCAGGCAACCGGTCAGCTGGAATCGACCGCAGGCATCAAGGCGGCCCGCCGCAATGCTGCACGCGTCAAAACCATCCTGAACGAAAAAGCTGCTGCTGCAGCTGAATAAGGAGCTTCTCGAATGCCCAAACGTATCCTGCAAGGCGTTGTGACCTCCGACGCTAACGCACAGACCGTCACCGTTTCCGTTGAGCGCCGCTTTACGCATCCGGTTCTGAAGAAAACCATCCGTAAGTCCAAGAAGTACCGGGCTCACGATGAAAAGAACGCTTTCAAGGTCGGCGATTCCGTACGCATCATCGAGTGCGCGCCGAAATCGAAAACGAAACGCTGGGAAGTTCTGGAAGCCTAAGAGTCTCATCTCGAGACTCCTGGCGACTAGACTTAACAGTTAGTCGAAACCCTGGGGGATTACGCCACGCATCGGCGCCCCAAAGGTCGGGAGAAACCACATGATCCAGATGCAAACAAACCTGGATGTTGCTGACAACTCCGGCGCTCGCCGAGTTCAGTGCATCAAGGTTCTGGGTGGTTCCAAGCGTAAGTACGCATCCGTTGGCGACATCATTGTCGTCTCGGTCAAGGAAGCCATCCCGCGCGGCCGCGTGAAAAAAGGGGACGTCCGCAAGGCCGTCGTCGTACGCACCGCCAAAGAGGTCCGTCGTGAAGACGGTACCGCAATCCGTTTTGACCGCAATGCAGCTGTCATCCTGAACAACAACAACGAGCCGGTCGGTACCCGTATCTTTGGCCCGGTTGTTCGTGAGCTGCGCGCGAAAAACTTCATGAAGATCATCTCGCTCGCTCCGGAGGTGCTGTAATCATGGCTGCGAAACTCCGCAAAGGCGACAAGGTCGTCGTGCTGGCCGGTAAGGACAAGGGCAAAGAAGGCACCATCGCCTCCGTTGACCCCAAAGCCGGCAAAGCCATCGTTGACGGTGTGAACATGGCAATCCGCCACACACGTCAGACCCAGTCTGACCAGGGTGGCCGTCTGCCCAAGGCACTGCCCATCCAGCTGTCGAACCTGGCCCTGCTGGACGCAAACGGCAAAGCAACCCGCGTTGGCTTCCGTATGGAAGGTGACAAGAAAGTGCGCTTCGCCAAAACCACGGGGGACGTGATTGATGCTTGATAACGCAACCTATACCCCGCGTCTGAAAGCTCTCTACAAGGAAACCATCCGTGGCGCCCTGAAAGAAGAGTTCGGCTACAAGAACGACATGATGATCCCCAAGCTGGACAAAATCGTTCTGAACATCGGCTGCGGCCGTGCTGCCGTCAAAGACAGCAAGAAAGCCAAGTCTGCTCAGGCTGATCTGACCGCAATCGCGGGCCAGAAGGCACTGACCACAGTGGCAAAGAACTCCATCGCCGGCTTCCGCGTTCGCGAAGGCATGCCGATGGGCGCAAAGGTGACTCTGCGCGGCGACCGGATGTACGAATTCCTCGACCGTCTGACCACCATCGCGATGCCCCGTATCCGCGACTTCCGCGGCGTGTCGGGCACGTCTTTTGACGGCCGTGGCAACTATGCCATGGGTCTGAAAGAGCACATGGTCTTCCCTGAGATCGACTTCGACAAGATCGACGAAGCTTGGGGTATGGACATCGTGATTGCCACCACCGCGAATACCGACGCGGAAGCAAAGGCGCTGTTGAAAGCTTTCAACATGCCCTTCAATAGCTAAGCGCGGGAAGGAAGAGACATGGCTAAGAAAAGCATGATCGAACGCGAGAAGAAGCGCGAACGCCTGGTGGCAAAATACGCCGCAAAGCGTGCCGAGCTGAAAGAAATCGCAAACGACGAATCTCGCCCGATGGAAGAGCGCTTCAAGGCGCGCCTCGACCTGGCGAAACTGCCGCGTAACTCGTCGGCAACCCGTCTGCACAACCGCTGCCAGCTGACCGGCCGTCCTCACGCTTACTACCGTAAGCTGAAGATCAGCCGTATCGCACTGCGGGAACTGGGCTCGAATGGCCAGATCCCCGGCATGGTGAAATCGAGCTGGTAAGGGAGAGACTGATATGAACGATCCTATCGGCGATATGCTCACCCGTATCCGTAACTCGCAAATGCGCGGCAAATCCACTGTCATGACACCGGCTTCCAAGCTGCGTGCATGGGTTCTGGATGTGCTGAAGCAAGAGGGTTACATCCGCGGTTATGAGTCTGCGACTGATGCAAAGGGCCACCCGGCTCTGGAAATCAGCCTGAAATACTTCGATGGCGAACCTGTCATTCGTGAACTGAAGCGGGTCTCCAAACCCGGTCGTCGCGTTTACATGGGCGTCAATGACATCCCGTCGGTCCGTCAGGGCCTGGGTGTGTCGATTGTCTCCACCCCCAAGGGTGTGATGTCGGACGCAAGCGCACGCGCAGCCAACGTTGGCGGCGAAGTGCTCTGCACCGTCTTCTAAGGAGGCCCCACGATGTCCCGTATTGGTAAAAAACCGGTCGAACTTCCCAGCGGCGTAACTGCTTCTGTGTCCGGCCAGACCATCGAAGTCAAAGGCCCGAAAGGCGCCCGCAGCTTCACCGCGACCGACGACGTCACCCTGACTGTTGATGACAATGTCATCAAAGTGGATCCCCGCGGCAAATCCAAGCGCGCGCGCCAGCAGTGGGGCATGTCCCGCACCATGGTCGCGAACCTGGTTGCAGGCGTGACCACCGGCTTCAAAAAAGAGCTGGAGATCCAGGGTGTGGGTTACCGGGCTCAGATGCAGGGCAACACCCTGAAGCTGAACCTGGGCTACAGCCACGACGTTGATTTCACTGCCCCGGAAGGTGTCACCATCACCGCACCGAAGCAGACCGAAATCGTTGTCGAAGGTAATGATCAACAACTCGTTGGCGAAGTTGCGGCCAAAATCCGCGACTGGCGTCGTCCCGAGCCCTACAAGGGCAAAGGCATTCGCTACAAAGGCGAGTTTATCTTCCGCAAGGAAGGCAAGAAGAAGTAAGGACCAGCAAAATGGCAAACAGCAAACGTACCCTGTTTCTGAAGCGCCGGCTGCGCGTCCGGAACAAGCTTCGCAAGGTCAACGCAGGCCGTCCGCGCCTGTCCGTACACCGTTCGAACAAGAACATCTCTGTTCAGCTGATCGACGACGTACGCGGTGTGACCCTCGCTTCGGCATCGACCCTGGAAAAAGACCTGGGTCACGTTGGCAAGAACAACGTCGAAGCAGCTACCAAAGTGGGTTCGGTTATCGCCGAGCGCGCCAAGGCGGCTGGCGTCACCGAGGCCTATTTCGATCGTGGCGGCTTCCTGTTTCACGGCAAGGTGAAGGCTCTGGCCGACGCTGCGCGTGAAGGCGGCCTGAAGATCTAAGGATCTGTGCGCCTCGGTTCCGGCAGTCGTCGGGTCCGGGGCACACACCCAAAGTCAAAGTGGGTGGCGTTCGCGCCATCCCGATGATCCGGGGGCGGGCCGATCCGGTCCTAACCCACCTGGATTGAGTTCAAGTCAGGCGCTTGTCGTCAGAATGAAAAGGATTGCCTCATGGCAGAACGTGAAAATCGCCGTGGCCGTGGCCGCCGCGAAGAAGAAACCCCGGAATTCGCCGACCGTCTGGTCGCGATCAACCGGGTGTCGAAAACCGTAAAAGGTGGTAAGCGCTTCGGCTTCGCCGCTCTGGTGGTTGTTGGCGATCAGAAAGGCCGCGTCGGCTTTGGTAAAGGTAAAGCGAAAGAGGTCCCCGAGGCCATTCGTAAAGCCACCGAGCAGGCCAAGCGTCAGATGATCCGCGTGCAGCTGAAAGAAGGCCGCACCCTGCATCACGACATGCACGGCCGTCACGGCGCAGGCAAAGTTGTCATGCGCACTGCACCGGAAGGTACCGGTATCATCGCAGGTGGTCCGATGCGTGCCGTCTTCGAAATGCTCGGCGTCAAAGACGTTGTTTCGAAGTCGATCGGTTCGCAGAACCCCTACAACATGATCCGCGCCACCATCGACGGTCTGAAAAAAGAGCAGTCGCCCCGTTCGGTTGCTCAGCGTCGTGGCAAAAAAGTCGCCGACATCCTGCCCAAGCGGGATGAAGCCCCTGCTGCTGAAGCAGAAGCGTAAGGAGACGGACACATGGCAAAAACCATCGTCGTTAAGCAGATCGGTTCCCCGATCCGCCGCCCCGCAGACCAGCGCGCAACCCTCGTTGGCCTGGGCCTGAACAAGATGCACAAGACCCGCGAACTGGAAGATACCCCTTCCGTACGTGGTATGGTCAACAAGATCCCGCATCTGGTTGAGATCATCGAAGAGCGCGACTAAGCGCTCTCTCGTATGAGCCAAACAAAAGAAAGCGCCCCGATTTCGGGGCGCTTTTTTGTTGCAGAGATCAATTTGGGAGGAGGGGGTATCTATCTGATCCGCCGGGAGAGAGGCCCCCGGCCATCTGGACTGTCGGTTTTCAACATCAGCGATGATCACCGGATCCGCGATGGCACAGACTAGGGGCGGCCAGCGGTGGTCGGTAGATCAGCCGAAGTAGGTGCGGGCGTCGTAGTAGGGCAGATCAGGGGCGGTTTCAGCCGCGTCCCGGCGGTCGATGATGGCCTGCAGCAGGCGGGTCGCCAGCTCGGCAGTCAGAGGGTAGAGAACCAGCAGCGCCACCACGGTGGTGGAGAGGCCGATAAAGCCGGTTGCGATTGCGGTGACGGTTGCGCTTGCGCCGATGAGAGTGCTGAAGAGTGCCATGATCGTGTTCCTTGATGCTGATGATTTCCTTGTCCTCAATGTGCCATTTGCCTCAAATTGCATCAATCACACGAAAGGATAGTTCGCGGCTCCGGAGGCTAGCCCAGGCATCCCTAGGGTGACGGAAAACGCCGTTGGAGCGCGGAAATACCGGTATCTGCGGTGGTGGGGCGCAATCGCGCCAGCATCCGGCCTGCCGCGCCCCCTCCAGATCGGCCTTGCGCCGAACCTCCACGATTCCCACGGCCGCAAAGGCTGCGCGCCATCCGGCCCAGACCGCACGCCGGAGATTAATATCTCAGTCATCTCCTATGCTTGGCGTGCATAGCGGGCAGTCCGACCTGTCAGTTGTTTGCGCAAACATTTCCACCTATCTCTCGGGTGTCACTGAAACAGACATAACTGAGACCACCCGGAAATTCGTCCGGTCAGATAAAGGACCAACATTATGGCACATGTCATCAACACCACCGACACCGGCTTTAACCTCGCAGCGCGCCTGCGTGGCTTCGCAGAAGAGGTCAAGGACAGCTGGGCCCGTCGCGCCGAGTACAAACGCACCTTCGCCGAGCTGGACGGCCTGTCCAACCGCGACCTGGCGGACATCGGCGTGCGCCGCTGCGACATTCCGCAAATCGCCCACGCGCAGGCCTACGGCCAGTAAGGCGAGAGCCGCAACAGATTGTCATCCGGCGGGGACCGCAACGACGGCCCCCCCCGGATCGACCCAAGCTCCAGACCGTCTCTTTCTCCTCCCTCAGGGGTCGGGCTGGACACGCCTCCGCGCTGCGGGGGCGTTTTTGGTTTCTGGCGCGACGATGCCGATGGCCGACCCGTTGCCAGCCAGTCGCTGGCCGTTGCCACCCCGGCGCGCGCCCGCTCCATGATCCGTTTACGCGCCCGTGGCATTCTACACAGGATCGCGATCCCCGCCGGGCCTGACACCCCCGGCACCCATGACCAGGGCCCCGGTGTGGCAACCGGGGAGCTTGATAATATTATTTCGCACGGGAGAGATCCCGTTCCACATCCCCCGGCGGCGCCGCCACCCTTTATCGGTCGGCCACAGACGCAACGGACACCGCAACAGACCTGCAATAGCAGCCACCGACAGGGCCGACGCCCTGGCGGTCCTTGGTGCTTGGCAGCTGCCCTGATCCGCTTTGGAACCCGGTGTCCGCCGCATATGGACTGAACCCTTGATCCGGCGCGGTATCGGGTCTATACGCCCCCGGTGGTCCTCTGGACGACAGAATCAGAAAACCAAGAAACGCCGTGTTTGCCCTAATCCGCTTCGGGGGCAGTTCCGGCAAAGGAGAAGCGATATGAAACTCAATGAACTGCGCGACAATCCAGGCGCCGCCAAGAAACGCACCCGCGTAGCACGTGGTCCGGGTTCCGGCAAAGGTAAAATGGGTGGCCGTGGTATCAAAGGTCAGAAATCCCGTTCGGGTGTTTCGATCAATGGCTACGAAGGCGGCCAGATGCCCCTCTACCAGCGTCTGCCCAAGCGCGGCTTCAACAAGCCGAACCGCAAGTCCTACGCTGTTGTGAACCTGGGCCTGATCCAGAAATTCATCGACGAAGGCAAGCTGGAAGCCGGTTCCATCACCGAAGACACCCTGATCTCGTCGGGTCTGGTACGTCGTAAGCTGGACGGTATCCGCGTTCTGGCAAAGGGTGACTTCACCGCCAAGGCAACCATCGCTGTGACCGGCGCCTCCAAGGCCGCCGTAGACGCAGTCGCAAAGGCCGGTGGCGCCCTGACCGTGGCAAACACTGCCGCAGCTGAGTAACAGCTTGTGAGCGGCGCCGATGCCGCTTACATAGACTTCAGTTTTCCATTAACGCCGCCCGAGCCGGAAAACGGCCCTGGGCGGCGTTTTCGCAAGAAGAGACCTTTTTTATGGTATCAGCAGCAGAACAAATGGCGGCGAACACCAGCTGGGCCGCTCTTGGCAAAGCCACGGATCTGCGCAACCGTATCCTGTTTACGCTCGGGCTTTTGATTGTCTATCGCCTGGGCACGTATATTCCCGTTCCGGGGATTGATGCGGATGCACTGCGCCAGTTCATGACCTCGGCAGGGCAGGGCATCGGGGGCATGGTGTCCATGTTCACCGGCGGCGCGCTTGGCCGTATGGGCATCTTTGCACTTGGCATCATGCCCTATATTTCGGCGTCGATCATTGTGCAGCTGCTGACCTCGATGGTCCCGGCGCTCGAACAGCTCAAGAAAGAGGGCGAGCAGGGCCGCAAGAAGATCAACCAATACACCCGCTACGGCACCGTGCTTCTGGCGACAGCGCAGGCCTATGGTCTGGCGGTCTCGCTCGAATCGGGGGATCTGGCGACCGATCCGGGGCTCTATTTCCGCCTCGCCTGCATGATCACCCTGGTGGGGGGCACCATGTTCCTGATGTGGCTGGGCGAGCAGATCACCCAGCGCGGCATCGGCAATGGTATCTCCCTGATCATCTTCGTTGGCATCATCGCCGAAGTGCCCGCCGCGATTGCCCAGTTCCTGGCCTCAGGCCGCTCCGGCGCGATCAGCCCGGCGGTGATCATCGCGGTGATCGTGATGATGATCGCCATCATCATGTTCGTGGTGTTCATGGAGCGCGCCCTGCGCAAGATCCATATCCAGTACCCGCGCCGTCAGGTCGGCATGAAGGTCTATGACGGTGGCTCCAGCCACCTGCCGGTCAAGGTGAACCCCGCAGGCGTGATCCCGGCGATCTTTGCGTCCTCGCTGCTGCTGCTGCCGGTGACCATCTCGACCTTCTCCGCAGGCAGCACCTCCGGCCCGATCATGTCCTGGCTGCTGGCCAACTTCGGCCCCGGTCAGCCGCTCTACCTGCTGTTCTTTGTCGGTATGATCGTGTTCTTCGCCTATTTCTACACCTTCAACGTGTCCTTCAAACCTGATGAGGTCGCGACCAACCTGAAGAATCAGAACGGCTTTGTTCCCGGTATCCGTCCCGGCAAGAAAACCGCCGAATACCTCGAATATGTGGTCAATCGCGTGCTGGTTCTGGGTTCGGCCTATCTCGCGGCTGTCTGTCTGCTGCCGGAAATCCTGCGTGGTCAGCTTGCAATCCCGGTTTACTTTGGCGGCACCTCCGTGTTGATTGTGGTTTCTGTTGTGATGGACACCATTCAACAGGCACAAAGCCACCTGCTTGCGCACCAATACGAAGGTCTCATTGAAAAGAGCCAGCTGCGCGGCCGCAATAAGAAACGGACACGACGGGGACCTGCACGCCGATGAGCAATATTATCCTTCTGGGCCCGCCCGGCGCGGGCAAGGGAACACAAGCACGCTACCTGGTTGAATCGCGCAATATGGTTCAGCTCAGCACCGGCGACATGCTGCGCGATGCGCAGGCGTCGGGCAGCGAAATGGGCAAGCGGGTTGCCGCTGTGATCGCCCGCGGCGAGCTGGTGACTGACCGTATCGTGATTGGGCTCATTCGCGAAAAGATCGAAGAAGGAGCCGAGGGCGGCTTTATCTTCGACGGTTTCCCGCGGACGCTGGCGCAGGCGGATGCGCTGGCCGAACTGCTGAGCGAAACCGGCCAGAAGCTGGACGCGGTGATCGAGATGCAGGTGGATGACGCCGCGCTGGTTGCCCGCATCACCGGTCGTTCGACCTGTGGCGATTGCGGTGAAGTCTATCACGACGAGACCAAGCCCTGGCCTGCCGATGGCAAATGCGCCAACTGCGGCGGTACCTCGCAGAAACGTCGCCCCGACGACAACGAGGAAAGCCTGCGCACCCGGCTGATGGAATACTACAAGAAGACCTCGCCGCTGATCGGCTACTACTACGCCAAGGGCAACCTTCAGCGTCTCGACGGTCTGGCCTCCATCGAAGAGGTTCGCAAGAATCTCGGCTGGATCATGGGCGACTGAACCACGGCCTCTCCAGCACTGATAGATCATCGCCCCGCGCCATTCTGGCCGGGGCGTTTTTGTTGCGGGGGAGGGCAATATGCAGATAAAACGTCACAAATGCTGCCGTTGACGGTTGACCTTGCGGGAAACTTCGGTCCCAGTCTTGCCGATGGGTTGACCATAGCACGATTTCCACATACGGAAGCCCATCCCTTCTGGGAATCATCACAGGTGCGCGCAATTTTTGCCTGCCCTGACCACCTCGAAATGCTGGACCCACGGGCGACACTGCCAAGGTCAAGCGTTGTGAAAAAAGGTTCCGGCGCTACGGAACCGCAACGAAAAGGAAAGTGACACGTGGCACGTATTGCCGGCGTAAACATCCCGACTGCAAAGCGGGTACCTATCGCCCTTACCTATATCACCGGCATTGGCACGACCTCTGCTCAAGCCATCTGCGAAGCCGTAGGCATCGACGCAACCCGTCGTGTGAACGAGCTGTCCGACGCTGAAGTTCTGGCCGTGCGTGAGCACATCGACGCCAACTACACCGTCGAAGGCGACCTGCGCCGTGAAGTTCAGATGAACATCAAGCGTCTGATGGACCTGGGCTGCTACCGCGGTCTGCGCCATCGTCGTAACCTGCCCGTTCGCGGTCAGCGTACCCACACCAACGCTCGTACTCGCAAAGGCCCCGCAAAGGCCATTGCTGGTAAGAAGAAATAAGGGAGGGTTTGATCAATGGCACGCGATAAGACTCGTACCAAGCGCAAAGAGCGCAAGAACATCGCCTCCGGCGTTGCACATGTGAACTCCTCGTTCAACAACACCAAGATCCTGATCTCGGATGTGCAAGGCAATGCGATTTCCTGGTCCTCCGCAGGCACCATGGGCTTCAAAGGGTCGCGTAAATCGACTCCTTATGCCGCTCAGATGGCTGCTGAAGATGCAGGCAAAAAAGCGCAGGAACACGGCGTTAAAACTCTGGAAGTCGAAGTTCAGGGCCCCGGTTCGGGCCGTGAATCCGCACTGCGCGCCCTGGCCGCAGTGGGCTTCAACATCACCTCGATCCGTGATGTGACCCCGATCGCGCACAACGGCTGCCGCCCGCCGAAGCGCCGCCGCGTCTAAGCGACACTGATTTTTTGCTGGGGCTTTGCGATTTCTGCAAGGCCCCAGTACGCCATTTGAAACCTCGGGCGTCTGTACCTTTCGGACATGAGGTACGGACAGGAATGGAGGGACCGCATGATCCACAAGAATTGGGCTGAACTGATCAAGCCGACTCAGCTTGACGTGAAGCCGGGCAATGATCCCGCACGCCAGGCCACCGTTGTGGCTGAACCGCTGGAACGCGGCTTTGGCCTGACACTGGGCAACGCGCTGCGCCGCGTTCTGATGAGCTCGCTGCAAGGCGCCGCCATCACCTCCGTGCAGATCGACAATGTTCTGCATGAATTCTCCAGCGTCGCCGGCGTTCGCGAAGATGTCACCGACATCATCCTGAACCTCAAAGGCGTATCGCTGCGCATGGAAGTCGAAGGCCCCAAGCGCCTGTCGATCAATGCCAAAGGCCCCGCAGTTGTCACCGCCGGTGACATCTCCGAATCCGCTGGCATCGAAGTGCTGAACCGTGAGCACGTGATCTGCCACCTTGACGATGGTGCCGATCTGTTCATGGAACTGACCGTCAACACCGGCAAGGGCTATGTCTCTGCTGACAAGAACAAGCCTGAAGATGCGCCCATCGGTCTGATCCCGATCGACGCCATCTACTCGCCGGTCAAGAAGGTCTCCTATGACGTTCAGCCGACCCGTGAAGGTCAGGTTCTGGACTATGACAAGCTGACCATGAAGATCGAAACCGATGGCTCCATCACGCCCGACGACGCGGTCGCCTATGCGGCCCGTATCGTGCAGGATCAGCTGTCGATCTTCGTCAACTTCGACGAGCCGGAATCGGCAAACCGTCAGGACGACGACGACGGTCTCGAGTTCAACCCGCTTCTGCTGAAGAAAGTGGACGAACTGGAACTGTCTGTCCGGTCTGCAAACTGCCTGAAGAACGACAACATCGTCTACATCGGCGATCTCATCCAGAAGACCGAAGCAGAAATGCTGCGCACGCCGAACTTTGGCCGCAAGTCGCTGAACGAGATCAAAGAAGTGCTGTCGGGCATGGGTCTGCACCTTGGCATGGATGTCGAGGACTGGCCGCCGGACAACATCGAAGATCTGGCCAAGAAGTTCGAAGACAGCTTCTAAGAGATTGGGCGGCCTCTAGGGCCGCCCGAAATGCCCCGGTTGCGGGGGAAGACCCGGGCACCTGCCCCAAGGAGAGCAGCTGACACGCATCAGCCGCCTGACAAAGCAAAACGCGAAGTAAAGGATTGAAAAAATGCGTCACGCACGTGGTTACCGCCGCCTGAACCGTACTCATGAGCACCGTAAGGCCCTGTTCTCCAACATGGCCGGCTCGCTGATCGAGCACGAGCAGATCAAGACAACCCTTCCCAAAGCAAAAGAACTGCGCCCGATCATCGAAAAGATGATCACCCTGGCAAAGCGTGGCGACCTGCACGCCCGCCGTCAGGCCGCGTCCAAGCTGAAGGAAGACAAGGACGTTGCAAAACTGTTCGACGTTCTGGGCCCGCGCTACAAAGACCGTCAGGGCGGCTATGTCCGTATCCTGAAAGCCGGTTTCCGCTATGGCGACATGGCACCGATGGCGATCATCGAATTCGTTGATCGTGATCGCGATGCCAAAGGCGCCGCCGACAAGGCACGCCTGGCCGAAGCAGAAGCTGCTGCTGACGAATAAGAACTCCCGGTTTCCACCGGACCTGACCCCCGCTCTGGCAACAGGGCGGGGGTTTTTCGTTCTGCGCCCCCGTTTCGCGGGAGGCCCCCGGTTGGGGATAGGGGCCAAAGTCGCGGATTTTCCCCTGTGAATCCTACCTTGTAAAAGACGGCAGCGGTCCGCATATCCTGTTCACAAGAACAATCGGAGTCGTCATGTTTCGTGCCATCCTGACCGCAGCGGGCCTGTTTCTGGCCACTCAGATCCCCTCCACACAGGCCTTTGCCGAAACCCGCGTGCCCCAGTCGCAGGCAGAAATCTCGCTTGGTTTTGCGCCTCTGGTGAAACAGGCGGCGCCTGCGGTGGTGAACATCTATGCCAAGATCGTGCAGGAACAGCGCCGCACGCCTTTTATGAACGATCCCTTCTTCGACGATTTCTTTCGCGGCCTGTCAAAGCCGCAGCCACGGGTGCAGAACTCGCTTGGCTCCGGGGTGATCCTGTCGGCTGATGGCATCGTGGTGTCGAACTACCATGTGGTTGGCATGGCGACGGATATCCGGGTGGTGACCACCGACCGGCGCGAATATGCCGCTCAGGTGGTGCTGGCGGATGAGGCCAGCGATCTGGCCATTCTCCAGCTACAGGACGCCAAGGACCTCCCCTTTCTGGAGCTGCGTGACAGTGACCGGGTAGAGGTGGGCGAACTGGCACTGGCGATCGGCAACCCCTTTGGGGTGGGCCAGACCGTCAGCAGCGGCATCGTCTCCGGGCTGGCGCGCTCCGGCGCGGCGACGGGCGAGGGGATCGGCTATTTCATTCAGACCGACGCGCCGATTAACCCCGGCAACTCTGGTGGGGCGCTGATTGATGTGAATGGCAATCTGATTGGCATCAACACCCGCATCGTCACCCGCTCCGGCGGCTCTAACGGGATCGGTTTTGCGATCCCGGCCAATCTGGTGCGGGCCTTCATGCGGCAGGCCCATGATGGTGCCGAGGAATTCCAGCGCCCCTGGGCAGGCATGATGGGCCAGCCGGTCGATGCCGATCTGGCGGCGTCGCTTGGGATGGAGCTGCCAGAAGGCATGGTGATCTCGGAACTGCATCCCGCCAGCCCCTTTGCCAAGGCCGGGTTCGAGGTGGGGGATGTGGTGCTCGACGTGGCGGGGGAGGCGGTGAATTCGCCCTCCGAAATGGTCTTCCGCATGTCGGTGGCCGGTCTGGGCGACAGCGCCGAGGTGACCAGGCTGCGCGGCACCGAGCGCAGCACGGTGATGGTCGAGATGATGCTGGCCCCCGATGATCCGCCCGCCGATCCGCTTACCCTGCCCGAAGGGACGCCGCTGCCGGGGCTGACCCTTGCGCGGATCAACCCGCAGTCGATTGTTCGTTTGCAGCTGCCGATGACCGCCACAGGTGTGGTGATCACCGATCCCGGCGCCTATGGCGGCCGTGTCGGTCTGCGCGCCGGTGACATTATCCTTGGCATCAACAATGAGGCCATCGAGACCCCCTCCGATGTCTCTGCCGTGCTGGCGGCGATTGGCCGCTGGATGAAGATTGATCTGAACCGTCAGGGCCAGCGCGTGTCGCTGCGTTACCGGCTCTGATCATGGCTGATCTCTTTGACAGCGGTGATGCCGCGCCCCGGCCAGATCCGACCGCCGAGCTGAACCGCCCGCTGGCGGATCGGCTGCGGCCGAAGACGCTGGCAGAGGTGATCGGCCAGACGCAGGTTCTGGGCGAGGACGCCCCGCTGGGGGTGATGCTGGCATCGGGCTCGCTGTCATCGCTGATCTTCTGGGGACCACCGGGCGTGGGCAAGACCACCATCGCCCGGCTGCTGGCCCGTGAAACCGATCTCCATTTCGTGCAGATCTCGGCCATTTTCACCGGCGTGCCGGATCTGAAAAAGGTGTTCGAAGCCGCAAGGATCCGCCGTCAGAACGGGCAGGGGACATTGCTGTTCGTGGATGAGATCCACCGGTTCAACAAGGCGCAGCAGGACGGCTTCCTGCCGCACATGGAGGATGGCACCATTCTGCTGGTGGGGGCGACCACTGAAAACCCGTCGTTTGAACTGAACGCCGCTGTGCTGAGCCGGGCGCAGGTGCTGGTGCTGGAACGCCTGTCTCTGGTCGATCTGGAGCGGCTGACCCAGCGCGCCGAGCAGGAGCTGGGCCGCGCCCTGACGCTGACGCCCGATGCCCGCGACGCGCTTCAGGGGATGGCCGACGGCGACGGGCGGGCGCTGCTGAACCTCATCGAACAGATCGCCGCGTGGACCGTGGACAGCCCGCTGGGCCGCGAGGCGCTGGCCACCCGGCTGATGCGGCGGGCGGCGAAATACGACAAATCCGGCGATGAGCATTACAACCTGATTTCTGCCCTGCATAAATCCGTGCGCGGCTCCGACCCGGATGCAGCCCTCTACTGGTTTGCCCGGATGCTGGAGGGTGGCGAGGATCCGCGCTATCTGGCGCGCCGGCTCACCCGCATGGCTGTGGAGGATATCGCGCTGGCCGATCCGCAGGCGCAGGGCATCTGCATCGAGGCCTGGGAGACCTATGAGCGCCTTGGCAGCCCGGAGGGCGAGCTGGCGCTGGCCCAGGCGGTGATCTACCTGGCCCTCGCCCCCAAGACCAACGCGGGCTACATGGCCTATAAGGCGGCGCGACGGCTCGCGAAACAGACCGGCAGCGCGCCGCCGCCCAAACATATCCTGAACGCGCCGACCAAGCTGATGAAGTCGCAAGGCTACGGTGAGGGTTATGATTACGATCACAACGCCGCCGACGGGTTTTCGGGGCAGAACTATTTTCCCGACGACGTGCCGCGCCCGGTGCTTTATCAGCCGGTCGAGCGGGGCTTTGAGCGCGAGTTGAAGCGCCGGACCGAGTATTTTGCCAATCTGCGCGCCAAGCGGAACAGCTGATCCGGCTTTGCCGGGCAAAGCCGGGCCTGCGGCGCGAGTATTTCTGGAAAGATGACGGGCCTGCGCCGTGGCTGCAATGCTGCCATGCAGCGCGCAAAACTTGACATCACCGCGCCAGCCGGCGACAGACCGCAGATGGTTTTTTCGGTTCTATATGTGGCTCTGGGCGGCGCGATCGGCGCGGCCTGCCGCTATCTGGCCGGTTTGGGGATCCACCGCGTCTTCGGGGTGGGGGATTTTCCGGTGGCGATCCTTGCGGTGAATGTGATCGGTTCCTTTGTTATGGGGCTGTTTGTGGTTGCTGCCGCCCATAAGGGGCTGACCCATCTCAGCCCGTTTGTGATGACCGGCCTGCTGGGCGGCTTCACGACGTTTTCGGCCTTCTCGCTTGAGACGGCCACCCTGATCGAGCGCGGCGCCCTGGGGCAGGCTGCGCTATATGTGCTGTTGTCCGTTGGCCTGTCGGTCGGCGGGCTGTTTTTGGGCCTGATGGCCGCCAGAGGAGTGTTCGCATGAGCGGCGTACAGATGATTACTGTCACTGAAGACGACGCAGGCCAGCGTATCGACCGCTGGTTGCGCCGCCTGTTTCCCCATGTGAGCCAGGGCCGCATCGAGAAGATGTGCCGCAAGGGCGAGCTGCGTCTGGATGGGGGCCGGGTCAAGGCCAGTTCCCGCGTCGAGGCCGGGCAGGTGGTGCGGGTGCCGCCGCTTGGCGCCAGCGATCTGAAACCGGCAGAGGCGCCGAGCTACCGGATTTCCGAGGCCGACGCCAAGATGATCCGGGGCTGCGTGATCTACAAGGATGATGCCGTCATCGTGCTGAACAAACCCGCGGGTCTGGCGGTGCAGGGCGGCAGCGGCACCACCAAACATGTCGACGGGCTGAGTGCCGCCTTGCAGTTCGACGCCGAGGAGAAGCCGCGTCTGGTGCACCGGCTGGACAAGGATACCTCCGGTGTTCTGGTGCTGGCGCGCACCCGTCTGGCGGCGCAGTCGCTGACGGCGGCGTTCCGGCATCGTGCCACGCGCAAGATCTACTGGGCGCTGGTGGCGGGCGTGCCGACTCCCTATCTGGGCGAGATCAAATGCGGGCTGGTCAAGGCTCCGGGCCATGGCAAAAGCGGCGAAGGCGAGAAGATGATCGCCATCCATTCCAACGAGGTGGACAGCACACCCGGCGCCAAACGCTCGCATACCCAATATGCCACGCTCTACCGGGTTGCCAGCCGGGCGGCCTGGGTGGCGATGGAGCCGATCACCGGTCGCACCCATCAGCTGCGCGCGCATATGGCCGAGATCGGCCATCCGATTGCGGGCGACGGCAAATACGGCGGCTCGGGGCAGGAGAACCTTGGCGATGGCTGGGGCGCGCAGCTGGGCGGCATCATCTCCAAGAAGCTGCATCTGCACTGCCGCCGCATGGCGTTTGAACATCCGGTGACGCGCAAGACGCTGTCGATCACCGCGCCCTTGCCCGATCATATGAAGGACAGCTGGGACACCTTTGGCTGGTCCGAAGATCTGGCGGCAGAAGATCCGTTTGAGAGCCTGCAATAAGGGCGCGCGTGGATGAGCCGTGACCTGCGCCTGATCCTCTTTGATGTGGATGGTACGCTGGCCGACAGCCAGGGTGCCATCACCTCGGCGATGGCGGCGGCGTTTGCCGGGGTCGGGCTGGCCCTGCCCAGCCGGCAGGACATCCTGTCGATTGTTGGATTGTCCCTGCCGCAGGCGATGGCCGAGCTGGCGCCGGGGCAGAGCGCTGCCGTCCAGGCCGGCTTGGTCGACGGCTATAAATCCGCTTATAAATCGGCCCGTCTGGCGGCGGGCGCGGGGCATTCACCGCTCTATCCCGGGGCGGCGGAGGTGCTGGCGGAGCTGAATGCCGTGCCGCACTACCTGCTGGGGGTGGCCACCGGAAAATCACAGCGCGGGCTGGATGCGCTGATCGCGTCCCATGACCTGCGCTGTTTCGTAACCCGGCAATGTGCCGATCACCACCCGTCGAAACCGCATCCGTCGATGGTGCTGCGGGCGATGGCCGACTCCGGGGTGGCACCTGCGCATACGGTGATGATTGGCGATACCAGTTTTGACATCGACATGGGGCGCGCAGCCGGGGTGCATACGATTGCGGTCAACTGGGGCTTTCACCCGGCCGAGCGCCTTGGGGCGGATCATATTATCGACAGTTTCGCCGCGCTGGCGCCGCTGTTGCAGGACATCTGGAAAGACTGACGACATGAGCGAGTGGAAACAGAAACGGTTTTGGAAAGAGGTCGCCGTGGCGGAGGCCGAGAGCGGCTTTGCCATCGAGCTGGACAGCCGCCGCGTGAAGACGCCGGCCAAGGCGCCGCTGATCGTTCCGACCCGTGAGATGGGCGATGCAATTGCCGCGGAATGGGACGCGCAGACCGAATCAGTTGACCCTTTGTCGATGCCTATGACGCGTTCTGCGAATGCTGCAATCGACAAGGTGTCGCATCAACATGGCGAAGTGTCGGATATGCTGGCGGATTACGCAGATTCCGATCTTTTGTGCTATCGCGCCGAAATGCCGGTCGAATTGGTGCAGCGTCAGGCCGAGATCTGGGACCCGGCGCTGGACTGGGCTGCGGAAGCGCTGGCGGCCCGGTTGCAGCCGCGCACGGGCATCCTGCATGTGCCCCAGGACCCTGAGGCGCTGCACCGTCTGCGCGGCTTAGTCCATGAAATGACACCCTTTCAGCTGGCGGCCTTCCATGATCTGGTGGCGATGTCGGGCTCTCTGGTGCTGGGGTTTGCGGCCGCACGGGGCTGGCGGCCGGCAGATGAAATCTGGGAAATGTCGCGGTTGGACGAGCTGTGGCAGGAGCAGCAATGGGGCCGGGACGACGAGGCTCAGGCCACCGCAGACCTGAAACGCACAGCGTTTTTGCACGCTAAGCGGTTCTACGATTTTTCCTGTTAGCGCAATATATTACCCAGATCGGGGCGCTGCCGCAAAAATCGTTCGCGACCGCAAAAATGTTCGCTATGCGCCCATCGAATTTCCTGATCCCACCCTTGACGTTTGTTGATGAATGCGCCCACACTCGGTCGCGAAATGGGGTCACCCTTGTTTCACCACCTATCTCCGGCATGGCTGGTGCCGGGCAAAAAGAGCCGCCAAATAGGCGGACAATCAGGAAGAGGTAAACATGAAGAATAAGGTAATTTTGGGTGCGCTGACTGTTGCTGGTCTGGCCGCCGGTGCCGCTGCGGCGGGCACGCTGGACGACGTCAAGGCCCGCGGCAAGCTGAACTGCGGTGTGACCACCGGTCTGGTCGGTTTTGCGGCGCCCAATGCCAACGGCGAATGGGAAGGTTTTGACGTTGCTGTCTGCCGCGCGGTTGCTGCGGCTGTTCTGGGCGACTCGACCGCCGTTGAATTCGTGCCGACCACCGGCAAAACCCGCTTCACCGCTCTGGCCTCCGGCGAGATCGACATGCTGGCCCGTAACACCACCTGGACCTTCAGCCGCGACGTCGACCTGAAGTTCGAATTCGTTGGTGTGAACTACTACGACGGTCAGGGCTTCATGGTTCCCAAGGAACTGGGCGTGTCCTCCGCGAAGGAACTGGACGGCGCGACCGTCTGCATCCAGACCGGTACCACCACCGAGCTGAACCTGGCGGATTTCTTCCGTTCCAACAACATCAGCTACGAGCCGGTTCCGATCGAAACCAACGCCGAAGCGCAGCAGCAGTATCTGGCTGGTGCCTGTGACGTTTACACCACCGACGCCTCCGGTCTGGCGGCAACCCGCGCGACCTTCGATGATCCTTCGGCACATGTTCTGCTGCCCGAAATCATCTCCAAAGAGCCGCTCGGCCCGCTGGTTCGCCACGGCGACCACGAGTGGGGCGATGTTGTTCGCTGGAGCCTGATGGCGCTGATCGCAGCTGAAGAGCTGGGCGTGACCTCCGCCAACATCGGTGAAATGGCCGCTGGCACCGAGAACCCGGAAATCAACCGTCTGCTGGGCGCCGAAGGCACCCTGGGCGAGATGCTGGGCCTGTCTGCTGACTGGGCGAAGAACGCAATTGCCGCTGGTGGCAACTACGGCGAAGTCTTTGCAAAGAACATCGGCGAAGACACTCCGATTGGTCTGGCACGTGGTCTGAACGCACAGTGGACCGAAGGTGGCCTGCTCTACGCACCGCCTTTCCGCTAAGATCTACTGAGGAAAGGGCGCAGGACCAACCTGCGCCCTTTTACCTCCCGACCTATCCTAACAAAAACGCTTAAGGTCTGGACGCGAGCAGGGACCCAACCCCGCCGAACAGTCGACCTATAAGCCACGGGGATCACACATTCATGTCAACTCTCACTGACCCTCCAAAGGCACAGTTTCAGCTGTCCATGTTGGTCAACGATACCCGCTATCGTTCGTTGACCTTCCAGGCGATTGCTGCGCTGGTTCTGGCCTTGGCCATCTGGTATCTGGGGAACAACCTTATTCAGAACCTGCGCGCCGCGGGTCTGAATATTTCATACGGGTTCCTTGGGGATCCATCCGGTTACGACATCAACCAGCGTCTGATCGAATACGACAGCCAGTCCAGCCATGCGCGTGCTGCTGTGGTCGGCATTTTGAACACGCTGCTGGTGGCCTTTCTCTCCTGTATCACGGCCACCGTCTTTGGTGTGATCGCGGGTGTTCTACGCCTGTCGAACAACTGGCTCGTCTCCAAATTGATGGCCGTTTATGTGGAAATCTTCCGCAATATTCCGGTGCTGATCTGGATCATCATCATTTTCACGATCATGACAGCCGTGATGCCCGGCCCGCGGGAATTCCGCGGTGACGATGCCACGTCGAGCATGGTGTTTGACCTCTTTGCCTTCACCAACCGCGGTGTCTACATCCCGATGCCCTGGTTCGAGAGCGGTCTGTTTGCCTCCACCACGATGAACTGGCTGGTGGTTCTGGCGGCACTGGCCCTGTCCTTCTTCGTGATGCGCAAGGTCGAGACCAACGCGACCAAGACGCAGGAAGAAACAGGCGTGCGCCCCAATACCACATGGATTGGCCTGGGCGTCTGGCTGGTGCCGGTGCTCCTGGTGCTGTTCCTGATGGGGCTGTCCTGGGAAGTACCGGAGCTGAAAGGCTTCAACTTCACCGGCGGTATCAAAATCGGTGGTCCGCTGATCGCGCTGTGGTTCGCTCTGTCGATCTACACCGGTGCTTTCATCGCGGAAAACGTGCGTGCGGGTATTCAGGCGATCAACAAGGGTCAGACCGAAGCCGCAGCGGCACTGGGTCTGCGTCCCGGCCGGATCATGAATCTGGTGGTGCTGCCGCAGGCGCTGCGCGTCATCATTCCACCGCTGATCTCCAACTTCCTCAACATCACCAAAAACTCCTCGCTGGCGATCGCCGTTGGTTACGCCGATATCACCGCGACCCTGGGCGGCATCACGCTGAACCAGACCGGCCGTGCAATCGAATGTGTTCTGCTGCTGATGCTGTTCTACCTCACCGCATCGCTGCTGATTTCGATGGTGATGAACGTCTACAACGCATCTGTGAAACTGAAGGAGCGCTGAGACATGAGCGATACACACTCTCAAACTATCGCCTTTGTCCGCGATACGGAAATCCCGCCGGCCCCGCCGCCGGCGCGTGAAACCGGTGCCTATAAATGGATGCGAGAGAACCTGTTCTCCAGCATTCCCAATTCGATCCTGACGCTGGCGGCGCTGGTGCTGATCTATCTGCTGCTGAGCACCACGGTTCCGTGGCTGCTGAACGGTGTATGGACCACCAACTCGCTTGCCGAATGTCGCGAGGTTCTGGATGGCAAGGTTGGTGCCTGTTTCTCGGTCCTGACCGAGCGCTGGAACCAGCTGCTCTATGGGTTCAAATATCCGGCCAGTGAATACTGGCGCCCGAATCTGGCCCTTGTGCTGCTGTTGATTGCGCTGGCACCGGTTCTGTTCTTTGACCTGCCGCGCAAGCTCTTGGCCTTCACCGCGATCTACCCGTTCCTGGCCTTCTGGCTGATCTGGGGCGGCTCGATCCTGGTGCCGATCGTTGCCTTGCTTGGCTTTGTTGCCGCCGGGTTTGTGTTCCAGAAATACGGCAAGGGCAGTTTTGCTCTGGGGTTCTTCGGCGCGATTGTTGCAGCGGTCGTGGTCTGGAATGTCGGTGGCTATCTGATCCCGGAAGGGGCGTCTGACACCGCGATGCTGTCAGCTGTGCCTTCGCGCGATCTGGGTGGCTTCATGCTGAACATGATGCTGGGTGTGACCTGCGTGTCGCTGTCGGTGCCGCTGGGTATCGCGCTGGCACTGGGCCGTCAGTCCAACATGCCGCTGATCAAGTGGATCTGCGTCGTCTTCATCGAATTCGTGCGTGGCGTGCCGCTGATCACCCTGCTGTTCGTGGCATCGGTGATGCTGTCCTACTTCTTCCCGCCAGATGCCACCGTGGACCTGTTCCTGCGCGTGGTCATCATGATCACCCTGTTCTCCGCGGCCTATATCGCCGAAGTGATCCGGGGCGGTCTGGCCGCGCTGCCCAAGGGGCAGTATGAAGCAGCAGACAGTCTGGGTCTCGACTACCCGCAGGCCATGCGTCTGATCATCCTGCCGCAGGCACTGAAGATCTCGATCCCCGGTATCGTGAACGTGGCCGTTGGCCTGTTCAAGGATACCACACTGGTGTCGGTCATCTCGATGTTCGACCTGGTGGGCATGATCCGGGGCCCAATCCTCGCCTCCACCGAGTGGAACGGCGTCTATTGGGAACTCCTCGGCTTTGCCGCCTTCCTGTTCTTCATCGTCTGCTACGGCATCTCTCAGTACTCACAGTGGCTCGAGCGCCGTCTCGCCACCGATCACCGTTAAGGAGTTCAACATATGTCTGAACTTATGTCTGACCGCGCAATCGACCGCTCGAAAATGCAAGTGAGCGACGAGGTTGCCATTGAAATCAACAATATGAACAAGTGGTACGGTTCGTTCCACGTGCTGCGCGACATCAATCTGACCGTCAATCAGGGCGAGCGGATTGTTATCGCAGGCCCCTCGGGGTCCGGCAAATCCACCCTGATCCGCTGCCTCAATGCGCTGGAAGAGCACCAGCAGGGCAAGATCGTGGTGGATGGCACCGAACTGTCGAATGATCTCAAGAACATTGACAAGATCCGGTCCGAGGTTGGCATGGTGTTCCAGCACTTCAACCTGTTCCCGCATCTGACCATTCTGGAAAACTGCACCCTGGCGCCGATCTGGGTCCGCAAGACCCCCAAGAAGGAAGCCGAAGAACGGGCGATGCACTTCCTTGAGAAGGTGAAGATCCCCGAGCAGGCCAATAAATATCCGGGCATGCTCTCCGGTGGTCAGCAGCAGCGTGTGGCGATTGCGCGCAGCCTCTGCATGATGCCGCGCATCATGCTGTTCGATGAACCGACATCGGCGCTCGATCCGGAGATGATCAAGGAGGTCTTGGACACCATGATCGAACTGGCCGAGGAAGGTATGACCATGCTCTGCGTCACCCACGAGATGGGCTTTGCCCGTCAGGTGGCGAACCGTGTGATCTTCATGGATGCGGGTCAGATCGTGGAGCAGAACGAGCCGGAAGAGTTCTTCAACAACCCGCAGAGTGAGCGGACAAAGCTGTTCCTGAGCCAGATTCTCGGCCACTGAGCGCCGCACTAGTGTAAGACGGCCAAGGCCGGGCAGATTTGCCCGGCCTTGGTCATTCTGGGTCGATGCAGGGGGCGCTGCCCCCTGACCCCCGGAGTATTTATCGGAAAGATGACAGGGGCAGAGATGCAAGGGCGCTGTGCCGCGCGTCAGCCGTGCTGGGCAAAGGCCTCGGTGCTGCCGTCTGCCCGGATCAGGAGCGTGGAGAAAGGCTCTTTGCTGTCGCCCATTTCCATCCCCGGTGAGCCAACAGGCATGCCCGGAACCGTGAGGCCCAGGGCATCAGGCCGCTCTGTCAGCAGGCGTTTGATATCGCTGGCGGGGACATGGCCTTCGATCACATAGGGGCCGAGGGTGGCGGTGTGGCAGGAGGCAAGATCATCTGAGATGCCAAGCCGGGATTTCATCTCCCAGAGCTGATCGTCAGGGATATTGCGGACCTCGGTTTTCAGGCCGGCGGCGGTAAGATGCTCCACCCATCCGGTGCAGCAGCCGCAGCTGGGGGATTTCATCACCTTAATCACCGGGTCGTTGATGGCCGTCGCAGCCACCAGCGGTGTGGTGGCCAGCGGCAGGGTTGCAGCGGCGAGAAGGAAGGCGCGGCGGTTCATCTCAAAGGCTCCATTGCTGAGAATGCGGATCTTGGGATCATAGCGGATCTGCGGATGTTCGGCGGCATGGCTTCCCGCGTGGGAGCGACAGCATGTCACAGGATCATATCGCGGCCGCTTTTGTTGTCCTGTCACCTGCGGAGCGACCGCGCCGCGCCAGCGGCGCCATGCCCAACGGGAGCGGTTGCATATTCATGCGACCGGGACGGGCGGGAGCGCTTATGGTCTCCGCTGGTTGACGGGCCGCAGGAGGGCGCGCAGGCTGGCCCCTGTCACGCGCCAAGCAATTCGCGGGGGACGGTGAATTCCGCCACCTTGCCGCTGCTCCACGTGAGATCGGCCCAGCTGTCGATATCAAAGCTTGCGATCAGTGTCGCGCCGGTTGGGAAATCGTCAAACCGTGAATGATCCGGTGGGTGGCGGACGATGGAATGGGCAAAGGCGGCAAGGCCGGGATTATGGCCCAGTATCAGCACCCGCTTGTGTTCGGCCTCGCGCAGCACCTGAAACAGGATGTCGGCGCTGGCGTGATAGAGCCGTTCGATGAACACCGCAGGGGCACCCAGTTCCATCAGCTCGCAGGTTTCACGGGTTCGCTGGGCGGAGGAGGAGATCACCTGATCCGGGATCATTCCGAGCTCGCGCAGCCAGGTGCCAACCGCCGCGGCGGAATGGCGGCCGCGGGTGTTCAGCGGGCGGGCGTGGTCACTGGGGGAGGAGGTGTCCCAGGCGGACTTGGCGTGGCGGGTCAGGATCAGCGTGCAGGTCATTTTATGTGAAAATACCTCATATGATGGGCGGATTGCGCCGGGATACGGTCAGCGCCTGTGCTCAGCGGGCAGGCGCGGCGGGCAAGGCAGCCGGTGGAGAGGCAGGGGGTTCCCTCGGTGCTCTCCAGGTGCCTGTGGCAGGCTGCCAGATCATAGGGGCCGCCCTCTTTCAAAGCCGTGACGGGGCAGCGGCTCAGGCAGGGGCGATCCTCACAGCCAAGGCAGGGGGCCAGGGCCAGCGGGGCGGGCGGAAGATCAAAGTGGTGCGCGAAATAGAGGGCGCCGCGAAAGGAAATCATCATGCCATAGCGATCATGCACCAGCATTTGCGACGGCGATGTGAAACTGCGGCCCGAGGCCAGCGCCCAGTCGACGAAGGGCGCATAGGGGGGGCCGGTGAAGGGGTAGGCCGGGATTGCGCCCCAGCTCTGCGCCAGATCACCGATGACCCGGCTGGACCAGCGGTCGACCGGGTCTGCCCTGCCATCGTGATATTCCGGGCTGGTGACAAACCCCGGCCAGAAGGAGGGGGCGGTGCCCAGCAGGATCAGCGTTCCCTGTGGGCCGCTGTCGGTTTCGCTGCCTGTTGCGATGTCCGGTGCCGCCGCTTCGATAAAGCCCCGAAGCTGTCCGGCTGTTGGGTGAAATCCGCCATAGATATCCAGCCCAAGTGCCGCAACAGACCGTTGCAGCCTGTCATAGGTCAGTGGGGGTTCGACAGGGGTGGAGACAGGCACCGATGCAGAGCGGTCTGCAAGGTCCCTGTCCGGGTTTAGGGGGCGGATCATAGGGACAGTCTAGCGCAGGTTGGCGCGTTTCCCTATGGGGATTTCGCAGCCGTAAACCCGTCGCAAAGCGAGACAGCTGGCCCGCGACGGGTGAGATCCGGCCGGTTGGCTGATGTCTGCCGCCTCAGGGACGGATCATCGAACCGGCGCCGTGATCGGTGAAGAGTTCCAGCAGCACGGCATTGGGTACCCGGCCATCAACGATGGTACAGGCCCGCACACCGCTGCGCACGGCGGAGAGCGCGGTTTCCGTCTTCGGGATCATGCCGCCGAGGATCACGCCGTCGCGGGTCATCGCTTCGACATCGGCGGCCTTCAGCTCGGTCACGACATCGCCGTCGCTGTTCTTTACGCCAGACACATCCGTGAGCAGCAGCAGCCGGTCAGCCTTGAGCGATGCGGCGATGGCGCCGGCGGCGGTGTCGCCGTTGATATTGAACGTCTCGCCGTTGGGGCCTGCGCCGATGGGGGCGATCACCGGGATCATATCCTGTTCAAAGAGATGGTTCAGCACGCTTGGATCCATTTCAGACGGGGTGCCGACATAGCCCAGATCCGGGTCGGTCTGGGTGCAGGTGATCAGATTGGCATCCTTGCCGGACAGACCGACAGCAGCGCCGCCCTGGCGGTTGATGGCCTGCACGATACGTTTGTTCACCACGCCGGAGAGCACCATCTCCACCACTTCCATCGTGGCGGCATCGGTGACCCGTTTGCCGTTCACGAAATCGGATTTGATCTGCAGCTTGTCGAGCATGGCATTGATCATCGGGCCGCCGCCATGGACGATCACCGGGTTCACCCCGACCTGACGCATCAGCACGATGTCGCGGGCAAAGGTATCCATGGCCTCGTCGCTGCCCATGGCGTGACCGCCCAGCTTGATCACGACGATGGCGCCGTCATAGCGCTGCAGATAGGGCAGGGCGCTTGAAAGGGTCTCGGCTGTGGCAATCCAATCGCGGTTCATGTCTTGTTTCTTCATCGTTGCAATCCCTGGGACGGGCCGTCCGTCGCAGACGGCGCAGGCGGCTGTGCCATGGGGATTGTGTTACGCGGTTCTGGGCGCGGTGCCAAGCGCCGGCCCTGCATTCGCGGCATTGCAGCTGTCGCAAAGGCTGCTAGGGTCGCCGCGACAGATACCGAAACGGGGCCTGCGGGCTGTGAGGTCAGAGCGGCCTCCGACACGGGCCTGAGGCCAAGGAATGGTAGCCATGCGTAAGAAAACCCTGTTGCTGACCGGTGCAAGCCGCGGCATTGGCCATGCGACGGTGCAGCGGTTCAATGCCGAAGGCTGGCGGGTGATCACCTGTTCGCGCCAGCCGTTTCCGGCGGAATGCCCCTGGGGCGGAGGTGCGGAGAATCACATACAGGTGGACCTGTCCGATCCGACCGACACGATAAACAAGGTGGGTGAAATTCAGGACCTCTTGGGTGGACAGCTGGATGCGCTGGTCAACAATGCGGGCGTGTCCCCCAAGGGTCCGAATGGCGCGCGGCTGAACACGCTGGACACAGATCTGATGACCTGGGGCAAGGTGTTCCACGTGAATTTCTTCTCCTCCGTTGTGCTGGCGCGGGGGTTGAAGGACGAATTGGCGGCGGCCAAGGGCTCGGTTGTCAATGTGACCTCGATCGCGGGCAGCCGGGTGCATCCGTTTGCGGGCGCGGCCTATGCCACCTCGAAGGCGGCGCTGGCGGCGCTGACCCGCGAGATGGCGCATGATTTCGGCCCGCTTGGGGTGCGCGTCAATGCGATTGCGCCGGGCGAGGTGGAGACCGCGATCCTGTCGCCGGGCACCGACAAGATCGTCGAGAAACTGCCGCTGCAACGGCTGGGTCAGCCGGAGGAGGTGGCGGCCGCGATCTATTTCCTGTGTTCGGGCGAAAGCTCCTATATCTCCGGTGCGGAGATTGAGGTGAATGGCGCGCAGCACGTCTGATAGCGGCTCTAATACAGCTATCAGAGACGAAAACGCCCCCGGGATCGGCTGATCGCGGGGGCGGTTCCATGTGGCGGGCTGCGCAACAGCTGCGTTATTCCAGACCCGCGATGATCGAGCGCAGTGTGGCGATGCCGTCGCCTTTCTCCGAGGAGGTCAGCACGATCTCCGGGTAGGCTGCCGGGTGTTTGGACAGCGCCTTGCGGACCTGCTCCATGATTGCGGCGCGGTCCTTGTCCTTGACCTTGTCGGCTTTGGTCATCACGCATTGAAAGGTGACCGCAGAGCTGTCGAGCCGGGTCATGATCTCGTCATCGACGGCTTTGATGCCGTGACGGCTGTCGATCAGCACAAAGGCGCGGCGCAGGGTCTGGCGACCGGAGAGATATTGTTTCAGCAGGCGCTGCCATTTCTCGACAATCGGCAGCGGCGCATTGGCGTAACCATAGCCCGGAAGGTCGACCAGATAGAGATCGGGGCCTTGGGTGAAGTAGTTGATTTCCTGTGTGCGCCCCGGCGTGTTGGAGGCCCGCGCCAGACCTTTGGTCCCGGTCAGCGCGTTGATCAGGCTGGATTTGCCCACGTTGGAGCGGCCCGCGAAACAGACCTCGATCCGGTCGGCGGGGGGCAGGCCGGACATGGCGACCACGCCTTTGACAAATTCCGACTGGCCGGCAAACAGCTTGCGGCCTTTTTCGGTCATGATTTCATCTGGCGATTCGGCCAGGGGGAACGGCATCTGCATCAGAGCACCTTTATACTATCGCCGACGCGGATCGCGCCGTCTTTGATGACCTCTGCATAGACAGCGAATTCCTGGTGACCCCAGGTGTCGCGCAGCGTCTTGAGCGTATCTGCGTCACGCTCGCCGGTCTCGGGGTTGGTTGTGGTGGCCAGACAGCGCACGGTGCGTTCACGGACGGTCAGCACTGCCTCGCCGATCTGCACGTCGCGCCCGATCCAGGTGTTTTCTTCCCAGGCGGTGCCGGTGTCAAACCAGATGTTGCCGCGCCAGCGCTGCGGCGACAGCCCATGGCCAATGGCGGTTTCCACCGCGCGGTGAGACGCCCAGTTGCACAGGCTGATCGACGGGAAATCGCTGTCGGTCATGCCACGGCCCGGAACCCGCAGAATGCGGGTTGAGGCGGCGCGGTCCTCTGGCATCAGGGGGCGCACCCAGTCCAGAAACCGCGGCAGATCCGCCGCGTCATCGGGGCTGAAGCTGAGGTTGTCCAGCTGCGGGTGGCTCAGGGTGACCTGGCCCGTGGCCTCGTCATAGCGGGCTTCAAGCGCCATCAGCTGCGGTGCCTTGGCGACACGGCTGAAATTGGCGCAGGGCGCCCAGGCGCTGCCGTCAGCCTTGGAGGCCTCATGCGCAACCGCCCAAACGCGATCGCCGGGCAGACACTGCCCGGCGACCAAAGAGGCGCTCTCCAGCGGCTCCCGACCATGTGATTTGATCGGATGCCGCCAGATATGAGTTATGCCTTCGCTCATTTCTTTTCAGCCTTTGGCGTCTTCTTGAAGCCGGATTTGATATTGCCGAAGACATCCGGCTTGTAGCCGTGGCTGCGCATGATCAAATACTGCTGCGTGAAGGTGATGGTGTTGTTCGCGATCCAGTAGACCACCAGACCGGAGGCAAAGCCGCCCAGCATGAACATGAAGACCCACGGCATCCAGGCAAAGATCATCTGCTGGGTCGGATCGGTGGGTGCCGGGTTCAGTTTCTGCTGCAACCACATCGAGATACCGAGAAGGATCGGCAGAATCCCGATGAAGATCGTCGCCATCAGCGTGCCCTCGACCGGAGCGGCAAACGGCAGCAAGCCAAAGAGGTTCATGATCGAGGTCGGATCCGGCGCGCTCAGATCCTGGAACGGACCAAAGAAGGGCGCGTGACGCAGTTCCAGCGTCACAAAGATCACCTTGTAGAGCGAGAAGAAGATCGGGATCTGGATCAGGATCGGCAGACAGCCGGCTGCCGGGTTGACCTTTTCCTTCTTGTAGAGCGCCATCATCTCCTGCTGGAGTTTCTGGCGGTCGTCGCCCGCCTTCTCCTTGATCTCCTCCATCCGCGGCTGCAGCTCTTTCATCTTCGCCATGGAGGCGTAGGATTTATAAGCCAGCGGGAAAACGAGGAGCTTGATCAGCACGGTCAGGCCGATGATCGCCCAGCCCATGTTGCCAATCAACGCGTTCAGCCAGTGCAGAACCGCAAAAATCGGCTTGGTCAGGAAGAAGAACCAGCCCCAGTCGATGCTGTCGAGGAAGCCCTCGATGCCGTCTTTCTGGTAGCCGCGAATGGTCGCCCATTCCTTGGCACCGGCAAACAGCATGGTTGTGGCTGCGCTGGTTTCGCCATCGGCGACGGTGACGGTCGGCAGCACGATATCGGTCTGGTAGATGTCGCGGCGCTCATCGAATTTGGCGATGGAGCGGAACGGCTGGCCGGGATCCGGCACCAGGGTCGACATCCAGTAATGATCGGTGAAGCCGATCCAGCCGTTGGTCTCGACCGCGGTCACGGCGGCGCGGGCGCCGGTGCGGGGGTCGATCTCGAAATCGGTCATGTCGTCATAGTCGATTTCGGCCAGGGTGCCGTCGGCCATGCCGATCACGCCTTCATGCAGGATGAAGAAATTCTTCAGGTCCTGCGGCTCACCATGGCGCGCCAGGGTGCCATAGGGCGCCAGCGCCACGGTCGCGCCGGAGGCGTTGGTGACCGACTGGGTGATGGTAAAAAGGTAATCCTCATCCACCGCGATGGTGCGGGTGAAGGTGAGCCCCTTGCCATTATCCCAGCTGAGCGTGACCGGGGTGTCCGGGGTCAGAGTTGCCTCGGTATCGGCCTGCCACAGGGTGTTGGCTCCGGGCACGTCGTCGGGACCCAGCCCGGCACCGGGCGCCCAGCCGTAAAGGGCGTAATAGGCATTGGGATCACCGGCGGGGGACAGCATCTTGACGATGGCGGCACCCTCTTCCAGCGAGACGCGGTAATCCTTGAGAGACAGATCGTCGAGACGCCCGCCTTTCAGGGAAATGCTGCCGGAGACGCGCGGCGTGTCGATGGTGAGACGCGGCGCATCCGCAGCGGCCTCAGCTTCGGCGCTGACATCAGCGCCATCGGTTCCGGCCGCAGGATTGGCCGCAGCAGGCGCGGTCACGACATCGCCTGTGGCGGTTGTCTCCGCGACCACGGCGTCCGGCTGGATCTGCGGCTCTGGTGGGGGGAAAAAGATATACCACCCCAGAATCACCAGGAAGCTAAGCGCGGTTGCGAGAAGAAGGTTCTTGTTCTGATCGTCCATTGGGGACTGCCACCTCGTGTATGGAATGACAGGGTGTGGTTCAACAGAGATGCCCCCCAAAGGTCAAGCGGAATCGCCCCCATCGTGTCCTTGCGACGCGGTTGAAGGGGGATTTCGTCCGATCCCTGGCGCAATTGCCGGATCAGGACGGCATGTCGCGACCCGTCGGGCGCGGCGCGCGGCCTACGACAGCAGATCCATGTCGCGGTGGATCAACCGGCGGTGCAAGCCGCCCCGGGTGGGAGCGAGGAGGCGGCAAGGCTGCGGGAGGGCGGGACAGGGAACGGGGAGCTGGGAACGGGCGGGGCTGGGAGCGGGGAGCTGGGAACGGGCAGGGCTGGGAGCGGGCGGGATTGAGACCGGGCGGGACTGGGCAGCGCGCGTGACTGGACCGCAAGAGACCGCGCGCCAAAGATGCCCGCAAGCATAAGGCACAAGACCCTCAGCGGCCGAGGGCGCCCGTTTTGCTGTGCCGAACCTGCCGGGGCCGAGCCGGTCGCCGGGAGTTCCTGCGCAGAACCGCCGGATCGCTGCGCCAGGACAAAGCAGAACCCGTGACTGGGCGGCGCGCGCAGACAGGGGGCAACCGAAACCAACCGAAACCAACCGAAACCAACCGGAACCAATCGGGGCCGATTGCGTAGATGGTCGCCGAAGGGCGGGGGACTGGGATGTCAGCGGATCAGCTGCTGTGGCGCCCGATACTGGGGGCCTCCTGCAGCTTTGCCTCATGGGCGGCGATCCAGTCGAGAGTCTGATCAAAGGGCATCGGACGGCCAATGCCAAAGCCCTGCACGTGATCGCAGCCCAGCTGGGACAGGAGGGCGTGTTCGCCAACGGTCTCCACCCCTTCGGCGAGGGTTTCCAGCTCCAGCCGTTCGGCCATGGTCAGGATGGCGGCAATCAGCTTTTGCTGTTCGGGGTCGCGGTCGGCCTTCATGACGAAGGAGCGGTCGATCTTGATCCGGGATACGCGGAACCGCTGGACCGCCGCGATGGAGGCATGGCCGGTGCCGAAATCATCCAGATCAATGCCGCAGCCCAATTCGCCAAGGGCGGCGATATTGCGGACGATCATGTCATCCGGGCGGTCGGTCATCACGGTTTCGAGGATCTCGACGCAGAGCCGGTCCGGGGTGAGGCCAAAACGCTCAAGCTCCCATTGAATACGCTCCACCAGATTGGCGTTGCGCAACTCGTCGGTGGCGAAATTCACACCGACCGAGGGGACATGCAGGCCGGCGGCATCCCAGGCTTTGAGCGCGGTGAGCGCGTTGTAGAGCATGATTTCGCTCAATCGTTCCATCAGCCCGGCGCTCTCCAGATAGGGCAGGAAGGACATGGGCGCGATCATCCCGCGTACCGGATGGGACCAGCGGGCCAGCGCCTCAAACCCGGAGACACGGCCGGTGTCGGTGCAGATCTGCGGCTGGAACCAGGCCTGGATCTGACCGTTTTCCAGTGCCTCGGTCACCTCGTCGATCATGTCGCCGCGCGCCTTGCTGCGCTGATCCATTTCGGGGGAGAAGGCGCGAATGCCGGAGGGGCCATTGTTCTGCGCGTCCAGCAGGGCCGTGCAGGCGGCGCCCATCCAGTCGCTGCCTGCCGGTTTCGGGCTGCGGCTATGGAGGCAGAATCCGATGGAACAGGAAATATAGAGAGAGGCACCATCAACCGAAATCGGCTCTTCGATGGCGGCCTGAAGCCGTCCGGCCATCTGGATCGAGAGTTCCAGATCCATTTGCAACACCGGTGTGAGGCAGATGGCAAACCGAGAATCGCCAATCCGGGCGACATAGTCCTGCGGGCGCAGGATGGAGATGATGCGGTCGCCACAGCGGTTGACCAGCTGATCGGCGGTTTCCTGGCCGTGGCGCTGCGCCAGCTCCTTGAAGTCATCAAGCTCAAGCACAAACACGGCCGAGCGCAGGCCGGTATCCGCGGCGCTGTCATAAACTTCCGAGACGATTTCGCTGAACCCGTCGCGCATCATCATGCCGGTCAGGCTGTCGCGTGGCATGGTGGGGCGGCGGAAATAGGAAAAGCCACCGGAGGCGACAAGAACCAGCGGCAGGCCAAGAGCAACGGCCAGCAGCGCCACCTCGCCACCCATCCAGAAAGTTGCCAGTGTCAGGGCCGGCAAAAACGCAAGCAGCGGCGGCCCCAGCAGCACCGGGGCAATCCGTTTCCTGACCTGTGTCAGCGTCTGCGACAGCATTTTTGTCATCTGTAGACCTTTCACCTACGGCATGTGGTGCTGGCTACAGATTAAGGTCGCGGTCTGACCGGCAAGTTAACGCAAATCGGGAATTTCGTCCGAATCCGTCCCCAAATCAGGTTTTTTCAACATAAGAGCGGAAAAATCGAACAGCTTGGGGTCCAGAAGATGCGAGGGGCGGGCATTCATCAAGGCCCGGAACATCACCTGACGGCGTCCGGGGCTGTTTGATTCCCACTGATCGAGGATCTGTTTCACCTGCTGGCGCTGCAACCCGTCCTGGCTGCCGCAGAGATCGCAGGGAATGATCGGATAATTCAGAGCCTTGGCGAATTTTTCACAGTCCACCTCGGCGACATGGGCGAGGGGGCGAAACACGAACAGATCGCCCTCTTCGTTGACCAGTTTCGGCGGCATGGTTGCCAGACGACCCCCGTGGAACAGGTTCATGAAGAAGGTTTCCAGAATGTCGTCGCGATGATGGCCGAGCACCACCGCAGAGCAGCCTTCCTCGCGCGCGATGCGGTAGAGGTTGCCCCGGCGCAGGCGCGAGCAGAGCGCGCAGAAGGTGCGGCCCTGCGGGACCTTATCCATCACGATACTATAGGTGTCCTGATATTCGATGCGGTGCGGCACGCCCATCTTTTCCAGAAACTCCGGCAGCACGGTGGCCGGAAAACCGGGCTGGCCCTGATCGAGGTTGCAGGCCAGGAGATCCACGGGCAGCAATCCCCGCCACTTCAGCTCGTAAAGCACCGCCAGCAGGGTATAGCTGTCCTTGCCGCCCGACAGGCAGACCAGCCATTTCGGCGTGCTGCCGTCCTCGCGCCGCTCGACCATGCCATATTGGTCAATCGCCTCACGGGCGTAGCGCACGATCCGTTTGCGGAGTTTCTTGAACTCCGTCGTCGAGGGGGCGCCGGCAAACAGCGGGTGGATATCGTCCAGATCATCATCAAGCATGGGCGCGCCCTAGCCGAGGATCGGCGTTTTGCCAAGGAAAAAAGGTGATCCCGGTGGGTAGCAGGCTTCTGCCCGCCGGGATCGTCAGCCGGGATCGTCAGCCGGGATCAGAAATAGGGGCGCGACGATGGCAGCCTGTCGGCGAGCGGCGGCAGGCCAATATCCCGGCGCAGATGGTTGCAGATCGGCAGCGTGCTGGCGCGTCTGCGCGGCGGGCTTTGTGCGGCAATCATCTGGCGCAGGATCGCCGTCAGGGTCCGGCGCAGACCAAGATCGGCCAGAATCTGCGCCAATGCGGCATGGGGGTCGCGGAGCGGGGTGGGAAATTGTGTAGATGTCATGCGTGTTTCCGGCTGCATGCAGACGGGTCCTTTGTTGTGAAAGATGACAGATGTGCCCAGACCGTGCAGCAAAGACGGGGTCGAAGACCGGATCAAAGACAGGCGTCGACGATGGCTTCGCTAGGGGTGGTCTGGGATGGTACGATCAGATCGGGCGCACATCAGTGCTGAGCCGCGATCAAGGCAGACTGGATCAGGCGCGTGCCTGTCCCGTATTGCCCCCAGGAGCACGTCGCCATTGAACAAACTTATTCATAAACAGCCCTCCTGCATCTATAGGTTGATCGTTTCAGAGCCTTAGCACGGCCCGACTGCCCCGGTTATACCGGTATTCCATACTGTGGCAGAAATGGCGCGCAGCTTTGGCGGGCATCGGCCCGGACTGGTTATCGTCGATCTGCGGTCTTGTCATGGCTGTGGTCACAGCCCGGCACCGGGTCGTAGCCATCGCCGCCAAACGGGTGACAGCGGCCGATCCGGCGCAGCGTCAGCCAGGCCCCACGGAGGGCGCCGTGTTTCTCCAGCGCTTCAAGCGCATAGGCCGAGCAGGTGGGCTGATAGCGGCAGTTGAAGCCGACCCAGGGGCTGAACAGCAGCCGATAGGCGCGCACGGGCAGGGCAAGGAGATGGGCCAGCGGGGTCATGGGAGTTAGATAGGCAGAGTTGAGCGGTATGGCAATCAGGACCGCGCCTGAGTGCGGGGACAGCGGAGCCGCCTTTCTGTGGGGAGAGGGGCCGTGTGCTGCGCCAGTTCCCTGCCGGGCAAATCGCCTTCGGAAACGATTACTTACCGTGGATTTTCTTCAGCGCGTAGATGAGATCGTTTTGCAGATCTTCAAAGGGGCGCTCGGCGGTCTCTGTCGCGCGCCCGATCAGGACATAGTCCCAGCCGGACCGGCCATGCAGGGGCAGAATCAGCCGGGCGACTTCGCGCAGGCGGCGTTTGGCGCGGTTGCGGGCCACCGCATTGCCGACCTTCTTGGAGCAGGTAAAGCCCATGCGGATGGCATCGCCGCCGGCTTCGCTGTCCTGGCGGCGTTTGCGACCCTGTACCATCATTCCCTTGGTGCCCTGACGGCGGGCGCGTGCCGCCGCGAGAAAGTCGCGGCGTTTGGCGATCACCTCCGGGCGGGGCAGTGGGCGGTCCAAGGTATCAGATACGCAAACGGACACCGCCGGAGACCTGGTCCCTTGGGCAGCTGAGCCGTCCTTGGGGGTCTCCGGCGGTGTCATGTCCGTCTGAACAGTGCTGGGCGCGATTACGCGCTCAGCGACTTGCGACCGCGTGCGCGGCGTGCGTTCAGGATCTTGCGGCCTGCCTTGGTGGCCATGCGCGCACGGAAGCCGTGGCGGCGTTTGCGAACCAGGTTCGAAGGCTGATAGGTGCGTTTCATCGCTCCGGTCTCCAACTGTTTACATCGGGACGGCGCGGAATCGGCCACCCGGGGGTCTATCTCGAAGCCCGGTCTCTAGAAGGGAATGACCGGCGAGTCAAACCCCAAGGCGGTTGTTTTCTGCACGAAATGCAACATTTCCATGAAAACCGGGCGCTGAAGCCCCTTTAGCAGAAGATATTTGTAACAGACAGAGGGGCGCGCGCTGTTTGGCTCACTTTTTTGCAGGCAATGATCAAGCGGGCGTGAAGATATCGCCCGTGGTCTCGTACCGGGGCCATTTAGCAGGTAGCCAGAGACACAGACCCGCCGCGTCTGCGGTGCCGACCATGACCGGCCAGCCACTGGCCCAAGACAGCAGGATTTGACCACCGATGCCAGATCATCCCGAGCAGCCCGATATCGCGGAGCATTCTCCGGCCCAGCCCACCGCATCCGAATCGCGTGACAGGGCAGAGAAGAAACCGGCGCTGACCCGGTTCCTGCCGCTGGCCGTGGTGCTGGTTGTTGCGGTGATCGGGGCGATGACGCTGGGCGATTACCTGACGTTTGAGACCCTGCGCGACAATCGGGTGGCGCTGATGGCGTTTCGCGATGAGAATTATCTGGGCCTCGTTGGCCTGTTTGTGCTGGCCTATGTGACAATTGTTGTATTCTCGCTGCCGGGCGCCGCTGTGGCCTCTGTCACTGGCGGGTTCCTGTTTGGTCTGGTGGCGGGCACGCTGTTCAACGTGCTGGCAGCCACCATTGGTGCGGTTGGCATCTTTCTGGCGGCGCGCTGGGGGCTTGGAGCGATGCTGACCCACCGGCTGGAAGCGGCGGAGGGGCGCGTGCGCATCCTCAAACAGGCCCTGCGGGAAAATGAGATCGAGGTGCTGCTGCTGCTGCGGCTGGTGCCTGCGGTGCCGTTTTTTGTCGCCAATCTGCTGCCCGCGCTGGTCGGGGTGAAGCTGGTGAATTTCCTGTGGACCACGGCGGTGGGGATCATCCCCGGCGCCATCGTCTTTACCTGGATTGGCGTGGGCCTTGGTGCGGTGTTTGACCGGGGCGGGACACCTGATCTGTCGCTGTTGTGGGAGCCGTTTGTGATCGGGCCGATCCTTGGTCTGTGCGTGTTGGCGGCGCTGCCCATCCTGCTGAAGAAACGCCGTCCCGCGGCCTCCGGAAAGGACCAGTGACCATGCAAGAGCTAACCTGCGATCTTCTTGTGATCGGCGCCGGGTCGGGCGGTCTCTCTGTTGCGGCAGGGGCAAGTCAGATGGGCGCGGATGTCGTGCTGCTGGAAGGGCACAAGATGGGCGGCGACTGTCTGAACTATGGCTGCGTGCCGTCGAAATCGCTGCTGGCCAGTGCCAAGGTGGCCTATGGGCAGGCCCATGCCAGCGCCTATGGTGTGGCCGATCAGCTGCCGGTGGTGGATTACGCCGCCGCCAAGGACCACGTGCAGGACGTGATCGCGACCATCGCCCCGGTCGACAGCCAGGAGCGGTTCGAAGGGTTTGGTGTGCGGGTGATCCGCGCCTATGGACGGTTTGTCGATGATCGTGTGGTCGAGGCCGGGGAGCACCGCATCACCGCCCGGCGCATCGTGATTGCCACCGGATCCTCGCCCCTGGTGCCCCCAATCGACGGGCTGGCCGATGTGCCCTATTATACCAATGAGACGCTGTTTGACCTGCGCGAGCGGCCCGATCACCTGCTGATCATCGGCGGTGGTCCGATTGGCATGGAGATGGCGCAGGCGCACATCCGGCTGGGCAGTCAGGTCACGGTGATCGAGGGCGACAAGGCGCTGGGCAAGGACGACCCGGAGCTGGCGGCCATCGTGCTGGAGCAGCTGCGCGAGGAGGGCGTCGAGATTGCCGAAGGCGCGCAGGCGGAAACTGTCGCCTCCACCGAGGAGGGCGGCATTCGCGTCACCGCGAAGGATGGCCGGGTGTTCGACGGCAGCCACCTCCTGATGGCGGTGGGGCGCAAGGCCAATATCGACCGGCTGAATCTGGAGGCCGCCGGTGTCGAGACCAACCGCGCGGGCGTGGTGGTGGACGACAGCCTGCGCAGCAGCAACCGCCGGGTCTATGCCATTGGCGATGTCGCGGGCGGGATGCAGTTCACCCATGTGGCGGGCTATCATGCCAGTGTGATCATCCGGTCGATCCTGTTCGGCCTGCCGTCGAAGGCCAAGACCAGCCATATTCCCTGGGCCACCTATACCGCGCCCGAGCTGGCGCAGGTCGGGCTCACAGAAGCGCAGGCGCGCGAGAAACATGGCGACCGGATGGAGGTGGCGCGGTTCGACTATCACCACAACGACCGCGCGCTGGCCGAACGTCACAGCACCGGCCTGATCAAGGTCATGGTGGTCAAGGGGCGCCCGGTCGGCGCCTCTGTCGTGGGGCATCAGGCGGGGGAGCTGGTGGCGCTGTGGTCGATGGCCATCGCCAATAACCTGAAGATGAGTGAGGTCGCGGCCATGGTGGCGCCCTATCCCACCATTTCAGAAGTGAATAAACGCGTCGCAGGGGCCTATTTCTCGCCACGGCTTTTTGATAGTCCAATGGTGAAACGAGTGGTGCAATTTGTGCAGCGCTGGCTCCCGTAACGCCGGAAGGGGCTGAATGCTCAATACGCTTTCAGGCAGATTCCTGATCCTGACCACGGTCTTCGTGATGTTGGCCGAGATCCTGATCTTTGTGCCCTCCGTATCCCGGTTCCGTCTCGATTATCTGGCCGACCGTCTGGAGCGGGCGCAGATCGCGTCGCTGGCGCTATTGGCGGATGACATGCTGGACACCGAGCTGGAGGCGGAGCTTTTGGAGAATGCCGGTGTCTTCAACGTGGTTCTGCGGCGGGACGAAGTGCGCCAGCTGGTGCTGTCCTCACCGATCCCGGCGCCGATTTCGGGCACTTATGATCTGCGGATGAGCAGCCCGTTTGCACTGATCGGCCACGCCATGCAGCGGCTGGTCACGCCGGAAAACCAGATCATCCGGGTGATTGGGGCGCCGGTGCGAGACGCTGGTCTTCTGATTGAAATCACGATTGAAACCAAGGGTCTGCGCGATGCGATGATTGATTACGGGCTGCGTATTCTGCTGCTCTCTGCGGTGATCTCGATCTTTACTGCCGTTCTGCTGTTTGCTGCGGTGCGCCGGTTCATGGTGAAGCCGATCAAGGGGGTCATCGGCTATATGCAGCGCTATGCGGCGGCGCCGGAGGATGCCCGTGGGATCATCCACCCCAGCGCCGGTGTGCGTGAGCTGCGCGAGGCCGAAGAGGCGCTGATGCAGTTGCAGACCGAGCTCACCCATGCGCTGAAACAGCGCGAACGGCTGGCCCAGCTGGGCGGCGCTGTTGCCAAGGTCAGCCATGATCTGCGCAATATCCTGACCTCGGCGCAGCTGTTCACCGACCGTATCGAGATGAGCGAAGACCCCCTGGTGCGGCGCCTCGCGCCAAAGCTGGTGAATTCGATCACCCGCGCGGTCTCGCTCTGTGAGGGGACATTGGCCTTTGGCCGGGCAGAGGAGCCGGCGCCGACCTTTGGCCGGGTTGCACTACACGGTCAGGTGGAGGACATCCTGGAAAGCGAGAGCCTGGCCGGCGGAGCGGAGGGGCGTGTCACCTTCCGCAATGAGGTGCCCGTCGATCTGAGCCTGCGGGCGGATCCCGAGCAGCTGTTCCGCATCGTGATGAACCTGGTGCGCAATGCCCGTCAGGCGATCGAGGCCAGCGGTCAGCCGGGGCAGATCACCCTGTCGGCGCGTGAAGATCACGAGGCCTGGTGGATCTCCGTCACCGATACCGGCCCCGGCCTGCCGGTGAAAGCGCGGGAGAATCTCTTTACCCCGTTTCAGGGCGGCATCCGCAAGGGCGGCACCGGCCTTGGCCTTGCCATCGCCGACGAACTGGCCCGCGGCCATGGCGGCATGGTGGTCCTGCGCGACACCGGTCCTGAGGGCACGGTATTCGATATCTGTCTGCCCAAGGGCGACGGCACTCTTTGACGCCGCCGTGCCCGCAATCCGCGCGTCGGAACGCCCCAATCGCAAAAAGAAGAAAACCTGCGGCAATCTGACATTTTGGACTTGCACCCCCGCGCCGCTACGCTTAAACCCCGCCGCAGTGGACCGATAGCTCAGCTGGATAGAGTACTTGACTACGAATCAAGGGGTCGGGGGTTCGAATCCTCCTCGGTCCGCCACTTCCCTCTTTATGAGACGTCAGATTTCGAGCGTCAGATCTGTTTGACTTTTCCGTCACATCATTGACCTGACGTGCGATAACTGCCTGCGTTCCATGCTGGTGCAAAATATGCGCTGCAGCATTGTGCCAACATGCGGCAGGCCACAAAACAGCAGCTCAATCGGCATCAACGCCTCTGGGCCGATCTGCGCGTTCGGGAAGGTTCTTGGGACAAGACGCCCGCGAATTCGGCCTCGCAGGCTCTGCTGTAACCGTTGCAGGTATGGCGTTGCGCCGATCTGGAAAGACCGAGCAAGCTGTGGCCGCCGCTTTGCAATACCACTCCAGAGCAGCTTTTCCCTGATCTTTGCTTAGAGACCTAGGGCGGCCAGCCATGGGCGACGCAGCGAAAGCGTGCAGTTAGTCCGGATTGACCGATGCTGCGCTGTGTATGGGTGGCAGCTTTGCGTGTTGCCAGGGTCAACGATCCTTACTACGCTTGATCCCAAAGGAGTGAGATCATGACCTTCAAATTCGTCAGCGATGTAGCAAGCAAGAGGCGCATGGTCCGATAGGGTTCTCCATATCCGTTTCCATGCGCCCCCGACATTCTCGGGGGCTTTTTTGTTTTTATTGCTCAGAGCATCAGATGAACCGCGCAAGAACACCTCCGAATTTGATCACATTGATCCTGTTGACTGGGTTTTCGCCCATGTCGCTCAACATGTTTCTACCCGCTCTGGCTAACATCGCTGTCGATCTCAATACCGACTACGGTACCGTGAGCTGGGCGGTGTCCGGATATCTGGCAATAACGGCAGTTATTCAGTTGATCGTTGGGCCCTTGTCAGACCGGATCGGCAGACGACCGGTCCTACTGGTGGTTTTGTTTGTTTTCGCTTTCGCCTCTGTGGGGTGCGCTTTTGCTCCAAACATCGTGGCTTTTCTGTTCTGCCGGATGCTCCAAGGCGGCATCGTCGGCGGTTACGCGCTTTCTCTCGCGATCGTTAGGGATACGAGAACGGCGCGGGAGGCTGTAAGCCTGATCGGCTATATCGGAATGGCGATGGCGATTGCTCCAATGGTCGGCCCCATGCTGGGAGGGGTGTTGGACACCTTATTTGGGTGGCGGTCCGTCTTTGGTTTCTATGCTGTAGCGGGCTTCGGATTACTGCTGCTTTGCTGGTTCGACCTCGGAGAAACGAGGCCTCAAAGGGCAACAGATGCCAGCACTCCGGCACCTGGCACGATGATGCTTATCCGTGAGCTCCTGTTCTGGGCTTATGCACTCTGTGGTGCGCTTTCTGTCGGCGCATTCTACATCTTTCTGACAGGCGCACCTCTTGTTGCGCAGTCCGCTTTCAATGTCACAACCGCTGGACTTGGATTCTATATCGGGACCATCACAGTTGGCTTCATGATCGGCGGGTTCTTGGCCGGTCGGGTTGGAAAACACTTCGAACCAACAACCATGATGATTGCGGGCCGGGTCATGGCGTGTAGTGGTATTGTGGGCGGTTTGCTGTTGCTCGCATCGGAGATCATGTCAGCGGAGATTTTCTTTGCGAGCACGATCTTCGTTGGTTTAGGGAACGGCATGACCATGCCGGGATGCAATGCCGGTGCGATGTCGGTTCGACCAGATCTCGCCGGAAGCGCTGCCGGGCTGAGCGGCGCTCTCATAGTTGCAGGCGGTGCGGTTGTTACCACAGTGACGGGCAACCTCGTATCACAGACGAACGGGGCACAAACGCTGCTTATGCTTATGCTAGCTTCAACGGGACTGGCGTTGGCATTTGCCATTTGGGCAGCATGGTTGAGTAAGAATAGGGTCTAGTCTCAAAACAATAGCGGCCGTCGGGCCATGTGCAGACAAAGCGGTCCTTGAAAACGGGCGCTATTGGCGGAGCTCGAGAATGTCAGAGTTTCCCTATGCGGAGTGCGGCGCGGTACAGGATTTTAGTCATTGATGGCGTGGCCGCTTTGGACCGATTCTGAAAATAGACCGGTTCTCTGGTGCAGAATATCGCCCCCTGAAAAGGGTCGAGAGTGCCTTTCTTGTCTGGCTTATTGCGGTTGCTGCGGCGCAGGATAGTTTGTGGCCAGTTTCTGGAGATTGTGGGCGGTTGCGGCGAGGAGAAATTCGTCATTTGCGCCGCATGACCCATGTAATAGGAGCCGGTTCAGGTTCCTCGCCGGTTGATCGACTGGAAATCCATATTCTGGCGGCAGCGCACCTGTGATGGGCGGCCTGACACGTGTGCTCCAAACCCTGCTATATGGCGATGCCCCTGCCGGTCGGCCAGCGGTTCGGATCGGAACAGTTCCGGGGGAATTGCTTCACTTCGTGCCCTTCAGGGCAGATGTGTTGATTGTCCTCGGCGTCGCACTCGAAGTCGGCTCGGGTCCGGGTCCAGTCACTGCGCTCAGATTTGTCGAAGCACGAGATGTGCGGGGCGATCTGTCGATCGCCTGCCAGCATTTGGCTGACGATTTTTTGCTCGCGGCGGCGGCACTTTCGAAAAGCGATGAAGACAGGCCTATCACGGGCCGACACCCTTTCGAGCGTGCTAACGCGCTGGGCGAACTGCCCTGCATTTCGCAGTCATGAACCGAAGATCTAGTACGAGGATCTCGGGGGGCTCCACTCCGTGCGCCTATAACCGTATGTTTTAGAACATAAAAAATTCGCGAAGAAATTTGTTGACAAGATATTGATGAAGAACGAACCTTTTATTTGGAAACGTTTCCATAATCTTTTAGGGAAATTCCACAGGAGGGACGCAGGTGAAATCCGCACGTATGAACAGACTGTTCGGTGTTTCGGGAAATTGCTTTGACGTGGCAATCGACCACGGCATGTTCAATGAAAGCGCCTTCCTTGGCGGGATTGAGAACATGCAGGCCGCGATCACGATTGTGGCGAGCGCGGCACCGGATGCCATTCAGCTGCCACCGGGGACGGCGCCGATCCTGCAGGCAATCCCCGGCAAGGACCGTCCGGCGCTGGTGTTGCGGACCGACATTGCCAATGTTTATGGCAATCCGTTGCCACGGTCGCTGTTTTCAGAAGTGATAGCCGACCCGGTTGAGCAAGCTGTGGCCCTCGATGCGGCCTGTGTGGTGGTGAATCTGCTCATGCTGCCCGGTCAGCCCGAAGTGCATCAGGCCTGCATTCAGAACATCAACCGGTTGAAGCGCGCCTGCGATCTGGCAGGGATGCCGCTGATGGTGGAGCCGCTGGTGATGCAAGACAACGCCAAGGCCGGTGGTGGTTACATGGTGGATGGCGATCTGGCAAAGATCCTGCCTTTGGTGCGTCAGGCCGTGGAACTGGGCGCGGACATCATCAAGGCCGATCCTTGCGACGATGTTTCCCAGTATCACCGTGTGATTGAGATTGCCCAGGACGTACCCGTGTTGGTGCGCGGTGGCGGCAAGGTCTCTGACAAGGAGATTCTGACACGGACCGAAGCTTTGATGAAACAGGGCGCCCGCGGTATCGTTTATGGCCGCAATGTGATCCATCACGACGACCCGGCAGGCATGACCAAAGCGCTGATGGCGGTGGTGCATGACGGCGCCTCCGTGGCTAATGCCCTGGGGATGATCGCGTGAGCCGCGTCGTCAAATTCGGCGTCATTGGCTGCGGGCTTATGGGGCGCGAGTTTGCCTCGACTGCCGCCCGCTGGCTGCATCTGACCGAAACAAAAGCGCGGCCAGAGATTGTCGCGGTGTGCGACACGAACACGGACCTGATGGATTGGTTTTCGCACAATCTGTCCAGCGTGACGCAAAAGACAACCGACTACCGAGAGATGCTCGATAATCCAGAGGTCGAGGCGATCTATTGCGCGCTGCCGCATGTGCTGCATGATCAGGTTTATCCGCAGATCATGGCTGCCGGGAAACACCTGTTCGGCGAAAAACCGTTTGGTATGGATGGGGCCGCAAACGCCCGTATTCAGGCGGCGATTGATGCGCATCCTGATGTGATGGTGCGGTGTTCATCCGAGATGCCGTTCTATCCCGGTGCGCAAAAGGTCATCAATCTTGTGCGATCCGGTGATCTGGGAGAAATCATCGAAGTTGAGGCCGCGTTCCTGCATTCCTCGGACCTTGACCCGGACAAGCCGATCAACTGGAAACGCATGGTTGAGGTAAATGGCGCCTACGGCTGCATGGGCGATCTTGGCATGCATGTGCTGCATGTGCCCTTGCGACTGGGGTGGCGCCCGACCCATGTATCGGCGTCGTTGGTCAACCGGTTTCGGACCCGTCCGGATGGCAAGGGGGGGACCGTACCCTGCGAGACATGGGACAACGCCACCATCACTGGCCATGTCGAGGATGCTGGGGGCGGCTTTCCTCTGGTGCTGAAAACCTGGCGTATATCGCCCGGAGATTCCAACAGCTGGAGCCTGCGCGTTCTTGGGACCAAAAGAAGCACCTATTTCACCACCAAGAACCCGCGCCAGTGGCAGTGGATGGACTATAGCGGCGGGGATCAGGTCTGGCAGGTGCAGGACATCGGATTTCAGACCCTGTTCCCGGCCATAACGGGGGCCATTTTCGAATTTGGTTTCCCGGACGCCCTGCAACAGATGTGGGCCGCCTTTCTGGATGAGCTGGCCGGAGGCGATGCGCGTGGATTTCATTGCGCAACACCCGCAGAAGCGGCCGACCACCACGCCGTGCTGACCGCAGCCCTGAAGGCAGGCACCGAACGCAGGGTCGTCACTGTCGACTACGGGGCGGAAACGTGAAGCGCTCCGAGATCAATCAGGCCATCCGCGCCGCCAAGGACCTATTGCAGGCGTTTCGCTGGTCGTTGCCGGCATGGGCAGATTGGGATGTCGCAGAAATTGCAGCCAATCCCGACTTGGGCGACTGGTTGCAGCTTCATCAGATGGGCTGGGATGTGACGGATTTCGGCTCGGGCGATTTTGCGCGGCGCGGTCTGGTGTTGTTCTGCCTGCGCAACGGTATCCAGTCTGACGCGACAAGTCTGCCCTACGCTGAAAAGCTGTTGTTCGTCGGGGAAGGGCAGGAAACTCCGTTTCACACCCACAAGATTAAGCTGGAGGACATCATCAACCGTGGCGGCGGGGATTTGATGATCGAGTTCCGCCAGCCTGACGGTGTCGACGATCCAATTGTTCTGCGCTGTGACGGCTTTGTCCACCGGCTGGACCCGGACGAACCACTGTGCCTGAAACCCGGATCAAGTGTCACGATTCCATGTGGTCTTTATCACCGCTTCTATGCGCGCCCAGGCAGCGGCATGGTGCTGGGCGGTGAAGTGTCTCAGGTCAATGATGACGGATCGGACAACTATTTTCTGGAGCCTCTGGGGCGGTTTTCTTCCATAACGGAAGATGCCCAACCCGTGCATCCCTTGTGGAATGAAGTGGGGTCGACCCCGTGACCACGCGCGAAGGCATCATTTGTGCGGGCAACTGGATCGTGGATCTCGTACACGAGATTGCGCATTGGCCCGCTGAGAGCGATCTGGTTCGCATCGACGGGCAAGACAAGGGCGTGGGTGGCGGTGCGGCCAATGTTGTGACGGCGCTGACCAAGCTTGAAACCGGGCTACCGCTTTGGCCGATGGGCGCCATCGGTCAGGATGACTTCGGGAAATTTATCAAGGCGCACTGTCATGAACTGGGTCTTCCAACGCATCTGATCACGGAAAAACCAGACACCGCGACGGCACATACTCACGTCATGTCTGTTACCGGAAGATCGCGCACGTTCTTCTATCAGGGCGGCTCCAATGACGTGCTGTCTGATCAAGATTTCCCGACGGGCGTTTTTGAAAGCCATAAAGCGCGCATTTTCTATCTGGGCTACCTGACCCTGTTGGCCGATCTGGATCGGATCACGGATGATGGCAGCACGCCTGCGGCGAGGGTGCTCTCCCGTGCCCGCGCCGCAGGTATGACCACCTGCGTTGATCTTGCTTCGGTTGATCGCCCGGATTTCTCGAAGATCGTCGCGGCGACAATTCGACAAATCGACTATCTGATATTGAACGAAATCGAATTGGCCCGCGCGAGTGGCCAGACTCCACCTGTCGCCAGTCAGACGCCGAATATGCAGGACATGATCGACATGGCAAAGGCGCTGATCAAAGACGGGGTCCGGCGGGCCGTGGTCGTTCACTGCCAGCAAATGGCGCTCTGGATCGGGGTTGATGGGCAGGTCGCACACGTCCCGGTCGTGCCCTTGCCGCGTGAACTGGTCGCAAGCCCCTTGGGCGCAGGCGATGCCTTTTGTGCCGGAATTTTGTATGCGCTTCATGAAGGCTGGACACCGCAGCGTGCCCTGGAACTGGGCCATGCCATCGCAAGGGCCTCCTTGCGCGGGGTCACAGCCACCGAAGCCATCCCGAATCTGAACCAACTGACCGATCAACTGGATCGGCAGACAAAAGGCATCACGACATGAACCAGCTTCATGTGATGTCAAAACTGTCTTTAGAGGAGGAAAAGACAATGACTATCATCCCCAGACGTAGCTTTTTGGCACTGACGACCGCAGCAATGACGGCAATGCTGCCGCTCGGTGCGACCGCACAGGACGCCCCGGTAATTGCCAGCATCGTGTTTCAGGGCGACCAGTTCATGCAGTTCCTGCAAACGGGTGTGCGCGAAACCGCCGAAGCGGCGGGCGCAGAAGTACTGGAAATTAATATCGACGGCGATCAGGCGCGTGAAATTCAGGCCATTGATACCTACATTTCGCGCGGCGTCGATGCGATCGTGATTGCGCCACTTTCGGCCGCGAATTCGGGCCCTGCTTTGCAGCGCGCACGTGACGGCGGTATTGTTGTGGTTGCCCTGAACGGCGGCCTTGAGGATGCCAGCATTGCACATGCGACCTTCTCAACGGCCAACCGTGATCTTGGGGCATCCACCGGCGCTGCCGCCGCCAGCTTTGTAAGTGATAGCCTTGGTGGCAAAGCAAATGTCGCCATTCTGGCGTTCTCGTCGCTCTTGCCGGAACAGTCTGGCGACCGGACAGGCGGTTTCAAGGATGCTGTCGCTGAAGGCAATTCCATCGAGATCGTGGCCGAGCAGGACGCCTGGATGCCAGAAGCCGCAGTTACTGTGGCCACCGATATTCTGACCGCCCACCCTGAGGTCAATGTCATCTACGCGGCAAACGAAGGCGGCACCGTGGGGGCGATGCAGGCGGTGCGCAACGCGGGTCGTGCCGGTGAGGTCTTTGTCTTTGGCATCGACGGATCGGAACAGCTGGGTCGGGGTCTTTTGGCGGGCGACAATGTTCTGCAGGCGGTGACTGCTCAGGCGCCGCTCCAGATGGGTGCCATGGGTGCCGAAGCCGCCCTTGCCATTCTTGCAGGCGAAGAAGTCGAGGCACAAACCACTGTGCCGGCAATGCTTCTGAGCAGGACCGACGCGGATGGCGTCACCGCGTTCCTGGAAAGCATTCAGTAGAATCAATGGCAGGGGGCCGTGTTGGCCCCCTGTTTCACTGATCATCACAGGCAAAGGCAGGTAACCCGTGTCAAATCTGATCCTTTATCAGCTCACCAAGCACTACGGATCGGTCAAGGCACTTGACGGATTTGTACACGAGTTCACAGCCGGGCAGGTCCACGCGCTGATTGGCAAGAACGGTTCTGGCAAGAGCACCTTCGTCAAGATGATGTCAGGAGCGATCCAGCCGACCTCTGGGTCGATCCGTATTGGAACTGTCGAGACACGGTTTTCCAATCCGCGTGAAGCGCAGAGGGCCGGTATCGCCACCGTTTATCAGGAACTCAGTCTAGTCCCTGAATTGTCGGTCGAAGAGAATATCTTCCTTGGTCGGCTACCGCGCAAACGCTCTGGCCTGATTGATTGGGCGCGGTTGCGTCGTGATGCCAGCGACCTGTTCAAAGAGATTGGTGGGCTGGACATCGCGCCGCAAACCCGCGTTGCGGATCTTTCGGTTGGTCAGCAACAAATGGTCGAAATCGTCAAAGCGATGAGTTTTCGACCCAAAGTCCTGCAACTGGATGAACCCACCTCTGCGCTGGCGCAGGCAGAAGTTCGGCAACTCTTTACTCTGGTGCGTCGGCTGCGCGAGCTTGGTGTTACCGTCATCTATATTACGCACCGGCTGTCTGAACTGGATCAGATCGCGGATACAGTCACAGCGATCCGGGACGGAAAATTCGTGGATTCGGTGCCGATCAGGGAGGCCACCCCGGCCGTCATCCTTGATATGATGTTTGGCGATCTTCCGCCTCTCCAGCGCCCGACCAAGACGATAACGCGGGAAACACCGGTGCTGAGCGCGCGGCATCTTGCACTCGCATCCCATTTCGACGACGTGAGCTTTGATCTTTACCCGGGCGAGGTTCTTGGCATTGCCGGAATGCTCGGATCGGGACGAACCGAGTTGTTGCACTGCCTGTTCGGGGCCATCGTGCCGGATCAGGGCGAGATCACCGTGAACGGCCAGGTCGTGGCGCGGCCCGATATCCCGACGATGAAGGCGCTGGGCATTGGCTACACCTCCGAGGATCGCAAGCATTCCGGCCTTGTGCAGCTCTTGTCCTCACATGCCAACCTGTGTCTTGCCGGACTGGATCGGATCGCACCCAAAGGCTGGGTCAGTCACCGTACAGAAAAGCCGTTTGTCGACCGCCAGATTGCGGGGCTTCACATCAAGGCCGGCGATCCGATGTTACCGGTCTCTTCTCTTTCCGGCGGGAACCAACAGAAAATCGTTGTCGGGAACTGGATGAACAACACGCCCGACATTCTGTTGTTTGACGAACCCGCGCGCGGCGTCGATGTGCAGGCGAAACGCCAGATCTATGAACTCATCTGGGAAAAGGCGCGCGAGGGTCTGAGCTCGATCGTTGTTTCGACCGAATTGGAGGATCTGACCGAATGCTGCGATCGGATTCTTGTGCTGCGGGATGGTCGTATCGCCGAAGAATTCATCAACGAAGGCCTTGATGCCAAGGATATCTATGCAGCTTGCATGGCGGCACCCACAACCCAACAGGAGAGCGATCCATGACGCACGACAAGTTCATTTCCCATCTGCGTCGGAATTCGATGCTGATGATCCTCCTGGTCTTGTACGTGATCGTTGCGACAACGGCGCAGGGCTTTTTCACCCTGAACAACCAGCTGAATATCCTGAGGAATATTGCCGTCCCGGGGATGATTGCCTTTGGTATGGCTCTGGTGATCATTGTCGGAGAAATTGACCTGAGCGTCGGCTCCATGGTGGCCGTGTCCGCCTGTCTGACCGCCTGGATCGTCGAGAAGCTGGCCGGAAACGCCATTGAACCTGCCACCTGGACCGTCATTGCCGCCTTTGCCGGGACGCTGCTGTTTGCGGCCTCGGTCGGGTTCATGTCGGGCAAACTGCGGCAATTGGTTCAGGTGCCGACCTTCATCACGTCTCTGGCGATGATGGCAACCCTTGCGGGCTTGGCCAACCTGATCACCAATGGCGTCCCGATTTCGAGCTTTCCAAGCTGGTATTACGTCATCGGGTCAGGCCGTTTCTGGGGTGTTCCGGTTCCGGTTTTCCTGCTGGCGATTGCCTTTGCCATCACCTTTACCATCTCGAATTTCACGGCGCTGGGCCGGTCGATCTATGCGGTCGGTGGCAATATGGAGGCCGCGCGCCTGTCGGGCATCAATGTCTGGCGCACCAAGACCATCTGCCTGATGATGACCAGTGTCTTTGCTGCAACCGGAGGTATTATCTATTCGTCGCTGGTCAATGCCGGCAATCCGACCATTGCACGCGGGCTGGAGCTTGAGGTGATCTCGGCCGTGATCATTGGTGGCATCAGCCTGTTCGGCGGCAAGGGGACGATCTGGGGCGCATTCATCGGTGTGCTGTTTCTGGGCGTACTGCTGAACGCGATGACGCTGTGGGGTTTCAACCCCTATGTGCAGCAAGTGATCAAAGGCGGTCTGATCCTTGGCGCGGTCTTCATCAACTTCTTCATCGACCGAAAGTGACTTGGCTCAACTGGGATAAAGGGCGTGCGCGTCTTACCCGATGTGGTGCGATGCTGACCGACCTTGAGTTTGACCTCCCGGACGGTCGCCGCATTGCGCCTTTGCATAAAGCACCCTGGCTGGGTGAGGTGTTGCCCAATGGTGTGCCGCTGCTGCTTGCCGGGCTGCAAGGAGAGTGGCCCTGTGTTCCCTTTGGCATGGCGCCACAGGGCCCTCTGGCCGGGGATTGGGCCGGTCTCTCCCGCATGCCTGATCCATGGCCGCACGGGTATGCCGCCAATCACGACTGGCGCATAACACCCGATGGCCCGCAGGCGGTGCGTGCAGACATCGCCTATCCGGGGACCGATCCAATCCATCACCTGACACGGCGGGTGAGCGGGGTGAGCGGCAAGGCTGCGGTAGACATCGCTCTTGGCATCCATATGCGCCGCAAGGCCTGCCTGCCAATTGGGTTGCATCCGGTCTTTCGTCTGCCAGCGGCCACCGGACAGGCGCGTCTGTGTCCCGGGCGCTATAAGCAGGCGTTTTGCTACCCCGGTGATACCGGCGGCCCCCCCGGTATTTCACGCCCCGCGCCGTTCCGGTTGGAAGATCTAACAGGGTTCGGGTTTGATCCAGTGGCGCTGCCCTATCCTGACCGGTCCGAGACGCTTTTGCTCCTGAGCGGCACCGACGGGACCTTCGCGCTGGAGAACCGCGCCGAAGATTATCGCGTCACACTTGATTGGGATGCAGAGGCCTTTCCCTCGCTCATGCTGTGGATCAGCAATGGAGGGCGAAACGCGCCACCGTGGAACGGCCGCCATTGGGCGCTTGGGGTCGAACCCGTTTGTTCCGCATTTGATTTGGGATGCTCGATTTCAGCGACAGAAAATCCCCTGACAAAAACCGGTGTGCAAACGTCGCGCATGCTGACGCCGGATAGCCCATTTGACACCCGGTACAGCATATCCATCGCCGCGCTATAGGGTCTTGGGTGCGGGTCCGGTGCTGTCACGTTCGACGATCTGCAAGCTTAGAGCTGAAAGATCCGGTTTCGCGAAACGCTCCGGGTTGATCCGGTTCAGAAGCGTTTTTGCGGCCAGCTCTCCCAGCAATGAAATCGGCTGATTTACGGTGGTCAGGGTCGGAAAAATATGGGCGCTTTGTGGCAGGTTGTCGAACCCGATCACAGAAATGTCCTGAGGCATTTTCAGACCGCGTTCATGCGCGGCATGGATCGCGCCGATTGCCGCGATATCGGTTGTCCCAATCAGGGCGGTTGGTCGGTTTTTCGCCAGCACGTCCCGCGCCAGGGCGAAACAGGTATCAAAGCTATGCTCTTCGCCAAGAGACACGCTGACCGGTTCAAGCCCCTGAGCCGTCAACGCCTCTTTGATCCCCTCCAGGCGCAGGGTGATGGGTCTTGAATGGGTGGGCGCGCCAATGACACCAATGTTCCGATGCCCAAGGCGCAACAAATACTCTGCCATCAGACGCCCACCTTCCCGGTGGTCAACAGATACCAGATTCACCGCGATCTCGTCGGGAGAACGGTCAACGGCGATAATTGGAATATTCTGATCTGACAGCCGCGTGAAATTCTGGTTCGTTGCAACCGACGCTGCGATTATGCCATCCACTTTCTGGCCAATGAGGGTCGAGATATATCGTTTTTCATTCTCTTCATTCTCCTCGGTATTGCAGATCAGGCAGTGGTAGCCGTTTTGAAACAAGGCTTGCTCAAGCGCCTGCGCCAGAATGCCAAAGAAGGGGACATCAAGGCTCGGCAGCAGGACGCCGACCAGCCCGCTGCGACCGCTGCGCATCTGACGTGCGCCAGCGTTTGGTTCATACCCCAGCTCTGCAATCGCCTTCTCAACCTGCGCGCGCGTCTTGTCGCTCACCGAGGCGCTTCTGTTCAGAACACGCGACACCGTTCCAAGCGATGTTCCCGACAGTCTCGCAACATCTTTTACGCTTGCCGGCTGTTGTTTTGGAGGCTTTGACGGCACAGGAAATCACCTTGTCAGTTGTGCACCGAGTTTAAGTGACCGCGACAGTTTAGACCAGCTGTCAAAACCTGCTTCGTGACCTGGTATTGCCTCTGATACTGGTCGGTATTGCATGCGATTTTTTGGGTGCATTTCTGGCAGGTGAGGAGTGTGCCGATCCCGAAGGAACGGTTCTCGTTTGAAGCTGGCTTGTCCTAGAGGGGTTTATAGGCGATGGCGTCGATCTCGACCTTGGCGTCCACCATGATCTGTGAGCGCACTGTGGACCGCGCCGGTCCGCCGTTTGGGAAATAGCTGGCATAGACACGGTTGAAGGTCCAGAAATCACGCGGGTCATCGAGCCAGACGCCGATTTTGGCAACATCTTCCAAGGTGCAATCTGCCAGGGCGAGGGCTGCGATCAGGTTCTCCATAGTCCTGCGGGTCTGGCTTTCGATGCCGCCTGCTTCGATCTCGCCGTTTTCCTTCATCGCAACCTGGCCTGAGATGAACACCAGATCGCCTGCGCGCACGGCGGGGGAAAATGGTAGCGGCTGCCCCCCGGCGCCGGTTCTGGCATTGCCGATGCGCTCGATTGTTTTGCGGGTCATGTCGGACGTCCTTCTTTTGATTGCAGTGTTGGTCTGTGCGGGATCGGCGCAACCGCCCCGTAGCCGGTGGTGGACAATGCAGCGCCGAGGTTCGCATGTTCTGCGGCTCTGACGCTGTCGCCATGACGCAGAAGCTCGGACAGGAATATGCCGTTGAAACAATCACCGGCGCCGGTTGCATCGACCGATTCCACAACCGCCCCCGGAACAAATGTGACCCCCTGATTTTCCGATACCGCCACGCCGTCGCGACCCAATGTCAGAGCAACGATGCGCGCGCCGAGGTTGTGATAGAACCGGATGATCTCGTCGGGGCTTTGACGTCCGGTGAGCTGGCGGGCGTCATCAAGTCCGGGAAGCGCAATATCGACGTGGCGCATCAGATCATGTGTCACGGCGCGTGCCTCCTCCAGTGACCAAAGCGCAGTCCGCAGGTTTGGATCAAATGCCGTGGTCACGTTTGACGCACGCGCGGTCCTGACGGCGTGATAGGTTGTGGCGCACATGGTGCTGCTGATGCCGAGATTGATCCCTGAGGCGTAGAATATCCTAGCGGTGCCGATGGCATGTGTTGGCAGGTCGTCGGGGGTCATCCTGCTGGCGGCGGAGTGCCGTCGCCGATATAGAAAATGATGCCCCAGGTCGTCGTGGAACACGAAGTAGAGGCCGGTTTCCCCGTCTGCGACTGTCGAGATCAGGCTGCTATCGACATGCTCGCGGTGCCAAAGCTCCTGCAGCGCCTGGCCAAAGCGATCATCGCCGAGGCGCGATATCAGGGAGGTTGCCGTGCCCTGTCTCGCCGCCGCGATTGCAACATTCGAGACATCGCCGCCATATCCCATTACTAGCTGCCCGTCGGGTTTTTGATTGAACTCGATGAGGGGTTCGCCGAGGCAGACAAGATCAGTCATTTTCCACCTCGCAGATCAGGGCCCGGCGGAGCCGGGTATTCGATGTATGGAAGGGAGGCTGTCACCAGACTGCCCCCCGCGCGGCGACGGGGCAGGGGCCCAGAGATGTGGATCCGCGAATGAGCTCGACCTGATCAAGCATGTTGCTGACCACACAGGCGTGGTTGGGAACGATCCTTAGACGGTCGCCAACGTTGAGATGGATCGCCTCGGCCCGCAGAATGCCGTGTTCCTCGGATAGGCTGTCGACCCGGATATCCGGGCGGCCCATTACGTGGCCATGACCGTTCAGGCCCAGAAGGTCCGAGGTCAGGACCTTGGAGCCGGCGTCAATGATTGCGCGATCTTCGGTCGGGACGGACACCACCGTTGCCAGGACTGTCAGAGCGCAATCATCCCATGTGCAGATGCCCCGCGCCACCAGCGAGCGATCATTGTAGACGTAGGTTCCGATCCTGTATTCGGTCGCGATCGGGACATCCTGCGCCTGCCACATGCCCGGTGAGCCGCCGCTGGACACGACGCTGACTGTCTCGCCCGTTGCGTGAATGCGTGCTCTGGCCTCTGCGAGCCAGTTCTGGACGGATGCGTCTTTTCCAACAGGGGGGTAGGTCATCAACCCGCGAAACGCCAAGCCGGGGCGCGAGGCGATATAGCGGGCCAAGCTTTCAGCTGCCTGAGCGGTTTGCACACCGCAGCGCCCGGCCCCGGTGTCGCACTCGATCAGCACATTCAGCGGGGCCTCGGCGGTTTCGAAGGCCTGGGACAGGCCGTCGACAGTTTCGGTGTTGTCGGCGACAACGCTCAGCTTCACCTGCTCTGACAGGGTCCGAAGCCGCTTCAGCTTGCGCTCGCCAAGAATATTGTAGGTGATCAGAACATCGTCAATTCCCCCTTCGGCCACCATGGCCTCGGCTTCGCTGATCTTCTGGCAGGTGATGCCAACCGCTCCGGCCGCGATCTGGCGCCGCGCCAGAAATGGCAGTTTGTGGGTCTTGATGTGGGGTCGCAGGGATAGGTTGTGCCTGTCACAATGGGCTTGAAATCGGTCGATATTCGCTTCGGCAATATCAAGGTCGACAAGGACTGCCGGTGTGTCGATCTGGGAAAACATCATGAGCCCTTCGATGCGTGCGGGTTTTCCACAATCGGCCAGATCGCGCGGGTCAGCCGTTTGTAAGCCGTCTTGGTGGGATCATTCGGATAGGGCCCGTCGACAGCGGCATAGAGGATCTTGGATGCAACTGCTGAGAATGCGCCGTGGAAGTGATTGGTGGATTTGACGACCAGAATTTTCTTGCTGTGGATATCAATGCCCAGATTGGTGAAGAGATCCGGCGAGAATGCCTGACTGCGGTTGGTATTCAGCACAACCTCGATGCCATCGACCCTGATGACGGAACAATCTCCCAGTGGAACAACCGAGGTCCCGAAGCTCTGCACCGCGTTGCGCTGGTTGCGAAGAACGGTCACGACGGCGTCTATCGGATCACCGGCAAATGCAGAGGTCTTGCTGCCAAATCGCAGCTCCAGTTCCGCACCTTCCCCGGCGGCGTGACACAGGCGGACGGCAATGGGATCCCAGATTGTGCCGAAGGCCGCAGAGGTGATGCCCTGGCGTAGCGCTTCTGCGAGGATCAGCGTAGAATCGCCAGCTACGCCGCCGCCCGGATTGTCCCAGACATCGGCAATGACCACGGGGCCGTTTGGTGCATTCTGGGCCAGTCGCAGAGCATCAGCGGGGGGCAGATATTCGGGTTTGGCGATACCTCGAAATGAAAACAACTCTTGCCCCAGCTCGCGGGCAATTTTCTCAGCTTTTGGCAGGTCGCCGTCAGTGATCACGATGATCTTTGCGCCAAGATCGGGGGAATCCCCGGCCATGAACCCGTGAATGGCTGAGATGGACAGAACCTCGCCCGCTGCTTCCATCGCCTTCATCCTGTCGACAAATCCGCGCATCGGGTTGCGGCTGGTCGGCAAGACATCAATCATGCGAACGTCGTAGACTGCTTTTGTTGGCGTGATTTCGCCACGGGCCCTACGCAGGGTCAGGTCTACGCAGGCTTCACCGGTCTCGACAAAATCGGTGTGCGGGAATTCCTTGAACACTGTTATGATGTCGGCATTCTTCACCCGCTTGTCACTCAGGTGGCTATGCGGATCGAAGCTGACGCCGATTGTGGTCTCGGGGCCGGCGATCTGGCGCACGCTCTCGATAAGCGATCCTTCGCAATCGACGCAGCCTTCGGCGATCATGGCCCCGTGCAGGCCAAGCACCACGGCGTCCAGAGGCAGTGCCGCCCGGACCTGATCCATAAGTTCCTGCTTCAGCTGGTGCCAGGTGGACGCATTCAGCAACCCGCCGGGTTCGGCCCATGTGGCGGTCCCTTCAATGAGTTCAAACCCTTCCTCTTTGGATCTTCGGCGAAGCGCGGGAAAGACGGCGCTGCACAGGGTCGGAGTGTCAGGGTGCTTTCCCGGAGGGGCGTAGAAGCTCTGCTCGAAATTGGAAAAATCCGTGCGCAACGGGGAAAACGTATTCGTTTCGGTCGCAAGAGATGCGCAGAAGATCCGCATTGTTGTGGTCCAATCCGTAGGAAGATGCCGGAGGTGTGTCATGGCTTCCGGTGGGCGTTTCCGCCGGATTGCTCCGGCGGAAGGGAGGATCAATCGAGATAGGCGTCAGCGTTTGCCGCGGAGACGGCATCACGGAACTGGCTGAGCAGTTCGCGCGCCTTGTCATCCATGTTTTCGGCGACATGTGCTTCGAACGCAGGCTGAGCCGCCTTTGCCATCGCGGTGCGTTGCTCGGCTGTCAGGGCGGTCACCTCGATTTTGTCCATCAGCCCGGCAAGGCCGCGATCGGATGCCTCGATGATCCGGCTCAGGCCACGGCTGGCCACGACGCAGTTTTCTGCGGCGGTATGGATGGTTGCGCGTTCGTCATCTGTCAGACCTTCATAGAATGCGCGGTTCATCAGGAATGTGTATGGCGAGAACAGGTGGTTGGTCAGCGTCATATACTTCTGCACCTCGGCAAAATTTGCGAAGGAGATGATTGGAACCGGGTTCATCTGACCGTCGATGACACCTGTTTGCAGGCCCGAGTAGACCTCGCCCCAGGACAGTGGATAGGCTTCGGCACCAAGCGATTGCATGATTTTCTGGTGCGACGGCAGCGTCATGGTGCGCACCCGAATGCCGTCAAAATCCTCGAGATTGGCAATCGGTCGTTTTGAGTTGGTGACAGCGAAGAATCCGCCGGTGTCCGGGAAGCCGAGGACGACGACGCCGGGAAGTTCTGCTTCGATATCGGCTTTCAGCGCCTCACCAAAGGGGCCGTCGAACACCGCATATGTGGACGCGTTACCCGAAAATGCGAAGGGCAGGTTCAGAATGTCGATGCGCGGATAATAGCTGGCCAGCGCACCAGTCGATGTCAGTGTCGCCTGGATGATACCGTCCTGTAGCTGCTGCACGTGCTCGGCGGCAGATCCGAGCTGGTTGGACCCAAAAACTTCGACGGTCACCGCGCCATTGGTATCGGCGGCGACGAGGTTCGAAAACACGGCGGTACAGGCATGTGCCGGGTTTTCGAATGGGTCGGTTTTATTGTCATGGCCGAAGCGGATGACGCTTTCTGCGCTGGCAGCATTTGCCGTCGTAATGGCCGCGACGGCCAGTCCCGCGAAAAGAGATTTCATTTTTTCCTCCAGTTGGTTCTTGGTTGGTTGGGTCGTCTTATTGGGCGTAGCCAAGCGCTCTGGGCAGCCACAGGGCCGCGTCCTCCCAGAAGGCAAAGGCGAACAGGATGCCGATTTCCGCGATCAGGAACGGAAGGAGCTTGATCGAAATTCTCTCCAGTTTTTCACCGGTGACGGACGACAGAACGAAGAGGCAGGCCCCCACCGGAGGCGTCATCAGCGAGATGTTGAGGGCGAGAACAAAGATGATCCCCGCGTGGATCGGCTCAAGGCCGACGCTTTCGGTCAAAGGCACCAGAACAGGTGCCAGGATGATTAGAATGGCGGTGATATCCATCACCATGCCGATGAGCAGAAGCAGGCCGATAATGATGGCGATGACCATGTAGCGGTTGTCAGAGAGGTTCAGCACGGTCTTGGCAATCAACTGGGGGATACGTTCGAAACTCATCCACCAGCCAAGAATGCCTGCGAAGGCGATAATGACAAAGATAACGCCCATGATGCGCGCGGTGCGCACAAGCATCATGTAAAAGCTCTTGAAGGTCAGCGTCCGGTAAACAAAAACGCCGATGAACAGCGCATAGGCCACCGCGATAGAGGCCGCTTCGGTTGGCGTGACGACACCGCCCAGAATACCGCCCAGAATGATAACCGGCATCGCCAACGCCGTAAGCGAGGACAGGAATGTCTCCCAGATTTCTCGCAGGGTGGCGCCGCGGATGGCTTTCGGCAGGTTTTCGCGTTTGCCGCCGATGACTATCACAATCATGCAGACGAGGCAGATCACCAGCCCGGGCAGAACACCCGCCGCAAATAGTCCCGCAATAGAGACGCCCATCAATGAGCCGTAGACCACCATGAGACCCGATGGCGGAATGGTCGGCCCGATGATTGACCCCGCAGCGGTCACGGCACAGGCGTAGTCGCGCTTGTAGCCCTCCCGGACCATGGCGGGCACAAGCGTACGTCCGAAAGCGGCGGCGTCGGCCGTGGCCGATCCGGTCAGCCCGGCAAAAAACACCGACGCCAGCATGTTGGTATGTGCCAAACCGCCACGGAACCGCCCGACCAGAACCTGCGCGAGTTTGACAAGGCGGCTGGTGATCCCGATGTCATTCATGATCTCGCCGGCCAGAATGAAGAACGGCATGGCAAGAAACGGAAAGATGTTGAGACCGTTGAAGATCTTGCTCGGCCCAACCGCGAGAAAGTTGCCGCCCCCCATCTCGATAAGGCCGACAACCCCGGCAAGACCGATAGCAAAACCAATGGGCATGCCAAACAATACGAGAACGACAAATGCGGCGGCAACGATCATGCTATCGCTCCTCAGCCTGGCCGGGATCCATGACCGGCGGGCGGTCGACATAGGTGCCCAGATCACGCACCAGGACGAGCAGGATCTGCACACAACAGATGGCGGCAGCGGCGGGGATTGCGGCGTAGAACGGGGCCAGGCTCATCCCGAATATCATCGCGTCACGCGGGGCCCCGCTCATCGCGAAGCCGACGCCGTAATAGGCGACGTAGAGAAACAGCAGCAGCGTCAGAACATCCATCAGTATCAAAAGCGCCTGACGCATCCGGGCCGGAATGGCATGGATAAATGCGGTCAGCCCGATGTGTTCGCGGCGTGAGATGCCGGAGGACACTGCAAGCATCGCGGCCCAGATCATGAGATATCGGGCGATCACTTCGGGCCAGGGGAGCTGCCAGTGAAAGTAGTAGCGGTCCATAACGCCCAGCCAGACATCCAGCACCAGGGCCAGCATCAATGCCGCGACAATCGCTTCGATCACCGCATTGATTTTCGCGCTTGTCTGCGCAAACGCCTGTCGCATGAACATCCCTCCCAAAAAGGCCGGCAGCGTAACCGAGTTACACAATTGCAGGGAAAAATGTGACTATCAAGATAAATTTGTTACTAAGGTCCGTTTTTGCTGTTAAAACCCTCGTATGGCGACCCCATCTTGCGGAAATTCTGCGCCCTGTGTAACTTAGTTCCGTTGCACCTTCTGAGGGAACTGAAACTTGAAAAGCCCCGCCAACTCGCTGCAGAACCGAGATATCCCGCCGCAAAATGCGCAGCTGAGTCCCGTTGATCTGATCTCCGTCCTACGTCGCACCGACGGTAGTTTTGCGTCGCAGGAGCAGAAGGTGGCGGATTTTGTGCTGGAGAACCTCAATACCATCAGCTCGATGACAATTGGGGATCTGGCAGACAAATGCGGTGTCAGCAAACCCACGGTTATTCGTTTCTGTCGCAGCCTTGGTTGCGAGGGCTACCGGGATTTCAAGCTGCGGCTCGCTCAGAATGTTGCGGTCAGTGCCCAATATCTGTTCGGCGACGCAGACGATTTATCGAACTCAGGCCATTCAACGCTCGATCAGGTTCTGGGAGCGGTATTTGCCACCCTGAATGTGATGCGGCGTCAGGTTGATGTTGACCAGCTGATGCAGGCCAAAGCCGGGATTCTGGGGAAACGCCAAATTCTGTTTGCCGGAATAGGCGGTGGATCGTCCACAGTCGCACAGGAAGCATCGAACCGGTTTTTCCGCCTTGGCATCCCGTCATTCTTTGTCAGCGACAGCTACGTCCTGCAAATGCGCGCGGCTGCGCTTGGTCCGGAAGACGTTCTGTTTCTGGTGTCGGCAAGCGGTGAAGCGGATGCAATTGTGGGGGCGGCAGAAGTCGCCAATGGATATGGCGCAACAACCATCAGCGTGACGAAACCCGAAACACGCTTGTCATTGCAGACAAAGATCTCAATTCACACCGATCTGCCCGAAGACAACGACATCTATAAGCCAACCGCATCCCGCTATGCGCATCTGGCCATCATCGACACGCTTGCCATGATGGTCGCGCAGGAACAGTCCAGTGAGACCAAGGAAAACCTGAGGCGCATTCGTGCGTCCCTGACCGCCTACCATGGCCGGACAGGCCCGCAACCGCTCGGCGATTGACGACATTCGAGCTGATCATAGGGGCGGGCGCGAGCGTGCTCTTGCTGGCGCGAAGGGCATTGATGACCAGATAGGAGCGGCGTCGCCCGAAGGGCCGAAGAGGAAAGGCTCCCGTCGCAGGCCGAGGCAGAGTAACATCCGAATCGTTGCGGATTGCGCAGCTTGGCCGGGTGGGGATGGTATGGATATCGAACAGCTAATTGCCTGTCCTGTCTGCGACGTCCTGCATCGCGACCAGGCTGTGGCGGCGCATACGGTGGCCAGATGCGCCCGATGTGGCACGGTGCTGGCGGCCCCCAGAACCGGTGCCATGACCCGGATCGCGATGTTGTCGCTGACCGCTCTGATCCTGCTGGTCGCCGCTGCCGTTTTCCCGTTTCTGGAGCTGAAGGCGCAGGGGTTGTCTCATCGGGCCTCGGTGCTGGATGCGGTCATGGCCTTCTCGCGCGGGCCGATGGCGCCGCTGTCTCTGGCGACCGGTCTCCTGATCGTTCTGTTGCCTGCCGCACGCTTCAGCGCGCTGATCTACACCTTGGCGCCGATGGCTCTGGGCTGGCACCCTGCGCCGCGCGCTGCAGCTGTCTATCGCTGGGCGGAGAAGCTGAAACCCTGGGCGATGGCAGAGATATTCATCATCGGTGTGGCGGTGGCCCTTGTCAAAGTCTCCGGCCTGGCGCAGGTCGGGCTGGGGCCTGCGTTCTGGGCCTTTGCAGCGCTGCTGGTGGTGACAATCCTGACCGACAATTCGATTTGCAGGCTGACTGTATGGAAAACACTGAAGACGCGCAGCGCTTCCTGACCGCCGCTGCGGCCGGTCTGGTCGGCTGCCGCGCCTGCGGCACGGCGAACCCCGGAGGCGCGCGGTCCTGTGGCTGCTGCGGCAGCAGCCTGGAGCCTGCCGGGCCGGGTGGCCTCCAGCGTGTCTGGGCCTGGCTCGTGGCGGGGATGATCGCCTATGTTCCCGCCAACCTATACCCGATGTTGCGGACCACCACCTTTGGTCGCAGCTCCGAGAATACACTGATTGGCGGCATAGCCGAGCTGTTCAGCCATGGCGCCTATGGGGTTGCCTTTATCGTTTTCCTTGCGAGCATCGTAATCCCGGTCGCAAAATTCCTGGCCATCGCCTATCTTGCAGTTTCGGTCCGAAGGCCCGCAGCCTTGGGCAGCCATGGTCGACTGGTGCTCTACGAGATTGTCGAATTCATCGGACGGTGGTCGATGATCGATGTTTTTGTCGTGGCGATCCTGACCGCCCTGGTCCAGCTGGATTTTGCGGCGGCCATCACGCCGGGAGTTGCAGCGGTCAGTTTTGCATTGTCGGTTGCCTTCACTATGCTGGCAGCTCAAAGTTTCGATCCGCGCCTGATCTGGAACGCGGAAAAGCGAGAATATGAATGAGCACCCCTGAACCCGCCCCGATGACCATCGCTGCGCAGCGTGTCTCGCCCTGGCGGAACCTCTCTCTGGTCTGGCTGGTACCGCTGGCTGCTTTGGCCGTATCGCTTGGGGTAGCCTGGAAGGCCTATAGTGATCGCGGCGTCCTGATCCGCATTACTTTTGAGAACGCCTCCGGCATCGTGGCCAATGAAACGACAGTGCGCTATCGCGACGTTGTTATCGGCCAGGTCGAGGATGTGGGGTTTGCCGAGGACCTGAGCAAGGTCGCCGTATGGGCGCGTATCGACAAGAAGGTTGCCCCTTATCTGGATCAGGATGCCGCCTTCTGGGTGGTGCGCCCCGAAGTCAGCGCGCGGGGGATCTCGGGTCTCAGCACGGTATTGTCCGGCGTCTACATCGAAGGCGCCTGGGACCAGGACCGGGGCAGTGCCGAAATCAGTTTTGAAGGGGCCGACCGGCCGCCCCTTGTGCAGCCGGGCCGGGGTGGGCGGCGGATTACCCTGCGCACCAACGACGGGCGGATGATCTCCGAAGGCGCGCCGGTGCTTTTCCGCGGCATCGAGGTTGGCCGGCTGGAAAGCCCGCGTCTCACCGTCAGCGGCAACAGCATTGTTGTCGATGCCTTTATCGAGGCGCCCCATGACCAGCGGATCAATTCGGCGACGCGTTTTTGGGATACATCCGGCTTCTCGGTTTCCATTGGCGCCAGCGGGCTGTCGCTTGATGTGGATAGCATCGCTTCGCTGGTGGCAGGCGGGATCGAGTTCGACACGGTATTCGATGGCGGCCGACCGGTCAGTTCGGGCGCCGTCTTCGACATCCACCCGGATGAGGCCGCAGCCCGCCGCACGGCCTTTGCCCGTTCGCTGACGGGCGGGGTCGCGGTTTCGGTTGCCTTTGGCGAGTCGGTTGCTGGCTTGACCAGCGGCGCCGCGGTCAAACTTGGCGGGGTGAAGGTCGGCGAGGTCAGCAGTCTGAACGCCGCGATCGAGAACGGGACCGACGAGGCAGAGGTCAGGCTGATTGCCAAACTGATGCTTGAACCGTCGTTGATGGGCCTGCCGCCGGGAGCGGGCGAGACCGAAGTGCTGGATTTTCTGGAGCAGGCGACCGCAGGCGGTCTGCGGGCCAGGCTGGCTGCGGCCGGGCTGTTCAGCTCTGAGCTGATTGTTGAACTGGTCACCTTGGATGCGGCGGAGCCTGCACTCTTCAATCGCAACGCGGAGCCCTTCCCCGAATTGCCCAGTGCGCCCTCGGACCTGCCCGATTTTACCGCAACCGCAGAAGGCGCATTGGAGCGGATCAGCGAGCTGCCCGTCGAAGAACTGATGGCGCAGGCGATCGCGACCTTGGCCAGCATTGAATCCCTGGCCTCCGCTGAGAGTACCCGGCAGGCGCCTGCGGCGGCGGTGGCCCTGCTGGATGAGACCCGGTCGCTGGTCGCGGACCCGGAGACGCGGGCGCTGCCGGGGGAGCTGCGTGCAGCTGTGGCTGACCTTCGCGATATTCTGTCTGAGTTGCAGCAAGGCAGAGCGGTGGCCAGTTTGACAGAGGCTTTGGAGCAGGGCAGCCAGGCCGCATCCAGCCTCGCGGCGGCATCGGAGGAATTGCCGGCGCTGGTCAGCGATTTCCGCGCCCTGGCAGCCAAAGCCAACGCATTGGAAGCCGAAGAGTTTATCCGGTCCGCCAGCCAGCTGATGCAAAGCGCTGACAGCATGATCGATTCCGATGGCGCGCGCGCGCTGCCTCCGGCCCTGACCAGCGCGCTGGATGAAATGCGCCTCACCCTGTCGGAGCTGCGCAGCGGCGGGCTGGTAAACAACGCCAATGCGACAATGGCCTCGGCCCGCAGTGCTGCCGATACCGTCGCGGCCGCAGCCGAGGGGCTGCCGGCGCTCTCAGCCCGGCTGGAACGGCTGGTCGCACAATCCGAGACCTTGATCACAGCCTATGGCGCTCGCTCGAACTTCAACTCCGAAGCGCTGGATGCGCTAAGGGAGTTCAAATCGGCCGCCCGTTCGGTCTCCCAGCTTGCCCGCAAGATTGAACGTGACCCGAATTCCCTTTTGTTTGGAAAGTAAGATGAAAAAAGCCATGTTACTGACGCTGACCCTTCTTGCGATGGCAGCCTGTGCTCCGACCAATGATGCCCGGTATCTGATCTCTGCGGCCCCGGGCGAGAAGATAGCCAATCTGCGCTCCCGTACGATTGAGGTCCGGCTGGCCTCTCTGCCGTCTTATGCGGCTGCGTCCGATATGGTCGCCGAGGGGGAAGGCGGCGCGCTCTTTGCGCTTGGTGGTGCGCAATGGGCGGATGATCCGGCTCGCGGCATAGCCGCCGCCCTGGCCCGTGGGCTGACGGAACGCACTGGCGCCTCTGCCGCAATCGAACCCTGGCCGCTGAACACCGGCCCTGACGCCCGTCTGGATGTAAGGGTGGACCAGGCCTATGCGCGTGCTGACGGAGTATTCGAGCTGACAGGCCAGTTCGCGGTCTCCTCCCCCGAAGGCACAGTGCGGGAATTTGTTAAGCGTTTCGACATCCAGACACCCGTCAGCGGTGAAGGGCCATCCGCAACCGCCGATGCGCTCGCCCTGGCCCTGGCCGACCTCGCCCGACAGATCTCTCTGGCAATGTAGTGGCCTGCCGCGAGGGGGACCATGAAAGGGGCACTGCATCGCCCTCACAACATTGAGCTGACAGTGTCTATTCGCTGTTGGGAGTCAAAGGACACCGATCAGGCCGCAGCTCACAGGGGGGGTCGGAGGCAACCCGGCCTTGCAGCAGGTTGAAGCGTGCCGGGTACACTCCGGCAACATCGGTCGGGCGCCCTTTGTCAGCGACTGCTGTGGTCACCACCAATGGCGGTTTCCCCGAACCGGTTCCGATAGTCGGTTGGCAGGATGCCTAGCAGTTTCATGAAGCTGCGCCGCATTTTCTGGTCAGTCATATATCCTGACAGCGCGGCGATTTCCTTAATGGGTTTCCTGCTGCGTTCCAGATATATTCGGGCGACTGCAAGCCGCCGCTCTTCGACGAAGCGCGAGGGGGTTTGGCCAAATTCATGTGTGAAATCGCGGTGCAGCGTCCGCTCGGTCGCGCCTGCTATCTCGGCCATCCTGGACACGCTCCAGGCGGCGCTCGGGTCTTGTTCGATGAGGTTGTAGAGTTCGGTCAAACGCTTGCTTGATGTCGCCTGTGCCTTGAGCGGTTCTGAGTACTGAGATTGTCCTCCCTGCCTTTGCATGAACACCACCATTTCCCGAGCGACGCCCAGGGCAACCCGCCGTCCGTGATCCACTTCAACAAGTGAAAGGGCGAGATCAATCCCGGCCGTCACACCTGCCGAACAATGAAATTTGCCGTCATGGGTGAAAATCTCGTCCAGATGCCAATTGACACCCGGAAACCGCGCGCGGGCCAAGTCTACCCGTTCCCAATGTGTCGTGGCCTTTCTGCCGTTCAATAGCCCGGCAGAGGCGGTAAGGAGGCTACCTGAGCAGATCGAAACGAACCGCCTTACGTGAGGGTCCATTCGCGTCAGAAAACGTTGCAGGAGCGGATCATCAAGCCGTTGATCGACAACGGGGCCGCCCGGAACGATGAAGACATCCGCCTGGGTCATGGTTGCGAAGGATCCATGAGCGCGGAGGGTCAATCCAGTGTCGGTTACAACATCCGCGCCGTCCTCGCTTACAATGGCAATGTCGTAAGCTTGCCAACCCAAGATCTTGTTTGTGGATGTGAACACCTGTGCCGGACCGGCCACGTCCATCAGAAGGACGTCGGCGAGGCCCATGATGACAACAGATTGAGGGCGCTTTGTCTGATTTTGAAGGCAGATGGTCACGTCTGACATCAGTCATGCAGCCTAGGATGCTGTCAACAGCTTCCTTTGCAGTGAGACCAGCACATGCCACGCCAATTTATCACCGACGTCCCGGGTGTCCCCACATCACGCTCGCCGATTTCTCAAGCGGTCGTCGTTGGGAATACCTGCCATATCTCGGGTCAATTGGCCATATATGAGGACGGCTACCGACCTGGCAGCGCAGCTGAAGAGACTGACAGGGCCTTCGATCTGGTGTTTAAAATCGCTGCCGCAGCGGGGTTCTCTTTGGAAGAGATCGTTTATGTGGATATCGCGTTTTCTGACATTGAACGGGATCTGGCGGAGGTAAATGAAGTCTGCCGAACGCGGTTCTCACAGTTTCCGGCAAGGACGATCTATGAGGCTGCGCGACTGCCTTATGGTGCAAAAATCAAGATACAGGCCATCGCGATGAAAGACGGCCTGTGACGGAAGGATAAGGTCGCTTGCGGGATAATCATTGGTTTGGCTGCGGTGGCACCTTTTACGGGGGGCTGTCGCCGGGCGGCGTGACACGCGGCGGCTCGGTGCGCTCGTCAACCTGTCCAATTCAAAGGGGATCGTCTTCGGTATGCGCCTGATGATTGGGCGAAGCTGAAGCGGATACCTGCTATTGATGATAAGACCATGCAAAAGGATGGGAAACGATGACCGGTAAGACAGACAATACCAAATCCGCGCAGACATCAGCTGCGCGAACCACATCGGCAAGATCAAGCGACGTGGTACGACACCCTTTTTCTGATGTTGCTAGACAGCTGACCGAAGCTGCGCCCTTTGACGTCGTGTTCGAGACGCCCGAGGTGACCGTGGAACTCTACGCGCCTGTCGGCATAGACAAACAGAAACCGCATGAGCGGGATGAACTCTATATTGTCGCGACCGGTACAGGTACTTTTTCGCGCGGTGACGAGTTGGTGCCATTCGGGCCGGGCGATCTGCTTTTCGTTCCCGCCCACGTGCCGCATCGCTTTGAGAGCTTCACTGACGACTTTAAGGCCTGGGTGATCTTCTATGGAGATGTGCGGCCCAAAGAGACAGGTGCTCATCCGAAATAGCCGCCAAAAGCGGAGCCTGAGAAGCGGCGGCACGGGTGCTGCGCGGTTCAGTCATGATCCCTGGTCCGCAGGTGGCGCTCACATCATGCCACAGCGTCCCGTAATGGTGCGGCGGTCGGTCGCCATCTCGAGATGGGGTGGCAAACTTCGGGCTCCGCTTTCAGAAATTCGGGACGGTTGTCGTAAGGTCATCTTTGACAGGTTATCCAACTGTGTCTCTGCTCGGCGGTTAGGGCGTGTTGGGAGGGCGCGGAGACATGCGGACGATTTTTCGAAAGAGCCTGCTGGGGCTATTGGGTGTGTTTATGGTCATGCTCGCCGTCCTTGCGATCAATACGATGCGATATCGGGCCGACATACGGACCGATGTGGCAGCCTATAGCCTGGGTGCGGATATTGGGCAGGCCACGGAGTTGCTGTCTCGGGCTATTCAGTTTGAGACCGATAGCACCAAACCCGATGCAGCTGATTTCAGCGCCTTCACGGATTTTCTTCAGCAGGCGTTTCCGGGCGTCTTTGCAGCTGTGGATCTGGAGATGATGGCTGCGAACACGCCGCTCCTGAGGTGGCAGGGAACTGATCCAGACCTCGCCCCCGTTCTTCTGGCGGCGCATTATGACGTCGTGCCCATCGCACCGGGATCATTGGATCGCTGGGATCATCCGCCTTTCGCCGGTGTGGTTGCCGACGGCTATATCTGGGGGCGCGGGACGTTGGACAACAAGGGCGCGCTGATCGCAATGCTCAGCGCGGCCGAGCATCTCATCCAAGAGGGTTTCACCCCCAAACGGTCTGTCTACTTCAGCTTCGGTGGCGATGAGGAAGTCGGCGGCGACGGCGCGCGGTCTGTCGCCAAACATCTGAACCAACAGGGGGTCCAACTGGCCTGGACATTGGACGAAGGGTCTTTTGTACTCGACAACGTGATCCCCGGGCTCGATGTGCCGGTGGCAAGTATCAACCTGTCCGAAAAAGGCTTTCTGACAGTGAAACTGGTGGCAGAGGCCGAGGGCGGGCATTCTGCTCTGCCACCCAAGATGACGGCTGTCGGGCGTATCGCCCGCGCGGTTGATCGCGTGCAGAATTCACCGCTGGAAGGTGGGCTTGACGGTGTGACGGCTGAGTTCTTTGATGCTTTGGGTCGTCACTTTACCTTGGACAAGCGCGCATTGTTTGCGAACCAATGGCTGTTCAGCCCCCTGCTTGAAACGGGGCTTTCGAATGCGGCCTCGACCAATGCGATGCTGCGCACGACGACAGCGCCAACCATGTTGAGCGGATCAAACAAGGCCAATGTTCTGCCGACCGAGGCGACCGCCACGATCAACTTCAGACTTCATCCGCGGGATACTGCCGAACATGTGATTGCGCATATCGCGAAGGTCATTGACGACCCGGAGATTGACATCGTTTTTGATCCTGCGGCGGTGCGCGAAGCCTCTCCTGTCGCAAGTTCATCTGCGCAGGGGTTCGAGGATATCGAGAGTTCGATCCTATCGGTTTTTGGGGAGATTGCTTCCGTTCCCGGCCTGACAATTGCGGCGACGGATGCCCGCCACTACGCACAGGCTTCGGACAACGCATATCGCATCAATCCGTTCCTAGTCGAAGACGATGATATTGCGCGTTTTCATGGAACGAATGAACGCCTGTCGGTTGCAAACCTGGAGCGCGGGATCAATTTCTTTGGCGCCCTCATAACCAGACAGTAGCGCAGAACCGGCCCGCCGCTCAGCTGCCCCCGCCGCACGGTCGCTATTGAGGCGACCGGCGGCGGGGTTTCCGTGGATCGGGCAGACACCCCTTGTGGATGCTCATAACCCTCGCTGTTCATTTGCAAATGACCGTTCTGACAGTCCGCTACCCCAATTGGCTAATCATTCGGGAGCTGTCATAACAGGGGCAGCTATGGAAACAGGAGACGATTCATATGCTCGTTGTCGGCTGGCAGGAACGGGTTGATCTCCCGCTTCTTGGACTTACGAACCTGAAGGCGAAAATCGATACAGGTGCGCGCACATCGGCGCTTCATGCTACAGATATTGTGACGTTCGAACGCGACGGCGTTCCCTGGGTTCGTTTTCACACACGGTTCGACGATGATTCACACGACACCGATGTGGAATCTCCGATCCATGATCAGCGCGAGATCAAGAACACCAGCGGCATTCCGGAAACCCGGATCGTTATCCGGACCAGATTTCGGATATCGGACCGCTTGTGGAAGATCGATCTGTCGCTGACCGAGCGTACCGAGATGAAATTCCGCATGATCGTGGGGCGCACGGCCCTGCGCGGGCATTCCATCCTGGTGAACCCCGCCAAGCGCAATTTGACGGCACCGAAACCAGCAGCCGCAATCGTCGGCAGAAGGAAAAACTCATGAAAATCGCGTTGCTCGCCAGAAACGCCAATCTCTATTCCCACAAACGGCTGGTGGAAGCCGCCGAGGAACGCGGTCACGAGATCCACGTCATCAATACGCTGCGGTGCTACATGAACATCGCGTCGCGGCGCCCGGAGATTTATTACAACGGGGAAAAACTGGAAGGTTACGATGCGGTCATTCCGCGGATCGGGGCCTCTGTCACCTTCTATGGCATGGCGGTTCTGCGCCAGTTCGAGATGATGGGTGTCTACCCATTGAACGAGAGCGTGGCGATCGGGCGGTCGCGCGACAAACTGCGCTCAATGCAGCTTCTGGCGCGCGACGGGGTTGGCCTGCCGGTGACGACCTTCGCCCATGACCCCAAGCAGACCGAAGAGGTGCTGGAGCTTGCGGGCGGTGCGCCTCTGGTGATCAAGCTGCTGGAGGGGACACAGGGGCTTGGCGTTGTTCTGGCCGACACGAATCGCTCCGCGAAATCGGTCATTGAAGCGTTTCGTGCGACCGACACGAATATCCTGATCCAGGAGTTCATCAAGGAAGCCGGCGGGACCGACATCCGCGCGATCGTGATCGGGGGACGGGTCATCGCGGCGATGAAGCGTACCGGGGCCGAGGGGGAATTCCGGTCCAATCTGCATCGTGGCGGCTCGGCGCAATTGATCAAACTGTCGCCGGAAGAACGCTCAACCGCCGTGCGGGCTGCGAAATCCATGGGTCTGAATGCCTGTGGTGTCGACATGCTGCGTGCAAATCACGGGGCGGTGGTGATGGAGGTGAATTCCTCCCCCGGACTGGAAGGCGTTGAAAAGGCGACCGGTCTTGATGTTGCTGGCAAGATGATCGAGTTCATCGAGAAGAACGCCAAACCCGGCAAAACCAAAACGAAGGGCAAGGGCTAATGATCAAACGCCCGGGGTTTGATATCGGCGGGGAGCTGATCCCGCCCGGCACCCGGCGCACCGTTGATCTTCCTGTCAGTTCACTGTCAGACCATACGCCGGTGAATATGTCAGCCCATGTCGTTCATGGCAAAACGGAGGGACCGGTTGTCTTCGTCAGCGCAGGGGTGCACGGCGACGAGGTGATTGGCATCGAAATCGTACGGCGACTGCTGAAATCACCTGCGTTGCGGGGCCTCAAGGGCACGTTGATTGTGGTCCCGATTGTGAACTCTTTTGGGTTCATCAACCGGTCCAGATATCTGCCCGACAGGCGGGATCTGAACCGCTCTTTCCCTGGGAACGAGGGCGGATCGCTTGCTGCGCGTCTTGCGCATCTGTTCCTGAAGGAGATCGTGTCGCGCTCTGACGTCGGGATCGATCTCCACTCGGCGGCGATCCACCGGATCAACTATCCGCAGGTGCGCGTGTCGCCGGAGGATGCCGTGGCACGGGAGATGGCGGATGTCTTCGGCGCCCCGATCATCATGGAATCGGCGATACGACAGGGATCCCTGCGAAACTCGGCAAAGGAGCTGGGAAAGACCGTTCTGCTTTACGAGGCGGGTGAGGGTCTGCGATTTGATGAGGTTTCGGTGCGCGCCGGGCAGGCTGGCATTCTCAGGGTGATGAAATCATTGGGGATGATTTCCGCCCGCGGCGTGGCGCCCGCCAAGGCGCGCCCGCAGTTCTGCCCCTCCAGCAAATGGCTGCGGGCGCCGATGGGTGGCCTGTTTCGCAGCCTGAAGGCAGACGGCGATCCGGTGCGCCAGGGCGACGTACTGGGGGTGGTGTCTGATCCCTTTGGCGAAGAAGAAACCGAGGTCGTCGCGCCGTTCGATGGTATCATCGTGGGGCGGGCGGTACTGCCGGTGGTGAACGAAGGTGACGCCGTGTTCCATCTGGCGCGGGTTCAATCCATGAAACAGGCCGAGAATGCCATGGATGATCATTCATCACAGCTCGCGGATGATCCCATGTTCGACGAGGATGAGATCATCTGATCCATGCGGCATGGGCATTTCAGTGTTCCCACCGTTGTCCGACAGCCCGCGGCGAGACAGGCGGGCTAGGTCGGCGTCGCGGTATCGCGGTCCTGCCTTGGAGATCTGCCAAACTTGCGGGAGTATTCGCGCGAGAACTGCGCCGAGCTCTCATAGCCGACGGAAAAAGCTATTTCCGACACTTTTGCATCGGTTGACCTGAGCTCGTCGCGGGCTTTCAGAAGGCGCAGATCCTTTTGGTATTGCAGCGGGGATGTGCCGGTCACGGCCTTGAACTGTTCGAAGAAGGCAGAGTTGCTCATGCCGATCCGGTCGGCAAGCTCGCCGATTGCGATTGTCTGCGAGAGATTTGCCTGAAGGTCACGGGTTGCGAGATGGATGCGGCTTGCTGTGCTTTGGTGCCAGAGCAGCCGTTGCAGACCAGCCGCGTGCTGCCCGATCAGCAACCTAGCGTGGACTTCGCGAGCGGTGATCGGGGCCAGCACTTTTGCTGTCTCAGCCCTCTCGCATTGGTTGAGATAGCGCGAGAGGGCGTCCTCAAGGCCGGGATCGGTATCACACAGGCAGATCGAAAACGGGTCGCAAGGAGTGGACGTCGAGGCGGGCGGCACCGCAGATGCCAGAGACCGCAGCACATCCAGGTCCAGTGGGAAGACAAGCGCCGTGTAGGGGTGTTCGGCCGATGCCTGGGTGATGCGCGAGATGACCGGGAGTGTATGGCTGACCACGAGGGACTGGCCCGCGCTGACGGTGAGGCTTCTGTGGTTTGAGCCGACGGATTTTGCGCCCTGCAGAATCAGACATAACAAAGGTCTGTAGACGGTCGACTCCAGCCCCGTGCTGGCGTGGAGGCGCAGCATATGCGTGTTGCTGGCGTCGTGGTGTATCGCGCCATCCCTGACCCCCGACCGATCCAGTATCGCGGTCACCTGTGCGTATAGACTCTGCTTGGCCATGCAGCTTTTCCTCCAGGGCTGCTTCGGACATAGCAGTCGGTGAGGTCTCTACATAACAGAAATCACCAGTTTCGGAGGATCAGGCAAGTATTCTGGATAATCGAGAAAGAATAACGGCGGGTCGGAGAGCATTGTGGGATCAGTGATGGTTGTGAACTTCAACAGAGGGGAGATGCACCATGATGGAAAAGGCGACGAGCCGGTGCCTCACCACATCACCCGCCATGTCACGACGCGCGTCGGTATCGAAGAGATGTTCACGCAGAACCCCTGAAGGAGAGCGACTATGAAAACCATTCTGATTACGGGCGCCTCGTCGGGTATAGGCGAAGCCACTGCCAGACACTTTCAGGCGCAGGGCTGGAATGTCATCGCGACCATGCGAAGCCCCGACAGCACGGGCGAGCTGGCGGCACTCGACAACGTCCATCTGGCGCGGCTGGATGTGACCGACCCGGCGTCGATTGCAGCGGCGGTCAAACAGGGCATTGAGCGTTTTGGCCGAATTGATGTGCTGCTCAACAATGCAGGCTATGGCGCCTATGGCGCGCTTGAGGCGTTTTCGATGGAGCGGATCCGGCGCCAGTTCGACACCAATGTGATCGGGTTGCTGGAAGTGACCAAGTCCGTGTTGCCGCATATGCGGGAGAACCGGTCAGGCACGATCATCAATATCTCCTCCATCGGCGGACAGATCACATTCCCGCTCGGCACGCTTTATCATGGCACAAAATTCGCTGTCGAAGGTCTATCGGAAGCGCTGCATTACGAACTGGAACCGCTGGGCATCCGGGTTCGGATTGTCGAGCCGGGCATGATCAGAACGAATTTCGGTGGCAGCTCCTTTGATTTTGCACTGGATGACAGCCTGCCTGACTATGCGCCCACAGCTGAGGCCATGGGGCGGGTGTTCAGCAGGCTGGCTTCCAGCCCGTCTGCCCCCGCAACCGTCGCCGAAGTGATCTGGGAGGCCGCCAACGACAGCGGCGACCGTCTGCGCTTTCGGGCTGGGCCAGATGCTGTTGCGCTTCTGGATCAGCGGCATCAGCAGGATGACGCCACATTTATCGGTGGCATCAAGGAGCTGATGAAACCATAGTTTCAACGGTTTCGGCGCTGGCTTTCAGCGGTTGCAAAGTGACGCAGGGAGATCGGGCCGGATATCGGTTCGGGCGGGCCGTTTTACGGCTGGAACACGCGTTTCGGCGCCAGTTTACTCTTTTTTATCGCAAGACCTCTAAATTGGCTTTGGTATGTGTAGATACCATTGGCCATGGGTCCGTTCCCACTGGTCATGAATACTGCGTTTTGATCAGCTAAGGATTGATACCCGCCATGCCCCGTCCAAGTTGGCTCGAAGATCTCCTTGCTACTCTTGTCGGTGGCCGGGGTAATGACAGAATGGGCGGCACCACCGGTGACGATACCATGGATGCCGGTGAGGGAGACGATACCGTTGCCGGTGAGGAGGGCAGCGATGTCATCGACGGGGGCCTCGGCAATGATGTCATCTATGGCGACATGGGGGACGGTTTTGCGCAGGGGGCAAACGCATCACCGCTGACGCTCGACATCAACAACATCCAGAGCGTGGTCCATGACGGCAGCACCGGCTCCGTCGGGAACTATGCGATTTTCAGGGATATCGCCAAGCTTGAGGATGGCACCAGCATCTCCGGCAGGCTGATCCTGCTTGAAAAATCCAACGCCAATATGTCGGTTGAATTCGGTTATACCGCCGGCGCGGAAATCCTCCTGACCGGGAACCAGCCGGGGGATCAGGCCAAATTCCGGCTGGAGTTTTTTGATCCCATAACCGGTGAAACGGTCTATCTGAACTCGACCGCGACCTTCAACGACATTGATGACAACAGTCAAACCGGCGACGCCGAGGCGGTGATCATCGATGGCAACAGTTTCACCTCTTTTGGTATTTCCTCCGATTCCTCGCTGACCACGGGTATCGACGGAAATGTGGTCAAGGCCACCGGTTCGGAACTGAACGATTATACGGATCAGGATTCCTGGTTCTCTGCCTCCTTTGAAGATCGTTCGTCGATCGAGTTCACCCTGCAGACCCGTGTCGGATTGTCGGGTTTTACCCTATCGGGTGATATTCTGGACGATCCGGTCACCACGATCATCGAACAGGGCGCCGATACCGTGCTGGCGGGCGACGGCAATGATATTGTCTATGGTCAGGGCGGCAATGACTCCATCATGGGCGAGGAGGGGGACGACCATCTGGAGGGTGGTGATGGTGATGACGTCATGGATGGCGGCGTCGGCGCGGATACCCTGATTGGCGGCGAGGGGGGCGATACCCTCTCCGGCGGTGACGGCGATGACTATATCGAAGGTGGTGCCGGTGATGACCAGCTGTCCACCGGAATTGGCAACGACACGCTGATCGGCGGCGAGGGCAATGACACCCTGAACAACTCGGCCGGCGATGACAGCCTGGTCGGCGGGGTTGGCAACGACAGCATCGTTGCGACCGACGGTTTTGACACGCTGGAAGGTGGTGCTGGCGACGACACCATGTACGGGGGCAATGACGGCGACCTCCTGCTTGGCGGCGCTGACAACGACCTGATGTATGGCGAGTCCGGAAACGACAGCCTCGACGGCGGTGATGGCAACGACGTCATGGACGGCGGCATTGGCAATGATACGTTGATGGGTGGTCTCGGGGCCGATACCATCTCCGGTGGTGACGGGGATGATTACATTGATGGCGGCGATGGCGACGACAGCCTGACCACCGGCCTCGGGAATGACACGCTGATCGGGGGTGCAGGCAATGATACCCTGCGCAACTCGGCCGGTGACGACAGCCTGGTGGGCGGGACCGGCGATGACAGCATCGTCGCAACCGATGGCAACGACACGCTGGAAGGCGGCGATGGCGCCGACACGATGTACGGCGGCAATGACAACGACCTGCTGGTCGGGGGCAGCGGCGCTGACAAGATGTATGGCGAAGCGGATGCCGATACGTTCCAGATGTCGGACGGCTTTGGCAATGACACGATCTCGGGCGGTGAGGCCGGCAATGACTCCGACCACATCGACATGTCGGCAGTCACCAGCAGTGTCACGGTCACCTATACCGGGTTTGAAGCGGGGCAGATCACCGACGGCGCCGATACGGTCACCTTCAGCGAGATCGAACGGCTGACCCTAACGAACCAGGGCGATGTGGTTGATGCCTCCGTTGACAATGCCGGTGTCAATATTGATGCCGGTGCCGGGGATGACACCATCACGCTGGGTAGCGGCCAGGACTCGATCATCGGCGGTGCTGGCGATGACCGGCTGATCCTCACCCAGGCGGGCGGCGTTGATACCGTCGGCGATTTCGATCTCAACGATGACGATGGCAATGGCTTCTACAACGATCAGCTGGATGTTTCGGGGCTGACCGGTGGCAGCGGAGTCGGCGGCGCGGTCATGACCAGCGATGTTGTCGTTTCCGACGATGGTTTCGGCAATGCCCTGCTGACCTTTCCGGGGGGTGAACAATTGGTGCTGCAGGGGGTTACCCCGGCGCAGATGAGCAGCCACAATCAGCTCTATTCAGCGGGGATCCCCTGTTTTACCCCGAATGTCCTGCTTGCAACGCGGCGGGGGGCGGTTCCGGCCGGTCAGATCCGGGTCGGCGATCTGCTGCAAACCGCTGACAACGGCTTTCAGCCGGTGATCTGGGTCGGCAAGCGTCATCTCAGCTCGGCCGAGCTGCTGCAGCGCCCGCATCTGCGTCCCTATTGCCTGCGCCCCGGTGGGATCCTCTCGCCCGAGCGTCCGATGCTGCTGTCACCCCAGCATCGCCTGATTGTCAGTGATCGCGCCCTGATGCCGGATCATTCCCGCGACGAAAAGTTCATCTCGTCGAAATTGCTGGCCGAAGCGGATCCAGACTTCACCTGCCAGATCGCGCATCACGCACCCGTCACCTATGTGCATCTGATGACCGAGCAACATGAGGTTATCTTTGCCGAAGGCATCGCGACCGAAACTTTCTGGCCCGGCCCCGAGGCCATCCGAGGCCTTTCGGTCGATGATATGCGAGAGCTGCTGACCTTGTTCCCCGACCTCGCTGCGGTGCATGGGTTGACCGGCGAGCCCGGACGTAGCCGCGTGCGCGGAGCCTATGGCGATCTTGCACGTCGATCCCTCAGGCGCCGCGACATCGGGCATCTGCACGCGGCCTGACACGGCGCGAGGGCATGGGGTGCTGACGCTCGCGCGGCGCGAGGTGCCCGATCTGGGGATCGGCATGACCGCAAGGTGACGACGCCGCGTGACCGCATATCTGCTCGCAGCACATCTTTTCAAGCCATCGTCGCGTGCGGCGGGCGTCATGAGCGGATGGTGGTTGTGCTGTGGCCGTGGTCTTCGGCTCAGGGTCTATTATGCGCTGCCAAAAATGCAAAACGAGGAGATGGTCACCCATTTGCCGCCCCCCGATCTGGCGGGATAAAGGACTGCAAGGCGATATTCCCGTCCCAGGGTGCGGATCAATGCGGCAGTGATTGTTGAGTGAAAACAGCACCGTGCGGCACAGATGAGCCAGTTCATGCTGTGGAGTGAGCCACGCCATCTTACTCATTTCAGAGAGGGTTTGGTGGAGCCTAGCGGGATCGAACCGCTGACCTCCTGCATGCCATGCAGGCGCTCTCCCAGCTGAGCTAAGGCCCCAAACCGCCGCGTTTCGTTTCCGTCTCGCGGTGTGTGACGGTGATTTAAGGGAGGCTGGCGCGGGCCGCAAGCGGAAAATGCACCATCGTCCGAGATTTTTTTGGCAGCTGAATTTCGGCTGTAATTCTGGCTGTCCGGGGGAGGTGGCAGCACCTCCCCCAAGGGCCGTGTGGCCTTAGGAATCGTCGTCTTCAGAGGCGACGTCGGCGATATCTTCAAGCGAGACGTTGTCCTCGTCGTCATCGTCATCCAGGACATCGTCGCCCAGATCCAGATCGACGTCATCTGCATCATCAAGCACCGCGTCATCGCCGTCGGTGTTTTCCTTGGCCTTACGGCTTGCCGCGTCTTCGGCGTCGGCTTCGATCATCCGGCTTTTGCCGTTGTTCAGTTCGACCACCTCGCCAGTGTATGGGCTGATGATCGGGTTCTTGTTCAGGTCATAAAAACGTTTGCCGGTTGTCGGGCAAACGCGCTTTACACCCCATTCTTCATTGGGCATGTGGATCCCCTTGATTTTCTGCTGAGTCGGTTCGACGATTCAGGTGCCTTGCCATATGCGCCGGGTGCTGTCAAAGCCTTTGCCAAAAGGGGAGGTCGCCATGGCTGATCATCACCTGCCCGGAGATCCGCCGGTTCCGCTGACGCTGCGCCGCTCGGCGCGGGCGCGGCGGATCAGTTTGCGGATCTCCGGGCTGGACGGGCGGGTGACGCTGACGCTGCCGGCGCGGGTGCCAGAGCGAGAGGCGCTGGCCTTTGCCCAGGAAAAGGAAGACTGGATCCGCGGCCATCTGGCGCGGCACCCGGATCCCATAGAGGTAGGCTATGGCAGCCTGCTGCCCATTGACGGGCAACCGCGACGGGTGGTGGCTGGAACCGGGCGTCGCCTGCTGTTGCAGCCGGGACAACTGGCGGTGCCGGGGGCGGTGAACGGGGCGGGGCCGGGGCGCCGCATCCAGCGCTACCTGCAAGAGCTGGCCCGCGACCGGCTGGCGGCGGCGTCGGATCAATATGCGGCGGCGCTGGGCCGCAGCTATTGCCGGATCAGCCTGCGGGATACGCGGTCGCGATGGGGATCCTGTTCCTCCGATGGCGCGCTGATGTACTCTTGGCGGCTGATCCTGGCGCCACCGGAGGTGCTGCGCTACGTCGCGGCGCATGAGGTGGCCCACCTGGCGGAGATGAATCACTCACCGGCCTTCTGGGCCATCGTCCGAGAGCTTTACGGGCCATATGATGGGGCACGTGGCTGGCTGCGCAGCGAAGGCAACCACCTGCATCGCTACCGGTTCTGACGGCCCCGGCGCGCGCGGGGGAGGGCTCAGGGCCTCACGCTGTGAGAGCTGTTGACGTGACGTGGTTTTGTGATCACAAGAACCTCATGTCCAATCCCGTTCGCCCCACCGCCGAGCCGCCCACAGGGTCCGCCCATGATCGGGTCTACCGTACCTTGCGCACGCGGATCATGCATGGCGAGATGACGCCAGGGGAGGCGCTGACCCTGCGGGGGATTGGTCGCGAGTTTGATGTGTCGATGACGCCGGCCCGCGAATCGGTACGGCGGCTGGTGGCTGAGGGGGCGCTGTTCCTGTCATCTTCGGGCCGGGTGTCGACGCCGGAGCTGACAAACGAGCGGATCGAAGAACTGGCGGCCCTGCGCGCGCTGATCGAGGTGGAGCTGGCCAGCCGGGCGCTGCCGCGTGCGCATATTGCCCTGATCGACCGGTTGCAAAGCATAAATACCAATGTGGCCGAGATGATCTCCAAGCGCGATGCGGTGGGCTATATCCGCACCAATCTGGAGTTTCACCGGACGCTTTATCTGCGGGCGCAGGCGCCAGCGATGCTGGCCATGGCAGAGACCGTCTGGTTGCAGCTGGGCCCGACCATGCGGGCGCTCTACGGGCGGTTGCGGCGGACCGAGCCGCCGCAGAACCACAAGCTGATCATTGCCGCGCTGAAGGCGGGGGATGAGCCGGGATTGCGGCTGGCGGTCCGGTCTGACGTGACCCAGGGGCTGCGGCTGCTGGCAGGGTGAACGCCGGATCTGCGGTGTCCCAATGTCGGCCGGGTGCTCCCGCCGGCTCAGGCCAATTATACCAATTGTCCTCGCAGTTGGGCCTGGCCCGGCGCCATGCGCCGGGCCAGGCCCAAGGCCGCCAGCGGCAGCGGCGTAAGCCGGTGAAGCGTGGCCGCGGGAGCGCTTGCGTACCGTTGCCCTGAGGGCCGGCGCTGATCGAGGATCGGAGGGAGCTGGATGACCGATCCCTCCTGTCTGGCCGATGAGGACGGCGAGACCGGGCCAGCAGTGCGGGCCGCTTTGCTCAGTTGCCGGTTGGCAGCCGGTGATGCCCGCTGATGTCACAAAGCCGACCGGGCGAGGGTCGGCTTTGTCGGCTGCTGTAGTGATGGCCATGCGCCCTGGTCCGGGCAGTTATGCCACCGGCGCCGCAAGGATGCGGACTTTAGGGCGGGGGAGGCGTCAGGCCGCCAGCCCCTTGGAGCCGATGTCCAGGAACTTCTGGCGCCGGTCCTTGATCAGCGTGGCGGCATCTTTGCCCTCCAGCTCGGCCAGCATCTCCGCCAGCGCGCCGCGCACCGCCTCAAAGGCGGCTTCGGCATTGCGATGGGCGCCGCCGAGCGGTTCCGGGATGATCTTATCCACCACGGCCAGCTCCTTGAGGTTCTGGGCGGTAAGGCGCAGGGCTTCGGCGGCTTCACGCATTTTCTCGGCATCCTTCCAGAGGATCGAGGCGCAGCCTTCGGGGCTGATCACGGAGTAAACCGAATGTTCCAGCATCGCGACGCGGTTCGCGGTGGCAAAGGCCACAGCGCCACCGGAGCCGCCTTCGCCGATGATGATGGAGATCAGCGGCACACCGATCTTGAGGCACATCTCGGTGGAGCGGGCAATGGCTTCGGATTGGCCGCGTTCTTCGGCACCTTTGCCGGGATAGGCGCCTGCGGTGTCCACAAGGGTCACCACCGGCAGGCCAAAACGACCGGCCATTTCCATCAGGCGGATGGCTTTGCGGTAGCCTTCGGGGCGGGCCATGCCAAAGTTATGGGCGATGCGAGCCTTGGTGTTGGACCCTTTTTCATGGCCGATCACCATCACCGGCTGGTCGTTGAAGCGGGCCAGGCCGCCCATAACCGCCAGATCATCGGCAAAGTTCCGGTCACCGGCCAGTGGCGTGTATTCGGTGAACAGCGCATCAATGTAATCGCGGCAATGCGGCCGTTCGGGGTGACGCGCGACCTGACATTTGCGCCAGGGGGTCAGATCCTTGTAAAGATCGATCAGCAACTGCGCCGCCTTGGCGTCTAGCGCTGCGGCCTCATCTGTCAGATCGGCCTCTTCATTGGCCCGGGCCAGGGCGCGCAGTTCTTCCGCCTTGCCTTCGATTTCGGCCAACGGTTTCTCAAAATCCATGTACTGGGTCATGTCGTCTCACTCGAGCGGTTTGCCCGATATATGGCCTCAAGGGGCGGCGGATGCAACTCAGCAAGATTTGTGAAGTGCTGCTATGGCACCCAAAACCGGTCAGAAGAGGGACGTTTTCCGATGAGCAACTCCTATGAGGACCGCATTCTGCGTGTGCTGGCGTATATCTACGACAACCCCGAGGGGGATCTGTCGCTGGATGCGCTGGCGGATGTCGCGGCGATGTCGCGGTTCCATTGGCACCGGGTGTTTCGCGCCCTGACCGGGGAAACCTGCGCGCAGGCGGTGCGCCGTATCCGGCTGCATCTGGCGGCGACCGCTCTGGTGCAGGGCAGCGCGCGGATCGAGCGTATCGGCGAGGCTGCCGGCTATCCCAATCCACGTTCTTTTGCCCGTGTTTTCGCCGATGCCTATGGGGTGTCGCCCGCTGCGTTTCGCAAAAGAGGCCGTCTTCTGCCGCCAAATCCCAATCTGATTGCCAAAGGAGAACCCATGTTACCCGTTACCCTTCGCACCGAACCCGGCCGCAGGCTGGCCGCGCTCGCCCACAAAGGCGCCTATAGCGAGATTGGTCGCAGTTTCGAGGCCTTTTCCGCGCTTTGTACGGCGCGCAATCTCTGGCCGCAGATGCGCCAGATGATCGGTGTCTACCTCGACAGTCCGGATGCTGTTCCGGATGCGGAGCTGCGCAGCTTCGCCGGGGCCAGCACGGCCGATGACAGCGTCCTGCCGGAGGGGATGGAAGAGGTTGTCTTGCCCGGCGGCAAGACCGCAGTCCTGACTTACAAGGGGCCATACTCCGGGATCCATGCGGCCTATGGCGATCTGTTCGGGGCCTGGTTACCGCAGTCGCAGGAAGAGCCGGCCGATGCGCCCTGTTACGAGATCTATCTCAATGATCCGCATCAGGTCGCGCCGGAGGAGCTGCTGACCGAAATCTGCCTGCCGCTGAAGTGAGTGTCAGCCCTGTAGCAGGATCGCGGCCAGCGAGGCCAACAGCAGCGCCGCCATGGTCCAGTTGAATGCCCGCAGCTGAGCAGGCCGGGTCAGCAGCCGTCGCAGTTGCTGACCCAGAATGGTCCAGGTCGAGGCTGAGAAACAGCCAATCAGCAGATAGGTGCCCGATACCCAGAGGATCGCCGTCACATCGCGGCTGGCTGCATAGAGGGTGATCGCGCCGAGTGCCATTGCCCAGGCCTTTGGGTTGACCCATTGGAAGGCACAGGCCTGAAGAAAGCTGAGCGGCGTGCCCTGTGCCTCGCCGTCCTGCGGCGGGGCCGCATTGGCGACCTTCCAGGCCAGCCAGAGCATATAGGCCACCGACAGGGCGGTCATGATCCAGGTGAGTGGCGGGAAGGCGTCGAACAGCTGCATCACGCCAAGGCCCACCGGCAGGATCATCAGCGGAAAGCCGATCGCCACGCCAAGAAGATGTGGCAGGGTGCGCTGGAAACCGAAATTGGCGCCTGAGGCCATCAACATCAGATTGTTGGGACCGGGCGTGAAAACAGTGCCGAAGACAAAAGCCGCAAGGGCGAGGAAGAGTTCATAAGTCATGGCGATGAAAATGCAGGGTCTCGGCGTGAATGAAATTGCGTTCTCTGCGTGAATGGATCATGTTTTGCAACAAATGGCGAAACTTGATCAGATAAACGACAAGATATTGCGTGAGCTAACCCGGGACGGGCGGATCAGCAATCTGGAGCTGGCCGACCGGGTTGGTCTGTCGCCCTCCGCCTGTCTGCGCCGGGTACAAGAGATGGAGCGCAGCGGTCTCATCACCGGCTACCGTGCGGTGTTGAACCGTCAGGCGCTGGGCGTGGGGTTTGTCACCTATATCGGCGTTGGCCTTGGCGAACACACCAAGGAGGCGCAGGAGGCCTTTGAGGTTGCGATGCGACAGGCGCCGGAGGTGGTGGAGTGCCACAATATCACCGGCACCATCGAATATCTGCTGCGGGTCGAATGCGCAGATCTGCCAAGTTACAAGAAGTTTCACACCGATATTCTGGGCACGTCGCCTTATGTCACTTCGATCACCACCTATGTGGTCATGGGATCACCCAAGGATCTGCGGGCCTGAGCGCCGGGGTGGTGGTATTTTTGAGTATTTGAGGAAAGTTGACAGGGCTGCTGTCACCCTTCGGCCAGGGCGGCGCGCATGGCGATGGCAGGGGAGGCCAGTACGGGGATATCCGTTTTCACGAGATCAGCAGCCCCGGCCATCGAGGCCTGCGCCAGGACCACACAGGCGGTATCAGCCACCAAGGCCAGGCTGGTGCTGATCCAGGTGGCGATCTCGGTGTGGAACAACTCGCTGTTGCCATTGGTGAAATGAGGCCAGAGGCCGGTCAGCGGCAGGCTGCGGATCTCGGCGGTCTGGCCGTTTTGGGCGAAGGCGCGTTCGAGCAGCGCAGTGGAGGCCGCGCGGGTGCTGTCCAGGCAGTAGGCGAGCAGCACCGGACCGCCGATCTGGGCGGCGGCCTGCATCATCGGCCAGTCGAGTCGCGTGGCGCCAGCGGTTTCTGCCAGCTCGCCCAGCGTGGTGCAGGTGCACAGGGCGGGACCGGTGACCTGGCGGATCTCGGCGGTGACCTCCTCGCGCAGGGTGTCGTCGATGCCATTTTGCGCCCGTTCGAGCCAGTCGGGACGGACAATGTGGTGCAGTTTTGCCGAGCCGGCCAGCGCCTCGAAGGTTGCCACATGGACGTCGGCCGTATGGATGAGCGTGAGGTCGGTCATGGTCTGCGCCTGTGGCTGGGCGGGAGCGCGGTTGCGCTCCCGGCTTTCTGGGTCAGCTGTTGCTGGCGATCAGGTCCGATTGGGCGACAATCACCTCGGCCTGTTTGATCGAGGCGATATCGACCAGGCGACCCTTGTAGACGGTGGCACCTTCGCCGTTGGCCTTGGCGGTTTCCATTGCGGCGAGGATTTCGCGGGCCTCGGAGACTGCCTCTTGCGACGGGGTGAAGACCTGATTGGCCAGTGCGATCTGTTTGGGGTGGATGGCCCATTTCCCGACCATCCCCAGCGTGGCGGAGCGTTTGGCCTGGGCGATATAGCCCTCGTCATCAGAGAAATCTCCGAATGGACCGTCCACCGGCAGGATGCCATGGGTGCGACAGGCGGCAACGATGGCGGCCTGCGCCCAGTGCCAGGGATCGGACCAGTGTTTTTCGCCCGCGCGCAGCATGTAGTAGTCTTCCTGCGTGCCGCCGATGCCGGTGGTCTGCATGCCCATTGAGGCCGCGAAATCCGCCGCACCCAGCGACATGGCCTGAAGGCGTGGGCTGCTGGCGGCGATGGCTTCGACATGGGCGATGCCCGCAGCGGATTCGATGATCACCTCAAAGGATACCGGTTTGCTGCGGCCCTTGGCGCGTTCAATGGCGGTGACCAGCGCGTCGACCGCATAGACGTCTTCAGCGCAGCCCACCTTGGGGATCATGATCTGATCGAGGCGGTCACCGGCCTGTTCGAGAAGATCCACAACATCGCGATACCAATAGGGCGTATCCAGCCCGTTGATGCGCACCGACATGTATTTGTTGCCCCAGTCGACCGTGTTCAGGGCCTCGATCACATTGGCGCGGGCGCTGTCCTTGTCGGAGGGGGCTACCGAATCTTCCAGATCGAGGTTGATCACATCCGCTGCCGAGGCCGCCATTTTGGGAAAGAGCTTGGTGTTGGAGCCGGGGCCGAACAACTGGCAACGGTTGGGGCGGGCCGGGGCGGCGGGTTGGATGCGAAAACTCATGCTGGCGACCTTTGAGTAATGAAGTGTCAAATTTTCCTTCTGTTTTGGTATTAAATTACGATCCAACCTGCAAGGAATTTGTGCAAGCGCAGCATTGCAGATGCAGAAAGCGGCAGCTCTGACGCGTGCCTGCGGGCGCAACCAAGCAAGGAACGCGCGCATCCTTCGCGAGGATCGAATAATCTTCGTGTAATTTGCGAAAACGTCGAAGAAATCTGCGTTGACCTACGGATATTGCGCGGAATTCGGGAGCCTCTCGCAGAGCGGCTCTCTTAAACTCGCGCGGAACTCGACTTTTACTCAGGAGGCCCCGCCATGATCGAGACCCCGTATCTGCTGTTTCTGGGCGACGCGCCCGATATGCTGGCTGCCAAGGTGGCCATCGGTATCCGTGACTGGCGGCCCGACCATGCGGTGGGCCAGATCCGCCTGCCGGGCTGTGGTGCCGATCTGGGGCTGACCGACATGACGCTGGCAGAGGCCAAGGCCGCCGGTGCCAAGACGCTGGTGATCGGTGTTGCCAACCGGGGCGGCGTGATCTCTCCGGCGTGGAAAGAGGTGCTGATTGCGGCCCTCGAGATGGGCTATGATCTGGCGTCTGGCCTGCACAACCTGCTGCGCGATGAGGGCGATCTGGTGGCAGCTGCCCAGACCCATGGCGGCACCCTGCATGATGTGCGCGTGCCCACTGTTGGCTATCCGATCGCCAATGGGGTGAAGCGCAGCGGCAAGCGCTGTCTGGCGGTTGGCACGGATTGTTCGGTCGGCAAGATGTATACCGCGCTGGCGATGGATGCCGAGATGCAGGAACGCGGGATGAAGTCGTCCTTCCGCGCGACGGGTCAGACGGGTATTCTGATCACCGGCCAAGGCGTGCCGCTGGATGCCGTGATTGCGGATTTCATGGCCGGTGCCGTCGAGTATCTGACGCCGGACAATGAAGACGACCACTGGGATCTGATCGAAGGTCAGGGCTCTTTGTTTCACGTGTCGTATTCCGGGGTGACCATGGCACTGGTGCATGGTGGGCAGCCGGATGCGCTGATCCTGTGCCATGAGCCGACCCGTGAGCATATGCGTGGCCTGCCGGGATATAAGCTGCCGAGCCTGGAGCAGCTGCGTGATACCGCGCTGCCGCTGGCGCAGGTTTCCAACCCGGACTGCAAGGTTGTTGGCATTTCCGTCAACACCCAGCATTTGAGCGAGGAAGAGGCGAAATCCTACCTCGCCGAGGTCGAGGCGCGGATGGGTCTGCCTGCGGTTGATCCCTATCGCCATGGCGCTGGCCGTCTGGTGGACGCGCTGAACGCGGTGTGATCTAACCTCGCTGTCGCCGGGGTGGTCCGACAGGATCGGAGCCTCCGGCGGGAGTATTTCGGGAAAGATGACATCCCGGGCCTGCGTCCTTGCCGACGCCTTGTCCGGTTGGATCCCGCGCGGTCGGATTTGACCAAATAGAGATTGACTAAAACCGCAGTGATGGAGACAGCCATGCAGATCAGCGTGACCCCCGATACCTTCAAGTTGGCGCAGGTCTTTACCATCTCCCGCGGCTCGCGCACCGAGGCCAAGGTGCTGACGGTCCGCATTGAGCAGGATGGTATGACGGGCTGGGGCGAATGTGTGCCCTATGCGCGCTATGGCGAGACGCTTGAGAGTGTCACTGCCGAGATTGAAGGTCTGCCTGAGACATTTGGTCGTGAAGAGCTGCAATCGCTCCTGCCTGCGGGCGCGGCGCGCAACGCAGTGGATTGTGCGCTATGGGATCTGGAAGCGAAACGGGCGAGCAAGCGCGTCTGGGAGCTGGCAGGTCTGCCTGAGCCAAAGCCCGAGATCACCGCCTATACGCTGTCGCTTGATAGCCCCGAGAACATGCAGGCGCAGGCAGCGAAGAATGCCCATCGTCCGCTTCTGAAGATCAAGCTGGGGACCGCTGACGATATGGCCCGCCTGGAAGCCGTGCGCGCGGGTGCGCCTGATGCGCGGATCATCGTTGATGCCAATGAGGGGTGGAGCGCGGAGGTCTATGCCGATCTTGCCCCGCATCTGGTGCGGCTGGGTGTGGCGCTGGTTGAACAGCCGCTGCCCGCGGGAGAGGATGAGGCCCTGTTAGGGATGGAGCGGCCGGTGCCGGTCTGCGCCGATGAGAGCTGCCATGACCGTGAGAGCCTTGCTGCGCTTGAAGGAAAATATGATGTCATCAATATCAAGCTGGACAAGACCGGCGGGCTGACCGAAGCGCTGAAACTGCGCGAGGCGGCACTGGCACGGGGCTTTGATGTGATGGTGGGCTGCATGGTGGGATCGTCTCTGGCGATGGCCCCTGCGACACTGGTGGCGCAGGGTGCGATGGTCACGGACCTTGACGGGCCGCTGCTTCTGGCCGAAGACCGCGAGGAACCGTTGAATTTCGACGCAGCCGGCGTGCACCCGCCGAACGCAGCCTTGTGGGGTTAAGGAGACCAAGATGACCCGTACCGTATATGTGAATGGCGAATACCTGCCCGAGACCGAAGCCAAGGTCTCCATTTTTGACCGCGGCTTTCTGATGGCGGATGCGGTCTATGAGGTGACGTCGGTTCTGGGCGGCAAGCTGATCGATTTCGAAGGTCACGCCGTGCGTTTGAAGCGCTCGCTGGATGAGCTGGAGATGGCGGAGCCCTGCTCGAAGGAAGAGCTGCTGGAGATCCACCGCAAGCTGGTTGAACTGAACGGTATCGAGGAAGGCCTGGTCTATCTGCAGGTCAGCCGTGGCTCGGACGGGGATCGTGATTTTGTGTTCCCCTCTGCCGATACCCAGCCGACGCTGGTGCTGTTTACCCAGAACAAACCCGGTCTTGCGGACAGCCCGGCAGCCAAGAAAGGCGCCAAGATCATCTCGATCGAGGACATCCGCTGGGGCCGTCGCGACATCAAGACGGTGCAGCTGCTCTACCCCTCCATGGGCAAGATGATGGCCAAGAAGGCCGGCGCAGATGACGCCTGGATGATCGAGGATGGTCATGTGACCGAGGGGACGTCGAACAACGCCTATTTCGTCAAGGATGGCGTGATCGTCACCCGCCCGCTGTCCAATGACATTTTGCACGGCATCACTCGCAAGGCGGTTCTGCGCATGGCGGAAGAGGCGCAGCTGAAAGTGGAAGAGCGCCTGTTCACCATCGAGGAAGCCAAGGCGGCGGATGAGGCCTTTACCACCTCGGCTTCTGCTTTTGTGATGCCGGTTGTTGAAATCGATGGTGTAGCGCTGGGCGATGGTACGCCGGGCCCGATCGCCAAGCGCCTGCGCGAGATCTATCTGGAAGAAAGTATGAAAGAAGCGATCTGATCGCGCTGTTCTGCGAGACCGGAGAAGGCCGCCCCCCGTGATGGAGGGCGGCCTTTTTATTGGTGGTCTGTCGCGCGTCGTTAGAGAAGCGACATCAGCTTGCGGGCTGCATCCTCGGAGGAGGCCGGGTTCTGTCCGGTGACCAGCTTGCCGTCGATGATGGCAAATTCCGCCCAGTCGTCCTGTTTTTCATACAGGCCGCCATTGGCTTTCAGCATGTCCTCGACCAGGAAGGGCACCACATCGGTGAGGCCAACGGCCTCTTCCTCGGTGTTGGTGAATCCGGTGACGCGCTTGCCCGCCACCAGCGGTTTGCCATCGGCCCCCTCGGTGTGGCGGAACACGGCCGGGGCGTGGCAGACGGCGCCGACCGGGCGGTCGCTCCGGGCGAACCCTTCGATCAGGCGGCGGCTGTCGGCGTCTTCGGCCAGATCCCAGAGCGGGCCGTGGCCACCGGGGTAGAAGATCGCATCGAAACCTGCGTCTGTCACCTCGGACAGCACCTTGGTATTGGCCAAGGCGCCCTGCGCGGCGGGATCGTCCTTGAACCGGCGGGTGGCTTCGGTCTGGGCGCTGTCATCGTCGCTTTTGGGGTCAAGTGGCGGCTGGCCGCCCTTGGGCGAGGCCAGCGTGACTTCGGCGCCGGCATCTTTGAACACGTAGTAGGGGGCGGCGAATTCCTCCAGCCAGAAGCCGGTTTTTTCGCCCGTGTCGCCCAGTTGGTCGTGGGATGTGAGAACCATCAGGATTTTCATCTCGGGTCTCCTTTCCATATGAGGTTCAGATCAGTCGGCGAGGTGAATGACGCGTTTGCCAAAGGCCTCGCCTCTCAGGAGACCAACGAATGCGGCGGGCGCTTGTTCCAGACCTTCGATCATTTCCTCGCGGTATTTCACTTTGCCGTCCTGTACCCAGCCGGTCATCTGCTTGGCGAACTCCGGGTAGAGGTGGCCGAAATCGTCAAAGACAATGAAGCCGCGCATGGTGATGCGCTTGCGCAGCATCTGGCCCATCAGATAGTTCATCCGGTCGGGGCCTTCGGGCAGGGCGGTGGCATTATACTGGGAGATGAGGCCGCAGAGCGGGATCCGAGCCGAGGGGTTCAACAGCGGCATCACCGCATCGAAGACGGCACCGCCGACGTTCTCGAAATAGATGTCGATGCCATCCGGGACCGCCTTGGTGAGATCGTCGGCAAAGCTATCAGTCTTGTAATCTATGCAGGCGTCAAAGCCCAAAGTGTCGACGACATGCTGGCATTTTTCGGCCCCGCCGGCGATGCCGACAACGCGCAAACCGAGGATCTTGCCGATCTGGCCTACGGTCGCCCCCACGGGTCCGCTGGCGCCTGCGACCACCAGTGTTTCGCCTTCCTTTGGCTGGCCGATCTGGGTGAGACCCGCCCAGGCGGTGAGACCGGGCATGCCCAGAACACCAAGCGCCCAAGAGGGGTTCTGCGGGGTCTTGCCCATATTGATGGTGAGGGTGCCATCAGACAGTGCATAGTCCTGCCAGCCGCCGAAGGCGACAACCCAGTCGCCCGGTTCGTACCCCTGAAGGTTGGAGGTCACGACCTGTGCAACGGTGCCACCCACCATGACCTCTCCGATTTCGACCGGAGCGGCATAAGACGGGGCGCTGCTCATCCGGCCGCGCATGTAGGGATCCAGCGACAGGTATTCGTTGCGCAGCAGCATCTGGCCTTCGCCGGGGGTCGGGATGTCGCTGGTTTCCAGGCGCAGGGTGCTGTCGGTCGGCTCACCCTTGGGGCGCTCTGCGAGGACGAATTTGCGGTTGGTGCTGTCGGACTGTGGCATGGGATGGTTCCTCTCTGATGAAGTTGCGAACTAGACCGATCGTCTAGTGGTTGGAAAATTTTTTTGGCGCGGATTAGCTCTGCGGTGGTGGGAGCATGATCAGGGTCTGGGACATGGCGGTTTCAAACGGCGCGCCGTCCTGGGACAGATGTGCCATGAGGCTGGCGCCCAGCCAGATCTGGTAGAGGGTTGTGGCGGTCTGGTGGGGATCGACACCGGCGGCCAGAGACGCATCTGCCTGCGCGCCGCGAAGGCAGTCGGACAGGCGGGCGACGATCGATTCAACGCCGTGTTGCAGGATCGCGCGCATGTCGGCGGACAGATCGGACACTTCTGCTGCTAGCTTCACGATCAGGCATTTCTGCTCTGCGTTGCCGGAGATCTGGCGATCTTTCCAGCAGCGGAAATAGCCCAGCACCTGATCCCGCCCCGACTGTTCGGGATCATTCAGCGTGTGCCGGAGCTCCAGCCGGTATTGATCAACATAGTGGCGCAGGAGCGCGCAGCCATAATCCTCTTTCGAGGCGAAATAGTGATAGAAGGAGCCTTTGGGCACCTGCGCCGTGCTCAGCAGCTCGGTCAGGCCAACCGAGGTGTAGCCGCGCTGTGCGGTCAGCTTGCGGCCGGTGTCCAGAATTTGCAGGCGTGTCTCACTCATGACGCTAGACATAAGCTGACTAGACCGATTGTCTAGTGGCGCTTGCAGAATTATTTTTGCGGCGGATCAAACCTGCTGAAAATGCGACAAGGCCCCGCGATTGCGGGGCCTTGTTCAGGCTGATGCCAAGTGTGAGGGAGGTGTTACTTGATCATCAGTTGTGGGGAGACGACGTCGATACCCAGTGCCTTGCCGACGGCGAAATAGGTCAGCTTGCCCGCGTGGACGTTCAGACCGTTCAGCAGGTGCGGATCATCGGCGCAGGCCTGTTTCCATCCTTTGTTGGCGAGATTCAGCATGAAGGGCAGGGTCGCATTGCCCAGGGCCTGGGTCGAGGTGCGCGCGACGGCGCCCGGCATGTTGGCCACGCAGTAGTGCATGATGCCGTCGACTTCGTAGATCGGGTCGGCGTGGGTGGTGGCTCTGGAGGTCTCGAAGCAGCCGCCCTGGTCGATAGCGACGTCGACCAGAACCGCACCCGGCTTCATCTCGCTGAGCTGTGCACGGGAGACCAGTTTCGGCGCCGCGGCACCGGGGATCAGAACCGCACCGATCACCATATCGGCGTCACGGACCAGCTCGGCGGTGGCACCAGCGGTGGAATACTGGTTCTTGAAGTCGCGACCGAAGACATCGTCGAGGTACTTCAGGCGTGTGAGCGACCGGTCGAGAATAGTGACATCTGCGCCCATGCCCGCAGCGATCTTGGCCGCATGGGTGCCGACCACACCGCCGCCGATCACAACAACCTTGGCGGGGGCCACGCCGGGCACGCCGCCCATCAGAACGCCACGGCCACCGTTTGCCTTTTGCAGGGTGTATGCGCCAACCTGCGGGGCCAGACGGCCGGCCACTTCGGACATCGGCGCCAGCAGCGGCAGGCCGCCACGGTCGTCGGTCACGGTTTCATAGGCGATGGCGGTACAGCCGCTTTCCAGAAGATCCTTTGTCTGCTCCGGATCGGGGGCCAGGTGCAGATAGGTGAACAGCAGCTGGCCTTCGCGCAGCATCTTGCGCTCAACGGCCTGGGGTTCCTTGACCTTCACGATCATGTCGGCGGTGGCGAAGATTTCTTCGGCGGTGTCGATGATGGCGGCACCAGCGGCGACGTAATCCTCATCGGTGAAACCTGCACCCATGCCAGCACCGGCCTGGATCAGGACAGAATGTCCGTGGTTAACGGCTTCACGGGCGGCGTCCGGCGTCATGCCGACGCGAAATTCCTGCGGCTTGATCTCTGTGGGGCATCCGATTTTCATGTAATCACTCCTCCTACATGCTTGCGCTATTGTGCCGCAGGCGCAGTGAAAAGTGCTTCTTTTTTGGGCAGATTAAAAAGGTGCAGATCGAAGGTTCTTCGAATATATTGTAACTTTGACGAAGGATCTTTCACCATATGTCACTTGATCACACGGATCGTCGGATCTTGCAGGTGTTGCAGAAGCAGGGCCGGATCTCCAACGCAGAGCTGAGCGAACAGGTTAACCTGTCGGCGTCGGCCTGCCACCGACGGGTCCAGCGCCTGGAGGCGGATGGCTATATCCGCAATTATGTCGCGCTGCTGGATGCACGCAAGATGAACCTGCCCGCAACGGTATTTGTGGAGATTACCCTGCAAAGCCAGGCCGACGAGCTGCTGGACGCGTTTGAGAAGGCAGTGGCACGCATTCCGGATGTGCTTGAATGTCATCTGATGGCGGGAACGGCGGATTACATCCTGAAGGTGGTGGCTGAAAACACCGATGATTTCGCCCGCATCCATCGCCAGCATCTGACGCGACTGCCCGGCGTGGCGCAGATGCAAAGCTCCTTTGCGCTGCGTACGGTGTTCAAGACCACGGCGCTGCCGGTCTGACCGGGGCAGCGCCCCTGTGGCAGGGCGGCTTGTAAGGCTCCGTGATCTGGGAAAGACTACTCAGGCAGAACAAGACGGCAGGATCGTCGCGGGCGGGGGCATATGGACTGGGACTATATCATCATTGGCGCGGGCAGCGCGGGGTGTGTGCTGGCCAACCGGTTGAGTGCCGCAGGGCAGCGCGTGCTGCTGTTGGAAGCGGGAGGCCGGGACAACTACCATTGGGTGCATATCCCGATGGGATATCTCTATTGCATCAACAATCCGCGTACCGACTGGATGTATCGGACCGAGGCCGAGGCCGGGCTGAACGGGCGGGCGCTGATCTATCCGCGTGGCAAGGTGCTGGGCGGCTGTTCCTCCATCAACGGGATGTTGTACCTGCGTGGACAGGCGGCGGATTATGACGGCTGGCGTCAGCGCGGCCTGACCGGCTGGGGCTGGGACGACGTGCTGCCCTATTTCAAGAAGTCGGAGGATTATGTCGAAGGGCCGTCCGATCTGCACGGCTCGGGCGGCGAATGGCGGGTGGAAAACCAGCGGCTGCATTGGGATGTGCTGGACGACTGGATGCAGGCGGCCGCGGACTGGGGGCTGCCAAAGGTCACGGATTTCAACACCGGTAACAACGAAGGAGTCGGTTACTTCCGGGTGAATCAGCGTGGCGGCTGGCGGATGAACACCGCAAAGGCGTTTCTGCGGACCGCCACCGGCGAGACACTGAAGGTCGAGACCGGCGCCCATACACGGCGCATTCTGATCGAAGAGGGCCGGGCGGTGGGCGTGGAGTACAGCCAGGGTGGCGTGATCAGGACCGCGCGGACGCGGGGGGAAATCGTGCTGTCGGCGGGCGCAATCAACAGCCCTCAGATCCTGCAACTCTCTGGCCTGGGTCCGGCGGAACTGCTGCGGGCGCATGGGATCGAGGTGCATCGTGACCTACCTGAGATTGGGCGGAACCTTCAGGATCATCTGCAGCTGCGCTGTGCCTGGCGGCTGAGCGGGGCAAAGACGCTGAACACGCTGGCAAACTCGCTGATTGGCAAGGTGAAGATCGCTGCCGAATATGCGCTGCGCCGGTCTGGCCCGATGTCGATGGCGCCCAGTCAGCTGGGTGCGTTTTCACGGTCGCGCCCGGATCTGGCAACGCCGGATCTGGAGTATCACGTGCAGCCCCTGACGCTGGAGGCATTTGGTCAGCCGCTGCATGACTTTCCGGGGCTGACGGCGAGTGTGTGCAACCTGCGGCCCGAAAGCCGGGGTGAGGTGGCGATCACCAGCGCCGATCCGATGCAGGCGCCGCGTATTGCACCCAATTACCTGTCAACCGCAGGCGATCGTCAGGTCGCGGTCGCCGCGATCCGGCAGGCACGCGCGATCATGGGGCAGTCCGCCATGCGCCGCTATCTGCCGGAGGAGCTGAAGCCGGGCGGCGGATCCGATGAGGAGGCGGATCTGATGCAGGCAGCGGGTGATATCGGCACCACGATATTTCACCCGACCTGTACGGTGCGGATGGGCATCGAGGAGGCGGCGCCGGTGGATGGGGCGCTTCGGCTGCGCGGAGTGGCGGGGCTGCGGGTGGTTGATGCCAGTGTGATGCCGGTGATTCCCAGCGGCAATACCAATGCCCCCACAATCATGATCGCGGAAAAGGCAGCTGACATGATTTTGAGTGATCATCGCTCGTAATTGGTGTTTCTCGCACCGTGCCCCCTTGCGCCCGTTCGGATTATTCGATTCCCTGTTCTGACCCTGTCGGCGGTCGCGCCACGGGGAGCGATGGCCTGTTGGCAGTGACGGCGCGGAGTGCCGACGGATCTCTGCGACGGTATGGTGTGACATGAAACAATCACATCCGCCTGCTACTGCCGCGTGACTGACCACTAACCGACCAAGGAGCCCGAGCGTGACCAGCGAGTATGACCCTGATTCCTTTGACTGGCTGGACGCTGAACTTCAGGACACGTTGGACGAAGATTTCGAGATCGAGTTCGCCGAACCGATGCTGTCGATGGAGCTGCGCAAGATCTATCGCTCACAGCATCCGGAGATGCTGGACCGTAAGGTCTATTTCCGCAATCTGCTGCGGTTGCAGGCGGAGCTGATCAAGGTGCAGGACTGGGTCCAGCACACTGGGGCAAAGGTCTGCATCCTGTTTGAGGGCCGCGACAGCGCAGGCAAGGGCGGGGTGATCAAGCGGATCACCCAGCGCCTGAACCCGCGGGTGGCGCGGGTGGTGGCCTTGCCCGCCCCCAGCCGCCGTGAGCAGAGCCAGTGGTATTTCCAGCGCTATGTGCCGTATCTGCCGGCGGCGGGTGAAATCGTGCTCTTCGACCGCTCCTGGTACAATCGCGCCGGGGTGGAGCGGGTGATGGGATTTGCCAGCGATGACCAGGTCGAACAGTTCTTTCAGGACGTTCCCGAATTCGAGCGGATGCTGGTTCGGTCGGGCATCATCCTGCTGAAATACTGGTTTTCCATCACCGATGAAGAACAGCAGCTGCGGTTTCTCATGCGGATCCATGATCCGATGAAACAGTGGAAGCTGTCGCCGATGGATCTGGAGAGCCGAATCCGCTGGGAGCAGTATACCAAGGCCAAGGAGGATATGTTCGAGCGCACCAATATCCCGGAAGCGCCCTGGTATATCGTCGAGGGCAACGACAAGAAGCGCGAGCGGCTGAACTGTATCGAGCATCTGCTGACGAAGATTCCATATAGCGAGGTGCCGAGCGAACGGGTCTCGCTGCCGGACCGAGAGTACAAGCCGGATTACGAACGCCGGGTGCTGCCGGATGACCTCTACGTGCCCAAGATCTACTGACGGCAGGCCGTTTGTCGCGTCTGGACAGCCGCCGGGACAGTGCCCTGGCTGCGCCTGATCGGGCGGGCGCGCAGGCGTGTTGCGGGGCTGTTAGAGAAAGCGCAGTCAGGGCGCTGTCTACCCGTGGGTTCTGAGGAGAGAAGGAACCCGGAGCGGCAAATGCCTTGGTTGTAAGGGGGTAAGACAAGCGCCTGATGGGGGGGAGACGCTGCCTGCTCCGGGTTTAAACCACCGGGTGTTCCAGATCCGATGGCGCGAGCAGCTGCTGGGGAAACGCTTCAGCCTGCCCTTGCATTAACCAGACTAGCGCAGTTTTCCTGACACGAACACACGTATTGCGTGTATTTTTTGATAAAATATTAATTTTATAGGCGACGGATTGTCGCACTCGCTATTTTCGGGTAGGCCAAAAACGACAAACCCCCGCGGCAAAGCCTCGGGGGTCGTCAATTTTGCGTCCAGAACTGCGGATCGAAGGGCTCAGAGGAGGCCTTCGCGCTGTGCTTTCTTACGTGCCAGTTTACGGGCACGGCGAATCGCTTCAGCTTTCTCACGCGCTTTTTTCTCGGACGGCTTCTCGAAATGTTGCTTGAGCTTCATTTCGCGGAAGACGCCTTCACGCTGCAGCTTTTTCTTCAGGGCACGAAGCGCCTGATCGACGTTATTGTCGCGAACACTAACCTGCATGTGGTTTTCACCACCTTTCTAAGTTGAGTTGCAAGGATTTGCAGGAGCTGGCCATATAGCAAGGTCGTGCTAGCTTGTCCAGTGCCGGGCAGGGGCGGTGCAGATGCTCCTGTAGCTGTTTGATGCGTCATTGTCGCTGAGCCGAACAGTCCGGGCGTGTCTGTCCGCGCCGCAGGTGATACCCGGTGTCCAGAAGACGCGATTGCGATTAGAGAGAGATGAGATTTCGGAAGGCGATATCATGACGATTGAGGATCACACCGACCCGCGCTCCGTGCCTGAGGCGGGCGACACCATCGAGCGGCTGCTGAATGCCGCATTACTGCATGTGCCCTTTGATGGCTGGAGCGCCTCGACATTCTCTGCAGCTGTGGCGGACGCCGGTGTTGCCCCGGCGCTGGCGGAGGCGTTGTGCCCACGCGGCGCGGTAGATCTGGCGGTTGCCTTTCACAGGCGTGGTGATCAGCTGATGCTTGAGCGATTGGCGCAAGAGGACATGACCGGCCTGCGGTTTCGTGACAAGATCGCACGGGCGGTGCGTCTGCGGCTGGAGGTCGTCGACGATAAGGAAGCCGTGCGCCGTGGCACCACTTTGTTTTCGCTGCCACAATACGCAGGCGATGGTGTTCGGCTGATCTGGGGCACGGTGGATGCGATCTGGACCGCGCTTGGCGATTCTTCGGAGGATATCAACTGGTACACCAAGCGGGGATCGCTTGCGGGCGTCTATTCTGCGACCGTGCTCTATTGGCTGGGAGACGACAGTCTGAACCACCAGGCCAGCTGGGAGTTTCTCGACCGTCGCATCGATAACGTCATGCAGTTCGAGAAACTGAAGGCGCAGGTGCAGTCCAACCCGTTGCTGAAACCTCTGCTGGTCGGGCCGAACTGGCTGGCCCAGCAGATAAAGGCGCCGAGCGCGCGCGACGACCTGCCGGGCAGCTGGTCGACCCCGCGGCGCTGATGGGCGCAACGTTCTGGTTGCCTGTGCCAATGCAACGTCTTTGACGGGCAGCCGTCCTTTGCTAGGCAGTGACAACAGCGGAGGAATGCCAATGACCGAGATGATGCAGGCGATTGAGATTCGCGAGCCGGGTGGGCCTGAGGTTTTGCAGGGCTGTGCGCGCCCGATGCCGAGCCCGGCGCATGGGCAGGTGGTTCTGAAAGTGGCCTATGCAGGCGTCAATCGCCCGGATGCGCTGCAACGCGCGGGCAAATACGCACCTCCCCCGACCGCCAGCGACCTGCCGGGCCTGGAAGCCTCAGGCGAGGTGGTCGCCATTGGCGCCGGGGTCAGCGAGCTGACTGTGGGCGACCGGGTCTGTGCGCTGCTACCCGGCGGCGGCTATGCCGAATACGTCGCGACGCCAGCGGCGCATTGCCTGCCGGTGCCTGAGGGGCTGTCAATGAAGCAGGCGGCTTGCCTGCCGGAGACCTGTTTCACCGTCTGGTCCAACGTCTTTACCCGCGGGGGCCTGCTGGCCGGGGAGCGGTTTCTTGTTCACGGAGGGTCATCCGGTATCGGAACAACCGCGATTCAGCTTGCTTCGCAGCTGGGCGCGCGGGTCTTCACGACCGCCGGATCAGATGAGAAATGTGCGGCGTGCCTGACGCTTGGGGCCGAACGGGCGATCAATTACCGCGATGAGGATTTCGTCGAGGTAATGAAAAGCGAAGGCGGGGCCAATCTGATTCTGGACATGGTGGGCGGCGACTATATTCCTCGCAACGTGCGTGCGCTCGCGGATGATGGCCGCATGGTCCACATCGCGTTTCTGTCAGGTCCGAAGGTGGAGTTGAACTTTGCCCAGGTCATGGCGCGACGTCTGACGCTGACCGGATCAACACTGCGACCACAGAGCGATCTGGCAAAGGCGCAGATTGCGCGGGATCTGCGCGAGGTGGTCTGGCCACTTATCGAGGCAGGGAAATTCGCGCCGGTGATGGACCAGACCTTTGCCCTGGAAGATGCGGCGGCGGCCCATGCACGGATGGAAAGCTCTGCGCATATCGGCAAGATTGTTTTGGAGGTCGGCGGCGAGGGGTAGGCCCCGCCGCGCGGGCTGATCGTGCAGGCGCGGTTGTCGCCGGCACGTGTCAGGCAACGGCTCGGCGATAGAGATGCCAGGTGGCGTGTCCCAATACCGGGACCACCACGATCATGCCCGCAAACATCGGGATTGCAGCGACCAGCAGTGCAAGCGCGACAAGGAGGCCCCAGACCAGCGAGACCCAGAGATTCCTGCGCACCACGCGCAGGGATGTGGCGACAGCGATGGGCAGGCCGACATGCCGGTCCAGCAACAGCGGAAAAGACACAAGGCTGACCGCGAGCGCTGCAAAGGCGAAGATCCCGCCTACGGTGCCGCCGATCACCAGCATTGCCCAGCCGGCAGCGGTGGTGAAGATATCCTGGGTAAAGGCCGCCAGAGATGTCGGGGCCTCGGGCCCGAGCGTGCGGTTGTAGATCGCCGCAGCCACCGTCAGCCAGAGGATGCAGAGCGCGGCCAGATATAGGCCCAGCATCAGGATCGACAGGAACGCCGGGGAGCGCAGCACGGCAAAGGCGTCCATCCAGCGCGGTGTGAAACCGGCCTCGCGGCGTGATGACATCTCATAGAGCCCAACGGCGGCGACCGGGCCAACCAGCGCAAATCCGAGGACCAGCGGGAGGATCAACGGCAGGAGGTTCATCGACAGGCTGAGGACAACCAAGGCCACGCCAATCAGCGGGTAGAGAAAGACAAGCGCCATGGCATCAGACCGGCAGGCCGCGAAATCCTGCCACCCGGCCCGCAGCGCAGCACCGAGGTCTGCCATCTCCAGCTGGAGCACGCGGGGCATCTCGCCTGCCTTGTCACTGCCCAGATGGTCCACCGAAGCGGAGAGATGGGAACTGGTCAGGCCAACGGATTTTGCCAGCCAGCTGATGGGGTTTCCGATGGTTCGTGCCATGATTATTCCTCTCGGGTTCGCGCAGTGCGCGGCAGTCCGGTCAAGGGAGGTGAGCACGACAGGTCCGGATCTGAGGTGCTCTCAGAGTGGTGCATATGCTCAGTCTACCATAAAGGCAGCGCAAATTGGGTCACTATGGCGCGAGGGATGCCATTTCCCGGTGCCTCTCCCTGTGCTTCGGCGCAGGGGCCGTCTGGCCGTGCGGATCGCAGCGCTAGCGGATCGGCTCGAACACCGCGTTTTTCTGCGTGCAGTCCCGGATCACATCGCGGCCGCAGGGCACGGGTTTCAGCTCGCGGGATAGACAGATGCGGGCTTCCTGGATGTGGCCATTGCGGCAGGTGATGGTCAGCGTGTCGGGCTTCAGATCGGGGTTGTCCTGCAGAAAGGCCTGCTCCACCAGACTGGCGGGTAGGGTCACGGCTTGGGTCAGCCTGCGAAAGGCACGCGGTCGGTTGATCTCTGCATAGGCCTGCCGGGAGAGGGCGAAATATTCGCGAGCGGACAGGCCACTACAGGTTCCGTGTTTCTTCCACTGATGCCAGGCGAGGCCGGAGGTCCCCATGATGTCGGCCATCTGCTGCGTCTGCTGGCGGGTCGGCGGTGCCTCTGCGGTGCGGCAGTAGCTCGGCCAGCCACGATGGAACTGCGGCCAGAGCCCATGTAGGGTCCAGCCATGATCGTGGCGGGGGTCGCATTGCTCGGACCGTTTGGCATCGCCTTCCAGCGCACACCAGTTCGGCGACCAGCTGAGACTGAGGACATAGTAGTCGAACTGCCCGGCAATCTCGCCTTCGGCTGTTGCCTGTCTCGGCGATGTCGCGGCAATGGCGATGCCCAGTCCGACAGTTTCTACCGCAATAAGGGCTGCCTTCAGGGTCCGTTTGATGCCGCGCATTCGCCTCTTTCCTTATAGAAACATCGCGACTATATAGAATTGAAGTTCCCCGACAACGGAAACCGCCCCAAATCGGGGAAGCCTCTTTCAGGCGACGGGAAAGATGTATCTGGGACAACCGTGTTACTAAGGAGATGAGCGCATGGCAAAACCGTTGATGGCCAAGGCGACCGCCGTGTGGCTGGTGGACAATACCACGATCAGCTTCAAACAGATTGCCGATTTTGTCGGTATGCACGAGCTGGAAATCCAGGGCATCGCTGATGGCGATGTGGCTGCTGGCGTCAAAGGGTTCGACCCAGTTGCCAACAACCAGCTGACGCAGGAAGAGGTGGATAAGGCCGAAAACAACCCGCTGCATAAGCTGAAGTTGAAGTTCAACCCGGCTGCTGCCGGTGAAGAGAAACGCCGTGGACCGCGCTACACGCCGCTGTCCAAGCGTCAGGACCGTCCGGCGTCGATCTACTGGCTGGTGAAGTTCCACCCTGAGCTGTCCGATGGCCAGATTTCCAAGCTGGTGGGCACCACCAAGCCGACCATTCAGGCGATCCGCGAGCGGACCCATTGGAACATTGCCAATATCCAGCCGATCGACCCGGTCGCGCTGGGCCTGTGTAAACAGTCCGAACTGGATGCCGCCGTACAGAAAGCCGCCGCCAAGAAGGCTGCCGAAGGTGGTGTGATGAGCGATGACGAACGTCGCAAGTTGGTGTCGACTGAACAGTCGCTGGAGATGGACGCAGAGCCCCGTATGCCGTCGGCGATCGAGGGTCTGGAGACCTTTACCCTCGGTGGCAGCGACAAGCCGAGCCGCGCCGAAGAAGAGGATGTGGTTGACGCTGACAGCTTCTTCAACCTGCCTGCCGGTGGCGATGACGAGGATGACGAGGACGATACGGATCCCCGTTTCTAAGCCACACGCGCCCCTGCACAGGGGTGACGCAAGATAGAAAAAAGCCACGGGATGCACAGCGTTCCGTGGCTTTTTTGCGTTTCAGGCGCCTTGCCTTCGGGGTGGCTGTGGCGTGGATGCTGGCAGGCCGCTGAGCTGCGGGCAGGCCAATTATTCGACCGTCACAAAAAATTCGCCTTTCGGTGCGGATCGCTGCATTTTTCTGACATTTCTGCCTTGACGCGCGGCCGTGGCTGGCGTACCTCGCACCCCGATGGCGCGGTAGCTCAGTTGGTTAGAGCGAACGACTCATAATCGTTAGGTCGGGAGTTCGAGTCTCCCCCACGCCACCATTTCTCCTTGAAAACAAAGACTCGACCACTGGCATAGTGCTGGGTGACTGCGCGGCGTTTCCGCCTGTGAACATCAGCGTCCAGCCGCTGTGTCTGATCAGATATCGCCTGGGCATGGGGCGTGGCCGTGGGCCAAGGGTGGCACGGGCGTGTCAGATGTCCTTGCGGGCGCGCAGGGCCGCCGTGATGGTGCCTTCGTCGAGGTAATCCAGTTCTCCGCCGATGGGCACGCCCTGCGCAAGAGAGGTGAGTCGAACCCGACCGTTGAGCTGATCGGCAATGTAATGCGCCGTGGTCTGGCCGTCGATCGTGGCGTTGAGCGCCAGAATCACCTCCGTGACGTTCTCGGCCTGAACCCGGTCCACCAGACGGGGAATGCGCAGCTCGTCGGGGCCAACGGCATCCAGCGCCGACAGGGTGCCGCCAAGCACGTGATAGCGCCCTTTGAAGACCGCCGCCCGCTCCATCGCCCAGAGATCCGCGACATCCTCCACCACGCAGAGTTCGCCATTGGCGCGGGTCATATCCTCGCAGATGGTACAGAGATCGCTGGTGCCGACATTGCCGCAGTTGAGGCATTCACGAGCCGTGGCTGCAACGTCACTCATCGTTTCAGCCAGTGGTGTCAGCAGCAGGGCGCGTTTGCGGATCAGGTGCAAGACCGCCCGGCGGGCAGAGCGCGGCCCCAGCCCCGGCAGTTTGGCCATCAGGGCAATCAGGTCTTCGATATCGGTGGTGGAGTTCTTGATCATGCCTAACGCCCCTGTCTTCCCTGCTATATAGGATGATTGCCCTTGGAAAGCACAAGGGGGCGCAGGCAGTCTGTTCAGGTTTTGTTTTACAGCGCCTGCGGGGCAAAAGAAAAGGCGGCCACAGGGCCGCCTGATAGGGTCTGCATGATGCCGCAGATTAGAACGGCAGTTTGATATCCTTGGGAAGGCCCATGCTTTCGGTCAGCTTGGCCATTTCGTCCTGCGCCTTCTCGGCTGCCTTCGCTTGGGCATCCTTGATCGCGGCGAGGATCAGGTCTTCGACCACTTCCTTGTCGTCGCCGTTGAAGATCGACGGATCAATATCCAGCGCCTTCAGATCGCCCTTGGCCGAGGCGGTCGCCTTCACCAGACCTGCGCCTGCTTCGCCGGTGACCATGACATTGTGCAGGTCTTCCTGCATCTGCGCCATTTTGGTTTGCAGTTCCTGTGCCGATTTCATCATCTTGGCCATGTCGCCAAGACCGCCGAGGCCTTTGAGCATCTGTTTTCTCCTAAGTGCGAGGGCGCAGCGCGCCGTAAGTCATCCCGGCACATATCGCAACTGCAAGGCCGATGAACAAGTGGGGTGGCGCCAAGCAATCTTCTGCAAGGTCGTAGGCTACCGCATAATTCAGCGCGTTTTCGTACCGGTCAACCGCAACGACAAAGGCAAGACCGGCCCAGAGCACGGCAGCGATTGCGAAGGTCGGGCGGTTTCGTGTGGTCAGAGCGATGCCCGCAAGGGCAAGCAACGCAAGGGACACGGGCAGGGTGGAGAGGCCTATCAACTCATCCCAGGCGGTGGCCGGACCATCACCCGGTTTCCAAGACAGTCGTTCCTTATCACAGACTTCTGCAATTGCTGCAGCGGGAAACAGCGTCATTAAGCCTGCAAAGCAAGTTACTCTTCTTCGAAGGGATCCCATTCGTCCTCGACCTCTGGCAGGGCGTCTGCTTCGACCTCGGCGGCGAGGTCTTCGGCGGTGCGGATCTTGATGATCCTGGCCTTGGGGAAGCTGTCCAGAACGGCCTGCACGATCGGATGTTGACTGGCCTTGTCGCGCAGGGCGTTTTCCACTGCGTTGTCGCGTTCGGTGATCGTCTCACCACCGCCTTCGTTTGCGATGGAAATGACCCAGCGTGCCTGCGTCCAGGTCTGCAGCTGCTGGCCAAGGCGTTGTGCCAGATCCTTGGGCGCGTCATCGGTGGGCTGGATGGTGATCCGCCCCGGCTGGTAGGAGACCAGCCTCAGGTAGGTTTTGACATATTCCAGCAGCAGGCCATCCCGGCGGACGCGAATCAGTTCAACGATATGTTCAAAGCTGGGGTATCGGGCCAGCGCCTGATCCATCTGCGGCGCAAGGGCAGTGGCCGGTCCGCCGCCCGTGGCGGAGATGGTCTGCGACATCGTCGGCCCGCTGCCAGGGCCGGGCTGATAGCCGGAGGCTGTCTGACCCGTGTTGTGGCCGGAGTTTTGATTCTGGCCGGTGTTTTGGCCCGCATATTGCCCGGCATGGTGCCCCTGCGCGCCCGCCTGCGGCAGGGGGGCGCCATTGCCGGGGCCAGCTGGTGGTGGCGGCGGGGTGTCCTGAAGCGTGCGCATCAGCTGTTCGGGGGTTGGCAAATCAGCCACATGAGTCAGACGGATCACCGCCATTTCGGCCGCCATCATCGCGTTGGGGGCGGCGGCAACCTCCTCCAGAGCCTTCAGAAGCATCTGCCACATCCGCGTCAGCACCCGCATCGGCAGGGCTTCGGCCATCTGGCCGCCACGGGCGCGCTCATCGGGGCTGACGGTGGGGTCTTCAGCAGCATCAGGCGTGATCTTCACCACAGAAACCCAATGGGTGATCTCCGCCAGATCGCGCAGCACCGCCAACGGGTCTGCGCCCTCGGCATATTGCGCACTGAGTTCCGTCAGTGCCGCCGCCGCATCGCCGCGCAGGATCATGTCCATCAGGTCCAAGACCCGGCCGCGGTCGGCAAGGCCCAGCATGGCGCGGACCTGATCGGCGGTGGTCTCACCCGCGCCATGGGAAATCGCCTGATCCAGGAGCGAGGTGGCATCCCGGGCAGATCCTTCGGCGGCGCGAGTGATGAGCGCCAGCGCGTCGTCGGCAATCTGGGCGCCCTCAGCCGTTGCGATCTTGCGCAGGAGGGCAATCATCACCTCCGGCTCGATCCGGCGCAGGTCAAACCGCTGGCAGCGCGACAGCACCGTCACCGGCACCTTGCGGATTTCGGTGGTGGCGAAGATGAACTTCACATGCGCGGGCGGCTCCTCCAGCGTCTTCAAGAGCGCGTTGAAAGCACTGGTCGACAGCATGTGAACTTCGTCGATGATGTAGATCTTGTAGCGGGCCGAGGCGGCGCGGTACTGCACCGAGTCAATGATCTCGCGGATGTCTCCGACACCTGTGCGCGAGGCCGCGTCCATCTCCATCACATCGACATGGCGGCCTTCCATGATCGCCGTGCAATGCTCGCATTTGCCGCAAGGATCGGTGGTGGGGCCGCCCTGGCCATCCTCGCCGATGCAGTTCATGCCCTTGGCGATGATCCGGGCGGTTGTGGTTTTGCCGGTGCCGCGGATGCCTGTCATGATGAAGGCCTGGGCAATGCGATCGGCGGCAAAGGCGTTCTTCAGCGTCCGCACCATGGCGTCCTGACCCACCAGATCGGCAAAGGTCTCGGGCCGGTATTTGCGGGCCAGAACCTGGTATTGACCCGAGGTTTGGTCTGCTGTGTCGCCTGCTGTGTCGCTCATGATGTCTCGTGCCAGATTCGGGGGTCGGTCGTTGATGTCCGGGTAAAGTAGGCAAGCCCGCGCGTGGCGTCCACCGCTGATGGTGGTCGCGGTAGGATAAGGGGTGTGTACCATCGGGCTTTCAGAAACCATTAGGTGCAGGGCCGACAGATCGCTACATTGGAGGATGTGATCGTCCGGGGGGATTGCTGGCGTAGGATCAGGCGGTGAATTGGCAGTGGGGGCTGACCATGGAGGATGGATCTCAACACGGTGACATCGAAGAGGAGCGGGCCGGGGGCACGCTGATCTTGCACGCGCTTTCGGTGGCGGATGGTATTCTGGCGCTATGCCCGCTGCCCGGTGCAGGGGGCGATTATCGTGGCGATATGGACCACATTCGAGAGTGGCAGCCCGGTCTGGTCATTTCGATGACCACGGAGGAGGAACATGCCGCAGTTGGTGCCGAGACGATCGGGACGGATCTGCAGAGTATCGGCAGCCGATGGATACATTTGCCCGTCCCTGATTTCAGTGCGCCGCCGCCGGAGATCCTGAGCCGTTGGCCGGAGGTCAGCCATCTGGCGCGCAAGGCGCTTGTTGGCGGTGGTCGGGTGCTGGTGCATTGCCGGGGTGGCTGTGGCCGGTCTGGCATGGTGGTGCTGCGGCTGATGACGGAATGCGGCGAGCGGCCGGATCTGGCGTTGGCACGGCTACGGGCCATTCGCCCCTGCGCAATCGAGACCGACGCTCAGATGATCTGGGCGTATGGCCCGAGGCGTATTCCCGGCAAAGGCTCCTGACCGCGGCTGTGTGAAACGGGCCGGCACAGGGAGATGCTCCCGCCCGGATATGACCTTCGGCAAGGTCATATCCCGTTGGGCGTGGCGCCGCGTAAGCGCGGCGTGCGGTCCTTTCAAAGCGGCGTTCAGCTGACAGCTGCGAGCTGCGGCGGGGTGATTCGGGCCATCTGAGGTGCCAGCGGCACAGCCTGTGCCAAGCCGCAGGGGTAATCCGGCAGCTTGGCAAGGGGGAGGCTGTCAGCCGAGGGCAGAAAGAGGGCATCCGCGAAACGGTCAAGACCGGCCAGATCCGCCTCTTGCGAGACACCACAATAAATGCGGATGCGGTCATGTCTGGCGGCAAATCTCGCCTTGCAGGGCCGGTCGCAGGCGGTCAGCTCGCATGTCCCGGCAATTTCGAAATCCTCGGTTGTGACGGCTTTTGCCTGTCCCATGGCGGCGGCGAGGCGCGCAATCATGCGCTCTGCCGCCGGGCAGGGTTGCCCCAGATGCTGGCAGGTGCTCAGGGAATAGCCATGTGTCGTATCAGTCCAGTTCATTGCGCCCTCCGCGCGAAGGAGGGGATGAACGGTCAGAGCTGGCAGGCCGATCGGCGGACATGCAGACCCTGCCAGGACACCCCGCCCGGTTTCGAGTTTCTCATCAGATGGCAGGTCTCCTGACTCGCGGGTCGCGGCAACTTCGGGGCCTTCCCAACACCGTGGGATCCAACGGGATCCGTGGCATCAGTGGCATGGTCCGAGGTTGCTCACCGCTTACAGTTGCGGGGGCAGTCGCGGCATTGATCCGGTATGTCTACCATCTCGCACCGTGTTCCCTTTTCATCCTGATCGCGTGGCAGCGATGCAGGAACCATCTGCCACTAGGGCTAGCGGCTGGCGGGGCGAGTCGTCAAGCGCTACGTCAGGGGGTGGGGTATTTCTTCGGCGTATTGCCTACCATATCGGGGCGGAGTGGCGCCCCGTGCCACTATATATAGCGGCAATGCCAGCGCCGTTTGGTGTGGCGGATCAGCGGCCAAACTGGCAAGAGGCAGCTAACTCTGCCGTGGGCGGCGACTGAATGTCGGGGATGGGGGGAGGTGAGAGGTTGGACATCGACCCAAGCGGGGCTCGTTGTGGCTGCTTCCTTCCGGATCTGACCAGGTTGGCGAGGCGCTTGCCCGCGCCAACCTCTCACTGGTCGATATAGGAGGGCAGATCAGGAATGGCAAGCCCGTCTGACCGCAATAAGGCGCATGGCAGCGGGCGCATTCAGGCGGGGATCAGAGCTTGACACCGATCCGCAAAAATCCGTCGGCGGTTGTGCCGTACAAATTGTGGCGGGCCGGGTCGAGATCGGTGAGATATGTGCGGGCGCCGGGTCCGGTAAAGATCTCGACCTCGGTCGAGGGGTGATTGGACAGGCGCCAAGGGGGCGGCGCTTGTTCCAATGGATCTCGCATCAGGCGCCCGGCGACATAATCGCAAATCACGTCCCTGACCCGCAGGGGGGGCGTCGGCAGGCGGGTCGCGGCCTGGGCCATCGTGAAGTTGCCGCCGCCGCCAATGCGGTAACTGCTTACTGCTACGGCGAAATGTTGGTTCTCTGGTATTGGAGCCCCTTTCCAGCGCAGATTGCGGATTCGGTGATTGCTGGGGTCAATCAGCTCACCATCGCTGGCAAATCTGGCAGGTACGGAGACATCGATGTCGTATTGCAGCCCAAAGATGACATCAAAGTTGTGACCGGCCCGGTCCGTGTCCAACAGCGGGTCTCCAGAGGTGCCCGGCGCGATCTGATTGAAGAGACCCGCCGACATTTCCAGCCAATCGCGCAGCTGGGCACCATTCAGAACCACCGTGCGCAGCTCGTTCGGGAAGGGCTGGATGTCGACGACATGGCGCATGTACATCTGGCCGGCCGGTACATCTGTGTAGTTGGACGGACCTGACCGGGCGCCGAATTTGCCGGGAGCGGTCGCTGAGAGCAGTGGCAGGTTTCCGGCAACGGTATCTCGCAGGGCGGGGCGCACCGCAGCGGCCTGGGCCCAGGCCACCAGCGCGAGGGCCTGATCGCGACCAAGGAAGGTGAAATAAGAGTGCAGCGGTCTGCTGGTGCTGCCGACAGGCTGGGCCATCCGCCTGCGTGTCTCTGCGTGGTCTTCTGCGAGGGCGTCGACCATGACGGGGTCTTCGGCCACCAGGGGAACGAGCATGCCACCCGCGCCGGCGATGGTCTTGCGCCGGGCGATAGGGCGCAATCTGCAGGTGGTTTTGGTCACGGTCCAGCGGCCCGATTGCAGCTGGACGTGCAGGTCGATCACGCCGAGGTGTGAGCCATGGGCACCCGGCATCACCACAGGCGCGGATACGGGGTGGCGCGGATCCGGCAGGGTCAGATGAGTGTGACCTCCGATGATGGCGTCCAGAACGCCAAGATCTGCAAGCGGGTGAAGTGCGTTCTCAATGCCGTATCCGGTAGTTTGCTCTCCGATACCGGTATGGGCCAGTGCGATGACGATATCGCAGCCCCTGGCGCGCAACGCGTCGGCCTGCCGGGCGGCACATTGCACCATGTCGTCGATGGTGACGCGACCCTGCAGCTGATGCGCGGCCCATTTCAGGGTTTGCATCGGCAGAACCGAGAGCACGCCGATCCGAAGCGGCAGATCCTCCGAACCGGGGAAAACGCGTTCGAGCACTGCGGACTGGCAAAAAGGCAAGGAAGCCTGCGGATCCACCAGCTGCATATTTGAGCAGATGACGGGGCAGGAGATCTGCAGCAAGGCCTGCCTGAGCTGATCCAGGCCGAAATCGAAATCATGGTTGCCGAGCCCGATGGCATCGTAGCCGAGTAGGTCGAACGCGCGGGCAACCGGGGCCGGGCGGGTCTCGCTGAGCTGCATCGGGCGCTCTGCTATCGGGGTGCCGAAGATGCTGTCGCCATTGTCGACAAGCAGTGTCGCGGCGCCTTTGGCAGCGGCTTCCTTGCGCGCCTCAGCGATCAGTGTGGCAACACGAGAGAGCCCCAGGCTTGGGTCGGGGCGATCAGAATAATAGTCGTGACTCAAAAGATTAGCATGCAGATCCGTGGTCGCCAGAATGCGCAGGGATCCGACCTTTTCGTCTTCGGTTTGATCCGATCCTGTCATATTGCGTTTCTTAGCGGTCTCACGGCGAACCCCGGGGTGGCATTGATTGCCAATTTATTAACAAGCCTGTTTGCCTGTTTGAAGCAATCAAATGTGACGCCCGAAAGTCGCTTGTTGCCGAAAATTCTAATCAATCGCGTTGCTTTCCACTTGAGATGCTGCGGAATTACGGTTTTCACCTGTTGCGAGGGGTCAGGATATTTCTAGATCACTGTGGCGCAGAGGAAACAGCTTATCATCTCATAGATGTATTTCTCTGCCAGATTCAGGTGCTGCGACACATCCGTGCGCAGACGTAGCAGCGGGGCAGCGCGATGCGACAGGCGGAACAAGTGACATTTGGTGGCAGCGGTCTGGACCGGGCCGCACAGCTCCGTGATGATCCGGCGGCCCTGACAACACGCTGGCAGAGCGAAAATTGCCGTATCCTTTTGATTTGGAGAGGGAAACCGCTATGTACGCTACCCGAGGCGGGAGTGGAGAGCGGCGCTGTGCCGGATGCTCTGGCCTGGATCGGGTCCGATCATCCCCTGGCGACGGCTGGTGTGGGGCAGGCGGTCTTCCTGGGATGCTGTGCTGCTGGTTTGGCACGGTTCTCGCTTGATATCAGTGGGTGGCAGCCAGACAATCATGACGAGAGCGCGCTGCGCGGCTTTGTCGACAACAGTGAACAGCGGCACCCGGATTTGCCCACTGACACAGGGTTTGTGGAGCTGCGCCGCATCATGGCACAACTCAGTCGCGAGGACGCCGAACTGGCAGCGATGGCACGGGCGGTGTTCGGCTGGCATCACAGCCATGGGTTCTGCGCCTGTTGTGGCGCGAAGAGCAATATGGCGCAGGCTGGCTGGCAGCGGCTTTGTCCCAGTTGCGGTGCGGCCCATTTTCCGCGTACCGACCCGGTGGTCATCATGCTGATCACCCATGGTGATGCCGTTCTGGTTGGTCGCTCGCCGGGGTGGCCGGAGGGGATGTATTCGCTGCTGGCCGGTTTCGTGGAGCCAGGAGAAACGCTGGAAGCAGCCGTGAGACGCGAGACGGAAGAGGAAACAGGGGTGAAGGTCGGCGCCGTCAGCTACCTGTCCAGCCAGCCCTGGCCGTTTCCTATGTCGTTGATGTTTGGCTGTGCGGGCGAGGCTCTGGGGCGGGAGATCACCATCGACCCGAAAGAAATCGAAGCGGCGCGCTGGGTTTCGCGGCAGGAGATGATGACGGTTTTTGAAGGGGGCCATCCTGAAATTCGCAGACCGCGCAACGGCGCAATTGCACATTTCCTTTTGCAGAACTGGCTTGCAGATACACTGGATTGAGACGAATAGTAGAATTCAGCTCAAGACTGCCATTGGATCTTGCAGATCCGCCGTAACGACAGGATGCCCATGGATTTCTCCAGCAAAGAAGACATCGACGCACCTATCGCCGAAGTCTTTCGGTCGATTTCTGATTTCGAGAGCATGGAGCGGATGGCGTTGCGTCGGGGTGTCGATGTGCAGCGCCTGGGAGATGCGCAGCATCCGGAGAACGGGCTGGCCTGGGACATCGAATTTCAGTTCCGCGGAAAGAAGCGCAATCTGCATCTGTCACTCAGCACCTACGAGCCGGTAACTCAGATGATTCTGAGCGGCACGGGTAGCGGGATGGATGGCACGATGGATATTGAGCTGCTGGCCCTGTCGCCCCAGCGCACCCGGCTTTCCGTGACCCTGACGCTGACACCGAAGACACTGTCAGGGCGTTTGATGGTTCAGTCGCTGAAACTGGCCAAAACCAAACTCAAGCGTGGTTTCAAGAAGCGGGTGTCCGAGTTCGCCAAGCAGACGGAAGAGCGCGTCAATCGTTCAGCCTGAGCGTGGCCCGCGGGCCAACCGGCTGCTGGGTTGGATTCGGGATGACCGATCCGGGGCCGGTAGCTGAGGCCGCCATCGTCGCGTTAGCCGCGACGACACCGGTCAGAACCGGTCGTCATTGGCCGGGTAGACACCCAGTATTTCAATGTTGGTGGTGAAATAGGCCAGCTCGTCCATGGCGAGCTGCACATTTGGATCGTCGGGATGACCGTCGATATCTGCATAGAACTGGGTCGCTGTGAAGGACCCGTCGACCATGTAGCTCTCCAGCTTGGTCATGTTGATACCGTTGGTCGCGAATCCGCCCATCGCCTTGTAGAGAGCTGCCGGGATGTTGCGGACCTGAAAGACAAAGCTGGTGATCATGCCGTGGTTGCCACGACGCTCCAGATTCGGCTCACGCGACATGGTCAGGAAGCGCGTGGTATTGTTGCCATGATCCTCGATATGGCGTGCCAGCACCTCAAGGCCGTAGATCTCTCCGGCCAATTCGCTGGCCAGCGCCGCATGGCTCTTGTCGCCTTGTTCAGCGACATCGCGCGCGGCGCGGGCGTTGTCCGGGCTGACGCGGCCGCGAATGTTGTTTTCGCTGAGGAAACGCGCACATTGCGGGAGCAGCACCAGATGCGAATGAGCGTCCTTGATATCCTCAAGCCGCGCACCAGGAACGCCAAGAAGATTGATATGCACCCGCACAAAGGCCTCATCAATGATGTGCAAACCGCTGTGGGGCAGCAGGCGGTGGATATCCGCAACGCGCCCGTAGGTGGAGTTCTCCACCGGCAGCATCGCCAATTCGGCTTCGCCGTTGCGGACAGCGTCAATGGCATCCTCGAAGTTGCGACAAGGCAGCACGTCCATGTCGGGGCGCTCCTTGCGGCAGGCTTCGTGGCTGTAGGAGCCAAGCTCCCCCTGAATGGCAATTCTATGGGTCATAACTGCGACATCCGTGCAAAACTTCAAAAACGGGCGTTTCGTCGCGCTGTCTATACCTTGCCACTTGAGAGGGGAAGCCTTAGACACCCTCCCAGACAGCTGAAATGGACTCGCGATCATGTTTGACACGATGACCCTTACCAAAGCGACCGCAGGCTTTTGCGGCGCTTTCCTCGTGCTCCTGCTAGGCAAATGGGCCGCAGAGGGGCTCTATCACACCGAAGCTCATGGCGAGGCTTCCTATGTGATCGAAGTGGAAGAGGCAGGTGCGGAAGAAGTAGTTGAAGTCGTCGACTTCGGCGAACTGATGGCCGCAGCAGATGTTGGCAAAGGTGCCAATGTCTTCAAGAAATGCTCCGCCTGCCACAAACTCGAAGCTGGTGCCAATAGCACCGGTCCTTACCTCTACGGAGTCGTTGGTCGCCCGATTGCTGCCGCAGATGGCTTTGGCTATTCCGCGTCGCTGGCGGGGATGGGCGGCGAATGGACAGCTGAAGAGCTCGATGCCTTCCTGACCAAGCCATCGCAATATGCGCCGGGCACCACCATGAGCTTCAGTGGCCTGAAAAAACAGAGCGATCGGGTGAACCTGATTGCCTATCTGGACAGCCTCGACAACTGATTTCAGTTGCTTTTGCCCATGATCAAAAGACCGCGCCAGTTGGTGCGGTCTTTTTGCTTTCGGGGTGTGCTGGTGCGGATTTGATGTCTAGGCAGGCGGGTTCATGCCCTGACATCGGTTGACACACGGGAAATTCAGCCAATCTGAACTTGAATGTAGGGGGTCGGCCCGCTTAGCTTTGGGACAGAGAATGATCCTGGCAGCGAAGGCCGGACAATGGAGGTATTGGCAGATGAAGACGCCCACCACACCGCGTCGTGCCGTTTTGGCCCGAGCGATTGATCCGCAACCGCTTTTCCGGGCCGTGATGACAGGGTTTGCCGCATTTGCGATGCTGGCACTGGCCGCTACCCTGGGACATGCCGAAGACAAGGTAATCAAAAGCCACGGGTTCACCGAATTTGGAGAGTTGAAATATCCCGAAGGCTTTGAACATTTCGACTACGTCAATCCAAAGGCGCCCAAAGGGGGCGAACTGTCTCTGTCGGCGGTGGGCACCTTTGACAGCATGAACCCCTATACCCGCAAGGGTCGGGGCGGCGCGATGTCGGCGGACCATTTTGAATCGCTGATGATTGGATCCTATGACGAGCCGGGATCCTACTATGGGCTGCTGGCCGAAAGCCTTGAGTATCCCGAAAGCCAGGATTGGGTGATTTTCAACATGCGCCCCGAAGCGCGGTTTTCGGACGGAACCCCTGTCACAGCTGAGGATGTGGTGTTTTCCCACAACCTGCTGCTGGAGCAGGGATTGCAGTCCTATGCGGAGGCGGTGAAGAAACGCATCCCCAAGGCCGAGGTTCTTGGCCCGCATCGGGTAAAATTCTACTTTTCGCCGGATTTCCCGCGCCGGGCGATGATCACGCAGGTCGGCGGCACCTCAGTGTTCTCCAAGGCATGGTTCGAGGCAGACCCGGAGAACCGCCGCCTGGATGAGCCGCGTCTGGATCCTGGCATCGGATCAGGTCCCTATGTGGTGGAAACGGTCGATGTGAACCAGCGCATCATCTACAAACGCAACCCCGACTATTGGGGTAACGACGTCAACGTGAACGTCGGGCGTCACAACTATGACCGCATCCGCATCGAGTACTTTGGCGACAGCGTGGCCGCGATGGAAGGGTTCAAGGCAGGCATTTACACCATGCGGCCAGAAAACAGCTCCAAGAGCTGGGCAACGTCGTATGAGTTCGATGCGGTCAAGGAGGGGGATGTGGTGAAGGGGGAATTCCCCGATGGCAATGTCCCGGCCGCCAGTGGGTTTGTGATGAACCTCCTGCTCCCTAAATTCCAAGATCCGCGCGTGCGTGAGGCGGTTCAGCTTGGCTATAATTTCGAATGGACCAATGACAGCCTGCAATATGGGCTGTTTGCGCAGCGCCATTCCTTCTGGCAAGACACAGCGCTGGAAGCCAAGGGCCTGCCCGAGGGGCGCGAACTGGAGGTGCTGAAGGATCTGGGCGATCTCATTGATCCAGCGCTGCTGACCAGCGAGCCGGTGATGGCTCATAGCTCCAACCCGGATCGTCCGGCGGATCGGCGTAACCTGCGTCGGGCCATGAAGCTGCTGGATGAGGCTGGATGGACTGTTGGCAACGACGGTCTGCGTCGCAACGCCGAAGGAGAGCTGCTGAAGCTGGAGTTCCTGATCGATTCGCCGACGATTGAACGGATTGTGCAGCCCTATATCGCCAATCTGCGCCAGATAGGGATCGACGCGATTTCCAACCGGGTCGATTTTGCGCAATATACCAGCCGCCGTCGTGAAAAAGACTTCGACATGATCACCTACGCCTACCCGAAATATCTGCAACCTTCGACCGGGCTCTATCAGCAGTTTGGGTCTGACGCGCACGAGTTTTCGGTGTTCAACCCGGCTGGAATGGCGGACCCAGCAGTTGATACGCTGATCGGCGCGATCGTGAAGGCAGAAGAACAGGAAGAACTATACGCCAATGTGCGTGCCCTAGATCGCGTCCTGCGCGCCAAGCGGTTCATGGTGCCGACCTGGTATCTGGATGTGAACTGGGTGGCCTATTGGAATTTCTATGAGCAGCCAGAGACCCTGCCGCTGTTCGATCTGGGGCTGAGTGATGTCTGGTGGGTCAACGCCGAGAAAGAAGCGGCATTGAAATCCTCCGGCGCGTTGAGGTAAGCGCCTGACATGGCAGCCTATATCCTTAGACGTTTTCTTCTGGTGATCCCGACCCTGTTCGGGATCCTCGTCATCAATTTTGCTCTGGTGCAATTTGTGCCGGGGGGGCCGGTTGAGCAGATGATCGCACAGCTGGAAGGCGGCGGTGACGTCTTTGAAGGCTTCGCCGGGGGCGGCGGGGATGCGGGCAGTGAGGCCGTTGCCGCCAATGACAACTACGCTGGCCGACAGGGGCTGCCGCCGGAGCTGATCGCAGAGCTGGAACGGCAGTATGGGCTGGACAAGCCGCCGTTGGAGCGGTTCCTCCTGATGGTCGGCAACTACATGCGTTTTGACTTTGGGGAGAGCTACTTTCGCAAGATTGATGTGATGGATCTGGTGCTGGAGAAAATGCCGGTGTCGATCTCCCTGGGGCTCTGGTCGACGCTGATCGCCTATCTGATTTCGATCCCGCTGGGCATCCGCAAGGCGTTGCGCGATGGCAGCCGGTTTGACACCTGGACCAGCGGTCTGATCATCGCAGCCTATGCGATCCCCGGCTTTCTGTTTGCGATTCTGCTGCTGGTGCTGTTTGCCGGCGGCTCTTACTGGCAGATCTTTCCACTGCGGGGGCTGACCTCCGACAATTGGGAGAGTCTCAGCCTGTTTGGCAAGGTGGCGGATTATTTCTGGCACATCACGCTGCCGGTAGTCGCCTCGACCATATCCGCCTTCGCCACGCTGACGCTGCTGACGAAGAACTCCTTTCTGGATGAGATCAAGAAGCAATATGTCATGACGGCACGGGCCAAGGGGCTGAGCGAGCGGCGCGTTCTCTACGGCCATGTCTTCCGCAACGCGATGCTGATCGTGATCGCGGGTTTTCCGGCAGTCTTCATCGGTGTGTTCTTCTCCGGCAGCCTGATCATCGAAACGATCTTCTCGCTCGATGGTCTGGGGCGGCTGGGGTTCGAGGCGGCCGTGGCGCGCGACTATCCGGTGATCTTTGGCACGCTGTTCATCTTTGGTTTGATGAGCCTTGTTGTCGGCATTATCTCCGACCTCATGTATGTGATCGTCGATCCGCGTATCGACTTTGAAAAGAGAGAGGGCTGACAGATGGCTTTGTCTCCGCTCAACCAGCGCCGCTGGAACAATTTCTGCCGCAATCGCCGGGCTTTCTGGTCGCTGTGGATCTTCTCGGTCCTGTTTGGCATTTCGCTCTTTGCCGAGTTCATCGCCAACGACAAACCGATGCTGGTCAACTACCGCGGTTCGTATTTCACCCCGGTGTTCAATTTCTACCCGGAGACAGTCTTTGGTGGCGATTTCCAGACCGAGGCGGCGTACCGCGACCCTGAGGTTCGGTGTCTGATTGCCTCCGGCGGGATCGAAGACTGCTTTGACGACCCCGAAACTATTCTGGAAGAGATTGAGGCCGGTACATTTTCAGCCGACGGGTTTGTCGAAGGATGGGCCATCTGGCCGCTGATTCCCTATTCGTTTAACACCACGGTCGACCGGCCCGGTGCGGCACCGCTGCCACCGAATGGAGAGAACCTGCTGGGCACCGATGACACCAAACGGGATGTGCTGGCGCGGGTCATTCATGGTTTCCGTCTGTCGATCCTGTTTACCCTGATGGTCACCGGTGCAGCAACATTGGTCGGTATTGCTGCGGGTGCGGTTCAGGGGTTCTTTGGCGGGTGGCTGGACCTGATCTTTCAGCGCGTGATCGAGATCTGGGGATCCATCCCGCAGCTCTATGTCATCATCATCATGTTTGCGATCCTTGGGCGCAGCTTCTGGCTGTTGGTGGTGTTGATGATCCTGTTCAGCTGGACCGCCCTTGTGAGCGTGGTGCGGGCCGAGTTCCTGCGCGCGCGAAATCTGGAATACGTCCGCGCTGCCAAGGCGCTCGGGGTCGGGAATATGACCATCATGTTCCGCCATATGCTGCCCAATGCGATGGTGGCGACGCTGACGTTTCTGCCTTTCATCGTGACGGGCACAATTGGCACGCTTGCAGGGCTGGACTTCCTCGGCTTTGGCCTGCCGTCATCGGCGCCCTCGCTGGGCGAGCTGACCTTGCAGGCAAAACAGAACCTGGAGGCGCCCTGGCTTGCTTTCACCGCGTTTTTCACCTTTGCCATCATGCTGTCGCTGCTGGTCTTCATCTTTGAAGGGGTGCGCGATGCCTTTGACCCGAGAAAGACCTTCTCATGACCGGTTCAGGCTCTAATCCGCAGAATAGAGGCGTCGCGGCCTCCAGTTCGCCACCGTGCGATGGCGCGACCCGCAAATGCTCCAACCCATGGGCAATCAGATGACAACACGCGATCAAACTGCGCCGCTATTAAACGTCGAGAACCTGCGCGTGTCTTTCCGCCAGGACGGCAAGGTGACCGAGGCCGTGCGCGGTGTGTCCTTCTCTGTTGGTCGCGGCGAAACAGTCGCGCTGGTGGGGGAGAGCGGGTCCGGGAAGTCGGTGACTGCGCTGTCCACCGTGTCATTGCTGGGGGACAGCGCCACTGTCAGCGGGTCTGTCACCTACGACGGACAGGAAATGGTCGGCGCCAGTGACCGCCGCCTTCGGCAGGTGCGCGGCAACGATATCAGCTTCATCTTTCAGGAGCCGATGACCTCGCTCAACCCGCTGCACACGATCGAGAAACAGCTGGCCGAGTCGCTGGCACTGCATCAGGGGCTGGCGGGCGCTGCGGCGCGGAACCGGATTTTGGACCTGCTGAACCGGGTTGGTATCCGCGACGCTGAAACCCGTCTCGATGCCTATCCGCATCAATTGTCGGGTGGTCAGCGCCAGCGGGTGATGATCGCGATGGCCCTGGCCAACCAGCCCGATATCCTGATCGCGGATGAACCCACCACCGCACTGGATGTCACGATCCAAGCCCAGATCCTTGAACTGCTCGCGGACCTGAAGGCCAGCGAGGGCATGGGGCTGCTGTTCATTACCCACGACCTGAGCATAGTGCGCCGGATCGCGGATCGTGTCTGTGTCATGCAGGCCGGAGTAATTGTCGAGACCGGACCGACGGCTGAGATTTTCGCCAATCCGCAGCATCCCTATACCCGCAAACTGCTGGATGCCGAACCCACAGGCCAGCCGGAGCCGGTGCCTCAGGCTGCTGAAGAGTTGGTTCGGACCGAGGATCTGAAGGTCTGGTTCCCCATCCAGAAAGGCTTGCTGAAACGTACCGTCGGCCATGTGAAGGCTGTGAACCCGACATCGCTTTCGGTGCGGGCGGGCGAAACGCTGGGCATCGTCGGCGAAAGCGGCAGCGGCAAGACAACGCTGGCTCTTGCCATCATGCGGCTGATTGCGTCGGACGGGCGTGTGGAATTCCAGGGACAGGATCTGCGCCAATGGTCTACGAGGGATCTGCGGCGGCTGCGTGCCGATATGCAGATCGTGTTTCAGGATCCTTTTGGCTCGCTCAGCCCGCGTATGACCTGCGCGCAGATCATTGCCGAAGGTCTGGCCATCCACAATGTCGATCAGGATCGGGATCCTCGGGATCTGGTGGCTGAGGTCATGACGGAGGTTGGTCTCGATCCTGCCTTTATGGATCGTTATCCGCATGAGTTTTCCGGCGGCCAGCGGCAGCGGATCGCCATTGCGCGAGCCATGGTGCTGCGGCCGAAACTGGTCGTGCTGGACGAACCCACATCGGCGCTGGACATGACGGTACAGGTTCAGATCGTCAACCTGCTGCGCGACCTGCAAAAGCGCTATGGGCTGGCCTATCTGTTCATCTCCCATGACCTGAACGTCGTGCGCGCGATGTCGCACAAGATGATCGTGATGAAGCAGGGCGATGTGGTGGAGGCGGGATCCGCTGCGGAGCTCTTTGCCAACCCGTCGGATCCTTATACGCGGCAGTTGCTCGCTGCGGCTGGATGAGGGCTTGTTTCGGCGGAAAGGCCGGATCCTGAGCTTTGGTTCCGATGGCATGGGTGTCGCGACAGTTTGGCAGATCCGGCTTGCTGAAACGGCGGAGGCTGTCGCCGACGCCTAACCTGCTGAGATAGCTAACAAGAGTGCCCTGCACGGGTTATGTGGTGGGGCAGCCGTCCGGTGGGTTGGCACATCATGCCAACAAACGCGGCGTCGCCAATTGTGATTTGCGCGGCACATGTTTAAGTTGGTGGTTGCAGGTTGGCTTTGGCCTTGGCGCAGATCAAATCGGATCAATCATGAACGCTCCTACCATTCACAATGTGAACTGCGGCGATTGCCCCATTCGTCACCGCGCTGTTTGTGCGCGCTGTGATGCGGATGAATTGGAAGTCCTGGATTCGATCAAATACTACCGCACATATGAGGCCGGTCAGCCGATCACCTGGTCCGGCGACCGGATGGATTTCGTAGGGTCGGTTGTGTCCGGCATTGCGACCCTGACGCAGACGATGGAAGATGGCCGCACCCAGATGGTCGGCCTGCTCTTGCCCAGCGATTTTGTCGGGCGACCGGGGCGCGATACGGCTGCCTATAATGTCGTGGCGACATCCACGGTGGTCATGTGCTGTTTTCGCAAGAAACCGTTTGAGGACATGATGTCCCAGACGCCGCATGTGGCGCATCGGTTGCTTGAGATGACGCTGGACGAACTGGACGCGGCGCGGGAATGGATGCTGGTTCTGGGACGCAAGACAGCGCGCGAAAAAATCGCCAGCCTTTTGTCCATTCTGGCCCGGCGCGATGCGTCCCTACAGCGCCACAAGGACAGCAATCGGCGGGTATTCGATCTGCCGCTCACCCGGGAAGCAATGGCTGACTATCTGGGGCTGACGCTGGAGACAGTCAGCCGACAGGTCTCAGCCCTGCGCAGGGATGGTGTCATTGAACTGGAAGGCAAACGGCATGTGACCGTGCCTGACATGGGCCGCCTGATGGAAGAAGCCGGCGACGACAGCGACGGGGGCTGTCTGATCTGACTTTCCGATAGAGCGCATGAGCAAGGGGCCTGCAACCGCGGCCCCTTCTTTTTTGGACCGCAGCTAATGCGCCATCAGAACCGGGACTTTGGCCTTCTCAAGCATGTTGCGGGTCGCACCGCCCAGGATTGCCTCGCGGAACCGGGAATGGCCGTAGGCGCCCATTACGATCAGATCGGCAGCCGTATCCACGGCGTGGCGGTTCAGCACATCAGAGACCCGGGTCATTGTTTTGCTCAGTACGTCGATCTCACATTTGACCCCGTGGCGTGACAGCATCTGGCAGAGCATTCCGCCTGGATCGGAACGTTCTGGACCGTGCTGCGGCGGATCAATCACCACCACACGCACCACATCCGCTGCCTGAAGCATCGGCAGCGCCTTGCGAATGGCGGTCATCGCTTCGATGCTTTCGTTCCAGGCAACCAGAACGGTTTTGGGTTGGTCGGGCAGTGGGCAGTCATCTGGAACCACCAGTACCGGCGCGCGGCCTTCGAATAGGGCGGCCTCGACGATGGCCTCCGCTTCGGCGGGGCGATCCTTGCCATAGGGCTGGCCCAACACGACAAGATCAGAGAACCGCGCCATTCGTGCAACATGACGGCCGATATCGGCCATTTGCGCGACACCGGTCTCGACGTTGAAAGTCACGGCGGATCGCGTCAGCCGCTCGGTGGCGGCGGTTTCGATCTCGGCGACCTCCTCTTTGGCGCGGGCAAGGGTCTCCTGCAGTACCATCGCGTTGGCACCGGCGTAGTAGTACCCGGTCTGGGTGCGATCCACCCCCAGGCACAGGGCATCCAGATGGCCGTCGCTCAGGCGGGTCAGCGAGATGGATTGCTCCAGCTGGGCTCCGGTGTTTGCGGGTGTGGTCAGCACAGTCAGTAGTGTTTTGTAGGACATATTAACCTCACATGAGTATGAGCGACCGCAACAAACTTGTGGTTGTGCCGCGTGTTGCGCCATTGTGAAGGTGCTTCTCACATTCTGCGGCAAACCGTCTTGATACAGATCAAGGCGTTGTCCGGCGCAGTTTTGCATTTAAGGCTCAGAAAAAATCTGTCTGACGCGACCCAGAGAATCGTGTCGGGCAAGGAAAAGGGACGCAAGATGTCTAATTATATCAAGCTGATCGCGCTTGGTTTGGTCACGCTCTTTGCGATGATCGCGACCAATTACGCGCGGGATTTGGCCTATCAGGTTCATGCGATCATCATCATGATCGTGGCTGGTGGGCTGTTTCTATACACCCTACAACACACCGATGAGCCTGTGACTGCAACGGGATCGTTACAGGGCGAGTACTTTGACAGTGTTGTACGCGCCGGTGTGGTCGCAACCGCGTTCTGGGGTGTGGTCGGGTTTCTGGTCGGGGTGTTCATCGCCTTCCAGTTGGCCTTTCCGGTCCTGAACTTCGAATGGGCGCAGGGGCTGGCGAACTTTGGGCGGCTCCGTCCATTGCATACCTCGGCGGTGATTTTCGCCTTTGGCGGTAACGCGCTGATTGCGACATCTTTTTATGTGGTGCAGCGCACCTCGGCCGCCCGTCTCTGGGGGGGCAATCTGGCGTGGTTTGTGTTCTGGGGCTATCAGCTCTTCATCGTGCTGGCGGCGACCGGATATCTCTTCGGCTCGACCCAGTCGAAGGAATATGCCGAGCCGGAGTGGCACGTTGACCTGTGGCTGACCATCGTCTGGGTTGCCTATCTCGCGGTGTTCCTGGGCACCGTTATCAAGCGCAAGGAGCCGCATATCTATGTGGCCAACTGGTTCTACCTCGCCTTTATCGTCACCGTCGCGATGCTGCATCTGGTCAACAACATGACCATCCCGGTCAGCATCTGGGGATCCAAATCCGTGATCCTTTGGTCCGGTGTGCAGGATGCGATGGTGCAGTGGTGGTATGGCCACAATGCCGTCGGATTTTTCCTGACTGCGGGCTTCCTTGGCATGATGTATTATTTCGTGCCCAAGCAGGCGGAACGACCGGTGTTTTCATACAAGCTGTCGATCATCCACTTCTGGGCGTTGATCTTCCTTTATATCTGGGCGGGTCCCCACCATCTGCATTACACCGCGCTGCCGGATTGGGCGTCGACCCTTGGCATGGTGTTCTCCATCGTGCTGTGGATGCCCAGCTGGGGCGGCATGATCAACGGCCTGATGACACTGTCGGGTGCTTGGGACAAGCTGCGCACCGACCCGGTGATCCGTATGATGGTGATCTCGATCGGCTTTTATGGCATGTCCACCTTTGAAGGTCCGATGATGTCGATCCGCGCGGTGAACTCGCTGTCGCATTACACCGACTGGACCATTGGTCACGTTCACTCCGGTGCGCTTGGCTGGAACGGCATGATTACCTTTGGTGCCCTCTACTTCCTGGTGCCGGTTCTGTGGAAACGAGAGCGCCTCTATTCGCTCAGCCTGGTGTCCTGGCACTTCTGGCTGGCGACAATCGGCATCATTCTCTACGCGGCGTCGATGTGGGTGACCGGCATTATGGAAGGCCTGATGTGGCGTGAAGTGGATGCCAACGGGTTCCTTGTGAACTCCTTTGCCGACACCGTGGCTGCAAAGTTCCCGATGTATGTGGTGCGCGCCCTCGGCGGGGTCCTGTTCCTCGCTGGTGCTCTGATCATGTGCTACAATCTCTGGATGACCGTACGACGGGCGCCGGCCAAAGAGGCCAGCCTGACCGTTGCGGTTCCGGCTGAATAAGGAGGGCCGGACAATGGCAATTCTCGACAAACATAAAATCCTCGAGACCAATGCGACCCTCCTTCTGGTGTGCAGCTTTCTGGTTGTCACCATCGGTGGGCTGGTCCAGATCGCACCGCTGTTCTGGCTGGAAAACACCATCGAAGAGGTGGAAGGCATGCGCCCCTACACCCCGCTGGAGCTGGCCGGGCGTGACATCTACATCCGCGAAGGCTGCTATGTCTGCCACAGCCAGATGATCCGCCCCATGCGGGACGAAGTGGAACGTTACGGTCCTTATTCGCTGGCAGCGGAGTCGATGTATGACCATCCCTTCCAGTGGGGGTCCAAACGGACCGGCCCGGATCTGGCCCGTGTGGGTGGCCGCTATTCTGACGAATGGCACGTGGATCACCTGCGCGACCCGCAGTCGGTTGTCCCGGAATCGGTGATGCCCAAATATGGCTTCCTTGAGAACAACCGGATTGACGGCGAATACATCGGCGATGTGATGGCGGCGAACGCTTTTGTCGGTGTGCCCTATTCCGACGAGATGCTGGAAAATGCAGAGGCCGACTTCCGCGCCCAGAGCAATCCCGACGCCGATTATGACGGGCTTCTGGAGCGCTATGGCGAGAAGGTCAGCGTACGCAATTTCGACGGTCAGCCGGGGATCTCCGAGGCCGACGCGCTGATCGCTTATCTGCAAATGCTGGGGACTTTGGTTGATTTCTCGACCTTCACCCCCGCAGCCAACCGCTGATTGGAGGCAGGCATGGATATCTACACTCTGCTTCGGGAATTTGCGGACAGCTGGATGTTGCTCTTTCTGTTCGTGTTTTTCCTGGCTGTTGTGATCTGGGCGTTCCGCCCCGGCAGCAGCAAGGTCTACAAGGACACCGCCAACATCCCCTTCCGGCATGAAGACAAACCCGCCCCAGAAATGGGTAAAGCCAAGGAGGCGCGGTCATGAGCAAGAAAGTGAAGAAGTTCGAGGACGATCCGAATACCACCGGCCACAGCTGGGACGGGATCGAGGAGTTCGATAACCCGATGCCACGTTGGTGGCTCTGGACCTTTTACGCGACCATTATCTGGGGCATTGGCTATACCATCGCCTATCCGGCCTGGCCGGGCATCCAGTCTGCGACTGCCGGTGTGTTGGGCTGGAACTCGCGGGCGCTGGTGGCAGAAGAAATCGCTGCGGTGAACGAGGCGAATGCCCCGATCAACAGCCGCCTTGAGGAGATTGAGCTTGCGTCGATTTCCACCGATCCCGAGCTGAACGGCTATGCGGTCTCGGCTGGTTCTGCGGTGTTCAAGACCTGGTGCGCCCAGTGTCACGGTGCCGGTGCCGCCGGGGCCAAAGGGTATCCGAACCTGTTGGATGACGATTGGCTTTGGGGCGGATCGATCGAGGATATCCACGCGACGATCGCCCATGGGATCCGCAACGAAGAAAGCGACGAGGCGCGTTATTCGGAGATGCCGGCCTTTGGTCGCGATGAGTTGCTGGAGAAGGAAGAGATTGATCAGGTCGTGAACTTCGTGATGTCGCTTTCGGGCGATCCTCAGGATGCGACGAAGGTGGAGGCGGGTGCGGTGGTCTTTGCCGACAATTGCGCCTCCTGCCACATGGACGACGGTACCGGTGACCGTTCGCAGGGCGCTCCGAACCTGGCCGATGCCATCTGGCTCTATGGCGGGGATTACGCAACCCTGACAGAGACCGTCCACAATTCACGTTACGGGGTCATGCCAAACTGGAACACGCGTCTGACCGAGGCGCAGATCCGCGCGGTTTCGGCTTATGTGCACCAGTTGGGTGGCGGCGAATAGCTCTGCCTGTTTCGTGTCGCTGGACATGATCTCTGGGGCTGCCTTCGGGCGGCCCCATCTGCGTTTTGATAAGGTGAATTGTGGCGGATTTTTTTGCTTGAAGCTACAGTTGCTGTAGGGTTTAGCAGGGTGGGGCAACCAGATAGGTGACCCCATGTCAGATACTCGCTTCCTTACCGCAACCTCTATGCTGGATATCACCGCGCCAGCAATTTCTGCTTTGATTTCAGCGCGTGGCTGGCAGCAGCTCGCACCCGCTGACCGGATCGGCGCCGCCTATACCTACGTCCGCAATGATATCCTCTTTGGCTATAACATCGCCGATACGCGGATGGCATCGCAGGTTCTGGCGGACGGCTACGGCCAATGCAATACCAAGGCAACCCTGCTGATGGCGCTGCTGCGGGCGCTTGGCATTCCGTGCCGTCTGCATGGCTTCACCATTGATAAGAGCCTCCAGCGCGGTGTTGTACCCGAACTGGTGTATTGGATGGCTCCGCGCAATATCCTGCATTCTTGGGTTGAGGTTCAGCTGGACGGCCAATGGATCAACCTGGAGGGTTTCATCCTGGATCAGGGCGTGCTCGGGGCTTTGCAGGCGGCATTTCCGGGGCGCGACACGCTTTGTGGCTATGGCGCTGGCACCGATTGCCTGCAAGCGCCGATGGTCGCATGGCAAGGGCGCGACACCTATATTCAGAAAACCGGGATCAATGCAGATCTTGGTGTGTTCGATAGCCCGGATGCCTTCTACGCCCGCCACCGGCAGGACCTGCGCGGCATACGCGGTTGGCTCTATCGGAATGCCATTCGTCATTGGATGAACCATCGGGTCGCCGGGATCCGTCGCGGGCAGGTGCCGGTACTGCCAGGTGGGAGCAGTACATTGGAACCGCAGTTCTCCAGTCCGCTTCTTACCGCGGACACCGGCCCGTATTCAACAGAGGGAGAGTAGATTTTGGCCGGTCTTTGATCCCGGTCAAATACAATGGACGGGATGCCGGATAGTCTTGCCTCATCAGACAGTGCCACCGATGTGCCCTTTCCAGCGCCGGTGGCCGTCCAGTCCGCCACCTGTCTTGCAGGGAAACGGACCCAGCGTCGGCTTTTCGATCTGTTCGCGCGTTTCCTGAAAAGCCGACGCTCTCGCTATCCCAAGCGTTCATCTCCATATGCGGTGCCGGTTGCTCAGCCGATTGGGTTCTATCCCGCTGGCCACAATCACGCTAGGCTTGTTCCCGGAGCGCGGGACCGGTGACATCTAGAGGCTGCGCCCTGGTGTCACATCTGCGACGTGGCGACGCGGCCGACCGCGGGGAGAGGAGCGCAAAGGCCTCTACTCTATGGATTTATTGGGCGCGCCGTGGTTTCGGACGGAATGCCGCGCCCGGTTGACGATGTCGTCGCGACGGCAAAGATGTGTTCCGCATACGCGTTTGATCCACGTCAAGGTTCGTCCGGGGCGCATCTGGGACAACCGCTACAACAATGCAAGATTTGGAGTGAGTCCGTGAGCGATTCCGATCCCGCCCCCAGCCTATATGCCGCCCGAGAGCCGATATTCCCCCGCCGCGTGTCCGGCGCCTTTCGTAACCTGAAGTGGTATATCATGGCGGTAACGCTGGGGATCTACTACCTGACGCCATGGATCCGCTGGGACCGTGGTCCGGCGCTGCCTGATCAGGCGGTGTTGCTGGACCTGGCCAATCGGCGGTTTTACTTCTTCTGGATCGAAATCTGGCCGCATGAGTTCTATTTCGTTGCGGGCTTGCTGATCATGGCAGGGCTGGGGCTGTTTCTGTTCACCTCGGCGCTGGGGCGTGTCTGGTGCGGCTATGCCTGCCCGCAGACGGTCTGGACGGATCTGTTCATCCTGGTCGAGCGCTGGGTCGAGGGGGATCGGAACGCGCGCCTTCGCCTGCACCGCCAACAGAAGCTGGATTTTCGCAAGGCGCGTCTGCGGATCACCAAGTGGGTGCTCTGGCTGTTGATTGGTCTCGCAACCGGGGGGGCCTGGGTCTTCTATTTTGCAGATGCACCGACACTGCTGCATGATCTTGTCACCGGGAATGCCCACCCGGTCGCTTATACCACTATTGCCATCCTGACCGGGACCACTTTCCTCTTCGGTGGTTTTGCGCGTGAGCAGATCTGTATCTACGCCTGCCCCTGGCCACGCATTCAGGCGGCGATGATGGACGAGGATACGCTGACCGTCGGCTACCGCGAGTGGCGGGGAGAGCCGCGCGGCAAACCGCGCAAGACCGATGAGCCGGGGCTGGTCCACGGCGATTGCATCGACTGTATGGCCTGCGTCAACGTCTGCCCGATGGGGATCGACATCCGCGATGGTCAGCAGATGGAATGTATCACCTGTGCGCTTTGCATAGACGCCTGCGATGATGTGATGGAACGGATCGGTAAGCCGCGCGGGCTGATCGATTATATGGCGCTCAGTGACGAGGCGAATGAGCGCGCAGGCCATCCGCCCAAGAACATCTGGAAGCATATCCTGCGCCCGCGCACGCTGATGTATACGGCACTCTGGGGGGGCGTTGGTCTGGCGCTCCTGTTTGCCCTGTTCATCCGTTCGGACATCGAGTTGACGGTGGCCCCGGTGCGCAACCCGACCTTCGTGACGCTCTCGGACGGCTCGATCCGTAACACTTATGATGTGCGGTTGCGGAACAAGACTGGCGAGCCACGCCCGTTTGAACTTTCGATCAAGGGAGCGCCTGGCATGCAGCTCACGCTGGAAGGCATTGATGGCTCGATCGTCACGGTGCCTGCCGATACCAGCCTGCTTCAGCGCGTTTATATCGTGGCACCGAAATCCGCCGATGCCGCCGCAGCGCGCAGCACGCCGGTGCGGATCTGGGTTGCAGATATCGACAATGGCGAACGTGCGTATAAGGATACCAGCTTTAACGGGAACGGGAGCAGCCAATGACCGAGGGCAAGCCGACACGACAGTTCACCGGCTGGCACGCGCTTATGATCTTCGGCGGCGCCTTCACCGTGATCATCGCTGTCAATATCGCACTGGCGGTCAATGCGGTGCGGACGTTTCCCGGGCTGGAGGTCAAGAACAGCTATGTCGCAAGCCAGAGCTTCGATGCCCGTCGCGATGCGCAGCAGGCTCTGGGCTGGTCAGTCTATGCCTCGGCCGCCGGGGATCAGGTGAAACTGGAGATCACCGATGCCAATGGCGCACCGGTTGAGGTGGCACATTTGGCAGCGACACTCGGCCGTGCCACCCATGTGAAGGATGATCAGACACCTGATTTTCGCTTTGACGGTACGGCCTATGTCGCAGCTGCGCAGCTGAGCGCGGGCAATTGGAACATCCGAATGGTGGCCCGGGCCGAGGATGGCACCGAATTCACGCAGCGGGTCATCCTGCATGTGGCGCGGTAACTGGCCATGAGCACCGCCTTTGGCCCCCAACTGGCCGCATGCCCCGGCTGCGTCGCAGCGCCAAACGGCGCGGTTGAGCAGGCGCCGACCGAGGCACGTTTGGCCCTGTCGCTGCCCAGTATTCATTGTCAGGCCTGCATCTCCACGGTGGAGCGGGGTCTGAATGCGGTGCCGGGCGTGCGGAGCGCTCGGGTCAATCTCACTCTGAAACGCGCGCTGATTGAGGCCGATCCCGAGGTGCGTGCGCTTGATCTGGTGCCAGTATTGGAACAGCTTGGGTTCGAGGCGCACGAGCTTGACCTGTCGGCGTTGGGCGCGACCGAGACCGATCGGGCGGGACGTGAGCTGCTGATGCGTCTGGCGGTGGCCTTCTTCGCGTCGATGAATGTGATGCTGCTGTCGGTCTCGGTCTGGTCAGGGGCAAGCGATGCAACCCGTGACATGTTCCACTGGATCTCTGCGGCGATCACCTTCCCGGCGATCCTCTTCGCCGGGCAGCCTTTTTTTCGCAACGCCTGGCAGGCCTTGCGGGTGGGGCGGCTCAATATGGATGTGCCGATTGTTCTGGCAATCGTCCTGGCGCTGGTGACCTCTCTGTGGGAGACCTCGCTCTCTGGTGAACACGCCTATTTCGACGCGGCGCTGACATTGACGTTCTTCCTGCTGGCCGGTCGCTATCTGGACCATCGTACCCGCGCCGTGGCGCGTTCTGCGGCCGAGGAACTGGCGGCACTGGAGGTCCCGCGTGCCCTGCGGCTGGATGAGGCCGGGCAACCGGCGGAGGTTGCCGTTGCCGATCTGGCCATTGACGATCGTATTCTGGTACGCCCGGGCGGTCGGATGCCTGTGGATGGTGTCGTCCTGGACGGGCAGTCGGAACTGGATCGCTCTTTGCTGACCGGTGAAACGCTGCCGGTTTTTGCCGAAGTTGGGAGCCTTGTTTCGGCGGGTGAGGTCAATCTGACCGGACCCTTGATTGTGCGCGCGACCGCCGTCGGGGCCGAGAGTTCCCTGCATCAGCTTGCCGATCTGGTCGCCATCGCAGAGTCCGGGCGGTCACGCTATACCTCGCTGGCGGATCGCGCGGCGAAGCTATATGCGCCCGGGGTTCATATCCTGTCCGCGCTGGCCTTCCTTGGCTGGTATCTCTTTACCTTCGACATGCGAGTGGCGCTGAATATTGCCGCTGCGGTGCTTATCATCACCTGTCCCTGCGCGCTGGGGCTGGCGGTCCCTGCGGTGACAACTGCAGCCTCGGGGCGGCTGTTCAAAAAAGGCATGTTGATCAAACACGCAACTGCGCTGGAACGTCTTGCTGAGGTTGATATCGTGGTGTTCGATAAGACCGGCACGCTGACCAATGGCAACCCTCAATGCGATGACTTCGACCAGCTGTCTCTGCCAGATCAGCGGTTAGCCTATGCGCTGGCACAGGGGTCTGATCATCCGCTGTCGGTTGCAATCTGCCGTGCTGCGGAACAGGCCGGGATTGAGCCTGCGTTGCTGACAAGGCAGGAAGAGATACCGGGATTTGGCACCGAGGGGCAGCACGGGGGGCAGCGGGTGCGTCTGGGGCGCGCGGCATGGGTTGGCGCGGCGCCGGGGCAGAAGACCGCCGCCTATCTTGATCGCGGTGATGGTGCGCCACAGGCTTTGACGTTTTCGGATAGTCTGCGTCCCGGCGCCGCTGCGGCAGTAGAAGCGTTGCAGGCGGCGGGGAAGGACGTCTGGCTGATTTCGGGTGACACTGAAGGAGCGGTGAGCGAACTTGCAGGCCGCCTCGGGATCCAGAACTGGATGGCCTCCGCCTTGCCGCAGGATAAATGCGATCAGGTCTCGGCCCTGTCCAGCGCGGGCCACCGGGTGCTGATGGTCGGTGATGGTTTGAATGACACTGCTGCGTTGGCGACAGCACATGTGTCCATTTCGCCCGCTTCGGCGCTGGATGCAGCGCGGGTTGCGTCGGATATCGTTCTGCTGGGACAGGATCTGGCCCCCATAGCCGAGGCCTGTAATGTCGCGCAGAAGGCAACACGACGCATTCGCGAGAACTTTCGCATTGCGACACTCTACAACGTGATCGCGGTTCCCTTGGCGGTGGCAGGGCTTGCGACCCCTCTTGTGGCTGCCTTGGCGATGTCGACATCGTCGATTACAGTATCCCTAAACGCGTTGCGCCTGCGCTGATGATGACCGCAGGCGACCGGCAGGCCAATTCAAGAGAGCCAAGATGAGCGTACTTACCTATCTGATACCGATCTCCCTTTTCCTGGGGGGCGTGGGACTTGTCGGTTTTCTCTATACGGTGCGCTCGAACCAATATGACGATCCAGAAGGTGATGCGCGCAGGATTCTCAGCGACGAATGGGATGATCACCCCAAGCCGTGATTGAACGCTCGCGTGATGGCACGGACCTGCAAAAGAAAAGGCGCCTTCTGGCGCCTTTTCCTATTGGCTTTGTCGCCCGCTTCAGGAGGGGCCGACCGTTTCGCAGGTGATGTTGCGGGCAGAGAGGCGGCGGCAGGCGAGGGCCGCACTCTCCTTGGTCATGCCAAGAAAATTGGCATCAAAGCCACGAGGTGTCTTAACAACTTTGCGCAGGCTGCCATCGAGGGTTGCCATTTCGGCAAGTGCCGTGCGCAGCAGCACTTTTTCGGCCTGATAGCGGCTGCCGTAGCGGCCTACGTTGATACCCCAGTAGCGCCCGCCCGAGGTTGAGAGCCGGGTGACAACCACGGGTTCCGGCTCGGCTGCGGTCTGGTTCGTGGCCAGCCGTGCCGGACGGGCCATGGGGCGCAGACCTACAAAGGGGCGTGGTCTGGCAATCGGAGCAGCCGTGTGTTCGGCTACGGCCGCTACGATTTCTGCCTCGGCGATGGCCGCCGTGATGCTGGCCTGTAGAACATCGCGATCCAGCTTCGGCGGTGCCTCTGCTGCTGGGATTTCGCTGGTGGTCGTCTCGGTCTCAGCCTCGGTCTGAGCCTCGGCCAGCACTGTTGCGGCCTCAGGTTCAGCGGCGCCTGGACGGCGTTTGGGGCGCAGGCTGGTTTTCACCAGACCCGAGACGCGAATGGTCTTGCCCGCCGCCCCGCCGGCAGCCGGTTCGTCAGCGCTGGCCAGCTGGGTGCCAAGACCACGATTGCCCTGATAGGGCGGGCGCGCCGGCCGCCGCAATTTGGCGCTGCTTGGCGCGCGGCGAAACCCAAGATCGAGGAGTTCGGCGACTTTGGCATTACGAGAGGTTGATGATTTGCCGCCAAAAACAGTGGCAATGATCCTTTCGTTGCCACGTTCTGCGGAGGCGACGAGATTGAAACCTGCGGCCCGGGTGTAGCCGGTCTTGATCCCGTCGGCACCGCGATAGGCCGCAAGAAGACGACGGTTGGTGTTGGGCACGTTGCGCACACCGGCATCCGCCGAACGGCGCGAGAACAGATTGTAATACTCGGGATAATCATAGAGCAGATGCCGCCCGAGCGTGGTCATGTCACGCGCGGTGGACAGATGCCCGTTCTGGGTGAGGCCATGGGCGTTTTTGAAGGTGGTGCGAGACATCCCAAGCGCCTTGGCCGTGCGGGTCATGCGGCGGGCGAAGGCGGCTTCGGATCCGGCGAGTGTCTCGCCAATGGCAGTGGCGGCATCATTGGCGGATTTTACGGCAGCGGCCCGAATTAGGTAGCGAAAGGCGATGCGCTGTCCGGCCTTCAAACCCAGTTTCGATGGTTGCTCGGATGCGGCGTTACGGCTGATCTTCACCTCTGTATCGAGGCTAATCTCGCCGTTGCGAATGGCTTCAAACGCAATATAGAGCGTCATCATCTTGGTCAGCGAGGCCGGGTGCAGCCGGGTGTCTGCATTTCGGGAGTGCAGGACTTCGCCCGTCCGGGCGTCGATGACCATCGCGGCATAGGGGGCTGCCATCGCACTGGGCGGCGCAGTTGCGACCATCGATAGGAAAATAACCAGTCCCAAGACCCAACGCCCCAAACGGGAATACACCCGCAAAGCGCGGATCAGCGGAGTCCGCCTGACCTGCACGATATCTGCCATTTTTGCCTCTTGTCGCCGGTTTTCCGACTGACGTTTTTGCCTGTATTAAAAAAGCGTAGCACAGGGTCACTTTGGAATAAACAGCCCGGTTTTTAAGGAAAAATCGAGATCAGAGTTTGCTCTTCGACATCTAGTGGTGCGCTGCAATGATGACCACTAGATCGGCGGTTGGTTAAGGAAGTGTTAGCGAAAAAAATTGCCGCGGCGCGTGCTATTGGCGGTTGCACGCCTGCGTCTGGTGCCCTGCTGCAACAAGGTACGGCCGACACGCCGCCCATTGAGCGATTCCAGCAGGGCATGACGGGTTGAATCCGCGAGTCTGTCAGGGGTGATGTGGTCCTGTCGTGTAGAAGGGCCCCGTGTAGGCCAGCTCCAGAGAGAAGGCGCAGGGGGTGGAGATTCGTGCTGTGATTGCGGTTTTCAACGCCGCAAGCAGCCTGTTGGAAAACGCGGCATCGCGATGGGGTTTCACCAGAACGGAGACCTTCACCACAACATGGCTGTGATGATAGGCGTCGGTCGGATAGCCGCGCCCCTTGCAATCACCGGCCCCATCGTCGTGGGATAGGATGACCTGTTCGATTTCGGCCAGGATCGCGGGGATGTCGAGATCCAGATCGCTGCTGTATTTTATTTCGGCGTGGGGCATTGGTGTGTCCGTTTGTTAGGTGATGAAGGCGAGAGTCGCGATAGCGCGGATCAGCCGATCTCGGCCACCAGCGCGGGCAGTGCGCCCAGATCCGCGATTTCGGTGTATCGAGGGCTATGGGTCGGCGCCGGAGCAAACTCGACCTCCCAGATCAATCCATGCGGCACATATGTGCCCCAGCCGCCTGCCTCGATTGCCGGGACCACGTCCGAACGCATGGAATTGCCAACCATCATCGCCCGCTCCGCGCCATCGCCGTGGCGCAGGAAAATATCGGCATAGATCTGCGGCGTCTTCTCCGAGACGATTTCGACCCCGTCGAACAGATCACCCAGCCCGGATTGCGCCAGCTTGCGCTCCTGATCCAGCAGGTCGCCTTTTGTGACCAGCACCACGCGGTGGCTGTCGGCCAGAGCTTCAACCGCTGTCCGCGCGTTCTCCAGCAACTCGATAGGGTAGGATAGCATCATCTGCCCGGCGGTGATCAGCTCCTGTATGACGCAGGCAGGCACTTGGGCCTCTGTCACGTCAATGGCGGTTTCAATCATCGACAGGGTGAACCCCTTAACGCCATATCCATAACGCCCGAGGTTCTGTTTTTCCGCTGCCAGCAGCCGCTCCCCCAAAGCCTGCGAATCGAGATCATCGGGAACGTGATCCATCAGCAATTCGGCAAAGCGGTCCTGGGTGATGCGGAAAAATCGTTCATTATGCCAAAGGGTATCATCGGCATCGAAGCCAATTGTTGTCAATTTTCGAGTCAATCCGACACTCTCAATCCCTTTTCCTATCCATCAGAAAGGCTATATAAGCGGGACATCAAAATCCATCCACGATCGGAAGTCTGTGCCAATGCTGCCAACGCCAGTTATGATGTCGGATCATTCAGATGACGATACCGATCTCGGTGTCCTGACCAAGACCCGACCCAAAACGCAGCGTCCGCCGCGCTACAAGGTGCTGTTGCTGAATGACGATTACACTCCGATGGAGTTCGTGGTCATGGTGCTGGAACGGTTCTTCAGCATGACCCATGCCGAGGCCTTCGAAGTGATGCTCACCGTTCACAAGAAAGGCGTCGCGGTGGTCGGCGTTTTCAGCCATGAGATCGCCGAGACAAAAGTGGGGCAAGTGATGGATTTTGCCCACCGCCATCAGCATCCGTTGCAATGCACGATGGAAAAAGAAGAATAAAAAGAGGCTTTTAGATGTCTGTTCGCCTGTCCCTGGCCGTCGAGACGGGCGGATTTTCCGTGCCCGACTCCGGCCGCATCGTCGTGTTTCACCCGCTGTCCGACCTTGACCTGTCGGCGCTGCCAAAAGAGCGGCTGCTGATCGTACAACCCTTTGCGCCCGATCATATTGCGCTGGCGGGCCAAGGCTACGATTGCGTGCCCGAACTGCCTGCGGACGAGCGGTTCGCGGCAGCGGTTGTTCTCTTGCCACGGGCGAAGGCTCTGGCGCGCGCGCTGTTGGCCAAGGCCGCCGGGGTCTGCGACGGCCCCGTGCTTGTCGATGGTGGTAAGACCGATGGGGTCGATTCGGTGCTGAAGGCGCTGCGTGCCCGCACCGAAGTGTCGGCCCCGATATCAAAGGCACACGGCAAGGCGTTCTGGTTCGACGCGACGCACTCCGATCTGGCGGACTGGCAGGGCGCAGCTGCCCAGGTCGAGGGTGGTTTTCAGACGGCTCCCGGTGTGTTCTCCGCCGATGGCATTGATCCGGCTTCGGCTCTGCTGGTCGCCGCACTGCCGGAGAAGCTGGGCCGCAATGTGGTCGATCTTGGGGCTGGCTGGGGCTATCTCGCCGCTGCGATCCTGCAACGCGAGGGCGTGGCGGCGCTGCATCTGGTTGAGGCCGATCATAATGCCCTCAGCTGCGCACGAAAGAACGTCAGCGATCCCCGCGCCCACTTCCACTGGGCCGATGCCCGCAGCTGGTCTGCGCCAGAACGGGTTGATTGCGTCATCTCCAATCCGCCGTTCCACACCGGGCGCACGGCAGAACCGTCGCTCGGACAGGCGTTTATCACTGCGGCGTCCGGTATGCTGGCACCGTCAGGGTCGCTCTGGATTGTTGCAAACCGGCATCTGCCATATGAGGCGACGCTTGCCGAGCAGTTCGTAACAGTCGATGAGGTCGCCGGGGACAATCGGTTCAAGGTGCTGCGGGCCAGCCGACCGCGTCGTCACCGTCGCTGACAACGACCAAACACAAAGGGTGGTTCCCTTGTTTCTGTCGGCAGTCTAGGTTGCTGAAAAACGGGGTGGTGCCGTGGCGCCCCCGGATCCTGACGGAGATCATTCATGTCTTTTTCCATTTCCGGCAAAACGGCCATCGTCACCGGTTCGGCCAGTGGCATCGGTCTTGCCATTGGCAAGCAATTCGCAGCAGCCGGTGCCAATGTCATGTTTGCCGATACCGATGAGGCGGCGCTGCTGAGCGAGCTTGGCACGCAAGCGGATGAAAGCAATATCCGGTACTTTGCCGGGGACCTTCGGGAACGGCTGACCATTGCCAATCTTTTGTCGGCAACCATTGATGCCTTCGACGATATCGACATCCTGGTCAATGGCGCACGGCAGGTGGTGCCGACCGATCCGCTCGACCCGGAAGACAAGTCGATGGAGCTGCTGCTCAACGAGACGCTGTTGCCGACCATGCGCCTGTCGCAACAGGTCGCACGGCGGATGATCAAACAGGGTGAGCAACGCGACAATGGCGGGCCCAATGGCGCCATCATCAATCTGTCATCCATCGCCGCGCGCCGCTCGCACCCGGAGCTGCTGGCCTATTGTGTGGCCTCGGCTGCGCTTGATCAGTTGACCCGGTCGCTGTCGGTTTCGCTGGCCCCTCATAGGATCCGGGTCAACTCCATTGCGTTCGGCTCTGTAATGAGCGCGTCGATGCAGGCGACGCTCAAGGATAATCGCGCCTATCGGCAGGATATCGAACGCCATACCCCCTTGGGGCGTATTGCCTCCCCCAGTGAACTGACCGAGGCGGCGCAGTTCCTGGCCTCTGACGCGGCGGCCTTTATGACCGGCCAGATCGTTACCCTGGACGGTGGTCGCACGCTGCTGGACACTGTCGCGGTGCCGGTCCATTAAGCGGCTTTCACCTTTGCGCATATAGGCGACCAGATGAGCATTGAAATGATCGACGAAAAAGCCCGAGCGGCAGCTTGGTTCAGATCCTTGCGTGATACGATTGTGGCCGCCTTCGAGGCGCTGGAAGACAGCCATGCCAGCGGCCCTTTCAGTGATCAGCCTGCCGGCCGTTTCGAGGTCAGCGAAACCACGCGCTCTGCCGAGGATGGCAGTGATGCCGGTGGTGGCCTGATGAGCGTGATGCGCGGCGGTCGCGTCTTTGAAAAGGTCGGCGTGAATATCTCTGAGGTCTACGGCACATTGGGTGAGCGCGCCCAGAATGCCATGGCGGCGCGCAAGGGCATTCCGGGGATGAAGGACGATCCGCGCTTCTGGGCCTCTGGCATCTCTCTTGTGGCACATATGCAGAACCCCCATGCCCCCGCGGTCCATATGAACACGCGGATGTTCTGGACCCCGCATGCCTGGTGGTTTGGCGGGGGGTCTGACCTGAATCCATGTATCGAATACGATGAGGACACCGCCCATTTCCACCGCATGCAGGAACAGCACTTGGCGGCCCATGGCGCCGGGCTGTATCCCCAGCTCAAGGCCTGGGCGGATGAGTATTTCTACATCCCTCACCGGCAGAGGGCGCGCGGGGTTGGCGGCATCTTCATGGATGACCGCAACAGCGGCGACTGGGAGGCAGATTTCGCCCTGACGCAGGATATTGGCCGCGCCTTCCTTCCTGCCTATCTGCCGTTGGTCGAAAAACGCAGGCCGATGGCATTTGGCGCAGCGGAGAAAGACGTCCAGCTGGTCCATCGCGGCCTCTATGCCGAGTATAATCTGGTCTATGACCGCGGCACCAAATTCGGCCTGGAAACCGGCCATGACGCCAATGCCGTCCTGATGAGCCTGCCGCCGATGGCGAAATGGGTCTGATCAAGGCGCGCGATCTCCTGCTGATGGCGCGGGCGCGCTGTCTTGATCATTGCTCTGAACGGGCTGGCGGGCTTTACTGAACCAAAGCGAAAATCGCAGAGATCGGGCAGGTCGGGATGAGCAGATTTTGGTGGGTGCTTGCAGGGATGATGGTCCTTGCCGCTTGTAGCGGCCGAACAACACCGGTTGCGCCACCGACACCGCCAATAGGCCAGCCGGTGCAGCCCGGAGAAACCACCGCCAGCCTTGCCGCGGCGCGGGCGCGGCTGATCACCCACCCTAAATTCGCCGACAGCGATCCGCACCCCTGGGACGGGCGTACGCCATGGTCGTACCCCATCCATGGCATCGACGTCTCACGCTGGCAGGGGGACATCGACTGGCGCCGGGTTCGGGCTGCAGGCATCAGCTTTGCCTATCTGAAGGCAACTGAAGGCGGTGATCTCACCGATCCGAAATTCCGCGATCACTGGCGTGCCGCACGACAGGCGGGCGTCAAACGCGGCGCCTATCATTACTTCTACTTCTGCCGCCCGGCCGCGGAACAGGCGCGCTGGTTCATCCGTCATGTCCCCCGCGACAGCGCGGCCCTGCCGCATGTGCTGGACATGGAGTGGACGCCACATTCTCGCACCTGCACCAAACGTCCCTCCGGCGCCAAGGTGCGGGCGGAGGCAAAGCGGTTTCTGGACCTTCTGGAAGCGCATTATGGCCAGCGGCCTGTGCTCTACACGACGGTGGATTTCTACCGTGAGACCAGCATCGGCCGCCTGCGGGATACTGAGTTCTGGTTGCGCTCGGTCGCGGATCACCCGCATGTCACCTATCCCGGTGCGCTCTGGCGGTTCTGGCAATATACCGGCACCGGACGCGTGCCCGGGATCGCTGGCAACGTCGACCTCAACGTCTTTGGCGGCGGGCCAGAGCGTTGGCTGCGCTGGTCGGGGCAGATCTGAGCTGCACCGGCCGGGCCATCTTCTGGCTCAAAATTTCCCGGAGCGCGAGGCAGCGCCTCGCATTCTACTGCCGATCCTGGTGCTTCCAGTCGAAAAAGCCCGCTCCGGCCTGCGCCAGAAGTTTCGCGGCCATCTCGCGGCCCAGCTCCGCACCGTCTTCGAGCGCACAGGTCTGATCGTCATTGATCGCTTCCGATCCGTCAGGGCGCAGGACTTCGCCGCGCAGCCTCAGGCTGTTGCCCTCCAACGTCGCAAGACCAGCGATCGGGGTCTCGCAAGAGCCATCCAGCGCGGCAAGAAATGCGCGCTCGGCGGTCAGGCGCAGCCCGGTCTCGCGGTCATGCAGAGCTGCCAGCATATCTCCGATACGGCTGTCGCCCTGTCGGCGCTCAATGCCAATGGCACCTTGGGCGACGGCGGGCAGCATGTCTTCTGGGGGGATGGCGGTTGCCGGAACCTGATCGGCGCCAAGACGGTTGAGCCCGGCCATCGCCAGAAAGGTGCATTCGGCCACACCATCGCGCAGTTTGGTCAGCCGTGTCTGCACATTGCCACGAAATTCCACGACCTTGAGATCGGGACGCCGATGCAGAAGCTGTGCGCGCCGCCGCAGTGAGGAGGTGCCGACAACGGCGCCTTCGCGCAGCTCCGCGATGGATGAGACATTGGCGCAGATGAAAGCATCACGCACGTCTTCACGCGGCAGATAGGTGTCCAGCAGCAACCCCGCAGGCTGCGCTACGGGCATGTCCTTCATGGAATGCACTGCAATGTCGATGGCACCGGACAGCAGGTCCTCTTCGATCTCCTTCGTGAACAGCCCCTTGCCACCCAATGTCTTCAGCGGTTTATCTGCCGCGATCAGCGCCTGATTGTCACCGCTGGTCTTGATCACGACAATGTCGAATGCGTCCTGTGGCAGATCGAAGGCGGCCATGAGCCGGGCGCGGGTTTCATGGGCCTGGGCCAGCGCCAAAGGCGAACCGCGGGTGCCGATTTTCAGGGGCGAAGCGGGGGAGGGCAGATCGATCTGTGTCATATATCGACCCTTAATCGCGACATAATGCCATGACAAGCACCGGTCCTGCTGCCCTTGACAATTTGCCGCCAAGGCTAGACCTCAGATGCAACACAGATATGAGGGTGATCATGGCCGAACAGAAGAAGCTGCTGCGCGCATTGGCGGGCGAGACACAGGATGTGCCGCCGATCTGGATGATGCGCCAGGCGGGCCGCTATTTGCCCGAGTACCGCGCCACCAGGGCTGAGGCCGGCGACTTTCTGTCGCTCTGCTATAATCCAGAACTGGCGACTGAGGTGACGCTGCAGCCGATCCGTCGCTACGGTTTCGATGCAGCGATTCTGTTTGCCGATATCCTCTTGGTGCCGCAGGCACTCGGGGCTGATCTTTGGTTCGTGACCGGCGAGGGGCCGCGCCTGTCGACGGTCACAACGGAGAGCGATTTTGCCAAGTTGGGACCGGTCAGCGACATCCATGAGACGCTGAACCCGATCTATGAAACCGTGCGGCTGCTCTCGGCTGCCTTGCCCCGCGAAACCACGCTGATCGGCTTTGCCGGCGCGCCCTGGACCGTCGCGACCTATATGATCGCGGGACGCGGCACGCCGGATCAGGGGCCTGCGCATCTGCTGCGTCAGGAAAACAATCCGCTGTTTGAAGCGCTGCTGAACCGTATCACTGAGGCGACGATCGAATATCTCTCGATGCAGATCAAAGCCGGTGCCGAAGTGGTCAAGATCTTTGACAGCTGGGCAGGATCGCTGAGTGGCGAGGCGTTTGAGAAATACGCATTGGCTCCCTGCCGCCAGATCACTGCCGCGCTGAAACAGCGCCATCCCGAAATTCCGGTGATCGGTTTCCCGCGTGAGGCGGGGGAAAAATATGTCGGTTTTGCCAGGGCGACGGGTGTCGATTGTGTGGCGCTTGATAACTCCGTTGACCCCGAATGGGCGGCGGCCAATGTGCAGGTTGACGGCTGTGTTCAGGGCAATCTTGCCTCGCGCCATATGGTGACGGGGGGGCAGGAGCTGATTGATGACACCCACCGTATCGTCAAAGCTTTCGGCAAGGGGCCGCATATCTTTAACCTCGGCCACGGGATCACCCCGGACGCCGATCCGGACAATGTGCAACGGATGATCGACGCGGTGCGCGGCAGCTGACCGGGCTGAACAGAGCTGTCCGGCGATCATGTTCGTCTTGCGCGCTGAGGCCAATTGCGGCATCAGCGCGTTTTCCACTCACGCCGAAAGGGCAAGTCGATGGATTACAAGAAATCTGGAGCCCCCAGAATGGGCAAAAACAGCCCGCGTCATCAGGAGCATAATGCCAAGGGCAGCGCCAAGAACCCCTATGGTGCGCGCGAAACCAAAGCCGAACTCCTGGCGCGGATGAAAGCAGCGGCGGAGAAGGCCAAGAAAGACAGCTGATCCTAGCGCTGCCGTTGCCTCAGCTCCGCCAGTATCTCGGAATTGTGCTGGCCACGTGCCGGGGCCGGTGGGACCTCCCAGCTGTCCTGACCAGAGAACCGTGGCGCCGCAGCGGCCTGGAGGCCATTCTCAGCTGTTACCCAGGTCCTGCGCTGGTTCATCGGATGTGCCTCTGCCTCGATGGGTGACAATACCGGTGCCACGCAGGCGTCGCTGCCCTTGAATAACCTGTCCCAGTGGTCGCGCGGCTGCGCGGCAAAGATACCGGCCAGCCTTGCGCCCAGCACCGGCCAGAGGCTTTTGTCGTGCTGCCGGGCGAATTGGGCATCCTCGCTCAGATCGAGGCGCGACAGAAACTCGGCGTAAAACTGTGGTTCCAGACATTGCACGCTGATGTACCCGCCATCGGCGCAGACATAACAGTGGCTCCAATGCGGCCCATCCAGCAGGCTTTTCCCACGCAGGCTGCTGAACTGTCCGGCCTGCTGCAATGTCATCAACAGGTTCATCATATGGGCCGAGCCATCGTAGATCGCGGCATCGACGACGCATCCGGCTGGCGTGTCGCCGTGACGGATTTCGCGCCTTACTAGCGCTGCCAGAATACCCGCGACCAGATAAAGCGCGCCACCGCCGATATCGCCCACCAAAGTCGCCGGTGGCTGGGGAGGGGTGCCGGGCGTTGCATCATACCAAAGCGCCCCGGACAGCGCGATATAGTTTAGGTCGTGACCGGCGGTTTCGGCCAAGGGGCTATCCTGCCCCCATCCGGTCATACGCCCATAAATGAGGTCGGGGTTGCGGTCGTGACATGTGATCGGCCCCAGCCCCAGCCGCTCCATAACACCGGGTCGAAAGCCCTCGACCAGCGCATCGGCAGTCTCGACGAGATGCAGCAGCGTTTCGACGTCAGCCGGCGATTTCAGATCCAGCGTGATGGAGCGTTTGCCGCGATCAATGATCGGATGTGCAGGCATCAAACCCGCGCCCTCGCCTTTGCGGTGAACGCATATGACATCCGCGCCAAGATCCGCCAGCATCATCGCGGCGAAGGGCGCAGGGCCCAGCCCTTCGATCTCGATTACACGAATTCCTGTCAGCATGGCGGGCCTCCTGTCGGGTAATTTCGGATGATGTCGCGACCTTGCTGTCAGCCTAGCGGCTTTCTGCCCGGCCCCAAGAAGACCGTTGCGGCACATCCCGAATACTGCTGTTTTCGGATCAGATTTTTCTGAAGAAAGCGCTTGAAGCTCCAGCTGCTGTAGCAATTACATAAGCAGCCGACACGATGTGATGACAAAAAAGGTGACATTGGAATGGCTAGGGATGCGATTGAGCAGCTGGAGTGGCGGGTAACCGGAATGGACTGTGGGTCCTGCGCGACCAAGGTGCGTGGCGCGGTTGAGCGACTGCCGGGTGTCAGCGGCGTCGAGGTCGCCATGATGTCGGAGCGGCTGCGCCTGGAGCTTGATCCACGCCAAGGCTCGGTGATGGCTGTCGAGAAGGCGGTGCGCGGGCTGGGGTTTGGTGTCACGGCAAGCAGCACTGCACCAGCTGGCACCTCTGCGCCCTGCTGTGGCGGCGTACAGCACGCCGATGCCGCCGATGCAGTGGCCCCGCCTTGGTATCACAGTGCCAAGGGGCAATTACTGCTGGTGACGGGGCTGCTTCTGGCGCTGGCCTGGAGCATTAAGCTGCTGGCATCGCCTACGGTTGGTCTCTGGGCGTTCATGCTGGCGACCCTGATCGGAGTGGCTCCTGTGGCGCGGCGTGCCTTTGCGATGCTGCGGGCGGGGATGCCCTTTACCATTGAAATGCTGATGTCGATCGCAGCGATTGGCGCCCTGTTTATCGGTGCTGCCGAAGAGGCGGCACTGGTGGTGTTTCTCTTTGCCGTGGGTGAGATGCTCGAAGGCCTGGCTGCCAACAAGGCGCGGGATGGTATCCGGGCGCTTGCGGATTTGGTGCCAAAGACGGCGCTGCTTGAAGGTGGTGACACCCTGGAGGAGATCGCCGCAGATCGCCTGCGGGAGGGGCAGATTGTCGTGGTGCGCCCAGGTGACCGCGTGCCTGCGGATGGCGAAGTGATCGACGGTATCTCGGGCGTCGACGAAAGTCCGGTGACGGGCGAGAGCGTGCCCAGCCTCAAGGAACCGGGATCCGAAGTCTTTGCCGGATCAATCAACACCCAGGCGGTGCTGCGGGTGCGGGTGACCCGCGCCGCAGTCAACAACACCATTTCGCGGATTATCCGGCTGGTGGAAGAGGCAGAAAGCGCCCGTGCGCCGACAGAGCGTTTCATCGACCGCTTCAGCCGGATCTATATGCCGATCATCGTGGGTATCGCGCTGCTGGTCGCATTGGTGCCGCCGCTGGTCTTCGCGATGGATTGGGACACATGGATCTACCGCGCCCTTGCCCTGTTATTGATCGGGTGTCCCTGTGCCCTGGTGATCAGCGTACCCGCTGCCATCGCTTCGGCGCTGTCGTCCGGTGCGCGCCATGGTCTGCTTCTGAAAGGGGGCGCAGTGATCGAGGCCGCCGCCCGCACCACCGATGTTGCATTCGACAAGACAGGCACGCTGACCTGTGGGCGACCTCAGGTCACCGATATCGTTGTGGTTCAGGGCAGTGAGGGCAGCGTTCTGCAACTCGCCGCAGCGGTCGAGCGGGAGTCGAGCCACCCTCTGGCCGAGGCGATCTATGCTCGAGCTGTCGAAGCCGGGGTAGATATTCCGTCGGTGCAGGAAGCCCACGCGGTGCCGGGGAAGGGGGCCTCTGCCAAGCTCGGGTCGGTTGTCATCACCGTCGGATCGCCGCGCTTTGCCGCAGAAACAGGTGTGATGGCGCAGGCTTCCATGGTGCAGGCTGCCGAGCTTGAAGCCGAGGGGAAGACCGTTGTCGCCCTGTTCAGCGACGAGGTTCTATATGGATTGATCGCGCTCAGGGACGAGCCGCGCGAAGATGCGGTGGAAGCGATGCGCGCGCTCCGACAGATGGGGATCACCGCAACGATGCTGACAGGGGACAATGCCCGCACGGCAGCCGCCATCGCCGGCCAGCTGGGGATTGATCACCGTGCAGAGCTGATGCCGCAGGACAAGGTAGCGGCCCTGCAAGAGCTGACACAGCGCGGTCAGGTCATGATGGTCGGCGATGGGATCAATGATGCGCCCGCGCTTGCGACAGCGCAGGTTGGTGTCGCGATGGGGTCTGGCACGGATGTGGCCCTTGAGACCGCAGATGCCGCGATCCTGCGCAACCGGGTCAGCGATGTGATCGGCATTATTCGCCTGTCGCGCGCCACTTTGACGAATATTCGCCAGAACGTTGCCGTGGCACTGGGGCTGAAAGGCGTGTTTCTCGTGACATCGGTTCTGGGGATCACGGGCCTGTGGATCGCGATTCTGGCCGACACTGGCGCCACGGTCCTGGTGACGCTTAATGCGCTGCGGCTGCTGTCTTTCAGACCCTCGCCAACGTCGAAGGAGAGCTAAGCACAGGCGTGGGCGACAGGCGCCGACTGAGGGAGAGATCAATAATGCGGAGGACGTTCGTCGCCAATGACAACCCCGCCGCCACCGTCCTGCTCGCGTGAAGCTTCCCGCTGAAACAGCATGGCGACACGATGGGTCAGCCGGTCAATCTCGGATTGCTGCCGGTTGACCACATCGCTCAGCTCATCGACGGTGCGCGTCAGGTGGGCGATCTGTTCTTCGAGATGTTGCATCGGTTTCTCCCTTCGGGTCTGCCGCTGTCATAGGGGCAGTTGCGTGCAGGGTCCATGCTCGGTTGTGCCAACGCCGCCGCTTTGGGTTGCATGGAGATCAGGCAACAACGGCACGGCCATAGGGCCTGCGCGCTCTGCCGCCTTGCTGTTGGGCCGCCCTTGGGCTAGACCGCCGGGCGAGTATCTGACCCATTTGACACCCCGAGGAGGCCAAGATGGCCAAAGTCAAGAAACAGCCCCGCCCCAAGGCGATCACGCCGAAGGGCTTCCGTGACTATTTCGGCGAAGAGGTGAGCCAGCGCAGCGAGATGTTGCGGGCCATTGCGGGTGTCTATCATCATTACGGGTTTGATGCGCTGGAGTCTTCGGCGGTGGAAACAGTCGAGGCACTGGGCAAGTTTCTGCCCGATGTTGACCGCCCGAATGAGGGTGTCTTTGCCTGGCAGGAATATGACGAAAGCGGCAACGGCGACTGGATGGCGCTGCGCTACGACCTGACCGCCCCGCTGGCACGGGTCTATGCCCAGCACCGCAATGATCTGCCGACGCCTTACCGCCGCTATGCGATGGGGCCGGTCTGGCGCAACGAGAAACCGGGTCCGGGCCGCTATCGCCAGTTCTACCAGTGCGACGCGGATACCGTTGGAACCGCCTCCATGGCCGCCGATGCCGAGATCTGCGCGATGTTGTCCGACACGCTGGAAACCGTCGGCATTCCGCGCGGTGACTATCTGGTGCGGGTGAATAACCGCAAGGTGTTGAATGGCGTGCTTGAGGCGATGGGCCTTGAGGCGGGCGACAGCAAACGCGACGACGTGCTGCGCACCATCGACAAATTCGACAAGGTGGGCGAGGCTGGTGTCCGCGAGCTGCTGACTAAGGGGCGTCTGGATGCCTCCGGTGCCTTCATCGACGGCGTTGGCCTAAGCGATGACCAGGCAGCACCCGTGCTGGCGTTCCTGACCTCCAAGGGCGCTGACGCCGCCAAGACCCTTGCCAACCTGCGCGCCGCCATTGGGGGTAGTGCGATTGGCGCGGAGGGGGTCGCCGAGCTGGAGCAGATCGGCGATCTGCTGGCCGCTGGTGGGTATGGTGCCGACCGCATCGATATCGACCCTTCGGTCGTGCGTGGCCTCGGCTATTATACCGGCCCGGTTTACGAGGCCGAACTCACCTTCGAGATTCTGGATGAGAAGGGCCGTAAACGGCAGTTCGGCTCGGTTTCGGGCGGTGGGCGTTACGACGATCTGGTGAAGCGCTTCACGGGTCAGGAAGTCCCGGCGACCGGCGTCTCCATCGGTGTTGACCGGCTCTTGGCCGCGCTGCGCGAGAAAGGCCGGATCGAGGCAAAGACCACCGGCCCCGTTGTGGTGACGGTGATGGATAAGGCGCGTATGGCGGATTACCAGACCATGGTGGCCGAGCTGCGCAATGCAGGCATCCGGGCTGAGGTCTATCTTGGCAATCCCAAGAACTTCGGCAATCAGCTGAAATACGCGGACAAGCGCAACTCGCCCATAGCGGTGATCGAAGGCGGCGAGGAAAAAGATCGCGGTGTGGTGCAGATCAAGGATTTGATCCTCGGCGCGCAGATTGCCGAGAACGCCACCCTCGAAGAGTGGAAAGAGCGTCCGAGCCAGTTTGAGGTGCCACGCGGTGATCTGGTCGCCAAGGTGCGCGAAATCCTTGCAGGGCAGGGCTGAACCATGGGTGATCGTCTGAGCGCTCTGTCGCTGGCCGCGCGGCTGCGCATGAGTTTCGAGGCCGCCGGGGCAAGGGTGGTCGAGCCGCCGTTTCTACAGCCTGCCGAAACGCTGCTGGATCTATATGGCGAGGACATTCGCGCCCGTGCCTATGTGACCTCCGATGCGCTGCGCGGGGAACAGATGCTGCGCCCCGATTTCACCGTGCCGGTGGTGCAGATGCACATGAGCCATGGCGCCGAACCGGCGCGTTACACCTATGCGGGCGATGTGTTCCGCCGTCAGGAACATGACGAGGATCGCGCCAATGAATATCTTCAGGTTGGCTATGAGGTCTTCGAACGCAACGATGCCGCCGGTTCTGATGCTGAAGTTTTTGCGCTGATTGCGCTCCAGCTTCGTGATTTGCCGGTGCGTGCGGCTACCGGGGATATCGGTATCCTGATGGCTGCGGTGGAGGGGCTCAACACCACCAGGCTGCGCAAGGCTGCGCTCATGCGCCACATCTGGCGGCCGCGCCGGTTCCGGGCGATGCTTGACCAGTTTGCTGGCCGCGTCCCTGTCGCCGAAAGCCGTCGCAAGCTGTTGTCGACCGAAGGCGTTCTGACCGGGCAAGTGCCTGCGATTGGCAAACGCCGCCCGGCGGAGGTGGATGCGCGCGTCGATGCATTGCGTGCGGATGCAGCCGCCCCGCCGATTGCAGAGAACGAGCTGGCCGCGCTTGAGGCGCTGATGGCGGTGCGGGAGACTATCCCCTATGCCTCGGAGCAGCTGCGCGATATCGCCGTGGATCTGCCAGCGATCAACCCGGCGCTTGACCGGCTGGACGCCCGGACAGCCGCGATGAAAGCCCGAGGCATCGATGTGGACAGCCTTGATTTCGAGGCCTCCTACGGGCGGACATCAATGGAGTATTACGATGGTTTCGTGTTCGGGTTTTACGCCGACGCGCGACCCGATCTGCCGGTGATTGCCAGCGGCGGTCGCTATGACGCGCTGACACGGCAGCTGGGGCAGGGAGCAGAGATCCCCGCCGTCGGCGGCGTCGTTCGTCCTGATCTGATGCTGCTCTTGGAAGGGGCACAATCATGAGCCTGAAGCTTGGTGTGCCGTCCAAGGGACGGCTGATGGAAAAGACCTTCGAATGGTTTGCCAAACGCGGTATCATCCTGTCGCGTACCGGGTCGGATCGTGAATATGCCGGTGCGGTTGATGGGATCGACGGCATTGATCTGGTGCTGCTGTCTGCCGGTGAGATGCCGCGCGAACTCGCAGCGGGGCGGATTCACCTGGGCGTCACCGGTACTGATCTGGTGCAGGAAAAACTACCACTCTGGGAACAGCAGGTTGAAGAGATTGCAGGCCTCGGCTTTGGTCACGCTGACCTGATCCTTGCTGTGCCGCAGATCTGGGTGGATGTCGAGACCATCGACGATCTGGACGCGGTCGCAGCGGCGTTTCGGGCCAAACACGGCCATCGGTTGCGGATCGCCACGAAATACCATCGCCTGGTACGGGAATTCCTGATGGATGCCGGTGTCGCGGACTATCAGCTGGTTGATAGCCAGGGCGCGACCGAAGGGACCGTCAAGAACGAGACCGCCGAAATGGTCGCAGACATCACATCAACTGGGGAGACCCTGCGGGCAAACCATCTGAAGCTGATGTCCGACGGGCTGATCCTGCGGTCGCAGGCAACACTTTGGCGCAGCCGCGTGGCGAAATACAGCGCTGGTGAAAAAGCGTCTCTGAGCGAGCTTCTGAAACGTCTGCACGGTTGATTGCGGCACGCCAACGTCGGCGGGCCTATCGGGCGGGTTAGAGCCACATGTCTGCACATGCCTCCGAGAGGCCGCCCGCGCACCCCGTGGCGGCCTCTCTGTTCTTTTGTGGTGAGGGTTCGGTTAGGATAGCTTACCGGCGGCGCGACGGCTTGCGCGCCATTGGATCACGCAGATGTGCATCTCCCGCGAGCGGCGGCGCCAACCGCTCATTTGAAAATCTTCCGTCGGCCTCTACCTGAATACCTTGGACACGGGGGGCGAGGGCCTGTTTGCGTGATCTCAATATTGTGCATCTCGCCTCTCTTGGTCCGATCAACAGGGAGAGACCGATATGATATCAACCAAAGCCGCTGCCAAAGCGGCACTCACCGCTATTCCGCTGCTATTAGCTGCCAGCCCGGCGGCACTCGCCCAGGACACCAGCATGAGCTTCTTCGTGACCAGCGTCGGTTCGGGAAAAGGCGGCGATCTGGGTGGGCTTGAGGGTGCCGACGCCCATTGCACCAATCTCGCCGAGGCGGCAGGCGTCACTGGCAAAACTTGGCGCGCCTATCTCAGTACCCAGGAAGAGGGCAAGCGTGGTATCTCGGCACGTGACCGGATCGGAAGCGGCCCCTGGCATAACGCCAAAGGGGTGCAGATTGCCGCCAACCTTGATGAGCTGCACCTCAATCCGAATATCGTCAAATCCACAGGGCTGGATGAAAACGGCAATCTGGTGAACGGGCGTGGTGACAAGCCAAATGTTCATGACCTGCTGACAGGGACCATGGCTGACGGCACGGCCTATTTCCCGTGGATGGAAGGCGACAAAACCTGCAGCAACTGGACCAGCTCCGGCGAGGGCAGTGCAACGGTTGGGCATCATGACCGGCATGGTGGCGGCAATACATCTTGGAATGCGGCGCATGACTCGCGCGGCTGCTCGATGGAGGCGCTTGCGATGACCGGAGGAGCCGGCCTCTTTATGTGTTTTGCGACAAACGGCGGCTGACCTGTTCAGACCAAGCCCGAAAAACATAAAAGGCGCCCCAGGGCGCCTTTATATTTGGTCGGAGCGAGAGGATTCGAACCTCCGGCCCCTGCCTCCCGAAGACAGTGCTCTACCAGGCTGAGCTACGCTCCGACCGTGGCGCGGAATTACACGGCAGCGGCTGGATATGCAAGCCCTATTCCGCCGGTTTCTCCGGGCTTTGCCGTTTCAGCATGAGCGACACATTGGTGCCGCCAGCCGTGTACCCACGGGTCCGGGTGCGCAGGACCGGGGTGTTATGCGAACGCCCGCCAAACGCTTCGCGCAACACGATGAAAACGCCGCTGGCAATAATTATTGCGGCACCGACCAGTGTCATCAGGTCGACCTTTTCATTGAACAGAACCACGCTGAATATCGTTGCCCAGATGATCTGTGAATATTGCATGGGGGCGACAATCGCCGCCTCGCCAATGGTATAGGCGCTGACCGTCAGCAGGGTCGCGCAAAACCCGAACAGAGCGACGACCGCGATCCCGCTGAAGGTCACGCCATCCATGGGGACGTAGACCAGCGGCAGAGCCAGGCCCATAACCGCAAAGGTCATCAGCATCGGGTAGATCATCAATACCACCCGGCGTTCGTCGGCGCTGATTTTACGCAGTACAACCGATTGGAAGGCCGCACAGAGTGCGGCGAAGAGCGCCGCCGCATGACCGAGGCCAAAGCTGGTCGCACCGGGGCGCAAAACCACCATTACGCCGATGAACCCGACCACAACGGCCGCCAGCCGTGGCAAGCCGACACGTTCGCCCAGAATCGGGATCGACAGCAGTGTAATCAGAAGCGGCGTGGCAAATAGCAGGGCATAGGTCTCGGCGAGCGGCAGCTCTGAAAACGCATAAAAGGCGCTGGCCGGAATCACCGCCATCGTCGCCGACCGTGCCGTCATCCACCAGGGGTGGACCGGTCGCAGGTGGCCTTGGGTTGCATCCTTGACCAGCATCAGTACCAGCAGCGGAAATGACAGAAGACTGCTGAAGAACACCAGCTGAATCGGCGACACATCTGCGCCAAGCACCTTTACCACCACGTCGTGGGTTGAAAATATCGCATAGGCCAAAAGAGCAAGCAGGGCGGCTTTTATGTTCATGGGACAATCCGACTAAGCGCAACAGGGCGGGGGAGCTTTTGCACTATAGCGCTAACATTATCAGGAAAATACTAAAACCCGTTCGCGCGCATGGAGCCGCACGCTCTTGGTTCGCCGGCCTCCTGCACCGCGGATATGAAGGTCCGGCGAGGGCTGGCTACGGTGCTGCGAGGGCCTGATATGGCCCTCGCGCTGATCAATGGACCGAAACCTTACAGGCTCGCGTCGAGGGCGCCGATGATCGCATCGCCCATGTCCGAGGTGCTGATCGGCGATACGCCTTCTTCGCCCAGCAGGTCGGCGGTGCGGTGGCCATCAGCAAGGACTTTTTCGACCGCCGCTTCAAGACGATCAGCCTCGGCGCCCTGATCAAAGCTGTAGCGCAGCGCCATGGCAAAGCTGAGGATACAGGCGATCGGGTTGGCCTTGCCCTGGCCCGCGATATCCGGGGCGGAGCCATGAACCGGCTCGTAAAGCGCTTTCGGACGGCCATTGGCCATCGGTGCGCCAAGGGACGCAGAGGGCAACATGCCCAGGCTGCCGGTTAGCATAGCAGCACAGTCGGACAGGATGTCACCGAACAGGTTGTCGGTCAGGATCACGTCAAACTGCTTGGGTGCGCGCACCAGCTGCATGGCGCCATTATCGGCATACATGTGGGACAGCTCGACCTCGGGATAGTCCGCAGCAACGCGGGTCACCACCTCGCGCCACAGGATGCCGGATTCCATCACGTTGGCTTTTTCCATCGAGCAGAGTTTCTTGTTCCGGCGCATCGCCAGTTCGAACGCAGAGCGGGCGGCGCGCTCAATCTCCGACTCCGTATAGCGCTGGGTATTGATGCCGACGCGCTCATTGCCCTCTTCGAAGATGCCGCGCGGCTCGCCGAAATAGACGCCGGAGGTCAGTTCGCGCACGATCATGATATCGAGACCCGCGACGATATCCTTCTTCAGAGAGGAGAAATCCGCCAGCGCGTCAAAGCACTGCGCCGGGCGCAGGTTGGAGTAGAGATCCATCTCCTTGCGCAGGCGCAGCAGCCCACGCTCCGGCTTCACAGAGAAGTCGAGATCGTCGTATTTCGGGCCACCCACGGCGCCCAGCAGGACAGCGTCGACCTCTTGCGCCTTTGCCATGGTCTCATCCGCCAGCGGTTTGCCGTGCACGTCATAGGCGGCACCACCGACCAGATCCTCGCTCACATCGAACTGTAGATCGCGCTTTTCGCCATACCAGGTAATGACCTTGCGGACCTCGGCCATGACTTCGGGGCCGATCCCGTCGCCGGGCAGAATCAGAATCGATGGGTTGGACATAGGGATACTCCTTGAAAGCTTGCAGCCGGGGGTAACGGCACATCGCCCGTGGGTCAATGTTCTGGGCGCATATAGCGCGCCATCGCTTTGTTTTTATGGCTGAGAGGGCGGTTCCTGCGCCATCTTGTTGCCGTGACCTTAGTTCTGGATTTGCAAATCTGTCCAGACCAGAGCGTGACGGCTGGCAGGGCGCTCAGAACCGCTATAGCGATCCGCGATGTCTTCGGCCCATATCAGTCCCGAGGCGACGACCTGCGCAGACTGTGACGGGAGGATGTAGTCTACGCGCATACGGCCGGATCTGCCCCAGTTTACGGTTTCCGCGCGTCCGGTCTGATCCACCGGGCGCGGGTCCTGTAGCCTCGGGTCGCGGAGCAGATCTGCAATGGCCTGCCGATAGCCTGCCCCCCGGTCGGGATCAAGGTTCGCACCGCCCGCGATAACCCAGGGTTCGGCGGGAACGGGGCCAAGCCGGCCATCCAGCAACACCTGCCAGAGCCGGATCTCATCCCGGTTGCGCAACGCGTTACGACCCTCAGGGCCGTCAAACAGCGGCGGTGTCGCCTGAAAGGTCAGGACAGACAGTTCAGAACCATCGGGCAACAGGATCGGGACGATCCAATGGCCGGTGCTTGGCAGGCGCTGGATCGCTAGCGCCTGTGGGCTGGGAAACGGACGACCATCGGGGTGGGCAGGAAGGATGGCTCCGGGAAGATCCCGCCACAGCAGATCGGAGAGATCGCGCGCCTTGGCATGCAGGATCGGAAACCGCGACAGCAACGCAAGCCCGCCCTGTCCGGTGAACCGGCCATAGCCCTGCGCATCCCGGGCGGTCGAAGGCTCCCCGTCTCCGTCCATGTCCAGCCCGGTGTGCAACCCGCTATTGGGACGTGGGGCATAGATGTGATCATAGCGGGGCAGGCGTTTGTCCAGCTGATCGCGCAGCTCGGCGATGGCGTGACCATCGTGATCCCAATCAATGCCCTGCAACAGCAGGATATCAGCCTCTGCCGCACTTAGGCTGTCCAGAATGGCGGTGATTTGTGGATCTTCGCCGCGGCGTAGATCGCGCAGCAATAAACCCGGCCCCTTGCGCGACAGCTCGGTGTTGAAACTGGCGATACGGATCAGTGGCTTGACCTGGGGCTGGGCATGACAAATCAGCGGAAAGAGGGCGGCCAACAGCAGGGTGGCCAGCGCTCTCATGCGGTTTGCAACGCCTCGGAACTGGCGTAAGCAGCGCGGCGCTTCTGTGCGATCAGGTCGGAGACGCGCAGCATGGCAAGACCGCGCATCACCATGGAGGCAGGCACAAACGCCCAGGCGGCGACGACCCAGACCAGCGTCTGCGGGGCGGACAAAAGACCGGGATCGACCAAGCCCGAGGCCAGTTTCACAACGGCCGGAAGCGCAAAGGGAAAAAGCACCCCGCCAACAATATTGATGCGCGCATCCCGTTGCAGTCGTTCGACCACATCGCCGCCGGTTGTCGGGTCAAAGAGCGGCAGATTTGTCCAGACGTTGAAGGGCCCATTACCGAGCGGCCAGTCATAAAGCCGGATCGCCAAAGCAAAACCAGTGATCGCAAGCAGTGCAACGATATAGGTCAGCGCTGCCGCTGCCATCACCCGGGTCACCAGTTCAGGCTCCACATGCGCTGGCATCATCAACCCGATAAGCTGGACGGGGGAAAAGGCAAAATCCAGCGTAGTTCCTAACCAGGAGGCCAGCCCATGCATCAGCGACGTCAGGGCTGTTGCCTCGATCGGGTGGCGCGCCAGCAGACTGACCAGAATGACAATCAGCGCCAAGGCGATAAACCGCATTCGGTTCAGCGGCGGGGCTTCGCGAAACTCGACGAAACTGGGGTAGCTTGAGAAATATTCGGCAAAAGTCAGCGCCGCTGCGAGGATCGCAAGAAGGGCAATCACCTCAGGTGATCGGGTTGCCGTATCCGGCAACAACAGCGATGGCATTGCGATCAGCAATGCAACAAAGATGCCGCGGATGGCCGCGCCTGTAATCCGTGCAATCACGCTTCGATCCCTTCAAACTGGACTGGCCGGTGCATTGCCGTGCCGTTGTTCCAACTTGATGCTCGGAGTCGTTTCTTGGTGAAACGTTGTTGCCGAGCGCTGCCTCATTTCTGCCTTATTTCTGCCTGTCAGCGGGAATTTGCTCAAGTTTGATGACGTGATTTGAGATCCTTCCGTGTACTTTGGGTTGCAGACTGGTGCCGGTTTGCATCAGTTGCATATCTTGAGTTGCAATTAAAACAATGGCTTATCGAGTTCTGCACAAGATATTGTGGAATGTCAGCCGTAAAGGGCTAGTAGAATCGTTTCACGGGACGAGGGGGCGCAGCTCAGTCCAGTCAGCGCACTGACAACCGCCGCACCGATCTGACCGGGGGAGCCATGACCAGCGAGATTGCCGCACGTTACACCAGATTCGCGCAGGTGGAGGCGGCAGGTCGGTCGCTGATTTACGAACGGCTGGCATTGCAGGTGGCCCGCTCGCCGCGCTGTCTGGCGTTCCTGTCAGCGCTCCCTGCGGATCGCCAGCAACCGAATCTGCTGTTCGCGGCACTGCGTTCGGTTACAGGCGATATCCCATGCGATGACCGGCTGGATAGGGCAATCCACGAGCAGGGGGATGATATCGCAGCCGTGATGCTGTGCCGGACAACCCAGACGAACGAGCCGGGACGCTGTGCGGTCCTGTTGCCCGTATTGGCCCAGATTACGGGACCGATTGCCCTGATTGAGGTCGGAGCATCCGCAGGGCTTTGTCTGTTGCCGGACTACTATGGCTATGATTGGGAACGTTATCAGCTGCCGCCGTCGCAGCAAATCGGGGTTCGTGCCCCTGTGATGATCTGCAATGCGTCACCCGGTACACCTTTGCCGCGGGCGCATCCCGAAATCATCTGGCGCGCGGGGCTGGATCTGAACCCGCTTGATGTCAATTGCGAGGCGGATGTCCGCTGGCTCGAACACCTGATATGGCCCGAACATCAGTCGCGCCTCGACAGGCTGCGCGCCGCTATCGCCGTTGCCAGGAAGGCTCCTCCGTCGATTGTCGCCGGGGATCTGACCCAGGATCTGCCTGCTCTAATTGCCAAGGCACCTTCCGAGGCGACGGTTGTCGTCTTTCATACAGCGGTGGTGACTTATGTTGCCGATCAGGGCCAGCGCGACGCCTTCGCGGAAATGATGTTGAACAGCGGGGCGATCTGGATCAGCAACGAGGGTACGCGCGTCTTCCCGCAGTTTGCGGACCGGGCGGGACCGGTGCGGGACAATATGTTTCTGCTGACGCAGAATGGCCATCCGCTGGCCTGGACCGGCCCGCATGGCCAGGTGATCGAGTGGCTGCCAGAAAATCGTTGAAACCTCGAGTTTGCCGATTTTCGCCCGCGATCCGCCTCATGGAAAAAGCCGCCCATGCGGGGCGGCTTTTCTGTGCATAGTCGGTTTGAACCGTCGGGTCAGACCCAGGGGCGCTCCTGCGCGGCCTTGTCTTCAAAGCTGGCGATGGACGCGGATTTTTCCAAGGTCAGGCCGATATCATCCAGCCCGTTCAGCAGACAGTGCTTGCGGTGAACGTCGACTTCAAATGCGACGACTTCGCCGTCGGAGGTGGTGATTTCCTGTGCTTCCAGATCCACGGTCATACGGGCATTCTCACCCTTCTCCGCGTCCTTCATCAGCAGATCAACCTGCTCCTGCGGCAATACGATGGGCAGGATCCCGTTTTTGAAGCAGTTGTTGTAGAAGATGTCCGCAAAGGAGGTCGAGATCACGCATTTGATACCGAAATCCTTGATCGCCCAGGGCGCATGTTCGCGCGAGGAGCCACATCCAAAGTTGTCGCCTGCAACCAGAATCTCGGCGTTGCGATACTGCGGCTTGTTCAGCACGAAATCCGCAATCTCAGACCCGTCGCGGTTGTAGCGCATCTCATCGAACAGATTCTTGCCGAACCCGGTGCGCTGAATGGACTTCAGAAACACCTTCGGGATGATCATGTCGGTGTCGATATTGACGAGCGGCATCGGTGCGGCGACGCCGGTGAGTTTTTGAAACTTATCCATTGGGCGTATTCCTTACATCAGCTCGCGAATATCGGTCAGCTTGCCGGTCAGCGCGGCAGCGGCAGCCATGGCAGGCGACACCAGATGGGTGCGGCCCTTGTAGCCCTGACGCCCCTCGAAATTGCGGTTCGAAGTGGCGGCGCAACGCTCGCCCTCGGACAGCTGATCGGGGTTCATAGCCAGACACATGGAACACCCCGCAAGGCGCCATTCAAACCCGGCCTCGGCAAAGATCTCGGCCAGGCCTTCCTCCTCGGCCTGAGCGCGGACCAGACCGGACCCCGGTACGATCATCGCACGCATGCCTTCCTTGATCTTCTTGCCCTTCACCACCTCGGCAACAGCGCGCAGATCTTCGATGCGGCCGTTGGTGCAGGAGCCGATGAACACGGTGTCGATTTCGATGTCAGTGAGCTTCTGGCCGGGGGTCAGCCCCATGTATTCGATCGAGCGGCGCGCGGCTTCAACCTTGCCGCCCTCGAAATCCTCGGGGTTCGGCACCACGCCGGTGATCGGCAGCACGTCCTCAGGGCTGGTGCCCCAGGTCACAACCGGCTCGATATCTTCGCCCTTCAGGGTGACGACCTTGTCGAAATGAGCGCCCTCGTCGGTGTAAAGCGTCTTCCACCAGTTGAGCGCCGCTTCCCACTGGGCGCCCTTCGGGGCGTGCGGGCGACCTTTGACATAGTCAAAGGTGGTCTCGTCCGGTGCGATGAGGCCTGCGCGAGCGCCGCCTTCGATTGCCATGTTGCAGACGGTCATGCGGCCTTCCATCGACAGGTCGCGGATCGCTTCACCGCAGTATTCGATGACATAGCCGGTGCCGCCGGCGGTGCCGGTCTCGCCGATCACCGCCAGGGTGATGTCCTTGGCAGTCACACCCGGCTTCAGCTTGCCGGTGATCTCCACCTTCATGTTCTTGGACTTTTTCTGGATCAGCGTCTGGGTGGCCAGCACATGCTCCACCTCGGAGGTGCCGATGCCATGTGCCAGCGCGCCGAAGGCACCGTGGGTGGCGGTGTGGCTGTCGCCGCAGACCACGGTCATGCCGGGCAGGGTCCAACCCTGTTCCGGGCCAACGATATGCACGATGCCCTGGCGAATGTCATCCACCGGGTAGTAATGCACGCCGAATTCGCGGGCGTTCTTGTCGAGCGCCTCGACCTGAATACGGCTTTCCTCGTTTTCGATGCCTTTGGCACGGTCCAGTGTGGTCGGCACGTTATGGTCCGGCACCGCGATGGTTTTTTCAGGCGCGTGCACTTTGCGGCCCGCCATGCGCAGGCCTTCGAACGCCTGCGGGCTGGTCACTTCGTGAACCAGGTGGCGGTCGATATAGAGCAGGCAGGTGCCATCCTCTGCTTCATGCGCGACATGCGCATCCCAGATTTTATCGTAGAGCGTCTTGGGGGACATGAGTCCTCTCCCGTAGTTTTTGGAATGTAGCTGGCAAAAGGGCTTGGCGGCAGCCTTATAGCCGCGCCAGAACCGTGCGGGCGGCGCCAAAGAACCGTTCGCGCAGGCGCGCGCGGTCTTGCAGTTCGATATGATGGGCCAAAACGAGCGTCATGAGCGCTGGGATACCGCGCTACGCCACGGCAATCAAGATTCGTTCTGAGCGGTCAGCCCGTCATGACCGCGCCATTCGCCCGGCGCGCGTCGTGCCAATGGCGGTCAATGAAGCTACTGTCGCCGGGTGGGCGGACCTACCGCGTTGCAAAAACAACCAAATCTTTGACAGGCCTGGCCGCGACCCCTTGCTTTTGGCAGGTCTCTATCGGCATCCTGAGAAGCAGGAGGCGCGTCATGGAAGAACTGGAACTGCCAGCAACGGTGGTCACGCTTTGGGATCAGATCCTGCATGTCGTGGAGTTGGGGCTGACGCCCGGCTGGCGGCAGTATCAGATCGCCATCATCATATGTCTCTTCATCGTCGCCTATGTTCTGAGGCTCGTGACGCAGCCGGGCTGGGACCGCTGGGCCAGATCCAGAAGCGGCTGGCCCAAGTGGCGCTTGCGGGTTCTGGTGCAGGTACTGCGGCGCATCACCCTGATTTACTTCGTTATTCTTTGCTGGGGCACCTATGTCGTCATGCAGCAGATGACCTGGCCCTCGCGAAGTTACCTGATCGGTGTTGCGGCAACGCTGGGGGTGGCCTGGCTGATGATCGGGTTTCTGGCCCGATTCGTGCATAACCGGACATTGCGCCGCCTAGTGACATGGTCGCTGTGGATCTACGCCACGCTGGTCGCGCTCAACCTTGTCGATGACGTGGCGCAGTTCCTCGATGGGGTCGCGCTGGATATCGGGTCCATGCACCTGTCGTTGCTTGCGGTCCTGAAAGCCTGTGTTCTGGGGGCGGTGCTGCTGACGATGGCGCGGCTCGGGACGCAGGCCGCAGCCGGTGGCTTGCGCCGGAACGAGGATATCTCGCCGTCGATGCAGGTCCTGATGGGCAAGGCTGTGCAGGTTGTGCTCTATGGTTTGGCTTTGCTGTTCAGCATTCGCGCCATCGGATTCGATCTTACCGGGCTTGCAGTCCTGTCTGGCGCGATCGGTGTCGGTATCGGTTTCGGCCTGCAAAAAGTGGTGTCGAACCTGGTCTCGGGAATCATCATCCTGATGGACCGGTCGATCAAACCGGGTGATGTGATTTCGCTGGGCGAGACCTTTGGCTGGATCAATGCGCTTGGCGCCCGTTACGTATCCGTGGTGACCCGCGACGGGCGTGAATATCTGATCCCGAACGAGGATTTTATCACCAGCCAGGTGGTCAACTGGTCCCATTCGGACCGATTCGTACGGCTCGATCTGAATTTTGGCACCGGTTACAATGATGACCCGCATGAGGTGCGCCGCGTCGCCATCGAGGCCACAAAAACGGTGGGTCGGGTGCTCAGCGGTGGCAAGCGTGCCCCCGTCTGCCACATCGTCGGCTTTGGCGACAGCAGCGTGGATTACGTCCTGCGTTTCTGGATCAGCGATCCGACCGGCGGTCTGACGAATATTCGCGGCAATGTCTATCTGGCGCTCTGGGACGCCTTTAAAGGCGCCGGAATCTCCATACCTTTCCCACAACGGGAAGTGCGCGTCCTGAACGACGCACTGCCGGTCGCAATGCAGGATACGGAGGCACGTCGGGGCGGCGGCACAGTGGATGGTTCGGGGGCAGGCCCAGAAGCCGCCGCGCGGCCAATTCAGGACTGACATCACCCGGCCGCACGACCATGCGTTTCGCGCTGCTTTCACGCCTGCACAAGACGCATAGCCGCCGACCATCAAGCTTCATTGAAAAACCGCTTGTAGCTTGCTACATTAACTCAACCCCAGCGCCGGGGGACCGGCGGCGCGCTACAAGGAGGACAATGTCCTGTCACCCGAACCTCAGGCGGCCCCAGATGCTGGTCGCGGAGTGGCCGTAATGGCTACCACATCACAGCCAACCAGCGACGAGCTGCTGGCGCGTGTTCTTTCCTCGCTGAATGACGACAAGGCCGAAGATGTTGTGCAGATCGACCTGCGCGGCAAAACGGCTATTGGCGACCATATGGTCATCGCCTCGGGTCGCTCGACCCGTCAGGTGGCGTCGATGGCTGAAAAGCTGGCCGACCGCCTGAAGCAAGACTATGGCATGGTCTGCAAGGTCGAAGGCAAGGACACCGGCGACTGGGTGCTGATCGATACCGGCGATATCATCGTCCATCTGTTCCGCCCGGAAGTGCGCGAATTCTATCAGCTCGAAAAAATGTGGCTGCCCGCAGGCACGTCACCAGCCCAGAGCGAGAACTGATCCAGCGACGGGATCCGGTTCCAAGAGATCGGTCCGCGCAGCTCGTCCTTTGCGTCTGGCGCGGACCCGTATCGAAAGTTCCTCATGCGACTCTACTTCTGTGTGGTCGGGCGCCTCAGGGCCAGCCCGGAAAAGCAGCTGATCGACGATTATATCGAGCGTTTTGACCGTACCGGTCGTGCGCTGGGTCTGGGTCCCTGCCGGATCGTCGAAGTTGAGGACAAGAAAAACGCAGGCATGGCCGCTGAGGCGGAACTGCTGCGCAAGGCAATCCCCAAGGGGGCTGTCATCTGCGTGTTGGACGAGCGTGGCAAGCTGCTCAGCTCGCCGGATTTCTCCAAACGTCTGTCTGATTGGCGCGATACCGGCCGTCAGGATGTTGCTTTTGTGATCGGCGGGGCGGACGGCATTGATCCGAGCCTGCGCGCTGAAGCCGATTTTTCAATTTCATTGGGCAAGATGGTCTGGCCGCATATGCTGGTGCGGGTGCTGCTGGCAGAACAGGTCTATCGTGCCGCAACCATACTGGCGGGCAGCCCCTATCACCGGGTTTAGCAGGCGCATCGCGTCTGGTGCGCAGGCACCGGCCACCGCGCGGTGTTCAGCATGAGGTGCAGGTCAGGCGGAGCGTATATGTTGTCTCAGCCCAGCCGTCGACATTGCAGCGCGCCTGAATGAGGACGCTGTCCAGCCCGTCTGGTATCGCCACACCGGCCAGTGATCTGGTGAATGGCTGTTCGTTGACATGCGGATGCGCCAGTTCCCTCAGGCCCAGCACATTCCCGTCCATATCGAGCACCCGCCAGCCGTCGGTATAGTGACCCCAGCCGGTATCGGGGTGGCGCAGGGTGACGCTGATGCGCCAGCTGCCAGCTGTCTGCTGCGCGACAGCATCAGTTATTTGCGGATCATCGGCCAGCGCCGCCGCAGGCAGGCTTACCGCCACGAGCAAGGCGAAGAGTTTTGTCATGGCGCGAGTATAGGTCCGAAGCCTGCCGCGGTAATGTCACAACTCTGTGTTGGCAGCGGATCCTGAGGGTTCGTTTAAGGGTGGGGTCGCGTTTGCTGGGACCCGCTGCAGAATCTGGCGGGACTGCGAGGCAAACTCCCGCCGATAAAGCACCGCAAAGGTCACGATTGTCGCCGCAACCAGCGCCCATGGTCCGATCAGCCATGCGACGGCGGCGAGCGCGAAATAGGTGGACCGCATGGCGCGGTTGAAACTGCGCGCGGCCGTGATGCTCAGGTCTGCTGCCTGTCGCGCGCGGGGATAGGCACGGGGGTCGGCGTCGGTATTGGGCACAGCGGCCATCAGCACAAAACAATAGCCGAACAGACGATGCGCCCAGACATATTTCAGGAACGCATTGGACAACAGCAACAGCACCAACAGGATTTTGACATCCCAGACAAAGGCAGGCGCGCTCTCCAGATTGAGATCCTGCGCCACACCGGCCAGTTGATCGGTATTGCCGATCAGTGCCAGTCCTCCGCCGATGGCGATCATCGAGGCAGAGGCAAAGAACGCGCTGCCTTGTCGCAGATTTGCGATCAGCTGGGCGTCAAAGATGCGGGGATCACGCTGCACCATCTGAATCATCCAGGCATGGCGGAACTCGGCCATCAGGCCAGAGACCGAGGGATGCTCCGAAGTGGCGTGTTCAATGCGCCAGCCGATGCCGATCCAGCAGAGCATCAACAACAGGCAGGCCGCCAGATCTAGGGGCGAAAACAGGGCGATACGGTCAAGCAGTGTCATGGCTCGACCCTACCTCCGGAACTCGGGGCTTGCCAGATCGGATAATTGGTAATATTAGTTTACCAAATTTAGAAATCCACAGGAGAGCCCCATGGAGATGCCAGCCCCGGATCAGACCGTCCTGTCGCGCAAGGCTGAACTTGTTTCGCGTCTTTCTGCTGTGTTGCCTGCGGATGCGCTGGTCGAAGATCCCGCAGCGACGCGGGCCTACGAATGTGATGCGCTGACCGCCTACAAATGCCCGCCGATGCTGGTGGTGCTGCCGCGGAGCACGCAAGAGGTCTCGGATGTGCTGCGGATCTGCCACGAGGCAGGCGTGCCGGTGGTCCCGCGCGGGGCCGGGACGTCGTTGGCCGGCGGGGCGCTGCCAACGGCCGATTGTGTCCTTCTGGGCGTCGCGCGGATGAACGCGGTGCTGGAAACGGATTACGACAACCGCATTATCCGGGTGCAAACCGGCCGCACCAACCTGAGTGTTTCGGGCGCGGTGGAGGAACAGGATTTCTTCTATGCTCCTGATCCGTCCTCGCAGCTGGCCTGCGCCATCGCCGGCAATATCGCGATGAACTCCGGTGGCGCGCATTGTCTCAAATACGGTGTGACCACCAACAACCTCATGGGTGTCACCATGGTGATGATGGATGGCACCGTGGTCGAGATCGGCGGCGCCCATCTGGATGCGGGCGGGCTGGATCTGCTGGGTGTGATCTGCGGCAGTGAAGGGCAGCTGGGCGTGGTGACCGAGGCGACCCTGCGGATCCTGCGCAAACCCGAAGGCGCGCGCCCGGTGCTGATCGGTTATGACAGCAACGAGGTGGCGGGGGCCTGCGTCAGCGATATCATCAGGGCAGGGGTTCTGCCGGTTGCGATCGAATTCATGGACCGGCCCTGCATCGAGGCCTGCGAGGCCTTTGCCAAGGCGGGTTACCCGATGTGCGAGGCGCTGTTGATCATCGAGGTCGAAGGTAGCGACGCGGAAATTGACCTCCAGCTGAGCCTGATCACCGAGATAGCCCGTTCGCACAATCCGGTGGAGCTGCGCGAGGCGCGTGACAGCGACGAGGCCGCGCGGATCTGGCTGGGCCGAAAATCGGCCTTCGGGGCGATGGGGCAGATCAACGACTATATGTGTCTGGATGGCACGATCCCTGTCACCGCGCTGCCGCTTGTCCTGCGCCGCATTGGGGAAATGAGCCGGGAGTTCGGACTGGACGTCGCCAATGTGTTCCATGCGGGCGATGGCAATATGCACCCGCTGATCCTGTTCGATGCCAACAAGCCCGGCGATCTGGAGACCTGCGAAGCCTTTGGCGCCGAAATCCTGAAGCTCTGTGTGGAGGTGGGCGGATGCCTCACCGGAGAGCATGGCGTGGGGATCGAAAAGCGCGATCTGATGCTGCATCAGTACCGGCCCGCCGATATCGAGGCGCAGCTGCGGGTGAAAGATGTGTTCGATCCTAAATGGCTGCTCAACCCGGCGAAAGTGTTCCCGCTGTCCACGACGCAAAGCAGACGCGCGCCCGCAATCGCGGCTCAGTAACAGATGGTAGTCGACAGGCCCCGATGTGGGCCTGTTGCGGGGGCCTTGCCCCCACACCCCCAGAGTATTTTTGAAAAGGTGAAATCATGACACCTCAGAGTGAGGCCGAACTGGCCGAGATTATTGCGGGGGCCAAGGGGCCTTTGAGTATCCGAGGCAGCGGCACCCGTGGTATCGCCGACAACGGCGCGCCGCTGTCGGTCGCGGGGTTGAGCGGTGTCACCCTTTACGAGCCGGGAGCGTTGACGCTTGTTGTGCAGGCGGGCACACCGGTTGAGGAGGTGAAGCAGATCCTGGCAGGTGAAAACCAGCGCCTCGCCTTTGAGCCGATGGACCATCGCGGACTGCTTGGAACTGACGGTGCGCCCACTATGGGCGGTGTGTTTGCCGCCAATATCTCCGGTCCCCGCCGCATCCAATGTGGTGCGGCGCGCGATTTCCTGTTGGGGGTCCGGTTTGTGGACGGCCGCGGTGACGTGCTGAGCAACGGTGGCCGGGTCATGAAGAATGTCACCGGCTATGATCTGGTCAAGCTGATGGCCGGTGCCCATGGCACCCTGGGTGTGTTGAGTGAGCTGTCGTTGAAAGTCTTGCCCAAGGCTGAAGCCTGCGGAACCGTGGCGGTTGACGTCGCCGATCTGGCAACAGCAGTGGCGGCCATGTCGGTTGCGCTGGGCTCTCCTTATGATGTGACCGGGGCCGCCTATGATCCGGATGCGCGAAGGGCCTATATCCGGCTTGAGGGGTTTGAGGCCTCCGTTGCCTACCGTGCCGAAGCCCTGGCGAAGGAGTTGGCTGGATTTGGCGCCCCGGAGATCTCTCTTGGTGAGAGCACCGCATTGTGGGAGGGGGTTCGCGATGTGGCAGCTTTCCACGACAAACCGGGCGATGTCTGGCGTATTTCGGTGAAACCCTCCGACGCGGTGGCGCTGGCGCCCGCACTGCGGGCGGAGGCTTTGCAGTTTGACTGGGGCGGCGGGCTGATCTGGGCGCTGGTGCCCGAGGGGACTGACCTGCGGGCGCGGATCGGCGTGCCAGGCCATGCAACGCTGGTGCGGGCGTCTGCTCAAACCCGGCAGCAGCTGGGACAATTTCATCCGCAACCTGCCACGCTTGGCGCGATATCTGCGGGGCTGCGCCAGCAGTTCGATCCGCGCGGCATTCTTAATCCGGGACTGATGGGGTAGATCATGCAAACCACGTTTACCGAAGAGCAACTGCGCGATCCCGGCACCCAGCGGGCCAATGAGATTCTGCGGACCTGTGTGCACTGCGGCTTTTGCACGGCGACCTGCCCGACCTATCAGGTTCTCGGCGATGAGTTGGACAGCCCGCGCGGACGGATCTATCTGATCAAGGACATGCTGGAGAACGAGCGCAAGCCCGACGCCAAGACGGTGAAGCACATCGACCGCTGCCTGTCCTGCCTCGCCTGCATGTCGACCTGCCCGTCGGGTGTGCATTACATGCATCTCGTCGATCACGCCCGTGCCTATATCGAAAAACACTATGACCGGCCCTGGAGCGATCGTGCCCTGCGCTGGCTGCTGGCGCGGATTCTGCCCTATCCCGGCCGCTTCCGGCTGGCGCTCGTCGGGGCGAAGCTGGCACGGCCGTTTCGTGCATTTGTGCCCGACGCGCGATTGCGGGCGATGCTGGACATGGCGCCGAAGCGCATTCCGCCGGTCAGCCGCAACGATGATCCGCAGCGATTTGCACCAATTGGACCGCGCAAGAAACGCGTGGCCCTGATGACCGGGTGCGCGCAGAAGGCGCTCAACACCGATATCAATGATGCCACGATCCGCCTGTTACGCCGTCTCGGCTGCGAGGTTGTCGTCGCCGAAGGGGCGGGGTGCTGCGGGGCGCTGACACATCACATGGGTCGCGAAGACGAAAGCCATGCCACCGCTGCCAAGAACATCCGCGCCTGGTGCACAGAGATGGACTGGAAGGGCCTCGATGCGATTGTGATCAACACCTCCGGTTGCGGCACGACGGTGAAAGACTACGGGCATATGTTCCGAAATGATCCTCTGGCGGCAGATGCGGCGCGGGTGTCGGCCATTGCCATGGACATATCGGAACTGCTGATGCAGCTGGAACTGCCAGAAGGTGAGGACAAGCAGCTGACCGTGGCCTATCACGCGGCCTGTTCACTGCAACATGGCCAGCAGATCAAAACCCACCCCAAGACCCTTCTGAAACGGGCAGGTTTCTCTATTGTTGAACCGGCGGATCCACATCTGTGCTGCGGGTCGGCCGGAACCTACAATCTGATGCAGCCGGAAATTTCGGCAGAGCTGAAGGCGCGCAAGGTCAAGACGCTTGAGGCGAAGAAACCGGATCTCATCGCGGCCGGGAATATTGGCTGCATGATGCAGATCGGATCGGGTACTGAGCTGCCTATCGTGCACACTGTTGAGCTGTTGGACTGGGCGACAGGCGGGCCCAAGCCGCGCGCGCTCCAGCTGGGCGGTAGCGTCACTGACACACGGGCCGGTGAGATCCCGATCTTGCGCTGACGCGGTCGGCAAGAAGCCGCCGCAGGCGCTAAACTGCCCGGGTGCATTCCACGTCCGGTTGCCGTAATTTTGCCCCAAGCAGTGCTTACCCTCGGAGGCGAGCGATTGGGACATGGGGCGGCGAAATGATGAGCGCGGGAATACGGATCAGGCAGCTGGTGCTGTCGCTGGCAGCTGCGCTGTCGAGCGTTGCTGTGCCCTCGGCAACGCTTGCCGATGACAGCCGCCTCCAGCGCCTCGAAACCACAGAGGCGGGCCGTGACTGGCAGGCGGTTGGTCGGCTGGACGTCAATGGCGAAGGGTTCTGTACCGGTGCGCTGATCGCGCCGGATCTGGTGCTGACGGCAGCGCATTGCCTCTATGATCGCGACAGCCGCACCCGGATCGAGCCGCAGACCATCGAATTTCTAGCCGGGTGGCGCAATGGTCGGGCCTCGGCCTACCGAAGCGTGCGTCAGGCGGTGATCCATCCAAGCTACATCTACGATGGCAAGGTGTCGACCGACAGGGTGCGCAACGATATCGCACTCCTGCAGCTGCAGAGACCGATCCGCAACACCACAGTGACCCCGTTTGAAACCGACCAGCGCCCGGAGAAAGGCGCCCGGATTGGCGTTGTCTCTTATGCGCATGACCGATCGGAGGCGCCGTCGCTTCAGGATGTCTGTGCCGTCATGGCCCGGCAGGAGGGGGTGCTGGTGATGTCCTGCGATGTGGACTACGGCTCCTCCGGTGCGCCGGTGTTTTCCTTTGATGCCGGTCGGCCCAAGATCGTGTCGGTCGTCTCTGCCAAGGCCGAGGTCTCAGGCCAGCAGGTTGCGCTCGGGGCCGCCCTGGCTGAGGAACTGGCGCTGTTGCGCGCGCAGCTGGCCGGAAGCCGGATCGGTGGCCAGATGCCGCCCGGTGTCGGGCGTGTAACTGTGGGCGAACGGGGTACGACCTCAGGGGCCAAGTTCATCAAGCAATGAGGTTTCGCGCCGCTGGCCGCAGCCGGTCGGTAGATCGGCGGTTCAGGCGCATTTCGGCGGCTGTCGGCAACCGGATGAAAGCTGAGAAATTTGTGCGCCCCAGAGGGTGGACGCCCTCTTGAACCGGCAATTCCAGTCCTTATCTCAGTGCTGTTCGGATCGCCGATGAACGGGGTCCGACGCTCCAGACGCCCGTCCCGATTGGGAGGGCAGGTTGAAATCGCTCACTGATGAGGATGACACATGCGTAGTTTTGATTTTGCACCGCTGCACCGGGCCACCATTGGCTTTGACCAGATCGCCGACCTTATGGATCGTGCACTCAGCTCTGATGTCGCGCAGCCGAGCTATCCCCCTTACAATATCGAAAAAACCGCCGCTGATGCCTATCGGATCTCGATTGCCGTTGCGGGCTTCTCCGAAGCCGATCTGGGTGTCGAGGTGAAGGAAAACGCGCTCGTCGTTTCGGCCAAGAAATCCGAGGATGACAGCGACCGCACCTACCTGCATCGCGGTATCGCGACCCGCGCGTTTGAGCGCCGGTTCACCTTGGCCGACCACGTGCGCGTCACCGGCGCCAGCCACTCCGACGGGATGCTGCATATCGACCTGCAGCGCGAGGTGCCCGAGGCGCTGAAACCGCGCCGGATCGAGATCACCTCAAACAAGACCCGCGAATTGGACGCCAAACCGGTCAACTGATCCGCGCTGATCGCTGAGTTCGGACAATCCAGAAACACAACAGCCCCCCGGATCCGCCGGTGGGTTGTTTGATATTGTGTCGGGAGTCGGCTCAGTTCACCTTGAGCTGGCTGACCATCCCGATGGAGAAGAACATCGTCTCGCCGGAGGCATCATCGACGCCGTCGTTGTCCGTCACGACAAAGCCTTCTCCCTCGGCAGTGATCGCGAGGCCTTCGACCTTGTCCAGCACGTAGCCACCGGTTGTGGTCAGATCGGGCAGCAGATCGCGGACCAGCTCCTTGCTGACAACCGGCAGATCGCCGCCCAGCGGTGCAGGCTGCATCTCAGCCAGCGGAATGCGGTAGATCTTCTTGGTGATGGCGCGGAAATCATGCTGGTTGTCGCGTTCGATCACATAGACATAATCGCCATGCGCCACGATCTCCGACAGGCCGGTCCAGCCGGTCTGCGGCTCAGCCTTGGGATAATGGACCGCCCCCCATTCCTTGGTTTCCAGATTGTAGGCCACAAGTTTGACGTGGTTCTTGGGATCGTCTTTCCACTCGCGCTGAACCGCCATCCAGAGCGTCTCGCCGATCCTGGTGATGCCTTCAAAGCCAAAGCGTTTTTCAACCGCCATCAGTTCGGCGGGCAGACCGATTTCACCCGTCTTTGCCTTTATCAGACCATCCTTGGAAACGTGATAGATCGCGTGCGGGATGACGCGATCGCTGCGGCCTTCGGAGGCCACGTAAAAGCCGCCTGCGCCGTCAAGCGTAATGCCTTCCAGATCCAGTTTCTGGGCGGGGTTGCCGTCTTGCCGATGGATGCGGATCACATCGACGATGCGGGCCGGTGTCTGGCTGGGGTCAATCTTGAAGATCGAGGGCTGGAAGCCATAGAAACTGTCGTTGACCGCGTAGATCATGCCGTCGGCATCCGCGACCATGCCCGATAGCGCGCCCCAGCCGATCAGTTCATCCGCCCCGGCAGAGGTCAGATGCGGATAGACCGGCGCGCCATCCTGTAGCGCGTACATCATCACGTGGGCGCGGGGGCCCTTGTCGTCGATCAGGTCCTTTTCATTGGCGGAGACCAGCAGATTGCGCTCAGGCAGTACAGCGTAGCCTTCCGGGCCGACGCCCGAGGGCAAGAGCTGTGTCAGCACCGGGTTGGCCAGATCGCTGACATCGTAGACGCCGACAACAGACGCCCGCTCAGCCCCGACAAATACATAGGGTGTACCGTCGAACTCCGCGAAGATCACGCTTTCGGGTTCCACTCCTTTGGCGTCAGAGCGTTTGTCAGGGTAGTGGCCGATCTGCACGATTGCATGTTCGAAGGAAGTGCCACTGTCATAGACGACGGTGCCGTCCTTGTTAAAGATCGTCCAGCCGCGCGATCCGCCCTGATAGTCGCCTTCGTTTGCGGTGGCGAAATGGGCGTCATCAATCCAGGTCACCGCATCCGGTTCGCGCAGGCGACCCTTCTGGTTCTCTTCAAAAATCAGTGCACCGCGTTCGTCCGTGGCGTCGATACCCTCCAGATCGACAGCCCCTGCCGAGAAATGGCTCACGATCTCGCCGTCCCTGGAGACGATCACCAGATGATTGTTCTCCTGAAGGGTGACGACGGTTTCCCCCAGCCCATTCACAGAGACATACTCTGGTTCCGGGTCCTCGCCTGCGATGTCAGCAAGGCCTGTCAGGTTCACCATCTTCATCGACGCGCAATCAAGGCCTCCCTCGGTGGTATTCACCAGCACCAGATTGCCCGCAGGCATCTGCGGCAGCATACCATCATTCAGATCCTCGTCCCGCTCGTTTTTCGATCGCCACGGCGAGGAAGGCGCCATCCTTGGACTTGGCGAGTGAATCCGGCTGACCACCCAGGTCGCAGGATCCGGTTTCAGCGCCTGTTTCCGTGTCAAAGGATGTCAGCAGACCCGAGGGCTGCGTGTAGCTCTCAGAGGTGTTCACGCCCACATAGGCCGTGCTGCCAACAACCGCGACCGATGTCGGCTCACCTGGCAGGGCGATATTGCCCTTGGGGGACGGATTGGCCGGGTCGGTGATATCAATCAGCCCCAGCGCGCCCAGCGGGCTGTCGGTATAGACCAGCGTCATGCCATCCGCTGTGGCGTCGATGATCTCGGGCGAGGTCTCGCGCGTCTGATCCTCACCGGCGGCCATATTCTGGACGACGGGAAAGGCGGCGACGCGGTTAAAGGATTTTTCTGCCTGGGCGACACCAGCGGTGAGGGCCAGCACAGAAGTCAGGCACATGAGGCGCGGAAACATCGGCTACTCCGAAAATTGGACAATTGACTGCCCATGCTCCTGCCCGTTCTGCCTAACGGGAATGTGACGGTTCGATGTAGTTTTGATGATGCAAGAAGGCCCCGACAGCGATCTGCCGGGGCCCTATGTTGCGGATCAGATCGACATGCAGATGTATTTCATCTCCAGATAGTCCTCGATGCCGTGGTGGCTGCCCTCTCGGCCCAGTCCCGATTGCTTGACGCCGCCAAACGGCGCCACCTCGGTCGAGATGATGCCGGTGTTAACGCCGACAATCCCGTATTCGAGCGCTTCGGCCACCTTGTAGACCCGGCTCAGATCCTTGGCATAGAAATAGGAGGCAAGGCCAAAGATGGTATCATTGGCCATCTCGATCACGTCGTCCTCGGTCTCGAATTTGAACAGAGGTGCCATCGGGCCAAAGGTTTCGTCCTGAGAGAACACCATATCCTGTGTGGCGCCGGTGATGATCGTCGGCTCAAAGAAGGTGCCGCCCAGCTCAGAAGGATTGCCGCCCAGGATCACCTCTGCGCCTTTCTCCTTGGCATCGGCAATATGTGCCTGCACTTTTTCAACAGCTTTCTGGTTGATCAGCGGCCCGAACTGTGTGCCCTCACTCAGGCCATCACCAACCGTCATCTTGGCCACGGCCTCCTTCAGCTTGGCAGCAAAGGCGTCATAGACACCGGCCTGCACGTAGATCCGGTTGGCACAGACACAGGTCTGGCCGTTGTTGCGGAATTTGCACATGATCGCGCCTTCGACAGCCGCGTCGAGATCGGCATCGTCAAACACGATAAATGGCGCGTTGCCGCCCAGTTCCATCGAACATTTCATGACGGTATCTGCCGCCTGCCGCATCAGGATACGACCAACCTCGGTGGAGCCGGTAAAGGTCAGCTTGCGCACGGCTTTGTTCTCGCAGAACTCCTTGCCGGTCTCAGACGCATTGGAGGAGGGGACGACATTGAACACACCAGCAGGAATGCCGGCGCGCTCCGCCAGAACCGCCAGAGCGGTCGCCGACAGCGGGGTAAGCTCGGCGGGGCGGGAGACAAAGGCGCAGCCAGCCGCCAGCGCCGGGCCCGCCTTGCGGGTAATCATCGCATTGGGAAAATTCCACGGCGTGATCGAGGCTGCAACGCCGATCGGCTGTTTCAGAACGGTGATGCGCTTGTCACGCTGGTGGCCCGGAATAGTCTCGCCATAGATACGTTTGGCTTCCTCGGCGAAAAACTCGATGAACGATGCGCCATAGGCGATTTCGCCGCGCGATTCCGCCAGAGGCTTGCCCATCTCGGCGGTCAGGATCACCGCCAGATCCTCCTGGTTTGCCATCATCAGGTCGAACCATTTGCGCAGCACGCCCGCGCGCTCCTTGCCGGTCCATTTGGCCCAGTCCTTCTGCGCCGCCTCTGCCTGGGCGATGGCGCCTGCCACCTGGCTGCGGCTGACATCGGCCACCTGCGCGATCACATCGCCACGGGCCGGGTTGATCACGTCAAAGGTGCCGTCGTCGCCATCAACGAACTGGCCGCCGATATAGGCCCGGCTTTCCAGCAGGCTGGGGTCTTTGAGCAGGGATTTCAGATCTGTAGTCGCGTCAAGCATGGCTTGCCTCCCGGATGTCGTTTGCTGGGAATGGAAATCAGCTGTCACTTGATATGTCCAGAAAGAGTGATGAGTCCAGAATTTGATCAAATATACCGGCGGTATGTGGCTCGCTATTGCGCCGCCGGTTGCCGTGGGCCGTTTGACATGTCCGACCCAAGGTAGTCAGGTAGGGCAAATACCAAAAAAGGGGAGGTCCGGCATGGAACTGGACGACGCATATTCCAACGGGGCCTATATTGAGAACGCTGAAAGCTATCCGCCACGCTGGGCGGCCTCGGCCGAGGATTTCCGCAACGCCATGCGGGAGCGGTCGCGTATTGACGTCTCCTATGGGGACAGCGAACGCCAGAAATATGACCTGTTCTTCCCGAAAGGAGAGAGCAGGGGTCTCCTTGTCTTTGTCCATGGCGGCTATTGGCTCGCCTTTGACAAATCCAGCTGGTCCCATCTTGCGGTCGGGGCGCTGGCCCATGGCTACGCTGTCGCCATGCCCTCTTATGACCTCTGCCCCGAGGTGCGCATTGCCGATATCACCCGCCAGATTGCGGCGGCGGTGACGGCCATTGCAGCAGAGGTGCCCGGCCCGATCTCGCTGGCCGGGCATTCGGCCGGGGGGCATCTGGTGGCGCGGATGCTGGACAGGGCGCTGCTGCCCGCCGAGGTCGGGGAGCGCATCCAGACGGTCGTGCCGATTTCGCCTCTTGCGGATCTGAGACCGCTTCTGCGGACCTCAATGAACGACAAGTTCAAGATGGAGGCAGCCAGTGCGGCGGCGGAAAGCCCGGTGGATATGCAGGACCGCTATCGGGCGGAGGTCACCGTCTGGGTTGGCGGTGAAGAACGCCCGGCGTTTCTGGATCAGGCGGTCTGGCTCACCGAAGCCTGGGACGCAGATCACGTGATCGCCTTCGGCAAGCACCATTTCAACGTGGTCGAACCGCTGGCCGATCCTGAAAGCGATCTGGTGAAGCTGCTGACCAGGTAGCCGATCCGAAAGATCGCGATAACCGGGCCGCAGAAATTTGCGGCCCTTATCTTTCCAGGGGGCGTTTCGGCAGCCCGTGTTGAGGTCGCTTTTGGGCGATAGCTGGTGATTTCGAACCAGCGCCGTGATGACGCTCGGCCTATCGTGGTGTCACGGGTAAGGCGATGGCGTCGCCGCATGCACAGCATATTGCCCATGATTGATCTCAAAAAACACGTCCTGAACGCCGGGACCTTTCTTGTAAGATGGAAGGGTCGACTATGACTTCACGTCCTGAAATGTATCGTTTTCACAATGGTGAAAAGGCACCGCTGCAATTTGCCGTCTCCGAATATGAGACGCGGATCGCAGGCCTGCGCAAGATCATGGCAGACACCGGTGTGTCCGCCGCGGTCTTCACCTCGATGCACAACATCTCTTATTATTCGGGCTTCACCTATTGCGCCTTTGGCCGCCCCTACGGTCTGGTGGTGACCGCAAGCGAAGCCGTAACCATCTCGGCAGGTATCGACGCGGGCCAGCCCTGGCGCCGTTCGTTCTGCGACAACATCACCTATACCGACTGGCAGCGTGACAATTTCTGGCGTGCCATCAAGTCGGTGAGCGGCGAGGGCGTGGTGGTCGGCTATGAGAGCGACCACCTGACCCTGCTGCAGAAGGCCAAGCTGGAGGGCTTCCTGAAGCCGTCACAGCTGGTGGACCTTTATGAGCCGACCATGCGCCAGCGGATGGGCAAATCCGCAGCTGAACTGGAGATGATCCGGGCCGGTGCTGCGGTGGCGGACGTCGGCGGCTTTGCCATCCGCGACGCGGTCAGGGAAGGCGCGCGGGAGATTGACGTGGCGATGGCGGGCCGTGACGCGATGGAGCTGGAGATTGCCAAGCGTTTCCCGGATGCCGAATACCGCGATACCTGGGTCTGGTTCCAGTCCGGCATCAACACCGATGGCGCCCATAACCCGGTGACCGGTCGCACCCTGCAGCGCGGAGATATCCTTTCCCTGAATACTTTCCCCATGATTTCAGGATATTACACCGCGCTGGAGCGGACCATGTTCGTAAAGGAGGTGGATGCCGACTCGCTGCGCATCTGGGAGGCCAATGTGGCGGCTCATGAGCTGGGCATCTCGCTCTTGAAACCGGGGGCAAGCTGTGCGGAGATCACTCATCAGATCAATGCCTTCTTTGAGGAACAGGACCTGCTGCAATACCGCACTTTCGGCTATGGTCACTCGTTCGGCGTCCTGTCGCACTACTATGGTCGCGAGGCCGGGCTGGAGCTGCGCGAGGACATCGACACGGTGCTGGAGCCGGGCATGGTGATTTCTATGGAGCCGATGCTGACCATCGCCGACGGCCAGCCGGGCGCCGGCGGCTACCGTGAGCATGACATCCTGATCATCCACGAGGACGGCAACGAGAACATCACCAAATACCCCTACGGGCCGGAGTTCAACGTCGTCGGCTGATCCCGGCGCTGGATGGGCTGAAATATTGTCGGCAGGCGAGTGCTCCCGCCTGCTCCCCGCCTCCCGAAGGGAGGCCGTCCCAGTTGGGCGTGGCACCGTGCAAGGCACGGTGCCACATCGCACTTTCGAAGGTCTCCCCCGATCTGAGAGCGGCGGGGTGCCGCGCGTCTTCGCTGCGGGTGGCGGATGATCCTGTCGTCAGACCGGACCGGTGTGTCGCAAAGATTGCGCTGGCGTCCGGCATGAGGCATATGTGCGCTAAGGCGACATCTGATCCAGCGATCACGCCCGGTTCCCGGCTTATGCGGGGCTGCGGTGGATCCCGGTCGTGAACAAGGACATATCACAGCCATGCACCACCCCCCGGAGAAGCGAAAATCCGAATATGCGCTGATCCAGCTGTTGCCGAACATGATGACCATCGCGGCCATCTGTGCGGGGCTGTCTGCGATCCGCTTTGGGGTGCAGGGCAACTACACGCTGGCGGTTCAGCTGATCCTGGCGGCTGCGATCCTTGACGGGTTTGACGGGCGTCTGGCGCGTATCCTGCGCAGCGACAGCAAGATGGGCGCTGAGCTCGATTCGCTGGCGGATTTCCTCAACTTCGGCGTCGCCTCACCGCTGGTGATCTACTATTGGGCATTGCAGGATATGCGCGGCCTCGGCTGGCTCGCGGTGCTGGTGTTCTCGGTCTGCTGCGTGGTGCGTCTGGCGCGCTTTAATGTCTCCACCAAGTCCGAGCAGAAAGTCACCGCAAAAAGCGTCTATTTCGAAGGCGTCCCATCTCCGGCGGGGGCGCTCCTGGCCATGCTGCCGATGTTCATCTCATTTGCCTTCGCCGACGCGCCGGTGGTCCCGGACATTCTCATTTGCCTTCACATGGTTGTCATTGGATTGCTTATGATCAGCCATGTGCCAACCTGGTCGCTGAAGGCTGTCAAAATTTCGCGCGAAAACGTGAAGTACTTTCTGGTCGGTTTTGCCTTTGCGGGGGCAGCCGTCCTGATTTACGCATGGATTACGTTGGTGATCCTGTGCCTTGGGTATGCCGCGATGGTGGCCTGGGGATTGGTTAAGAGGAAAACGCCGGAGACCGGCGCATAAAAGAGTAAGGGTGGAGAATTGGATATAAAGGCTGTTGAAACGTCGTATGCCCGTTGGGCGCCCGTTTATGACAAGACCTTCGGGGCGATCACCAATGTCGGCCGCCGCCGCGCTGTTGGTTACGTCAACGAACATCGCAGCGGTCGGGTTCTGGAGGTGGGCGTTGGCACCGGCCTCTCTCTGCCGCTCTACAAATCCCACCTGAAAGTCACCGGTATCGACTTCAGCGAAGACATGCTGCGCAAGGCGAAAAAACGTGTCGCCGAAAACAAGCTGCATCATGTCGAGGCACTGCGCCAGATGGATGCGCGCGCGCTCGATTTCCCCGATGCCACCTTCGACACCGTTTCTGCCATGCATGTCCTGTCGGTTGTGCCCGATCCAGAGAAGGTGATGGGCGAGATTGCCCGTGTCCTCAAGCCCGGGGGCAAGGTTGTCATCACCAATCATTTTCTGCGCGAACAGGGGGTGCTGGCCTTCATTGAACGGGTTTCGGCGCCCTTTGCCAATGTGCTGGGCTGGCATTCGGATTTTGAACTCGACACGATCCTCGGTGAAGATCATCTGTCCGTGGAGCATCATCAGCCCTTGCCGCCCTTTGGCCTGATGACGTTTCTGGTGCTGTCCAAAATTCAGTCCGTCTGAGTTGCTATGCCGCACGGTGGGGGCGTCATCTGACGTCAAAGACCGATCGGGGAGCCGGTCGGTCTTTTCATTGCGGGGTGGCTCTGCAAAACTATCGCCAACCGGCCTGATGTCTGGTGCCTGATGACGGCATGGCAGTCGGGTTTTCTTTATCCGGGGGATGTAAATTATGTTCACATTCCCCATATGACACATAAGACATTGCAGAAAGGGCACTTTATGAGCCAATCACAATTTGACGAGATGGTACGCGCCTCCCAGGACAAGGTGCGCGAGTCGCAATCCAAGATCGAGGCGCTGACCTCGCGCATCGAGGTTGCGCGTAGCAAGATCGAGGCGGGCGAGGATGCCAGCATCGACATTGAGAACGCAACGCTGGACGACGTGCACGCCCATACTGAGGTGATGAATGCCAATATCGCCGAGCTGATCATGGGGCTGGATGATGTGACCACCGCGTTCTCCAAGGATTTCGACGAGATGCGTTCGAAAACCGGCTGGGAGAGCTTTGTTGGCTTTTTCAGCCGTGGCAAATCGGATTCGATGCGCCAAGAACGGATGCGCACGGCCAGTATCGACGACAAGCTGCAGGACCTGATTGCCAAGTCTGACGTGATCGTAAAACTTCTGGAGGGTCAGCTGGCGACGCTGGAAGATCAGCGTGAAAAGGTGCAGGTGAACCTGTCGGCCACATTGGACGACCGCGAATTCACTGTGCAAGAGCTAGAGGCGGTTCGCGCCGAGATTGTGGCCCTGGACCCCCAGATCATTGAGCTGGAAAACAAAATCTCGGTTGAGCAGGACGCGGCCGCGCGCACCAAACTAGAGACCGAGCTGGCGGATCTGAATGCGAAATATAACGCGATGGTGCAGGATGAGCAGGTGAAGCTCGCCAAGTCCCAGACGCTGGAGCGCTACATCGAGAAGGGCAAGACCTGGGTCGACTCCCTGCAAAACCAGGCAGCGACGCAGATGGTGCTGATCAACAAGCTGCAGACGGACACCCAGCAGCGAGTGGTGCTCTATGACGCGCTGACCAAATCGCTGAAGACCGCGCAGCAGCAGGATGTGGCGCACCGGATCAACGAGATCGGCGTACAGACCGACAAGGAAGCCCAGACCGCGATGGCCGCAATCGGCACCGCCACCAACCAGAAGATGGCTGACATGCTGGAAAGCCACGAGGACAACATGGTGTTCGCCCGCGACGTGCTGGAGAAGAAGGCCAAGGCCGATGAACGCTTTGCCCGCCGGTTCGCGGCGATTGTCGAGAAGCACGATAAGAACCTGTATGGGGGGTGATGTACCGAAGACGGTCTCTGCTAGGTGATGCCAGACCGGGTTCCCGGGAAACGCGGCTGAAAAAGCGATTTCTGATCAGCGCCGTCGTGACCGGTTTTGCTGCGGCGTGCTTCTTTCTCGTTGGTTTCATCCGATTTGGAAGCTGGAGCCTTTGGTTAACTATTGGCCTATTGGGGTCTTTGGAGCTGTTGCGGGGAATAAGGTATCTGCTGCGAGTGTTCAGCTTTTGGATGCCGGGCCTGTCTATTTGGTACGCGCGATATGAAAGTTGGATGGATGAAAAGATTCAGCCGTGAGCTTCATGATAGAGGACTGAGCGCGGCAGCGGGTGGGGGCGTATCGCCCGCCGTTTTGCCCGGGGCAAACCTTCGGTTTGATGGGGGCGGCCGGGCGCTGTCCGCGCCGCAAGCGGTATGTCCGGAAAGGGTGTGCGCATGACCGATCCCTCGCATGATCACGCCGGCCTCAGCGATACCTTCGCCTCACGCCGGTATTTCAAGAAGTTCGAGACCATTATCCGGCACCTAACCCGGGTGTCGGCAGCGATGCAGGCGGAGGGGCGGCTGTCGAAATCGGATGTGAAGGTGCTGACCGCCTACCTGATGCGGCTGAACTTCACCTTCCGCGCGCTCTCGATGAAGTACCTGATGGCGGGGCGCGACACCGGGCGGTTCTTTGGCAGCTTGGCGATGGACAAACGCGATAGCGGGTTTCCCGTCGCCGCCGAGTTGATGACCATGGCCAATGACGCCCAGCAGGCGGAGCGGCATCTGGCCAATATGGCCAGCGAGACGCAGCTGAAGGACGATATGGTGCGCACCATCATTTCAGATCGCGCAGCGCCATCAAAACTGCAGTTCGCTCTGTCGCAACGGCTTTATTATCAGGAGCTCATGAAGGGGCAGCTATTTTGGACCCAAAATGATCCGGTCTGCGAATGGCTGGAAAACCTTGGCCCGCGCCGTCGGCGCTTCCTTTTGCATTGGGCAGCCTACGACAGCCAGGTGAACCTGCCAGTGATCTACCTGATGGAGCTGGAGGACAGCGGCAAGGTGGCCTTGCCCAAGGACGAGCGTCGCTGGCCCGAGGTGCAGGCGCATCTGATGGCACAGGCCTTGGCCGGGCTGAAGCTGGTCACGATTGCCAAGGGGTTTGACGAGGATTTCGACGACCTCCACCCCAAGCATCTGCGCCGCTACCATGTGGGGCCGATGTATTCCTCCGCCTATACCGATCAGTCCGGCCCTCTGCACCGGGTGCTGGAGGAGGCGGAGGCCCCAGCGGGTCAGGATTGGGCCCTGGCCTGGACGCTGGAGGAGTTGGAAAGCGAAGAGGTGCGCGAGGAGCGGTCGGGCTGGTTCGGCACCGTGGAGCGGGAGATCTTCGCGCTCGACCCCTTTGGCGGGCGTGGTGCGGATACCGGCGCGACCCGGACCCAGCGCGCCATCATCCTGCCGCAGCGCCCGTTTCAGGTGCTGGCAGAGCTGGACCCGCCGGGGTTCGGCGATGTGCAGAAATTCGTGGTGAGCGAAGCGGGGCAGGTGCTGCGGTACTGACGTATGTGCTTGTGGCCGGGTGCGGGAGCCTCCGGCGGGGATATTTTTAGCCAGAAGATGGGCGGGCCGGATTTTTCGCCCGCGACGATACGAATTGAGAGGGTGAGATGAGCATTTCAGGCAATCAGATGGAACTGCGGGAAGAGGATATCCGCAAGCACTACGCGGCGGCGGCGGCGATGCTGGAGGGGTTTGACCACACCCCGCGCATTGCCAAGCCTGCGGTCGAGGGCAAGGCGCCAGAGCGATCTGCAGGGATCGGCACGCGGCGGCGATTCCGCTCGACCACGCCAGGGCTGGTCACACGCTCCACCGCGCGCCCTGAGGGTGTGCATCTGATTGCCCGCATCGAGGCGGCGGATGACGATGATCCGCTGACCTCGCCGCTGCAGGCGACCCTGCAGCACGCCTTGCGCCGGGCGCTGGCGGTTTCCCTGGCGATGGGAGAGGCTTATGCGGATGTCTCGGGTCTGGGTGATCTGAAACGGGCCAATCTGGCCGGCTCGCTGGATGCGGCGCGCAAGGGGGAGTTCACCGAATTGCTGGCCGCCGAGGCGCTGATTGCAGCGCATGTGTTTGCCAATGCCGCCGCCTATCTGCTGGCACCGCATGGGAGCGAGGCGCAGGCCGAGGTGGGCGAGGCGGAGGAGCTGCTGACGGACAACGCGCCGCTGGCCCTGCACGGGGCGCTGTGGGAGCTGGACCAGAAACTGGCGCTGCATGCCCCCGATGATGCGCATCTGATCGCGGCCACGGCCGCCTATGCCGAGCAGCTGATGGAAAAGGCGGCCTTGCGCGCCCAGAACGCGCCGCGGCTGGAAGCGTTCACCGCTGCGGACTGGCGGGTGGAGGCAGATGATCTGACCATCAGCGGTTTTGAACCGGCGGCGAAGGCAAAGTCCACAACGCTCACCATGGCGTTCAAGAAACCGCATGAGGTGGTGGGCAACCATATCGCCAAATACCAGGCACTGCGCCTGTCCAAAATGCTGATGGCCTATGATTTCGACCGCCGCCTGAACCCGTTTGCCGAAATGGGTGGCTTCATCTTCACCTTCATGGGGGATGGCAAGCCCGGGACGGGCAAGACCACGCTCATTCAGATGATGGCCGGCCTCATCCATGATTATTGCCAGAATGCGGGCTATGCCTTCCGCTACCAGAATTTCGGCATCGACAATATCGACAGCTATCAGGGCAAGTCGGGGCAGAACGCCAAGTCTTTCATCCAGAATGTGATTGACCCGCATGTCATCGGCTTTGGCACCATCGACGACATCGACCAGATCGCAGGGAAACGCGGCGACCGGCAGTCCAGCGCGGGCCAGCAGGAGGTGACGGCGGTGTTCATGGAGGCCTTTGCCGGCGCCAATACCGTGGTGCGCGGCAACTGCACCTTTGGCATGTTCTCCAACTACCCGGAAAATGTGGACGACGCCCTGCGGCAGCGGGCCGGCGCGCGGTTCCTAGTGGACGGGCCGCAGACGCGGGAGGATTACATCGACATCCTGACGCTCTTGATGGGCAAGAACCATGCGATCCCGCTGGGCGACCATGACCTTTACGGTGCGCAGGAGATTAAACAGGCCGTTGCACGGTCGTTCGAGGCGCACAACCGCCCGCAGGAGCCGGGGCTGATGGAGGTCTTTGGCCGGGTGCAGGATCAGATCGGCGCGCTGGATGATCTGGCCAAGCTGGGCACGTACCTTAAGGCGATTCAGCAGGCGGATGAGCGCTTTACCGGCCGCGCGATCAAGAACATCACCGATGCGGTCAAGGTGCGGGCGATGGATTTCGAGCTGCCGGATGAATGGATGGAGAACCCGGAGCTGTTCCTGTTCAAGGATTACGAGACCAAATCCGCGATGATTGCGGAACTGCGGGTGCCCATCACGGTTGACATGGTGGTGCAGGAGATCAACCGCTACGCCGACAGCGAGTTCCGCTATGCCGACAAGTCGGATGAGGTGGCGATAGAAAACATGGTGCGCGACTTCGGGCGGCAGGAAGAGGCCAAGCGGCGGTATCTGGAGGGGAAGGGGTGACTGGACTGGATAAGAAGACTGTCGAAATTTTGGCTGCGGCGGGAGTTAAGTTTGTAAGTGGAGTCACGGCGCCCGGCGGGCAACAGACTGTTTACTTAGAGCCTGCTGATTTACCAGATTTCGTGTCCGACAATGAACTTTGGTTCGCCATGAAGCATGGTGCTACCAAAGAAGATTACCTCAATTGGGTTCACTCTGAAGGGACGCCAAAATGTGGATTTATTCTAAAGAATGGGCGACGTTGTCGAAATATCGTTAGCGGTGGAATTCAAAGAAGTTTTCTCGATTGGTTAAACGAAGAAGCTGGGCTTTGCACCGTGCATGGAGGCGATAATAGCGAAGAGGCTAAAGAAAAACGGTGGAAGCGTTGAGTTCATCGGTTGCTCTCGCGGCGAAGCCGCGACGCGCCCGACCCGCCCCCCAGGGCGGGCGCGTTCCGCACCCACCCTCGGGTCGGGCGCATCGCTTGTGCTATGCACACAGGAGGACAGCATGAAACGCCTCATCCAGCATGGCCTGATGTTCGGCAATCTCTTCCATGTGGCCTCGCCCGCGCTGGTGGAGCGCTATAACCGCGCGCTGACGCATCTGACCGGCAAGACCACGGCTCTGACGGATTTCCACGTCGATATCTCTGGCTACTCGCCGGAGGTGGGCGATGAGCTGGGCGATGATCACTATCTGAACCACGCGGGCGTCAACCGGCAGTTCATCCTGCTCAGCACCGAACAGAAGCGCTGCCCGCTCCTGAATGTGAAATTCTCCACCAGCCGGGACATTCTGCGCCGGTTCATTGCGGCCAATGAAAACCAGCTTTTTGCGCTGACGGCGACCGATGCAGTGGCGGGTGAGTTGGTCAATTCGGTGTTTGAGGTGGCAACGCCTGCGCAGCTCTTTGACATTCGGCAGGTCAGGGTCGAGGCGGACACCACAAGGGGCACGCTGCGGCAGGCCGACCAGCTGGCCGAACTGGTGGAGCGGTTCAAGAGTGAGGAAGACGGCTGGTTCGATGACGCGCTGATCGCCGAGATGATCGAGACGGCGGAAAAAACCGGCGATGTCACCCGCAACCCGGTGCGGTTGAAGCATGAGGTGTTTGAGCAGCAGAATTTCTGGACCGCGCATTTCGGCGGGCTTTACGTGTTTCAGAAGGTGGAGCACCCGGCGGTGATCGCCAGCGGCGCCAAGCCCGAGGGCGTGCCGCTGGACCATGTGTTCGACCTTGGCCAGAAGAACGCCATTGCCAAGTTTCTGGAGTTGAACGGGCTGGTGGAGCCGATCATCCGCGCACGCGGTGTCGATGGCGCGGCCATCCTGCGCCAGAAGATGGGATTTCTGGCGATCAGTGTTCTGGCGGATAAGGGCATGGACCTCTCCGGCCTGTCGCGCAGCGATCTGCGGCGGCTGGCAGCGCGTCACGCCAGTGATCTGCCTGCGGAGTTCGAGGGCATGGCGGCCATGGTCCGCTGGGCAGATAGCGGCGGTGCATGGCCCCAGATCAAATCGGACCATCCCGCCTATTTCTATTGCCTGCGGGCAACCAATACGCCGGATCGCGATCTGGTCAACATGCTGCTGGCAGAGCTGACCCCGCTGGATTTCCGCCAGCTGTTCATCTGCCACAAGGAGGCGTTCTATCAGCAGTATCGCGGCTGGCCAGAGAACAAGAAGGATCACGTCGTGACCTTCCTTGCGCGGGAATATGCCGTGGACAAGGCCGGCGCGCGGGCTGCTCTCTTTGGTCATGAGCCGGATATGAGCGGTCGCAGCCCTGCGATTGAAGCCCGCCGTCGGGGGGGCGAGCAGGCGCCTTCCCCGGATCGTCTGGTCGAGCGGGTCGGCCCCTGGGGGGCGGTAGGTCGCCGGGGCAATACGCGGGGGCGGCGCTGATGTTTGCCTTCATTCGCCTGATGGCGATCCTTCTTGTGGTGCTGACGGTGATCTATGCCCTGGTGTCGCTCTACTCGCGCGAGGTACGTCGGGCCAAGCTGAAACGCCGCTGGACCGAGAAGGGGTTGACCGGAGACCGTTCCGCCTTCATCCAGCGCGGGCTGCACCAATATGACCGCTCGCTGCGGCGCAGGCTGATCCTGCTGGTCTATATCGTGCCGCTGGGGGCCATTGCGCTTCTGGTTTATGTCATGAATTTCATGTGAGGTCGCTGATGCGTTACGTAAAATGGGTGTTCATTCTCACCTTCTGGCTGCTGGCGGGGGCCTTTCTGCATTACACGCTGCCGCAGAACGACGTGGTGCGCGTGGTCAAGACCGAGGTGCGCCGGGTCGATTTTGGTGAAAACTCGATCTTCTGGGCACAGCAGGATACCGCGCAGGAAAGCGCGACCAGCGTCAACCGCGACGTGCGCTTTGTCGAGGCTTTCTTTCCCAATGGTCGCCCCATCGTCTATCGCAACGAGGACACCGGCTGGGGCTGGCCGCCGTATTTCAAGCTGGACAGCTCCAATCTTCAGGCCGAGCTGACCGATCTCGCGTCCACCAAATCAGACCCGCAGTGGGTGCTGGTCCGCCACTATGGCTGGCGCAATGAATTCCTGTCGATCTTTCCCAACGCGGTTGCGGTCAAACCGGTTGACGGCCCGGATCATACCCAGGTGAACTGGTTCAACATCATCTTCCTCACGCTGCTGGCAGCGGTGGTCTGGGCGATATATGTGCGCTGGCGCCGTTTCCGCCGGGCGCGCATCGACCCGATGGTCGAGAATGTCGAAGACAGCCTTTATGCTGCCGGCGATGCGCTGTCGGAACGCCGTGGCCGGTTGCGCCGCTGGCTGGACAGCTGGAAGCAGAAATAGCGCAGGACAAGCGGGGCTGCCGACTGCGCAGCCCCAGATGGCCCCCTAGTCAGAGAACAGGTGCTCGGTCCGGGCAAGGCTCAATGCGGCGTCATGGTCCAGCGCCAGAAACGGCATCATCTGTTCGGCGATCTGCTCGTCACTGTCGCTTTCGCGGATCAGGCTGAGGTGATCAAATCCCACATCGCGGATGCGGTCGGATTCATGCTGGATATCGTTGCGGATCGTCGGCAGCAGCCGCTCCAGTGCGGCGGCTGAGGTTTGTTGACCGGCCAGACCAATGCGTTCGGCATGACCGGTGAGATAATCGTCGCTCAGGTTGCATTCGATCTGTAGCAGACGTGTCACCGCCCGGTCCGCGCAGAAATCCTGCATCAGCTCCAATGCCGAAGGGTCAAGGCAGATCACCAGCCGGTCGGTCTCATAATAGTCAAACAGCATCCGAACCAGCGCGCGGCGGTGGCGGGTGCGTTTCCATAACGTCGCCTCGATACCGCCGAGGTCGGGCATCTCGGTGCCTTCTTCGTCAAACAGATAGGCGAGCGCCGGGATGTTGCTGACCTCACGCAGCCGCTCGATCAGGCGTTTGGCCACATGCCATTTCTTGCAGGTGATGATCAGCAATTCGCGGTTGCGCCCGAGCGTGCTTTCGGTTTCCCAGAAACGGGGGGCAAAGCGCAGCCCGTTGCGTCCGCGTTTGGTCAGAAACTCATAGAGGTTACGACCCTCGTTGGAGATCTGAAACTCAACCCCCTGTGCGGCATAAAGCGCGCCGAGCCGGGATTTCAGCTCCTGTGCCTCGGGGCTGATCTTGCGGGCAAAGAGAAAATCCTGCCCCATCAGCATGTCGTAATGGTCGTTGTAGAACTGGACCGGCATTCCGTAGTCAGAGAACATCAGCAATGTCAGCGTGCGGCTCTCGATCTCCCTGGCGGGAACCAGATGGCGCACCAGGGTCTGAAAGAAGGTCTCATCCGGGATCCAGGTGGTGCGAAAGAACCGCAGCACATCGCGGCGGTCCTTCAGGAACGCCAGGATCCATTCCACGGTGCGGCGGCGCAGGCACCACCACTGGCTGCCGATCTGGATCTGCATATCCTCGGGCAGGACGCGCGTCAGGCCCAGCCGTTTCTGCACCATGTGGCTCAGATCAAAGAGGCGTTTGTTCCTGCGTTCGTTGAAGATATGGCGATAGATCAGCCGGTCTTCCTTCATGCCGGTCTTGATCCAGTCGCTTTCAAAAAAATCGAAGCTCTCGATGTAATCGCAATCCTGCGCGTCCAGCAGCTGGCTCGCGTATTCGGCCGTCTTGATCGCCATGCAGTCGCCGGACACCATGTAGAAATGCGTCGCCCGAGGGAAGGTGGCGACGGCGCTTTCAAGCGCGTGGAGCGTCGCCTGAACCAGAGACCATTCGCCCCAGCCGCATTTGACCCGCTTGCGGGCAAAGCAGACATTCGGGTTGTCCTTCAGCGCGGCTCGGATCTGCTGGAAATCACGTGCAGGAGACCGGCCATCGAAGTGGATCGCCATGTAATCCCCGGCGGCAGTCAGTTGCTCTGCCTGCTGGATAATCGCCTCTGGGTCCTTATGGCACAGCAGAACATATGCGATTTTTGCCATGACGACGCCCCGGGGTCTTATTTTGATTGATTGTTTCCTTGATACTGACGAATTCTCACTGAATAAACCGCATTATTTAGCTTTTAACGACTAGGCTGGCAGATGGCGCCTATTGCAGCGCATCGGACTGGGAGAGCAAGAATGGGATTTCCGGGCACTTGGATGACAGAGAGCGAAAGCGTGGTCTACCGCGTGGTGCCCAAATGTGCCTGCTCGACCATTGGTCAGATCATGTATTACTCAGATCATGGCCGGTTCTTCGATGGCGATATCCATGATGCCACCAGCGGGCTGCATAAATGGGCTCTGCCGGACAGCCAGCCGCTGATTACCGGCAATGTGCAGTCGCAGAAATCCTATGCGTTCACCTGCGTGCGCAACCCTTACACGCGCGTGCTGAGTTCCTTCTTCGACAAGATTTGCGGCATCCAGCGCAATGGCAAACGCTACCGGGGCAATCTGGTGCCGCGGCTCACCTATGACTACGGCATCGAAGTGGGCGGTGACGATGGCAAGCAGCCCTTTGACCAGATCAAGAGCTTTCGCCGTTTCCTGCTGTTTGTCCGCGACACGGTGAAGTTTCGCCGCCCGATGGATCCCGATATCCACTGGTCCGCAACCTCGGGCCATGTTTCCACCTTCATCTGCAACGGCGGGCGCTACGACAAGGTGATCTGGACCGAAGCCTTCAACGAGGGCATGCAGGATGTACTGGACGCCATCGAGACGCCGCATCAGGTCGATCTGGCGCAGATCCCACGCTTCAACGAAAGCGAAGGTCACGGTCCCAAGCGGGCGCATCCGGTCGAGGAGTACTTTGACGATCTGTCGATGCATCTGGTCTATGAGATCTACAAGCGCGATTTCGAGGTGTTCAAATACGATTTTGAAAACCCCGCCAACAAGATGCCCATCGGCGAGATCGACCTCGATGAGGTGCATGCCAAACTGGGCGAGTAGGTCACACCCGACCATCAGCTCCCGCCCGGGCTGCAATCATTGACATGATCTTGTCCCGGTTGGGCGTGGCGCCGCTGGCGCGGCGCGCCTCCGGCGGGAGTATTTCGGGAAAGGTGAGGGGTTTTGTGCCCTATACGCGGATCGGGGACCCCAGATCTTGCAGCTGGGCTAGCAATCCGGTTGGAAACAACTCAATCCCGCCAGTCTCCAGCGCATCAGGATGCACCCATCTGGCAATAGATTTCAGGCCGTTGTCTTCGTAGAACTCAATCGTATCGCCTGCCAGATGCGGGGTCTCTGGCCAGGTGACCTGCGCGGCGAAGATGATTTCATGGCCGGTCTGGCCTTCGTGCCGATAGATGTTTTCCAGCACCACCGGCGCGCCGATGATGGTGATTTCCACAGCGAGCTCCTCCTGAAACTCCCGTCGCAACGCCTGTTGCCAGGTTTCACCAAATTCAACGGTGCCACCCAAGGGGCGGACGCCTTTGGTCCGGCCGCTGTCATCGGGCACCTCCGCCGCGAGGAAACGGCCATCGCGCCAGGGCAGACCAATGGTTTTCACGCGAATGGACTGGGCCGCGCGCCAAATGGTCATGTCGGATCTCCTGCGGTGCCGAGGTGGGTCGAGTAGGGCTGGATCTCTATGAAAGAAAAAGCCCCGACATCCAAGATGCCGGGGTCTTCAAAAGCGGACTCACTGACAGCGCTGATTATTCGTCGTCGGGCAGGGCGCGCACGGCGCCTTTTGCGGCGGAGGTGGCCAGCAGGGCATAGGCCTTGAGCGCGGTGGAGACCTTGCGCTTGCGCGGCTTCACCGGTTTCCAGCCTGCTGCGTCCTGGGTGGCGCGCCGTGTCGCCAGCTCCTCGTCGGAGACCGCCAGGTGGATGGTGCGGTTGGGGATGTCGATCTCGATGGTGTCGCCCTGGTGCACCAGGCCGATGGTGCCGCCTTCAGCTGCCTCAGGCGAGACATGGCCGATCGACAGCCCGGAGGTGCCGCCGGAAAAACGGCCGTCGGTCAGAAGCGCGCAGGCTTTGCCCAGCCCTTTTGATTTCAGATAGGAGGTCGGGTAGAGCATTTCCTGCATCCCCGGACCGCCGCGCGGGCCTTCATAGCGGATCACCACCACGTCTCCCTCCTTGACCTTGCCGGTCAGGATGTCGTTCACCGCCTGATCCTGGCTTTCGCAGACATAGGCCGAACCGGTGAATTTCAGGATGTTTTCATCCACCCCTGCGGTTTTCACGATGCAGCCGTCGCGGGCGATATTGCCAAACAGCACCGCCAGACCGCCGTCCTGGCTGAAGGCATGTTCCTTGGAGCGGATCACCCCGCCTGCACGGTCGGTGTCCAGCTCCTTGTAGCGGTTGGACTGCGAAAACGCTTCGGTGGTGCGCACGCCGCCGGGGGCGGCCTTGAACAGCTCTTCGGCCTCGGGGTTGTTGGCAACCTTGATGTCCCATTTGGCGATTGCCTCGCCCATGGAGCTGGAGTGGACGGTGGCGCAATGGTCATGCAACAGTCCCGCGCGGCTGAGTTCACCCAGGATGGAGAAGATGCCACCGGCGCGGTGGACGTCTTCCATATGAACGTTTTCGGTGTTCGGTGCGACCTTGCACAGGCACGGCACCTTGCGCGACAGGCGGTCCATATCGGTCATGGTGAAATCGACCTTGCCTTCATTGGCGATGGCCAAGAGGTGCAGCACCGTATTGGTCGACCCGCCCATGGCGATATCGAGGCTCATGGCGTTTTCAAACGCATCAAAGGTGGCGATTTCGCGCGGCAGCAGGCCTTTCTCCTCGCCCACGTAGTGGCGCTTGGTGATGTCGACGATCTTGCGGCCCGCCTCAAGGAACAGGTGTTTGCGGTCGGCGTGGGTGGCCAGTGTCGAGCCATTGCCCGGCAGCGCCAGACCCAGCGCCTCGGCCAGACAGTTCATCGAGTTGGCGGTGAACATCCCGGAGCAGGAGCCGCAGGTGGGGCAGGCGTTTTCCTCGATATGCTGCACCTGCTCATCGGTGAGGTTCTCGTTGGCCGCCGCAACCATCGCATCGACGAGGTCGATCTTCTTGGCGTCGAGATCGGCAATGTCGATCTTGCCCGCTTCCATCGGTCCACCGGAAACGAAGATCGCCGGGATATTCAGCCGCATCGCTGCCATCAGCATGCCGGGAGTGATCTTGTCGCAGTTGGAGATGCAGACCATGGCGTCGGCGCAATGGGCGTTGACCATATATTCGACGGAATCCGCGATCACCTCGCGCGATGGCAGCGAGTAGAGCATCCCGTCATGGCCCATGGCGATACCGTCATCCACCGCGATGGTGTTGAACTCCTTGGCGACGCCGCCGGCCGCCTCGACCTCGCGGGCGACCATCTGGCCCAGATCCTTGAGGTGGACGTGGCCGGGTACGAACTGGGTAAAGGAGTTGACGATGGCGATAATCGGCTTGCCGAAATCATCGTCCTTCATCCCTGTGGCGCGCCACAATCCGCGTGCGCCCGCCATATTGCGGCCATGGGTGGAAGTTCTGGATCGGTACATTGGCATCTGGCTGGTTCCCTTGTCTTTGCCCCTCAGGGACACGATTTGCGCAACAAAGGCAACATGTCGGGGCGGTCTTCGGTAATTATCTGGTGGTTTCTGCCGGTTTTCGCAGGCTTTGGCGGGGCGGAGTGGCGAACCGGGCGGTCAGGATCGGCATCCGGGACATCAGCGACAGGCCGAGGCTGTTGAGCCCCATGCCCACACCGATGCCCATAACCAAGACCAGAATCCAGCTGTCGGCCTGCGCCAGATTGGCGCCGGGGGCGCCGCTGGCCTGAGCGATGATCACGACAGATCCGGTGTAGCCCAGCAGCACGGCAACAGCGCCGGCAACACTATGCGACAGTTTCAAGGGGCTGAGCATCCGGGTTTTCCTGAGCTGGCGGATCCGCTAGAGATCGCAGGTCTGTGCGTTATAGCGCACAGTAGCGTTTGTGCGTTATAACGCACAAGAGGTTTTTGAAGCGCGGCATGAACCAATCCGCATCAGGCGGACCAGAAACGGGCAGCAGGCATGAGCGAAGATAGCATCACTCTGAATTTGCGGGACATTCGCCAGGGCGCAGGGCTAAGCCTGTCACGGGCTGCCGAGGTCACCGGCGTCAGCAAGGCGATGCTGGGCCAGATCGAGCGCGGCGAATCAAGCCCGACGATTGCCACCCTGTGGAAAATTGCCAAGGGGTTTCATCTGCCGCTCAGCGCGCTGATCGGCGAGGCGGCAGCCCCGGATCTGGCCGCCAGCGGCGAGCGGGTGTTCCGCTCGGTCCAGTTTCCCGGTTCGATCGCTGTGAAGATGGTGTTTCCCTTTGATCCTGCGCTTGCGGCCGAGACCTTTCACGTGAGCCTGCGTCCCGGCCAATGCCACCTGTCCCAGCCCCACGACAGCGGCGTGACTGAAGAGGTCTTCGTGCTGGAGGGCGCGATGGAGGTGTTGCGGGGCGACGATTGGGTGGCGCTGGATACCGGGCAGGGGCTGCGCTTTGCGGCGGATCAGCCACATGGCTATCGCTGTGGCGACAGCGGTGCTGCGTTCTTGAACATGCACCACTATCGCCGCGTGGCCTCTCGCGGCTAGCAGCAGCCGGATCAATTGGCCGCAGCGGCGCGGCTTGTCGCCGGGGCAGAGGATGCCTAATGCTGGTGGCATTGATGACGAGGCGCCAGAAGCTCCGGGGTGCGCGCGTCTTGCCCCTGTTTCCATTGACCTATTGCCGGAGAGTTTTCCACCGGCCTTATTACGAAAGCGATCTGATCCATGGACACTCTGCGCGGCAGTCTCCTGATGGTGCTCGCTATGGCCGCCTTTGCGCTGGAGGATATGTTCATCAAATCCGCGGCCCGAAGCCTGCCGGTCGGGCAGATCCTGATCCTGTTCGGGGCCGGGGGCATGGTGATTTTTGCCATCATGGCGCGTGCACAGGGGCACCGCCTGTGGACCCCGGTGTTCTGCACGCGCGCGCTTGTGTTGCGCTCTGTCGCCGAGGTTGCAGGGCGGCTGTGCTACACGCTGGCAATTGCGCTGACGCCGCTTTCTTCGGCCTCCGCAATCCTGCAGGCGACGCCGCTGGTGGTTGCTGCCGGCGCGGTGGTCTTCTTTAACGAGCATGTGGGCCTGCGCCGCTGGCTGGCGATTGCGGCGGGTTTTGTCGGCGTCTTGATGATCCTGCGCCCGGGGGCCAGCGGGTTTGAGCTGGCCTCGCTCTTTGCGGTGGCGGGAACGCTTGGCTTTGCAGGCCGCGATCTGGCCACCCGCGCGGCTCCGGCCGGGCTGTCGAACGCGCATCTCGGGCTGGTCGGATTTGCCATGCTGATCGTCGCGGGGGTCTTGGCGCAGCCCTTTGGCGCGCCGATGGTGATGCCGGATCTCGCCACCGGGGCCGGTCTGGTGGCTGCAACCGTGGTGGGGGTGGTGGCCTATCACGCCCTGACCGGCGCCATGCGGAGCGGCGAGATTTCGGTCATCGCTCCCTTCCGCTACACCCGGCTGGTGTTTGCCATGGTGCTTGGGGTGGTGGTCTTCCACGAGCGCCCCGACCTCTGGACCCTGATGGGCAGCGCGGTCATCGTGATCAGTGGCGGCTTTACCCTGATGCGCAGCCGTCGCCGTCAGCCTACCTGAAACCGGTCGGTGGGGCGGGGGCCAATCCTCCGCTGCATCACCATCTTGCACCTCTCCCCCCGGCAGCTTACATCTGCGCCCATGGCCAAGCAAAAATCAGACCCGAATTACAAAGTGATCGCAGAGAACCGCCGCGCGCGGTTTGACTATGCGATTGAGGACGATCTGGAATGCGGGATCCTGCTGGAAGGATCCGAGGTCAAATCCCTGCGCGCGGGCGGTACCAATATCGCCGAGAGCTACGCGACGGTGGATGATGGCGAACTCTGGTTGGTGAACTCCTATATCGCGCCTTACGAGCAGGCGAAGATGTTCAAGCATGAGGAGCGTCGTCGCCGCAAGCTGCTGGTGTCGCGCAAGGAGTTGTCGAACCTTTGGAATGCAACCCAGCGCAAGGGGATGACCCTGGTGCCGCTGGTGATGTATTTCAACCATCGCGGTCTGGCTAAGGTGAAGATCGGCATCGCCAAGGGCAAGAAGAACCACGACAAGCGCGAGACCGAGGCCAAACGCGATTGGTCGCGCCAGAAGCAACGCCTGCTGAAAGACCACAGTTGAGTGCGACGCATTGCAGCTGCGGTGGGACAGGGCCACGTCTGGATCTGCCGCCGGGCCTGCGCCGGACCTACGACCGTCGCTTCCCGGCCACCCTATCCTGCCCGGCAGTTGCACCGGGTAACGCGTGGCCATTGCAATAACTGACTAAATAAGTCAGATAAGCCCAACCCAGCAGACACATCCCTCGGTCAGGCCCGGCATCTTCTGTTTTCCTCCCTGTGACAAGGATGATGCCGATGCCTGAGGCCCTTTCTGATTCGCGACCTCTGACCCCTGCGCCCGCCGCTGACATGCCAACTATGCCCGCAGAAACCGCGCTTGCGGAACTGGGGCTTGATCCGTTTGAGGTCGCGCTGCTGCCACAGCTGCGCCATTTCACCACCTGCCTGCGAGAGCCGCAGAGCCAGGCCTGGCAGCACGCCTGTTGCAGCGCGGCTGAGCGCTGGGGTGAGAGTTTCGGCCTGGGGGTCGCGCATGCGCTGTTCAAGGTGGTGCGCTGCCTACATGACCTGCGCGGCGAGCTTTATCAGGGGCATGACGCGCTGACCCTCTCGACCCGAGCCAGTGTCACCGCAGATGAAGCGGCCTGTCTGCGGATGCTGCATCACATGCGCCGCGACAACACCCCAGCGGCCCGCGACGCCGTGGCCGATCTGACCGGCGGCTGGATGGACCCGCATGTGATCCGCGCGGCGCTGTCCTTTGCCCATCGCTTCCCGGCGGGCAAGGCGGATCCGGCCCCTCGGTCACAACCTGCCACCGAATCCGCGCGCCCTCGGCTGCGGGTTGTCCGCTGACAGGGAGTGCAGATGCCCGCGCAGCGCCTCCGATCCGGCCCGGTGGGACAGATTGTTGCGCTGCAGGCCTGGCCTCCCTTGCGACTCTGTCCGCGCGGTTGTACGGATGCCTCAGCACATATGAGGGGAGGCGGTAACGTTGGATGATCCTAAAACGCTTGTGTCGACAGACTGGCTTGCTGCGCATCTGAAGGACCCTGATCTGCGGCTCCTTGATGCCTCGTGGTACATGCCGCACGAAGGGCGAGACGCCAAGGCGGAGTATGACGCAGCTCATATTCCCGGCGCGCGCTTCTTTGATATCGACGATATCGCCGACAATCGCTCCGAGCTGCCGCATATGGTTCCCCCGGTGGAGAAATTCATGTCCCGCCTGCGCGCGATGGGGGTCGGTGACGGCCATCAGGTCGTGGTCTATGACGGCACTGGGCTGCGGTCAGCGGCGCGGGTGTGGTGGCTGTTCCGCCTGATGGGGCAGACCAATGTTGCGGTGCTGGACGGTGGTCTGCCGAAATGGCAGGCCGAGGGCAACCCGGTCGAAGATCTGCCGCCGGTCATCCGCGACCGCCATATGACCGTGCGGGTGCAGAACCATCTGCTGCGTGATGTGACGCAAGTGTCCTCCGCCGCCAAGCTTGGCGATCACGAGATCATCGACGCCCGTGCGGCCGCGCGGTTTCAGGGCACGGTTGCCGAACCCCGCGAAGGTCTGCGGTCGGGTCATATCCCCGGCTCCAAGAACCTGCCCTATACCGAACTGCTGAACGCTGATCAGACGATGAAAGCGCCGGACGCGCTGCGTGCCGCCTTTGAACGGGCTGGTGTCGATCTCAGCAAGCCTGCCATCACCACCTGTGGGTCAGGCGTGACCGCCGCAGTCCTCAGCCTCGCCATGGAGCGGATCGGCAAGACCGATCATTCGCTTTATGACGGCTCCTGGACTGAGTGGGGCGCCTTCCCAACCCTTCCCGTTGCAACCGGAGAGACCTGATGTTCGAAACCCTGAAACCCCAGCCGGCGGACAAGATCCTGATGCTGATGCAGACGTATCGCGACGACCCGCGCGATGACAAGATCGACCTTGGCGTCGGCGTCTACAAGAACGCCGAAGGGGTGACCCCGGTGATGCGCGCCATCAAGGCGGCAGAACATAAACTGTGGGAAGAGCAGACCTCCAAATCCTACGTCGGCCTGGCCGGTGATCCGGCCTATTCCGACGCGATGATCAAGCTGATCCTTGCGGATAGCGTCGAGCGGGGCAATGTCGCGGCAGCCGCCACCCCCGGTGGCACCGGTGCCGTGCGTCAGGCGTTTGAGCTGATCAAGATGGCCAACCCCGGCGCGCGGGTGTTCGTGTCGAACCCGACCTGGCCCAACCACATCTCGATCCTGAACTATCTGCACATCGAAACCGTCGCCTATCGCTATTTCGACCGCGAGACCTGCGGCGTTGATTTCGATGGCATGATTGAAGATCTGAAAACCGCCAACAAAGGCGACGTGGTGCTGCTGCATGGCTGCTGCCACAACCCGACCGGTGCCAACCTCAACATCGTGCAGTGGCAGGAAGTGGTGGCGCTGCTGAACGAACGCGGTCTCATTCCGATGATCGACATTGCCTATCAGGGCTTTGGCGATGGTCTGGAAGAGGACGCGCAGGGCGTGCGCTACGTGGCGGCCAACACGCCGGAATGTCTGATCGCGGCCAGCTGTTCAAAGAACTTCGGCATCTACCGCGAACGCACCGGCCTGCTGATGGCAGTATCGCAGGATGCAGGCGCACAGGGGCTGAACCAGGGCACGCTGGCGTTCCTGAACCGGCAGAACTATTCCTTCCCGCCGGATCATGGCGCGCGTCTGGTGACCATGATTCTGAATGACGACGCGCTGCGCGCCGATTGGGCGGCGGAACTGGAAGAGACCCGCCTTGGCATGCTGAAACTCCGCCAGCAGCTCGCGGATGAGCTGCAGCGCCTGACCGGGTCTGACCGCTTTGCCTTCCTGGCCCAGCATCGCGGCATGTTCTCACTGCTCGGCACCACGCCTGAAATGGTCGAGAAGATGCGCGCCGACAGCGGCATCTATATGGTCGGCGACAGCCGCATGAATATCGCAGGTCTGAACACCCAGACGGTGCCGATCCTCGCCCGGGCGATTGTCGACGCTGGCGTCTGATCCTGCCTGGCTGATCCCGCCTGTCTGATTCAGGCTGTCAGAACCGATGATCACGCCCCGCTTCGGCGGGGCGTTTTTGCGACGGCTCACCAGACTTTCTCAATTCGTCTGGGCAAAAGCCTTCAAAGACTTTTGGCTGCCGCCCGGGGGGCACCCAAATGAAAACGCGGCCCCCGGAGGCACCGGGAACCGCGTTCAGTTTCAAGCCGGGTTCGGATCAGCTGGGGGAAAATTCGGGATAGGCTTCCATACCCAGTTCCGCCATGTCCAGACCGTTGACTTCGTCCTCTTCGCCAACCCGGATACCGGTCACCGCCCGCAGGATCAGCCAGACCACGGCGGAAGAGATAATGACGAAGAGCGCGACAACCACGATCCCGGTCAGCTGTGTGATCAGGCTGGCTTCGGGGTTGGTCAGCACAACCGCGATGGTGCCCCAGATACCGGCCACCAGGTGAACCGGGATGGCGCCGACCACATCGTCGATTTTCAGCTTGTCCAGCAGTGGCACCACAAAGACCACGATGATGCCGCCAGCAGCCCCGATCAGCGTCGCCATGCCCAGACCGGGCGTCAGCGGTTCTGCGGTGATCGACACCAGACCCGCCAGCGCGCCGTTCAGGATCATGGTAAGATCGGGCTTCTTGAACAGCAGCTGCGTCAGGATCAGCGCGGCCACGGCGCCGCCAGCTGCGGCTGCGTTGGTATTGGCAAAGATCCGGCTCACGTCCGCGACATCCCCGACAGTGCCCATCGCCAGCTGCGAGCCACCGTTAAAGCCGAACCAGCCCAGCCACAGGATGAACGTCCCAAGGGTGGCCAGCGCCAGGTTGGATCCGGGCATCGGGACGGTCTTGCCGTTCTTGTACTTGCCAATGCGCGGGCCAAGGATCAGCGCGCCGGTCAGAGCCGCCCAGCCCCCAACGGAATGCACCACGGTGGAGCCTGCAAAGTCGAGGAACCCCATTTCGTCCAGGAAGCCGCCGCCCCATTTCCAGCTGGCCTGCAGCGGGTAGATCACTGCGGTCAGCACGATGGTAAAGGCGAGGAAGGGCCAGAGTTTCACGCGCTCGGCGAGGGTGCCGGAGACAATGGAGGCCGTGGTTGCACAGAACATCAGCTGGAAGAAGAAATCCGATCCGGTGGAGGCATAGGAGTAATCATCCGCCTGCTCGGCGGTGATGCCCACCGCCTCCAGAACGCCCGGACCCCAGACACCGGAGAGGACGCCCTCAATCGACCAGGTGCCCAGCGGATACATCAGGTTATAGCCGATCAGGTAATAGAAGATGGCCGCCAGAGAGAACAGCGCAACGTTTTTTGTCAGCTGCATGGTGACGTTTTTCGACCGCACCAGACCCGCTTCCAGCATGGCAAAACCGGCCGCCATCCAGAACACGAGGAAGCCGCCGACCAGAAACAGCAGCGAGTTGAGGATAAACACCGTGTCGGTGGCTGCCGCTCCGGGCGCCGGGGCCGCAGCGGCGGTCTCCTGGGCGAGGGCGAGGCCGGGCAGGGCCAGCGTCGCCACCGCTGCAAGGGAAAGGGTTGATTTACGCATAACTGATTTCCTTCCTTTGCGCGTTTTCACAGCGCGTCGTGATTGGTTTCGCCGGTGCGCACGCGGATCGCCTGCTCAACGTCGAGAACAAAAATCTTGCCGTCACCGATCTTGCCGGTGCGGGCGGTCTGGGTGATGGTGTCGACGACCTGATCGGCCAGCCCCGAGGGCACCACCAGATCCAGCCGCATCTTGGGCACGAAATTCACCTCATATTCCGCCCCACGATAGATCTCCGTATGGCCAGACTGGGCGCCGAACCCCTTGATTTCCGTGACCATCAGCCCGGACACGCCGATGGATGTCAGCGCCTCGCGGACCTCCTCCAGCTTGAACGGCTTGATGGTTGCTATGATCATTTTCATGCCCGACCCCCTGTGATGATGGCGGCGCGTGGTGACAGCGCCTGAACTGTTTGCAGATGCAGCAAATCCGCAGAGCCGAGTCGGTGGAACGTTTCGGGCCGGGTTTTGAGGGCGGTTGCGGCGGGACGGCTAAAAAATAGGCGATCTTTTGCCAGTCCGCCTAAAAAACACCCGGCTTTCAGAGGGGAAATGTCGTGAAACTGCCCCTCAACAAACCGTCGCAGACACGGTATGGTCCGCAAAACGGGCAAACCGGGCAGGATCTGGAAGATGGCACAAGGACCGCGGCGCCGACCTCTGGTCGCAGACAAGCGCTACGCGACAGCGGGGCGCGGCACGCAGGGCAAAGCGCCCGCGCGCAAGGCCAAACCACGGCCGAAATCAACCGCAAGGCCGCGTAAATCGGGCTGGCTTGGCCTGTTCGGCGGCGGTCGCAAAACGGGTGGCACCGGGGGCGGCGGAAGAGGCCCGCGCAAACCGCAGAAACCAAAGACCCTGCTGGGCAAGATCCTCGCGCTGCTGCTGGCACCGTTTCGCTGGGCCTTCCGGCTGGCCTGGGGATTTGCCTGGCGGATCGGCATGATCTCGACCGCGCTGGTGGCGCTGGCGGTGGGCTACCACTACATGAAACTGCCCGAGGTTGCTGAACTGTTGGACGGGCGCGCGCGCGGCTCTGTCACGCTCACCGATCGCAACGGCGAGGTCTTTGCCTGGCGGGGGGATCAATTCGGCGGCGTGGTCACCAGCGAAACCGTCTCGCCCTACCTGAAGAACGCCATCGTCGCGACCGAGGATAAACGGTTCTACCGCCACTTCGGTGTATCGCCGCGCGGCGTTGCCAGCGCTGTCCGCATCAACCTGAGCGAAGGGCGCGGCCCGCTGTCCGGCCATGGCGGCTCCACCATCACGCAGCAGACCGCCAAGCTGCTGTGCCTCGGCGTGGTCTATGATCCGACCGAATGGGAGAGCGAGCGCGCCTATGAACGCGACTGCCGCCAGGGGTCGCTGTGGCGCAAGGCCAAGGAAGCCATCTTCGCGATGGCGATGGAGGCCAAATACACCAAGGATGAAATCCTCTCGATCTATATGAACCGCGCCTATCTGGGCGGTGGCGCCTATGGGGCCGAGGCCGCAGCGCAGCGCTATTTCGGCAAATCCGCCAATCAGGTGGATGCCGCAGAGGCGGCGATGCTGGCGGGTCTGCTGACAGCCCCTTCAACGCTGGCACCGACCAATAATCTGCAACGCTCGCAGGATCGCGCCGCCACCGTGCTGCGCCTGATGCAGGAGCAGGGGTATCTGACCACCGCTGAAATGCGCGCGGCGCAGAATACCCCTGCGGTCCTGAGCGAGGCCGCCGCCGCCCGCGCCGGTGGCTATTTCGCCGATTGGGTGATGGACACCATCCCGGATTTCTTTGGCAATGAGACAACCGAGGATGTGGTGATCCGCACCACCATCGACCAGCGCCTGCAACGCGCAGCCGAAGATGCGCTGAACCATGTCTTTGACACCAAGGTCCGCGAAGGCTCCAAGGCGCAGGCCGCCATTGTGGTGATGAGCGCGGATGGCGCGGTCCGGGCCATGGTGGGTGGGCGCAAATCCCGTGTCTCCGGTGTGTTCAACCGCGCGACCCAGGCCAAGCGTCAGACCGGCTCGGCCTTCAAACCCTTTGTCTATGCCACGGCGCTTGAGCTGGGGTATTCGCCGCTCGACCGAGTGCTGGACGCGCAATATTGCCTTGATGTTCCGGGGTCCGGCCAGTGGTGCCCAAAGAACTATACGCGGAAATTCTATGGCGAGGTCACCCTGGCGCAGGCCCTGCGGGATTCGCTGAACGTCCCGGCTGTGAAAGTGTCCGAGGCGGTGGGCCGCGATCTGGTGCGTCGCGTGGCCGGTGATTTCGGACTGGACAGTGAACTGGCCGCCGGCCCTGCGCTGGCGCTGGGTGCCTCCGAAAGCACGCTGCTTGATATGACCGGAGCCTATGCGGGCATTCTCAATGGTGGCTCCTCGGTGACCCCATATGGCGTGACGGAGCTGACGATCATTGGCGACAACACCCCTCTGATGGGCGCCAGCGGCGGTCTGGGCGAGCGGGTGATACAGACCAAGGCGGCGCGGGAACTGATCTGGATGATGGAACAGGTGGTGTCGCAGGGCAGCGGTCGGCGGGCGCAGATCCCCGGCTGGCAGGCGGCCGGCAAGACCGGCACGACACAGGCGGCCCGTGATGCCTGGTTTGTGGGCTTCACTGCCGATTATGTCGCGGGCGTCTGGATGGGTTATGATGACAACACGCCGCTCTCCGGCGTGACCGGTGGCGGTCTGCCCGCCGATATCTGGCGCGAGGTCATGGTGCGGGTGCATGACGGTCTGACACCCAAACCGCTGCCGATGATCGCACCGCAGCCCATCGCACCACCGCCACAACCGCAGCCACAGCGTCGCCAGCGGCCCAACGTCGGGCAGGAACTGGGGCGCGCGGTGGACGGTCTGCTGCGTGACATCTTCGGCAACCGATAGCGCATCATGCCGGACCAAGCCGGGCCAATATGGGTCTTATGTCCCCCATGTCTCTGCGCTGTCACCGTGCAGCGTTCCGGCGCGGTCGTCGGCGGTCAGTCACTCCGTTTGGTGACCGCCGGTAGCCCCGTTTGGTGTCGCACCGCGCTGGGGATCATCGCGCGACCTTATGCGCGCTGACCGGGCGCGGCGCACAAACTGCAATCCTGAAATAGAAAAAGGGGCCGCCGGGCCCCTTCTTCGTGATCTGTCTGACGCTGCGGTGGCTGAACTCAGCTCAGCCGCTTCAGCTCGGCGATCAGCTTGTTGATATCACCCTTGTTGCGGTCAAGGATGGCCCCGATCTCGGTGCGTTCGGTCAACAGCAGGTTCACGCCTTCGATGAACATGTTGTAGAATTTGTCGCGACCGGATTTATCGGACACGAGGAAGGTCACCTCAAACGGCGCCTGACCTTTCAGCTTGGCCAGCGATTTGATCTCATAACCCGCCTTGATCTTGCGCGCGGATTGCACCTCGACCGAACCGCCGATGAACTCGCGGAACCGCTTGCCGTATTTGCGGGAGATATAGCCCTGGAACGCATCGGCAAAAGCGTTCATCTGCGCGCCCGAGGCGCGGCGGGCATCCACACCCAGCGCATAGCGCGCCATGATGTTCACATCCGCATAGCGCACGAAAATCTTCTCGAAATCACGGATCATCGCACCTTCGGACTTGCCGGAGGCGATGACCTTGTTGATGTCGCCAACAACGCTGCCGACAAGGCTGCGCGCGGCGGCTTCACTCAGGGCAAGCACTTTACCGGGCAGGGCGGCCAGCCCGAGAAAGGCAACGCCAGTGGCCAGGAAACTGCGGCGGGTCAGAAAATTACTCGGCATAGATGTCCTCATACGGATCTGAATAGGGATCGCCATAGACCCCTTCGTATTCACTTTGATCGCCGCCCAACTCGAAGCGGCGGTTCTGAAGGTAGATCAGCCGCGCCTGCGCGTAGCTGTCGGCGCTCTCATACAAAATCGAGTCGATGGTGTCGGAATATGTGCCACGATCCCCCAGACGACGCACCACCTCGGCATAGATGCCGATGTTGTCGGCTGGATTATGCCGAGCGTAGCTGATCGGATTGGTGAAGAAATCCACCACTATGCCAGCCCCGTCGCGGGCGGTGGAGGGGCCAAAGAACGGCAGCTCGACATAGGCGCCTTCGCCAACACCCCAGACATGCAGTGTCTCGCCGAAATTGGTGTCCACACGCGGCACGTTGAAGTCAGAGGCCGGATCGCCAAGGCCGCCGATGCCAAAGATCGTATTGATCACAAAGCGCGATACAGCGATGCCCGATTCCTTGAAATTGCCCTGCAACAGCGCATTCACCGCCTGACCCGGCATCGACAGGTTCTCGGCAAAGTTGTTGAAACTGGTCACCATATCCGGCGGCACAATCGCGACATAACCCTTGGCAGCGGGGCGAAAGGCAAAGCGGTCAACACCACGGTTAAAATTGTGAATGGATCGATTGGTGTTCTCGTAAGGATCGAACACCTCACCCGACGCGCGCGAGACACTATCTTGGGTTGCGCAGCCTGCCAGTGTCGACGTAACAGTTACCAGGGCCATAATCAAAAAAGGTCGCAGCGGGAAGGTCATTCGCTTCGGTGTCCAATCTGTCTGCTGTGGGCGCGTTGGACCCACTTAGGGTGTTTCTCAGCTCTGCCTAGTCAGAGACTGGGCTTGTTTACACAGTTGTGGCAGATTTGGAACATATGTGGTCCGGTTTTCTGCGCGCGTGGCTGATACATAGGGCATATTGACAGGGAATTGCAGACCTCTCATGACGAAAACTACTAATAAATCCGGCTTCGATGAGCTGCGGGCGCATCGTCGCCGCAGTCGTGGTCTCTATTGGTCGGTCGGTATCTTCAGCTTCTTCGTGAATATGCTGATGCTGACGGGACCGCTATACATGATGCAGGTCTATGACCGGGTGCTGGGCAGCCGGTCGGTGGCGACGCTGATCGCGCTGTCACTGCTGGTGGTGTTTCTCTACGGCACCATGGGTATTCTGGACTATGCGCGCGGTCGCATTCTGTCGCGGGCCGGGGCGCGGTTTCAGGCCGGGCTGGACCAGCGCGTGTTTGATGCCATGATCCGCCGTTCCGCGGTGGCTCAGGATCCGGTGGCGCAGACCGGTCTCAGCGATCTGGAATCGGTGCAACGTCTGATCGCCTCGCCGGTGCTCGGTGCCGCATTCGATCTGCCCTGGACGCCGATCTTCCTGTTTGGCATCGCTCTGTTCCACCCCTGGCTCGGGCTGCTGGCGCTTGGTGGTGGTGCGGTTCTCATCGCCATCGCGGTGCTGAACCAGTTCCTGTCGCGCCGCCCGCAGATGCAGGCGGGCATTTCCGGCCACCGGGCCAATCTGATGTCCGAGGAAATCCGCACCGAAGCGGAGATGATCCAGTCTATGGGTATGCGCCGCGCCGCGTTTCAGCGCTGGAAAGCGGGCCGCGATGCCGCACTGGTGGACAGTGTCGCCGCCAGCGACGTTGGCGGCGGCTTCACCACATTGACCAAAACCCTGCGCCTGTTCCTGCAATCGGCGATGCTGGGTCTGGGCGCCTATCTGGTGCTGCAGAACGAGGTGACCGCCGGCGCGATGATCGCAGGCTCGATCCTGATGGGCCGGGCGCTGGCGCCTATCGAACTGGCGCTTGGTCAATGGGCGATGGTGCAGCGCGCGCTGAAGGGCTGGCGCAATCTCGCCGAGCTGCTGGAGAAAGTCCCGGAAGAGCCGCAGCGCACCGAATTGCCCAAACCCTCCGCCAATCTCGAAGTACAGGCGCTGGCGGTGGTGCCGCCGGGGGACAGCCGCCCGCAGCTGCGCAATGTCAGCTTCCGGGTGCAGCCGGGTCAGGCCATCGGCGTGATCGGCCCCTCAGGCTCCGGCAAATCCACCCTCGCGCGGGCACTGACCGGCGCCTGGCGCCCGGCGGCGGGCACGGTGCGGCTGGATGGCGCCTCGCTGGAGCAATACGCCCCCGAGGTGCTGGGCCAGAACATCGGCTACCTGCCGCAGCGCGTGCAGCTGTTCGAGGGCACCATTGCCCAGAACATCGCCCGGCTGTCGTCCAACCCGGATTCCGAAAAAGTCGTCGCCGCCGCGAAAAAGGCCGCGGCCCATGATATGATCGTGCATCTGCCCGATGGCTATGACACCCGGATCACGGCTGGGGGCGGGCGGCTCTCCGGCGGTCAGATGCAGCGTGTCGCCCTGGCGCGCGCGCTTTATGACGATCCGGTGATCGTCATTCTGGATGAGCCGAATTCGAACCTCGACAACGACGGGTCGGTGGCGCTCAACCGGGCGATCAAACAGCTCAAGGCCGATGGCAGATCGGTGCTGATCATGGCCCATCGCCCGGCGGCCATTCAGGAATGTGACCTTTTGCTGGTCATTGATCAGGGGATCCAGACCGCCTTTGGCCCCAAGGACAAGGTCCTGCGGGAAATGGTTTCGAACCACCAGAGCATTCAACAGGCAGCGCCAGGAGGTGTGCGATGAACCAGACCGATACCGGGGCCACATCCTGGTCCGCCCGCCGTCCGCTGCTGATCGGCCTGTTCGGCGTTGTGATCCTGCTCGGGGGCTTTGGCACCTGGTCGGTTGCCACCTCCATCGCCGGTGCCATCGTGGCCTCGGGCCGGATTGAGGTCGACCGCAACCGGCAGGTTGTGCAGCACCTCGACGGCGGCATCGTGCAGGACATTCTGGTGGAAGAGGGCGACACCGTGGCCGAGGGCGCGGTGCTGCTGCGGCTGGATGCCAAGGAGCTGCACTCGCAATTGGTCATCACCGAAGGTCAGCTGTTTGAACTGATGGCACGCCGCGCGCGCCTTGATGCCGAGCGGGACAGCGCCGAGACGGTTGAGTTCGACGCCGAGCTCTCCGAACTGGCCGAAACCCGGCCAGAGGTGGCCGACCTGATGCAGGGCCAGCTCCGCCTGTTTCAGGCGCGCAAGGATTCAGTGGCGCGCGAAATCGACCAGCTGGAAAAACGACGCTCGCAGATACAGGATCAGATCAAAGGCGTTCTGGCGCAGCAGGCCTCGCGCCGCACCCAGCTCGAGCTGATCGAGGAGGAGCTGGCAAACCAGCAGTCGCTGCTGGATCGCGGGCTGGCGCAGGCCGGCACGGTTCTGAACCTGCGCCGGACCGAGGCCGACCTGCAAGGTTCGCTGGGCGAGCTGATTGCCACCGAGGCCCAGGCCGAGGGGCGCATCACCGAAATCGACATCGAAATCCTCAAACTGGGCACCCAGCAGCGCGAGCAGGCCATCACCCGGCTGCGCGATCTTCGCTATCAGGAGCTGGAACTGGCCGAGACCCGCCGCGCGCTGAAGGAACGTCTGGCGCGGCTCGATATCACTGCACCGGTCTCCGGCATCGTCTATGGTCTGCAGGTCCATACGCCGCGCTCGGTGATCCGGGCGGCGGAGCCGGTGCTTTATCTGGTGCCGCAGGACAGGCCGCTGGTGATTGCCGCGCAGGTGGCCCCCACCGATGTCGATCAGATCTATGTCGGTCAGCCGGTAACCCTGCGCTTCCCGGCTCTGGATCAACGCCTGACGCCGGAACTTTTCGGCACGGTGAAACAGGTCTCTGCCGATGCGTTTGAGGATCAGGCGAGCAAGCTCTCCTACTACCGCACCGAGATCGAACTGGATCCGGGCCAGCTGGAAACCCTGCCCGAGGGCACGGTGCTGATCCCCGGTATGCCGGTCGAAGGATACATCCGCACCGCCGAGCGCACGCCGCTGGCCTATCTCGTGAAACCCCTTGCCGACTACTTCGTCAAAGCCTTCAGGGAAAGCTGACGGGGCCGAGCAGCGCGAAGCCGCGGACACGTCGCAAAACCGCCCCACCCGGGGCGGTTTTTTGCTTTCCGCCCTGCCGCTTCCCGGTTAGCGTTCCGCAAAACCTGATGCAAAGGACTGCACCCATGGATATCGAAGCCAAACTCAAAGAACTGGGCATTCAGCTGCCGAGCGCACCGGCCCCGGCTGCCAATTACGTCCCCTATGTCGTGGTCGGCGATATGGTCTACATCTCCGGCCAGATCTCGGCCGGCCCCGAAGGGCTGATCACCGGCAAACTGGGCGCCGACATGGATGTGGCCGCAGGTCAGAAAGCCGCCCGCCAATGTGCCATCGCGCTGCTGGCGCAGCTGAAAGCCGCCTGTGATGGCGATCTCAATCGCCTGAAGCGCGTCGTCAAACTCGGCGCTTTTGTGAATTCCACCGACAGTTTCACCGACCAGCCGCAGGTGGTGAACGGCGCTTCCGATCTGATGGTCGAAGTGCTGGGCGATGTCGGCCGTCATGCCCGTGCCGCCGTCAGCTCGCCTTCGCTGCCGCTGGGGGTCGCTGTGGAAATCGACGGCGTGTTCCAGATCTCATGAGAGCTGACCTGCCTGCCGCACTCCTGCGCCAGCCCATAACCCATCGCGCGCTGCATGATGTACGCGATGGCCGCCCGGAAAACAGCCGCGCCGCCATCCGCGCCGCGATCGAGGCTGGCTATGGTATCGAAATGGATTTGCAGCTGTCCTCGGACGGCTGCGCCATGGTGTTTCACGATTACGCCCTGGACCGGCTGGCCGAAGGCACCGGTCTGGTGGCGGATCAGACCCGCGATCAGCTGCGCGCGATCCCGCTCAAGGGCGGCGACGGTGAATGTATCCCCGATCTGGCAGAGATCCTTGATCTGGTGGCAGGCCGCGCGCCGCTGCTGATCGAGCTGAAGGATCAGGACGGCGATATGGGCCCCAACATCGGCGCGCTGGAGGCAGACACCCTGCGCCAGTTGCAGGGCTACAAGGGCGATGTCGCCCTGATGTCCTTCAACCCGCATTCCGTGGCAGAGCTGGCACGGCTGGCGCCCGAGGTGCCGCGCGGACTGACCACCAGCGCCTATGATCCGGTCAGCTGGCGCGAATTGAGCACGCCGACCTGCGACCACCTGCGCGCGATCCCCGATTTCGACCGCGTCGAAGCCAGTTTCATCAGTCACGAGGTGCAGGACCTCGGCCGGGATCGCGTCACGCAGCTGCGTGATCAGGGTGTGCCGATCCTGTGCTGGACGGTGACCTCTGCCGCGATGGAAACCGAGGCACGCAAAATTGCGCATAATGTCACCTTCGAGCGCTATCTTTCTGATATTCCGGGTTGAACCCGTCCGCGACGGACACAGATACTGTCTGTCGCGGAGGCATTGAATGGAACAGGCGCAGATCGAAATCGAAGTGCTGGCTGCGCTGTCGCAGCTGGAGGCTGCGGAATGGGACGCCTGCGCCTGTCCCGAGGCCGCTGATGGCGGCCCACCGCTCGACCCCTTTACCACCTACCGGTTCCTGTCCGCGCTGGAGGATAGCGGGTCGGTGGGGCGGGGCACCGGCTGGCAGCCGCAGTATCTGACCGCGCGGCGCGACGGCCTGCTGATTGCCTGCGCCCCTATGTATGTGAAATCCCACAGCCAGGGCGAATATATCTTCGACCACAACTGGGCCCATGCCTATGAACGCGCAGGCGGGCATTACTATCCCAAACTTCAGATCGCGGCCCCCTTTACCCCCGCGACAGGCCGCCGCTTTCTGGTCAGGCCCGGGTATGAAGGCGTGGGCCAGTCCGCGCTGGTACAGGGCGCCGTGCAGCTTGCCGCCAATAACCGCGTCTCCTCGCTGCATGTCACCTTCTGCACCGAGGATGAGGCCGCCATGGGCGCCGAAATGGGTCTGATGGCGCGGGTCACCCAGCAGTTTCACTGGCTGAACGACGGCTACCGCAGCTATGACGATTTCCTCGCCGCGCTAGCGTCGCGCAAACGCAAGACCATCCGCAAGGAACGCGCTCAGGCGCAGGGCTTCGGCGGCGAGATCCGCTGTTACCACGGCAGCGATCTGCGCCGCGAACACTGGGATGCCTTCTGGACCTTCTATCAGGACACCGGCGCGCGCAAATGGGGCTCGCCCTATCTCAGCCGCGCGTTCTTTGACATCGCCCATGACACCATGGCCGACGATATGCTGCTGATTCTTGCCGAACGCGACGGGATACCGGTGGCCGGTGCACTGAATTTCCTAGGCCGTGAGACGCTTTACGGTCGCTACTGGGGGTGCACCGAACACCACCCCTGTCTGCACTTCGAACTGTGCTACTATCAGGCTATTGAACACGCGATTGCGCGTGGCCTGACGGCCGTCGAAGCAGGCGCGCAGGGCGAACATAAACTGGCGCGCGGCTATCTGCCCCGGCAGACCCACAGCCTGCATTGGGTGGGCGATCCCGGCTTTGCCGATGCAATTGCCCGTTATCTGGACGCCGAACGCGGCGCCATCGAGGAAGAGATCGAGATCCTGACGGACTACGGTCCGTTCCGCAAACCCCATGTGGAGGAGCAACAATGACCGAGAAACTTTCTGAAGCCACCCGTGGCCCGCTGCTGGACCCGCTGTTCAGCGCCGGATGGGAGGTGGTCGAGGGCCGCGACGCCATCACCAAGACCTTTAAATTCGCCAGCTTCGTCGATGCCTTTGGCTGGATGACGCGGGCTGCAATCTGGGCCGAAAAATGGAACCACCACCCGGAATGGAGCAATGTCTACAATACCGTTACAGTGACCCTGACCACCCATGACGTCGGCGGTATCAGCGCGCTGGACGCCAAGCTGGCGCGCAAGATGGAGAGCCTTGTCTGACAGGCGCCGTCTTCATCCCCGGTAGAATGACAAGAGAGGCACGGGTATCCGCGCCTCTCTTGGTGCTTCTGGTGTCCCGATCTTGGTCTGGGGCAGGGGCTCAGCCCATCGCCTCCAGCAGGGCCTCGCCTGCCGACAGCTCACATTTGCCGGGCGAATCCTCGGCATTCATGATCTCGACCTTGCCGTCGCGGGCCAGCATCGCATAGCGCAGAGAGCGCCCGACCAGCCCCGCCGCAGGCGCGTCCAGCCGCATCCCGATCGCATCGGTAAAGCCGCATTCGGCATCCGACAGCATGGTGATCCCCGCTGCACCGGCACCGGTCGCCTCTGACCAGGCCTGCATCACAAAGGGATCGTTGCCCGCAATGCAGATGATTTCATCCACGCCCTTGGCCGCCAGCGCCTCGGCGTTGCGCACGAAACTGGGCACATGGGCGGAATGGCAGGTCGGCGTAAACGCACCCGGCACCGCAAAGATCGCCACCGTGCGCCCCTTTGTCAGATCGCTGATCGCGACCTGCTCCGGCCCGTCCTTGCCCATCCGCGTCAATGTTGCCTCCGGCAGGCTGTCCCCTTGTGAAATCATGCTGTGTTCCTCTCCGTGCTGATTGTGTTTTATGTTCCCCCACATATAGGGTTCGGCAACAGCCTGACCAGCACGCAAACTGGCAATGGCATTTCCGAAAGACAGCAGAAGGCACAATAGCAAATGACCCATTTTGTCGTGATCGGGGCAGGCCAGGCGGGGGCCTCGCTGGTGGCGCAGCTGCGCAAGCAGGGTTTTGACGGAGAGATTACGCTGATTGGCAGCGAACCCGTTGTGCCCTATCAGCGCCCGCCTCTGTCAAAGGCCTATCTCCTGGGGGAGATGGAGATGGACCGCCTGTTCCTGCGGCCCGAGAGTTTTTATGCCGAGGCCAATATCACCCTGAAACTTGGTCAGCAGGTGCAGGCCATCGACCCGGCGGCGAAAACCGTGACGCTGGCGGATGAGGTGCTGCACTACGATCAGCTGGCGCTCACCACCGGCTCCACCCCCCGCCGCCTGCCTGCGGCCATCGGCGGCGATCTGGGCGGGGTCTACGTCCTACGCGATCTGGCGGATGTGGATGCCATGGCCCCGGCGGTCACGGATGGCGCGCGCACGCTTATCGTCGGCGGTGGCTACATCGGGCTGGAGGCCGCAGCGGTCTGCGCCAAACGCGGGGTTGCCGTGACGCTGGTCGAGATGGCGGAGCGCATCCTGCAACGGGTCGCAGCTCCCGAAACCTCGGATTATTTCCGCGCGCTTCACACGGGCCACGGTGTTGATCTGCGCGAAGGCGTGGGTCTTGTGCGGCTGGAAGGTGAGGGCGGCGCCGTCAAACGCGCCGTGCTCAGCGATGGCAGTACGGTCGAGGTGGACTTCGTCATTGTCGGCGTCGGCATCACCCCGGCCACCGATCTGGCAGAGGCGGCAGGCCTCGCGCTGGAGAATGGCATCCGGGTGGATGAACAGGGCCGCACCTCGGATCCGTCGATCTGGGCGGCGGGCGATTGTGCGTCCTTCCCCTATCGCGGCAGCCGCATCCGGCTGGAAAGTGTGCCCAACGCCATTGACCAGGCCGAAGTCGCCGCCCGCAATATGCTCGGCGCGAATGAAACCTATGTGGCCAAACCCTGGTTCTGGTCCGATCAATACGACATCAAACTGCAGATCGCGGGCCTCAACACAGGCTACGACAACGTGGTCACCCGCACTGGCAGCGATGGCACCATGTCGTTCTGGTACTATACCGGCGATCAGCTGGTGGCGGTGGACGCAATGAATGATCCGCGCGCCTATATGGTTGCCAAACGTCTGATCGAGGCCGGGCGTACCGCTGACAAATCCGTCGTGGCGGACGCTGACGCGGATCTGAAGCCGCTGCTGCGCACATGAGGATCATCGCCGGCGAGTTTCGTGGCCGCGCGCTCACCAGCCTGGGCAAGGGCGACGCGGGCGCGCATCTGCGCCCCACCACCGACCGTGTGCGCGAAAGCCTGTTCAACGTGCTGGGCCATATCGTCGATTTCGACGGCGCGCGGGTGCTGGATCTGTTTGCAGGCACAGGTGCCCTGGGGCTTGAGGCGCTGTCGCGCGGCGCGGCCGAGGCCGTGTTTGTGGATGATGGCCGGGTGTCGCAGGGGCTGATCACCAAGAACATCGACCTGCTGCGCATCAAGGACCGCGCCCGCCTCATCCGCCGTGATGTCACCCGCCTGCCGGTCAATGACGCTGCGCCTTACGATGTGGTCTTTCTCGATCCGCCTTACGGCAAGTCGCTGGGGCAAAAGGCGCTGGCGGCGGTGACAAAAGGCGGCTGGCTGGCCGAGGAGGCGCTGGTCGTCTGGGAAGAAAGCAGCCCCATGCAGCCCCCCGAAGGATTCACTCTGCACGACAGCCGCAAATACGGGGACACCCATGTCTCCCTTCTGTGGCGCGAGAGCTGAGCATCAGCCAAAAAGGACAGCACCATGCCGATTACATATCCCACGCCGAAACTGGTGATTTTTGATTGCGACGGTGTGCTGGTCGATAGTGAAACACTTAGCAATCAGGTGCTGGTCGACAATCTCGGACGGTATGGTCTGCAACTGTCGCTGGCGGAGTGCATGGACCTCTTTGTTGGTGGCACCATGGCGGATGTCCGAACCAAGGCCATCGCGCGCGGTGCGGATCTGCCCGAGAACTGGGTGGCGCAGGTCTATGATGAAACCTACGCAAGGCTGCGGCAGGGTGTGGATCTGGTGCCGGGTATCCCGGATCTGCTGGCGCTGTTACAAGCCCGCGGCATCGCCTTCTGCGTCGCCTCCAACGGCAGCGAGGAAAAGATGCGGATCACCCTTGGTCAGAACGGCCTCTGGGACCTGTTCCATCCCCATGCCATGTTCTCGGCCCAGACGCTGAAGACCGGCAAACCCGATCCCGATCTGTTTCTTGCGGCGGCCTGTCATTTCGACGTGCAGGCGCGCGACTGTCTGGTGATCGAAGACAGCGAAAACGGCGCCCTCGCCGCCGCCCGCGCCGGGATGCGCTGCCTTGGCTTTGACCCGCAGGGCAACGCCAGCCGCCTGACCCGCCACAACGCCGAACATATCACCGCCATGTCAGAGGTTCCGCGCCTGATTGGACATATTCCCTAAAGACACCCTCAGGTAGAGTGCGACATTTTCACAGCAATCTATACGCTTTGTTCAGCGAAAACCCCACGATCCAACCGCAGGATTTACACCGTTCGATGCAGGCAATATTCGGCCTGTGAAACGGACGATCAATCGTTTCGTTCAGCACTTCATTTCAGATGCTCAAAATTGACGTAGGACACAATATGAAATTCAATCTCCGTATTGGCCTGGCGCTCGCCAGCGCCTTGGCCCTGTCGGCCTGCGTGTCGCCTGATGTTGTCACCAAAACGCAGGTGGGGGATGCCAAGCTGACCTGCACCGAAATCGCGGTGCAGCTGAACCAGCTGGAAGAGATCCGCAAAGAAGCCAAGAAGGGCAAGAGCATGTCCGGCGAGAATATCGCCGCCGCGCTGTTGTTCTGGCCGGCTGTTATCGGCAACCATTCCAACGCCAAGCAGGCGCTAGAAGCCGCGAACGAGCGTCACGAGGTTCTGGTAGCCTTGGCAGAGCGCAAACGCTGCAAGCTCTGATACCGGTACGGGGCAACCCGTATCGCAGAACGACAAAGGGGCGCGCCACAAGGCACGCCCCTTTTTTGGTAAATGATACGGCATCAGCCGTAGGTCGGGTGAAACTTCCCGCCGGGCGACAGGGTAAAGATCTCGGCCCCATCAGCCGTAACGCCAACCGAATGCTCGAACTGCGCGGACAGCGATTTATCGCGGGTAACAGCGGTCCATTCATCCGCCAGGATCTTGGTTTCCGGTCGGCCAAGGTTCACCATCGGTTCAATGGTGAAGAACATGCCTTCCTCCAGCACCGGGCCGGTGCCCGGGCGGCCATAATGCAGCACATTGGGCGGCGCGTGGAACACCTGACCCAGACCATGGCCGCAGAAATCCCGCACCACGCTCATGCGCTGCGCTTCTACATAGGATTGGATCGCATGGCCAATGTCGCCAAAGGTGTTGCCGGGTTTCACCGCCTCGATCCCCTTCATCAGGGAGTCATGGGTCACCTGGATCAGCCGCTCGGTTTTGCGCGACAGCTTGCCTGCCACATACATCCGGCTGGTGTCGCCGAACCAGCCATCGACGATGACGGTGACGTCGATATTCAGGATATCGCCATCCTTCAGCTTCTTGTCGCCGGGAATCCCGTGACAGACCACATGGTTCACGCTGATGCAGCTGGCGTGCTGATAGCCCTTGTAGCCGATGGTGGCCGAGGTCGCGCCTGCGTCCTCCACCATCTGGGTGATCAGCCGGTCCAGCTCGCCGGTGGTCTGACCGGGGACGACATGGGCAGCGATATCGTCAAGGATCCGTGCCGCCAGCGCCCCGGCAGCGTGCATTCCGGCAAAATCGCCGGGCTCATAAATGCGAATGCCGTCTTTGGTGGTGCGGCCGTCTTTCGATCTCATCAGATGAGGCTCCATCGGGTGTCTTTGACATAGCTATCTACGCGCTCCGCGCCAAAAGGGCCAGAGCCGGCACCACCGCCTGCCGGGAACTTTTTGCCACCCGGATGCGTTCCCCTCCCTGACGAATTGCAATCGCACCACGGAGGGACCCGCAGCCATGGACAGTATGAATGCCCTGATGCAGACCGAAATCTACAACGGAAAAGCGCTGGCCGATCTGATCACGCTGGAATTTCTGGCTCAGGCCATGGGCAGCGTGCTCGCCGCCATGCTGATCCTGATGGCTGGCTTCATCGTCGCGGGCTGGGTCAAACGACGGATCGTTCAGATCGGCGACAGCCATGCCAGCCTTGATGTGACGCTGTTCCACTTCCTCGGCAATCTGGCACGCTATGTGATCCTTGCCTTTGCGGTGCTCTTTGTTCTCAACACCTTCGGGGTCCAGACCACCTCGATCATCGCGGCCATCGGTGCCGCAGGTCTGGCCATCGGTCTGGCCATGCAGGGCGCGCTGTCCAATGTGGCAGCTGGCATCATGCTGATCCTGTTCCGCCCGTTCAAACTGGGTGATTTCATCGAAGTGGACGGCGAAATGGGCACGGTCAAGGAAATCACCCTGAACAACACGGTGATCGCCGACCTGTCGAACCTCAAGGTGATCATCCCCAACTCCGAAGTCTGGGGCAACACGATCACCAATTACTCCGAATATGACACCCGCCGCGCGGAATGGACCTTCGGCGTCGGCTACGGGGCCAACCTTGCCACCGCCGAGCAGGTCATCCGCGACGCCATCATGTCCGACAGCCGCTCGCACGCAGAGCCGGAACCCTTCATCCAGGTCAATAATCTCAACAGCAGCTCGGTGGATTTCCTGGTCCGTGTCTGGGTCGATGCGGTGGAATATTTTCAGTATCAGGCGGATATGAAACGCCGGGTGAAGGAAGCACTGGATGCGGCCGGAATCGATATTCCCTTCCCGACCCGGACGCTGGTGCAGGCCAGCCCCGACAGCTCGGACAGCTCGGACAGTGCCGAGCAGAGCAAAAGTGGCGCCACCGACACGCAGAGCGAAGCAGCCTGACAGGCGACCCGCAGCGCTCAGCCCGCGCCTGCGCCAATCGCGCCCGCAATTGCAACACCCTCCGGGGTGATGCGGGTGGCGATCACCAGCCGCTCCACCCCCGCAGCCGCCGCCGCATCCCAGGCGGCGGCATAGGTCGGGTCAATATCGCGGGCAATCTCAAACCGCTCACAATCACCGCGCTGCACCAGATAGAGCAGCACCGCCCGGTGACCGGACCGGCACATGTCGGCCAGGTTGCCCAGATGCTTGGCCCCGCGCGCGGTTACGCTGTCGGGGAACTCCGCCAGACCGGGCTGGCGTGACAGCGTCACGCTTTTGACCTCAACATAGCAATCGGGCAGGCCGGGCTGGCTCAGCAGGAAATCAATGCGGCTCTTCTCGGCATATTTCACCTCGGCCCGGACCGTTTCATAGGCCGACAGCGCTGCGATCTGGCGCGCCTCCAGCGCCGATTTCAGCGCGCGGTTCGGCACCGATGTATCCACACCCACCAGGGTGCCACCGGCAACCTCGACCAGCCGCCAGCCGTATTTCAGCTTCTTCTTCGGATTGTCATTCGGCTCCAGCCAGACCGTGCTGCCCGGGTCCGCCAGCCCCATCATCGAGCCGGGATTGGCACAATGCGCGGTTATTTCGCGCCCATCCGGCAACTGGCAGTCCGCCAGAAACCTCTTGTAGCGTCGGATCAGCGTGGCGGGCAGCAGAGGGGTTTGAAAGCGCATGTGACAGGGCCTATACCTGCGCTATCATTGGTTCAAGAGGAGGAGCGCAGATGGCCACCCCAACCGGCGCTATGCCAACCGCAGCGATGCTTGTCATCGGTGACGAGATTCTGTCCGGGCGCACCCGCGATGCCAATATGTATTACCTCGCCGGCGAGCTGAGCAAACATGGCATCGACCTGCAGGAAGTGCGCGTCGTCAGCGACAATGAGGCCGCGATCATCGCCGCCGTCAGGGCGCTCTCGGATGGTTTTGACCATGTCTTTACCAGCGGCGGTATCGGCCCCACCCATGACGACATCACCGCCGATTGCATCAGCAAGGCCTTTGATGTGCATCTGGACGTGCGCGAGGATGCGCGCGCGCTGTTGCAGGTCCATTACGACAAATCCGGGCAGGAGCTGAACGCCGCCCGCCTGCGCATGGCCCGGATCCCCGATGGCGCCACGCTGATTGAAAACCCGGTCTCCACCGCGCCCGGTTTCACCCTGCGCAACGTGCATGTGATGGCCGGGGTGCCCAGCGTGTTTCAGGCCATGGTCGCCTCGGTCCTGCCGACGCTCACCGGCGGTGCGCCGCTCTTGTCGCAGACCCTGCGAGTGCAGCGGGGCGAGGGCGACATTGCCCCTATCCTGACCGCCATTGCCGAGGCCTATGATGACCTCTCGATCGGCTGTTACCCGTTCCAGCAGAATGGTGCCTTTGGCGCCAATGTGGTGGTGCGCGGTGCCGATGGCGCGCGGGTGGATGCGGCGATTACCGCGCTGGCGCGGGATCTTGATCTTTGACTGCCACGCCGTCGCTGACCGACCCGAAATACTATGACGTCACCGACCACACCTGGCCTGCCGCCGAGGTCCGCCAGCTGGGTCCGGTCACCCTGCGCCGGGGCGATGGCGGCGGCAGCCGGGTCTCCGCAGCAACCGTCATCACAGGCCACGCAAGCGAGGCAGAAATCACCGCCGCCGAACTGGCGATGTCGGAGATGGGGCAGGATCATCTGTTCATGATCCGCGACGGTCAGGACGCCCTTGATGCGCAGCTCGCTGCGCGGGGCTATGTGATCAAGGATCCGGTGGTGCTCTGGACCTGTCCTGTCGAACAGCTCTGCCATGTTGAAATCCCGCCCGTGACCGCCTTCTGTGTGTGGGAGCCTCTGGCCATTCAGCATGAGATCTGGGCCGCAGGCGGCATCGGTCCTGAGCGCTTTGCGGTCATGCAGCGCACGGCGGGGGCCAAGACCTCGCTGCTGGGCCGGTGTGATGATTCTCCGGGCGGCACCGGCTTTGTGGCGATCCACGATGGCACCGCCATGGTCCACGCGCTGGAAATCCTGTTACATCAGCGGCGCAAGGGCATGGGCGTTTGGCTGATGCACCGCGCTGCGCAATGGGCCGCCGATCAGGGTGCGCGCGAACTGGCGGTTCTCTGCACCGAGGCCAACGCCGGGGCAAACGGTCTATATGCCTCACTTGGCATGCTGCGCGCCGGGCGTTACCACTATCGGCACAACCCAAAGGGAGTGTAACCAATGACCCGCGACACCGACGCACCCACAGCACTTGATCTGCCGATGGTGGACCCGCTTCCGCCCGAGACACAGAAGTATTTCGACATCTGCCAGGAGAAGCTGGGCATGGTGCCCAACGTGTTGCGCGCCAATGCGTTCGACATCGACAAGCTCAATGCCTTTACCGGGATGTATAACGACCTGATGCTGGCGGACAGCGGCCTGTCAAAGCTGGAGCGCGAGATGATCGCGGTGGTGGTCTCCGCCATCAACAGCTGTTTCTACTGCCTCGCAGCCCATGGCGCTGCGGTGCGTCAGCTGTCGGGCGATCCCAAGCTGGGCGAGATGCTGGTGATGAACTACCGGGTTGCTCCGTTGGAGCCCCGCCAGCGCGCCATGCTGGATTTCGCGGCCAAGGCGACCAAGGCCAGCGCCGAGATCGAAGAGGCCGACCGCCAGACCCTGCGCGACCACGGCTTCAGCGACCGCGATATCTGGGATATCGCCAATGTCACCGGCTTCTTTAACATGTCCAATCGGGTTGCCAGTGCCACCGGCATGATCCCCAACGACGCCTATCACGCGCAGCACCGGTGATCCGTCGCGCTGTCCTTGCCGCCCGGCGGCTGACGCCTGCGGTGGCGGGGCTGCTCTGTGCGGCGCTGCCGTCCCTTGTGGCAGCCCAGGGCATCGAGCTGCCGCCCGGTGCGCGCCAGCTGGCCGAACGGCCAACCGCCCTTGGCAGCTACGCGGTACCGCTAGGTGCGGCCAGCGACGACGGCGTGCCCGAACGCCAGGTTGAAGGTCAGATTCTGCGCCGCAGCTGGCGAATTTCCGGCGATTCCACGGTTTTGCAGGTGCTGGCGCCATTGCGCGCGCAGCTGGTCGATGCCGGCTATGACCTGCTGTTTCAATGTCCGGCGCGCAGCTGCGGCGGCTTTGATTTCCGCTTTGATATCGAGGTGATCCCGGCGCCGGATATGACGGTGGATGTCAGCAACTTCAGCTTCCTCTCTGCCGAACATCTCGACGGGCGGATCGTCACCCTGCTGGTTTCCCGCTCCGGCAATGCAACCTTTGTGCAGATGATCGAAGTCCGCCCCGCGGAAACCGCCAGCGCGGCACCGCGCGACGACACCGCCACCACCGCCAGCCAGCCAGAGGAGGCGCCGATCGTGGCACCGCCGCTGGTGGGCGCGGCAGAGCTGATCGAGCGCCTGCGCCGCAATGGGCGCGCGGTTCTGGCAGATCTCGAATTTGAAACCGGCGCGGTGGCGCTGGGGGCCAAACCCTATGCCAGTCTGGCGGCGCTGGCAGAGTTCCTCAGCCAGAACCCCGACTATTCCGTGCTCTTGGTGGGCCATACCGATACCGTCGGCAGTCTTAGCCAGAATATCGCGCTCTCCGAACGGCGCGCCGATGCGGTGCGGACCCGTCTGCTGGAGGAGGGCGATCTGGAGCCTGGTCGCGTGTCGGTGGCAGGTGCGGGCTTCATGGCGCCGCTGACCAGCAACCTCAGCCCCGAGGGGCGCGAGGCCAACCGCCGGGTCGAGGTGGTTCTGATCGCCCGCTGACAGGACGCTGACAGGACGCCCACAGGAAACCCGCAGATCTCCCATGGCCACCGCCCAGAGGCCTGGAACGGGAAAACCCGGCACAATGGCCGGGTCCTCTCCAGTTTCAACGGGGCGCGCGGCTCACCAGGTGATGCCATCCTTATCGGCAAAGGCCTCAGCGAGAAAGTCGATGAACGCCCGCACCTTGGGCTGGGTAAAGCGGCCAGGAGGGTAGACCGCATAGATGCCTTGGGTTTCCATCGGCAGCGAGGGCATGACGTCCTCGACCAGCCCCTCGGCCATGGCATCTGAGTAGAGATAGCTTGGCAGATAGGCGATCCCGAGGCCTGAAATGGCCGCATTCAGCAGCGACTGCCCGTCATTCACCGACAGCCAGCCAGAGGTCCGCACCTGCCGTTTTTCGCCCGACGGCGCGGTGATCTTCCACATGCTGCCGCTGGACTGGTTCGAATAATGCAGCAGCTTGTGCATGTTGAGATCGTCGATCTTCTGTGGACGACCGAATTTCTCCAAATAGGCGGGGGAGGCGATCATCCGCTTGGTGGTTTCGGTCAGCTTGCGCGCCCGCAGAGAGCTGTCTTCCAGCTCGCCGATCCGCAGCGCCATATCAAACCCTTCGGAGATCAGCTCCACATAGCGGTTGTTCAGCACCATGTTGACGGTGATATCGGGATAGTCGCGCAGGAAGTCCGACAGCACCGGCGACAGGTGATTGACGCCGAAATCCGTCGCCACTGAAATCCGCAGCAGCCCCGATGGCGCCGATTGCATGGAGGTGACCAGCGCATCCGCCTCACCGGCATCATTCAGGACACGGCGGGCGCGGTCATAGTAGGCCAGCCCAATTTCGGTGGGCGAGACCCGCCGCGTGGTCCGGTTCAGCAGCCGCGCGCCCAGACGGGCCTCAAGGCTTGAGACATGTTTGGACACCGCCGATTTGGAGATCCCCATCTTCTTTGCCGCATCGGTGAATCCGCCCTGGTCCACCACATTGGCAAAGGCCTCCATTTCGGTCAGTCGGTCCATAGCACTCGCGTCCTTGTTTACCCGTGTTGCCTCAAATGTCGCGGGCAAATCGGGCAAGAACGGGGCGAGGATGGGATAATTGCAGGGTTATTCACCCATAGTTTACCAGCTGGAAACACCTGCGGCTCGGCCCGAAGATCGCAATAGCAGTCAAAGCCACTATGTTGAGAAGGGCTTACATCAATGGGAGGACAACTTATGACTGCGATCATCAGATCCACGATAAGAACCACGCTGGCGGCCCTCGTCGCCTGTGCCCTGCCGGTTTCCGCGGCCCTGGCCGGCGGCGAAACCCCGTCGCCGGAGGGGGCGGAGGTCTACTTCGTGATGCCCAGGGATGGCGATACCGTCTCATCCCCGGTCACCGTGGTCTTTGGCCTGCGCGGCATGGGGGTGGCCCCGGCGGGCACCGAAAAGGAAAACACCGGTCACCATCACCTCCTGGTCGACCGCCCGCCGCTGGGCGAGGGCGAGGATGGCGCGGATGAGCTGTCCTACGGTCTGCCATCGGATGAAAACCACATCCATTTTGGCGGCGGCCAGACCGAAACCACGCTGGATCTGGCACCGGGCGAACATACGCTGCAACTGGTGATGGGCGATTACGGCCATGTGCCGCATTCCACCCCGGTGGTATCGCAGGTGATCACCATCACGGTCGAATAGGCGAGGCAACGGGCGGCGATACTTCGGCGCAGGGCGAAGCATCGCCGTCAGGCCGACTGCTAGATCAGGGGCGTATTTCTCAACGAAGGACGCCCCATATGCTCACCTGTGTCATCCGCTACCATATCGACCCCACCAAACGTGAGGATTTCGCCACCTACGCCCGCAACTGGGGGCAGGCGATCCCCTGCTGCGGCGCCGATCTGATCGGCTATTATGCCCCGCATGAAGGCTCATCAACGCTGGCCTATGGCATCTATGATGTGGCAAACCTTGCTGAATACGAAGCCTACCGCGCGCGCCTCGCAGCCGACCCGCTGGGCCGCGAAAACTACGCCTTCGCCCAGGAGCGCCGCTTCATCCTGCGCGAGGATCGCACCTGGCTGAAAAAAGTTTCCGACCCAGAAGGATCCACAGGATGATCGCAGTCATATTCGAGGTTGAAATCAAGGATGGCGCCAAGGACCGCTATCTTGAGATCGCAGCCAGTCTGAAGCCGCTCCTGGAGCAGATCGAAGGCTTCATCTCCGTCGAACGGTTCCAGAGCCTCACCACGCCGGGCAAACTCCTGTCGCTGTCCTTCTGGGAGAGCGAGGACGCCGTGGCCAACTGGCGCCAGCTCAGCGCTCACCGCGCGGGGCAGAAAGAGGGCAGGGACCATGTGTTCAGGGATTACCGCCTGCGGGTGGCAGGCGTGCTGCGCGACTACGGCATGGAGCGGCGCGACGAAGCCCCCGCCGATGCCCGCGCGGCCCACGACCCTGTTGCCACGTGAAACACGAGGGACGCACGCTACACCTCTGGGGCTTTGCCGTGATCGGTATGGCCCTCTTCACCTCTCTTGTTGGGGCGGAAGAGGCGCGAATACCCGGCGCGGCGATCCTGTCGCCCCGAGATGGCGATATCGTCGCGTCGCCCATCACAGTTGGTATCCGCGTACCCGCAAAGGGCGCATATCACCTCTATGTCTATGGCGACCCTGTCGGTTCTGATGGGTTGCCCATGGGCGACATCCGCCTGACATTGGATGTGCCAACAGGGGTCCACGAACTCGACGTGCGCCAGATGGGCGCCGCCGTCAGCGGTCAGGCTATCACCGTGCTTGTTGACCGGATCACCTTGCCGGACGACAAGAACTGCCTCGCCTGTGGCGGTTTGCGCCGCCCTTGATCGTTACGTCAAAGACCCCGGTTGCGAACCGGGGCCGTTGTGGAAATAGACACATTAACCGGTCGCAGCTTCAGCGCGGGTGGCGGCCTTCTTCGATCTCTTCCACGATCTTGCCGACAAATGCCTTCAGATCATCGGGGTTGCGGCTGGTCACGATTCCGTTGTCCGCGACGACCTCCGCATCCTGCCAATCGGCCCCCGCATTGATCATGTCGGTCTTGATCGACTGAAACGAGGTCATGGTGCGGCCCTTGACCAGACCGGCCTCGATCAGCAGCCAGGGCGCATGGCAGATTGCGGCGACAACCTTGCCCTGATCGTAGAAACCGTTGATCAGCTCGATCACATCGTCATTGATGCGCAGCAGATCCGGGTTGATCTGACCGCCGGGCAGGACCAGGGCGTCGTACTCCTCGACACGGACCGCCTCCAGCGCCAGATCCGCCTTGGCCTCACGGCCCCAGTCATCGCCTTCCCAGCCCTTGATCGCCTTGCCATCGAGGCTGGCGACAGAGACCTCAGCGCCCTTGACCCGCAGCTGATCGCGCGGGAATTCCAGTTCGGACTGCTCGAACCCATGGGTGGCAATCATCAGGATCTTGGCGTCGGTGATACGGGGCATGAAACTCTCCTGTCTGTCGTGGCGGTAATCGCGCCACCGGGGCGGCGCCGTTCACAGACAAAACGCCACTGGGCGCCGGAGGTTCCACAACCGCAAACGACCCCCGCCACCACAGGCGGCGAGGGTCGCAAGATTTACACAGCGGCGAGACGGTGCCGTATCAGAGGCTGGCCGCCAGCCGTGTGCCCTGATTGATGGCCCGTTTGGCGTCCAGTTCGGCCGCAAGATCGGCGCCGCCGATCACGTGGCAGGATGTGCCTTGTGCCGCCAGCGCATCCGCCAGCGACCGCTCCGACAGCTGGCCAGAGCACAGCACGACGGTATCCGCCGCGATCACGGTTGGATTCTCGCGCGCCTCGCCAAAGCTGACATGCAGCCCGTCGTCGTCGATCTTCTCATAGTTCACGCCGCCGACGAAATTCACATCCTTCATCTTCAGCGTGGCGCGGTGGATCCAGCCGGTCGTCTTGCCCAGCCGCTTGCCGTGGCGCTCCGCCTTGCGCTGCAACAGCGTCACCTCGCGGGCCGGGGCCTCGGGCTGCGGGCCTTCGGGGGCCAGACCGGCGCGATGCTCGGCCGGGTCCGCAACGCCCCATTCCTTCATCCACAGGGGCAGGTTCTCCGTGGCGCTTTCACCTTCGTGCAGCAGGAATTCCGACACATCAAAGCCGATGCCGCCTGCGCCGATCACCGCCACCCGCTTGCCCACCTTGGCCTTGTGGCGCAGCACGTCGATGTAATCGACCACATTGTCCCGGTCCTGACCGGGGATCTGCGGATCGCGCGGCACCACGCCGGTGGCAATCACCACCTCGTCAAAGCCCTTGAGATCGCCCGCCGACACCTCGCGGTTCAGCTCCAGCGTCACATCGCTCTGGGCCAGCATGGAGCGATACCAATCGACCAGCCCCCAGAATTCTTCCTTGCCCGGCACCTGCTTGGCCATGTTCAGCTGGCCGCCGATCTCGCTTGCGCGATCAAACAGCGTCACCTTGTGGCCACGTTCCGAGGCCGCCAGCGCGGTGGACAGACCCGCAGGACCCGCGCCGACAATGGCGACGGTCTTCACGCTCTCCGCAGGCGTCAGCACCAGTTCGGTCTCGTGGCAGGCGCGCGGATTCACCAGGCAGGAGGTCAGCTTGCCGCTGAACGTATGGTCCAGACAGGCCTGATTGCAGGCGATGCAGGGTGCGATCTGATCGGCCTTGCCCTCCGCCGCCTTGGCGACAAAATCCGCATCCGCCAGCATTGGCCGCGCCATCGACACCATATCGGCGCAGCCCTCGGACAGCACCTGCTCGGCGACCTCCGGCGTGTTGATCCGGTTCGATGTGATCACCGGAATGCCAACCTTGCCCATCAGCTTTTTGGTGACCCAGGCAAAGGCCGCGCGGGGAACAGATGTGGCAATCGTCGGAATACGCGCTTCATGCCAGCCAATACCGGTGTTCAGGATGGTGGCACCGGCCTTCTCGATCTCCTGCGCCAGTTCGACCACCTCGTCATAGGTGGAGCCATTGGGAACAAGGTCGATCATCGACAGGCGGTAGATGATGATGAAATCCGTCCCCACCGCCTCACGGGTGCGGCGCACCACCTCGATCGGCAGGCGCATCCGGTTCTCATAGGACCCGCCCCAGCGGTCCTCGCGCTTGTTGGTATGGGTGACGAGGAACTGGTTCAGGAAATAGCCCTCCGACCCCATGATCTCAACGCCATCATAGCCCGCCTGCTGTGCCAGCACGGCGGCATTCACGATGTCGGAGATCTGCTTCTCGATACCCTCTTCATCCAGCTCCTGCGGCGGGAAGGGCGAGATCGGCGATTTTATCGGGCTGGGCGCCACGCATTTCGGACCATAGGCATAACGCCCGGCATGCAGGATCTGCATCGCGATCTTGCCCCCGGCCTCATGCACGCGGTTTGTGACGATGCTGTGGTTGGCCACATCCTGCTCGCTCGCCATCATCGCCGCCCCCGGCAGAACCGATCCTTCAAGGTTCGGACCAATGCCACCGGTGACCATCAGCGCCACGCCACCGCGCGCCCGGTCGGCATAGAATTCGGCCACCCGGTTCCAGTCCTTGGTTTCCTCAAGCCCGGTGTGCATGGATCCCATCAGCACGCGGTTTTTCAACGTGGTAAAGCCGAGATCCAGCGGCGCCAACATTTTCGGGTACGCAGTCATGACACTCTCCCTGGTAGTTCTCTGATAAGTCTTTGGTCTTCGTTTGCGCGAAAATGGCCCGGCCTGAAAGGGATTGTCACTTTGGACGCGGCGTCAACCTCTTGCACGACGCTGGGGCACAGGTGCACAAGGGGTACATCCAACCAAGGAGAGACTGGATGACCCCCGAAGATATCGCAACCCTGCCGTACCGGCCCAATGTCGGCGTGATGCTGGTCAATGCAGCGGGTGAGGTCTGGGTCGGCCAGCGCATGGACCGGCACAAGGACGCCTGGCAGATGCCCCAGGGTGGTATCGACGCAGACGAAGATCCCAGGCTGGCGGCGCTGCGCGAACTGGAGGAAGAAACCGGCGTCACCGCCGATCTGGTCGAGATCATCGCCGAAAGCAACGGCTGGCTGCCCTATGATCTGCCCGCCGAGGTGGTGCCGCATTTCTGGGGCGGCAAATATCGCGGGCAGGAACAGAAATGGTATCTGATGCGCTTTCTCGGGCGCGACGATCAGATCAATATCGCCACCGACCACCCGGAATTCTCCGCCTGGTGCTGGCAGCCGGTCGATCAGCTGGTCGGCAAGATCGTGCCATTCAAACGCGAGGTCTACGAACGGGTTATTCAGGAGTTTCAGGACCATCTATGATGGTTCGGACTGTCCCCCGTCTGACAAAGGATGTCCTGATGTCGCCGCTTCGCACGCTTTTTCTGCCTGTTGCCCTCCTGTCTGCGCTGGCCGGTCCCGCATCCGCCCTCAGCTGCCTGCCTTGGGGACCGTCGGACGCCTATCTGGAGGCGGTGAAATCCGACAAAAACTACGTCGTGGTCGAGGGTAAGCTCAGCTTTGATGAAACCGCCCTGCCGAAACCGCCGCAGGACAATCCCAATGATGCGCCGCCGCGCAGCCTGATCCCCGCGCGGATCAACGGTAAGGCGATGACCCCGGACGGCTTTTCAAAAGACGTCGATCTGGACATCACGCTGGAACTCCTCTGCTTTGGGCCGTGGTGTGCTGGCGCTGCGGATGGCGTGGACTATCTGGCATTTCTGGAGCAGCGCGCAGGCGATTACGTGCTGCGCATGGATCCCTGTGGCGGCTTTGGCTTCGGGGGCACCGATGGTGCCGCCCGAGAGGAGGTGCTGGCCTGCCACGCGGGCACATCCTGCACCCCTTGGTCTGAACGCTAACCCGGACCCGGTTTGGGAGACTAGATGCCAGCCACCCGCCGCCTGCGCCAGCGCAATCCGCTTTGCCCCAGCCACAGGCTGAACAGCGCAAGGCCCGCGCCAATCGCCTGTTTCGCCGTCAGCACCTCGCCAAGGAACACCCAGCCGAGCACCACCGCTGATAGCGGGCTGAGCACCCCGAGAAGCGACACCACCGATGGCTCCAGCCGGGCGATGCCGCGAAACCACAACACATAGGTCGCAGCGCCGCCGATCAGGCTCATATAGGCCAAGCCGAGCAGGTTCTCGGCACTCAGCTGCGGCAGCGATGGCAGCGACCACAGGGTGACCGGGATCAGCAGCAGCCCGCCCGCCGTCAACTGCCAGGCGGTGAAGGTCAGCAGCGACACAGGCGGCTGCCACTTGCGGCTCAGCACCACGCCGGCCGCCATCGCAATGGCCCCGGCGAGCCCTGCCAGAACACCGATCCCGTCCAGCTGCGCACTCGGCGTCAGCACCAGCAGCGCCACGCCCAGAATGCTCAGGGCCGCCGCCAGCACTGCCGCCGTGCGCACCGGCGTCTTCAGCATCAGCGCCGACAGGAACACCACCACCAGCGGCTGCACCGCGCCAAGGGTCGCAGCAACCCCGCCGGGCAGGCGATAGGCGGCCACAAACAGCAGGCTCCAGAAGATCGAGAAGTTCAGCGCCCCCAGCACCAACAACCGCGGCACCCAGCTCAGCGGCGGCAGTTGCCGCACCATTAGCATCAGCAACAGCCCCGCAGGCAGCGCGCGCAGCAGTGCCACCAGCAGCGGCGACTGCCCCGGCAGCAGGGTGGTGGTGACAATATAGCTGCTGCCCCAGATCACGGGGGCCAGCGCGGTAAGGATCAGATCGCGGCTTTGCATGGCAGAGGTTCCTTTATTTCTCGACATCAAGATATATCGGTTTTTCTTGACGTCAAGATATCAGGCGATAAAACCTTCCCACATGGACCATGTGGATTTTGTGACCCAGCAATGGGAGCGAGAGCGCCCCGACCTTGATGTATCGGCGATGGCCGTCATCGGGCGGGTCGGACGATTGGCGCAAGCCTATCAGAAAGAAATGCAGAAAACCTGGGCGCGCTATGATCTGAACGCGGCCAAGTTCGATGTGCTGGCCACCCTGCGCCGGGCAGGCGCGCCTTATCGGCTGTCACCGGGCGATCTGTTGCAGGCCACCATGGTCGCCTCCGGCACCATGACCAACCGCATCGACCGGCTGGTGGACGCCGGTCTGGTGGCGCGCAGCGTCAACCCCGAGGACAGCCGCGGCTTCCTGATTGAGCTGACGCCAGAGGGGCTGAAGCTGATCAACGAGGTGGTCGAGGCCCATGTCGCCACTCAGGCCCGCCTGCTCGGCGATCTGTCGGACACCGAACAGCGCAGCCTGACACAGCTTCTGTCCAAGGCGCTGAACGCGGCAGAAACCGCCTGAAGCCCCCCGCGACCGTCAGGGTCGATCACCGATGAAAAAAGCCGTCCCCGATTGCTCCGGGACGACTGTGCAATAGTGGCTGCGGGCACGGCCCCGGCTCAGATCAGCCCTTCGCGGCGCAGCACCTGATTCATCACCGCCTTGGGGCGGGGGCCGATATGGCTGATCACCTCGGCGGCGCAGACATTGCCGATCCTGGCGCAGGTCTCGATATCCAGCCCCTTGGCCATGCCGAACAGGAACCCGGCCGCAAATTGATCGCCGGCCCCGGTGGCATCCACCGGCACCACCCGCTCAACCGGCACTGTCACGCGGGTGTCGCCCTCAACCACGGTGACGCCATCGCCGGAGCGGGTGCAGACCACCAGCGGGCAGATGGCGGCTGTCTTGGCCAGCGCCTCTTCCAGATCGTCGGTTTCAAACAGCGATTTGATCTCGGCCTCATTGCCGATCACGAAATCGAGGTCGTGTTCGATCAGCGACAGGAAGTCGGCCCGGTGGCGTTCCACACAGAAGGGATCGGAAATCGCGATGCCGCATTTGCCGCCGCCGTTGCGGCAGTCCCGCGCCGCTTCCATAAAGGCGCTCTTGCCCTTGTCTTTGTCGAACAGATAGCCCTCAAGGAACATCAGCTGCGCCTTGCCGGCCACCGTGTCCGGCACATCCGACGAGGACAGCTCAGAGGAGATGCCCAGATAGGTGTTCATCGACCGCTCGCCATCGCCGGAGACAAAGATCATCGACCGCGAGGTCGGCAGCTCGCCGCCCGCAACCGGCGGGTTCACAAAATCCACGCCGTCATCCGCCATCGCCTTGGCGTAGAACCGCCCCAGCGCATCGTCATGCACCCGCCCGATAAAGGCCGCATCCAGCCCCAGTGCACCCGCGCCCGCAATGGTATTCGCCACCGAACCGCCGGGCGTCTGCACCCGTTCCTGCATCGCCGCATAGAGCACCTCGCCGCGATCACGTTCGATCAGCTGCATAATGCCTTTCTCGATGCCCATATGCTCCAGAAAGCTGTCGTCACATTGGCTGATCACGTCCACAACGGCATTGCCGATCCCGACGAGCTGGTAGGTTTTCATAGAGTCTTGTCCTCAAACTGGCAGAGATCGCGGATGATGCAGGTGGGGCACATCGGCTTGCGAGCCTTGCAATGGTATCGTCCGTGCAGGATCAGCCAATGATGGGCATGAAGCTGGAAATCTGCCGGAATATTGTCTTCGATGGCACGTTCGACCGCATCGACATCCTTGCCCGGCGCAATGCCCGCCCGGTTGCCAACGCGAAAGATATGGGTGTCCACCGCCTGTGCGGGCTGGCGCCACCACATGTTCAGCACCACATTTGCGGTCTTGCGCCCGACACCGGGCAGGGATTGCAGCGCCGCGCGGGAATTGGGCACGATGCCGTCATACTCCTCGACCAGAATCCGCGACATCTTGATCACGTTCTTGGCCTTCTGGCGATATAATCCGATGGTCTTGATATGCTCGATCAGACCTTCTTCGCCCAGATCCAGCATCTTCTGCGGGGTGTCGGCAATCTTGAACAGCTCGCGTGTTGCCCGGTTCACGCCCGCATCGGTGGCCTGCGCCGACAGCGCCACCGCCACCACAAGCGTATAGACGTTGACGTGATCCAGTTCGCCCTTCGGCTCTGGATCCGCTGTCTGAAACCGCGTGAAGATCTCACGCAGCGTGTGATAATCGAGTTGCTTTGCCATCGCGGCCCTTAATGCCGCGCAGGAACAGTCGGCGCAAACAGAAAAGCGGGTCAGGGTGAGCGAAGCGTTACACTGCGGCTTGCCGGTCTCGCGCAGGCCCTTCGCGCAAGATCCGGGTCGCACTGCCCGGCCAGCGCCATATACTGGAGCACAGGACCACAGGCGGGAGTGCGACCCATGACATTGCAGACGCGCGAGGAGAGCTATCATTACGGCGTCATGCGCCGGGCGATTGCGCTGATTGACGATGGCGGCGAGGATCTGACGCTGGCCGAACTCTCTGCCGCGATGGGGATGAGCCCCTCGCATTTCCAGCGGCTGTTTTCGACCTGGGTCGGCGTCTCCCCGAAACGCTACCAGCAATATCTGCGGCTGGGCCATGCCAAGAGCCTGCTGGAGGATCGCTTCACCACGCTGGAGGCCGCCCATGCCGTGGGTCTTTCGGGCAGTGGTCGGCTGCACGATCTGTTCCTGCGCTGGGAGGCGATGAGCCCCGGCGAATACGCCCGCAAGGGGGCCGGTCTGACAATCCACTGGGGCTGGTTTGACAGCCCCTTCGGTCTGGCGCTGGTGATGGGCACGCAGAAAGGCATCTGCGGGCTGGCCTTCGCGGCGGAAACCGGGCCGGAGGCGGCGATGGCGGATATGCGGTCACGCTGGCCTCAGGCCGCGTTTGCCGAAACCCCGGAGCTGTTGCGGCCGCAGGCGGAGGCGATCTTTGCACAGCGCGGCGAGGCGGCCCTGCATATGATCGGCGCCCCCTTGCAGATCAAGGTCTGGGAGGCGCTGCTGCGCATCCCGTCCGGGCAGGTCACCACCTATTCCGAGATCGCCCAATCCATCGGCGCGCCGCGGGCGGTGCGCGCCGTCGGTACGGCGGTGGGGCGCAACCCGGTCAGCTGGCTGATCCCCTGCCACCGCGCCCTGCGCAAATCCGGTGCTCTTGGCGGCTACCACTGGGGGCTGCCGGTCAAACGCGCGATGCTGGCCTATGAGGCGGCGCGAGAGGAGGGGCAGCAGGACGGCGCGGCCTGATCCGCGCACACCCTGTCCTGACCCGCGCGCCGCGCAAACAGCCGCCGCAGCAGGCCGGGGCGCTTGCCACCCGGCGTGATCTCGGCCTCGGCCCGCGCTGCGGCCATTGCGGCGGCCTTTGCCGCGCCCCGGATCTGAGCGGCCTCCCGCTCCACTTCGTAGGATTTGGAAAACTGGCGCTGGGCCTCCCATTTGTCTTTGCCCAGCGTGATCAGAACAATCCAGTCATAGGTCAGCATGGTGTTTCTCCTTCTGTCTGAAGCCAGAACACCACAACGCTGCTGACACGCTTTGTCAGCGGCCTGTGCTAAGATGTCAGCAGCCTGTCAGTGGAGAGAGATCATGGAGCGCACCGGCCGCCTGTTCGAAGTCATCCAAATCCTGCGCGCCGCCTCCGCCCCGATCCGGGCGGAGGATCTGGCGGAAAAGCTGGAGGTCTCAAAACGCACCGTCTACCGCGATATCGCCGCGCTTCAGGGGATGCGCACCCCGATCGAGGGGGAGGCGGGCATCGGCTATGTGCTGCGCAAGGGCTATGATCTGCCGCCGCTCAACTTCGACGAAGAAGAGCTGGAGGCGCTTTATGTCGGCCTGTCCCTGTTGATGCGAACCGGCGACGGCGCCTTGCAGGAGGCGGCCAAAAGGGTCTGTCGCAAAGTCATGGAATGCCGCTCGCCCGGAGATCGGTTGCAGGTGGCCCCCTGGGGTGGCGCGCCGCTGGATGATCCCGAGCGGGGCTGCGTGTCAAAGGGGTTGCTGCGACAGGCGGTCCGGGAAAGCCGCAAACTGCGGCTCACCTATCTCTGTCCCGACAGCGGCGAAACCCTGCGGGTCCTGCGCCCGCTGGCGCTGATCTACAACGTCGAAACCACGCTGCTGGCGGCCTGGTGCGAATTGCGCGGCGGCTTTCGCCATTTTCGCGCCGACCGGATGCTCTGCGCCGATCTGCTGGCGGACAGCTTTGCGGCAGAGGCCGATCTGCTGCGCAAACTCTGGATGGAACAGGGCGGCGGACTTGAGGAGGATGCGGCCCGGATCACCTCAGCCTAAAGCAGAGCTTGGGCAGGTTTTCGCCGAGCCAAAAAGACGTTACCTTGTGATGACGGCACCGCAACACGATATTCTCCGCAGCACGGGCCCCGCCCGGATTGAGCAAGCAAAAGGCAGATTTTTGATGATGCAGATGAAACTTACCACCGCCGCCATCCTGGCCGCAGGCCTGGGCCTGACCGCCTGTACCGATCCCGCAACCGTCGGCACCCCCGGCAGCAAGACCCAGAGCGGCGCTCTGATCGGGGGCCTGATCGGCGCGGGCGTTGGCGCTGCTGCCAATGATTCCGACCGGGGTCTTGGTGCTGTCACCGGCGCGCTGGTCGGTGCCGCCGCCGGCAGCGTCATCGGCAACCAGCTGGACGCGCAGGAGCGCGAGCTGCGCCAGTCGATCTCCAATGATGGCATCTCCATCGTCAACACCGGCGACCGCCTGATCGTGTCGCTGCCCAATGACCTCACCTTTGCCACCGACAGCGCGGCGATCTCGCCCGCGGTGCGCTCTGACCTGAACAAGGTTGCCGCCAGCCTGGTGCGTTACCCCAACAGTCAGGTTCAGGTGATCGGCCATACCGACAGCGATGGCGATGCCGCCTATAACCAGGGCCTGTCGGAGCGTCGCGCAAATGCGGTCGCCGATCAGATCCAGGCCGGTGGTGTGCCCTACAACCGCGTCCAGATCATCGGCCGCGGCGAAAGCCAGCCGGTGGCGTCGAACCTCACACCCGATGGCAAGGCGCGCAACCGCCGCGTGGAAATCGTCGTGATCCCGCAGGGCGCCTGAGCCTTCTGACGCAGCCATATCCGGGGTGTTGCCCCGTCCAAGCAGAAAGACCGCGCCGCAGGGTGCGGTCTTTTTTCTGCGCAGTTATGTAACTATTCCAGACTGCGTGGCGTTGTGTGGATGACTGCACATCGACTGCGCAGGCGTCGGGGTTTTCTCACCGGCCTGACGGCATAGGTTTGTCCGAGACAGAAATTCAAAACCGAAAGAGGCATCACACCATGTCCGACCCCAAAATCCTGACCATCTCCGGTTCGCTGCGTGCGGGCGCCACCAACCGTAAACTGCTGGCCGAGGCCCTGCGCCTGTTTGGTCCCGCCGAGGTGAGCGAGGCCGATCTCAATCTGCCGCTTTATGACGGTGACGACGAACAGGCCAATGGCATTCCCGCAGCGGTTCAGCGGCTTGCGGATCAGATCGAGGCGGCGGATGCGGTGATCATCTCCACCCCGGAATATAACGGCGCGCCCTCTGGCGTGTTGAAGAACGCTCTCGACTGGGTCAGCCGCACCAGCAACAAACCGTTTCAGGACAAACCGGTGGCCGTCATGTCCGCCGCTGCGGGCCGCGCCGGCGGGGAGAAGTCGCAGATGCTGCTGCGCACATTCCTGGTGCCGTTTCAGCCCCGCGTGCTGACCGCACCGCAGGTGCATGTGGCGGCATCGCAGTCCGAATTCGACGAAGGCGGCCGCCTGAAAGGCGAGATGTATGTCAAAACGCTGGAAACGCTGATGACGGCGCTGCGGGCCGAAATCGCGCGCTGAGCTGGCCCAGACCAGAGATCAACCAGCCTCGCAGCGCAACCACCGCTTCGGGGCTGTCTTTGTGTCGGCGTCTGCCGCGTTGATCACCCGTCGCGGCCCGGCTCGTCGGGAGAGTTGGAAAACAGCGCGATCTTATTGCCGTCAGGGTCGCGCAGATAGCCGACATAAAACCCGGCGCTATAGGCCGCGCGAAACCCCGGCTGGCCGTCATCAGATCCGCCCGCCGCAACCGCCGCCGCGTGCAGGTCGCGCACCTGCTGCTGATCGCGGGCCTGAAACGCCACCATCACGCCATTCCCAGCCGAGGCGGCAGCGCCATCAAACGGCGGCTTCACATAGAAATCGGGCAGGGTCGGCAGCTCTCCCTCCGGCACTGGCAGGGCAAAGCTCAGCCCTTCCGGCCCCTCGCTGAGACCATAGCCAAGCACCGGCAGAAACGCGGTGTAAAAGGCCTTTGCCTTTGCCATGTCATTGGCACCGATGGTGATATAGGCGATCATTGCTCTGCCCCTTCGCCTGACATTCAGAAGTTATCTTCGACCCGGAACCCGTCGGGGATATCGTCGTTTCCGTCCAGAACCAGATCTGCCATTGTCCCGGCGACCTTTGGCGCCATGCCAAAGCCGATCTTGAAGCCGCCATTGGCAATGAAATGACCATTCCTGCCGGGCCAGCCGCCCAGCATCGGCGCGCGTGAGCGGGCGCGGGGCCGCACCCCGGCCCAGCGTTCGATCACCTCGGCACCATGCAGCACCGGCAAGGCGGCGCAGGCGCGCGCGATCACATCGTCCAGCTGCGCATCGGTGCTGCTTGGATCCTCAAACTCACGTTCACTGGTGGAGCCAATCGCGAGGGTGCCATCGGCATGGGGAATGATGTGCAGCCCGTCGGCATAAAGCTGCGGCACATCCCCCTCGGCAAAGCGCAGCAGCGCCGCCTGACCCTTGACCCCATTGCCCAGCGTCTTGCCCTCGGCCGGGCCGCCGGGGCCAGCCAGCCTGTCGTTCAGCTCCAGCAGTCCCGCATAGCCCTTGGCATGGATCACCTGCCCCTGATCGGCGCCCTCTGCCTGCACCTCGATCCCCATGACGGACAACCCTGCCACCAGCGCGGCACAGGCGCGGCGCGGGTGCATCCGGGCGCTCAGCGTATCGTGGATGACATATCCGCTGGCGCTGGGCGGCACCCATGGCCCTGCGTCGGCGGCGGCGATGACGGACCAGTCCGCCAGTCCCCGCCACAGCGTCCGGGCGCTTTCTGCGCGGTCATGGGCCAGATCCAATGTCCGCTGATCATTGATCGGTTGCAGCCGCCCGGTGCGCCCATAGCCGGGAGACACCCCGCCGGTTGCCTCAACCTCGGCCCAGAAGGCGTCAGCCATCAGCAGGCTTTCCAGCTGATATTGTTTCTTTGGGTTCCAGTTCTCCGGCACATGCGGCGCCAGCGCGCCGACCAGACCGCCGCTGGAGCCTGAGCCGGCGCCAAAGGGATCAATGATCTGGACCTTGGCGCCGCGCCGTGCGCAGGCCCAGGCAATCGACAGGCCAAAGATCCCGGCCCCGCGTATGGTGATATCCGCCATTGCCATTCCTGCACCCTTTCGCCAGTGTCGCGTCGTTCACCACATCACTTAGGGGATTATAGCATGGCAGACCAGCAGGCCCGGCTCAGCTGGCGGGATGGCAGCATTCCGGTGTCGGATCAGTTCGACGATCCCTATTTCTCCATCCATGATGGGCTGGCCGAGACGGAGCATGTGTTTCTGGGCGGCAATGATCTTTCTGATCGCTTTGCCGCTGCGGCGGAGGCGGGTGCGGATTTCCATATTGCCGAACTTGGCTTTGGCACTGGGTTGAACCTGCTGGCTGCCTGGCGGGCCTGGGAGACGGCGCAGGCTGAACATGACGCCGCAGCGGTGCTGCATTTCACCAGTTTCGAGGCCTTCCCCATGGTCAGGGACGATATGGCCCGTGCGCTTCAGGCCTTTCCCGAGGTGGCGCCCTGGGCCGAACGGTTTCTGGCGGTCTGGGGCGGGGCGGGCGTCTGCGATCTCGGCAACCTGCGTGTCACTGTCCTCACCGGCGACGCCCGCGTGTCGCTGCCGGAGTGGACAGGCAAGGCGGATGCCTGGTTCTTGGACGGGTTCTCCCCGGCAAAGAACCCGGAGCTGTGGCAGGACGACCTGCTGGAAGAGGTTGCCCGTCACACGGCGGCAGGCGGCACGGCGGCGACCTACACGGCGGCGGGATTTGTCCGCCGCGGGCTGGAGGCTGCCGGATTTGACGTAACACGCACGCCCGGTTTCGGGCGCAAGCGGCATATGACAAAGGCAATATTGCGATGACCATGCGCCCCGACGCCAAGATGCTGGAGCCTCATCCGCCCCGGATTATCCAACAGAACAACGTCACCGCCGGCGTGCTTCTGATGATTGCGGCAACCATTGTGTTTGCCTTGCAGGATGGCATCTCGCGGCATCTGGCGGGGCAGTACAACACCTTCATGGTGATCATGGTGCGTTACTGGTTCTTTGCGCTGTTTGTGATTGCACTTGCGGCGCGCGCACCGGGAGGTATTCGCGCCACGGCCCGCACCGATCAGCTGGGGTTGCAGGTCTTTCGCGGCGTGCTGCTGGTGGCGGAAATCTGCGTGGCTGTCTATGCCTTCACCGTGCTTGGGCTGGTCGAAAGCGTGGCGGTGTTTATCTGCTATCCGCTGCTGGTGGCGGCCCTGAGCGGGCCGGTGCTGGGCGAGAAGGTCGGCTGGCGGCGCTGGGCGGCGATCTCGGTGGGGCTGATTGGCGTGCTGATCATCCTGCAACCGGGCGTCGGTGTCTTTGATCCGCTGGCGATCATCCCGTTTGTTTCGGCGCTGATGTTTGCGCTTTATGGTCTGATCACCCGCTATGCAGCGCGGCGCGACAGCACGGCGACCAGTTTCTTCTGGACCGGAGTTGCGGGCATGGTGGCGATGACCCTTGTCGGCATCTGGTACTGGGAGCCGATGAGCCAGGGCGACTGGATGTGGATGGCCGTCCTGTGCCTCACGGGTGTGACCGGGCATTGGCTGCTGATCAAATGCTATGAGATGGCCGAGGCCAGCGCGGTGCAGCCCTTTGCCTATTTCCACCTGATCTGGGCCGCGGCACTTGGGGTGGTTGTCTTTGGCGAGGTGATCCGCACCAATGTCGCCATCGGTGCGTCCATTATCGTGGCGGCCGGCCTGTTCACCCTATGGCGCGAACGCGTCAAGAGTTGATCCGGCCAGTTCCTTGGAAAACGGCACCGGCAGCGGCGGTTTGCCAAGGCGCGCGCGATAGATCGGCAGGCTCTCGGTGACGCGCATCACGTAGTTGCGGGTCTCGTTGAAGGGGATGTGTTCGATCCAGTCGACAATCCCCGGCGTGCCATCGCGCGGATCGCCGTAGCGTTCCATCCAGGCCTTTGGGCGATGGGGGCCGGCGTTGTAGCCTGCGGCCATCATCACCACATTGCCGTTAAAATCACCCGCCAGATCGGCCAGGTAATTGCTCCCCAGAAGCGCGTTATAGGACCAGTCGGAGATCAGCCGCCCGGTGGTGTGATCGGCCAGAAGACCCATGTTCGAGGCCACCAGCTTGGCGGTGGCGGGCATCACCTGCATCAATCCGCGCGCGCCGGCATGGCTGATCACGATGGGGTCGAATTCGCTCTCGCGGCGGGCAATGGCAAGGGTCATCTCCCGCGCCATTGGCAGATCTTTCCCGGCCACGGGATGCAGCGGAAAATAGGCCGCTTCCAGCTCTTCGCCGGTCTGTGCGGCGCGTTTGGCGATCATCACCGCCAGATGTGGTTCGTTCATGCTGACAGCCATCTCGCCCAGCTGGCGCGCCTCGACCGGGTTTAGCCCCTCAACCAGATGGGTGAGGAAGCGTTCCGCCAGGGCCAGATCGCCCGCCTGCAACAGCAGCAGGCCGGCCTCTGCGACGGTGGAGTTCAAAAAACTGGCCGCGCGCCAGTCGGGCAGCTGCGGCGGGGTGATCAGATCGGGATCAAAGGGGCGGCCCAGAACCTCTGCCGCCAGCAACCCGTAGAAAGACGTCTGATAATCTGCCGCCTTGGCATAGGCGGCATGGGCTTTTTCGATATCGCCGTGGGCACCATAGGCCTGACCCAGCCAATAGCCGCCGCGTCCGATTGAGATCGGGCTTTCGACCGAGGCGAGGAAGCGTTCGAAGTGATAGGCGGCCAGCTCGGGGTCGTTGAGCTTGCGCAGGGCGATATAGCCGGCCAGCCATTCGCAGTCGGAATAGCCATAGCCTGCATCCGCCGTGGCAAAGTGATGGGCGGCCAGCTGATAGGCGCGTTCGTGGTTGCCGTCGCGCATGTCCTGCCGCGCCAGATCCCGGCGGCGGCGCAGCCATTTTTCGGGCTGTCCCAGTTTCTTGGCCGAGGTGCTGCGGTCCATCATCAGGCTGATGGCATCCTCCTGCCGCCGCTTGCGGTCGCGCCAGGCAAAGCGGTCATAGGCGAGACCCGCGTCATCCTTCAGCGCGTCGGGGACGGCGGCGATTTTGCCGTCAACGCCCGGCTCGGCGTCTTGCAGGGCGAGGCGCGCCTCCGCCAGCCTGCGCTGATTGGCGCTGACCAGGGACAGCATCTGCCGCGCGCTGACCTTGTGATTGTCCCACAACATCTGGTCGAGCCGGGCCGCGTGATGCGCTGAGAGCAGCTTGGCGTGGTCTTTCAGATAGTTGTCCTGGATCACCGACCCCATCGGCATCGTACGCCAGGCCAGCACCAGCTCGGCCTCGCCTTCGCCCTTTTGCCCGGCCCCGATCAGCGCACGCCCATAGCTCAGCGCGCCCTCGGCGGTCTGCGGGCGATGGTCGCGGTAATAGGCCAGAATGGTGTCGCGGCTGGCTTCGGCGATCTGCGGCTCGTGCTTGCGCCGCAGAAGGTCCAGCCCCGGCCAGTCGGCACGCCGCGCCAGAAAGGCCACAACATCGGAGACCGACCCCATGCCCTCCCGCAGGCGGTGCCATTCGATGACGTCGCGGGCCACGGTGGTCTCGCGCCCGGCACTGCGCCCCGCCTCGCTCCATTTTTCCGAGCGCATCAGCTCCAGCGCGCGACCAAGGTCGGCCGCCATGGCAGGTTGGCCGCTCAGGCTGGCGGAAATGAGGGCAATGAGGGCCAGAATGCGTGTCATCTCTTGCATTTTCCAACGTTCCGGGGATAGAGCCAATGACGATAATCCGTGACCTGCCGGTATCAACTCAAATCCCCGGCATGTCCATCACCCAAGGCGGCGCAATCGCGCCTGCACGAACAGCAAAGGGAGCGTGCCCATGTTCAAAGGCTCTATGCCAGCCCTCGTCACCCCGTTTTCCAACGGCGAGCTGGATCTGGATACGCTCAAACGCTTGGTCGAATGGCATATTGACCAGGGTTCCACGGCGCTGGTCCCGGTCGGGACCACCGGTGAAAGCCCGACGCTGACCCATGAAGAGCATGAAACCGTGATTGCCGAGGTGGTGAAAACCGCCGCTGGCCGGGTGCCGGTGATTGCCGGTGCGGGCTCCAACAACACGGTTGAGGGCAAGCGGTTTGTGCAATTCGCCGCCGAGGTTGGCGCCGATGCCGCGCTGGTGGTGACGCCGTACTACAACAGGCCGACTCAGCGCGGGTTGATTGCGCATTTCACCGAGCTGCATGACTGCGCCGATATTCCGATCGTGATTTACAATATCCCAGGTCGCTCGGTTGTCGATATGACCCCCGCCACCATGGGCGAACTGGCCAAGCTGGAGCGCATCATCGGCGTGAAGGATGCAACCGGCGATATCGCCCGTGTGTCGCAGCAGCGCGCCTCCTGTGGTGCGGATTTTGTGCAGCTGTCCGGCGAGGATGCCTCGGCGCTGGGGTTCAATGCCCATGGCGGCGTCGGCTGCATCTCGGTGACGGCCAATGTGGCGCCGAAGCTCTGCGCGGAATTCCAGGCGGCGACGCTGGCGGGTGATTACGCATTGGCGCTGGAGTATCAGGACAAACTGATGCCGCTGCATGAGGCGATTTTCATTGAGCCGGGTCTGGTCGGGGCGAAATACGGCCTGTCGAAACTGGGTCTGTGCAGCGAGGAGATCCGCCTGCCGCTGACCGGTCTGACCGACAGCACCAAGGCCGCGATTGATGCCGCGATGGTACACGCGGGCCTGCTGTAAGCGTAGAACACCGACCATAGACATGGTTCTTCGGACCGGGACGCTGCTGCGTTCCGGTCTGTTTCGTTTGGGCTGTCTTCTGTCTCTAACTGGCGGTTCAGGGTCACATCCCCAGCGCCAGATCCGTCGAGAATAAAAAGGCGGCGCCGCCCCGAGGAAGGATCCCGGGAAAGGCTGGAAGCTGCGGGGCGCGTCACTGCCCCGGTGCCAAACTGTTTTGCACGGACCCCGGCGGCATCACTGCCAACAGGGTCGGTTTCCATGGTGTCCGGGGTCGTAAATCCCGGAGCAGATCGCGATCCCCAGCAGGTTAGCCAATCGGCGTGCAGGCCCCGTAAACGCTGCGCGCGCCGCCGGGCAACGGGGGGCTGCCCATCACGGCAGAGCCGCCGCCAGATGCCGGGTCTTGTCCGGGTTGCGGGTGACATAGATGCGGGCAATCCGGCCGTCGCGGATATCCAGAGAGGTGGCTTGCAGGATGCCGTCCTCGGCTCGGGTCAGCATCGCAGGCAACCCGTTCAGCTGGCACAACCGCCATTGTTCGGGGGCTGTCTGATTGCTCTTGCGGGCAAGCCCCGCCAGCAGCCGCAGCACCTTGTCGCGCCCGTAGATCGGGTTGAGCGCCGCAGTCGCCTTGCCACCGCCATCGGAAATAAGCTGCACATCTTCGGTCAGCAGCCGGGTCAGGGCGGCGGTGTCACCGGTCTTTGAGGCGCGAAAGAACGCCTCGGTCAGCGCGCGCCCCTCATCCGGGTTGCCGGGGCGCTGGGGGCGCAGCGCCTGCACCTTGCGGCGGGCGCGGGTGGCGAGCTGGCGGCAGGCCTCGGGCGAGCGGTTCAGGGCGGCGGCCACATCCCCGTAAGAGCTGTCGAAGATATCATGCAGCAGAAAGGCCGCGCGTTCGAGCGGCGACAGCGCGTCCAGCGCCAGGAGCAGCGCAACCGAGACGTCATGGTCCAGCTGCTCGGTGGCGTCATCGGTGAGCACCGGTTCCGGCAGCCATTCACCGGGGTAGATCTCGCGCCGTTTGCGGGCCGATTTCAGCTGATCAAGGCACAGCCGCGTGGTGATCCGCATCAGATAGCCGGTGGTATCCAGAATCTCGCCCTGGGGTGCGGATTGCCAGCGCAGATAGGCATCCTGCAAGACGTCCTCGGCGTCCGTCACACTGCCCAGCATCCTGTAGGCGGCCGCAAACAATCGCGGCCGCGCGGTCAGGAACGCATCGGTTCCTGTGTCTTTCATCTGTGCAGTCACGCGGCGTTGGCCCCTGTGGTCTGGTCCTCGCTCACAGGGTGGGCGCTGCGAAAGCCGATTGCAATGCGGTTCCAGCTGTTGATGGCGCCAATCAGCAGCGTCAGCAGCACCTGTTCGCGCGGCTCAAACAGGTCTGCCATGGCGTCATAATCGGCATCCGGTGCGGCGGTGGCCTCCACCCGCGTCAGTGCCTCGCACCACGCCAGGGCGGCGCGTTCGCGGGGCGTGTAGAGCGGCGATTCACGCCAGGCGTTCAGCAGATGCATCCGATCCTCGCTCTCGCCGTGGGCGCGCATCTCATGGGTGTGCATATGAATGCAGAAGGCGCAGCCGTTGATCTGGGAGGCGCGCAGCTTCACCAGCTCCACCACGCTGAATTCCAGCGTGCTGTTCTTGAACAGATTCTCCTGCTCCAGCATCGGTTTGAATAGATCACCGGCGACAGAGAAATAATCGAGACGTTGGGTCATTGGTTTGGTCCTTTCTGATGGGTTCAGAAACAGGACGAGGCAGCGGGCGGGTTTGTGACATGACCGGCGCGATTTTTTGAAAAAGGATGCGCATTCAATGAAAAAAGGGCGCCTCTGGGGCGCCCTGATTGTGGTCTTTGGTGGTGATCAGCGTTTGCCGTAATAAAGCCCGACCACATGTTCGGCCTGGGCAAAGAACAGCCAGCGCGACACGGCAATACCGGCGATATGCAGCAGCACTGCGACGGCTGCGAGCAGGTGTTTGAGCATCAGACCCTCAACTGGCAGGATCAGGCAGATCAAGGGCAGCGCAAAGCCAAGGGCAAAGGCAATGACCCGCAGTTTCTGCGCGTGTTTGCGCCCGACAACATGCACGAATTCGCGCAGCAGATAATTGGAGCCGGTATGGGGCGGCTCAAACGCGCGCACGGTGCCGCGATCGCCAAGGCCGGTGGCGGTGCCCATATTGGTGCCAGAGGTAGCAAAGGCCTGATCGCCCTTGGCCCAATAGGCCAGCTGCACCGAGCCTGCGATGGCCAGAAGCCAGGGCGCCAGCGCTTCCGCTCCAGCCAGCAGCGATCCGCCCGCAAGGCTGAAGGACAGGAACATCACCGGCGTCAGGGACATGTTCCAGCGCGGGATGGTCTTCAGCTGGGTGTAGATCATCGAGGTGGTAAAGACCGTTGCCAGCGACAGCGCCGCACCGAGCCAGCCAAGCGCCCACCAATGGGTGTCCAGAAACACCGCGCCAAAGGCAAAAAGCCCCATCACGATGAGGGCTGCAACCGCGCAGATGCCCTCACGGCTGAGCCAGCTGGTTTTCCACTGGGTGAAGGCGCGCCAGGCCCGTTCCGGTCGGCCAAGGTGAAAGGTGGAGGCCAGTAGCCCGCCCACGGCAAAGCCAAAGGCGATGGCATAGAACACAAAGGCAACCCAGCCGGTGACCTCGGGCTTGCCGAGGCCAAGGAAGGTCAAAAGCCCAAAGCCCAGACCGGAGAGAGTGGTGAAGATGATAACGGATGGTGCCGGATGCATCAGCTTGCCCCCCCTGAAGTCTGTCCCGGAAGCTTATCAAGCGCCTTGTCCAGCCAGCCAAGGAAGCCTTTGGGATCTTCGGCGACGGGGGCCAGCAGCGGGGCGAGGATGTCGATCTGATCCTCGATCTGGTCCTTGGGGCGGGGCGGCAGGTATTTGTTCACCGGTTTGGTGCCCATTTCCGGCATCAGATCCATGCCGCCGCGCGCGGCCACCAGTTTGGAGACATCGCTGCCGGGATCCCCCAGATCGCCAAAATGGCGCGCGCCTGCCGGGCAGGTCCGCACGCAGGAGGGCACACGGTCCACCTCCGGCAGGTTCTCATTGTAGATCCGGTCGACGCAGAGGGTGCATTTCTTCATCACCCCTTCGGCCAGATCCAGCTCGCGCGCGCCATAGGGGCAGGACCAGGCACATAGGCCACAGCCGATGCAATTGTCCTCGTTCACCAGCACGATACCGTCTTCCACCCGCTTGTAGCTGGCGCCGGTGGGGCAGACGGTGACGCAGGGGGCGTCTTCACAGTGCAGGCAGGATTTCGGGAAATGCACCAGCTGGGCCGCCGGGTTGGGCTGGCTGGCACAGGGGGAGGGCTGCACCTCATAGGAATGCACACGGTTGAGGAAGGTGCCGGAGGGATCAGCGCCATAAGCGTTCTGATCGCTGAGCGGCGCGCCATAATTTTCGGTGTTCCAGCCCTTGCAGGAGATCACACAGGCATGGCAGCCGACGCAGGTATCAAGGTCAATGACCAGACCCATCTTGCGGTCGGTCCTGGTGGGAAGCTCGGTCATTGCATACCCTCAGTACAAGTTGCGGAACCAAGAAGACGGGTATTTTCTTGGCAATTTTCCTCGAAGAAAATTGGGTCGATCATTTGCCCACCTTCCATGTGAGGTCTTTGGGGCCGGTGCCCACCGGCGAGGCCTGCGCCGCGATGGCGGGTTGGCTTTCGCTAAGATCGTCCGGCGCGGCGGCTTTCTCGATCTTCACCTTGAGGTCGAACCATGCGGCCTGACCGGTGATCGGGTCGGAGTTGGCCCAGCGGAGGCCGTCGCCCTTGGGTGGCAGCAGCTCGTGGATCAGATGGTTGAGCAGGAAGCCCTTGGTGGCTTCGGGGGCGTTTTCCTCCAGCGCCCAGGCACCCTTGCGCTTGCCGATGGCGTTCCAGGTCCAGACGGTGTTTTCATTGAGCGCGGCCATCTCCATCACCGGAACAGTGATTTCGCCATGGGGGGAGGTGACCTTGGCCCAGTCGCCATCGCTGAGATTGTTTTGCCGCATCAGTTTGGTCGGCACATAAAGCGGGTTGCGCCCGTGGATCTGGCGCAGCCAGGCGTTCTGCGTGCCCCAGGAGTGATACATCGCCATCGGACGCTGGGTCAGGGCGTTGACGGTGAAGCCTTCGTTGCCCTGCTGATCGGTCTCGTACCAGATCGGCAGCGGGTCCATGGTCTGGCGAATGCGGTCGCGCAGATGGTCGGGCGGCTGACGTTCGCCGTGGCCTTCGGCGGCCAGCTGGAATTTGCGCAGCGGTTCGACATAGAGCTGGAACAGATAGGGCTGCGGGCTGTCGAACAGACCGAGGTTCACCGCCCAGTCCTGATAGGCCATGTTCCAGGGTTTGAAATAGCTGGCCTCTGCCGGGATATGTTCGACAAAGAAACCGCCGTTTTCGATGTATTTGTTCAGCTGTTCGGGGTTCACCTCGCCCCGGCCAACCTTGTCGCCATTTTCACCGCGAAAGCCAGCCAGCGGACCGATGCCGGGTTTGCGTTCGTGGTTCACGATATAATCGGCATAGTCCTGCCATTTGGCGGTGCCATCCTCATGGGTGAAGCCGGGCAGCTTCATCTTGTTGGCAAGCTGCACCAGCACGGTCTGGAAACCCCGCACATCGCGGTCGGGTTCGACCACAGGCCAGCGGATCGCATCCGCTGCGCCATCGGCTTCGCAGATCGGGCGGTCCAGCAGGGAAATACAGTCGTGGCGCTCTAGATAGGTGGTGTCGGGCAGGATCAGATCGGCATAGGCCACCATCTCCGAGGAGTAGGCGTCCGAATAGATGATCCGGGGGATCACATAGTCGCCGTTGTCGTCGGTATCGGTCAGCATCTCCATCACGCCGCGCGTGTTCATCGAGGAGTTCCACGACATATTCGCCATATACATGAACAGCGTGTCGATCTTGTAGGGATCGCCGGCATGGGCGTTGGAGATCACCATATGCATCAGCCCGTGGCTGGACATTGGGTTTTCCCAGGTAAAGGCCTTGTCGATGCGCGCCGGGCTGCCGTCGGTTTTCAGCGCCAGATGTTCCGGCCCATGGACAAAGCCCAGATGCGGGCCATCCAGCGGTTTGTTCGGGGTGACGCGGCAATGGGGGGCGGGATGCGCCTCTACCGGTTTGGGGTAGGGTGGTTTGAAACGGAAGCCGCCGGGGGCCTCGACCGTGCCCAGAAGGATCTGCAACACATGCAGGGCGCGGCAGGTCTGGAACCCGTTGGCATGGGCCGAGACACCGCGCATGGAGTGCATGGCAACCGGGCGGCCCTTCATGGTTTTATGGGTTTCGCCGCGGAAATCGGTCCATTCCTGATCCAGCTCAAACGCCTCGTCAAAGGCGACGCGGGCCAGTTCGGCGGCGATGGCACGGATGCGTTTGGCGGGGATGCCGCAGCGATCAGCCACCGCTTCGGGGGCGTAATCGTCGCTGAGATAGCGCTGGGCCATCAGCTGGAACACCGACACATGGGTGATGCCATTGAGTTCAAACGAGCCGCCCAGATCGGGGCGCACGCCGCGCATGTCAAAGGGCGCCAGCTTGCCGGTGGTGCGATTGATCACCAGCGGCGCGCCGTGATCGTCGCGCAGGAACAGGCCATAGTCGGGGCTGGCGGGATCCTGATTGACCAGTACCGGCGCATTGGTGAACTGGCCGAGGTAGTCGAGGTCGATCTTGCCAGCCTTCATCAGCACATGCACCAGCGACAGGATGAACAGCCCGTCGGTGCCCGGCGTGATGCCGACCCAATCGTCGGCCACGGCATTATAGCCGGAGCGGATCGGGTTTACCCCGATGACCCGCGCGCCACGCGCTTTTATCTTGCCGATGCCCATCTTGATGGGGTTGCTGTCGTGATCCTCGGCGACGCCGAACAGCAGGAACAGCTTGGTATGGTCCCAGTCGGGCTGGCCGAATTCCCAGAACGCGCCGCCCATGGTGTAGATGCCGGCGGTGGCCATATTGACCGAGCAGAAACCGCCATGGGCTGCATAGTTGCAGGTGCCGAAGTTCTGCGCCCAAAAGCTGGTGAAGCTCTGGGACTGGTCGCGGCCGGTGAAAAACGCCAGCTTTTCGGGGTTATCCTCGCGGATCGGTTCCAGCCAGCCCGCAGCGATGTCCAGCGCCTCGTCCCAGGAGATTTCCTCGAACTTGCCGGAGCCGCGCGGGCCGACGCGTTTCATTGGCGCACGCAGACGCGAGGGCGCGTTGTGCTGCATGATGCCGGCGGAGCCTTTGGCGCAGAGCACGCCCTTGTTCACCGGGTGATCGCGGTTGCCTTCGATATAGGCGACTTTCTTCTGGCCGTCCTCGCCGGTTTTCATGTGGACGTTGATGCCGCAGCGGCAGGCGCACATGTAGCAGGTGGTCTGGCGGATCTCGTCCGACACGGGCGGCGAGGTGTCTAGCTGGGGCTGGGTATGTGCCATGGTGTCCCTGTTTGATGATGCGCCGGGCCTGCATGGGCCGGGCGGCGTTATGTGATATGGCGCGGAGTGTCGCGGATCAGCGCGTATTTATCGGAATATAGGCGCGGGGTTCCGGCCCGTTGTAAAGGGTCAGCGGGCGGATCAGGATATTGCCGCGCTGCTGTTCGATGCACTGGATGATCCAGCCGGGCATCCGCCCGATGGCAAAGATCGGCACGTAGAGATCCATCGCGATACCATGCAATTGGTAGATCACGCCGGAGTAGAAATCGACATTCACGTTGAGACCATGGCGCGCGTAGGGCTGCATCGCCTCGACCACGGCTTGCAGGATTTCATACCATTCCGGCGCGCCCATTTCCGCACCCAGCTGGCGCACGCCGTCGCGCATGTGCCGCGCGCGCGGGTCTTCCTTGCGGTAGACGCGGTGGCCAAATCCGGTGACGGCCTCCTTGGCGGCGCGCTTGGCCTTCACATAGGCGGCGGCTTTGTCGGGGGTGCCGATCTCATGCACCATCTTCATCACGTCTTCGGCAGCGCCGCCATGGGCCGGACCTGCAAGGGTGGAGAGCGCGGTGACAATGCCGCCGTGCAGATTGGTTTCGGTCCCGATGGTGACGCGCGCGGCAAAGCTGGAGGCATTGGCGCCATGTTCGGCGTGCAGGATGAAATCCACATCCGCCAGCCGGGTCGCCTCGGGTGTGGGTTTTTCCCCCTTCAGCATCCACAGCCAGTTGCCCGCATGGCTGAGATCCATGTCGGGCGCGACCACTTCGCGGTCATTTCGGATCGCGTCATGGGCGGCGATGATGATCGGCACCTGCGAAATCAGCCGGATGCCGTTGGCAACGAAGGCGTCTTCGCCCACGTGCTGGCTGTCTGGTTCGAGCGCGGCGAGGGCGGAGACGACAGTGCGCAGCACGTCCATCGGATGGCCATCCTTGGTGGCGCGGATGATATCGAGCACCGCCGGCGGCAGCGCCCGCGCGGATTTCAACGCGGCGTCAAAACCGGCCAGTTCCTCGGCAGTGGGCAGCTCGCCGTGGATCAGCAGGTAGGAGACTTCTTCAAAGGTCGAGTGCGTCGCCAGATCGTGAATCGAATAGCCGCGATAGCTCAGCTCGCCCTTGGCGCCATCAATGTCGGAGACCCCGGAGCGTTCGAAGTAGATCCCCTTGAGGCCCCGGTTGATCTTGACGTCATCGCTCATTGCTGGCTCCTTTCCCCGCAAGGGAGATAAAAATGATTGTACTTGAAAAGGCATATGCGCAGGCCCGCAACCGCAAGGCGCGGGTGGTGTTCCCCGAAATGGACGATCCCAGAGTGGCGGCCGCCGTCGACCAGCTGACCCGCGAGGGGCTGGTGGAGGCGGTGCCTTTGGCGCCGCTGTCTGACGCGCATGTGGAGGTGCTGGTGGCCGCGCGCGGCATGAAAGAGGGGATTGCCAAGCGGATGCTCGCAAAACCCTTGTACCGTGCGGCCGCGATGGTTTCTGCGGGCGAAGCGGATGCGATGGTGGCGGGTGCGGATGTGCCCACGCGCCGGGTGATCGAAGCGGCGAGTATCGGCATCGGGCTGGATGCGGGGGTCAGCACCGCCTCGTCGTTTTTCCTGATGATCTTTCCCGATGGGCGCGAATTGGTGTTTGCCGACTGTGCCGTCAACGTGGCGCCGGATGCCGCGCAACTGGCTGATATTGCACGGGCTTCTGCGCGCTCTGCCGAGGCGCTATTGGGGGCTGCGCGGGTTGCGATGCTGTCGTTTTCCACCGGCACCTCGGGCGATGGCGACAGTGTGGCGCTGGTGCGCGCGGCGGCAGAGGCCAGCGGATTTGCAGGTCCGGTGCAGGCGGATGCGGCGTTGAACCCTAGGATTGCCGAGAAGAAGGGCATCGCCCCGGTTAAGGCCAATGTGCTAATCTTCCCGACGCTGGATGCGGGCAATATCGGATACAAACTCTGCCAGGAATTGGGCGGCGCGCAGGCGCTGGGGCCGTTCTTGCAGGGCTTTGCCAAGCCGGTCTGCGATCTGAGCCGGGGCGCCTCGGTCGAGGATATCGTGGCGGCGACTGTGCTGACGGTGGCGCAGATCTGATCCGGCGCGTGAGATGACAGGAGGGCGGGGGCGGCGATCATGGCGTCCCCATCAGGGTCTGGGCATCCATGGCGATCTGGCGCTCTTCCTCGGCCTCGACCACCCAGATCGCCACCTTGGAGCTGGCCGCATGCAGGCGCGATTTGCGGGCGTGGTTGGCATCCACATCCATCCGCGCGCCGATCCATTCCAGACCGCGCAGGATGCGGGCACGCACACCCACCGCGTTTTCGCCGATGCCGCCGGTGAAGGCGATGGCATCAAGCCCCTCCATTGCGGCAATCAGACTGCCCGCATGACGCAGGCTCCAATAGCAGAAATGTTCGATGGCAAAGGCGCTGTCAGCACTGGGGTCGAGCATCAGGTTGCGCATGTCGGATTTGCCACCTGACAGGCCGAGCAGGCCACTTTCGTTGTTGAGGATCGCCTTGGTGCGGTCGAGGCCGTTGTCCTCGACCAGGCGCAGCACCGCATTGGCGTCGATCCCGCCTGACCGCGTGCCCATGGTGAGGCCATCCAGGGGCGAATAGCCCATGGTGGTGGCAACGGACTGGCCATTGCGGATCGCACAGAGCGACGCGCCATTGCCGAGGTGAAACGCCAGCAGGCGCGAGGGCAGTGCGGCGCCGGAAATCTCCGGCAGGCGCCGCACCAGCGAGGCGTAGGACAGACCGTGAAACCCGTAGCGGCGGATGCCCTTGGTCTCTTCCACGCGGGGGATCGCATAGCGCGTTGCGACCTCGGGGTTGGTGGCGTGAAACGAGGTGTCAAAGCTGGCAAACTGCGGCAGATCGGGTGCGGTGGCGGCCATGGTGTCGATCGCGGCAAGGCTGTGGGGGTTATGCAGCGGGGCAAGCGGCGTGCAGTCGGCGATCTCGGCCCGGATATCGGCGGTGATCCGCACCGGCTTGGTCAGCTTGCGCCCGCCATGCACCACCCGGTGGCCCACGGCGGCCAGATCTGCGGGATCAATGCCATGGTCCGGCAGCGCCGCCAGAATGGCCGCCAGCGCCTCGGCATGGGTGGGGAACTGGCTGTCCCGGCTGTCGCCCGCGATGCGCAGGCGCGATTGCGGCGTGCCGATCCCCTCGGCCAGACCGGCGAGCCGCTGAGTGAGGTCGGCGTCGAAGATCGCGAATTTGATCGAAGAGGATCCTGCATTGAGGATCAGGATATCGGCGGCGGATCGGGGGCTCATAGCGCAACCTTCGCGATATTGAGGGCGGCCAGAGCCGCCAGCAGGGTGACGACATAGCGACGAAACAGATGCGGCGCGGCGAGCGCAAAGCCGCGTGAACCGACCCAGACGCCCGCGCCAAGGATCGGAAAGGCAAGGAGAACCCCCCAAAGCGTGTCCGGCCCGGTCAGCCCATGGGCGGACATCACCGGCAGGGCCATCAGGTCGATGCCGGTGAGAAACACGATCATCGTGGCGCGAAACACCGCAGGCGGGATCGGCTGCGCGGTCATGAAGGCTGCGGCGGGCAGACCACCGACACCTGCGCTATTGGCCATGCCGGAGGCCATGCCCACAGCGACATGACCGGTAGTGCCGATGGGCCGCGCGAGGCTCCAGCCACTGAGCAGGAGCAGGCTGAGCGCAAAGATCAGCACCGAGATCACCAGTCGGGCCTGATCCGGGCCAAGGCGCGCCATCACGGCCACGGCGGGCAGGGTGGCAACGGCGGCACCTGCCAAGAGGGCCGCCGATCTGCGCCAGTCGATATGGGGGCGGATGCCGCGCGCCTGAAAGACGGTCATCGCAATCTCGCAGGCAAAGACCACAGGGATCAGCGGCAGCGGGTTGGTGATGAGAGCGGCAAGGATGATGAAGATCGCGGAAAAGCCAAAGCCGGAGTAACCGCGGATAAAGGCCGCCGCAAACAATGCGGCGGCCAGAAAGGCGCCCGCGCCCATTGAGAGATCAAAAGGCAGGGGCATTTGCGTCAGACCTGCTGTTCGCGCATGTCGGCCTTGTCGATGCCTGCCACGCGGACCGGTTTCTTCATGGCGTCACGGCGGAACGGTTCCCCCAGTTCCTGGTTGATCATGGCTTCGATCAGGGTGGTCTTGCCGTTTTTCTGGTCCTCGATGGCCTGCGCCAGTGCCGAGGTCAGCTCGTCCATGGTGCGGGCCACAACGCCGTTGAGACCACAGGCCTTGGCGATGCCTGCATAAGAGACCTGCTCGTCCAGCTCGGTGCCGACGAAGTTGTCGTCAAACCACAGGGTGGAGTTCCGTTTCTCCGCGCCCCACTGGTAGTTGCGGAACACGACATGGGTGATGGCGGGCCATTCCTCGCGGCCGATGGCGGTCAGCTCGGTCACGGCGATGCCGAATGCGCCGTCGCCGGAGAAGCCGACGACAGGGGTGTCCGGGCAGCCGATCTTGGCGCCGATGACAGCGGGCAGACCATAGCCGCAGGGGCCGAACAGGCCGGGGGCGAGGTATTTGCGGCCTTCGTCAAAGGAGGGGTAGGCGTTGCCGATGGCGCAGTTGTTGCCGATGTCGGAGGAGATGATCGCCTCACGGGGGAGGGCCTGCTGGATGGCGCGCCATGCCATGCGCGGGCTCATCCAGTCGGGTTTGTCGTCGCGGGCGCGCTGGTTCCAGGTGGTGCCCGGATCGTCGTCCTCGTGGGTCATTTCAGTCAGCTGCTGCGCCCAGCGGGATTTGGTTTCCGCAATGCGGTTCCTGCGTTCGTCGCGGCCCGCGTCACCGGCGGTGTCGCTCAGCTGCGCCAGAATGCCATTGGCCACTTTGGCGGCGTCGCCGATGATGCCGACGGAGACTTTCTTGGTCAGGCCGATGCGGTCGGGATTGATATCGACCTGAATGATCTTGGCATTGGCCGGCCAGTATTCCATGCCGTACCCCGGCAGGGTGGAGAACGGGTTCAGACGGGTGCCGAGGCAGAGGACGACGTCGGCGTCCTTGATCAGCTCCATGCCGGCCTTGGACCCGTTGTAGCCCAGCGGACCTGCAAACAGCGGGTGGTTGCCGGGGAAGGCATCGTTGTGCTGGTAGCCCACGCAAACCGGAGCATCCAGACGCTCGGCCAGTGCTTTCGACGCGGCGATGCCGCCCTTGGACAGGACAACACCGGCACCGTTCAGGATCACCGGGTTCTTGGCTTCGGAGAGCAGTTTGGCCGCATCGCTGACAGCGGTTTCGCCACCGGAGGGGCGTTCGAATTCGACGATGGCGGGCAGTTCGATGTCGATGACCTGGGTCCACATGTCGCGCGGGATGTTCAGCTGCGCAGGTGCTGAGGCGCGTTTGGCGTTCATGATCACACGGTTCAGCACTTCGGCCACGCGGGAGGGGTCGCGGACCTCTTCCTGATAGGCCACGCAGTCGGCGAACATGCGCATTTGTTCCATTTCCTGGAAACCGCCCTGACCGATGGTCTTGTTCGCGGCCTGCGGGGTGACCAGCAGCAGCGGCGTGTGGTTCCAGTAGGCGGTTTTGACGGCGGTTACGAAGTTGGTGATGCCGGGGCCGTTCTGGGCGATCATCATCGACATCTTGCCGGTGGCGCGGGTGTAGCCATCGGCCATCATCCCGCCGGAGCCTTCATGGGCGCAGTCCCAGAAAGTGATGCCCGCTTCGGGGAAGATGTCGGAAATCGGCATCATGGCCGAGCCGATGATGCCAAACGCATGTTGGATGCCGTGCATTTGCAGTGTTTTTACAAATGCTTCCTCGGTGGTCATTTTCATCGCGTGTTCTCCTGATGAGACGCCAATAGGGCCGGCACAGAGGCCGGGATGACTCTGGTGTATTCCGCCGCGCGAGGGGCGGTTAGGGCCAGTTCGGGGGCTGGATTAAGACCAGTATTCCGGGGCGTGCCGAATGCTGCGCTGCGGCGGCAAACGGGGCGCAGGCACGGCACGTCCCGAGCGCGTTCTGATCGCGGCCTGATGGCGCTTCAGGCACGCTTGAGGCAGGCACCGGGCAGGCTTTGGGGCGGTCCGGGTGGGATTGCCTTGCAGGGCTAGCCTGCCTTTGCGCGGCAGGGGCGCAGGGCATCGGCCAGCAGCGCCAGACCCGGCTCGATCCGGCTGGACGGGATCGAGGAATAGCCCAGCCGGTAATAGTTCTGTTTGCGGTGTTCGGCGGCAAAGAAGGGCGCGCCGGGTTCGATCAGGACGCTTTTTTCAACCAGCGATCGGGCAACAACCGCAGTGTCCACGTGATCCTCGGCCCGCATCCAGAGGGAAGAGCCGCCGTAGACGCCGACCCCGGCGACGCTGAGCCCGTGATCGGTCACCGCCGTTTCGATCACGCAGCGGCGGTCATGCAGCACCTTGGCCATGCGGCGGATCTGGGCGTCGTAATGGCCGAGCGACAGGAAATAGGCCACGGTGCGCTGCACATGGCCGGGCGGGTGGCGCAGCACATTGGCGCGCAGCGCGCGGGCCTGACGGATAAATGGCTCGGAGCCGACCAGATAGCCAAGGCGCAGCCCCGGAAAGAGCGATTTAGAGAAGCTGCCGACATAGACCACCCGGCCATCGGCATCGAGCGACTTCAGCGCGGGGGAGGGCGCGCCGAGGAAGGACATTTCAAACTCATAATCGTCTTCGACAATCACCGCGTCGATCTCGCGGGCGCGTTCCAGCAGCTGCTTGCGCCGCGCCATCGGCATGGTGGCGGTTGTCGGGCTCTGGTGGCTGGGGGTGGTGAAGATGACATCGGTGTCATCGCGAATGGCATCCGGGGGCAGCCCGTCGTGATCCACCGGCAGGCAGTCGATCTGGCAGCCGCGATAGACCAGCTGATCGCGCAAGGTGTAATAGGTCGGATCCTCAAGCGCGGCCTTGCGGCCCGGTCCCAGCAGCAGCTGGGTCACCAGCCAGAGCGCGTTCTGGGCGCCAAGGGTGATCAGGATCTCCTCGGGCCGGGCAGAGATGCCGCGCCGGGGCAGGGTATGGCGGGCGATATATTCCACCAGAAGCGGGTCGTCCTGATCGAAATAGTCGTTGGTCAGGGCCGCAAAATCCTTTTGCCCCAGCGCGCGCAGGGCACAGAGCCGCCAGTTGGCGTGGTCAAACAGCGTGGCATCGGCCTGCCCGTAGATGAAGGGATAGCGGTAGTCGCGCCAGTTCTGCGGTTTGCGGGGCGTATCGCCGCCGCAGTAGTTGCCGACGATGGTGGAGGCCCAGTCGACCGTATCGGCCGATTTCTGCGAGGGCGCATAGCTGGGCGGCACCGGCGCGTTTTCAGAGACATAATAGCCCGACCGCCCTCTGGAGATCAGGTAATCATTGGCCAGCAGCTCTGTGTAGGCCAGCGTCACGGTGATGCGGCTGATGCCCAGATGCGCGGCGAGTTTGCGCGAGGACGGCAGTTTTTCCCCGACCCGCAGGCGGCCGGAGAGAATGCCCTCGGCAATCATTTCCTGGATCTGCGCCTGCAGGGTGCCTTGCGCGTCGGGGTTCAGAAAGAAGGTGTCGACAGAGATAGCCATGAATCACTGTAGGCTGGACATAAATGGGGTGCAATCTGGACTTACGTGTTTTTTTGCACGCTTGCGGAGGAAAACCCAGCCGCCGGGTCAGGCCCGTGATGCCGCATCTTGCCCGTGATGATGGTGATGGTGAGAAAGCGGATCCGCCGTACCGGGCCGGGTTACCTGTCTGACAGATGTTGCAGGTGGGCGCGGATCGTGGGCCATTCGGCGGCGGTGATGGAATAGACGGCGGTGTCGCGCAGGGTGCCATTGGCCAGTATCATATGCGCCCGAAGGATCCCGTCGAGCTGCGCGCCGAGCCGTTCGATGGCGGCCCGGCTCTGGCGGTTGAGACGATGGGTGCGGAACTCCACCGCGATGGCCCCGAGCGTTTCAAACGCATGGGTGAGCAGCAGCCGTTTGCATTCGGTGTTGATCCCGCTGCGCTGCACCGATCTGCGATACCAGGTGGCGCCGATTTCCAGCCTGCGGTTGGCGGCGTCGATGTTCATATAGGTGGTCATGCCGACCGCGCGACCTGTCTGATCCAGCACGGCGAAGGGGGCCATTTTGCCGCTCTGTTGCAGGGCAAGACGACGGCTGATTTCGGCCCCGATATCCTGCGGTGCGGGCACTGTCGTGTACCACAGCCGGTGCAGGTCACCGTCGGCGGCGGCTTCTGCCAGATCGCTGGCGTGATCGGGCAGAAGCGGGGTGAGGCTGACGGTCTTGCCCGTCAGCGGCAGGGGAGACGCCCACATGGTTGCGCACCTTTGATCTGAAACATCCGACCCAGAGATGCAGAAAAGGTGGCCCTGTGTTAAGGGCCACCTTTGGATTTTTCGATCAGGCCAGATTGGACCGGTCTGTCAGGCCTGACTTATCAGGCCTGATGGGGGGTGATCAGCCAAACACCTTGGTCAGGGCCACATCCACCGCGTCGGTGATCTTGTCCACGTCTTCCGGCGTGACGATCAGCGCGGGGCTGAAGCACAGGGTGTTGTTCTTGCCCGGAATGGAGCGGTTGGTCACGCCGATGATGACGTTCTGATTGCCACATTCAGCCACAACCGCCTGCGCCAGTTTCTCGTCCACCGGTTCCTTGGTCTCGCGATCCGCGACCAGTTCGGCGCCGAGGAACAGACCCTTGCCGCGGACATCGCCGATGACCTGATGTTTCTCCATCAACGCCTCGAGGTTGGCCTTCATCCGCGCGCCCATGGCGGTGCAATTGTCGAGCAGGTTCTCATCCTCGATGATCTGCATATTGACCAGCGCGGCCGCAGGGCCGGCGGTGCAGCCGCCAAAGGTGGAGATATCGCGGAAGTAGTTCATCGGATCACTGGCGTCATCCTTGAACATGTTGAAGACCTCCTCGGTGGTGACAAGGCAGGCAATCGCGGCATAGCCGGAGGCCACACCTTTGGCCATGGTCACGAAATCAGGCTGGATGCCGTAGTGCTGATAGCCGAACCAGGTGCCGGTGCGGCCAACGCCACAGACCACTTCGTCGATGTGCAAGAGGATGTCGTACTGTTTGCAGATCTCCTGCACGCGCGGCCAGTAGCCTTCGGGCGCCTCAATGACGCCGCCGCCTGCGGTCACCGGTTCAAGGCAGAGCGCGCCGACGGTGTCGGGGCCTTCGCGCAGGATGACCTCTTCGATCAGGTTGGCGGCGGCAATGCCGAACTCCTTGCCGGAGAGATGCTCCAGACCCAGCTCGTGCTTGCGGTACTCCATGCAGTGGGGAACCTTCACGAAATCGGGCGCGAAGGGGCCGTATTGCATATTGCGCTCTTCCTGACCGCCTGCGGACATCGTCGCGAGGGTCGAGCCGTGGTAGTCGCGGTCGCGGTAGAGGATCTTGGTTTTCTTGCCGCCGTATTTCTTGTGCGCGATCTGGCGCACCATCTTGAAGGCTTTCTCATTCGCCTCGGAGCCGGAGTTGTTGTAATAAACCCGGCTCATCCCCGGCATTTTCGAGATCAGCTTCTCGGCGAACAGCGCACCGGGGATGGACCCTGCCGACTGGGCAAAATAGCAGAGTTTCATCAGCTGGTCGTAGACCGCCTTGGCGATCTCCTCGCGGCCATAGCCGACGTTGACGGTCCAGACACCGCCAGAGACGGCATCGAGCCATTCCTTGCCGTTCTGGTCCCAGACCCGCATACCCTTGCCCTCGACGATGATGCGGGGGTCGTTTTCCTCAAACGGTTTGTGCTGGATCAGGTGATGCCAGACGTTGGCCTTGTCGGCGGCGATGACCCGGCTCAGGTCGTTTTCATTGAACGTGCCATCCATGACATGCCCTTTCCAAGTTGTTCGAAAATGCGATCCGCCACCGGTCGGCTGGCCAGACTCGCCCTGTCACTACGAAACGCTATATTTACGTTTTGCTCTAGGTCCAGTTGTCGGCGCAATTTAGCTCCAGACGCGGAGCTGGCGGATGAGTTCTGTAAAAAACATATGTTCTGGAATTGCCGGATTGAGAACGTGTGTTGTTATGCGCCAGATCGGTGCAGGACACAGGCGGAGCGACGCGTTGACGACATATCATCTGATGGTGGCCCCCAATGGGGCACGGCGGCAGCAGGCGGATCATGCAGGGCTGCCGTTGCGCACGGCCGAGATTGCTGCGACGGCGGCGACCTGTCAGCGCGCCGGGGCGGATGCGCTGCATCTGCATGTGCGCGACCGGGACGGGGGGCATTCGCTGGATGCCGGGCGCTACCGGGAGGCGATGGCGGCGGTGGCCGAGGCCGCGCCGGGCATGGCGATCCAGATTACCACCGAGAGTGCCGGGATTTTTGACGTGGCCGATCAGCTGGCCTGTCTGGAGGCGCTGCGTCCGGCGGCGGCCTCTGTGTCTATCCGAGAGATGGCGCGGGATTGGCGATTGGCATCGCGGGCCTATGCGATCTGCGCCGAGGCCGGGACACAGGTGCAGCATATTCTATACGGTGCCGACTGCATTGCGGAGTTGCGCCGGGCCTATGAGCGCGGGGATGTTCCGGCGCAAATGCGGTCCGCGATCTTTGTGCTTGGCCAATACGCGCCGCCGCGTCTGGCCCATCCGTCGGAGCTGCGTCCGTTTCTGGCGGCAACTGCGGATCTGGATCTGGACTGGGGACTCTGCGCTTTTGGCCATAGGGAACATGATTGCCTGCTGGCGGGGCTTGAGGCCGGGGGGCGGCTGCGGATCGGGTTTGAAAACAATACCCAGGCTGCGGACGGTTCGGAGTATTCTGACAACGCGGCCTCTGTCGCGGCTTTTGTCGAACGTGCCGGTGCGGCGGGGCGTCTGCCTTGTGCGCGCTCTGTTTTCAATGATCAAGGAGCTCAGCCATGAGCCATGTTTTTCCGCGCCACACCAAGGCCAATCTGCCCACTGCCGTTGGGGGCGATGGCTGTTATCTGATTGATGCCAATGGCAAACGCTATTTCGATGGCTCCGGCGGCGCGGCGGTGTCCTGTCTGGGGCATTCCGATGCCGAGGTGATTTCAGCCGTGCAGGCGCAGGTGGGCCAGCTGGCCTTTGCCCATACCGGGTTCATGACCTCGGAACCGGCCGAGGCGCTGGCGGATCTGTTGATTTCACAGGCGCCGGGGGATCTGGACCGGGTCTATTTCGTCTCTGGCGGATCCGAGGCGACCGAGGCCGCGATCAAGCTGGCGCGGCAGTATCATCTGGAGCGCGGCGACAGCGCGCGGCGTCACGTGATCGCGCGCAGGCAGAGCTATCACGGCAACACGCTGGGGGCGCTGGCGGCGGGCGGCAATGAATGGCGACGCCAGCAGTTTGCGCCGCTGCTGATTGATATTTCGCATATCGCGCCCTGCTATGAATATGTCGATCGGGGCGACGGCGAGCGCAGCTATGACTATGGCCAGCGTGTCGCCAATGAGCTGGAGGCGGAGATCCTGCGGCTTGGGCCCGAGACGGTCATGGCCTTCATGGCGGAGCCTGTGGTGGGGGCGACATCCGGCGCGGTGCCTGCGGTTGAGGGCTATTTCAAGCGTATCCGCGAAATCTGCGACCAATATGGCGTGTTGCTCATTCTGGATGAGGTGATGTGCGGCATGGGGCGCACCGGGCATCTGTTTGCCTGCGAGGCGGATGGTGTTGCGCCCGATATCCTCTGTATCGCCAAGGGGCTGGGCGCTGGCTATCAGCCGATTGGCGCGATGCTGTGCAGCCGCCGGATCTATGACGCCATTGAAGGCGGCAGCGGGTTTTTCCAGCACGGCCACACCTATATCGGGCACCCGGTGGCAACGGCGGCGGGGCTGGCGGTGGTGCGGGCGCTGCTGGATCGCGGGCTGGTGCAGCGCAGCGCCGAGATGGGCGAGACATTGCATGGCGCATTGGTCGAGGCCTTTGGCCAGCATCCTCATGTTGGCGATCTACGCGGGCGCGGGTTGTTCCGCGGGATCGAGCTGGTGGCCGACCGGGAGAGCAAGACGCCCTTTGATCCCGGCCTCGGTATTGCGGGCAAGCTGAAGAAGGCCGCGTTCGAGGCCGGGCTGATCTGCTATCCGATGGCGGGCACGCGGGATGGGCGCAACGGCGATCATATCCTGCTCGCGCCGCCCTTCATCCTGACGCAGGATCAGATCGGCGAGATCACTGACAAGCTGAAGATTGCGCTGGCGCAGGTTCTGCCTGCTTCGGGCTCTGGAACCGGGTGAGATCGCGGGCGACTCGGTCGTTTGGCGATCACGTTGGTGGGTCGTAGCCGGATTGCGCAGGTTTTGATCGGCGGACTGGTAGGTTTTGAGATCATTCCGTGAAAAGAATGATGTGCTCACGCAGTATATGAGTGATGTTTCTTCATATCTTCTTGGTAGTATCTCTGCATAACTCCAAGAGGACCGATCAAATGACCACAGATATTGCCCCTGCCGACCTTCTTGATCGCTTTCGCGCATCACTTGCCGGGGCGGATTGTCTGGAGCGCCTGCGTGCGGGTGTCATTGGTGAGGGGGCCGAGCTGCCGGGGCCAAATGGGCCGGTCAAGATGATCTACGCCGATTATGTCGCCTCTGGCCGCGCCCTGCGGCAGGTTGAGGACTTCGTTCTGACGGAGGTGCTGCCGTTCTATGCCAACAGTCACACCGAGGCGTCATATTGCGGCAGCTTCATGACCCGGCTGCGTGGCGCGGCACGGCAGACGATTGCGCGGATCTGCGGCGCCGATGATCGCTTTGCCACGGTGTTTACCGGATCGGGTGCAACGGCGGGTCTGAACCGGCTGGTGCATCTGCTGGGGGTGTCCGGCGCGGTGGCGGCGGGGCAGCGGCCGCTGGTGATCCTTGGCCCTTATGAGCATCACTCAAACATCCTGCCCTGGCGCGAAAGCGGCGCCGAGGTGGTGGAGATTGCCGAAGCGGCCGAGGGTGGGCCGGACATGGCGGAGCTGGAGGCGGTCTTGCAGGGGGCGGCAGGCGGCGACCGCCTGATCGTGGGGGCGTTTTCAGCGGCCTCCAACGTGACGGGGATTGTCACCGACACCGATGCGGTCAGCCGGTTGCTGCGCCGGTACGGCGCGCGGGTGGTCTGGGATTATGCGGGCGGTGGCCCCTATCTGCCGATGGATATGGCGGCGGGCACCGATGCCGAGAAGGATGCGATTGTATTTTCCGCCCATAAATTCCTGGGCGGGCCGGGGGCATCCGGCGTGATGATCCTGCGCAAGGCGGCAGTGGCCAGCACACGCCCGACGCTGCCCGGTGGCGGCACGGTGAAATTCGTCTCGCCCTGGCAGCATGACTACGCCGAGGATCTTGCCGCCCGAGAAGAGGCCGGCACGCCCAATGTGGTGGGCGATATCCGCGTCGCGCTCTGCCTGCTGGTCAAGGAGGCGATGGGTCAGGCGTTTATGGACCGGCGGCAGGAAGAGCTGCGCCAGCGGGCGCTGGCGGCCTGGCAGGGTCTGCCCAATCTGCAAATCCTTGGCAATCCGAACGCTAAGCAGAAGCTGCCGATCTTTTCGTTTCAGGTGCAGGATCCCGAGACCGGCGCGCCGATCCACCAGCAGCTGTTCACCCGGATGCTGTCGGATCACTATGGCGTTCAGGCCCGCGGCGGCTGCGCCTGTGCCGGACCTTATGCGCATCGGCTGCTGAACATCGGGCAGGTGCAGTCCCGCGCCATGCGGGCGGCCATTCTGGGTGGCAAGGAGATCGAGAAGCCCGGTTGGACGCGGCTCAACTTCTCCGCCACGCTGAGCGATGAGAAAGCCGATGCGATCATCCATGCGGTGCGGGACCTGGCGCAGGATCCGCAGCGGTTCTGCGAGGGCTATAACGTCGATGTCTCTACCGCGCGCTTTGCGCCGAAGGTGGCATAATGTGCCGTCTGCTCGCCTGGAACGGGGCCCCGCGCTATCTTGAGGATCTGGTGTTCGTACCGGAACATTCGCTGGTGCATCAGTGCCGTAACGCGCTGATCTGCAAGACGCCGATCAATGCTGATGGGTTTGGTATGGCCTGGTATTCGGACCGGCCCGAACCCTGTCTGTACAAGGATACCCATCCGGCCTGGTCCGATCCAAATCTGGCGCAGATTTCGCGCCACACCAAGACCGGGCTGTTTCTGGCGCATGTGCGCGCCTCGACCGGGACGGCGACCTCGCGCAACAATTGCCATCCGTTTGCCAGTGGCAAATGGAGCTTCATGCACAATGGTCAGGCCGGCGGGCATATGATGTTCCGCAAGCGGCTGGATACGATGATCCCGGATGCTTTCTACGATCACCGTCTGGGCGGCACCGAGAGTGAGGCGATTTTCCTGATCGCGCTTGGGCTTGGCCTTGATGAGGATCCGATTGGCGCGGTGGCGGCGGCGGTACAGCAGGTCGAAGCGGTGTCGCGCGATCATGGCACCACGCCGCATATGCGGTTTGGCGCCTGCTGGTCCGATGGTACCCGGCTTTTTGCGGCGCGCTATGCCTCTGATCAATACGCACCGAGCCTCTATTACCGGATCTACGATGAGGGGGTGATTGTCACCTCCGAGCCGCTGGACAGCGACACCCGGAACTGGATCGAGGTGCAGCCGAACCGTGCGCTGGTCGTCGAAGGGGGGCGGGTTGTCGAGCTGCCGTTCACGGCGGCGCTGGCGGCGTAGCCATCCGGGCGGGTCAGAGCGGGGGCTCTGACGGGTCTCAGATCTTGCCTGTAACTGAGCCTTTGACCGGGCTTTTGACTGGCCCCTAAACTGGGCCTCTGCCCGCCCTCCGATATATCAGGGGGATCGCGGGAAGAGGCCGGTTGACTATCCCTACGATGCAGCGCAACCCTGTGGCGAAAATGGACGGGGATAGCTGAGCCGCCCGGCAGGGGTGGTCCGGCGCCCGGACCTGTGTCGGAGGAACCATGTCGCGTGAGGGATCACCCACCTACCCGTTGATCCGAAATGTCGGGCTGTCCGGTATGCTGGTCAGCTTTGGCGATCAGCTGGATGAGGCCACCAATCGCGCCACGCTGGCCTTTCGCGGTGCGGTCGACGATCTGGCGCTGAGCGGTGTGGTGGAAACCGCGACATCGCTGGCCTCGGTCTTTGTGCGGTTTGACCCGGCAGAGCTGCCGCATGAGCGTTTGCACGCGGCACTGGCGGATCTGTTGCAGACACGGGACTGGCGCCAAGCGCCCTTGCCGCAGGGGCGGCGGTTCTGGCGGGTGCCCACGGTCTATGGGACCGAGCTTGCACCGCAGCTGGCCGAGGCGGCGGATCTGGCGGGCCTGAGCGAACAGGCGGCGATTGACGAGCTGGGCGCGGCGCGGGTCAGGGTGCTGACCATCGGATTTGCCCCCGGGCAGCCCTATCTGGGCACTTTGGGCGAACACTGGGACATCCCGCGCCAGAGCGAAGTCACCCCTCAGGTGCCGGTCGGGGCGCTGGTGCTTGCGATCCGCCAGTTCGTCCTGTTTTCGACCGCGTCACCGACCGGCTGGCGCCATGTCGGGCAGACTGGCCTGACGCTGTTTCAACCCGAAGCCGCCGATCCATTTGCGCTGCGAGCGGGGGATGAGTTGCAGTTCGAGCCGGTCGGAACGGCCGAGTTCCTGCGTCTGCGCGAGACCGGTGCGCCGCAGGGCGGGGCCATTGTCAGCGAGGTTTCGGCATGAGAGCGCTGCGGGTTCTGCGGATCGGTCCCTCCTGCACGGTGCAGGACGGCGGACGGGTTGGCTATATCGGGCAGGGGCTGTCGCAGGGCGGCGCGGCGGATCGGCTGGCGCTCGCCGAGGGCGCGGCGCTGCTGCGGCAGGATGCCGGGTTGGCGGCGCTGGAGATGGCCGGCATGGGCGGGCTGTTCGAGGCAACCGAACCCATGCGGATTGCTCTGACCGGCGCCGAGATGCAGGCTACGCTGGATGGTGCGCCGCTGGTCTGGAACGGCTCGCACAGGATTGAACCGGGGCAGCGGCTGGAGATCGGCGCGGCCCGGCGCGGCGTCTATGGCTATCTGCATCTGGGCGGCGGATTGGCCACACCACAGCGGCTGGGCGGACGGTCGACGCATCTGGTGGCAGCCCTTGGCGCGCCGCTGGCCGAGGGCGATATCCTGCCGGTTGGCGAGGAGACGACGCCGGCGGCGCGGCGGGTGACCGGGCTTTGCCTTGATGTGGCGGATCGGTTCTCCGGCGGCGAGCTGCGGTTGGTCGAGAGTTTCCAGTCCGATCTTTTTGACCCGGCGGTGCGTCGGCGCTTTGCCGAGACGCCGTTCACGCCGGGGCGGCGCGCCAGCCGCATGGCGCTGCAACTGATGTCCGAGGGCGAGGGATTTGCCGCAGCGGGGCAGCTGAACGTTCTGTCGGAGGTCATCGTGCCGGGCGATGTGCAGATGACCGGCGATGGCCGCCCGTTCCTGCTGCTGCGCGAGGCGCAGACCACCGGCGGCTATCCCCGGATCGGTACGGTTCTGCCCTGCGATCTGTCGCGGGCGGTTCAGGCGGCGGCTGGGGCTGTGCTGCGGTTTCGCTGGGTCTCGCTGGCCGAAGGGCTGGCGCAGCAGGCGGCGCATGACGCGGCGCTGGCGCGGCTTCCCTCTGCCTGCCGACCGTTGTTGCGCGATCCGGCTGATATGGCTGACCTTCTGTCCTATCAGTTGATTGGTGGCGTGGTTTCCGCCGCAGCGGATCCTTTTGAACCCCGAGATGAGCCTGGAGCCGAGACATGAGCAAAACCGTCGATCTGAACGCCGATATGGGCGAAAGCTTTGGACCTTGGACGATGGGCGATGATGCAGCCCTGCTTGACGTGGTCTCCTCGGCCAATATTGCCTGCGGGTTTCATGCGGGCGACCCGGATGTGATGGCCGCGACCATGGCACTGGCGCGGGATCATGGCGTCGGGATCGGCGCGCATCCCGGTTTCGATGATTTGCAGGGGTTTGGTCGCCGCAAGATGCAGGTGCCGCAGGATACGCTGGCCAATCTGATCCGCTACCAGCTGGGCGCAGCGCAGGGCATGGCGCGGGCAGCGGGCACCGAGGTGCGCCATCTGAAGCTGCATGGCGCCCTGTCGAATATGGCCTGCGTCGATCACGGCATGGCGCGGACCTGCTATGAGGCGGCGCTGGATCTGGACCCGGATCTGATCATCATGGTGCTGGCCGCCACCGCCATGGAGGAGGTGGTGCGCGAGCTGGGCTGCAACTGGTGCGGTGAGATCTTTGCCGACCGGGCCTATAATGACGATGGCACGCTGGTGGACCGGTCGCTGCCCGGCGCGGTGATCCATGACCCGGAGATTGCGGGACCGCGGATCCTGAAGATGGTCGAGGAAGGCGCGATCATCACGGAGAGTGGCGCCCGCATTCCCACGGCCATCGACACCATCTGCCTGCATGGCGACACGCCCACGGCGGTGCAGCTGGCCCGTTCGGTGCGCCAGTCGCTCTCCGATGGTGGAATCGCTATCCGTGCCTTTGAGGGCCGCCGCGGCTAGGCAGGGTGATGTGAAATTGGATGTGAATAATTTTGATGTATATCAGGAGTTTATGTCGCTGATTATATAAATTGGATGTTGGAGCCTATTCCAATCGCCGATTTCTGGAGTAAACCTGTGGCAGCCCATCCCTGTATCAGGTCCCTGCCATGCCTCTTCGTCTGTTCTCGACCCGCTCACGTCCCATACATCTGGGCCCCTTTCCGATGGAGCGGTTGCAGCCCGGGGTGATGCCGGATCTGACGGCGGTGCCGCCATTTCAACGGCTGAGTTTTGCCCGGCCCGATATGCCTGCCTCTATCGTCAATGCGATGGGCGAATATCAGGCGATGATGGATGCGATCCGCGACGGGCTGGTCAACAAGGCGCAGGCTGACTGCCCGAGCGATCCGCAGGAGCGGGCCGAACATATCAAGGCCTTTGGCTATTTCAGCGATGCGGCGATGGTGGGGATCGGGCCGATGCCTGCCTCTGCCCGGCTGCACGTGCCTTATCGCAACCCCGATATCGACCGTCTGGCCCACGATCTGAAGACCCGCCAGACCAAGACGCTGGCCTCTGGCATCGACATGATCATGGCGGATCTGCGCGATGCGATGGAGGCGCCGCCGACCACCATCGGCGATCACACCCATTCGATTGTGTTCCTGTACGACATGCCGCGCGACCCGCGCCCGGAGGAGGCGGGCTGCGACTGGCTGGAGGGGGCCGAGCGGCACCGCGCCTGTCTGCGGGCCTCGGAGACGGCGGTGGTGCTGGCGAATTACATCCGCCTGCTGGGCTGGGATGCCAAGGCGCATACCGGGACGTCGGCGGATGTGGATCTCAACCAGCTGACCGTTGCGGCGGGGCTTGCGACGGTTGAGGATGGCAAGCTGGTGAACCCCTATCTGGGGACGCGGTTTGGCGTGGCGGTTGTGACCACCGATTTCGACATGGCGCAGGACAAGCCGCTGTTGCCGCAGGATCTGCAACCGGTGATGCAGGTGAAGGGGCCGAAATGGTGGCTGGGGATCGGGTCCGAACGCTCAGCGCTGAATGGCGACCCCTTTGCCCGCCGCGATTTCCGCGATGGCCCGCATCCGTTTGAAACGCTGAAGCGGGTGGAGGATCCCACCACCTATATTGACGAGGCGCGGGTGGCGCGGGTGCCCAAACGCGCCGACATGTTTGCCCGCAGCCAGTTCGGCGATATGGGCAAGACCAATCAGCAGGCCGCAACTGGCGGGTTCTACGTGCGCAAGGCAGCGCCTTCGATGGCGCAGCGGCGGATGCTGGGGGCCTTTGTGCTGTTGCAGGATGGTGCGCCGGCCACGCAGGCACCGCGCCCCACGGATGCGGAGCGCAATGCGGCCAACATCAAGGCGGCGAGCTATTGGCTGGGGATTGATGCGGTGGGGATCAGCCGCTGCCCGGAGTGGACCTGGTACAGCCATGACGCCACCGGTGCCGAGATCCACCCGGAACATGATCAGGCGATTTCGATGATTGTCGATCAGGGCTTTGACACCACCGAGGGCACCTCGGGGGACGACTGGATTGCAGTGGCGCAGTCGATGCGGGCCTATCTGCGGTTTTCGTTGCTGGGCGGTGTGATTGCGCGCCAGATCCGCAACCTTGGCTACAAGGCGAAGGCCCATACGGTGATGGATGGTGAGGTGTTGCAACCGCCGCTGCTGCTGTTGTCGGGGCTGGGGGAGGTGAGCCGGATTGGTGAGGTGATCCTGAATCCCTTCCTCGGACCGCGTCTGAAGTCCGGTGTGGTCACCACCGATATGCCGATGGTCCATGACAAGCCGATCGATTTTGGCCTTCAGGCGTTTTGCGAGGCCTGCAACAAATGTGCGCGCGAATGCCCGTCGGGGGCGATCACGGCCGGGCCGAAGCTGATGTTCAACGGCTATGAAATCTGGAAGTCGGACAGTCAGAAATGCACCACCTACCGGATCACCACGCCCGGTGGGGCGATGTGCGGGCGGTGTATGAAAACCTGCCCCTGGAATCTGGAGGGGATATTCAAGGAAAAACCCTTCCGCTGGGCGGCGATGAATTTGCCAGCGGCGGCGCCTGCGCTGGCCAAGCTTGACGATATGGTTGGCAATGGCGAGATGAACCCGGCCAAGAAATGGTGGTGGGATCTGGAGCTGGAAGAGGACGGCGGCTATCGCCCGACGCGCCACCCGGTCAATGCGCGCGCGCTGCAAAAGGAACTGGATCTGCGCTATGAGGATCAGACGCTGGCGGTTTACCCCGCGCATCTGGCGCCGCATCCCTGGCCCTATCCGTTTCCTATGGACCGGGAGGCGGGGATCGAGGCCTATCAGGCGATGATCACCGCTGAGGAATACAAGGCCCGCCGGGCGCGGGGCGAGACCGGCGATTGGGATCACATCTATACAAATGACGGCGACAGCCCGGTTCTGCGGGTGGAGGTGTCGAATGTCGATGTGATGAGCGATGGCGTCACCAAGTACGAGTTCCAGAGCCTCGACGGCAGCCCCTTGCCCGAATGGACGGCGGGGGCGCATCTGGACATCGTGGTGGCACCGGAGTTCCTGCGCCAGTATTCCATGTCCGGTGACCCGGCGGATCGGTCGAAATATCAGATCGGGGTGTTGCGCGAGGATGTGGGGCGAGGGGGATCGAAGCTGCTCCATCGGATCTTCACCAAGGGACGTCGGGTCTTTATCTCCAAACCGATCAACCATTTCCCACTGGTGGAGGAGGCCAGCCGCAGTTTCCTGATGGGGGGCGGAATTGGTGTCACGCCGATGATTGCGATGGCGCATCGTCTGCATGCGTTGGGACAGCCGTTTGAGCTGCATTACTCCGTCCCCTCGCGCAAGGATGCAGGCTATCTCGACGATCTTGCAGCGATGCGCTGGGCGGACAATGTGCGGGTGCATGTCTCGGATGAGGGTAGCCGCGCCGATCTGGACCAGCTGCTGGCAGGGTATCAGGACGGCTGGCATGTCTATACCTGCGGGCCGGATCGCTACATGAGTGGGGTGATGGAGGCAGCAGAGCGGCAGGGCTTCCCTGAGGAGGCGCGCCATCTTGAGTATTTCTCGGTGCCGGAGGTGCCGGAGTATGAAAACCACGACTTCACGCTGAAGCTGGCGCGCTCGGGGCGTGAGGTGTTGGTGCCTGCGGAGAAAACTGCCACCGATGTGCTGGCGGAGAACGGCATTCATATTGATGTGAAATGTTCCGACGGCATCTGTGGTGTTTGCAAATGCGGGCTGGTTTCAGGCGAGGTGGAACACCGCGATTTCGTGCTGTCCAAGGCGCAGCGCAAGAGCGCGGTGATCCTGTGCCAGTCACGGGCCGCAGAAAAGGGCGGCGTGATCGAGGTGGATCTCTGAGCGCTGTGCGGAGGCGTCAGCCGGCCGCAAATAAAACGGGCCGCGCGTGACATCGCGCGGCCCGTATCGTGCTGGTAGGTCGCGGTTTAGCTATCCCTTGCGGCCTTCATCTCGCCTGCGCGGATCAGGGCCGTGGCCAGCGCGCTTTCGGAGATCGGTTTTTGCACAATCGGGCAGGGCGGGTAGATATCGACGATATCCTGCACCTCGCCATAGCCGGTGGTCAGCACAAAGGGGATGCCCTGCCGGGCCAGCTCCTCGGCCACCGGCACCGATTGTTCGGAGCCGAGATTGACGTCCAGCACCGCATATTCAAAGCCGCCCTCCGCCAGTGCGTCCAGCGCCTTGCCGACGGAGGAGGCGCTGGCGACCTCGAAGAAACCCATATCTTCGAGCATTGCGGTAAGATCCATGGCGATGATGAAACTGTCCTCAACCACCAGCGCCTTGCCCTGAAGCTGCGCGGCCTGTTGGGCCGGATCCACCGTGATGGTGGTCTTGGCGACAGTTGTCTCATCGACGATCTTGTGCAGGTAGAGGGTGGGAATGCGGAACGATGCCTCAAGACCTGTGGTCTTGTACTGGATCTTGGCATCGCCCTTCAGCTCATGCGGGATGGAATTCTCCACGATCGAGGAGCCAAATCCGCGCCGCGAGGGAGGGGCAACCGGTGGCCCGCCCCGTTCGACCCAGTCGATCAGAAGCGCGCCGCTGTCTTCTTCCTTCAGGGTGATGATGACCCGGCCCACCCCGTTGCTGAGCGCGCCGTGCTTGACGGAGTTTGTGGTCAGCTCATGCAGGACAAGCGCCAGCGTGGTGAACGCCGTCGGCAAGATCAGCGCGTCAGGACCGTTGATCACCACCTCATCAGGACGCCCGGTGGTATAGGCCTCCAGTTCGCAGGTTATAAGGGCGCGCAGAGAGGCGGGCTCCCATTGTTCGCTGGTCAGCTGGTCATGGGCGCGTGCCAGAGAATGGATGCGGCCATCAAGATTGTCGGTAAATTCGGTCAGCGTGCGCGCCGTTCCCTTGGTCTGGGTGACCAGCCCGCGCATCAGGTTGAGGATATTGCGGACCCGGTGGTTGAGTTCGGAGATCAGCAATTGCTGCTGTTCCTCGGCCCGCGCCCGTTCGGCATTGGCGGCCTCGGTCACCTTGAGGAAGATTTCCAGCAGCACGGTGCGCAGCAGATTGGCACTGTGAAGGGCTTCCTCTGCCCAGGGGACACTGCGCCATTCCACGGTTTCCTGCCAGGCCTCAAAGCTCTTGCGCGGGGTAAGCCGCACGCCATTGGGGCCGACCTCCATCGGTTTGGTCGGATCCCCCGCCCATTCCACGGTCTGCGAGATCTTGCGCCGACATAGGATCAGATAGTCGCGCGGGCGTTTGGAGATCGGGATCGCCAGAATGCCTGCGCAGCGGTCGATGTAGTCGCGTGCGGGTTCGTGAAGGCTCTCCAGCTGGTTGGTGGAAAAGGCGGTGGTGCCGATGGTCAGATCCAGCATCCGCGCCAGCGACCGGGTTTCCTCGGCGGTCGGGGTGAGGCCGGTGGCCTGGAAGTCGCCATCTGAGTAGAGCACCAGCCCGTCATGCGGGATCACGTCCTGAATATCCTCGGACACCGATATCAGGCTGTCCTTGAACGGGCGGCCATCCGCCAGCATCGCCATCAGCTGCGTTTGCAGCCGGTTCATGTTCTTTTCTTCGCGGCTGCGCTGCTTGGTCTCGAACTGGCTCAGCTCATAGGAGAAGACATGGGCAAACATCTCGATCGCGGTGCGGCGCTCATAATCAATGTAGCGCGGGCGATTGTGGTGGCAGGCAAACAGCCCCCAAAGCTCGCCATCCTTCATGATCGACACCGACATCGAGGCGCGCACGCCCATGTTGCGCAGATATTCCAGATGGATCGGCGACACGGCGCGCGTCACCGCCAGCGACAGGTCCAGCGGGGCGCCGTCGATCTTGAAGGCGGGGGTGATCGGTGATCCGGCATCATCCACATCCGCAATCAGCCGCAGCAGCGAGCGTTTGTAGAGCGCGCGTGCCTGAACCGGGATATCGGAGGCGGGAAAGAACATGTTTTCGTATTTCTTGGTCCGGTCGCTGCGCACCTCGGCAATGACCTGGCCGGACTGATCGGGCTGGAACTGATAGACCATCACGCTGTCGAAACCGGAAAGCGCCTGCAGGCCCCGTGCCGCCCCCTGCGCCAGTCGGGCGATGCCCTCATCGCGGCGCAGCTGCGAGAAATGCGGATAGATCTCCGACATCACATCGCGCTCGCTGCGGTCGAACTTCGGTTCGAACTCCACCACCAGATGGCGCCCGCTCTGATGGATGCTGATATCAAAGGCCTGAACGCCGGTCTTCAGCGGGATGTTGAAAAAGCGCAGGCTGCTGTCCGGAGCTTCCAAGGCGCCCAGATTGCGGCGAATGCGGCTGAAGGCCGCCTCGGTGATCAGCCCTGCCAGCGACTGGCCGATGGCCTCCTCAGCCGCGATGCCCAGGATTTCCTGCAGGTTCTCCGAAGCATGCTGCACGATCCAATCGGTCGATAAGGCGATCAGCCCGCCATAGGATTGCACCCGGCCCAGTTGATGAATGGGTTCGCGATCGCAGTTGGTCAGGGTCGTGGTGGAAACGGTTTGTTCCAAAGCCATTATACAGGCCCTTTTTATTGGGATGTTATCAATATCATGCGCGCTGTCCGATCCGCGCAGTCTTCTCAGCAGTCTTATATATCAAGCGGGTAATTCAATCGGCGTGGTGCCGAACGGTGTAAGCCGGGCGGCGGTCTGGAAAAGGTCAAACCCCTTGCGGGTATCCGCCACGATCCGATGCGCCAGCGCGCCATCGGGGGGGAGGTGATCCAGATCATCGCATGTTGCCCGCCATGGCACCAGATGGTCGCGCGGTCTGAAATAGTCAGGCAGCTCCCCCGGTCCTGCGGCATCGCTCAGGCGGCGGCGCAGCACCTCATTGCCCATGCGCGAGCCAAGCACCAGATAGTCGACGGCTGTGGGGTGCAGCTCTGGCGTATCCGCTGCAATGACGGCCGGCTGTCGCCCGATGGCGGCGCAATCCGCGCGCAGGGCGTCGATCAGCGCTGCCAGCAGCGGGCTGGCGCGACCGGTCTGGCCGCCGCTGGTCCGCGATAGCGCGTAGAGCGCAGTATGCTGACAGCTGAGAAACCAGGCGAGATGGGGCAGGGGGCTTTCGTGAAACGGGGCAAAGGCCCGCTCTGCCGCGTCATGTTCCACACGGGTGATCCGGCGCAGCATGTGGCGGAAACCGTCATTCGTCGCACGCGCTCCGTCTTGGCCGGGGGCAGGTGCCGGGGGGGCTGCTGACGCACGGCTCTCCGCCGCTCGCTGCGCGGACTGGGATAGGGGAAGGTCTCTCATCGTCTTTTGTCTTGGTTCCGCGATTGCGCTGTTGATTCCGTGGCAGCCCAGGCATCAGCGGGCCCGGGCTGGTCGTGCATTCCATCGCAGTCGGCGGGCGGTGAGGAGGACATTGAGCCGTGTTCTGACCGATGCCGCCCCGCCCCGGCTGCGGCTCCACCAAAGCCTATGATGGTGCGACGACACAAGCCATAGTCTTTATAGTGACCTCGCGGCGCGGGTCGATTTTGCGAGCCGGGGGCCGCGGCGTGGACTTTTTACGCTGAGAGTCCCGTGCTCGGAGCGCGTGACGCGCTGAGACACCGAGTCGGATGAGCGCGAGTCGGCAGGCGCTTAGTGGTCCCGGGCGTGCGTACCTCTATATATAGATTTGAGCAGGGGGATCTTTGGTGATCGCACCTGCGGTTGCGGGCAGAATGGATCACGGAAGCTGGGTTAATCTGTCGAATCTGCATGTGTAACAGTATGATATTGCTTGATAATATTACTTTTCGCCGGAAACTTCATGAAAATGTCAAAAAACCG
>NZ_JAYMWW010000016.1:0-28400 GCF_048056015.1 Phaeobacter sp. JH20_37 | reverse complement strand
ACACTTAATATCATCTCTGGTAATATTAATATTGATGGTGGTGGAGTCAATTATTGCGGGATATGTGTCGGTAAATAATCATGCGGCGATGATTTTAATTGCTATATGTGCCATAACTATATATCCGTATTTACTAGGTTCCACTTTTATAATAGCTGAGCAAATGTGGGTGTTTTTTTGAAATATATCAAATTTTTGGCGTCGAGGGTCGGCCTGTTAGGCGGTTAGTTAGGGGGGGACTCCTCAGGTGAAGTTGAGGTCGTTTTTCTAATATAATTGGTTATTGAGGAAATTCTGAATATTAGCATGCAGAAATTGATGTATTTAAAATTTAGATTGGCGGGAGATGCCCTGTGAAAAGTGAAAAATTAAACCTTTTCTGGGTCTTTATTTAATTTGTGTCGTTTTTAAATTTTGGTTACCGGATAGGGACATGCTTGTTGGATTGAGGTTGGGTGTGAATAGCATGCTTCTGGGTGGTCCAGTGTATTTACTTTATATCATTCTGCAAGAGGGTGAAAAGTAGAAAAAACAGGGTCACTTTGCCTTCATTTAATAGGCATTGATTTGAGGTTGTCACGGCTTTGTTGCACAAATCATCTGAGGGATTCACTGTTTGAATCCAGAGTGGTAGCTGACGGGCAAGAGCAGTTGGTCCCTCAGATGATTTGTGCAACAAAACCCTTCCAGCGACAAAGGCGACAGTCCGGCCCTGCCCGAACTGCTGAGCCAGTGCCGCCAGAGGAACAGATCTGCACCGTGACGGCCTTCTCGTGCATGTAGACATGCACTGCCGGGCAAGGGATGGCGCCTACGACACGCGCGGCTGCCATACGGCCATCCTGGATCGAGGCGCCGCCGCCGTCATCCCTATCCGCAAGAACGAGCGCCTTTGGAAGGAAGACTGTCCGGCCGCAACGGCTCGCAACGGGATCCTGCGCGCCACCCGGCACCTCGGGCGGGCCATCTGGAAGCGATGGACCGGCTATCATGTCCGCAGCGGATCGAGGCAAAGATGCGATGTCTGAAATCCTTCGGAGTACGCATCGCCTCACGAGACTTCGACCGACAGGTGGCTGGACACCAAATCCGGATCGCGGTTCTAAACAGCTACACCGCCCTTGGCATACCCGTCACAGTGCCCGTAGGGTAAGTCCGTCCGGGGAAAGGGGAAGCGCCCCCTTCACACGATTTGTGCAACAGAGCTTATCCGGCGGCCCAAATCAGCCCCCCCGATGGCAGAGGAGGCCTGCTGCCCGGTTACCGGCGTGCCGGCCCGGTCGTGGAGCGGCAGGGCTGGGGCGGGGCCATGCTGCGGGCGTCAGTTGTGCTACCTATGATTGATTCGATCAGCGGAACGGCGGTCACCTGTCAATTCGCCGTTCTGCGCGGTTCTGCGGCCCTTGCAACTGTCCGCACAACTTCGCTCATGCCCCGACGTCAATGGGCCAGCTTTTGCCGAAACCAAGGAGTGTCGAAAAACTCACCAAAAATAGTGAGTTGAACGATCATTCAATTCGGAAACGATCAGGGCACGAAACCAATATATCTATAATCTCCGAGGTCAGCTGATGGCGGCCCGGGCGCTCCGACATGCCTGCGGAGGGCTACGGGTGAATTTTGCCCATCATATCTGACTACTCGGGGTTGAACGATTGGGTTGAATGACAGGGAGGCCAACATGCCAACATCAACCGAGACCAGCACAGACTGGTGGACCAATGATCAAACGCCGGAGAACCCCTTTGGCAAAAGCGAGGATTACGAGGGGTTTCTCGATTATCTGGGGGCGCTGGGACGCAGCCTGACGCCGGAAATCGCCGCTGAACCGCTGGTGATCAACCTGACCGGGCTGAATGATCACCCCAGCTACAAAGAGGCGGCCATCGGCGCGCTGGAGATGTGGTCCGCAGTCACGCCGTTGCAATTCGAGATCGTCGATGACGCCCCCTTTGATGCCGATGTGCACTGGATGGAGGTTGTCAGCCCGGAAATCGGCGAACAAAGTGACGGCAGCGCCTTTTCCAGCGACCGCTATGTCAGCGTCGGCCAGCGCTTCCACGATACCGAGCCGAATATCACCGACCTTGGCGGCTATGTCTTTGATACCTTTGTGCATGAGTTCGGCCATGAATTCGGCCTGAACCACCCCGGTCTTTATAACTACAGCGGCCCCGGCGGCGTGCAGATCAACTATCTGAACAATGCGACCTGGACCTATGACCGTCAGCAATACAGCGTAATGTCCTATTTCGATGGCATCGACGTGGGCGAGGATACGCGCTGGTCAGCGGTGACCCCGCTTATGGGTGATATCGAGGCGATCATTCGCCGCTATTTCTCCACCGTCGATGATGAGGGCGTGCGGACCTATCAGACCATCAACCTCAATACCGATGACAATACCTATGGCTTCAACAGCAGCGAATACGGCTACCTGCTGACCGAGGACGGGCCGCAGCACGATATCGGTTTTGTGATCCATGACACCGGCGGCGATGACACCATCGATTTCTCCGGCTCCACCGCCAGCACCATTCTGGACCTGCGTGCCGGTGAGTTCTCCAGCGTCAACGGGCACAACAACAATGTGTCGATCTTTGCCGGGCACAACGCGGATCAGACTGAATACTACATCGAGACAGGGATCGGCAGCAGCTACGACGATATCCTGATCGGCAATGACGGCGACAATGTTCTGGACGGGCGCGCGGGCAATGACCGCATGGCCGGCAATGGCGGAGATGACGTCTATTTCGTTGATTCCATTGATGATATCGTTCGCGAGGAAGAAAACGGCGGCAATGACACCGTGATCGTGGTGGCCGATGGGCTGGATCTGGGCGACATCGCCAATGTGGAGACCATCATCTACGCGGGCGGCACGCCGGGAACACCGGGCAGCGACGCGCCGGATGCGCCGAACGAAGGGCCAACCGATGCGCTGGACAGTCTGATCATCGGGGATGACAGCAATGAGACGCTGGATGGCGGTGCGGGTGGCAACACCATCTTTGGCCTTGGTGGCGATGATCTGATCATTGGCGGGCGCGATACGCTGGCCAGCCGCGACATCAACAACACCATTGATATTGCTGACCTTGAGGATCAGACCGAAACCGACGATGGCAATGACGCGCTTTATGGCGGCGATGGCAATGATACTATCAACGGCGGAGCGGGCGACGACCTGCTGGACGGCGGCGATGGCAACGACCTGTTGCGCGGTCAGGCGGGGGCCGATGTGTTCCGCGGCGGGGCAGGGATCGACACCGTTGATTTCAGCCAGGAAAGCCCGTTCCAGCTGCTGGTCAACCTGGAAACCAATGTGGCCAGCGGGGGCACCGCTTCGGGCGATACCTTCTACAGCATTGAAAACCTGATCGGCTCGGATGACCGGATCGACCGGTTTATCGGCACCTCCGACAACAACCATTTCTGGGGTCAGGGCGGCGGCGACGTCTTCAATGGCGGCGGCGGTGACGACACGCTGGATGGCGGCAACGACGGTGACATGCTCTATGGTGAGGACGGCGACGACGTTCTGATCGGCGGCAGCGGTCAGGATTATCTCGACGGCGGCGCGGGCGTGGATACCGTGGTCTATACCACCAGCTCGGTCGGGGTGACTGTCGATCTGGAAAACGGCACAGCCCGTGGCGGCGACGCTGACGGACCGGTGCAGATCGTCGGACGCGGCACCACGATCCGTCATGACATCATCGTGGATGTGGAAAACGCGGTTGGCTCGCTCCATGACGATCACCTGATCGGCTCGGATGGCGAAAACACCCTGAGCGGCGGTGCCGGCGACGATGTTCTGACCGGCGGTGGCGGGGCGGACCTGCTTGATGGTGGCGCGGGCAGCGATACGGCCGACTACGCCAATGCGACCCGTGGCGTGAAGCTGAACATGGCCAATGGCAAGACCGCGGGCGACACCTATGTTTCCATCGAGAATATCTCCGGCTCCGGTTTCAATGACCGGATCAAGGGCGACGGCTCCGACAATGTGCTGACCGGGCAGGGGGGCAATGACACCCTGAAAGGCGGCAACGGGGATGACACCCTGCTGGGGGATTTTGCCGATGCCGCGGATGCGATACCGCAGCCCGGTCTTGGCACCGGCTACGCCACGCTGGGTCCGGATGCGACCAATAACTCGATCGAAACCGCCTTTGATATCTCGGATAACTTCTCGCTGACCGAGGACCCGGATATCTTTGACTCGACCAGCGTGCTGCACACCACAGTGAATGCCACCGGCAACGGGGCGGGTGGTTACTACGGCATTGATCTGGCGGCGGGCACCGTGCTGACCATCGACATTGACGGGATTGCCGATCCCAATGTTCACGACAGCTGGGTTCGGCTGCTGGACAGCGAGGGCAATATCGTTACCCAGAACGATGATGGTGGCGGCGATCCCGGCTCCACCAGCAACCGCGACTCCAGCACTGTCTTTGTGGTCGAGCAAACCGGCACCTACTACATCCTTGAGGGCAGCTGGTCGCCGGATACCGCCGATGGCTGGTCCGAGAGCGTGCCTGAAGGCTCCGCCTATGAGCTGAATGTCTCGGTCGAATTCCCACCGGCACCGGCGCAGCCGGGCGAGGCGGGCGAGGATGTGCTCAGGGGCGGACGTGGCAACGACATGCTGGATGGCGGTCTGATGGCGGATACGCTCTTTGGTGGTCAGGGAGACGATTACTTCCGCTTCTCGACCGAGCTGGGTGCGGACAATATCGACGAGATCCGCGACTTCGATGTGGCCAGTGACACCATCCTGCTGGACAGCGCGATCTTCACCGAAGTGGGCGCAGAGGGTGTGCTGGACTTTGGCGCCTTCCACAGCAGCGCTTCGGGTACCGCGCTCGATGCGGCGGACCGGATTGTCTACAACACCTCCAGCGGTGCGCTGACCTATGACGCGGACGGTCGGGGCGGTGACGATGCGATCCAGTTCGCCCAGTTGCAGTCCGGGCTACAGCTGACAGCAGATGATTTTGTGATCATCTGATCTGATACGAACAGGCACAGGGGGCCGATTGCGCCCCCTGTGCCGGCTATGTTTCGGGAGAGGAAACACCATGCCCCGCTATCTTGCCCCGCAGTCTATCAGACAGTCCCAACCTCGGTCCCATATCCAGCCGCTGCACCGGCGTCAGCTGATCCTCGGGCTGGCTGCAACCGCGCTGGTGGTCACCGCTGATCGCGGCCGGGCACAGCCGGGAGCGGTGCAGGGGATTGTCACCTTTGCCGGCGAGGGCAAGATCCCGAAGGGGCGGATCACCGTCTTTCTGTCGGATCCGTCGCAGGCAGATGCGCCCGATGACACTGCGGCGCGGGTCGATCTCATCAGCGATGGCGCCAGCCGGCAGATCGCATTCAGCCTGCCGCAGACAGAGCTGCCGCAGAACCATACCGCCCGGCGGCTTGTCGCGCGGCTGGAACGGGAAGATGGCTGGCTGATCGCCCGTGGCAGCGCCAAGCTCGCCGCAGGCCAACGGCCCGAGGTCACGCTCAACACGGTGATGTACTGACCGCATGCCGAACCTGCGATAAGTCCAAGCCTGCGAAGGATGTTTTCCTACCGCTATCTGCGGTCTCATGGTATCAGACCGATGTGCTGCCCGGCAGCAGCGCAGAGCCACAGAAGACGCAAGGAGCGCGAGGATGTTCAACGCAGATCGTGTCACAGAGGTTGCCCAGTCCAGCGTGGTCGAAACGCTGGATCTGTCCATGTTCAGCGAGGCCGATATTCTGAACACCGTGCTTCAGCGGTCCGAGGTGCTCTTTGATCTGGACCGTCCCGGCCGACCGATCCGGCGCTGGTCCAAGGGCAAGCCGGAGGAGTTGCAGGACGAAGTGGCGCGCCGCGGCGATCTGCTGCTGAAACGCGCGATTTCAGTGCTCTACCTTGAGTATCTGGCGCTGAAGCCCACGCTGGAGACACTTGCGCCGAAACATGTCGCGGATATCGGATGTGGCTATGGCTTCATTGATCTGTTTCTGGCGCGGGAGTTTGCCTGCGCGATCACCCTGATCGACCTGGAAGACAATGAGGCGACCCATTTCGGCTTCGATGCCGAAGGGGCCGCCTATAGCAGTCTCAGCACCGCGCGGGCGTTTCTGACCGCCAATGGCGTGGCGGATGTGACGACGGTGAATCCGGGCCGCGAGGATCCGAACCGGATCGGAGATGTCGATCTGGCGCTGTCGCTGCTCAGCTGCGGTTTTCACTATCCGGTCAGCACCTATGAGACCTTCTGGAAGAACAGCGTCAAACCCGATGGGGCGATCATCCTCGACCTGCGTGATGCCGAGGCCGCCCCCCAGCGCGCGCTGCTGGGCCAGATCGGCGCGCTGCATGATCTGTGGAGCGGCGAGAAATGGACCCGCATTCAGGTCCGCAAACCCGCCGCCTAGCCGACCTGCCACTGGGTGTATCAAGCCAATGATCTGCGGGTGTTTTTCGCCCCTGTAATTTGCCAGCACGATGCGCTATCCGGGGGAAGAGCCTGGCGCGGCGCCGGGGGCGTGATGATGCGCGCATGGCGACGCCGCCTTTGATACCGATGGGTGGCCTTGCGGGTGCCCGACGCCTGTTAGTCTTTGCGGAGCGCCTTTGATGACCATCACCCATCTTGTGACCCATTCCGGCGGGTTTCATGCCGATGAACTGCTGTCCTCGGTCATTCTGACGCGGCTGTTTCCCGATGCCACGCTGCTGCGCTCGCGGGAGGAGGCCTGGATCACGCCGCAGGCGGGGCGGATCATCTATGACGTGGGCCGGGCCTATGATGCCGAGGCGCAGGTTTTCGATCATCACCAGCGCCCCAATCCGCTGCGCGACGATGGCCAGCCCTATAGCTCCTTTGGGCTGATCTGGCGGCATTATGGCCGCGATTACCTGCGCAGTCTGGCGGTGCCGGAGGCGGATATCGAGGTGATCCACCACAGTTTTGACCAGGGGTTCGTGCTGCCGGTGGATCTGCTGGACAATGGCGCGATAGAACCTTCGGTTGCGGGGCCGCTGGCGGGAATGACGCTGCCGGTGCTGCTGGAGACGCTGAAGCCGGCGTTTGACGACAGCCGCGAGGGCGCGGATGATCAGGCGTTTCTGGCAGCACTGCCGGTGGCGCGCGCCTTTGTCGAGGCGGCGGTCCGGGGGAGGGCGGCGAAACGGCGCGCCGAGGTTATGGTGCTGAGCGCGATCGAGGCCGCAGGTGCGGCGCGGGTGCTGGAGCTGCCGATGGGAATGCCCTTTCGCGCGGCGGTCGAGGCGGCCGGGGCTGACCATCTCTTGTTCGTGGTCCATCCGCGCAGCAGCGACTGGACGCTGACCACCATCCGCAAGAGCGGCGACAGCTTTGAAAGCCGCGCCGATCTGCCTGCGGCCTGGGCCGGGCTGACCGATGCCGCGCTTGAGGCGGCCTGCGGGGTCAAGGGGGCCAAATTCTGCCACAACGCCCGGTTCATCGCGGTGGCCGACACCCGCGCGGCGATCCTTGAGATGGCGGAGCTTGCGGTGGCTGAGGCACAGCGGCCTGCGGCGTAAACCTTGGGTGCGAGGTGGCGCGGCATGGTCCGTGTCTGGGGCAGCCCGGTTGTCAGCTCGCGCTGTGGAAAAGGTCAGCGTCCCTGTCTAATTGTTTCGCGCGCGAAACATTCGGACAGGCAGGCTGATACTTTTTCTGGGCGTTGCAGAGCGTGCGGGCGCGGATATCTGGTAAGACCGCAACGGATATTTCTGTGAGGTTAACAGACTGGGCGACCAGATTAGGCGAACAGATTAGGCGAACAGGTGCCGGCACCGACACTGACACCGACACTGGCGCCGGCCTGCGGGCGCATCGGTGGCGCGGTGATCCTGCGACGGGGCGCGGACAGGGTTTCACGCCTGCACAAGGGCGCGCTTGGCCGGTCGCGCCGTTACTTCGAAAAATCCATCGGCAGGCTGAAGGTCATCTGGCTAAGCGTCAGCTGCCGGGGAGCGGCGGGGAAATTTGCGGCGCGGGCGACGGCCTGAAGCGCGGCCTGATCCAGCGCGGCATTGCCGGAGGATCTGGCGATCCGGTGGCTGATCAGCTGACCGCTGCGGGCAACGGTGAGACGCACCACCACCCGCCCGTTGCCGCGCGCGCCTGACGGGTAGCGTTTGCGCCGTTCGATACGGGCGCGGATCTTGGCCCCCCAGATCGCCTGAAGCTTGGCCTGTCGACCGGCCTCTGCGGTGGCGGCTGCGGAGCTGCCCGCCTGACCCGCCTCGGCGCCGCCGCCCGATCCGGCAGCGCGCTGGGCATCGCGCCCCGATGATCTCTGTTCGGCTTGGCGGGCGTTTTGCGGTTGCGGCTCCGGCTTGGCGCGTGGTTTTGCACGGGGGCGCAGATCGGGATCGGGCTGTGGTCGCGGCACGGTCTGCGGTGGCGCTGGCGGCGGCGGTGGTGCGCTGTCGACGTCGAGCCTGTCAGCGGGGGGCGGAGGGCTGATCGCGAGCTGCCGTGCGGCGCTGGGCGCCTGCGCCAGGTCGAACTGCGGTATCACGGGGGCCGAAGGGGCGGTCTGTGGCGGGGTCAGATCGGTGTCGATCCGGGGCTGGGTCTGCGGCGGGCGCTCCCAGGTTTCGACCATCTCGACCACGGTGGCGCTGGCGGCCTGAACCGAGACGAGAGCATCGCCGTCGGCGCCGCTGGACTGGGCGCCGGATCTGGGGGCGCTGGCAAACAGGGCAACGTGAATCACCGTGGCGATCCCGGCAAAGACAGTGAGTTCGGCGGCGCGTTTCATTGTGGGCGCACCACCAGTTCGGCGCGGCTAAGCCCGGCGGCGGCCAGCTGACGCAGGATCCGCGCCAGATCGGTTGCGGGCAACCGGGCATCGGCGCGCAGCTGAATGGTTTTGCCGCTGGCGTCGGCAAGTCGGCTGAGCGCGGCGGTGCCTTCGTGGCCGTCGAAGCTCAGCCGCCCTGTAGCGTCGATAAATAGCACGGCATCGGATGTTGGCTCACCCTCCAGCGCGGCGGCGGGCGGGGTCACCTCGAACGGGTCAGGCTGGGCGAGCCGCGAGGTCATGAGGAAGAAGATCAGCAGCAGAAATACGACGTTGATCATCGGCACGATGGATTCCGTGCGCATCCGGCGGGGGGGATCGGTCAGGTCCACAGGGTCTCCTCAGTCCACCAGCACAAAATTGCTGAACCCGGCCTGCCGCAGCAGGGTGGTCACATCGGTGATCCGCTGCACATCGGCCTGATCGCGCCCGCGCAGCACCAGCATGTCACCGGGGCTGTCCATCAGCAGGGCGAGCGCCGCTGGCAGGTTGCTCTCGGCCACCGGCTGGCCGTTGAGATCGAGATTGCCGGCACCGATGCCGATCAGCCGGGGCGGGCCGTTGTAGCTGCCGCCCTGACCCGCAAGCGGCAGGTCGAGCACCACATCGGTGCCAAAGCGGGAGGCCAGCATGAAAAACACCAAGAGCAGGAACACCACGTCGATCATCGGCGTCAGGCTGGGTTTGCGTCGGGGGCGCTGAGCTTGGGTGAGGTGCATCGGCTTACTCGGCGGCCAGTTTCAGCGATGGCGGCTGGTGGGCGACAAAGATGCGAGTGGCGCTGTCCTCAAGGTCGCGGCGAATGCGGCTGATCACGGATTCGAACCAGGTGAGGGCGGCGGAGGCGGGAATGGCCACACCCATGCCGGCCGCAGTGGTCAGGAGCGCCTCCCAGATGCCGCCGGCCAGCAAGGCGGGATCGGCCTTGGACCCGGCGGCCTGCAAGGCCTGAAAGGCCGCGATCATGCCCAGAACCGTACCCAGAAGGCCCAGCAGCGGGGCGATGGTGGCGATCAGCTCCAGCGCGCCAAGGCCAGAGCCGGCGGAGGCCAGATGCAGCTTGGCGACGCGGGCGGTTTCTTCGCGGGCGCGGTCTTCAGGCAGGGTGTGGACGGAGGCCAGCGCGGTTGCGACCACTTTGGAGCGGATGCCGCGACGGCCCCGGACGATATCGCGGGCGATGTCCGGTTCGCCGCGTTCAAAGGCGGCGACAGCGCGGCCGGCCTTGCCCCGGGACCAGGCGCCGATCAGCGCGAGCCGCCAGATCTTCCACAGGATCAGCGCCAGCGTGATCACCGAAAGAGCGGCAATCACCCAGATCGAGGGGCCGCCATCGCGCAGGAGCGCCATGGCCTGCGCGGTGGCATCGCTGGCGGTCTGCGCAAGGCGCTGCTGTTGCGCCGGGGCGGCGGCATCCGCGGTCTGCGGCGCATCCGGTTGCGGTGCCGGTGCTGCTGCTGGGGCTTGCGCGGCGGAGCCTGTGGTCGCGGGGATCTGCGGCATCACCGATGCCGGGGCATCGGCTGCGACCTGCGGCACCGGCGGGGCGGGAGGGGTTGGCGACACCGGCGCCTCCTGCGCGGCGACGAAGGCGGGGATCAGCAACAGCGCGGCAAGGGCCGCTGATCTGAGGATGGTCATGATAGGCTCCAATTGGCAGCGATATAGCTTTGTCCGGGGGCGGCGCGCACCGTGGCAAGGAACGATGCCGGGGGGCTGGCTATGGTTTGCAGGGGGAACAACGGGTTAGCGGTCATGATTGGCCTCTCCCATTCAGGGATCGCATGTGGGCTGGGCGGCAATCCGGTCAGGCTCCAGCGCGCCATGCCGCTATGACCGGACGGCGGAGAGATCGCTGCCATATCCTTTGCGCAGCGCATAAGGGCGGCGACCTGGCGCAAGGCTCGCCGGTTCAGCATCCGCTGCGGGCGGCGGCGGGCGCTGTCATTTGAGGGTGGGGCATTGCCGAGCGTCACATGTCTCTCCAGCCATCGGCACAGGGTGCCGCCGTTTTGATCGGTGTCGTGATCGAGAATGGCTGGAGCCCTGCACCGCTGAGGTGCAGAGTCTTGCTGGATGGCGCATCATCCGCTGCGCCCGGGGTCAGTTATTTAACCCTAGTTCTTTTGTCAAGTTAAGCGCAAAGGCTGCCGCAACGGCGTCTGTCGCCAGACCGCCCCGGCAACCTTCTGGCAAGCTCCCGGTCTGCGCGCCGGAAACGCCGCCGCTATCGGGCAGATCCTGATGGATGGAATGCTGGCGATCCCTGAAGGACTCGAACCCTCAACCTGCTGATTAGAAGTCAGCTGCTCTATCCAGTTGAGCTAAGGGACCGCTGGCGCCAGTTATGACAGGACGCGGGGAAGGGTCAAGCCGCGGCGCGCAGGTCAAGGCGCATAAACAGCGACCAGGGGTCCTTGCTGTAGTCGCCAAAGGGTGGGCATTCGACAAAGCCGTAGCTTTCATAGAGCCGTTTGGCTGGGGTGAAATCCTCGGTCGAGCCGGTTTCGAGATAGACCGCAGGGGCGCCGTCGGATCGGGCGCGGTCCAGCAGGAACTCCAGCATCTGGCGTCCGGCGCCGCTGCCGCGGGCCTCGGCGAGGGTGTGCATGGATTTCAGTTCGCAGCCGCCGTCTCGCAGGGACTTCAGGGCGCCCATGGCGATGGCCCGCCCGTCGCGGCGGAGCAGGAAGAAGGCGACATCGGCGGCATCAAGGCCGCTGTCATCCAGTGCGTGGCAGCTTTCTGCGGGGGATTGCGCGGCCATCTGTGCCAGATGGCGTTTGATTAGCGCCTGGGCCTCGGGCTTGGTGGCGCTGGCGCGGGTGATGGCAATATCGGTCGTCATCGGCTGGATCCTTGGGTCGTATATCCCCGGTCGCTGGGCGGGGCGGGGTCTGTTCCGGGGGCTGTGTCTGTGTCTGTGTCTGTGTCTGTGTCCGTTTCTGTGTCGCAGAGTTGCGAAAACCACATGGCGGCGCAAGCGGTTCTGCCGCAGCCACCGGCGCAGCCAGAGGACAGGATGATGTGTTGCTCAATATTTCGGCAACTGGCGGGTCTGGCGGGGCGGCGGTCACAGGTGGCCGCCGCCATAGCCCTCAGCCCGCGCCCATTTCAGAGCTGAGGAAGGCATCGGCGCTGGCGACCTCTTCCAGGCGACGGCCACGGATCCACCAGAAGCGATTGCCGACGGCCCTGAGAAAGCTGCGGTCATGGCTCACCAGCAGACAGGCGGCATCCTGGCCGATCAGCTCTGCTTCGAGGGCTTCCTGACCTTCGATGTCGAGATGATTGGTGGGTTCGTCCAGCAGGTAGAAATTGGGGTTGCGAAGCCGCAGGAGCAGCATTGCCAGCCGTGCCTTCTGCCCGCCTGACAGGGCTTTCACCGCCGTGTCCTGCAAGGCGAATTTGATGCCTGCCCCCGCCAGAAGGTTGCGCGCGGGCTGATCGCCGATGTCGGAGGCCGCCGTCACCAGCGCCAGCGGCGTGTCATTATCGGCCAGCTGGCTCAGGTGCTGGTCCGAATAGGCCGGAACGACAGAGGACGCACATCTGATCTGCTCCGCCCCGCCGGTCAGTGCCTGCTGGATCATCCTGACCAGCTGCGTCTTGCCGGTGCCATTTGCGCCCAGCAGGACAATGCGGTCCCCGGGGGTGATCCATTTCTGGCCGGTGCTGTATAGCCGTTGCCCGTCCGGCGTCTGAACGGTCAGATCATCCAATGTAATCAGGGCCTTGGCATGGGTGCCGCTGTTGGTCAGCCTGATGTCGCCGGCCGAATGCTCGCGGTGGGCCGGTTTGGCGGCGGCCTCCAGCCGGTCGGCGCGTTCGGCCAGCTGCTTTGTCTTGGTCAGCAAGAGATCGGAGCCGGAGTTGATCCCGACATTCTTCAGCTTTGCGGCCTGCTGGCGCAGCTGCTGGGCTTTTTTCAGATCATTGGCATGGCGTCGCGCATCGGCGGCGTCTACCTCATCCAATGCGGCGCGGGCGGCGGAGAATGGCAGCTGGAACACCCGCGAGCCTTCGGCGCGCAGGAACAGCGTGCGGTTGGTCGTGGCATCCAGAAAGGCGCGGTCGTGGGAGGTGATCACCATCGGCAGATCGCGCGGCCGCTCTGACAGCCAGTTTTCGAGAAAGGCTATTCGGTTGAGATCCAAGTGGTTGGTCGGCTCATCCAGCAGCAGCAGGTCCGGCGTGGTGATCCAGGCGGCCGCCAGCATCGCGGCGCGCTGCCAGCCCCCGCTGAGCGCGCCAAGCGGCTGGTGCTGAAACTCATAAGGCACCTGAAGGTCGTCCAGAACCACATCGACGCGCCAGCTTTCATAGTCGGCCTGCTCGCCCGGCAGGGCGGCAAGCACCCAGTCATAGAGCGTGACGGCAAGCGCCTCGGCGGGCAGGCTCTGTTTCACGTGGCCAATCCGCAGGCCACGGGCGCGGGTGATCTCGCCGGTTGTCGGCGTCAGCTCATCGGCGAGACAGGCAAGCAGGGTCGATTTGCCCCGCCCGTTGGCGGCGATGAGACCGAGCCGGTCGGATTTCGAAAGGGTCAGGGAGAGGTCGCGGAACAGCGGGTCGCCAAGGGTGACGCCCAACGCATTGAGATTGATGACAGACATGGAAAACTCGGGTCAAAGAGATTTGGCCGCAAAAGCGGCAATCGGCGGACCAGTGACGAGATTTTCCTCTGGCCAGCCCTGCAAACGGATTTACAGGGCCATACGGGGACCGTGCTGAAGTCGGCGGATGATACGCATGTTCAGCTGCTGTCCTCCCGTTGTGCGATGTGAGTTTCAAATCAGGCTAAGAAACTTTTTCACCCTTGGCAAGGGGGCGGGGCATGGCCTGCCGACATTCAGTGCGCGATAGGCTGTGAGCTTTACCAATTCTTAGATCCGGGTGGTGAATAGTCGCAATCAGTTGCATTTGCCTCAAATAGGGAAAACTAAAAATTGCTTAAAACACAAACGTCTAGACCCGCCTCCATGCCCTTTCTTGCGGGGCGCGCGGAGGCCGGGCATCTGGTGGAGCTTGCCAAATCCACCCCCCTTGGTGATGGCGGTATGCGCAGCGCGCAGCTGTTGTCGGAAGCGCTGCGGTTGGATCCTCATCACCATGAGGCGCAGGTGTTGCAGGAGCGGCTGCACCAGACGTTTGTGCCGCGCTGGCATTTTCCGATGCTGGCGGATCGGGCGCGCAACCGTGCCTATGCCGAGGCCATCGCGATGAAGGTCAGACCGGGGGATATCGTGCTGGATATCGGCTGCGGTGCCGGTCTGACGGCGATGCTGGCGGCGCGGGCCGGGGCGAAACATGTCTATACCTGTGAGCAGCAGCCGCTGATCGCGGAGGCGGCGACGCGGGTGATTGCCGACAATGGTCTGAGCGACCGGATCACCGTCATTTCCAAGTGGTCGCATGAGATTATCCTCGGTGTCGACATGCCGGAGCAGGCCGATGTGGTGATTTCGGAGATTGTCGATACCGTTCTATTGGGGGAGGGCGCGCTGGATACGCTGTCACATGCGATGTCGGCGCTGGCCAAGCCGGGCGCCCGCGCGGTTCCCGAAACCGGCAGGCTGGTCGCGCAACCTGTCGAAAGTGCGCCGCTTCTGGAGCAGTGGCGGCCGCAGATGGCAGAGGGGTTCGATCTGGGCGCCTTTCACCATCTGGCGCGGGTTGCGCAGATCACGCCGAGTGATTTCAGATCCTGTGGGCTGCGACCGCTGGGCGCCGGTACAGAGCTGTTTGCGTTCGATTTTACGCGCCCGGATGTCAGGCCGGGGCGGACCACCGAGACGCTGATCTGTAGCCATCCGGGTATCGTCCATGCGGTATTTGTCAGCTTTGAGATGGAGCTGGCGCCGGGGATTCAGCTGACCAATGATCTTGCTTCCGAGGGGCATTGGGGGCGGACGGCCTTTTTGCTGGATCGGCCACGGTCGGTCTCTCCGGGCGATCATCTGCAGCTGACGGCGCAGCATGATGCGGCGGCGCTGAGCCTCGCGGTTCACGACATGGAGGCGAGCGCGGATCACGCGCGGGTCTGGCTACAGCCGGGCTGGCGCGCGGGTTATGAACACGCGGCGGGTGAGGTGGCCGCGCTGCCGCAGGGCTACCCGGTCTGGGCGCCGGTGCAGACCGCCGCCCCTGCGGCACCAGCCCCTGCACTTGGCTAGCAGGCAGCGCCTGCCGGGGCCGCATCCATCCTGTGCGGTATGGCCCTTTGCGGCAGTATCAGCGCGGTGGCCTCGCTGTTTCGCGGCCGATTTGAGATTCCCTGTATTGTCGTCGATTTCGCGCCCCGCTCGGCTCCGGTCTGGCTGCGGTGATATTAGCTGCCAGAGCCTTGGACATGCCAGAGCCTTGGCCCCCCCAGATCCTTGGACCTGACAGAGAACTGAGCGGCGATGGTGCTGCGTGGATACTCGCGACAGGGTTCTGTCATCCGGGGCAGGGGACGCGCGGGGGGAAGGGACTGGGCCAGGTAACAGGGAGGCCAAGCAGATATGAAAAAGGCGCGCCGGATCTGGCGCGCCTTTTCGCTATTGGGTGTGGCTGGGGGAGATCAGAAATCTTCCCAGCCGACGGCGGCCTTTGTCGGGCTGGCATCGAAGAAGTCATCATCGCCATGCGCCGATGGGGCCGGGTTGTGCTCAGCCGCGGGTTTCGGCGCGGCGGCTGGCCTGGCCGGGGCCGGGGCTGGTGCGCTGGGCGCCACGGAGACAACGTTATTGTCCGTTTTGCGGGTCTTGAACACCGAGACCTGGCGGGCCAGCTCATTGGCATCATTGCGCAGGATCTGGCTGGCGGCGGTTGATTCCTCAACCATGGCGGCATTGTGCTGGGTCACCTGATCGAGCTGTGTCACGCCGGTGTTGATTTCGCCCAGCGTGGTCGATTGCTCCTGCGCGCCGGTTGCAATGCCGCTGACATGGCCCGAGATGGTGGCGACGCGTTCGATGATCTGTTTCAGCTCCTCGCCCGCGCGGCCAACCAGATCGACACCTTCGCCGACGTGGCCGGTGCTTTCGCTGATCAGCGCCTTGATCTCCTGCGCGGCATCCGAGGAGCGCTGGGCAAGGGCGCGCACTTCGGAGGCGACAACCGCAAAACCACGGCCGGCTTCGCCTGCACGGGCGGCCTCGACCCCTGCGTTCAGCGCCAGCAGATTGGTCTGGAAGGAGATATCGTCGATGACCGAGATGATCTGGGAGATCTTCTCCGATGATTGCTCGATCTTGGACATGGCGTCGACGGCGCGGGTGACGACCTGGCCGCTGTTGACGGCGGTCTCCTTGGCCTCCGATACGATGCCCTCCACTTCGCGGGCGCCATCGGCTGCGGATTTCACGCTGACGGTGAGCTGCTCCATGGCGGCGGCGGTCTCCTCAAGCGTGGCCGCCTGGCTCTCGGTGCGCTGGGAGAGATCGCTGGAGGATTGGCTGATCTCTTCGGCGCTGGCACGGATGCGCGATGAGTTGTCGATCACCGCGTCGATAATGCCGACCATCTTGTCGACGGTCTTGTTGAAGTTCTGGCGCAGGCTTTCGTAATCGGCGGAGAATTCATCGTCGATGGTCTGCGACAGATCCCCCTCCGAGAGCGCGTGCAGCCCGTCATTCAGACGATCCACCACAACCCGTTGCGCCGCCTGGTCGGCACGGCGCTGATCTTCCACGGTTCTGGCGGCGGACAGCTGCGATTTCAGCGCCTCGATATGGCGGGCGATCAGGCCGATTTCGTCGCCCCGTGCCTGATGTTCGGTGTCGTGATCATAATCGCCCTCGGCCAAGCGGTTGATTGCGGTGGCAACATCGCCCAACGGGCGCGACATCATGGAGCGGAGGGCAAACATCGACAGGCCCAGCATCACCACAAAGGCGCCACCGGCGGCAATGAAGGACAGCAGCTGGTTCGGCGCCACCTCGGCAAAGGCGACATCCGGGCTCCAGACCATCCCGACCGCGCCGACAACCACCGTCCCCTCGGCACCGGCGGTGGCGGGTGCGGCGACGAGATAGCCGTTTTCGCTATACTCCATCTGGTTGTTTTCCATCGCTTTTTGGGCGACGAGGGTCAGTTCGGCAATTTCAGCCTCGGTTGCGGTGCCGGTGGAGGCAACCGTCTTGCCTTTGCCATTGATGGCGATCCCGTGGCTGGACCGGCCGTTCGACAGCTCGATCAGGGATTGCAGGTCGCTTTCAAGACGTTCGGTATCACCAAAGCGGATTGCACCGCCGCTGCGCGCGGCCACGGTTACGGTCACGCCTTCGGCCAGTGTCTGTACGCCACTATCCACAGCTTCACCGAGGATTTTCTGGTTTTCCCAAGTCAGAAACAAGGTCACCACGAGGGTGGACGCCGCGATGAGAAGGCTGCATTTGGCAAAGACAGACAGCCTGTTCATGACGGAACGCGCAGGATTTCGGAATTTCATTTCAGCACCTTTCAATTGCCATTGCGCGGAACGGACGCGCTGGCGGAATTTGTGTCGGAGTCAGTACCGACAGCCCCCTGGACACAGCCGCAAGCTTCGGCTGCGTCGTTTCGCGAATTGGTTGACCGGAACGGGCAAACCGAGAGAACCATGCCCGATTGGGGGCGGTGACATGGCGAACATACTGTGGCGTCGGACCAAAGATTGGCGGACGCCGGTCATCAGCAGGCGCGCGATTGCGCTGCCCCAATCTTGATACCGAGCTGAAAGAGCAGGTCTGATTGCCTGCGGGTGCCGCAACAGCGGGCGTGCCGCGACATGAGTCTTCGGCCGATATGGGCGCCGGCAGTTGGCCCCTGTCGAAATCTCCGGTCGCCACGCAACAATCAGGCGTGCGACAGCGCAACCGGTGATGGTCACCATCACGGCCAAGGCCTGCGCGACAACCAACATGAGGTCCGCCCGTCGTTCCAAGCTCTGCTCCTTCTCACAACATGTGCCTGTGCACATCGTCGGCGGGTAGCATAGCCCTGAGGACTTACCGGTGAATTAATAGGCACATCCGCAATGAGCGCAGGCTGAGGTCGGCGAATTTCGGGCGCGATCGGTGGGCAGGCGGACCCGCGCCCGCTGCGCAAGGTGATGATTAAGCTGCCATTTTATTGCGAACAGGCGGGTGGCCTGCCGGGCGGGCTGCGCCCCCGCATGAGTCTGGCCTGTGGGCGCGTTTTCACGGAAATAATATGATTCAGGGCGCCTTTGGCGTGAAATTTTATCTATATTCTTAAAAATAATGCGTAACTAAAGTTTATCCTGCTTTTTAAATTCCGCTGATTCTCCAACCCCTTGGATAAATTCGCCGAGTTTGGCCCCATTTTCTGCTGCACGGACGGGTTGAAACCTAACGCCAGATACTTACTAAGGAGCGTGGTGACGGGTTTGGGGAACGAATGCGCGTGAAACACCTTGACAGCAGGTTTCGCCGCCACCGGAGGCTTATTTATGCCGCTGAACCAAGGAGACTATTTGTTGGATATCTATTCCGGATCACCCAAGACTGAGACCGCGAATGCGGTGGATCAGACTTTTGATAATGGTGCCGAAGATGATCTGAGCGATTTCGAGTTTGCACTGATGAGAACATTCGAGGGGTTTGCGCGTTGGCAATCCGAATGTCTTGGGCTTGTGTCGGATCTGTCCGCCTCGGGTCCCGAAATCACTCTGATGAACGTTATCCGCATGAACGACAGGCCCAAGACGATCAAGGAGCTTGCGCGGGTCACCAATCGGGATGACATTCCGAATATCCAGTATTCACTGCGCAAGCTGGCTTCGGCCGGGTTGATCCGCAAGACCGGATCGGGGCGTGGCGGGGTGACCTATTCCGCAACGGAGGAGGGGCTGGGGATCACCGCAGCCTATGATGTGCAGCGTCGCAACCTGTTGCTGCAGGCGCTGTCGCAGGTGCCGGGCGTGGAAAACCGTATCGGTGAGGCAACGCGGGTGCTGAATATTCTGACCGGGATCTATGATGGCATCGCCCGGTCGGCGACGGCACAGCGGCAGGCCTGAGGCCTGCTCTGATCGGGGGCGGTAGCGGGGCGCATGAGTGCGGCCTCCATCGCCCATAATATATATGGTGCAGGCTGCCCAGCCTGCTGGCCTGCGCCAAAACTGCCGCTCTCGTGCTGGCAACCGATGGCGCGACCCGCTGTGAATGGTGTATGACCGACAGCGGCGCCCCGGCAGTAGCAAGGAAAACGAGCGGTGATCGAACTCAAGGATCTCAGGTTGCTGAGCGCTTTGGCGCGTCACCGCCATTTTGCCAAGGCCGCGCAGGACTGCGGCATGTCGCAGCCGGCGTTTTCAATGCGGATCCGCAATCTGGAAGAGCGCCTGGGCGTGTCCATCGTGCGCCGGGGCAATCGGTTTCAGGGGCTGACGGAAGAGGGTCTGATGATCGTGCGCCGGGCCCGCTCGATCCTGGATGAGGCCAAGGCGCTGGAGCAGGAGGTGGCCGCCGCACGTGGCGAGGTCACCGGCACGCTGGTGCTGGGGGTGGTGCCCACCGCAACAGCCTATGCCGCGCAGATGGTGGACCGGCTGCATCTCACCCACCCACGGGTTCTGGCCCGGATCGAGGTGCTGAGCTCGCTGGTGATCCAGCAGCGCCTGTTTGACGGGACAATTGATGCAGGCGTCACCTATCACGACAGCCTGGGTCCCGATCAGGTGACCATCCAGCCGCTATATGAGGAGACTTATGTGCTGGTCGCCCCCGAGGCGATGGTGGTGGATCGCGGACATGGCGCGGACAGTATTTCCTGGGCCGAGGCAGCAGAGCTGCCGCTCAGCCTGCTGGAGCCGCAGATGCAGAATCGCCGGATTCTGGACCGGATCTTCGCCGATCAGGGGCTGCGGCCGCAGGTGCGTTCGGATTCCAGCGGGTTCATGTCGGCGATTGTGATGGCGCGGGCGGGCTCGGTTGCCACGATCCTACCGGAAGCCCTGATGGATGCGCTGGGGCCGCTGTCCGGCGCCCGGGTGCTGCGGCTGGTCGATCCGACGCCGAGCAGGCCTATTTGTATGGTCACATTGGACCGCCAGCCCGAACTGACGACGGTGAAGGCGATGAAGGGCGTGGTTGACGATTTCAAGCAATAAGCGTTCGTTATCGTACCTTTGAATTTTCCGATTTGACGATAGGCTTCTTCAATGGAATGCCGCCTTATCTGGCATCGCGAAGTGGAGGTCATCGTGGCACCTTTGGACAATAGCAAGGGCGTTTGGAAATCTGGCAAAGGCAAGGGGCGCAAAACGCCCAAGGGCCGGCAGCTGGATGATCAGGCGCATAGCGAGGTTCTGGACCTGCTTGGCGATCGGCCCCGCAACCGGGATCTCCTGATCGAATTCCTGCATCTTATTCAGGACAAATACGGCTGCCTCAGCGCGGCGCATATCCGGGCGCTGGCCGAGGAGATGCGCACCGGTCAGGCGGAGATCTATGAGGTGGCCACTTTCTACGCCCATTTCGATGTGGTGAAGGAAGGCGAGACCCCGCCGCCGGCGCTGACCATCCGGGTCTGTGACTCGCTCTCCTGCGAGCTGGCCGGGGCCGAAGCGCTGAAGAAGGCGCTGGAAGATGGGCTGGATGCCTCTCAGGTCCGCGTGCTGCGCGCACCCTGCATGGGCCGCTGCGACACGGCGCCGGTGCTGGAAATCGGCCACAACCACATCGACCACGCTACGGTTGAGAAGGTGGAAGCGGCGATTGCGGCAGATGATACCCACGCGCATATCCCCGCGTATGAAACCTTTGCGGCCTATGAGGCGGATGGCGGCTATGCCACGCTGAAAGACCTGCGCGCAAATGGCGACTGGGAAGCGGTTCAGGCCAAAGTCAAGGAAGCCGGTCTGCGCGGTCTGGGCGGCGCTGGCTTCCCGTCCGGCACCAAATGGGGCTTTGTCCGCGCCAACGAAGGTCCGCGTTATCTGGCCGTGAACGGCGATGAGGGCGAGCCGGGCACCTTCAAGGATCGCTACTACCTTGAGCGCACGCCGCATGTCTTCCTCGAGGGGATGCTGATTGCCGCCTGGGCGGTCGAGGCCGAGAAAGCCTTTATCTACATGCGCGACGAATATCCGGCGGTGCTGGAAATTCTGCGTCGTGAGATCGCGGCGCTGGAAGAGGCCGGTATCGTCGAGGCAGGTTACATTGACCTGCGCCGCGGGGCAGGGGCCTATATCTGCGGTGAAGAAAGCGCGATGATTGAATCGATCGAAGGCAAGCGCGGCGAGCCGCGCCACCGTCCGCCGTTTGTGGCGCAGGTGGGTGTCTTTGGTCGTCCGACCCTCGTGCACAACGTGGAAACCCTCTACTGGGTCGCCAAGATCAACCGCGAAGGCCCGGAATGCCTGAACTCAATTGAGAAGAACGGCCGCAAGGGGCTGCGCAGCTATTCTGTCTCGGGCCGGGTGAAGAGCCCGGGCGTGCATCTGCTGCCTGCCGGTTCCACCATCACCGACATCATCGAGGCCTGCGGCGGTTTGCTGGATGGCCACGTCTTCAAGGCCTATCAGCCGGGCGGCCCCTCCTCGGGCCTGCTGCCTGCGTCGATGAATGATATCCCGCTGGATTTTGACACGTTGCAGCCGCATGGCACCTTCATCGGGTCCGCCGCTGTTGTGGTGCTGTCCGATCAGGACTCGGCCCGTGACGCGGCGCTGAACATGCTGCGCTTTTTCGAAGACGAAAGCTGCGGCCAGTGCACCCCCTGCCGGGTGGGCTGTGAGAAAGCCGTCAAGCTGATGAGCGAGAAGAAATGGGATCAGGGCCTCTTGGAAGAGCTGAGCACCGCAATGGTCGATGCTTCGATCTGCGGTCTGGGACAGGCCGCACCCAACCCGATCCGCCTGACCATGAAACATTTTCCGGATGAGGTCTGAGCCATGAGCGATAAAGTCACTTTCACACTCGATGGCGAGCAGGTCACGGCAGAGAAGGGCCTGACCATTTGGGAAGTCGCCAACGGCCGCGGGCTGAAGATCCCGCATCTGTGCCACAAGCCGCAGCCGGGCTACCGCCCGGACGGCAACTGCCGTGCCTGTATGGTCGAGATCGAGGGCGAGCGCACGCTGGCCGCCTCCTGTATCCGCGAACCTGCCGAGGGCATGGTGGTCACCACCAACAACGCGCGCGCTGAAAACGCCCGCAAGATGGTGATGGAACTGCTGATCGCGGACCAGCCGAAGCAGGAGGAGGCGCGCGATAAGTCCTCGCATCTGTGGGATATGGCGGAGCTGAACGGGGTTTCAGAGTCGCGTTTCCCCAAGCTGGAAAAGAACCGAATCCCGCTGCTGGATGACAGTCATGTGGCGATGAAGGTCAATCTGGACGCCTGTATTTCCTGTAACCTCTGTGTGCGGGCCTGCCGCGAGGTGCAGGTCAATGACGTGATCGGTATGGCCGGCCGCGGTCATGACGCCTACCCGGTGTTCGATCTGGCGGATCCGATGGGGCAGTCCTCCTGCGTGGCCTGCGGCGAATGTGTGCAGGCCTGCCCGACCGGCGCGCTGATGCCCGCCACCGTGATGGATGACCAGCAGGTCGGCGACAGCAAGGATTATGATTCCGAGACTGAAAGCGTTTGTCCTTTCTGCGGCGTCGGCTGCAAGGTCAGCCTTAAGGTCAAGGACGGCAAGGTCAAATATGTCGATGGCATCAATGGCCCCGCAAACGAAGGCCGCCTGTGCGTCAAGGGCCGCTTTGGTTTTGACTACATCCACCACCCGCACCGCCTGACCAAGCCGCTGATCCGCCGCGACGACGCGCCGGCCAAGGGCCTGAACGTCGATCCGGGCAACCTCTCGACCCATTTCCGCGAAGCATCCTGGGAAGAGGCAATGGATCTGGCCGCCAAGGGCTTGATGCGTTTGCGCGATGAGAACCCGAAATCGGTTGCGGGCTTCGGCTCGGCGAAATGCACCAACGAAGAGGCGTACCTCTTCCAGAAGTTCATCCGTCAGGGCTTCAAGCACAACAACGTCGACCACTGCACCCGCCTGTGCCACGCGTCCTCGGTTGCGGCGCTGATCGAGAACGTCGGCTCCGGTGCTGTGACCGCGACCTTCAACGAGATTGAGAACGCCGACGTGGCAATCGTGATCGGCTCCAACCCGATCGAGAACCACCCGGTGGCGGCGACCTACTTCAAGCAGTTCACCAAGCGCGGCGGCAAGCTCATCGTGATGGATCCGCGCGGCGTTGGCCTGCGCCGGTTCGCGACCGAAATGGTGCAGTTCCGCCCCGGCGCGGATGTGTCGATGCTGAACGCAATCATGAATGTGATCGTCGAGGAAGAGCTCTACGACAGTCAGTACATCCACCGCTGGACCGAGAACTGGGAGGCCGAGAAAGAGCATCTGAAGCAGTTCACGCCCGAGAAAATGTCGGAGATCTGCGGCATCAGCCCCGATCAGCTGCGCCGTGTTGCCCGGATCTTTGCCGGTGGGAATGCGGGTCTGATCTTCTGGGGTATGGGGATTTCCCAGCACATCCACGGGACGGATAACTCGCGCTGCCTGATCTCGCTGGCGTTAATGACTGGCAACGTGGGCAAACCGGGCGCAGGTCTGCACCCGCTGCGCGGCCAGAACAACGTGCAGGGCGCGTCGGACGCGGGCCTGATCCCGATGTTCCTGCCGGACTATCAGACCGTGACGTCGGATGACGTGCGCAAGAGCTTCACCGATGTCTGGGGCGGCGGCGACTTCTCGAACGAGAAGGGCCTGACCGTGACCGAGATCGTGGACGAGGCCTATGCCGGCAATATCAAGGGCATGTATATCCAGGGCGAAAACCCGGCGATGTCCGACCCGGATGCCGATCACGCGCGCGAGGCCTTTGCCAAGCTGGAGCTGCTGATCGTTCAGGACATCTTCCTGACCGAAACGGCAAACTATGCCGACATCATCCTGCCCGCCTCGGCGCTGTATGAAAAGAACGGCACCGTGTCGAACACCAACCGCCAGGTGCAGCGTGTGCGCCCCGCCGTTCCGCCTCCGGGTGAGGCGCGCGAGGACTGGCAGGTCACTGTTGAGCTGGCGCAGCGCATCGGGCTGCCATGGGACTACAAGGATGTCAGCGAAGTCTTTGCCGAGATGAAGCTGAACATGAAGTCGCTGAACAACATCACCTGGGAGCGTCTGGAGACCGAGACCATCACCTATCCGTCGCTGCATGAGACCGATCCCGGTCAGGCGATTGTGTTCGGCGATGGCTTCCCGCGCCCCGAGGGCCGCGCCCGCTTTACCCCGGCATCGGTGATCCCGCCGGATGAGGCGCCGGATGCGGACTACCCGATGATCATGACCACCGGCCGCCAGCTGGAGCATTGGCACACCGGGTCGATGACCCGTCGTTCCAAGGTGCTGGATGCGGTGGAGCCGGAGGCGAACTGCTCGCTCAACCCGCGGACGCTGAAGCTGATGGGCGTCGAGCCGGGCGAGATGGTCCGCCTCACGACCCGCCGGGGTTCGATCGAGATCATGGCGCGGGCCGACCGGGCGATTGCCGAGGATATGGTGTTTGTGCCGTTCGCCTATGTGGAGGCCGCCGCCAATATCCTGACCAACCCGGCGCTGGACCCCTATGGCAAAATCCCCGAGTTCAAGTTCTCGGCGGTGAAGGTCGAAAAGATCGAAGGACAGATCGCAGCCGAGTGATCCGGCAGGTCGTCTGGCGAAGATCAAAGCGGGCGCGGAACCTAAGGGTTCCGCGCCCGTTGTCTTCGGTGGCGCCGCGCTGGCGCCCGGCGCGGGCGTGGCCCGTTGCAGCGTTGGAAACAAAGACGAACCGTGTCGGGCGCATGAGATACAGCCGGGCGCGACCTGCGCCGGGCCCAATGGGCGCGGCGCCTGACCCAACGGGAGGTGGGGGCTCCGCCGCCAGCCGACGGGCGGGAGTGGCGCGGCCTCTGAAGGGTCAGGCCAGAAGCGTGATCGCGCTCCTGCCGGCGGCTTGTCGCAGCGCGTGGACGTCCTGCAGCTCGGGATCGTTGATCCAGCCCTTGGCGGCCTCTGGACTGGCAAACTGGAGGATCACCCCGATGCCGGTGGCATCGCGCGTGCCTTCGATCACGGTCTGCTGCGGGGTTGAGACCAGCACTTTGGCGCCGTGTTTCTGCAAGGCGGCGCCTGCTTTTTCACGATATGCCGCCATAGTCTCGGGGTCGTGCAGGAGGAGGTTTACGTAGACATAGGCCATCTGTTGTCCTTTCACTGTTGATGGCGTCTTGATGCCGGGAAGCGTGCCGCGAGAAAACACATGCAATTGTGTGCTGCCCATGCGAAAACGCATGTATGCAGATCAACTGGGATGACATGCGGACCATTCTGGCGCTGGTGCGGGCCGGATCCCTGGCCGGGGCCGCGCAGGCGCTGTCCGTCAGCTACACCACCGTGGCGCGCCGTGTGCAGCGGGCCGAGGACATGCTGGGGCGGCCGCTGTTCGAGCGTCGGCCCGAAGGCTATCTGGCCACCGCCGAGGCGGAAGAGCTGGCCGCGGCAGCGCGGCGGATGGAGCAGGCCGAGCAATCGGCCCTGCGCAACCTGTCGGGCCGCGATCAGAGCCTTTCGGGTGAGCTGGTGCTGACTGCGCCACAGCTGCTGATCCAGAGCCATCTCGCGCCATTTCTGGCGCAGTTCTGCGCGGACCACCCGGAGGTCGAGCTGACGGTTCGCGCGACCAATGATGTGCTGGACCTGACCCGGCGCGAGGCGGATCTGGCGATCCGGATCAGCCGGACGCCGGGCGACAGCCTGGTGGGGCTGCATCTGGCCGATCAGAAAACCGCCTGCGTCGCGCGGCCGGATCTGGTGGCGCGGGCTTTGGCGGATCCCGCTGCGCCCTTGGACTGGGTGATCTACAGCGGCTATGACGCGCCGCCAAAGGCCGCGCTGCACCATTATCCGAACCATCGGATCCGGGCGCGGTTTGACGATATGACTTCGCTGATCGCGGCGGCAAAGGCGGGGCTGGGCGCGGTCAGGATGCCGGTCTATCTGGCGCGCAGTGATCCGGATCTGGAGCCGCTGCCGGGGGTTGCGCCGCAGGATTACGCGCCGATCTGGGTGCTGAGCCATCCGGACCTGCTGACCTCTGCCAAGGTGCGCGCGTTCAAGACCGCGCTAAAAGGCTTCTTCCGCAGCCGTGCCGGGGAGTTCACCGCCTTTTAGCGCAGGCGCCGGGTGGCGGCTCTCTCTCTCTCTCGGTCACGAGACCCGCCTGTCGCCCCTGACCGGTCACCATCGGCGCTGCCGTGTCGTGCGGGGCTCTTGACAGGGTCGGAAATTGACCTGACACATATGTCCAGAGCTGTGATCTTGTCGGCGGATCCCGTGCGCCCTCGCTTTGGTGGTCCGCGCCATTTGCAGGAGCCTGTCATGTCCAACGATCCCTTGTTGCAGCCCTATCAGCTGAAACATCTGACACTGCGCAATCGGATCATGACCACCAGTCATGAACCGGCTTACCCCGAGGACGGCATGCCAAAGGAGCGCTATGCGGCCTATCACGCCGAACGGGCCAAGGCGGGCGTGGCATTGGCGATGACAGCAGGCTCCGCGGCGGTTTCCCGTGACAGCCCGCCGGTGTTCAACAATATCCTCGCCTATAAGGATGAGGTGGTGCCCTGGATCCGCAACCTGACCGACCAGCTGCATGAGCATGGTTGCGCGGCGATGATCCAGCTGACCCATCTGGGACGCCGCACCGGTTGGGACAAGGGCGACTGGTTGCCCTCGATCAGCTCGTCGCGCCACCGCGAACCTGCACACCGCGCCTTTCCGAAGCTGGCGGAGGATTGGGACATCTCCCGCGTCATCGCCGATTTCGCCGATGCTGCGGAGCGGATGCAGGCCGGGGGCATGGATGGGATCGAGTTGCAGGTCTATGGCCATCTTCTGGATCAGTTCTGGTCGCCGCTGACCAATGATCTGGACGGGCCATATGGCGGCCAGACGCTCGACAGCCGGATGGCGCTGCCGATGGCGGTGCTGGCGGCAGTCCGTGAGCGGGTGGGGGATGAGTTCATCGTTGGTCTGCGGTATACGGCGGATGAGGCGGCGGCAGGCGGCATCTCGCCCGACGAGGGGCTGGAGATGTCCAGACGCTTGGCCGCCAGCGGCATGGTGGATTTCCTGAATGTGATCCGGGGCCGCATCCATACGGATCCGGCAATGACCGATGTGATCCCGGTGCAGGGGATGCCGTCTGCGCCGCATCTGGATTTTGCCGGTGCGGTCCGGCAGGCGACGGGCCTGCCCACCTTTCATGCCGCCCGCATCCCCGATGTGGCCACCGCCCGCCATGCGATTGCCGGGGGGCTTCTTGATATGGTGGGGATGACCCGCGCCCATATGGCCGATCCCCATATCGTGCAGAAGATCAGGGAGGGGCGCGAGGAGGACATCCGCCCCTGTGTAGGCGCGACCTATTGTCTGGACAGGATCTATCAGGCGGGAGAGGCGCTGTGCATTCACAACGCCGCAACCGGGCGTGAGCTGACGATGCCACATGTGATCACCCGCGCGGCAGAGCCCAAACAGGTGGTGATTGTCGGCGCTGGCCCCGGCGGGCTGGAGGCCGCGCGTGTTGCGGCAGAGCGCGGCCATGCGGTCACCGTATTTGAGGCTGCCTCCGATCCCGGCGGTCAAATTCGCCTGACCGCACAGAACCCGCGCCGCCGCGAGATGATGGGCATCATCGACTGGCGCATGGCGCAATGTGCCGCACGGGATGTGCAGTTTCGATTCAACACCTGGGCCGAGGCGCAGGATGTGACCGGGCTTGCGCCGGATGTGGTGATCGTGGCCACCGGTGGCCTGCCGAATATGCAGCTGTTCGAGGCGGGCGAGGAGGCGGCGCATGTTGTCTCGGCCTGGGATATCATTTCGGGGGATGTTAAGCCGGGCGGCTCGGTGCTGATATATGACGAAAGCGGCGATCACCCCGCGCTTCAGGCGGCCGAGGTTGCGGCCCAGGCGGGCGCGACGGTTGAGGTGATGACCCCGGACCGGGTCTTTGCCCCCAATGTGATGGCGATGAACCTTGTCCCTTATATGCGCAGCCTGCAGGACCTGGATGTGACCTTCACCGTGGCGCGGCGCCTGCTGGAGGTCCGCAAGGAAGGCAACCGGCTTCTGGCGGTGCTGGGGACGGATTACAGCGGCCATCGCTCCAGCAAGCTCTATGATCAGGTTGTGCTCAACTACGGCACGCTGCCGCTGGACGATCTCTATTTCGACCTGAAGCCGCATAGTCTGAATGGCGGGCAGGTCGATTACGACGCCCTGATCGCCGGGAGGCCGCAGCCGCACGGGCGCCCGGACGAAGCAGCGGGGCAGGGGGGCTTTCAGCTGTTTCGGATCGGCGATGCGGTTTCGGCCCGCAACACCCATGCGGCGATCTATGACGCCCTGCGCCTGATGAAGGATATCTGACCGTCTGAGTTTGACGGTGTTAGGTGTGATTCACGGGTTTTGGGTGTTCTGGGGTGTGGATATGTTGTGTGAGTCTGTGGGTAAGTGGCTTATGGGGGGGGCTGTGGGTGTGGTCTGGCGGTTTTCTGCG
>NZ_JAYMWW010000015.1:0-447555 GCF_048056015.1 Phaeobacter sp. JH20_37 | reverse complement strand
TGACGAGTTTCTAAAAAAAATATTATTTTCATATACTTACGAAAACTTCTCAATCGAGGATACCACATTTCCCCGGCATGATCGGGCCATTTTCCCAGCAGGAACAAAGCTGCAACCGGTTTCAGCTCCGAGTCGCTGTCGTCTGCGCTCATGTCCGGGCGAGTCGAGAGGGCTATTCGCTGCGATGTTTCGACTCGCCATACGCACGGGCAGGAGCCTTCTGCGATGGAGATACGCCTCGCACCGCGACTCAGGCGGGCCTCAACCGCTGGACCGCCGGCAGGCGGAGTGCCAGCAGGAGAAGGATCAGCCCCATGTAGATCAGCGGTTCCAGCTGAAAGCCTTTCACCAGCATCACATAGTGCAGGGCTCCGAACAGAGCGGCCGGGTAGGTCAGCCGGTGAAGGCTGCGCCATTTACCTCTCAAACGCCGGACCGAAGCGTTATTGGAGGTCAGAGCGAGCGGCAGCATCAGAACAAAGGCCGCCATGCCGATGGTGATATATGGGCGCTTAACAATATCGGCAAGAATCTGACTGAGCAGCTGCACATCCAACAGAAGCCAGACCAGCAGGTGACAGCTGACATAGAAGAAACACAAAAGACCGATGGCCCGGCGAAACCGCATCAGGTTCAGCCCGAGCAGCCGACGCAGCGGTGTCACAGCGAGGGTGACGACGAGCAGCTGAAGCGCCAGTTTGCCGTATTCATGCTCAAGCGCCTTGATCGGCTCAGGGCCAAGCGCGCCAGAGAGCCCCTGATAGAACAGCAGGCCTGCGGGCAGCACACCCAGCAGATAGATCAGCCAGATGGGCACGACCCGAATTGTATCGTTGATGCGCTGCATTCAGAAGTTCTTTGCCAGATCCATACCCTCGTAGAGCGCGGCCACCTCTTTTTCATAGCCGTTGAACATCAGGGTCGGCTCGCGGCGAGCAAAGAGCCCCCCGCCAATGCGGCGCTCGGTGGCCTGGCTCCAGCGGGGATGGTCCACATTGGGGTTCACATTGCTATAGAAGCCGTACTCGCCCGCATTTGCCATGTTCCAGCTGGTCTGCGGCTCTTGATCGGTGAGAGTCATACGGACAATCGATTTGATCGACTTGAACCCGTATTTCCATGGCACCACCAGTCGCAGCGGGGCCCCGTTCTGATTGGGTAGCGATTTGCCAAAGATGCCAGTGGCCATGATCGTCAATGGATGCTGCGCCTCATCAAGGCGCAGGCCCTCCCGGTAGGGCCAGTCCAGCACCTTATAGGCTGTGCCGGGCATTTCCGACGGCCGGTAGAGGGTTTCGAAGGCGACATATTTCGCGCCCTCCTGCACCCCGGCCAGATTGAGCAGATCCGCCAGTTCAAACCCCTGCCAGGGCACCACCATCGACCAGGCCTCAACACAGCGGAAGCGATAGGTCCGGTCCTCAAGCGTCATAGCCTCCATGATCTGCTCCATGGAGTAGCTGCCCGGGCGCTCGACCAGGCCATCGATTTCGACGCTCCAGGGCTGGGTGGTCATCTGACCGGCATAGGCAGCCGGATCCCCCTTGCCGGTGCCGAACTCATAGAAGTTGCAATAGCTGGTCACGTCTTCCCAGCTGTTGGGTTCCAGCTCCGCCTCCGTTGCGGCCTGTGCGGTGCCCCCAGCCAACCCCGCCAGACCAAGCCCCGCAGCGCCGCCCAGACCGGCCATGATCTGGCGTCGGTTCAGAAAAGCCGAATAAGGCGTGACGTCGCCGTCACTCAGATCGTTCTTCCAGCGGTGGGCCATGCGGCGTCTCCTTAGTATGGGTATCTGCAGGATCTAAGCCAGCGGGCGGCACAGTCCAAAACATATCCTCTCACGTCTCCGCGATGGCACTGTAACCTGGCATAAGCTCATTCATCGGCCGGCTGCGCCCATCTTCCTGCATGATCCTGACATGTCGGCGGCGCAGCTGACGCGGCTCGGTCACGCCAACGGAATGCGCGATGGTTTCCACCTCATGGATGATCTCCTTGGCATAGCGTGCGACGCGGGTGGATTTTTCCTCGACCACCAACCCCTTTTGCAGGCGCTTGTCATGGGTTGTGATACCTGTCGGACAGCTGTTGCGGTTACACTTCAGCGCCTGAATACACCCCAGCGAGAACATGAAGCCCCGCGCCGAGGTCACAAAATCGGCGCCTGCCGCCAGCGCCCAGGCAACATCGCCCGGATTGACGAGCTTGCCAGAGGCGATGAGGCGAATGCGGTCTTTCAGCCCGTATTCATCGCGCAGATTGCACGCCAGCGGCAGTGCCTCCCGGACAGACATCCCAACCAGATCAATCAAAGGCATAGGCGCGGCTCCGGTTCCGCCCTCGCCACCGTCCACGGTGATGAAATCCGGCGCGCTGTCGTCCCTGCGGGCGGCAATATTCAGAAACAACTCGCGCAGGGCCGTCTCAGCACCGACCACCAGCTTTATCCCCACCGGCTTGCCCGTGACCTCCCGAATATGCGCGATCATATCCAGCAGCTGATCGTAATTGGCAATCTCCGGATGCCGGTTGGGGGAGATGCTGTCCTCGCCTTCCGGGATGCCGCGTATCTCGGCAATCTGCCGGGTGACCTTGGCCGCGGGAAGGATCCCACCCTTGCCGGGTTTTGCCCCCTGCGCCAGCTTCAGCTCAAACATCCGCACCGCATCATGGGCGGCAACCTTGCGCAATTGTTCGTCGCTCAGCCCGCCGTTCTCATCGCGCACGCCGTATTTGGCAGTACCAATCTGGAACACCACATCGCAGCCCCCCTCCAGGTGATAGGGGCTCAGACCACCCTCGCCGGTGTTCATCCAGACACCGGCCTCTTTTGCCCCATGGCTGAGGGCACGGACGGCCGGCGCAGAGAGCGCCCCATAACTCATGCCGGAGATATTGAAGAACGAGGGTGCCATATAGGGCTGACGGGCGGTTGGCCCTATCAGGCGCGGCTCGCAACAGGCCTTGCCCTCATCCAAGGCCGGAAATGCCGCATTCACGAAGATTGGCGTCCCCGGCACGTTCAGATTGCGGGTCGAGCCGAAGGCAACGGTATTCCCCTTTCCTTCTGCGGCACGTCCCACCCATTCGCGCTGCGCGCGGTTGAAGGGCATCTCCTCGCGGTCCATGGCAAAGAAATACTGGCGGAAAAACTCTCCCAAGGTGCTGAACAGGCCGCGAAACCTACCGATCACCGGATAATTGCGGCGCACCGCGTCCTCGGTCTGCACCCGATCAACCACAAACAGCCCCGCAGCCACCAATGCCAGCGCCCCCAACGCAAAGACAAAGGCATATGCGAGGAATTCTATGGCATTTGCCGCGAAACCCATGCAAAAACTCCTATATGATAATGGAACGCGCTGCCCATCGGCCCGTTCGCCCTAGACCAAATTGGTGTATTCCACCGGGCGGGCAAGTCACCTTTGATCACATTGGGAGAGGACCATGACAAAATCCACCGCAATAACCGCTGCATTTCGCACGGGACGCCGCTTCGCCAGCCTTCTGTCGCTGGGTTACGGGGCATTCATCGCGTTATCCCTCCCTGTCACGGCCGAGCCGACAATAACGGCGGATATGGTCAGCTATCAGACCGATCTCGCCTTCGATGATGTCACCTTTGGGCTGGAAAGCGCGATCACCAATCGTGGGTTTGTAGTCGATCATATCAGCCATGTGGGAGAGATGCTGGAGCGGACGCGCGAGGATGTCGGCTCTGACGTCGTTCTGTTCCAAAAGGCCGAGGTCTATTCTTTCTGCTCCGCCAGCCTGTCGCGCAAGGTGATGGAAGCCAATCCGATGAATATCACCTTCTGCCCCTACGATATCTTCGTCGCACAGCAGCCCGGCAGCGAGATCACGACAATCGGCTTTCGCGCTTTCCCTGATGGCGACATGCAGCTGATCCAGTCGTTGCTGAATGACATCGTCCTGGAGGCAATCGAGGAGTAAGACCCATCGTTTGAGTTTTTCCGCTGCCTCCTGGCGCTGGCTTTGATAGTCTGATCACCACGGAAATTGACAGCGGACAGATCCTGCATGAAGTCCATCCTTGTTTCGCTTCTGCTGCTCGCAGGCACGATGATCGCTGCCTGCGCACCGGGCACGGACACCCAATCGGATGAGGTCGGCCAGCTTCGCCACGCGATTGAAGCACTTGGCCCGCAAGTCGATCCGGAAGAAGCGGCCAGAGCCGCGCTGATTGCCTATCGCCACGCTACCGCGCTTGCGCAGGAGTATCAGGTGACAACCTCACCGATCCTGCACAACACCCTCGTCAATACCGGCGTCAAACAACGCGGCCTTTGTTATCATTACGCCGAGGACATGCAGGCCCGGCTGCAAAGCGAAGGGTTTCAAAGCCTCACGGTTCTGCGGGCCATCGCAGAGCCAAGAAACAGCTTTCGGATTGAACACAGCAGCGCCGTGATCGCCCCGAAGGGAGCGGATATCTACGGCGGCATCGTGCTGGACCCATGGCGCTATGGCGGCAGGTTGTATTGGTCCGCAACGGCCAAGGATCCCCGGTATGACTGGGAACCCCGCCTGACCGTCCTGCGGCGCAGAGGAGCCACGGCCGTGATGGCCAGAAATTGAACGGTGGCGCATAGCAATGAGCAGACCTGTATATAGAGAGGCCCGCCGGATCGGCGGGCCCTCCTTCTTCATGTCAGCTTAGTGCACTACCGCATCATCGGGGCGCGGCCGATCGGTGGAGCCGATGCGATCGCCGATGATCAGACCTTCGACACCGGCACTTACAGGCACCGTGTCGCCATCGCGGATATCTCCGGCCAGAAGCATCTCCGCCAATGGGTTCTGTAAGACCCGCTGGATCACCCGTTTCAACGGGCGGGCGCCGAACACCGGATCATATCCTTCATCCGCCAGCCACGTCTTTGCACCCTCATCCAGCTCAAGCACGATCTTGCGACCCACAAGCCGCTTTTCAAGCCGCGCCAGCTGTAGCGTGACGATGCCATCCATGTCCTTGCGTCCCAGGCGATCGAAAATGATCGTCTCATCCAGACGGTTCAGGAATTCAGGACGGAAATGCGCACGCACCGCGTCCATCACATCCCGCTTGGCATCGGCGGCATCCGCCCCATCCGGTAGCTGGCTGAGCGCCTGCGCACCGAGGTTGGAGGTCAGGATAATCAGAGTCTGTTTGAAATCGACGGTCCGCCCCTGTCCATCGGTCAGCATCCCATCGTCCAGCACCTGCAACAGCACGTTAAAGACATCCGGGTGGGCCTTCTCCACCTCGTCAAACAGAACAACCTGATAGGGTTTGCGCCGGACGGCCTCGGTCAGAACGCCCCCCTCATCATAGCCGACATATCCCGGAGGCGCGCCGATCAGGCGGGCTACCGAATGTTTCTCCATGAACTCGGACATATCCACGCGCACCATGGCGCTGTCATCATCGAACAGAAACTCCGCCACCGCCTTTGTCAACTCGGTCTTGCCGACACCGGTCGGACCAAGGAACAGGAACGACCCCAGCGGGCGGTTCTCGTCATTGAGCCCGGCTCGGGCGCGCCGCACCGCATTGGCCACAGCCGTGACCGCAGTGTCCTGACCAATCACACGACCATGCAGATCCGCCTCCATCCGCAACAGCTTCTCGCGCTCGCCCTCGAGCATCTTGGATGTCGGGATCCCGGTCCAGCGCTCGACCACGCCGGCGATTTGCTCCGGACGAACGGCCTCTTCGACCATCAAACCGTTACGGTCAGAGGTTTCGGCCTCGCTCAGCTGCTTTTCCAGACCTGGGATAACGCCGTAGGACAGCTCCCCGGCGCGGGCGAGATTGCCTTCACGTTTGGCTGCATCCAGATCCGCTCGCGCACGGTCCAGCCGCTCCTTCAGCTCACGGGCCGAAGCCAGCTTGTCCCGCTCGGACTGCCACTGTGCGGTCATCTCTGCGGATTTCTCCTGCAGGTCCGACAGCTCTTTCTGCAGGGTATCCAGCCGATCCTTGGAGGCCGCGTCATCCTCGAGTTTCAACGCCTCCTCCTCGATCTGCATCTGCAGGATCTGACGGTCGAGCGCATCCAGCTCTTCTGGCTTGCTGTCGACCTGCATCCGCAGACGCGCCGCCGCCTCATCAACAAGGTCAATCGCCTTGTCCGGCAGGAACCGGTCGGTGATGTAGCGATGCGACAGGGTGGCCGCCGCGACCAGCGCCGCATCCGCGATACGGACACCGTGGTGCAGCTCGTATTTCTCCTTGATGCCCCGCAGGATCGAAATAGTGTCTTCCACAGTGGGTTCCGTCACCATGACAGGCTGGAACCGCCGGGCCAGCGCCGCGTCTTTCTCAACGTATTTGCGGTACTCATCCAGAGTGGTCGCGCCGATACAGTGGAGTTCGCCCCGCGCCAGCGCCGGTTTGATCAGGTTGGCCGCATCCATCGCGCCATCGGATTTACCCGCGCCGACCAGCGTGTGCATTTCATCGATGAACAGAATGATTTCGCCTGCGGCGTCGGTCACTTCGGTCAGCACCGCCTTGAGCCGTTCCTCAAACTCGCCCCGGTATTTGGCCCCGGCAATCAATGCGCCCATATCAAGCGAGAGCAACTGTTTGTCACGCAGGGATTCCGGCACATCGCCATTGACGATGCGCAGCGCCATACCTTCGGCAATCGCAGTTTTACCAACCCCCGGCTCACCAATCAGCACCGGGTTGTTCTTGGTCCGGCGGCTCAGCACCTGCATAGCGCGGCGAATTTCCTCGTCGCGGCCGATGATCGGGTCAATCTTGCCCTCGCGCACAGCTTCGGTCAGATCTCGGGCATATTTCTTGAGCGCGTCATAGCCATCTTCGGCACTGGCACTGTCTGCCTTGCGCCCCTTGCGGATGTCATTCACCGCCTCATTCAGCGCCTGGGCGGTCACGTGACCAGCCGCCAGCGCTTCCTTGGCTTTGGACTTCACCATGCACAGCGCCATCAGCACCCGCTCGACAGGGACAAAGCTGTCGCCTGCCTTCTCGGCAATCTTGGCCGCTTCATCCAGCACCTTGGCGGTCTGGCCGTCCAGATAGATGTCTGCGGAATTGCCCTGCACCTTCGGCAGCTTCGAAACCGCAAGTTCCAGCGCCTGGACCACCTGGGTCGGGTTACCACCGGCGCGGGTGATCAGATTGCTTGCCAGCCCCTGGTCATCATCCATCAGCGCCTTCAACAGGTGCTCCGGCATCAGCCGCTGGTGATCTTCACGTCGCGCAATCGTCTGGGCCGCCTGCACAAAACCACGCGCCCGTTCAGTGAACTTGTTCAAGTCCATCTTGCTCTCCTTATATAAGCGCCCCCTTTTCTGGTGACGCCCGCTCTGCGGCACGTCCCGGTCGGGGCCTCCTGTCCAATGTGGGAGGTCTTATCGTCTCTTCAAGGCTACTATGCGGCAAATATGTCACCAAATCCCTGACCCAGATCAACCGCTTGCTCATTCAGCCACTCCCTCCATCGGTTTGTCGCACCCTGCCACCGCCCCGCCAGGCCCGTTTTTCCCTTTCCCAACCGAGGCGGCGGCACTAAAAGCAGTGCGATCCCAAGACAACCCCTACCGTCACACGGCCTGAACCGCCGCACAAAAGACGAGGAACCTTCATGTCCGCTTCTTCCACCAGCCACTCTTCCCCTGACGCCAAAGCCGACGACCGGCTGATCGTTGCACTGGACGTGCCCAATGCGCTTGCCGGGCTTCAGCTGGCCGACACGCTTGGTGACGCGGTCTCCTTCTATAAAATCGGATTGGGGATGCTGACCGGTGGTGGTCTGGCGCTTGCGAATGAGCTGAAACAGGAGCGCGGCAAACGAATTTTCCTCGATATGAAACTGTTTGATATCAGCGCCACGGTTGAGGCCGCGGTTCGGGGGCTGGCCCAGTTCGACCTCGACTTTCTCACCGTGCATGGCGATCCCCATGTGGTGCGCGCAGCCAAGGAAGGTGCCGCCGGCACAAGTCTCAAGATCCTTGGTGTCACCATTCTGACCTCGCTGGACCGCTCCGATCTGGATGAAGCCCTGATAAAATCAGGCGACATTTCCGATCTGGTACAAGAGCGCGCGGGGCTAGCTCTCGCGGCCGGGGCCGATGGCGTAATCGCCAGCCCGCAGGAAGCGGCGCTGATCCGCGCCCTGCCAGAAGCCACCGGCAAGTTGATCGTCACCCCCGGCGTCCGCCCTGCCGGTGCGGCGCTTGGGGATCAGAAAAGGGTGGCAACCCCAGCAAGTGCGCTGGAGGCCGGCGCCGATCATATTGTGGTCGGTCGCCCGATCTGGGCAGCAGACGCCCCGCGCAGCGCCGCCGAAGATATTCTGGCCAGTCTGCCACGGTAAACCGGCCCCCGCCTGCGGCGCGTCCCACACGGCATCAGTTACACTTATTCAACACGGGCAACCCGTCGGCACAGATCTGCCCGGCGGGTTTTCTGGTCAGATTGACCCGAAGGCGGCGGGCAGTCCCACTCGCAACTCAAAGATCTAGCCGAAATAAAACTTTTCATCAGACCCATGCCGGACGGGAATTCTGCCACATGTACGCCAAGATTACCTAGGGTCAACCTTCGGTATTACAACAGTATTTTGCGTTTCACCGCAGCAGATTGCGCCCTTTTGTCCTGTGCCCGCAAAAGCACACAATCAAAGGCAGAATTACATAATCCTGCCTTACAGCCTTTGCCCGGCGGTCAAAATGACCGACCCTATACGGGAGACACTCCCCTGACGGCCTTGCTCTTCCTGAGGTTCGTCACCTCCCCCGCTACAGCAGCGGGGGTTCTTTCTTTTCAGCCCCGGACATTCAGCCGCTGACAGGCGATCCGCCAAGGGTGATACCGCACATCTTATCCTATGCCACCAGCTTTGGCGGGGCGTGTCAGGTAGCTTTGCAGATATTCCGCAAAATGCGGCACCGCCAGCTCATGCCCGATGTACCACTCAGGACGCACCAGCGCCCAGCTCTGACCTTCATCGCCCAACCGAATGTCGCGCTCCCGCGCGGCCGACAGATGCGCGACAAAAATCCAGACGACACCATTGCGCCGCTCATAGCTTTGCCGCCACACCAGATCCACCTCCTGCACGACCAGCCCAACCTCTTCTTCCGTTTCGCGCAGCGCGCAGGTTTCCGGTGTTTCCTCGCCTTCGCGCCCGCCGCCTGGGAAATCCCAATGGCCGGGGTAGGGAATATGCGGATAGGCATCACGCTCGATCACCAGCAGCCTATCGCCAATGAAAAGCGCCAGCTTGGCGCCGTTGAATGTCATTGCTGCTCTCACCATGTCAGATGATCTAAAGACAATTGCTGTGGCAGAGGCTACTCTGAGCGCCCCCGCAGCACCATCAGATTCCCCGACCCTTTCGGCCTCAACGCCTCCGCCCCATGTCAGACCAATCGCACATACCGCCCGATCACACGGCCCCGTCTGAGCTGGAGACGCCCAGCCATGCGCCCCGGCGCCTGCAGGTGCTGTGCCGGGAGTGCTTGTCCTATGGTGTCCTCAAACCAAAAAACGGCCAGACACCAAATCCAAAGCGCTGCCCAAGCTGCCAGAGCCCACGGATCAAGGCGCACACAGAGCTGTTCTCGCTGTCGATTGCACATATGGACTGCGACGCCTTCTACGCCAGCGTTGAGAAACGCGACAATCCCGAGCTTGCCGACAAACCGGTGGTGATCGGGGGCGGGCGGCGTGGTGTCGTCTCCACGGCCTGCTATGTGGCACGCATTCGCGGTGTGCGATCGGCCATGCCGATGTTTCAGGCGCTCAAGCTTTGCCCGGACGCCGTGGTGATAAAGCCGCGGATGAATGTCTATGTCGAGGTCAGCCGCCAGATCCGAGCGATGATGGATGAGCTGACGCCGGATGTGGAACCCCTGTCGCTGGATGAGGCCTTTATGGATCTGTCTGGCACCCAGCGGCTGCATGGTGCGCCACCTGCGGTGATGCTGGCACGGCTAGTCAAACGCATGAAGGACGAGCTGGGCGTGACAGGATCAATCGGGCTGTCACACAACAAATTCCTGGCAAAGGTCGCCTCCGACCTCGACAAACCGCGCGGATTCTCGGTGATTGGCAAAGAGGAGACAGCCGATTTCCTGAAAGACAAACCGGTGCGCCTGATATGGGGTATCGGCCCAGCCGCTCAGGCGTCGCTCGACAAAGCCGGCATCCGCAGTTTTTCGGATTTGCTGCGCTGGGACCGCACTGATCTGAACGCGCGGTTCGGCTCAATGGGGGAACGGCTCTGGCATCTCGCGCGCGGTCAGGACCGGCGGCGGGTGTCGGCCAATGCGCCGGTGAAATCCATCTCGAACGAAACCACCTTCTACGAGGACACCGCAAGTCTGGAGGTGCTGGACGGTCACCTGTGGCGGCTGGCCGAAAAAGTCTCTGACCGCGCCAAAGCCCGACAGCTTGCAGGGCGGGTGGTGACGCTGAAGCTGAAGCGCGCCAATCACAGCAGCCTCACCCGGCGGCAATCTCTGCGAGATGCGACCCAGATTGCCGACATGATCTACCGAACGGCGCGGGCGCTTCTGGATCAGGTCGGCGACGAAGGCCCCTACCGGCTACTTGGCTGCGGCATCTCCGAGCTGGTGCCCGAAACGCAGGCCGATATCACCGGCGACCTTCTGGATCCAAAGGCCGGGCAGCGCGCAAAGGCGGAGCGGGCCACGGATGCAATTCGCGAACGCTTCGGAAAATCGGCCATCCAGAAGGGTCGCGCCCTGCGCTGAACAGCCGCCTGTGTTTATTCCGCAGCCAGCGGCATCGGTTCACAGTTCAGCTGCGACAGCTCGGCAATCACATCGGACAGCACCTTTTGCAGCGCTGCAAAATCAGAGGTTTTCTCAATCCGCGCCTCATCCATATAGAGTGAGCGGTCAATCTCGACCTGCACCGCGTGCTGCGCCCGTGACGGGCGCCCGTAGGTCTGTGTGATATAAGCCCCGGCAAAAGGCGTGTTTCGCACGACCCGCAAACCTGCGCCAACAAACGCCGCTTCGACCCGGTCCATGATCTCGGCCGAGGCCGCCGCGCCGAAACGATCGCCAAGCACAACATCCGGCAGCCCAGCCCCCCGCCGTCCTGCGGCCGAAATCGCTTCGTGCGGCATCGAATGACAGTCAATCAGCACGGCCTGGCCAAAGCCAATGCGGGCCTGGTCCAGTAACTGCTGCAAAGCCACGTGGTAGGGGCGCCAATAGGTGGCAATCCGGTGGCTTGCTTCAGCCCGGCTCAGCTTGCCATGATAGATCGCCCGCCCATGGGCCACCACGCGCGGCACCACCCCCAGGCCAGAGGCCACACGCGGGTTCTGCCCCCGTTTGATGACGCCTTCGATCAGCGCCGGATCCAGCTCTTCGGTTGATCGATTGAGATCGACATAGGCCCGTGGCGCCCGCGCGGTCAGCAGTGGCATCCCGAATCGCGGCGCGGCGGCAAACAGCTCATCCACGAAGGCGTCTTCTGAACTGCGCAGCTGCAAAGGATCGAGAATCGTCTGCGCCAGAAAAGCCGCGCTGTAATCCGATCCGCTATGCGGCGAGGCAAAAACCACCCCAGACCGCAATTCCTGTGGCATTTCCACCAAGTATACTGTGTCAGACATGCAGGCTCCGGCGGCTCAAATACAAGAAACAGCATAGACCGGAAATTTCTGCGGTCAAAAGCTCTTGCACCCCTCTCCGACTCATTTTATAGACCCCCTCACCGGCGCGGTCATCCGCGCCCCTTTCAATTTGGGGCCGGCCGAAAGCGTGGGTATTCATGGGCGATTAGCTCAGTGGTAGAGCACTTCGTTGACATCGAAGGGGTCACAAGTTCGAACCTTGTATCGCCCACCATGAATTCATTGCTCTGGTCCTACGATCGGAGCCCCGCAACCCAGGCGCTGGTTCGCGCCGCAGAACAGGAGATAGGCCATGAAGGTCAAGAACTCGCTCCGCTCGCTCAAGAACCGGCACCGTGATTGCCGCGTTGTGCGTCGCAAGGGCCGTGTCTATGTGATCAACAAGACCCAGCGCCGCTTTAAAGCACGCCAGGGCTGATCGCCAGACGCAGCATAGCTGATTTGAGAAAACCGCATCTTCGGATGCGGTTTTTTTGTGTTTTCAGGCCTCTCTTGCCGGTGACCTCAAGAGGGTTGTAACGGCCCATCTCTTTTTCTGATAGTTTTTGTCAGTTTTGCTTTGCATTTTTGGTGAAACTCTTTATCTGAGCAAATCAGTCGGGTTCGACGCCAGTGGCCAAGATCCCCCCGAGTGTTTTGAATAGATGGGAAGTACCATGCTGAAATCGACCACCATTCTTGCAGGCGCTTTGGTCGCCGCCGTCGCAACATCTGCCGCTGCCGAGGGTGAGCTGAACCTCTACTCCTCGCGCCACTACGATACCGACGAACGGCTCTATTCCGACTTCGAAGAGGCCACCGGCATCACGATCAACCGGATCGAAGGCAAGGCTGACGAGTTGATCGCCCGGATGAGCGCCGAGGGCGCGAACTCCCCCGCCGATATCCTGCTGACAGTTGATACATCGCGTCTGGCACGTGCCAAGAACGAAGGCCTCCTTCAGGCCATCGACAGCGACATCCTGGAAGCCCGCGTTCCCGGCTATCTGCAGGATGCGGACAACCAGTGGTTCGGCTTCTCCCAGCGTGCGCGCATCATCTTCTTTGACAAGGCAGATGTCGCCAACCCGCCGAAGACATATCTCGACCTCGCGGATCCCGCCTACAAAGGTCAGATCTGCATCCGCTCTTCGACCAATACCTACAACCAGACTCTGCTGGCCTCCATCGTCACGCATCACGGTGAAGAAGCCGCAACCGACTGGGCAAAAGGCGTCGTTGCCAACATGGCCCGCGCGCCCCAGGGCGGCGACACCGATCAGCTGCGCGGCATCGTCTCCGGCGAGTGCGAAATCGCCGTTGGCAACAGCTACTACTTCGCCCGCTCCATCCGCAAAGACGTGAAAGGTCTGTCCGCCGAACGTGACATGATCGGCTGGGTCTTCCCTGCGCAGGACGCAGAAGGCGCCCACATGAACCTGTCCGGTGGCGGTGTTGCGGTGAACGCACCGAACAAGGAGAACGCGATCAAGTTCCTCGAATACCTCGCCTCCGATCAGGCCCAGCAGTATTTCTCCGCAGGCAATGATGAGTACCCGGCGGTTCCGGGTGTTGCGCTTGCGCCCAGCATTGCGGCGCTCGGCCACTTCAAACCCGATGACGTGCAGCTGTCGGACGTGGCGCAGAACATCCCCACCGCACAGAAGATCTTCAACCAGGTGGGTTGGGAGTAACTGCCCCGGTCGCTGCAAGGCCGAGCAGCCACCACAGCCGAATAACGGGAAAGGCGCAGGAGAGTCTCCTGCGCCTTTCTTGTTTTCCAACGCGGCAGTCGTCTGTCTATTCTGCCGGTGAAATCTGGTCACTTGATCCATGCTGACCCTTCGGCGCGAGGCGCGACAGGCCATAGGCGACAACATAGAGACCCAACCCGAACGAGAAATGCGACATCAGGCTCTTCAGCCGCGCAATGTCCGGGTTCGGTTTGTTCGAAGCCATGATTCCGGCCCCCAAGGCAGGCTGCAAGATGAAGAATGGCGCAACCACCGTCACCAGACCAAAAAGAATCGGCGCAACCGGCCCCGGCTTCAGCAGCTGGCGCTGCCCGCCTAGCGCGACAAACAGCGCCGCAAAAATCACGCCCACAACATAATGCGCAGTCCAGCCGATTGCGGCCTCATTCGCCACCGGCGGGACCTTGCCGATGCTTTCATGGGTGAAGATCCCATCCGGCATGTACCCCAGCCAGCGCCCCACCACGGCAAAATTACTTTGCGGCACGCCAAATAGCGCATCGGCGACGACGGCCCACAGATCCATGAAGGCGGTTGCCCCCACCCCCAGCAGAACAATGCGGATTATCAAGTCATTGCGGTTCAACACGGCATCCATCCCTCTTGTGTGATTTTGGCTCCCGCAGGGGACATCCACCCTCGGGTCACAGTGATTTTAGGTGCTGAGGACCGCCGGCCGCCAATTGCATTGTCTGAGGTACCCCCCCAGCAAAGCCGATACGAACGCGAAAACCGCCGAATGACCGCTATCCATAGTCCTTTACCTCACGTCGCGCCGTGGGTGGACGGGCTGGAAAAGACCACCTATAGCTTCGGGTCGAATTCACAGATGCAGAGCGAGAAACTAGCCATGCGTGACCACAATACTCCATCGGGTGAATACCAATGACACGTATTCCGGTCACCATCATCAGCGGCTATCTCGGCGCTGGAAAAACCACGTTGATCAACCGTCTGCTGAGCGATGATCATGGGTTGCGTCTGACCGTTCTGGTCAATGATTTTGGGCGCATCAACATTGATGAAAGCCTGTTGCAGGACGGAACCTCACAGACCATCGCATTGAGCAACGGCTGTGTCTGCTGCACCCTGGGCGAAGATCTGACCGCCGCGCTGCATCGTATTCTGGCCGAGGGCAGCCGCCCGGATCATATCGTGATCGAGGCCAGCGGCCTCTCCGATCCGGTCGCCATTGCCAACACCGTGGTGAACGAGAGCCAGCTGTCCTATGGCGGCATCATCACCGTCGCCGATGGCGAAAACCTCTGCGATCTGCTGAACGACGATCTGCTGCGCGAGCAGACCAGTCAGCAGATCCGTGCCGCGGACCTGGTGCTGATCAGCAAATGCGACGCCCCTTCTGACGCTGTTATGACTCGGCTGGACGAGCTGGGGGCCCGCACGCCGACGATTCTCGAAGACGCCCCGATTGCCGACCTGCTGTTTGACGTGGTCCCGCTGCCGGTTGGCAGGGCAACTGCAAAATCCGCCCACCACGCCTATGCGACCTGGCACCACCGCAGCGCCGAGCCGATGGATCGGTGCCGCCTGGGTGACAAGCTGGCAAACCGGCCAAGCGGGATCTATCGGATGAAGGGATTTATACTCACCAATGGCGGCGGCTACGAGCTGCATGTGGTTGGTCGGCAGGTCTCGGCCAAGCGCTGCGATGCCGAGGAAACCGTTCTGGTTGCCCTTGGCCCGGCGGCCCGGATTTCCCGTGAGGAAATCGAGGCTTGGTGGCAGAGCTAAAGGCCGGCGCCACGCCGCCAGCATTGATAGCCTAGCTGCGTCGGCCCACTTGCCTGCAAATCAGAATCACCGGCAACAGCCCGACCAGCATGATGACCAGCGATGGCACTGCCGCGCCTTCCAGCCGCTCATCCGAGGCCAGCCGGTAGGCCTGCACTGCCAGTGTGTCATAGTTGAAAGGACGCATAATCAGCGTCGCTGGCAGCTCTTTCATCACATCGACAAAGACAATCAGCAAAGCCGTCATCAGGCTGGGCGTCAGGATAGGCAGGTGAACCCGGCGCAACATACCCAGCGGGCTTTGCCCCAGCGAGCGGGCAGCCGCATCCATATTGGCATGAACGGTGGCCTGCCCTCCCTCATAGGCACCCAATGCCGCCGCCAGAAAGCGCACCATATAGGCCGCCACCAGCAGCCAGATCGACCCGGTAATCAGCAGTCCGGTCCTGATCTCGAAATTCGCCCGCATCCAGGCATCCAAAGCGTTATCAAAGGCTGCAAACGGCACCATCAGCCCAACCGCGATCACCCCGCCCGGCACCGCATAGCCGAGCCTTGAGACGTAACCGGCAAGAGCAGACGGCCGACCCGGACGCAGCCGTTGGTAGAAGCCGAGGCAGACCGCCGCCATCACGGTAAGGACAGCCGCCGTCGTCGCCAGCGTCACTGAATTCTGCAGGAAGCCCAGATACCGTTTGCTCAGCAGGTTCTGCTCCGACTCAAGCCCCATCTGCGCCAGGATCACCACTGGCAGCAGGAACCCGAGAAGGACAGGCAGGACGCACAGTCCAAAGGCCAGAGCCGCCTTCGCCCCATGCAGCTCCACCGGCGGCATCTTGGCCTGATGCTTGCCCGCATGATGATAGCGCGCACGACCTCGCGTTGCGCGCTCCGCTACCGCCAGCGTCAGCGCAAATCCCAGAAGACAGAGCGCCAGCTGCGCCGCACCCGCCCGGTCGGCAAGCGAAAACCAGCTGGTATAAATCCCTGTCGCAAAGGTCTGCACGCCAAAATAGCTCACCGTGCCGAAATCAGCGATGGTTTCCATCACCGCCAGCAGAACACCGGACGCAATCGCGGGGCGCGCCATGGGCAGGCTGACCCGCCAGAAGGCCTGTAGCGAGGTATTGCCAAGTGCGCGCGCCGCCAGAAACGCACCCGCGCTTTGTTGCAGAAAAGCCGCCCGAGCCAGCAGGTAGACATAGGGGTAAAGCACCAGCACCAACATCACCGCCGCCCCTCCCACAGAGCGGATCTCCGGGAACCAATAGTCGCGTGGTCCCCAGCCTGTCATCTGCCGCAAGGTGGTCTGCACGATGCCAGGATGATCCAGAACAAAGGTATAGGCATAGGCCAGCACATAGGCCGGGAAGGCCAGTGGCAGGATCAGAACCACCTCCATCACGCGCACGCCCGGAAACCGGGTCATAGTGACCAGCCAGGCCGCTCCTACCCCAACCAGCCCGGTTCCCAGCGCCACCAGAAAGACCAGAACCAATGTGGTACCGGCATAACCCGGCAAGACAGTTTCCATAAGATGCCGGATCGTATCGGTGCCACCGGTCAGAGCGGCCAGCGCAACCGCCAGCATTGGCAACAGACAGGACAGGGCCACAACCCAGCCCACCGTCGCAAACAGCGCCCCCCCCGGTTTCTTCCGCCGCCCACGTGTCCGGTTAGGCGCATCCGCGGACGGGACGGCGCCGGCCGTTGCTGCGCCATCGAAAATCGGCGCCCTGGCGGAGCGCGTGGCCTCTGTGGAGGTGGGGGAGATGGGTGTGATCTTTGGCATAGATACGGGACTACCTCAGTGCAGCCCTCTATTTCGATCATTTTCGTCGGAAATACCAGCGACAAAGCCAAAGCGCAGCCATTCGCCGCGCCTCTCTCTATCGCTGTTGCTGTCACAAAAACTGGCGCAACCGGTGGGAGGAGCCCGGTTGCGCCAGCAGATACCCTGATCGGGTGGTGTCCCCACAGGTAAGGGGATCAGTCGTAGCTGCGCTGGTCCTCGATCACCAAACCGTCCTTGGGCAGGGCGCCGGGCGCGACCACTTCCACGCGCCCTTTCAGCTTCAGCACCTCCACGACCGAGCGCGAGAAGGCGGTTTCGTCCCCATCCTGTGCCTCGATCTGAACGGTCATCGCATCCATCTCGCCATCACGGCTGGCGATAACGCGTGCCTTGACGATCTCGGCATGTTTGTCGACCAGCGCGGCGACCTGTTCCGGGCGTACAAACATGCCCTTGATCTTCGTGGTCTGGTCCGCACGGCCCATCCAGCCCTTGATCCGCATATTGGTGCGTCCACAGGGAGATTCGCCGGGCAGAACCGCACTCAGATCTCCAGTCGCAAACCGAATGAGCGGATAGTCGGGATTGAGCGTGGTGACGACAACCTCGCCGACGTCTCCGGCGGCCACAGGGGTGCCGGTGCCGGGGGTGACGATTTCGACGATAACCTGCTCATCGACGATCATCCCCTCCATCGCCGCGCTTTCATAGGCGATATTGCCCAGATCCGCCGTCGCATATGACTGCAGACAGGAAATCCCGCGATCAGCATATTCCTGACGCAGGGAGGGGAACAGCGCACCGCCGCCCACTGCCGCTTTGGTAAAGCCCAGCTTGACGCCCATGGCATCGGCCTTATCGAGGATCACCTTCAGATAGTCCGGCGTCCCGGCATAGGCCGTCGCCCCAACGTCACGCGCCGCAGTGACCTGCAATTCCGTCTGACCGGTGCCCGCAGGCAATACGGCTGCACCAACCGCACGCGCGCCGTTCTCAAAGATCATCCCGGCAGGTGTCAGATGGTAGCCGAAACAATTCTGCACCACATCGCCAACACCGATCCCGGCCGCATGCAGGAACCGTCCCATGCGCCACCAGTCATGATCCACACCACCCGGTTCGTAAATCGGGCCGGGCGACTGGAAGATATGGGCAAACCCGCTGGCCGGTTTCACGGTGAACCCGCCAAAGGGAGGATGCGCGGCCTGCGCCTTGCTCAGGTCCGATTTGCGCAGCACCGGCAGGGCCGCCAGATCCTCCGGGCTGGTGATTGTCGCCGCATTTACAGAACGCAGGCTTTCGCCATAACCCGGCGCGGCCATAGCACGGGCAATCTGTTGCGGCAGCTGTTCCGCCAAATCAGCGGCACGGGCGTCTGCACTGCGGGTCTCAAGGCTGTCAAAATATGTCATGTCAGCACCCCACCTCAGCTCAACCACCGCTTCCGGCGGCGGTATGACCGCACATCCCGGAAACTCTTGCGTCCTTCGTCGGACATCCCGAGGTAGAATTCCTTCACATCCGGGTTCTCGCGCAGCTCAGCCGCCGGGCCATCCATGACCACACGGCCAGACTCCAGAATGTAACCATAGTGCGAATACCGCAGCGCCACATTGGTGTTCTGCTCAGCCAGAAGGAAGGTCACCCCTTCGTTTTCATTGATCGACTTCACGATTTCAAAGATCTGCTCCACCAGCTGAGGTGCCAGCCCCATGGACGGCTCGTCCAGCAGGATCGTCTCAGGGCGGCTCATCAGGGCGCGCCCCATGGCCACCATCTGCTGCTCCCCGCCGGAGGTATAGCCGGCCTGACTGCGGCGGCGTTCCTTCAGGCGCGGGAAATAGCTGTAGACCATCTCAAGATCGCGCTGGATGTTCGCATTGCCATCGCTGCGCGTATAGGCGCCGGTCAGCAGGTTTTCCTCAACGGTCAGATGCTCAAAACAGTGACGGCCCTCCATCACCTGAATGACGCCTTTCTTGACCAGTTCGGCAGGATCGCGGTCCTGAATCCGCTCGCCGCGGTAGCTGATCGACCCTTTGGTGACCTCGCCCCGCTCCGAATGCAGCAGGTTTGACACCGCCTTGAGTGTTGTCGTCTTGCCCGCGCCATTGCCACCCAATAGCGCGGTGATCCCGCCCTTGGGCACCTTCAGGCTGACGCCCTTCAAAACGAGGATCACGTGGTTGTAGATCACTTCGATGTTGTTGACCTCAAGCAGGGTCTCTGCCTGAACATCGGTGGTTTTGGCTGTATCCAGCATCTGTTGTTGTCCTCACGCGGTCCTGACCCGGTCGCCCTGTTCCGGGTCTGTCTGTGGGTGCGGCCCTTGCGCGCCGCACCGGATGATATGCGCGCCAGCAGCGACGCGGTTCGCCAGGTCCGCCCCCGACCGAAAACCGGGGGCAGACCAAACTGCGTTACTTGCAGCCCACCTCAATGTTGTTTTCCTTGGCATAAGCCATGGAATCTTCCTCGATGAGAGGCTGGATCACGTCGCGATCGCTCGGGGCAAAGTCACTGATCAGGTTCCAGGTTTTGCTCGAGGCATCCCACTGGGTCATACCAACCAGGCCGGGGCCACCGTGGTTCTCGCAGGAGACGTTAAAGGACGGGCCGAAATACGGCATACCCAGCGCCGACATCCGTGCCTCGGGCATCTCCAGAGCTTCCATGCCGTCACGCATCATCGCCGGAGTGATGTCATTGGTGCCGTGGATCTCCTGTGCGGTCTTGGCCGCTTCAACGGCCAACATCGCCGCATACATGCCGCGGTTATAGAGCACGTTACCGATCTGATCGCCGGCACCAGCCGCAAGCCCCTTGTCAACGACATGCGTCTGGATGTCATCGAACACCGGGAAGTCACGACCAACACCGTGGAAAGTCACGGCCTTGTATCCATTGGCCTTGTCGCCCGCAGCCATCACGTCATGCTCGGCGCCGGACCACCAGACACCGATGAAATTCTCCATCGGATAGCGAATGTTGGCGGCCTCCTGAATGGCAACCTGGTTCATGACACCCCAGCCCCACATGATCACGAAATCCGGGCGATCACGGCGAATTTGCAGCCACTGGGACTTCTGTTCCTGACCGGGGTGATCCACCGGCAGGGTCGACAGGGTGAAGCCGTGCTTCTTGGACAGCTCCTCCAGCGTGCGGATCGGCTCTTTGCCGTAGGCGGAGTTATGGAACAGCAGCGAGATTTTCTTGCCGTTCAGATCACCGCCGTTTTCCTCAAGCAGATAGTTGATGATCCCTGACGCACCATCCCAGTAGTTGGCAGGATAGTTGAAGACATTGCTGAACACTTCGCCATTGGCTGCCGATGTCCGGCCATAGCCCATGGTGTGCAGCGGGATGCCGTCCGCCGTCACTTTCGGGATCAGCTGATAGGTGATGCCGGTGGACAGCGGCTGATAGACCAGCGCGCCTTCGCCCTTGGTCGCCTCATAGCATTCCACACCTTTTTCCGTGTTATAGCCGGTCTCGCATTCGATGACCTTGGCCTTCACACCATTGATGCCGCCGTCACGCTCGTTGACCAGGGTGAAGTAATCCGCATAGCCGTCGGCAAAGGGGATGCCACCGGCGGCATAAGGGCCGGTGCGATAGCTCAGCGACGGGAACACCAGGTCTGCCATCGCAGGGCCAGCGGCCATCATGGCGCCCAGCGCCAGAGTCGTCAGTTTCATTTTCATCGGGTCTCATCCTCCCTTGAATTGTCCGATGTGGGTCGAAACGGGGTTTGATCTTGTTGTTTCCCCGCGGTCTTGCCTGGCTGACCCCGCTTAGTGCGGGAACGGCCAGAGTCTCAGTTTTTCTTTGGCAACGCGCCACAGCTGGGCGATGCCATGCGGTTCGGCGATCAGGAAGATCACGATCAACGCACCAACAATCACCAGCTGAATATGGGCGACGATATCGGTGGGCCAGCCCAGCACATCAACGCCGACAACCTTCAGAACCACCGGCAGCAGCACCAGAAACGCCGCCCCGGCAAAGGAGCCGAAAATCGACCCCAGACCGCCGATGATCACCATGAACAACACCAGGAACGACTTGTTGATGCCAAAGGCCTCGCCGACTTCAACCGCACCAAGATAGACGGAAAAGAACAGCGCGCCGGAGACACCGATAAAGAAGCCCGACACACCAAAGGCCGACAGCTTGGCCTTCAGCGGGTTCACCCCGATGATCTCGGCGGCGATGTCCATATCACGGATCGCCATCCAGCTGCGCCCAATCGTGCCACGGGTCAGGTTGCGGGCCACCAGTGCGCAAAACGCCAGGAAAATCAGGCTGAACATATAGGTGGCCCAGGCCGGAGCATTGGGGCCGGTGATGAGGATGCCGAACACATCCCGCTCAGGCGCGCTGATCTGGCCGGAGGCCGAGTAGTTGTAGAACCAAGGCACCCGGTTGAAGAGCCACACCAGAAAGAACTGCGCCGCCAGTGTCGCCACCGCCAGATAGAACCCCTTGATGCGCAGCGACGGCAGGCCAAAGGCGATGCAGACCAGCGAAGTGATCCCGCCCGCCAGCAACACATGAATGAACATGCTCACCTCTGGAAAGGCAGTCATCAGCTTGTAGCAGGCATAGGCCCCCACCGCCATGAAACCACCGGTGCCCAGCGACACCTGACCACAATATCCCACCAGGATATTGAGGCCGATCGCCGCGATCGAATAGATCAGAAACGGCAGCAGAATGGCGTTGGCCCAATAGTCATTTATCACAAAAGGAACCACCAGAAACGCCAGTGCCAGCACCACATAATAACGGATCCGGTCGAATTTGATCGGGAAGGTCTGGCTGTCATCTTGGTAGGAGGTTTTGAAATCTCCGGCTTCACGATAGAACATGACTCAGATGCTCCCTTCTTGCTGCGCGCGGTTTCTAAGACCCGCGTCGAGTTGATTTGTCTTGCTGGCGTAACCGCTTAACTCGGCAGCACGGGCCAGTCGCAGATAGGCAAGAACCCCGGTAATCAGCCCCGCCGCCGCCAACAGCGATGCTGTGACCATCTGTGCTTCGGAAAACCCTTCGGCGGTCAGCGCCAGATATCCAAAGGCCCAGAACCCGGCCCAGGCAATGACATTGATGATGGCGATCAGCTTCGTCATCGGCCGCCTCCGGCGTTAACCATTTCTTCGGATTTCTGGCTTTCGCCACATTTCGTCCAAATCTTTCTGCCACCTTCATCGTGGGAAAAGTGAGTGGGAACGATGAGTGCAATCTTGCAGGAAATCCGGCAGCTAGAGGCTGCGCGGGACAGGGGAGAGATATCTCCCGAGGAGTTCACAAAGGCCAAGACCCGGCTGTTGAACACGGTCGAGGAGGCAACGGTGCTGCCGCAGGCCAGCCGCCAGCCAGTGGCCCGGACCGCAGTGCGGCCTTCAGGCGATGTTGCGCCGGGTGCCTGGGGCATGCTGCTGCTTGCGCTCTGCGCGGCGGCGGCCATGACGGTGCTTGTCGGACAGCTGATCGGCGATCTGACGATAGCCTTCACGCTGGTTGTCACCGTGTTTGCAGCCATCGTCATCGCGGCCTTCCGACGTCTGGAAGGCTGACGGAGCCACCGCGACGCGGTCCCGAAAGATCGGGGCCGCACGCCATGCCAAGGCGCATCAGACCCGTTCAATGATCTTCTCCCCGAACAGACCTTGCGGGCGGAACACCAGGAACAGCAGCGCCAGAACATAGGCAAACCAGTTTTCCGTCGCGCCCCCGACCATCGGGCCGACCATGAATTCGAAAAGTTTTTCGCCTACGCCAATGATCAGCCCGCCAACAATTGCGCCGGGGATCGAGGTGAAGCCGCCCAGCATCAATACCGGCAGGGCCTTCAGCGCGATGAGCGACAGCGAGAACTGCACGCCGGACTTCGTGCCCCACATGATCCCGGCGACCAGCGCGACAAACCCCGCGACAGACCAGACCAGTACCCAGATAAAGTTCAGCGAAATGCCAACCGACAGCGCCGCCTGATGGTCGTCGGCCACCGCCCGCATGGCGCGCCCCTGTTTGGTATATTGCGCAAAGGCCACCAGCCCCGCCACCAGCAGTGCCGCGATGATGGTCGCAACGATGTCGAGATTGTCGATGAAGAAACCATAATCAAAGATCTGATAGGTGGTCTCGTCGATCCACAGGTTGATGCCCTGCGGCAGACCGACGTCCAGCGTCTTGATCTCCGAGCCCCACATCAGATCCGCCACCCCTTCGAGGAAATAGGCAAGTCCAATGGTGGCCATAAAGAGGATGATCGGTTCCTGGCCAACCAGATGGCGCATCACGAATTGCTGGACCATCCAGGCCAGGAGAACCATCACCCCAACCGTCATGACGATCGCCACAAAGGACGGCACGGTCCAGCCAAAATGGGTGACATGCCCGCCAAAGATCGCGTTGATCACATGGGAGAACGGAACCTGCCCGTTCATGATCCCAACCAGAGTCATCGCGGCAAACAATGCCATCACGCCCTGGGCGTAGTTGAAGATCCCCGAGGCCTTGTAGATCAGGACAAACCCCAGCGCGACCAGCGCATAGAGCACTCCAGCCATCAGGCCATTCAGCGTGACCTCCATCGCAAAGACGAGTTGTTCAGGCATCCCGCTCTCCTCCTGCAAGTTTCCTCAAAGAAACTTGCCAAAAATTTTCGAAAATTTTTCCACCCAATCGCTCATCAGTCATGGCTGACCCCCAGATAGGCGTCGATCACATCCTGATTGTTGCGCACTTCCTCGGGCGTGCCGTCGCCGATCTTCTTGCCGTAATCCATCACGACAACCCGGTCGGACAGATCCATAACCACGCCCATGTCGTGTTCGATCAGCGCGATGGTGGTGCCAAACTCGTCGTTCACATCCAGGATAAAGCGGGACATGTCCTCTTTTTCCTCGACGTTCATCCCCGCCATAGGTTCATCCAGCAGCAGCAGCTTTGGCTCCGCCGCCAGCGCCCGCGCCAGCTCAACCCGCTTTTTCAGACCATAAGGCAGCCGTGCCACAGGCGTTTTGCGGATGTGCTGGATCTCAAGAAAGTCGATGATCCGCTCAACCGCCGCCCGGTTTTCGGTCTCCTCGGCCTCCGCCTTGCCACGCCAGATAGCCTGCTGAAGCAGATTGGTCTTCATAAAGTTGAGCCGCCCGGTCATCACGTTGTCCAGCACGCTCATCCCGTCAAACAGCGCGATATTCTGGAATGTCCGGGCGATGCCCTGACGTGCCACCTCGTAGGGGCGCATCTGGGGGCGGGGTTTGCCGCGAAACAGAACTTCACCCTCCTGTGGGACGTAAAAGCCCGAGATCACGTTCAGCATCGAGGATTTGCCCGCACCGTTGGGGCCGATGATGGCCCGGATCTCGCCTTCGCGAATATCAAACGAGATATCCTTGATCGCCACCACGCCGCCAAAGCGAAGGGTGATGTTCTTCATCTCCATCACCACGCCGCCGATCTTGCGCCCGTCCTCGGTGATATAGCCGTCTTCCATATCCTTCACGACACCACGCCTTTCGCCTTGTTGGTTGATGTGCTGTGGCTCCGCGCCGCCGCCGACCGCATCGACGCAGCGCCTGTCATAATCCGTTTCATTGGGCAGCCACCGCTTGTGGGGCCACCGGTACGACCTTGGCATCAATGATATCCAGCGTGGCACTGATCGCGCCCTTGCGGCCATCTTCGTAAGTCACCTCGGTGCGTGTCGAAATCTGTGACGAGCCATCGTAAAGAGCCGCGATGATGTCGGCATATTTGTCTTCGACCACCACACGGCGGACCTTCCGCGTCCGGGTCATTTCGCCGTCATCTGCGTCCAGTTCCTTGTGCAGCACAACAAAGCGATGCACCTGGCAGCCGGACAGCATCCGGTCCTGAGCCACGGACTCATTGACCTTTTCAACATGCTCTTTGATGGATTGCAGAACTTTCGGATGCCCCGCCAGCTCCTGATAGGACGCATAGGCGATATTGTTCCGTTCTGCCCAGTTGCCGACTGCCGTCAGATCGATATTGATGAAGGCAACACAGCGGTCCCTGCCATTGCCGAACAGCACGACCTCCAGAATATCCGGATAGAACTTCAGCTTGTTCTCGACGTATTTGGGCGCAAACATCGCGCCATCCGCCATTTTTCCGACATCCTTGGCACGGTCGATAATGCGCAGATGGCCGCTGCCCTCTTCAAAGAAACCCGCATCACCAGTGGCCACCCAACCCTCGGCATCCTTGGTCGAGGCCGTGGATTCCGGGTTGTTGTAATATTCAACAAAGGTGCCCGGCGACCGATAGAAAATCTCGCCATTCTCGGCGATCCTGATCTCCACATCCGGGGCCGGAACCCCCACCGTATCTGCGCGCACCTCACCATCAGGCTGCACGGTGATGAACACCGTCGCCTCTGTCTGGCCGTAGAGCTGTTTGAGGTTGATGCCCAGACTGCGGTAGAAATCAAAGATTTCCGGCCCGATTGCCTCACCCGCAGTGTAGCCGACGCGAATACGGCCATAGCCCAGCGTATCCTTCAACGGACCGTAGACAAGCAGATCGCCCAGCTTGTACTTCAGCCGGTCCATCAGGCCTACCGGACGCCCGTCGAGAATGTCGCCGCCCACCTTTTTTGCATGTGCCAGGAAGTGGTGGAACATCTTGCGCTTCAGCGTGCTCGCGTCTTCCATACGGATCATCACGCTGGTCAGCTGGCCTTCAAAGACACGTGGCGGCGCAAAGAAATAGGTCGGACCGATCTCGCGAAGGTCGGTCATCATCGTTTCGGCGCTTTCGGGACAGTTCACGCAGAAGCCGCACCAATAGGCCTGCCCGATCGAGAAAATGAAATCCCCGACCCATGCCATCGGAAGATAGGACAGGATGTTCTCTCCCGCCGTCAGCCGGTCGAACTCCGCCGAGTTCTTGGCGCTTTCGATCACGTTGCGGTTGGACAGGACGACACCCTTCGGCTTGCCCGTGGTGCCGGAGGTGTAGAGCATGACGCAGGTGCTGTCGTAGGTCAGCTTGGCCTTGCGGGCTTCCAGATCGGGGGCCCATTCGTCGCGTGCCGCGCGGCCCTGATCCTGAACGTGGGAATATTGATGCAGCGCATGGTGATCATATTTGCGCATACCACGCGGATCCAGATAGATGATCTGCTCCAGATTGCTCAGCTCTTCCTGAACCTCGATGACCTTATCGACCTGTTCCTGATCACCCGCGATCACAAACCGCGCACCGCAGTGGCCCAGTACATAGGCCATCTCTTCCGCCACCGCGTCCTGATAGAGCGGCACCGGCACCGCGCCCACGGATTGTGCCGCAACCATCGCCCAGTAGAGATACGGACGGTTGCGCCCGATGATGGCGATAAAGTCGCCTTCGTTGACGCCCAGATTGATCAACCCAAGCGCCAGCGCCTCGATTTCCTTCTGGGTCTCGGACCAGGTCCAGCATTGCCAAATGCCGAATTCCTTTTCCCGATAGGCTTGGCGATCGCCAAACTGCGCCGCATTGCGTTCAAGCAGCGCCGGCAGGGACATCATCCCTGCGGCACCCGACTGCGTCTGAGCCACGTTCTTTCTCCTCCCCTTTCCGACCCATGCGGCCGGACTGATCGCTAACCGCGATTCTGATCCCGATTAGGGACGGCCTCATGCTATTGCGTCAACTTTTTCCTGAAGTTTTCCCAAATCTTACGAATTGTAACAGCCGTTCGCCCAGCGAACGCAGATCGTCCCACCGGGGCCCCCTGTCGCAGGCTAAGCTCTTTGCGCAGGCCCGTCGGGATGCTAGCCATGCGGCGGGGAGACAGCATGAACCGATCCGAGAAACACCGCGCAACAATGACCACCGCCGGGCTCAACCTGATTGCCCAGGCGATGTCGATCTATGACAGCGAGCTGCGCCTTGTTGTGTGCAATCAGCGTTTTCAGGAGATGTTCGACCTGCCCGATGCGCTGATCACCCCGGGTGCACGCTTTGACGAGACGATCCGACATATTGCCACCAGCGGCGAATATGGCCCGGTCGATGATATCGAGGGGTTCGTGCAACAGCGCGTTGATCAGGCGCTGGATTTCGTGCCCCATTATCTGGAACGCGAACGCGCCAACGGTCAGGTGATCTCTATCGAAGGGGCACCTCTGCCTCAGGGGGGCTGGGTCACGGTCTACACCGACATCACCCGGACCAAGCGAATTGAACAGCTGTTGCGCGCCCGATCCGAGGAAATGTCCGATCAGCTGATCGCCCATACCGAAGAGCTGTCAGCCACCAACCGCAAACTGGCCGCGACGATCACCGCACTGGAAGAGGCGAAGCGTCAGCTCACGGAGATGGAAGCGCGCACCCGCCTGACCACCGAGATGATGCCCGCCCATATCGCCCATGTCGACGCCGAGGGCTATTACACCTATACTAACCGGCGCCTCAGTTCGGTGTTTCCCAGCCGTCCGTCCGAAATTCTCGGCACGCATATCGCAGAGGCGCTCGGCGCGGCCGCCTATGACAAGATTGCACCGCATCTGATGGCGGCCTACCAGGGCGAAAGCCCGGTGTTCGAGTTTACTGAAAGCCATGACAGCCGCCGGATCCGGGTGGCCTTCACCCCCGATGACACCGGCGGCGTGTTTATCCTGTCGATGGATGTGACCGAGGAAACCCAGACCCGTGTCGCCCTGCAACAGGCCCGCCGCCGCGAAATGGCCGCTCAGATGACCAGCGGGCTGGCGCATGATTTCTCGAACCTCCTGACCATCATCCTCGGGATGCAGGGCAAACTGGCGAAATCCGACCTGACCCCGGAGGCGGCCGATCTGGTTCAGGCCACGCTCTCCGCTGCCCGCCGTGGCGGGCGCCTCCTCAACCGTATTGCCGAGATGACCGGACACCGCAGCCTGCGTCCACGCGCCACCGATCTGCACGGCCTTTTGCAAGAGCTGAAGGTGCTGGCGACGCCTTCGCTGCCCCAGGGCATGGGCCTTAGCATCGTGGATCACACGCCGGATGTGCGGCTGCTGCTGGATCCGGGCAAACTGCAGGATGCCCTTTTGAACCTTATTCTGAACGCACGTGACGCCTGCGGCAGTCAGGGTCAGATCACTGTCAGCGCCCATGTCGTCGGGCAAACCTGGCTTGAACTCAGCGTTACCGACACCGGACCGGGCTTTTCCAAAACCGCGCTGGAGAAGGCATTGAACCCTTTCTTCACCACCAAGGGCGGCGAAGGATCAGGTTTGGGCCTGCCGATGGTCTACGATATGGCCAAATCCACCGGTGGGGACATGAGGATCGGCAATACCGTTTCCGGTGCCAGCGTGACCCTGCGCATTCCATACCGCCTGGCCCCTGATGCTGCTGGCGGGCTGGCACTGCTGGTGGAGGACAGCGAGGAGCTGCGCGCCACCTTCCGCGATATGCTGATAGATCTCGGCTATGCGGTGGTTGAGGCCACAAGCGTCGACGAGGCCTGCGCGCTGACCGCAGATATCGATGGCATCTCTCTGGTCCTGTCGGATATCAAGCTGCAGGGCAGCGCCACCGGGATCGACCTGGTCGACCGCTTGCAGGGCTCTCGCCTGCCCTGCATTCTGATGACGTCCCTGCCGACCAGCGATCCTCTGTTCCGCATGGCGCTGAAACGTTGCCCGGTGTTGCAGAAACCCTTTACCACTCATCAGCTTTCAGCGCTGATCAAATCGGAACCCGCCGCATGAGCCGACCCCTGATCACCATTCTTGACGACGAGCCGGAGATCCGCCGCATCCTGACCGACACTCTGGAGGAAGCCGGATTTCGCACCCAGAGCTTTGCCCGCGCCCGCGAATTTGAGGCCTCTCTCAACCGGGTGACTCCCGATGTCTGCCTTGTCGATCTCTCGCTGCCCGATACCGATGGGCTGGCGCTGGTGCATCGCCTCGCGCTGGAACAGGGGGCGGCCGTGATCATCATTTCTGGACGCGCACAGGTACAGGACCGTGTTACCGGGCTGGAGCTCGGGGCAGATGATTACATCACCAAACCCTTTGACCCGGCCGAGGTGGTGGCGCGCATCCGCGCCCGGCTGCGCGGGGGCCCCCGCACCGCGGTAACCACGGGAAACAGCGCCTCGTTCTCCGGCTGGACCGCGCATTTCGATCGCTACATCCTTGAAGATGACAGCGGCGCAGAGACCCCGTTTTCACATGCCGAGGGCGAGGTGCTGCGGCTGTTCCTGGAAAGCCCGAAACGGCTGATTTCCCGCGCCCAGATGCAAGAAAGCCTCGGCGGTGGTGCTGGCGAAAGCTTTGATCGGGCCATGGATGTGCGCATCTCGCGATTGCGCACCAAGCTGCGCGAAGACCCGAAGAACCCGCGCCTGATCAAGACGATCTACGGCGCCGGCTATATCTTCCTCGGCGATGTCAGCTGGCTCTGACCACGCCGCCGCCGGCTCGAAATCCAGCCGCCAAAGCTCTGGGAGTACTCCGGCCAAAGCTCGGACTGGACGCAGCGAATCGACGGCGATATGATTCGGGTATGGCTACCTGTCTGCTCTATCGCCAACATCCGGCGCGGGTCCCGCGCTTCTACCGGATCGAACTCGCGATGAACCTCTTCGCTGAAGTCTCCGTTCTCAGGGAATGGGGGGTGGCCGGCGGCAGCGGGCAGAGCGCCATCAATATCTACGGCAACCTGCGCGAAGCCTCGATCGCGGCGGATCAGCACCGCAAACGGATGCTGAAACGGGGCTATGACCGCGCCTGATCGGCGATAAGCCACCACATACCGCCGTCGCCCATCAGCTCAAGATCCCCTTTCACCCACCGTACAGCGCGCCGGTTTACGGCGGCCCAATTCCCCGCGCGCCCATTGCGCAACAACCGTAAAACAAGGTCTTTTGCGTGGTTCTTCGTTAAGCTTTTGTTCGTTTGTTTCGCACGCGAAACATTTGGTCCGAACCGGACCTAATTTACCTGTCACCGTGCCGCCCGACTGGATTGGATCCGAAATCGACAACTGGCCCTTTCCACCGTTGAAAAGCTTGCTTAAGACTTGCCCGGACGCAAAGGAACACGCCATGACGCATATCACGCTGATCCGCCACGGACAGGCCAACACCAGCGCCCGCGACGAAGCGAGCTATGACCGGTTGAGCGATCTGGGCCATCAGCAGGCACGCTGGCTTGGCGCGCATCTGAGCGAGACGCGCGCGCATTACACCCGCGTCTATTGCGGCACGCTGACCCGCCATCTGCAAACCGCGACTGCCATGGGGCTTGAAAACGTGGTGCAGGATCCGCGACTGAACGAAATGGAATACTTCAATCTGGCCGAGGCGATGCAGGCCCAGCACGGGCTGAAGATCCCGACCGAACGGGAAGGGTTCATCGAGCACATGCCCAAGGTTTTCTCCGCTTGGGCTGCGGATGAGATCACCAACCCGCCAGAAAGCTGGCGAGACTTTGAAACCCGCACCCGCTCCGCCTTGGCCGAAATCTCCGCAGGCGACGGGCCGGCCCTGGTGGTTACATCCGGCGGGCTGATCGCGATGGCCATGCGGCAGGCGATGGGGCTGGATACCACCGGAATGGCGCGCATGGCGCTCGCGATCATGAACAGTTCGATGCACCGGCTGCACGCGATCGGCGGTCAGCTGAGCCCGGTGCTGTTCAACGCGGTGCCCCATCTGGAAGCCCCGGACCGGCATTACGCACAGACCCATCTGTAGACCCGACATCCGACCGGGGACCGCACTATCTGAGGGAGGGACAGGATGATGCAGCTCTATTATGCACCCAGGACGATTTCGGTGGCCGTCGCCATCGCGCTGGAAGAGTCCGGACTGGACTACGAGCCGATCCGTATTGACTTCGCAGCCAAGGAACAGCTTGGCACCGCCTATGCCCAGATCAACCCCAAGGGCCGTGTCCCGGCGCTGGTGGTGGATGGCGGCATCCTGACGGAAACCGGCGCCTTGCTGGAATATGTGGCCGATATGGCCCCCGATGCCGCTCTGCGCCCCCGCGAGGCGGTCCTGCTGGCCCGCATGCGTGAGGTGATGTTCTATCTCGCCTCCACCATGCATGTGAACCACGCCCATAAACTGCGCGGAAGCCGCTGGGCCAACAAGACTTCCAGCTTCAAGGACATGCAGGCCAAGGTGCCACAGACCATGGCCGCCTCCTGCGACTATATCAGCCAGTTCGGACTGCGCGGCCCTTACGTGCTGGGCGACACCATTAGCCTGGCGGATTGCTATCTCTATGTGATCTGCACCTGGCTGGAGGGCGACGGCGTGACCCTCGCCAACTACCCGAAAATTCAGACCTTCATGGCGGCTATGGAACAGCGTGACTCGGTACACGCGGTGACCGCCAAGGGCATGCTGTAAAGGACAAGACATGACACATCTATGGGTACGGGCCGAACAGCGCCCGAATGAACAACGGGTTGGCCTGACGCCCGAAGGTGCCAGAGCGCTCATCGACGCCGGGCTGAAGGTCACGGTCGAGGAAAGCACGGTCCGCGCCATCCCGTTGCAGGGCTACATTGACGCCGGCTGCGAGATCGCGGCAGAGAACAGCTGGCCCGACGCCCCCCGCGACGCCATCATCTTCGGCCTGAAAGAACTGCCCGAAGATGGCACTCCGCTGCCGCACCGCCACATCATGTTCGGACATGCCTACAAGGGGCAGCACTCCGGCAAAGCGCTTCTTGAACGGTTCCAGGCCGGCGGCGGCACGCTCTACGATCTGGAATATCTGGTCGATGAAAGTGGCCGCCGGGTTGCGGCCTTCGGCTATTGGGCCGGCTATGCCGGTGCGGCCGTCACGCTGAAAACCTGGGCCGCGCAGCAGCGCGGTGAGCTCTGCGGCCCGGTTGGCGTCTACGAGGGCAAGGATGCGCTGCTTGCCGAGCTGAGCGCAGAGCTGGATGGTCTGAAAACCGACCGCCCCTCGGCCATCGTCATTGGCGCCCTAGGCCGGGTCGGCACCGGGGCCGCCGATCTCTGCGAGGCGATGGGTGTCGCGGTCACCAAATGGGATATGGCAGAAACCGCCAGCGGCGGCCCTTTCCCCGAAATTCTGGCCCATGATCTCTTTCTCAACTGCATCTTCGCACGCCCCGGCACGCCGGTCTTCGTCCCGCAAGAGGCGCTGACCGCTGATCGTCGGCTGACCGCCATCGGCGATGTCGCCTGCGATCCCGATAGCGACTACAACCCGGTTCCGGTCTATGACAGCGCCACCACATGGGAGGCCCCTGCCCTGCGGGTCGCCCAGGATCCCGTACTGGACGTCATGGCGATTGATAACCTGCCTTCGATGCTGCCGGTCGAAAGCTCCGAAGACTATGCAGCCCAGCTGCTGCCCTCCCTGCTGACCCTTACCGATCTTGCCAGTGGCGTCTGGGGCCGGGCGGAAACCACCTTCAAGGACCATCTTCCGGGCTGACCATCGCCGGAACCAAACAACGGAGACTGACAATGACAATCCATTGGTGCGGCACCGGCCTGTCCGCAATCCCTGGCCTGCGCCGCCTGCTTGAGGCGGGCCATGACGTCGCGGTCTGGAACCGCACTCCCGATAAGGCGCGCGATGCAATCGGCGATCTGACAACCAATATCCATGCCTTCAGCCTTGCCAATCTGGGCCAGATGCTCAGCCCTAGGGATGTGATCGTCTCGATGCTGCCCGGTGACTGGCATATGCCGCTGGCTGAGCTGGCAATTGAGCATGGCGCCCATTTCGTGTCGTCCTCTTACATCGCCCCGGAGATGCGCGCGCTGGACCAGCGGGCAAAGGACGCCGCTGTCTGCCTGGTCAACGAGGTTGGCCTCGACCCAGGCATCGACCACCTGATGGCCCATGCGCTGGTTGCCGACTATAAGGCCTCCAAGGCCTTCGATGCGGACAATGAGATCAGCTTTATCTCCTACTGCGGCGGCATCCCCAAGACACCGAACCCGTTCCGCTACAAATTCAGCTGGTCGCCGCTCGGCGTGCTGAAGGCGCTGCGCTCCCCGTCGAAGTCGATCCACGATTTCAAGGCGCTGGACGTCGCCCGCCCCTGGGATGCGATCTCCTCCTACGAGGCACCGCTGCCCGCATCCGAAAGCTTCGAAGTCTATCCGAACCGCGACTCGCTCCCTTTCATGGCGCAGTATGAATTCGGCGCGGACTGGAAGGTAAAAGAATTCGTTCGCGGCACCCTGCGCCTCAACGGCTGGGCCGATGCCTGGGCGGATGTCTTCAAGGAGGTCGAGACACTATCGGGCCCCGAAGGCGATGCCCGGCTCAAGGAAATGTCGGATCAATTCTGGGCAGAGAATGCCTATGACGACGGTGAGCCAGACCGCGTGGTGCTTTGCGTCGGGCTGAAAGCCGAAAAAGACGGTGCCGAAGTCTGGCACAAGACCTATGTGATGGATGCCTGGGGTGACGACCGCGGCACGGCGATGGCGCGGCTGGTCTCCTACCCGGTGTCCTTCGCCATCGAGGCTGCCATCAACGGCAAAATCGCTCCCGGCGTCAGCGCCGCGCCCAGCGACGCCGATCTGGTGGATCAGTGGATGGGTAAGATCGGTGCACTGGCCCAGCATCTCGAGGTGGTCGACAGCACGTCTTGAACCCACGCCCCGGCTACCGACTGCGCGGAAGATAGCCATCTTCTGGCCCCAAATATCCCGGGGTCCGGGGCAGAGCCCCGGCGCGACAGGCCATGCGGGCGCCGCACCTCGGCGCCCCCTGCCATACCGATCTGCCATCGCAACCCGTCAGCGGAACGCTCAGCGCCCGATGACATCCTCTTCGACGCTCTGAACATCAATCCCCAGCGCGTCCAAGCCGGATTCCAGATTATCCGCCAGATGTGGTGTCCCGATCAGGTAATCCGCAGTCGGCGTGGTCGCCTCCTGCTGAGCGGTTGCGATGGCCTCCTCCAGATCGTCGGCGTCGAAACTGCCTCGGCCAATCCACATGATCGCAACCAGCTCGGCCTGCTCATCCTCGCCCATGCGGTCGATAAACGCCCTGAGCTCCCCCTCGGCGCGCGATAGCTCGCGGGCCATCATGGCCACTTGCGCCACCTTTCGGGCACTGATCTCCAGCATGGGCTCGTCCTCCATTGTCCGCGCTGTTCATGAGGATCAGACCCCATTGCCGCGTGGCTGTCCTTGATCTGGGGCAAGAACCGCAGAAGCCGCCAGACCGCGCCCCCGGGGAGGCCGGCGCGCGACGGATCAGCTGTCTTTGGCGTAGATCTCGATCAGCCTGCTGCGCCCGCGCAACGTCACCGGCGCCAGGGCAACCCAACGCTGGCGCGCGGGGGCGATACCTGCGATCTCAAACGTAATGGCTGAGGCAATGATGGTCTGCGGAACGGTCTTGCTGTGCTGCTCGAGGCGGGAGGCGGTGTTGACCGCATCTCCAAAGACCGAATATTCCAGCCGCGCCGCATTGCCGACAACACCAGAAAACACCTCACCTGCGTGAACGCCGATGCCAATGTCCACCGGCGGCTCGCCCGCAGCGACGCGCCGGTCCGACCAGCGGTGAATGGCCTCGCTCAGCGTCGCCGCACAGGCCAGAGCCCGGGCGGCGCCATTTGCGCCGCCGCGCGCCACAGGCGCATCATCAAACAGCAGCATTGCCGCATCGCCCATATATTTGTCGATCATTCCGCCATGCCGGGTGGCGCTGAATTCCACCTCATTGCGGAATGCGGTGATGAAATCTCCGACCTCCTGCGGATCACGTGATTCCGACCAGCGGGTAAAGCCGCGAATATCGACAAACATCACGGCCATCGGCTGGCGCTGGCCCTGTTGCAGCGCCGAAAGCCCGCCATCCGCGAGCTGATCGGCCACCTGCGCCGGCAGATAGCGGGTCAGGTTGGCGCGCGCCTCGGCCGCCGTCAATTCCCGGTAAAACAATCGCCGCATCCGCGCAGCCGCCACAACCATGACCAATCCGGCCAGCAGGATCATTGTCAGCTTCATCACGTTTGCCGGGCTGTCCAGCACGCTGTACAGACTGCCCATCTGCCCCACATCCAGCCGGGTCACCGGCCAGAAGATCAGGATCCCCAGCCCACCGGTCAGCAGAACCGTCGTATACAGCTGCAGGCGCGGGTCCATCCGCATGACACCGTAGGCCAGCACCAGCGGAACCAGCCAGGCCGGCGGCAGCAGCAGCGCCACGCCTCCGGGGTAGTTGCTGTTCTCAAGGCTGAACCAGACATTGAAGAGCAGAAAGGCACAGTCCGCCGTCACGCTGATCCAGGACATCCAGGGCCGGAACCACCCGAATGTCGTCGCAGCAAAGGTAACGATACCGAGGGTCAGATAGGCAAACATCGTCAATAGCGCAAACAGCAGCTGACGATGCAGGAAGGGCGCCAGAGAGCTGAAGTCCACCCCCGACATCGTCACCACGAATACGGCAAACAGGCCCAGCGTCACCGCGATCCGCAGAACCGACACCAGCCGCTCTGCCGCGATTGAGGCCGTGTTCAGCAGAGGAGCGATGGTGGTCTGTTGCATCAGCTATCGGAACGCCCCAGCGGAACGACATTCACCGGATCGGGGGGCTGACCGATGCCAGCTGATGTCGGGGCAATTTCTTCAAAGTCGAAGTTGTCCAGCCGCTGCGCCCGGCGTCCGGCCTTGTCAGCGCTGATCTTGATCTCCGCGATGTCCTTTGCCGCCATGCCGAAATGGCGGTCCAGATTACCCACCCGGTCGCCCAGACGTTCGACATCCTTATGCAGAAGTCCCAGCTCGCTGCGGATCGCGCCGGCCTGTTCGCGCATCCGCGCATCCTTGAGAATGGCGCGCATGGTGTTCAGCGTGGCCATGCAGGTGGTTGGCGAAACGATCCAGACCTTGGCGGAGAAGCCCTCACGCACAATGTCGGAAAAATTGGCATGGAGTTCGGCATAAACAGCCTCGGAGGGCAGGAACATCAGCGCGCCATCCGCCGTTTCGCCCTCCAGTATGTATTTCTCTGAAATCGCCCGGATGTGGCCCCGCAATGCCGCCTTCAGCTGGCGCGCGGCGCTGGCGCGCTGCTCCGGGGTCTCGGCGTTGCGCAGCGCCTCATAGGGTTCCAGCGGAAATTTGCTGTCGATCACGATCGGACCGGGGGGATTGGGCAGATGGATCAGGCAATCGGCGCGCTTGCCGTTGCTCAGCGTGTGCTGAAAGGCATAGCTGTCAGAGGGCAGCGCCTTGGAGACGATATCATTCAGCTGGATTTCACCAAAAGCGCCGCGCGTCTGCTTGTTTGCCAGTATGTCCTGAAGCCCCAGGACATCACCCGACAGCTTCGTGATATTGTCCTGCGCCTTGTCAATCACCGCCAGCCGCTCCTGCAATTGAGTGAGCGAGGTGACGGTGCGTTTGGTCGACCCGTGCAGGCTCTCCTGCAAGCGCTCCTGCATCTCGGCCAGCGCGCGGGCCTGCCGCAGCGCGTTGTCGGAGAGACGGTCGTTGACCTGCTGCTGCACAGCGCCGAGCCGGGTCTCAACGGTCTGGATCATCTGCATCTGCGCGTTGGCCTGCGCGTCGGAGACATGCTGTAGCCCGCCGCGCAACTGCTGAACGCTTTGTCCCAGATGAGCCATCTGCTGTGCGATCGGGGCCATGCTCGCGGCAGCGCGTGCATGGCTGCGCAGCAGCATGACGAGACCCACCATCATCAGACCACCAATCCCCAGAAGCACCAGCATCTGCGGCTCCGCGCGCTCCAGAAAGAGCAGGACCGACTCCATCAGCTCCGCCCGAACAGACGTTCGATATCGGCCAGTTTCAGCTCGACATAGGTGGGACGCCCGTGGTTGCACTGTCCGGAATGCGGCGTTGCTTCCATTTCGCGCAGCAGGGCGTTCATTTCCTCGCCGCGCATCCAGCGGCCCGAGCGGATGGACCCATGGCAGGCAACCCGGCTGAGGATGGCTTCGATCTTGGCCTGAACCAGCTGGCTTTCGCCCTGATCATCCAGCTCATCAAGGATATCGCGCACCATCGCTGTGGCATTGACAGTGCCGAGTATGGCCGGGGTTTCACGCACAGCGATGGCGCCGCCACCGAAGGCTTCGATGCCCAGACCAAAGCGGCCCAGATCATCGGCCACCGCCAGGATACGGGCACAATCCCCCTCGCTAAGCTCGACGATCTCGGGGATCAGCAGGGCCTGCGCAGCGACGCCGGTCTCGGCCATCTGGCGTTTCAGCTTCTCGTAGACCAGCCGTTCATGGGCGGCGTGCTGATCGACGATCACCATACCGTCGGCAGTCTGGGCAATGATGTAGTTCTCATGCACCTGCCCGCGTGCGGCACCAAGCGGCAGATGCTCGGCCCCGGGCGCAGAGGTTTCGGGTCTGTCCGAGGGCTGACCCGGGGCCATCGCACCTTTGGGCGCCTCTGTCACACGGCCGCTATAGGCGCTGGCCAGCTCAGCAAAGCCGGGCGACACCGATTGCGCCGGATGAGCGGGAGCAGGTGCGAAGCTCTCTGGTTGCTGGGCTGCATAAGAAAGGCTGCGCGCGCCCATTGACGGCCGATCCATCTGGTAGATCCGCGGGCCGCCAGCGCCGGCCGGATCTGACGAGGTGGCTTCTGGGCGCATCGCCCCCAGGGTCGCGCCCGCAACCGTGGACGAGGCCCGATGACCGGCCTCCGCCAGCGCATGGCGCAGCGCTGAGACGATCAGACCCCGCGCCACACCGGGATCGCGAAACCGGACCTCGGACTTCGCGGGGTGGACGTTCACATCAACCAGCGCCGGATCGCAGTCGAGAAACAGCGCCGCTGCCGGGTGGCGGTCGCGGCTGAGAAAATCGAAATAAGCCGCCCTGAGGGCACCGGTCAGCATCTTGTCCTTAACCGGTCGGGTGTTCACAAAGAGGAACTGCGCCACCGCGGCGCCCCGCGAATAGGTCGGCAAGGCCACATAGCCAAAAAGCCGGACCCCCTCTCGGGTGGCATCAATCTTGAGCGCGTTTTCCGCAAATTCGCGCCCCAGAACCGTCGTGAGCCGCCCGTGCAGCGCATCGAAAAGATCACCCGACAGCGGGTCCGCGCGAAAGGTCACCCGCCCCTCACCGCCGCCGGAGACATCACGCAAGGTAAAGCCAACCGATGGTTCCGCCATCGCCAGCCGCTTGATGACGTCGCCAATGGCCTGCGTCTCGGCGCGGTCGCTGCGCATGAACTTCAGCCGGGCGGGCGTGGCGTAGAACAGATCCCGCAGCTCAACCACGGTGCCTGCGCGCAGGGCGGCAGGTTTCACCGGCTCCATCTGGCCACCGGCGACGCGAATCCTCGCGGCCTCGTGTCCCTTGGCGCGGCTGGTAATGCTCAACCGTCCGACAGCCCCGAGCGATGGCAGCGCCTCACCGCGAAAGCCGAAGGTATGGATGTTCAGCAGGTCAGAGCCGTCGATCTTGGAGGTGGCATGTCTCGACAGCGCCAGCGGCAGATCTGCGGGTGCCATGCCGCAGCCATCATCGGTCACCCGGATCAGCGTCTTGCCACCATCCGCGATGTCGATGGTGATCCGAGAGGCCCCCGCATCAATGGCGTTTTCCACCAGTTCCTTGACCGCCGAAGCAGGGCGTTCGACCACTTCTCCCGCAGCGATGCGGTTGATGGCACTGTCATCAAGCTGCCGGATGATCGGTTGTGAACTGTCGCTGATTTGGGGGTCTGCATATGCCATGCCGCAATATTTAGCATGCCGCCGCGCGATTCTTCCAGCCGCAATCCGTCCTGTCGGGCGCGGTCAGCGGCCTGTTGATCAGACCCCTGCTGGCGCCCCGGCCCGGTGGCGGCACGGGCCGAACCGTGCCGCAATCGCCAGCAACAGACCCGAAACCGTTGCGATCATCCCGGCGGCGCTTACGGCGTCCGCAGCGCCAAGCCAGAGCGGGCCATAGCCCGCCAGGACATAGCCGACAACCGCTGAAACCACAGCAAACCCGACGCTCCACCCCAGCTGACCCTCCAGTTGGTTCGACATCATCCGCGCTGCGGCCGGCGGGCAGATGAACATCGCAATCACGATGATCGACCCCACCGCATCAAAGGCCGCAACGGCGGCGATTGCAGCAGTGATCACCAACCCCAGCCCCAAAAGATCGGTGCGGATACCCAGCGTGCGGGCAAACCCCTCATCAAAGGTCGCAATCTTAAGAGGGCGCCAGAACAGCGCGATAAAGACGGTGACCCCGATCAAGGTCAGCCCCATGCGCAACAGCTCGGTCGGCAAATAGCTGAGCGCCACCGGATCCAGCAGCGATTCCCAGCCGGTGGCATCAAGCCAGATCAGGCTTTCGAGATTGCCGTAGAGCGCGTGTTCCACATCCAGATGAACCGCCGATGTATCGGTCTGCTCCAGCAGCAATACCCCGCCTGCGAACATGGTGGTGAAGACCACGCCCATGGCGGCCCCCGGCTCGATCCGGCCAAGGCGGCGGATCAGTTCGATCACAACCACGGCGACGATGGCGGCTCCAGCGGCCCCCAGCATCATCGGACCCGCTGCGATCACCCCGGTCAGGAGGAAAGCAACAACGATACCCGGTAGAACAACATGGCTGATGGCATCTCCAATCAGCGCCTGCCGACGCAGCAGCAGGAAATTCCCCGGCAGCGCACAGGCGACGGCGGCAAAGACACCAATCAGCAGAGGTGTCAGGGACAACGGGACAAATTCAGCGCCGCTCATGGCAGAACCTCACGGGGGCCGCCCATGCGGCGGTCAATGTCGGAAATCTGGTCGGCAGTCAGAACCGTCTCTATCTCGCGCAGCCCATCATATAGCGCCGCTGCCGCCTCATGTGTCTGGTCGCTCCGCACCAGCGCCCAGCGATGTTCGTCTCGCAGCGCCTTGGCGGCGCGGGCGCGGCCTTGTTCCGTGGGCACCCCATCGGCGCGTAAGAGGCCACGCTGGCGCAGCAATCGCAGGGTCAGCGGCTCATAGATCACCTGATCCTGCGCCAATGCCAGCAGCCCCTGGCGCAGATGAACCCGGCGCTGAAACCGCCGATGGCGCAGCACAGCCGCCAGCACCCCGCGATTGGGAGCCAGCAGAAGCGACAGGGCAAAGAGGCCAAAGCTCATCAGGACGATGATAGGTCCGGTGGGCAGGTTCGGCGCCGATGCAGATACTGCCGCACCAAGATAGGCTGACAGCCCGCCGGCACCGCCAGCCAGCAGCACCACCAGATCGGACCGCTCGGTCCAGAACCGGGCGGTGACGGCCGGGATGATCAGCAGCGCCACGATCAGGATCAGGCCGACGATTTTCAGCCCGACAACGGTGACAGCCATCACCAGCCCCATCATCATCATGTCGATACGGGAGACGGAGACACCCTGTGACGCGGCGTACTCAGGGTCAAAGGCCACCAGGGTCATCGGGCGCCGCAGCAGCAGAATCAACAGCAGCGTGGCCGCGCCACCTCCCGCAATCACCAGCGCATCGTTCCACAACATGCCTGCCGTAGAGCCAAGCAAGAACCCCTCCAGCCCGGCCTGACGGCCCACCCCCAGCGTCTGGATCACCGTCAGGATCACGATGCCGAACCCGAAGAACACGGAGAGCACGGCGCCAATCGCGGCGTCCTCGGCCAGACGGGTACGGCGGGTCAGCCAGTTGAGGCACCACAGCCCGGCCATCGCCGAGAGTGCCGACCCAAGGAGCAGACCGGCCAGATTGCGACCATCGCCGCCAAGCGCGACCATTACCAGAAAGGCAAGCCCGACACCGGGCAAGGTGGCATGGCTGATGGCATCGCTGACCAGCGCCCGTTTGCGCAGGAAAAGGAAGGTTCCGGTGATGCCGGCGGCGATGCCAAGCAATGTGGCGCCAATTGCGACCAGCGTCGCATTATAGCCCATTTGCAGCAGCAGGGCGTCCCAAAGCATCAGAATGGCCCGCCGCTCTGTGGGAGAATAGATCCGGGTGCCACGGCCAGCTGGTCAACCTGCGCAGTGGCCAACCGCCCGCCATAGGCGCTTTGCAGGGTTTCGGCGGTAAAGGCCTGTGCAACCGGACCCTCTGCGACTTTGCGTGTGTTGATCAGGAAGACATTGTCGAAATACTCGCCGACGGTGGCAAGATCGTGATGCACCACAACCACTGTCCTGCCATCTGCGCGCAGCTGTTTCAGCACCGCGATAATGGCCTTCTCGGTCGCGGCATCGACACCGGCAAAGGGTTCGTCCAGCAGATAAAGATCTGCTCCCTGAGCCAGCGCCCGCGCCAGAAAGACCCGTTGCTGCTGACCCCCGGACAGCTGGCCAATCTGGCGGGTGGCGAAATCGCCCATCCCGACACGGTCCAGACAGGCCTGCGCCTCGGTGCGATGGCGTCCGGTGATGCGGCCCAGCAGGCCCAGCTCGCGGTAGAGCCCCATCATTACAACGTCAATCACCCGTGTCGGGAAATCCCAGTCGACGCTGGCCCGTTGCGGGACATAGGCAATGCGGGCCCGTTGGCTGTCCAGCGGCTTGCCAAAGACCTGCACCCGCCCTGAAACTGGCGGCACGATGCCAAGCGCGGCCTTCAGCAAGGTCGATTTACCAGCTCCATTCGGGCCGATGATGGCCGTCATCCGTCCCGGCTCCACTGTCATATCGACAGAGAAAACGGCTGGCTTCTCGCCGTAGGTTACGGTCAGCCCCCTGATGGCCAGCGGCGACCTGTCAAGGCTGTGGGTGATTCCCTCAGCGGCAGTGGGCGCGCCATTGTCGCGGGCCAGTTCCACGCTCATCTCATCGGTTCCCTTCAAAATCCGGCACCGGACAGGCGGCCGGACATGCCCTTAGGTGGCACCTTGGCGCCAAGAGCAGCCGCGATGGTGGTCATATTATGATCCAGCATCCCGACATAGGTGCCCTCATAGCTGCCATCGGCGCCCATCGCGTCGGAGAACAGCTCTCCGCCGATGCGAACCTCATGGCCTTGCGCCGCTGCCCCTTCGATCAGGGCACGCATCGAACGATCCGAAACCGAGCTTTCGACAAAGACGGCAGAGATCTGACGCGCCACCAGCATATCGACCAGCGCGCCAATGCGATTGAGGCCGGCTTCGGATTGGGTGGAGATGCCTTGAATGCCCAGCACCTCAAACCCGAAGTCACGGCCAAAATACCCAAAGGCATCATGCGCCGTGACCAGCACCCGATTTTCGACCGGCACCTGGGCCAGGATGTCGTTGCCGTAGGCGATGAGCTGATCCAGCTCTGCCAGATGCGCCGCTGCATTGGCGGCAAAAAGATCGGCCTGATCCGGACGCGCATCACTCAGCGCCGCCTGAACCTCTGCGACCATGTCCTTCCACAGGGCCGGGGTCATCCAGACATGGGGGTCATATTTATCTGCATAGGCGTCATGGCCGCGCAGCTTATCCTTGTCCAGACCGTCGGCGACGGCAACCACCGTCCGTTTGCGCGCCAGATCGTGGAAGAACTCTTCCATCTGTGCCTCAAGATAGAGACCGTGCCACAGCACCAGATCTGCACGGGTCATCGCCACGATATCGGACCGTGTCTGCCGATAGGCGTGCGGGTCTACCCCGGGTCCCATCAGGGCGCGCACCTCGACTGCATCACCGCCAACCTGGCGGGCGGCATCGGCGATCATGCCGGTTGTTGCCACCACTTTCAGCGGGGCATCCGCCCGCGCAGCAGCGCCGTCTGAGCTGCCGAACGTCGCGGCAACGAGCCCGACAAAGGCCATCACAGCAGCCAGCACCAGCTTGTGGGCGATCTTCATTGATGTGCTTAGCGTCGAACGCATGGAGCTGATCCTCTAATTGTCATCTGACATCAATAAGAGCGCTCAGCGATGTCCTGTCAATGAAAATGCGACTTATTCGCAAAAAGAAATGAGAACGGTTCGCAAAAATAGATAATTTTTGTCCAAACAGTCAAAATTTTACCCCAGACAACCCTGCCCTTGCTTGCCAAGCTTGGGTGGTCGTGCGATTTTCGCACCGAACTCGAATGAGGATTCCCGGCATGGAAAGCCAAATTGCAGAGCACACCGCGCAGCTGCCGCAGGTGGGCGAACCGCGTAACCCCGGCATGGAGCTGGATCTGGACTGGGCGCTTGGGGTTGAGGCAAACACCTCCGCCATCGAACGTCGCTGTGCCACGCTGCCAGGTCGGCGCAGCGTCAAGAAAGACTATCAGGCGGCCTGGCTGCTGAAGGCGATCACGCTGATTGACCTGACCACACTCTCCGGTGATGACACCGTGGGGCGTGTGCAACGGCTTTGTGCCAAGGCGCGCCAGCCTGTGCGCAGCGACCTGATGACCGCGCTCGGCATGGAGCCGATCACCACCGGCGCGGTCTGCGTCTACCACGACATGATCGAAACCGCTGTCGACGCGCTGGAGGGCACGGGTATTCCGGTGGCCGCCGTGTCTACGGGTTTCCCCGGCGGCCTGTCGCCGTTTCACCTGCGCCTCGCCGAGATCGAAGAAAGTGTGAAGGCCGGGGCCAAGGAGATTGATATCGTGATCTCCCGTCGTCACGTGCTGTCCGGCAATTGGCAGGCTCTCTATGATGAGATGAAAGCCTTCCGCGAGGCCTGTGGCGACGCACATGTAAAGGCCATCCTCGCCACCGGAGAGCTGGGCACATTGCGTAACGTTGCGCGTGCCTCGCTGATCTGCATGATGGCGGGTGCTGATTTCATCAAGACCTCGACCGGCAAGGAAAGCGTCAACGCCACGCTGCCGGTCAGCCTGGTCATGATCCGCGCCATCCGCGACTATCACGAGCGCACCGGCTACCGCGTTGGCTACAAACCCGCTGGTGGGATCTCAAAGGCCAAGGATGCGCTGGTATATCTTTCGCTAATCAAGGACGAGCTGGGCGACCGCTGGCTGCAGCCGGATCTGTTCCGCTTTGGCGCGTCCAGCCTGCTGGGCGATATCGAACGGCAGCTCGAACACCATGTCACCGGCGCCTATTCCGCCGGCTACCGCCACGCGCTGGCCTAACCTTCAGATGCCACCCCCGGATGCCTGAAGGGCCTCCGGCCCGCTTCCGGATCCGGGCAAGCAGCGACAGACACAAGGCTCGACACATGACTATCAAAGAGATTTTCGACACCATGACCTATGGCCCCGCCCCCGAAAGTGCAGCTGAGGCGCTGGCCTGGCTGGTGGATCAGGGCGCCCGGTTCGGCCATTTCATCGACGGCGACTTCACCGCACCCGGCGACGGGTTCGACAGCAAGAACCCGGCAACCGGCGAGGTTCTGGCCACATTGACCCAGGCCAGCCAGTCGGATGTCGACAGCGCTGTTGCCGCGGCGCGCAAGGCACAGGGCAAATGGGCGGCCCTCGGCGGCGCCGGCCGCGCACGCTATCTCTATGCCATCGCGCGGCTGATGCAGAAACACGCGCGCCTGTTTGCGGTTCTGGAAACGCTGGATAACGGCAAGCCAATCCGCGAAAGCCGCGACATTGATGTGCCGCTGGCGCAGCGCCATTTCTACTATCACGCAGGCATGGCCCAGCTGATGGAAAGCGAACTGCCCGACCGTGAGGCGCTGGGTGTCTGTGGGCAGATCATCCCTTGGAACTTTCCGCTGCTGATGCTGGCGTGGAAGGTCGCGCCGGCCCTGGCCATGGGCAATACTGTGGTGCTGAAACCTGCGGAATACACCTCGCTTACCGCCCTGCTGTTTGCCGATATCTGCCGTCAGGCGGGCCTGCCCAAGGGTGTTGTGAACATCGTGACAGGCGATGGCGCCGTGGGGGAGATGATCGTCGGGGCCGAAGTCGACAAGATCGCCTTTACCGGGTCCACCGCCGTCGGCCGCCGCATTCGCGAAGCCACCGCAGGCAGCGGCAAGGCGCTGACGCTGGAGCTGGGCGGCAAATCTCCTTACATCGTCTTTGACGACGCCGATATCGACTCCGCCATTGAAGGTCTCGTTGATGCAATCTGGTTCAATCAGGGACAGGTCTGCTGCGCCGGCTCGCGACTTCTGGTTCAGGAAGGCGTCGCCGACCGTTTCCACAGGAAACTACGCGCACGGATGGACAAGCTGCGCATCGGCAATCCGCTGGACAAGAGCATCGACATCGGCGCCATTGTCGACCCGGTGCAGCTGACCACCATCAGCGAGATGGTTGCCGCCAATTCGGCCGGCCGCATGTATCAGGCGCAGATAGATGTGCCGGAGCGCGGGTGTTTCTACCCGCCCACCCTCATCGAAGGTCTGGCGCCCTCCGACACGCTGATGCAGGAGGAGATCTTTGGTCCGGTTCTGGTATCGACCACCTTCCGCACCCCATCCGAGGCTGTAGAACTGGCGAATAACACCCGCTACGGTCTGGCGGCGACGCTCTGGACTGAAAACGTCAATCTCGCGCTGGACATCGCCCCCAAACTGGTTGCCGGCGTGGTCTGGGTCAATGCCACCAATCTCTTTGATGCGGCCGCAGGATTTGGCGGCACCCGTGAAAGCGGCTTTGGCCGTGAAGGCGGCTGGGAAGGGCTTGGCGCCTACACCAAGCCAAAGGGCAAGGTCAAAGCTCTTGACCAGATCAAGGGTTTTGACGGTGAAGGTGCACCGGTTGATGCCGTGGACCGCACCGCAAAACTCTATATCGGTGGCAAGCAGGCGCGCCCGGATGGCGGCTATTCCAAAGCCATCCATGGCAAATCCGGCGCGCTGCTGGGCCACGTTGGCCTCGGCAACCGCAAGGACGTGCGCAACGCCGTGGAGGCCGCAGCCGGAGCCAATGGCTGGGCCAAGACGACGGGCCATCTGCGCGCGCAGATCCTTTACTACATCGGCGAAAACCTATCTGCGCGGGCTGGCGAATTTGCCGATCGGATCGACCGGATGACCGGCAAGTCCCAAGGCGCGCAGGAGGTCGAAACCTCGATCCAGCGCCTGTTCACCGCCGCTGCCTGGGCCGACAAATACGACGGGCAGGCCCATGGTGTGCCAATCCGCGGTGTGGCCCTGGCGATGAAGGAACCTGTTGGGGTGATCGGCGCACTCTGCGCGGATGAGGCCCCCTTGCTGGGCCTGATCTCGGTGCTGGCACCCGCCATTGCCATGGGCAACCGCGTGGTCCTGGCCGCATCCGAGGCCTACCCGCTGGCGGCGACCGACTTCTATCAGGTGCTGGACACATCCGATCTGCCCGGTGGCGTCGTCAATATCCTGACCGGCCGTCACGCCGAACTGGCCGAACCGCTGGCCGCCCATCTCAATGTAGATGCGGTCTGGAGCTTCTCCTCCTCTGACCTCTCCGCCGCGATCGAGGCTGCCTCCGCCGGTAATCTCAAGCGTACATGGGTCAACAATGGCATGGCGCTGGACTGGACGTCGGACCACAGCCGCCGCTTCCTCGAAGCCGCAACCGAGGTAAAGAACATCTGGATTCCCTACGGCGAATAAGCCGATGGGTGCAGCCCAAAGGGGCTGCACCCGTCATATCCTGCAAAAAGGGCGCTACCAGAAATGGTAGCGCCCTTTTTTCCGTTTGATATCCCGCCAGCCCAGCTCAGTTGGTGGATTGCAGACCTTCAGGACGACCCACCACGATGAAATGCAGCTGATCCGGCAGCAGGATCTCCGCTGCCACCTTGTTGATCTCGTCCAATGTCACTGCATTCACCTTGTCATTGCGGGTGGCGACGTAATCAATGGGCAGGTCATCCATCTGCATCCCCGCCAGAATGGACGCGATCCGGCTATTGCCATCAAAGCGCAGTGGGTAGGCCCCGGTCAGATAGGTCTTTGCATCCGCCAGTTCCTTCTCCGTTACACCCTCGGCTGCCAGCTTCGCCCATTCGGTCTGGATCACCTCAACCGTCTCGGCGATCTTGCCATTGGCCGAGGCGACGGAGCCCATGTAGACAGCACCAAGATCACGCGGAACCAGGTAGCTGTAGACACCGTAGGTGAGGCCGCGTTTCTCGCGCACCTCCGACATCAGGCGGCTGTCAAAAGATCCCCCACCGAGGATCTGGTTCAGCAGATAGGCCGCAAAATACCGCGAGTCGTCGCGTTTGATGCCGATATGACCGAACAGCGCCACCGATTGTGGCGTGTCGTAGTCAACAACGGTCACGCCCCCTTCGATGGTGACATCTGCCGGTCCTGGAATTGGCGCGCCTTCCGCTGGCAGATCCGCCAGCAAAGTATCGAGAAGCGCTCCCAATTCCGCCTCGGTGATATCCCCCACCGCCCCGACGTAGAGCCGGTCGCGGGCAAAGACCGCTTCATGCGCATCAAACATGTCCTGTCGGGTGAGGGCGGTCACGCTCTCGATGGTCCCGTTTCCTTCGGTGCCGTAGGGATGATCGCCAAAAGCCATCTGCGAGAACACCCGCCCGGCAATGTCATTGGGATCTTTCGCATCGGAACGCAGTCCGGCGAGGACCTGCGCACGCACCCGGTCCAGTGCATCCTGATCAAAGCGCGGCTCGTGGATGGTCTGACGCAGCAGATCAATCGCCTGATTGCGGTTCTCGCTCAGGAATTGCGCCGAAATGGACACGGTATCCTTGTCTGCATCATAGGAGAACCCCGCCGCCAGGCTTTCCAGCGCGCGGGCGTAGTCCTGGGCAGGCAAGGGTCCGGCGCCCTCTTCCAACAGGCCGGCCATCAGATAGGTCGCGCCACGCTTCCCCGGTTTGTCGAGCGATGTGCCACCGCGAAACCGCAGTTCCAGCGCGGTAAAGGGGATGCTGTGATCCTCGACCAGCCAGGCGGTGATGCCACCGGGAGAGGTGACCTCCTTGATTTTCACCTCTGCCCAGACAGGCAGGGCGAGGAAACAGACGGCCATTGCCGCCGTGATGAGCTTTATCGCCTTCATTGGCTTACCTCTTCATCTCGCATCATCCAGCCGGTCACCGAGACCTCCGGTCGCAGCACTTCGCGGGCAACTGCGATGATTTCATCCGCCGTGATGGATTGCAGGATGCGGGGCCAGGCCTGCACATCCTCAACCGTTAGTCCCGAGGCCAGCGCCCGACCATAGCGATTTGCGATCCCGTCGACATTGTCGCGGGCATAAACTTCGGCGGCACGCAGTTGCAGTTTGATCCGCTCCAGCTGTGCCTCATCGACGCCCTCTTCGAGGAACCGGGCAAAGGTCGCATCAAGCGCGGCCTCGGCATCCTCAAGGCTGATGTCCGCGCCCGGCACGATCAGAAAGTCGAAGGTGGTGTCGTCCAGCGAGACATCGGAATAGAAAACCCCGGTATAGACTGCCACCTGCTGGTCGAACTGTAGCGCATTGGTCAGATACGACGTGCTGCCGCCGCCCAATAGTTCGGCCAGAAGATATAGCGCCGCTGCGCGTTCCTGCGCACCACTGTCACGTTCAGGCGCCAGATAGGAGCGCTGGACAAAGGGCTGCGCCACGCGCGGATCTTTGAATATAATGCGGCGGGCAGCGGTCTGCGGAGGCTCCTTGCTGCGGAGCCGTTCGGGCAGCTCCGGGTTGGCCGGGATCTTGCCATAGCTCTCCTCGGCAAGGCGACGCACCTCTGCGGGATCGACATCACCGGAGACCACCAGAATCGCATTATTGGGGGCGTAGTATGTCCCGTAAAAGGACAGCGCATCTGCCATGTCCAGCTCTTCCATCTCATGGCGCCAGCCAATGATCGGCTGCCCGTAGCGATGGTTGAGATACTGCGCCGCATTCAACTGCTCACGAAACAACGCACGCGGCTCGCTGTCGGTGCGCTGATTGCGTTCCTCCAGAATGACTTCGCGTTCGGTTTCGATATCCTGTTCGGTCAGGCGGATATTGACCATGCGGTCGCTTTCCATCTGCATCATCAGCCCCAGGCGATCCGCTGCGACACGCTGGAAATAGGCGGTATAGTCATAGCTGGTGAAAGCATTGTCCCGCCCGCCATTGGCCGCAACCGTGGCTGACAGCTCTCCGGCCTCCATCGTATCGGTGGCCTTGAACAGCAGGTGTTCGAGGAAATGCGCCACGCCGGATTGGCCCACAGGTTCGTCGGCGGAACCGGCGCGGTACCAGACCATATGCTGAACAACGGGCGCGCGATGATCTTCGATCACGACCACCTGCATGCCATTGTCCAGCACAAAGCTTGTGACCATGTCGCTTGCATCGTTCGGCGCATCGGCGCCCTGTGCCTGCGCCGTCTGAACAAAGTTTCCGGATCTCAGAGTCGCCAAATCCATGGCCACGAGGGCTGCAACAAGCGCGCTGGCCCTGATGATCCGGCGGATCACGGGTTTCATAGGGGGGATCATTGGTGATCTCCTTTTTTGCGGTACGCCAGCGGCAATGGGTAGACCGGTAGCGTCAAAATAGACAAATGCAGCCGGTCAGACAGGGCCACCTGCCCGCGATGGGCAATGCTATACGCCACCCTGTCCGTGTGGGGGCGTGCAAAGCAGCAGGTCCGATCCGACGACATATCATTGGCATTGATCCATAAAACGGACCAACATCGCTGGCATCAAACTACGCTCTAGGGGGGCATGTGCAAGGGAAATGGCGTTTTTGTGATCGCCACATAACCCCGAAAACTGCCGACTCGGCGTTACTCTGCCGGCGGGGCCGACGGGGTCTCGAATCCGGCACGGCGGAATCGTTCGCTGACCACATCCGGCGCAATCGCCTCGCGTTTATAGGCGTCCTGGTAGCGGTCAACAGGGAACAGCTTGAACCGTGCCGTGCGGTTTTCACGCTTGCGCTTCTTTGCATCGCGCGCGGCGAGATCCGCACGGACGTCGGGATCGACGCCATAGCGGCTGGCGGCAGTGACCAAGGCGCCATCGCTGGCGGGGACACCATCACTGGGAACCAGCGCTGCGGCATTTCCGCCGAGCACGGCGACGGCTTCGCCCTTGGGGTTGCGGTCGGTAAGGTTGGCCGCGCCCGGCGTCGGCTGCGGCAGCGTCTTGTAGCTGGTCGGTTCTTCCAGCGGTTTGGCAGGCAGGACCATAAATTCATCCGGGCCGGTTCCGGAGGGGCGCAGATCACGCAGCCCTTTTTGCCCGCAGGCAGATACGGCCAGCGCGCCCATCAGAACAATCACACCAAAAGGGATCCGCATGACCCGTTACTCCTGCCTGTTTGAGCCGCTTTTATCGTATTTACCCAGCGAGGTCACGCAGGGTTTTTCTGCCGCCCGTCAAATAGGATCAAGCCGGCCGCTCCCGCAAAGATAAAGATGTCCGCCACATTGAAGACAAAGGGATTGTCGATGCCGCAGCAGGACATATTGAGGAAATCGAGCACATAGCCATAGAGCAGCCGGTCGACGACATTGCCCAGCGCGCCGCCGATGACCAGCCCGGCGGACAGTTGCATGACGCGGGCATTGGCAGGCAGGCGCGAGATCCAGATCACTAGCACCAGGCAGATCACCAGAGACAGCCCGATCAGGATCCAGCGTGTGGTGTCAGTGCCACCGCCGAACAGGCCGAAGTTGATGCCCGTATTTTCACCATAGCGGAACCGCAGCAGCGGCGGCAGCACGTCAATGCCGCCGCGATTGGCGACATCCATGACCCGAACCACCAGATATTTACTGATCTGATCCGCAAGCAACGCCAATACCGCTGCCCAGATCATCACTTTGGCTCGCATAGCGCGGCTCCTCTTGACGGGGTTTCGGATGGCCGACCGGACCAAACTGGTCCGATCGGCGTCAACCGTGTCTAGTGGCGGAAATGGCGCATGCCGGTGAAGACCATCGCCAGACCGGCGTCATTGGCGGCCTTGATCACCTCGTCATCTCGCATGGAACCACCGGGCTGGATAACGCAGGTCGCGCCATTCGCTGCCGCTTCCAGCAGGCCGTCGGCAAAGGGGAAGAACGCATCAGACGCCACCGCTGATCCTTTGGCGAGGCTTTCGGGCAATTCCAGCGCGTCAGCCATGCGCTGCGCCTTGACGCCTGCGATGGTGGCACTGTCCAGACGGCTCATCTGACCTGCACCAACACCAACAGTCTGGCCAGATTTGACATAGACGATGGCGTTGGATTTCACATGTTTCGCTACCTTCCAGGCAAAGAGCAGATCCTGCATCTGTTCTTCAGTCGGGGCCTTTTCAGTGACCACCTTCAGGTCGTCCATGGCGCGGTGGCCGACGTCCTTGTCCTGCACCAGCATACCGCCGGAGACCTGACGGGTGGTCAGACCTGTATCCTGCGGGTTGGGCAGACCATCGGTCAGCAGCAGACGCAGGTTTTTCTTGGCGGCGAAAATCGCCTTTGCCTCTTCCGAGGCACCGGGGGCGATGACGACTTCGGTGAAGATCTGGACGATCTCTAGAGCGGTTTCGCCGTCCAGCGGCTGGTTCAGCGCGACAATACCGCCAAAGGCCGAGGTCCGGTCACAGTCGAAGGCTTTCTGATAGGCCTCTTTCAGTGTTGCGCCACGGGCCACTCCACAGGGGTTGGCGTGTTTGATGATAGCCACGGCGGGGCCATCAGCGGGGGCAAACTCGCTGACCAGCTCAAAGGCGGCATCGGTGTCATTGATGTTGTTGTAGGACAGTTCCTTGCCCTGCACCTGCTGTGCGGTGGCGACACCTGCGCGGGCGGAGCCATCCAGGTAAAACGCCGCCTGCTGATGAGGGTTCTCACCATAGCGCAGGGTCTGGGCCAATTGCCCTGCAACGGCGCGGCGGCGGGGTGCCTCAAGCTTCAGCGCGCCTGCCATCCAGTTCGACACCGCCGCATCATATGCGGCTGTGCGAGCATAGGCGTTCTGTGCAAGCCACTGACGGAAGCCATAGGAGGTCTTGCCGTCGTTTTTGTCCAGCTCTGCCAGCAGTGGCTCGTAATCTTCGACATCCACCACAACATTCACGAACAGGTGGTTCTTGGAGGCGGCGCGGATCATTGCCGGACCGCCGATGTCGATGTTCTCGATGCAGCTGTCGTAGTCGCCGCCCTTGGCCACGGTTTCCTCAAATGGATAGAGGTTCACCACCAGAAGGTCGATGGCACCGATGCCATGTTCCTCCATCGCAGCCACATGCGTGTCGTTGTCCCGCAGCGCCAGCAGACCGCCATGCACCATCGGGTGCAGCGTCTTCACCCGACCATCCATCATCTCAGGAAAACCGGTGATCTCGGACACGTCTTTCACGGTCAGGCCTGCCTCGCGCAGCGCCTTGGCCGTCCCGCCGGTTGAGAGCAGCTCAACGCCACGTGCCGCCAGGGCCTTACCCAGGTCGATCAACCCGGTCTTGTCGGATACGGAAAGCAGCGCACGGCGTACGGGGTGAAGGTCGGTCATGGCAGGGCGGTCCTTTTCAGGCTCAGTCGGTTAACGCGGGGTCGTCCCGGTTCAGGTCTCGCACGGCAACGGCAGTCTCCTGCGCCTTACTGAGCGTCCACCGGATGCGCGTGGCATAATTCATTGCCCGCCCGGAGAGAACGATCTGTTTTGCCGCACGCGGCTTCAAGCGGGTCTTTTCCAGGTACACGCTGGGCTCCAGCTTCAATTCGCAGGTCCCATCATGACGGAACACCCAGATCTCCCCGCTCTTGAGCGCCATGGATACTGCTGCGCCCCCCAAGTCAAGGGCTGCGTCCACGTCGGGGTGCAGATGCAGGCGGATCTCAAAGCCGATGCCGCTCAGGGAATGGGCATCCATCGCCTTGTCAAAGCGTCGTTTGTTCGTCGTGTCCAGCGCCAGCAACATGTCCTCGCCCGCAAGGCCACGGCCATCCATGGCGAGCTCCAATGTGCGCGCGTGGGTCAGGCCGAAATGACGCTCATATCCGTTGTGCCCACCCTGGAATCGATAGCCATCTTCCAGATCCGATACATCGAGCGGCACGTTATCCGGGACTTCTGTCATCAGCTCATGTCCACTCCCCCGTTCCGGAGCGGAGAGACGGGCGCTTGAGTGGCCCTCGATGCACAGCGTCGAATGCGACGGCGTGGCGCGCCCGGCACGGCGCCATTCTACGCCAAAGGTTTCGCCAGAGCCGCAGTTCACGATCAGCGGGCGGCGGCCTGAGGTCAGTTCGAATGCCAGCGTGGAGGCATGACCGTTCCATGAGGCGCGCCCCTTGGGCGGCACAGAGGCGTCAATGATGACAGAGGTGCGCCGCCCGGAGAGCCGGGCATAGCCCATTGCAAGCCCGTCGGCATGGCGCTTGGTGACATGGCTCGCTGCCAGCGCATGATCGAGCCGTCCCTCAAGCCCGCGCCCGCCGCCGTGAAAGCGCGCCAGTCCGCCATCGGCGTGGCGCAAAGTACGCAGGGTCGGTGCAATCCGTTCAATTGCTGCGACCTGTGCTGGTGGAACCCCGCGTCCGACATCCTGCAGCGCCGCGGCAGCCCAGGTGAGCAGGGTGAAGACTTCCAGCAGTTCCTCCGGGTTACGGGTCGGCAGCCCGCCCTGATCGTCGATCTGGCTGGCGCATTCCTCGGCGAGGGCTTTCAGGGCCGGATCGACCTGATCTTCGTGCCCCTTGAGTGCCAGACCGGCATAGATCAGCCCGGTCAACGCTTCAAAACGTGGCAATCCGGGTGAGGCCCCCTGCCAGCGCCGCGACAGGAACCACGTCTGGCGGGACAGAGCGCCAAAGAATGCCTCGGATTGTTTTGCATCACGCGCAGCTAGCAGAAACAGTGCATGATTGATCCAGCGGATCACGCGGCGGCCGGTCAGATCCGGCGACCAGCCCGGTCCGGTGCCATTGCCGTGAGCCTCGATCCAGCCCCAGACCCAGAGCTGCGCTTTTTCGCGGGCGCGAAAATCACCGACAGCGGCCAGATCATCCAGCCAGGCAAACCCGTGGCGTTCCGCATCAAAGGCGAGGTCAGGTGCCACAACATCCCAAAGACCGGTCGTGGGCGATTCGACGAGATAGCCTGCAAACAGAAGATTGCCCGCCACCAGCTGACGCCCACGGGCAAAACTGCCAATGGTGCGCGGCTCAGGCTGCGACACAAAGGCCGTGGCACCGGGCTGCCGACGGGCGCGCCTTGCATAATAGCGGTTCAAAAGGCGGGTGCCGCGCCGCGCCATTCTATCGTATCGGGACATGCTCTCTTGCCTCACGCCAGAGAAATTTTCCGGGGCGTTTTGCGCCGAGCATAGCGGCGGTTACCGGGCAAGTCACCGATAATGCGGCAGATACCTCAGGGCAGTATCGGCAAGGGGTTGCCGGTCTCAGTCGGCCTTGCGCAGCTCCGCCATGTAAAACCCATCCATGCCGCCCAACTCGGGCCAGTAATCCGGGCGCAGGCGCAAGCCGCCTTCTTCGGTGATCCAGTCAGCGGCGATCCCGTCCAGCTGTTGCAGTCGAGTGCCAACCGACATGTCGGGAAACATTTCCAAGGCATCCTCTACCTGGCATTCGCCCTCATCCGGCAGGAGCGAACAGGTGCAATAGATCAACCGTCCACCGGGTTTCACGAGGCTCCAGGCATGGGCAAGCATCTGTGCCTGCAACTCAATCAGCGCACCAAAGCTGCTGCCGTCCTTGGCATGGGGCAGATCTGGATGGCGGCGGATCGTACCGGTGGCCGAACAAGGTGCATCCAGCAGTACCGCATCATATGCACCGGTCTGCTCCAAGGCATCGCCGACAACCACCGTAGCGGTCAGCCCGGTCCGGGCGAGATTTTCCGAAAGCCGTGCCATGCGGCCTGCGGATTGGTCGACGGCGGTCACCGTGGCGCCAGCCGCGGCTATCTGCATGGTCTTGCCACCCGGCGCCGCGCAGAGATCAAGCACCGATTCGCCGGGCTGGGCGGCCAGCAGCTGCACCGGCAACGCTGCGGCGGCATCCTGAACCCACCAGTCGCCTGCCTCGAACCCTGGCAGACCAGAAACCTGCACGGACCCGTGGATGCGATAGGATCCTGTCGGCAGCCTCGTGGCGTCCAGCGCAGACAGGTCGGCGCCCGGTTTGGCGGTCAGATCCAGCGGCGCGCCCGCCAGATGCGCAGCCTCGATCGCAAGCATCGCGGGAGCACCCCAGGCCTGCGACAGCGGGCTGCGCAGCCATTTCGGCAGGCGTGGCACCCGCAGCTTGGCCCATTCAGCCGACCCCTGCTCTGCCACCTTGCGCAAGACCGCGTTGACCAGCCCCTTCAGTTTTCCGTGGCGACGATGGCCAGAAATGATCCCCACCATATCATTCACCACCCCATGCGCCGCGCCGCCCTGGCATAACTCAACCGTGCCGATGCGCAGCGCGTTGTGCACGGTGAGTGGTGTCGATTTTTTCAAGTGTTTCTGCAGGATGCGGTCGGCACGCTCGAGATTGCGCAACGTATCTGTTGCCAGGCGCTGGCTGCGCGCGCGTTCCTCTGCCGGCAGTTTATCCAGCGCACCCGCTGCGTAGCATTCCGACAACAGCCTGCCCTCTCCCAGCACCTGATCCAGCAGGTGAATGGCACGGCGGCGGGCTTGGCTTGCATTGGACATGCGGGTCTCCTGACAATAGGGGCAGCGGCGCGATGGGTTGTCGACGCCGGACGCGGGCGTATATCATAGAACGACAACAAGGGAAGCCGGCATGAGTGACGCTAATAAATCCAAGACCCAAGTAGCAGCCCAGCCGCTGCCCCCCGCCGCGCAGCGCGCGCTGGCAGAGGCTGCGGAGCGGCGCAAAGCTGCTGAGGCCGAAGCCGCCAAGCGCCCGGTTGAACTTGGCGGTCGGGACGGCCCCGATCCCGCGCGCTACGGCGACTGGGAAAAGAAGGGCATCGCCATCGATTTCTGACGCCTGACAGACCGAGGCCAGGCCTGTTTCTAGGGTTATCCGCCCTGACGGCGCTGAAGCTCAGAGACCCAGAACGTCGAGCATGTCATATTGGCCCGGCTGCTTGTCCTGCCCCCAAAGCGCAGCTTTGATGGCGCCGCGGGCGAAGATCGCGCGATCGGTTGCCAGATGGCGCAGAACAATGCGCTCTCCCTGACCGGCAAACAGCACGTCGTGTTCGCCAACGATATCGCCGCCCCGAATGGCGCTGAAGCCGATGTCACCGCGCTTGCGCGCGCCGGTGATGCCGTCGCGCCCGCTGTCGGTCACATCCGCCAGCGTCACACCGCGCCCCTCGGCGGCGGCCTCCCCCAGCATAAGGGCCGTACCCGATGGCGCGTCGACCTTATGGTGATGGTGGGCTTCGATCACTTCGATATCGAAATCCTCGTCGAGCGCGGCTGCGACTTTCTTGGTGAGCTGTACCAGCAGGTTTACACCGAGGCTCATATTGCCGGCGCGCATCTGCACCGAGTGACGCGAGGCCGGTTCCAGCTGCGCAATCTGCGCATCGCTCATACCGGTGGTGCCAATGACATGGACCGCTCGGGCCTGCGCCGCCAGTTCGGCAAAGGCAATCGTCGCCTCGGGGCTGGTGAAATCAATCACCGCCTGCGCCCTGGCAAAAGCTGCGAGCGCATCATCCGTCACCGTGACGCCGATCTCGGCCCCGCCCATGGCAAGGCCCACGTCCTGGCCGATCCAGTCATGCCCCTCACGCTCAACCGCGCCAACGAGACGCGCGCCGGGGTGCTCCATGATGGTGCGGATCAGCATCTGGCCCATCCGACCAGAGGCACCGGTGATCACGATGCCGGGTGTATCCGTGCTGCTATCTGCCATGTCAGGGGTCCTCGTCTGTGCGCTGGATCGCGGATGATCTGTTTCGTGCAGGTTTTGTCCTAACCGCTTGTGCTGCGCTTGGCAAAGCCCTGCTTTCGGCATAAATCGGATATATGGCTAAGAACAAACTCCACGAGGGCACCGGGCCCTCACAACGTCAGCTACGCGTCGGCGAATTGATTCGCCGCGCCCTGTCCGAGATTTTTGCGCGCGGCGACCTGCATGATCCCGAACTGAACCGGCTGTCGATCACCGTCGGCGAGGTCCGCACCTCACCCGATCTTCGTATTGCGACCGCCTATGTGCTGCCACTGGGCGGCAAGGGGCAGGAGGAAACGCTCAAGCTAATGGCCCGCAACAAGGGTGAACTGCGCCGGATCATCGGCAAGAAGCTGGCGCTGAAGTTCACGCCGGAACTGCGGTTTCAGCTGGACGACACCTTTGACCGGATGGATGACACCCGCAGGATGCTGTCGCAGGACGCGGTGCGCCGCGACACGGGCGAGTGATTCGCTGGGCGATGGGTGTGGCGCTGGCCTTTTTGGCAGCGCCTGCTGCGGCAGTGGACTGCCGCGACATCGCCTATGAGGGCAACCGCTACACGATCTGCGACGTCGATGTGACGAAAGACGAACTACGCCTGTTTCTGAAGAATGATGCAGGCGAGATCTACGGGCATTTCTCTACAATCGAAAGCGAGCTGGAGGCCAAGGGGCAGACGCTGCCCTTTGCCACCAATGCAGGCATGTACCACCGCGATCGCTCGCCGGTTGGATTGTATCAGGACGGCGATGCCGAAGAGATGCGGCTGGTCACCACGCCCGGCCCCGGAAATTTTGGTCTGCTGCCAAATGGCGTGCTGTGCATCGGCGAAACCCGCACGGATGTGATCGAAACGCTGACCTTTGCCAAAACCGGCCCGCAATGCCGCTATGCCACGCAATCGGGCCCGATGCTGGTGATTGAAGGTGCGCTGCATCCGCGGTTTCTACCGGACTCGACCTCATATTTCATTCGCAATGGGGTCGGGACCAGTGCCGACGGGCAGCGGGTGGTTTTTGCGATTTCGCGTAACGCTGTCACCTTTCACCAGTTCGGCAGCCTGTTCCGAGACCACCTGGGCCTGCCGAGCGCGCTGTATTTCGACGGCAATATTTCACGGCTGCACGCGCCCCAGATCAACCGGAGTGATGCCGGCTTCATGATGGGGCCGGTGGTTGGCGTCGTGGCCGACAGGACGCAGCCGGACGCGACCACGAACTGAGACCGTACAGGGCGCCGACGCAAACCGGGCCCCACGCGGGTGGATTTCGGAGCTGCGCGCGATTGACAGGCCCTGACAGCTGGGCTACCCCGCGCGCCTCTCTCACCGACGATGACATTGGGGTATGACATGGGACGCAAACGCAAAGGGCGCGATATTTCCGGCTGGCTGGTGGTCGACAAGCCTGCGGGGCTGACGTCCACTGCGGTTGTGAACAAGGTCCGCTGGGCCTTTGACGCCAAGAAGGCGGGCCATGCCGGCACGCTCGATCCCGAGGCGACCGGCGTCCTGGCGGTGGCCCTAGGTGAAGCGACCAAGACCGTGCCCTATATCACCGACGCACTGAAGGCATATACCTTTACCGTGCGGCTTGGTCAGGCGACCAATACCGATGATGCCGAAGGTGAGGTAATCGTCAGCAGCGACACCCGCCCGAGCGACGAAGATATCATTGCGGCCCTGCCGCAATTCCTAGGTGATATCATGCAGGTGCCGCCGAAGTTCTCAGCCGTGAAGGTGGACGGCCAGCGCGCCTACAAACTCGCCCGCGACGGCGAGGATATCGAGCTCGCAGCTCGCCCGCTCTGGGTGGAGGAGCTGATCCTGGTGGACCGGCCGGATGCGGACCATGTCGTGCTTGAGATGACCTGTGGCAAGGGCGGCTATGTCCGGTCGATCGCGCGGGATCTGGGCGCGGCACTTGGATGCCATGGCCATGTGAAATGTCTGCGCCGTATCTGGTCCGGGCCGTTTGATGCCGAGGATGGCATCAGCCTGGAAACTCTGGATGAGATGGCCAAATCCCCGGATCTGGATGGGTTTCTGCGCCCGCTGGAGGAAGGTCTCGCGGATCTGCCGCAGCTGACCTGTACTCCCGAAGGCGCGGCGAAACTGCGCAATGGCAATCCCGGAATGGTGCTTGCCTCTGATGTGGAATACGGGGAAGAGGCTTGGGCCTCGCTGGATGGGCTTGCGGTCGCAGTTGGTCATTACAAATCCGGCGAGCTACACCCCAGCCGTGTGTTCGTACGCTGAACCACGGTTGACACAGGCCCGGGCGCCCGCCACCACAGGAAAGCATGATCCACCGCAGCCATACCAAGGGCGATGCCCCCTCCAGCGCGGTCTATTCCGACTGTGAGCACTACCGCTATAGTCTCAGCCGTGTCTGGGACCCGGCGGGACCGCGTGTGATGTTTGTCATGCTCAACCCGTCAACCGCGACCGAAGTGCAGAATGACCCCACTATCGAACGCTGCGAGCGGCGCGCGCGAGCCCTTGGGTTTGGCGGGTTCCGCGCAACCAATATCTTTGCCATTCGGGCCACCGATCCGCGTGACATGAAACGGGCGGCGGACCCGGTCGGTCCTGACAATCTGGCGATGATCCTGGACGGCGCAGGCTGGGCGGATCAGGTTATCTGCGCCTGGGGCACCCATGGCGCGTTTCGCCAGCAAGGGGTCAGGGTTGCTGGTGCTCTCGCCGAAACCGGTAAACCGCTGTTTCACCTGGGATTGAGCAAGGCCGGCCACCCAAAGCACCCGCTTTACATCCGCTATACCCAGCAGCCGGAACGCTGGCTGCCCTTGACCGGGTAAGGCCTCGCTAACCATCGCTTCTGAATTGCTTTGATGTTCAACCAATACGTGTGCGACTTTGATAATGCGGGTGTTCCGCGTGTTGTCATGAGGGGTCGCCGGAATGTTGATGCTGGCTGCAATTTTGGGAGTCGCCGCCGTCGGTGGTATCTTGTTGATTGACGAGGGCGGCGATGATCCAGACGCCTCTGAGACAGGGTCTGCAGACAATGACGGGGTGACCGATGACACAGCAACCGATATGGTTTCACTTGATGATTTCGTGAAGGCCGGCACAGAGGACAGCGACCAGCTCGGCGGCAGCGATCAGGATGACGACCTGCAGGGGCTGGGCGGCAACGATCAGCTGAACGGCCGCGATGGAGATGACACCGTCCAGGGCGGTGAGGGCGACGACAGCCTTTACGGTGGTGAGGGTGACGACACGCTTGAGGCGCATCACGGTGACGATCTGTTGCACGGAGAGGGCGGGGACGACAGTCTGAGCGGAGACAGCGGCAACGACACGCTGTTTGGCCATTTCGGTCATGACCAGCTCGATGGTGGTGATGGCGATGACGTGGCCCATGGCGGCCAGGGCAATGACACGCTGACCGGGGCGGACGGGCGAGACGCGCTACATGGCAACGATGGCGACGATCACCTGACTGGTGGCCTGGGCAAGGATACGCTGTTTGGTGGCACCGGCAATGATCGCCTGATCGGCAGCGACGATGGCATGACCACGGATTATCTCAACGGTGGCGACGGGGATGACACGATTTTGGCGGGCGCCGGTGATATCGTTTCGACGGGGGATGGGGCCGACCACCTCATTTTTGCAGCAGGTGAGTTCCACGCGAGCGCAGTCGGCGACGGTAACGAGGCTGATCCCACTGCCGCCATCGACATGTCGGATTTCAACGTCGATGAGGATCAACTGGTTGTGATCTGGGATCAATTCGGCCCGGAGGCGCCCACCGTGGAAGTCACCAGCAACCCGGATGCACCGGGTGAGCATATCGTGACCATTGACGGGATCGAGGCGCTGCGCGTCACCGGGCCAGAACAATTGTCGGCATCGGACATTCTGGTCGTCGATCAGGATGCCGCGCTCCGGTTTGGCGTATTGGCCACCAACAGCGCCAGCAGCGGGCTGACACTCGGCTGATCAGGTGCCATTCATTTAGCCCCGACGCCCATCCCCGGCCCACACCCGACCGAAACCTTTTGCTATTTCCCGAGAATCTGCGTATAGGCGCGACCTGTTCAATGGTTATGCCGCTTTCTGCGGAAGGCGGCCGAGCCTGAGACGCCTCCATGGGCCTGTGCTGGACGACATCCCGGCCTGCGCCATTCACACAAACCTTCAAAGGAGACCCCGATGTCGATCACTGCTGAAGAAAAAGCCCGCCTGATGAAAGAATTCGCAACCAAAGAAGGCGATACCGGTTCCCCGGAAGTCCAGGTTGCAATCCTGACCTCGCGCATCAACACCCTGACCGAGCACTTCAAAACCCACAAGAAGGACAACCACGGTCGTCGTGGCCTTCTGAAGATGGTTGCTCAGCGCCGTAAGCTGCTGGACTACACCAAAGGCAAAGACGTGGCCCGCTATCAGGACCTCATCAAACGCCTGGGCATCCGTCGCTAATAGCGACGACCAGACGGTTGAAATTCAACGCCCGCTCCTATCGGAAGCGGGCGTTTTTCGTGTTTGAGACACAGGCCGATTATGCAATTGCCCGGTCACTAGGCCGCCGTGCTGCGTCCTGATAGCGCAGCCTTTGGCGCAACGGCGTCAGACAGTAACGGATCGGCGGCAATCAAGCTCACGCCAAGCCCGGTAAGAATGCCCAGTCGGCGCGCGGCAAAGGCATGAGCCCGGGCGCGCAAGACCGCCAGGTTTTCCTCAGGCTGGGTCAGAACGCGCCCGTCCTGCTCCAACCGCTGCCCCTGCGGCCCAAGGATCTGCCACGCAAATTCGGCCCAGTCATTGGGCGCCGTTTGCCCTTCGCTTTGGCCCAGGAGGAACAGCTGTTCCATGCGATCCACCGCGACCCCCCCACCGGTGACAGGAGAGGCCAGGAAGCCCAGTCTTTCGCTGTCTTCAGCATTTTTGCACACTGCAAGGTTAAATGCTTGGCACTGCGCCGCGCGATCCGCATAGCCTTCTGAAGGCAGACAGGGAACGATATGACCCGCCCCCGTCAGGATCGTCAGCAGCCGCGTGATCTCGCCCCAGGTCATATCGGCAAACACGCCCTGCTCCAGCAGGACCCGAACTGTTTTATGCCCCTCGGCCAAAGCTCTCAGGACAGGTTCATACTGACCGGCCTCAAGCGCAACATCCCCATTGCGCCAGCTGATCTTCAACGGGCCGGATCCATAGTGACGTGCAAGGGCAAAGCCAGTCTGAAACCATGCGCCAACGCTGCCGCGTTCCGTATGCGGCACATGCCCACGCGAAAAGATATCGGCCCGGAACTGTTCATTCAGCAGAACATCACGCAGCCCCTCGCGCCTGTTTGCATTGCTTTCCTCCGCCAGCAGCGCAAGTTGCGGACTGCTCAAGCAGATGTCATCGACATGATCCAACGGGTTCGCAGCACCGAGAAACTCAAGTTTGGCCTGCGCCAGATCCTCCGCCACATCGGCAAAGTGGAATGGCGTCCAGTCCTTGTTGAAAAACTCATGCGCCAGATAGTTTCGCGACATGGTTTTCATTTCACTCAGCCGTCTCAACTGGCCGGGGTTTGAGACAAAAAATTCGGCTCCGACCTGTTTCAACCGCTCGGCAAAATTCAATGCGTCTTCTATACGTTGCTCCAACGGACCGCTGCCCTGCGCGGCGCGATCGGTCAGAATCCTGCGCAGCGGCATAGATGGCGCCCAGCCCGGCTGCGTGTTGTAACTGATATAGACCAACCCACCGGGTTTCAGACGACGGGAGATGAATCCGGTGATCCGTTGTTGGTTCTCTTGCGAAATCCAGCTGTAGACACCGTGAAGCGCAATGACGTCAAAGGTATTTGGCAGCTCCGCCTCTTCTTCAAAATCCTCAAAGGATCTTTCGTAGAAGTGGACGTTTGCCAGTCCTGCTTCTGCGGCCAGGCGATTGGCACCGGCGATATGGGCCGGATTGAAGTCCATCGCGTGGACATCGACATGCGGATTGGCTGCGGCCAGAAGATTGGCTGTGAAGCCCTGACCACAGCCCAGCTCACAATAGGTCAGTTCATCGCTGTCCAGCCCATGCCGATGTCCCCGAGACACGGCGCTGAAGGCAAGGCGGGAGGGCGTCATCTCGTGAAAAAAGTCGTGCGTATAGTCGAGTTCGGCGACATAGCCGGAAGTCCAATCGTTCATTCAGCACCTGTTCTAAGTGTTGGGGTCGACGTCGTCTTACCCTTCTGGATTGCGCAAATTTTCCATAAAAACGCTGAGGATCCGGTTAACGCAGGCCGCAATTCACCAACCACGCCCAGATAGCGGAGGATCGACACGAACGATGCCGACAAACGGGGCACAGGCTGCGACGGCTCCTGGCGCTTGCTCTTTCAATCTGTGGAAAAATCCTGTAAGGGCGGCCTATCTGAGACGTGCTGCCAAGACCCCGGCAGTCGAAAGAAAGATAGAGAGGGGTCGGCGGCAATGGGGCCGCCACATCAAACGGGAGACCCGGGATACGCCCGGGAGTGCTCCCAGCTAGGATAAGCTGAATGTTTAACGTTACAAAGAAATCAATGCAGTGGGGCGAAGAGACGCTCACACTGGAGACCGGCAAGGTTGCCCGTCAGGCCGATGGCACAGTGATTGCCACCCTGGGCGAAACCTCGGTCATGGCAAACGTCACTTTTGCCCGCCAGCAGAAGCCGGGTCAGGACTTCTTCCCCCTGACGGTTCACTATCAGGAAAAATACTACGCTGCGGGCAAGGTCCCCGGCGGATTTTTCAAGCGTGAAGCACGCCCGACCGAAAAAGAAACCCTGACCGCGCGTCTGATCGACCGTCCGATCCGCCCGCTGTTCGTCCCCGGCTTCAAAAATGAAGTCCTGGTGATGTGCACCGTGCTGAGCCACGATCTGGTCAACGATCCCGACATGGTTGCGATGATCGCGGCCTCCGCAGCGCTGACCCTGTCCGGCGCACCCTTCATGGGTCCGATTGCGGCTGCGCGCGTTGGCTTTGAGGGCGGCGAGTACGTCCTGAACCCGACCGTTGACGACATGCAGGATCTGCGCCTGAACCCTGATCAGCGTCTGGATCTGGTTGTCGCCGGCACCAAAGACGCCGTGATGATGGTTGAATCCGAAGCCTACGAACTGACCGAAGCAGAGATGCTGGGTGCGGTGAAATTCGCTCACGAGCAGATCCAGCCGGTGATCGACCTGATCATCTCCTTGGCGGAAGACGCGGCCAAAGAGCCGTTCGATTTCCAGCCTGCTGACTATTCGGAGCTGTTCGCCGCAGTGAAAGCCGCAGGCGAAGAGCAGATGCGCGCTGCATTTGCAATCACCGACAAGCAGGAGCGCACCGCCGCTGTTGCCGCCGCGCGTGAGGCGATCAAGGCATCGCTGAACGAAGAACAGCTGGAAGACGCCAACCTCGGCTCCGCGATGAAGAAGCTGGAAGCAGCCATTCTGCGCGGCGACGTCGTAAAAACCGGCAAGCGGATCGACGGTCGCTCGACCACCGATGTGCGCGCGATCGAATCGGAAACCGGCCTGCTGCCGCGGACCCATGGTTCGGCCCTGTTCACCCGTGGTGAAACCCAGGCCCTGGCCGTGACCACCCTCGGCACCGGCGACGATGAGCAGTTCATCGACGCGCTGCACGGCAACTTCAAATCCAACTTCCTGCTGCACTATAACTTCCCTCCCTATTCGGTGGGTGAAGTTGGTCGTGTCGGCTCGCCCGGTCGCCGCGAAATCGGCCACGGCAAACTGGCATGGCGCGCGCTGCAGGCTGTTCTGCCTGCTCCGACCGATTTCCCATACACCATCCGCGTGGTGTCCGAGATCACCGAATCGAACGGCTCCTCCTCGATGGCGTCGGTCTGTGGTGGTTCGCTGTCCATGATGGACGCCGGCGTGCCGCTGAAGGCACCGGTTGCCGGTGTCGCGATGGGTCTGATCCTGGAAGACGACGGCTCCTACGCGATCCTGTCGGACATTCTGGGCGACGAAGACCACCTGGGCGACATGGATTTCAAGGTGGCCGGTACTGCGAACGGTATCACCTCGCTGCAGATGGACATCAAGGTTGCAGGCATCACGCCTGAGATCATGGAAAAAGCGCTGGATCAGGCCAAAGACGGCCGTCTGCACATCCTCGGCGAAATGGCCAAGGCACTGTCGGAAACCAACGCGTTCTCCGTCCATGCGCCCCGCATTGAGACCATGCAGATCCCGACCGACAAGATCCGTGAAGTGATCGGCTCCGGCGGTAAGGTCATCCGCGAAATCGTGGAAACCTCCGGCGCGAAAGTCGACATCAACGACGACGGCGTGATCAAGATCGCATCGGCCGACGGCACCGCGATCCAGAAGGCCTACGACATGATCCACTCGATCGTGGCAGAGCCGGAAGAAGGCGCCATCTACACCGGTAAGGTTGTGAAGATCGTCGACTTCGGCGCCTTCGTGAACTTCTTCGGCAAGCGTGACGGCCTGGTGCATGTGTCCCAGATCGAAAACCGCCGCCTGAACCACCCTTCGGACGTTCTGAAGGAAGGCCAGGAAGTGAAAGTAAAGCTGCTGGGCTTTGATGATCGCGGCAAGGTCCGCCTGTCCATGAAAATCGTGGATCAGGAAACCGGCGAAGAAATCAAAGCCGAGAAGAAAGAAGACGCAGAGTAATCTGCCTTCCCTTTCCAAGCACCCGGAACCCTGCCAGAAATGGCGGGGTTTCTTTGTTTCAGTGGCAGCTGGTTCCTGCTCGCCTCTTTTCACCACCGGTCAAGATCGCTACCTCTGGGACCATGAGATCCTACATCATTCATATGGCCGACGATCAGAAACGCGCGCCCAATGTGGCGCGTCTGATGGCGCAGCTGCCGCAGCCGGAAGTGGTCGAGGCGGTCAACGGCCGGGCGGCGCTTCAGGCGGGGCTTGTGCCTCTCTGCGATGGGGATCTGCACCGGCCACATTACCCCTTCGCGCTCCGGGCAGGCGAAGTCGGATGTTTTCTATCCCATCGCAAGTGCTGGCAGAAAATCGCGGAAGGCATGGATGATTTCGGACTGATCGTTGAGGACGATCTAGCGTTTGAGCCCAACCTCTGGCGCGACGCGATGGCGCTTGTCGGCAACCATGCCGACAAGGATCACTTCATCCGCCTGCCTGCCAAACAGCGCGAGTCAGCGCGGCAGGTCGTTGCGCAAACAGGCGCGGCGCGCATGTTTCTGCCAAGACGCATCGGACTGCAAACCGTGGCACAGGTGGTGGGCAAGACCGCCGCCGCCCGATTGCTGGAAGCAAGCGAGACGCTGGACCGGCCGGTTGACACCTTCCTTCAGATGCACTGGGTTCACCGCCAGCCAGTACATACCATATGGCCAAACGGCGCATCTGAGCTGACCGAGGCCCTGGGCGGATCAACCATCCAATCCCGTCCAGCAGGTGGCAAGCTTGCGCGGGAGCTGAAACGCGCGCTCTACCGGACACAGGTCGCCTTGCGATCGCAAAAGCCCGGTTAGACCCGCAATAGAAAAGGGGCCAGACGGCCCCTGTTCATGACGACATGTCAGCAGGGCCGCTTACGTGCCCCGCTACGCCTTCCTACAGATCACTCTGGCGCTTTGGTCTTGCGCAGATAGGGGAAGATCGTTTCGAACTCGCCAAATTTAGCCTTCGCATCCTCGTTCGAGACGCTGGGGGGGATGATGACATCTTCGCCCGGAACCCAGTTTGCCGGAGTTGCTACACCTTTGCCGGACATCTGAAGGCCATCCAGCGCGCGCAGAATCTCCGCAAAATTGCGCCCGACGGTCATCGGGTAGGTCATCGACAGCTTCAGTTGCTTGTCAGGTCCGATGATGAAGACCGATCGCACCGTGGCGCTATCTGCGGGTGTGCGGCCATCAGGCAGATAGGCCTCTGCCGGCAGCATATCGAAGGCCTTGGAGACAGCCAGACCTTCATCCGCGATGATCGGAAAGCCTGCCGCAGCTTTGCCATAGCTTTCGATGTCGCCTTTCCATTTCTTGTGGTCTTCAACACCATCTACGGACACACCGATCACCTTCGTGTTGCGTGCAGCCCATTCATCAGCCAACTGCGCCACGGCAGAAAACTCTGTGGTGCAAACCGGTGTAAAATCCTTGGGGTGGGAAAACAGGATCGCCCAGCTGTCGCCGATCCAGTCATGAAACGAGACGGTGCCCTGATCGGTTTCTGCGGTGAAATCCGGAACCACATCATTGATACGCAAACCCATGGGTCTCTCCTCTGCTGTCAAATGAATGCTATCTGGTGAGTAACCTAACCACTCGGCGCGCAGGTTAAACCCTTGATGGGCGACAGGCAGACGAAAAGATCGCCCCACGCGTCAATCTGCCCCCATCGGAACATCTGCACGGATTGGTGCCGGGCATCATACCGCCGTTCCATATAGGGTCAAAGTGGCGAAAATTATTCCGCTGCAAAATTTGATCAAATTATGAAATCCCCCCCTTGCTCATCCGAAACGCCAGTGACAGAGTGTCCGCCAATCGCGGGCACCGCCCCGTCACACCCTGACAATCGGGAGATCGACAGATGATCGAGAAACGTGATTTTTACATCAACGGCCAATGGGTCGCCCCGGCTGCCCCGAATGATTTCGAAGTGATCGACCCATCGACCGAAGCGCCTTGCGCGGTCATCTCGCTTGGCAGTGCGGCGGATACAGATGCTGCCGTCGCGGCTGCAAAGGCGGCGCTGCCGGGCTGGATGGCCACTCCGGTAGAAGAGCGCATCGCGCTGGTCGAAAAGCTGATCGAGATCTATGAGAGCCGCACTGAAGATCTGGCGCAGGCAATGAGCATCGAAATGGGGGCGCCAATTGATATGGCCCGCACCCAGCAGGCGGGCGCTGGCAGCTGGCATCTGCGCAATTTCATCAAGGCAGCCAAGGCGTTCTCCTTCGAAGCGCCGCTGGGCGACCATGCCCCGAATGATCGTATCATCCACGAGGCGGTTGGTGTCGCTGCGCTGATCACGCCGTGGAACTGGCCGATGAATCAGGTCACGCTGAAAGTTGGCGCGGCGGCCATTGCCGGGTGCACCATGGTTCTGAAACCCTCCGAGCAGAGCCCGCTCAATGCAATGATCTTTGCCGAAATGATGGATGCGGCCGGTTTCCCTGCGGGCGTATTCAATCTGGTCAATGGCGACGGCGCCGGTGTCGGCACTCAGCTGTCCAGCCACCCGGACGTGGATATGGTGTCCTTTACCGGGTCGACCCGCGCAGGCACGGCAATTTCCAAGGCCGCAGCCGACACGCTGAAAAAAGTTCATCTGGAGCTGGGTGGCAAAGGCGCCAACGTCATCTTTGAAGATGCCGATGACAAGGCCGTCAAGCGCGGTGTCCTGCATATGATGAACAACACCGGCCAGAGCTGTAACGCCCCAAGCCGGATGCTGGTTCAGAAAAGCATCTATGACAAAGCTGTCGAAGAAGCTGCTGCTGTTGCCAGCAAGGTGGAGGTTGGCCCCGCCTCCAGCGAAGGCCGCCACATCGGGCCGGTTGTGAACGAACTGCAATGGACTAAGATCCAGGATCTGATCCAGAAAGGCATCGACGAAGGCGCCCGCCTTGTCGCAGGTGGAACCGGCCGTCCTGATGGGCTGAACCAGGGTTTCTATGTCAAGCCCACCGTCTTTGCCGATGTGAACAACCAGATGACCATCGCCCGCGAAGAGATCTTTGGCCCGGTGCTGTCGATTATCCCCTTCGAGACCGAAGAAGAAGCGATCGAAATCGCCAACGATACCCCCTACGGGCTGACCAATTATGTGCAGACACAGGATGCGGCCCGTGCCAATCGCATGGCTCGCAAACTGCGCGCCGGCATGATCGAGATGAACGGCAAATCCCGCTCCGCCGGATCTCCCTTTGGTGGAATGAAGCAATCTGGCAACGGCCGCGAAGGCGGCAGCTGGGGCATCGAGGACTTCCTGGAAGTCAAAGCCGTCGGCGGCTGGGCCGCAGAATAGGCCTATTTTTCAGGGTCATAACAACAGGAGCCGCCCCTAGAGGGCGGCTCCTTGCTTTCCTGCATCAGGGCTTTGCTGGGACCAGGGCTTTTCTGGCGCCTCATGCTGGTGCAAAACAGGCTCTAATTGGGCAGTTCAAGCACCAGTTGGGGCAGGCCGTCGGAGGTACACTCAGCTGAGCGGCCATCCCAGCCGATGGTTCCGGTGATCCGCTGGCGCAGCGCTGAGAAACTGTCGAATTTCACAACATCGACCGGTTGTTCCAGATGCAGGGTAACGCGTCGTCGGGCGCCGCCAGCAAACACCTGCAACCCTCGCAGCTCGGCTGTGAAGGCCTGGCCAAGGTAGCTGCCCCTCAGGATCTGCCCGATCTGCAACGCCTGCTGCGCAACATCCGGGCGTGGCCTGTCAGCCTTGGCGCTGATCGTGTTCCAATCCTTGTAGCCATATTGCCGGGCCACCATTTCAAGCGCGGCGCTATGCGAGAGTGTGTGGTTACGTGCCTGCAACTGAGCGCGCAGATTGCGGGCCTGCTGCTTGAGGCTCCCAATGGGCGGGAGATCTGTCTGGCTATTTGTCATTCTTGCCTCTTGTCCAATCAACAAGATGCGCCGGATAAATGGGGCCCGCATTGCCATTGGCGCATCACATGGATGGGCGAAAGACAGGAGTTTCAGCGCGGGGGTTCACCATGGTCTTCTCAACCGCGAGCGGCAGGGCCCCGACCCTTACGTCAGCCTTAGGCCGTTCAATCGGCCGAGGTCAAGACCCAAGCCAGCCTGCACAACAGTTGCTGACCTGATTGTCACGCCCCGGCCGCATCAGCAGATGACATCAGATATCCGTCTGGCGAAGCCACGCGGCTGTGATTTTTCGCTTGATCTAAACCTGACTTGAGATTGCAGGCTGTCGCTACCTGACCATTCAGCGGAGCCTTAAGATGATCCATGTACAGGATAACGCTACCGGCAAAACACATATCGAAACGGAACTGACCGGAATCTATGAGACGCATCTGACGGTTAAAGACCTAGACCGTGCGATGACATTCTACGGAGAGACCATGGGTTTGCAGCTGGCCCACCATCTGCCGGAACGACAGGTCGCATTCTACTGGGTGGGCGGTCAGTCTCAGGGAATGCTGGGGCTCTGGGCCGGTGGATCCGCACCGATGGGACTGCGGCTGCACATGGCGTTTCGCAGTACCGTAGCGGCAATGGATGGCATCTGTGACCGGTTGACGGATGCGGGAATCATACCGCTCGATTTTCACGGCAGCCCAACCGATGAGCCGGTGGTGCTGGGCTGGATGCCGGCGCTCTCGATCTACTTCAAGGATCCTGACGGGCATTCAATCGAGATCCTCGCACCAATGCCGGATCAGCCGGATCCCGATTTCGGCATCGCAGCCCTTGGTGACTGGCAGGCGCGATACGGCGGATGAGCGAGGGCGGGACTGGTCACGACACTGCTTCACGCATATGAACGCCCCTGTAGCTCTTCGAGGGACCGACGATGATTATCACCCGCCTGCACGGCCGACTGGGCAACCAGATGTTCCAATATGCCGCCGGGCGCGCGCTGGCGGATCGGCTCGGGGTCTCGCTGGCGCTGGACAGCCGTGGCGCGGAGCTGCGCGGCGAAGGTGTCCTGACACGTGTCTTCGACCTTGATTTGGCGGCGCCGGACAAATTACCTCCGCTGCGCCAGACCGAACCACTGCGCTATGCGGTATGGCGCAGCCTCGGGCAGAGGTTGGGTGCAGGACCGAAACTCCGGCGAGAAGCTGGCCTTGGCTACAATGCAGATTTCGAACACTGGGGCGACGACAGCTATCTGCACGGCTATTGGCAGAGCGAGCACTATTTCAATGGGTGCGCTGAACGGATCAGGCGGGACTTCACCTTTCCTGACTTCTCAAATCAGCAGAACGCCGAGATGGCGGCCAGGATCAGTGAGAGCAACGCGATCTCGCTGCATGTTCGGCGGGGCGATTATCTGACGCTCGCGGCGCATGTGCTTTGCGATCAGTCTTATTACGAAGCCGCGCTGCAACAGGTGCTGGACGGGCTGGAGGGACAGCCAACGGTCTATGTCTTCTCGGACGATCCGCAGTGGGCCAAGGACAACCTCCCCCTCCCCTGTGACAAGGTGGTGGTGGATTTCAATGGCGCGGACACCGACTACGAGGACATGCGCCTGATGAGCCTGTGCAGACATAACATCATCGGCAACAGCTCCTTCTCCTGGTGGGCCGCCTGGTTGAACCAGACTGCGAAGCGCCGGGTTGCGGGACCGGCAAAATGGTTCGGCGACCCCAAGCTGAACAACCCCGATATCCTGCCACCGGACTGGCTGCGGATCAGCGTCTAGTAACTGCTGCGATCAGAACGGCGCCTTGACGCGGAACTTCATCGATTCGCCGCTGTCGGGATGTTTGATACGCAGCTCTTCTGCGTGCAGCATCATGCGTGGATGATCCAGTGCAGCCCCCTGAGCGTAAAGCGGATCGCCCAGAATGGCGTGTCCGAGCGAGAGCATATGCACACGCAACTGATGCGAGCGACCTGTCTTTGGCGTCAGACGCACACGTGTTGCGGCCTCTTCATATTTTATCACCCGCCAATCGGTCACCGCCTCCTTGCCAGTGTCATGGCAGACCATCTGGCGCGGGCGGTTTGGCCAATCGACGATCAGCGGCAAATCGACGGTCCCGCTGCGCGGCTTTAGCCTGCCACCGATGCGCGCGATATAGGCTTTCTTTGCGGTACGTTTTTCAAACTGCATCGAGAGATGGCGTTGGGCGTGCGGAGTGACCGCAAACACCATTACGCCGGAGGTATCGCGATCCAGTCGATGGACCAGCAACGCCTCGGGAAACACTGCCTGCAAGCGGGTGAGCAGACAGTCCGCAAGGTGTTCTCCGCGCCCCGGTACGCTCAGCAGACCATGGGGCTTGTTCACCACCAATAGCTGCGCGTCATGATGCAGGATATCCAATGGATCCGTCGGCGGGGTATAATCGCTAGAAACAGTCATGCCCGCGTCCCTAGCGATCCGGCGCCCGCAGGGCAAGGTATCGCTACGTCGTGCTTGCCCGGGATCTGGCGGAGCGTCAGGGTGGCGGTAACCCCTGCCTCACCGCGGGCTCCCTGTTCTGAGAGGTGCAGCATGACACATCCGACCATTAACAGGCTGCAAGAGGTTGTTGCCAAAGGCGACGACCGCCAGATTGCAGATCTCCTGGCGGAGGATGTGCAGTTCCTGCCCCCGACCTATTGGAAAACATGGACCGGTCGCGCACCAGTGGCGGCGATTCTGGGTCATGTCGGTCAGGTATTCAGTGACTTTCGCTATCGTCGGATCATGGGGGACGGAAACGACTGGGCGTTGGAGTTCCAGTGCAAGATCGGCGAGTTCGATGCCGTGGGCGTTGACCTGATCACGTTGAATTCGCACGGCCTGATCAGCCATTTCGAGGTGGTCATGCGCCCCTATAAAAGCGTCGGCGTGCTGCGCGCCGCAATCATGGAACGGGTCACCACCGACCCACGATTTCTGCAATATCAAAAGGCGCTCAGCTGATCGGCATCGATCATATCGCCCGCATTGTCCTGCTGCCGCTTCTGGTGGTGCAGGCAGTTAACGTCCGGCGCAGGGCGCTGAACCTGCCGGAACCCTCGGGGCCTCGGTTCGGCCAACAGGGACAGGGCACGCCGCTACGGCTGTTGATTGTCGGCGACAGCTCAGCTGCTGGTGTCGGTGTCGGTCGCCAGAACGATGCGCTCTCCGGTCAACTGACATCGCGCCTGACGCAAGGTCGGCATCTGACCTGGCGGCTGGAGGCCACAACCGGGCATCGCAGCGCAGATGCTCTGGCGCGGGTGCGTGCGCTGCCGCCGCAGACCTTTGACGTTGCGGTTCTGGCATTGGGGGTCAATGACGTGACCCGGCTTGCGCGGCGGCGACGGTTTCACATGGAACAGTGCGCGCTGATCAAGCTCCTGCGGGACCGGTTTGGTGTCAGGCTCGTGGTCTTGTCAGGAGTGCCACCAATGGCAGATTTTCCAGCCCTTCCCCAACCGCTGGCTTGGGTCCTGGGTCGCCACGCGGCGCGGCTGGACCGGGTTCTATCCAACTTAGCCGCAGGAAATCACGATGTCATCCACCTGCCATTCACGATGGCGCCCGACCCAGCGCTGGCAGCGCAGGACGGCTATCATCCGTCGGCAGCCGCCTATTCTCTTTGGGCTGAAACCTTGGCAGAGACCATCAACGCGGAACTGTCCTGCACATCCCGGCCCGCCCCTCAGGCCCGGCGCATCTGCCGCACCAATGAGACCGAGTAGATCACCAGCGCGAGCCAGATCATCGGAAAGGCGATCATGCGCGCGCGACCGAAATCTTCGCCAAAAATGAACACCGCTGCCAGAAATATCATCGTCGGAGCAATATATTGCAGGATACCGATGGTGGAGAGCCGCAGCAGTTTGGCGCCATTGGCATAGGTGATCAGCGGCACCGCTGTGACCAAACCACAGCCCAGCAGCAACGCGGTGTCACTGAACGCTCCCGCGAAATGCGCGTCACCGGAGGCCGTAAGATAGAGCAGATATCCCAGCGCCGGAGGGGTCAGGATCAGCACTTCCAGCATGAAACCCTGATTGGGGCCGACCGGCAGGGATTTCTTGAAGAACGCATAGAACCCCCAGCTGAGAGTAAGACCAATGGCAGCCCACGGCAGGCGCCCGGCGTCAACGGCAAGCACCAGCACCGCCAGTGCCGCCAGACCGATTGCGACCAGCTGTGCCGGCAACAATCTCTCTCCCAGCAAAAGTGCACCCAACATGACGCTGAACAGCGGGTTGATATAATACCCCAGCGCCGCATCAAGCGCATGCCCGGTTGCAATCGACCACACATAGATGCCCCAATTCACTGAGATCAGCGCCGCTGTCACCGCCCCCATCATCAAGACCTTGGGCGAGGTCAGCGCCGCGCGCAGATCACGGGTTCGACGCAGGATAATGAGTAGCACACCCGCCACGGGCACCGACCAGATTACCCGATGCGCGACAACTTCGGCGGCGGGCATATGTGCCAGCGCTTTCATATAGATCGGCAGAAATCCCCACATCAGATAGGCGGAAACTGCAAAGGCAAGGCCCTGCGGCGTGTCTTTGTTCTCAACTGATGAGGTCATCGTGGAATCTCCCTGAGCCGCGTTTATGACAGCTCAGCGCGCAATTGACAGAGCGGAAGCACAAAGAACACTGCTGTCGGCGATGGTAGACGGCCTTATCGGATCGGCGGGGAAAGAGTGCGCGAACTGCGCACATTTTCTCCCGCTGATCTCGCCCCCATAGGTTCCTTAGAGGTGACCTATGCCTTCACCCGCTCCGATTTCGGATCATACATCGGCTTCAGGGAAGCTTCGGCTTTCACTTTCACGCCGCAGACGTCGATCTCATAGACCGAACCCAGCACATCCGCTGCGCTTTCCCCCTCGCAGGGCACATAGCCCATGCCGATGGCGGCACCCAGCGTGTGGCCGTAGTTACCGGAGCTGAGATAGCCCACGTATTTACCGTCGCGGATGATCGGCTCGTTGTGGAACAGCAGCGGCTCGGGGGCGGTCAGTTTGAACTGAACCATGCGGTTCTTGGGACCGCTCTCCTTGCGCTCCAGCACCGCGGCCTTGCCGATAAAGTCGTCCTTGCCGACGGCAACCGCAAAGCCAAGCCCTGCATCGATCACATTGTCTTCGCAAGTGATGTCGTGGCCGAAGTGGCGGAAGCCCTTCTCGATCCGGCAGCTGTCCATCATGTGCATACCGCAGAGCTTCAGCCCCATGTCCTGGCCAGCCTCCCAGAGGGTTTCGAAGGCGTGGCCGGACATCTCCGCCGGGATGTAGATCTCCCAGCCCAGTTCGCCCACATAGGTCACCCGGTGGACACGGGCGAGGCCCATGCCCAGCTCGATCTCCTGCGCGGTGCCAAAGGGGTTCACGTCATTGGAGAAATCATTGGGCGAGATTTTCTGCAACAGCTTGCGCGCGTTCGGCCCCATCACGGCCAACACACCCTCGCCTGCGGTCACATCAGTCAGCACGACGTTGAAACCGCCCTTATGGCGCATCATCCAGGTCTGATCCGCCAGACGGGTCACCGCCGGGGTTACGACCAGATAGACGGTCTCGCTCAGGCGGGTGACGGTCACATCCGCCTCAATCCCGCCGCGCGGGTTCAGGAACTGGGTGTAGACAATCTTGCCCGCCGGAACCGAAACATTGGCGCCGCAGATGTAGTTCAGGAACTTCTCCGCATCCGGGCCTTCAACGCGGATCTTGCCGAAGGAAGACATGTCGTACATGCCGACATTTTCCCGCACGGCGCGGTGTTCGGCGGCAGCGTTTTCGAACCAGTTCTGGCGCTTCCAGCTGTACTGGTATTCCCGCTCCTGGCCAGCGTTTGCGAACCAGTTGGCGCGCTCCCAGCCGCCTATTTCGCCGAAAACGGCGCCCTGTTCCTTGAGGTGATAATGGAACGGGGTGCGGCGCACGCCGCGGGCCGTGGCCTTCTGGCGGTAGGGGAAATGGTCCGCATACAGGAGGCCCAGAGTCTCTTTTGAACGCTCGAACAGATAGTGTTTATTACCCTGGAACGGGTGCATGCGGGAGATGTCCACATCGCCGAGGTCAAACGGCTTCTGGCCGTCTTCCATCCACTGCGCCAGCGCCATGCCGGCACCGCCTGCAGACTGGATGCCGATTGAGTTGAAGCCTGCCGCGACCCAGAAATTGTCCATCTCCGGCGCCAGGCCCAGATGGTAGGCATCATCCGGGGTGAAGGATTCCGGTCCGTTGAAGAACGTGTGGATGCCCGCCTCCGCCAGCAGCGGCATCCGGTTGCAGGCGGCTTCCAGGATCGGCTCGAAGTGGTCGAAATCCTCGGGCAGCTGGTCGAACTCAAAGCTGTCGGGTATGCCGTTCATCGCCCAGGGCTTGGCGTTCGGTTCAAACGCTCCCAGCAGGATCTTTCCTGCATCTTCTTTGTAGTAGGCGCATTCGTCCGGCACCCGCAGCACTGGCATCTGGGTCAGGCCTTCGATGCCTTCGGTGACGATGTAGAAGTGCTCGCAGGCGTGCAGCGGCACGTTGACGCCTGCCATGCGGCCGACCTCATGCCCCCACATGCCGGCGCAGTTCACCACCATGTCGCATTCAATATGGCCCTGCGCCCCGCCATCGTCGCTGACCCAGTCCACACCGGTGACGCGGCGGCCCTGCTTGGCGATGCCGGTGACCTTGATGCGCTCCTTGACCAGCGCACCGCGCTGGCGGGCGCCCTTGGCCAGGGCCAATGCGATGTTGGCCGGGTCCGCCTGCCCGTCGGTCGGCAGCCAGACGCCGCCGGTCACGCCGTCCAGATTGATGTGCTCGTAGCGCTCCTTCACCTCCTTAGGCGACAGCTCCTCCACCGGCACGCCAAAGGCGCGCGCCATGGCGGCGTTGCGGTAGAGCTCCTCAAGCCGCTCATTGGTCAGGGCAGCGGACACCGACCCCACCTGACGCATACCCGTCGCGACTCCGGTTTCTGCCTCAAGCCCCAAATAGAGCTCGGCCGAATAGCGGGCGAGTTTGGTCATGTTGGAGGACGCGCGCAGTTGGCCGATCAGCCCCGCAGCATGCCATGTGGTGCCGGAGGTCAGCTGCTTGCGCTCCAGCAGCACCACATCCTGCCAGCCGAGCTTGGTCAGGTGATAAGCCACCGAGCAGCCGATCACGCCGCCGCCGATGATGACCACGCGGGCCTTGTTGGGAAGATCGCTCATCTTGTGTCTCCTGATCTCGTTTGATCAGACCCTGCCACAGATAGGCGACAGGAAATGTATGAAAAACGCCAATTTTGCCGCTGTATTCTCCGCCGCTAATGGGCGGGTTTCCGACGTCGCTCCATGGACTGGGAAGCGCGTCGTGACTTTCGCAGGGCAAATGGGGTAATGCCGAAAAAAGCCTTATACAGGGTCGAAAACCCGTTGGAGAATCCGCAGGCCAATCCGATTTCCCGCACGCTCATAGTGGTGTTGAGCAGCAGATTATTCGCCTTGTTCAGCCGCATTTCGCGGTAAAACCCGTTTGGAGTGGTCCCCAGAAAAGTATTGAACTTGCGCTCCAGCGATCGGGTCGAAATCCCCAGTTGATCCACGATCTCGTTGATCGGCAACGGGTCTTCGATGTGCTCCTGCATCACGCGAATGGCCTGATCGAGGTCAGCATCACCGGTAACCGTTGGCTTCACACCTGAGAAGGGTTGCAGCGATGCGTAATCGCGTATCTTGTCATGCAGCAGGATATTGGCAACCGTCACCTGGGCGGCGGCCGTTGTCAGCTGTCCAATCAGGGCCAGAACGATATCCACCGTCGACCCCATTCCGGCACAGGTCACAACCTGACCATCCTCGCTTGCAAGCGCGAAGTTGGCGTCAAACAATCCAATACGTTCGCGCATCAAAGTGGCGTTTTCCCAATGTGTCGTGTGGAGCGCCCCCTGCTTTCCGCTGTCGCGGATGTACCTGCTTGCCGCCTCAGCCAGCAGATAGACTTTGGCTCCGCGCGCGCGGTATTTGCTGATCAGCGGCCCCATCGACAGCGCAGGGCAATCGGGATCCGTGTTGCCAAGAACAAAAACACAATCCGCCTCGGCGCGGCTTGCAAAAGGCTCCGTCTCGACAAAGGCACCCGCCCGGCAGCCGATCTGACCACCCGCTGCGGAGCGAAGGGTCCAGGAGAACGGTGGCTGCGCCAACACCCGATTGGCCAGGCGCAGCGGCTCCACCACGGCGGAAAATTCCGTCAGGACGAAACCTTCGCTCAGCAGGATATCAACCTGCCACCGACGTCCCCCAGGGGCGGGGCCCCCGGAGGTCGCGCGAGGGTCAGGCCCGGAGCCGGTCATTGCCCGGATCCCACAGTGGTTCGTCTTTTTGAACCACCGCACGGTATTTCTCACCGTAGATTTCGATCTCCAGTTCGGTTCCGGGCACCGCCAACTCAGGTCGCACCATGCCCAGCGCGATGGAGGCATTCACACGGTAGCCCCAGTCGCCAGAGGTGGTTTCGCCCACGATCTCGTCATCCTTCCAGATGCAGGACATATAGGGCGCGTCCGCCTCCCCGGCATCGACAATCAGGGTGACAAAGGATTTCTTCACCCCACGCTGCTTTTCGGCCTGGATCGCGGCCTTGCCCGGGAAATCCTGCGGTTTGTCCAGCTTGACGAAGCGCTCCAGCCCGCCTTCAAGCAGCGAGTAGTCGGTGGACAGGTCACCCTTCCAGGTGCGGTAGCCCTTTTCGATGCGCAGGGAGTTCAGCGCGTACATGCCAAACGGCTTGGCGCCGCCCGCCAGCAGGGCCTCGTAAATCTCCGGTTGATGCGCGTTGGCGCAATGGACCTCCCAGCCCAGTTCGCCAGCAAAGGACACCCGCGCCAGGAAGGCGGGCTTGCCCGCGACCGTGGCTTCCTGATGGGTCAGCCAGCCCAGCGACAGATCGGCATCCGAGATGCCCGCCAGCAGCTCCCGCGATTTCGGGCCGGTGACGATCATGGTTGCAAATTCGGTGGTGCGGTCGGTCAGGGTCAGGCCCTCGGGCAGCGCCTTCTTCAGGATCTCGAAGTCGTGCCACTGGGCCGAGCCCGCGGTGATCAGGGTGAAGTGGTCCTCGCCATGACGGATGCAGGACATCTCCGTCAGGATACGGCCGCGGTTATCTGCGAAGTAGACCAGGTTCATCCGGCCCGCCTTGGGCAGACCCCCGGTGATCATCCCGCGCAGAAACTCGGCTGCGCCCTCACCGTCCAGGTTGAAACGGGAGAAACCCGGCAGGTCCAGCACGCCAACATCGTCGCGGACCGCTTCGCATTCTTCCTTGATCCGCTGCTGCCACGGGCCGGAGCGGCCCCAGGTATGGGTGGTCTCCTCGGAGGTGTCGTCACCATCCTTTGCAAACCAGTTGGCGCGCTCCCAGCCGTTGTAGGCGCCCATCTGGCCGCCGAGCTCCTTGATGCGGCAATGCACCTGGCTGACTTTCTTGTCGCGCGCTGCCGGCCATTCGTGGTGCGGGAAGTGCATGGCGTATTCGTTGCCGTAGACTTCCATGCCTTTTTTATCGCAGTAATCCTGGTCGGTATAGTCGGTGTAGCGGCGCGGATCGCAGGACCACATGTCCCACTCGGTCTGGCCGTCGGCGATCCATTCCGCCAGCACCTTGCCGGCACCGCCGCCCTGGGCGATGCCAAAGGTAAAGACGCAAGCCTCGAACGCGTTGTCCACGCCCGGCATCGGGCCCAGCAGCGGCAGACCGTCGGGGGCATAGGGAATCGGGCCGTTGATCACGCTGGAGACGCCGGTGGACGCCATCAGCGGCACCCGCGCCATCGCGTCGGTGACGATATCCTCGATCCGGTCCAGATCGTCCGACCACAGCTGGAACGAAAAATCGTCCGGCATCCGGTCGTCCTCGGTCATCCAGTGGCCCCTGCAGTTCGGCTCGTAGGGGCCGAGGTTGTAGCCGTTCTTCTCCTGACGCAGGTAATAGGACACATCCACGTCGCGGATCAGTGGCAGCTTCTTGCCGGTCTTCTTGGTGTGCTCTTCGATCTCGGGGATCTGCTCGGTCAGCAGATACTGGTGGCTCATCACCATCATCGGCACGGTGCGCCCGCCATAGGGCTTGAACCACTCTCCGACACGCTGGGCATAATAACCGGCGGCGTTCACCACATAATCACAGGCAATATCGCCCTTATCGGTATGCACGATCCAGGTCTTGTCTTCCTTCTGGGTGACACCGGTTGCCGGGCAGAAGCGGATGATCCTCGCCCCCATGTCGCGGGCGCCCTTGGCCAACGCCTGCGTCACCTGCGCCGGGTCGATGTCGCCGTCTGACGGATCCCACAGCACACCTTGCAGGTCGTGGGTCTCCAGGAACGGATAACGCTCCTTGGCCTGCTCAGGCGTCCATATCTCCATCCCGATGCCCTGATAGCGGCCCATGGAGCAGGCGCGTTCAAACTCCTGCATTCGCTCCTTGGTATGGGCCAGACGGACAGAGCCGGTCTGATGATAGTTCATCGGATAGTCGACCTCTTCACCGAGGCGGTCATACAGCTCGGTCGAGTAGCGCTGCATGTTCATGATCGCCCAAGAGGTCGAGAATGTCGGAACATTGCCCGCCGCATGCCATGTCGAACCGGCTGTCAGTTCGTTCTTTTCCAGGAGGACGCAATCCGTCCATCCCTTCTTCCCAAGATGATACAGTGCCGAACAGCCGACGACGCCACCGCCGATGATGACCACACGGGCCTTGTTTGGAAAATCGGACATGATTGCTCCCTGATGTCAGTCCTCTTGCGGCACGCCGTCCGCGATGTCGTAGTAGTCGCCCTTGTCCGCAACAAAGATATGCTTCTCTAGGGAGACACCGGTAGGTGCCTCGACCGAGCCAAGCGAAAAACAGATCGCGTCCCCATCTTCAGCTTTCCAGAACAGAAACGATCCGCAACGGGCGCAGAAACCCCGTTTCGCCACCGGACTGGCCGCGTACCAGCTCACCTCGCCGGAGATCATCAGCTCTGCCTCCGGCAAGCGAGCCGACGACCATATACCCCCGGATTGCCGACGGCATTGGCCGCAGTGACACATCGAGGCGCCCTGCGGTTGGGCGGATGTCTCATAATGAATGCCCCCGCAAAGACAGGACCCCTTGATCATCTTGCAACCTCCAGGTTGGGAGCGCTGCTCGCGCCGAGCAGAACGCCGTAAACAATCAAACAAATTGCCAGCAGGCGACGGATCCAGACGCTGAAGACGGCTTTCATTGCAGCTTTTCCCAGGCCGGCACCCAGCAGGGTAAAACCGGTGTAACTCAGAGTGGTCAGGCCCAAGGCAGTGGGCACGATCACCAGCATCTGGTCCCAGACCGGCACGTCCGGCTGGATGAACTGCGAGAACGCGGCGAGATAACCCGCCACGCTCTTCGGATTGATCACGGCCACCGCCAAGGCGTGCAGGTAGATGTGACGGGCGGGCCGGACAGTGGCCGGAACCGGGCGTGTCGCGTTGCGCCAACCACGCCAACCCAGATAAATCAGAAACCCGGCGCCAATCAGCTTGGCCACCAGAAATCCGGTGGGCGAGGCTGCGATCAGAGTCGTCACCCCCAGGGCCGACAGCAATAGGAACAACGTCGCTTGCGTCAGGATCGCCAGAACACCGACCATTGCACGCCCAAACCCCAAGGCCATTCCGTTGGAGATACAATTCACCGCATTCGGCCCGGGTGTGGTCACGAAGACAGCCCAGAACAACGCAAATATGATCCAGGCATCAATACTCATCAGTACACCGGCGGAGCAATAACCCAGACCGCGACGGCCGGCGTGTCATAGGGGTTGGCCCATTGGTACGGCTCTTCCTTGATCCGGAAACTGTCGCCGGGCCCCACGGTGAAACTGCGCCCCCCGATCAGCAGGTCCAACCGGCCTGAAATCATGTAGCCAACCTCCTGCGTCGGGCGGTCGGCGGGGGTCTGCATCCGCGAATGCGGACGAAAGGTGGAGTGCACCATCTCGAAGTCATCGGTCAGATCGGGCGACAGCAGTTCTTCGATCAGACCTTCGTCGCCCGACCCCATCGGACGGCGCGCGCCTGCGCGGACAATGTACCCCTGTTCTGAAACCGGCGCCGCCGAATGGGCAAACAACATCGACATCGGCACATCCAACGAGCTGGCAATCGCTCTAAGATCAGAAATCGACGGCTCCGACATATCCCGCTCGACCTGGCTCAACCAGCCAACAGACCGACCAAGACGTCCCGCAAGATCGGCAAGCGTCACGCCACGCGCCTTACGCAAGGCGCGCAGATCCGCACCGAGTGTTGCGTGATATGGTGATTGATCTGTCACAGGGGCTCCATGAAAAAGCGGGTCATTTTTTCACGATGCACTGGCTTTGTGAAATTTCAAAGCCTTTTTTCATGAACGGCCCTGACAAACAAAAACCGGGGCCATAAAGGCGCCCGGCTTCGTCATCTTTCCATAAATACTCTGGGGTGAGACCGTCAGGCCGAGGGGCAACGCCCCTTGATCACCGAATCAATCGGCGCGGCTGAAGACCTGCTTCAATATGAGCGTCAGCTGCTCTGCGTCTTCTTGCGTGAAGGCATCCGGCTGATCGCTGTCGATATCAAACACGCCGATCAGCGCTCCGTCGCGGTTCCAGACCGGCAGCACCAACTCGGACCGTGTCGATGACGCACATGCGATATGGCCCGGAAAGGCGTCAACATCGGCGACCAGCTGCACCTCACCGCTGCGCGCCGCTGCTCCGCAGACGCCGCGTGAAAACGGGATCTGCAAACATCCATGCCCACCCTGATAGGGGCCAATCTTCAGCAATTGCGGCGCCACTACCCGATAAAACCCAGTCCAGTTGAACCGATCATCGCTGTGGTGGATCTCACAGGTCACGGTTGCCATCAGCGCAACTTCGTCAGTCTCGCCCTCAGTCAGTGCAGCGATAGTCTTGGCAAGTGTTTCGTACTCGACCTGCAAGAGCAGCCCTCCTCAAGTGTAGCAGAGGGGGCTGTCTGCCCCCTCTTGACCTTAAGGTCAATTCACCCCCGAGAGTATTTTGGTAAAGGTGACATTCACACCCGCTCGATCGCGATTGCCGTTCCCTCGCCGCCGCCGATACAGATGGCAGCGATCCCCCGTTTGAGACCGCGTTTTTCCAGCGCGTTGAGCAAGGTCACAATAATCCGCGCACCAGAGGCCCCAATCGGATGCCCCAACGCGCAGGCACCGCCGTTCACATTCACCTTGTCGCGCGGCAGCCCCATTTCACGCATGAAGGCCATGGGCACAACTGCGAAGGCTTCATTCACCTCCCACAGGTCGACATCATCGGTGGTCCAGCCGATCTTCTCCATCAGCTTCTTCGCTGCTGGGACTGGAGCAGTTGTGAACAGACCCGGCGCCTGTGCGTGGCTTGCATGCCCCATGATCCGGGCGCGTATGGTCAAGCCTTGCGCCTCGGCAGCCTCCTGCGAGGCCAGAACCAAGGCCGCCGCGCCATCGGAGATCGAGGAGGCATTTGCTGCCGTTACGGTGCCATCCTTGCGGAAGGCCGGTTTGAGCGTCGGGATCTTGTCGGGGCGCGCCGATTTCGGCTGCTCATCGGCATCCGTCACGACCTCGCCTTTTCGAGTTTTTACGGTGACAGCTGCGATTTCACCGTCAAACGCACCGCTTTCCTGTGCGGCCAGCGCATTGGATAGCGATGTCAGCGCGTATTCGTCCTGCGCTTCACGGGTGAATTGATAGGTCTCAGCGCAATCCTCGGCAAAGCTCCCCATCAGGCGGCCCTTGTCATAGGCGTCCTCGAGGCCGTCGAGAAACATATGATCAACCACCTGCCCGTGCCCGATCCGCGCGCCATTGCGCATCTTCGGCAGAAGATAAGGCGCATTGGTCATGCTCTCCATACCGCCCGCAACCATGGTATCGGTCTGCCCAAGCGCGATCTGATCATAAGCAATCATCGCGGCCTTCATCCCGGAGCCACACATCTTGTTCAGCGTCGTTGCAGGCACCTCTTCTCCGAGGCCAGCCGCAAACCCGGCCTGTCGCGCGGGCGCCTGGCCCTGGCCCGCCGGAAGGACGCAGCCCATCAGGACCTCATCCACCGTGCTGGCGCCTGCCCCCTCAAGAGCTGCGCGGATTGCAGCGCCGCCGAGGTCGGCGGCCGCGACGCCGTCGTACATGCCCTGAAAACCTCCCATCGGGGTTCGGGCCGCGCCTGCGATCACTACATTTTTCATCTAATATTCCTCCTAATCTCGAAATAGTGCATACAAAATCGTAAGGATTGACGTCTAGTTTGATCGTCAACACATATTGACGCGGGGACACTCATGAGCCTGACGAGCACAACAGCAGATGGTACACAGATCGTGACCGTCAATGCCGAACGCATTGATGCAGCGATGGCCATCCAATTCAAAGAAGACATGCGCGCGACCACCGAAAATGGCCCTGATCGCGTCATTCTTGATCTGTCCGAAGTAAAATTCATCGATTCCAGCGGTCTTGGTGCTATTGTAGCTGCTATGAAGCAGCTCGGACAGGGCCGAAAACTGGATCTCGCCGGGCTGACGCCGATGGTCGACAAGGTGTTTCGACTGACGCGAATGGATACTGTTTTTGATTTGTATGCGTCACTGAGCGACGCAACGACTGCCACCCGCATCGATTCTTGACCCCACGCGTGTTTGTAACGCGGAGCGAAAAGACTATGGTAGAAACCTTTTCCTGCACGTTCACGGCAACGGAACTGGATGCCAGATCCGGTGTACAGGATGTTGTGGCGCGGCTGCGCAAAATGGGCATCCCGGAAGCCCGGGCGGATGAGGTGCAGATCGCCTTGACTGAGGCGGTGAACAACGTTGTCGAACATGCCTATGCCGGCATGGACATCGGGGATGTCCGCATACGGTGCAATCTGCACCCTGACCAGCTGTGGATCTCGATTGGCGACGGAGGCGCTCCGTTCAAGGATGGCGAATTGCCGATCGCGACCGCGCATGACTTGACTGTTGAGACCGACCAGCTGCCAGAAGGCGGCTTTGGCTGGCTGCTGATCCGCGAACTCACCTCAGATGTGCAATACAAGCGAGATGACAGCGGCAACAACCTTTCCCTGTGTTTCGAAATTCAGATGCGCAACGCCAATAGCGCGTGACGTCTAGCGCCCGAGTTCCGGCATTCAGCGCCACCATGCGGACGGCACATTGGCCACCCGGCGGCGAACACCAGACCTCCTCTCTCCTCTTTATCGCTCGGTTCATCGGGCTACAGGCGGCGCCAGTGCAGATAATCTGCGCCGGAACGGCGCCTTGCCGCATTGCGCCATAGCGACAGCGGCGACTATTTCATCCTCCTTTGTCGTTGCCTTTGCGTCCGTGCGACCTAAGCTGCCTTCCAGTTACAGGAGGCACCATGCGCGATTTTCACTTCCCCGGACGGTCGGCGGTCTTTGCCGAAAATGGTCTTTGCGCCACATCTCATCCGCTGGCGGCGGGCGCGGCCATAGACATTCTGAAACGCGGCGGCAACGCGATGGATGCCGCAATCGCTGGCGCGGTGCTGCTTGGCATCTGTGAACCGCAAATGACCGGGATTGGTGGCGATTGTTTTGTTCTTTACTCCCGCCCCGGCTCGCCGGTTATGGCCCTGAACGGATCGGGGCGTGCCGCCGCGGCCGCCAACGCGGCCGGGCTGCGGGCGGATGGGTTGAGCGCGGTTCCCCTGACCAGCGCACATGCAGTGACCATACCCGGTGCAATCGACGCCTTCTGCAAACTCTCCGATACCGAAGGGCGGTTGGGGCTGGATGCCATCCTTGCCCCTGCTATCCACTATGCCGAAGTTGGGGTTCCGGTGGCTCCGCGAGTGGCCTTTGACTGGCAGAACGATGCCGACACGCTTCAGGGCAGCGCCCGCGACCAGTATCTTTTTGATGGTGAGCCACCGCGGATCGGGCAGATATTTCGCGCTCTAGGTCAGGCCGAGGTATTGCGGCGCGTCGCCAAAGACGGGCGTGATGCGTTTTATACGGGCGAGGTAGCCGAAGATATGATTGCTGCGTTGCAAGCCCGCGGCGGGTTGCAACGCAGCGAGGATTTTGCCGCTACGCAGGCTGACGTCACCATACCGGTTGTCGGCAGCTACAAGGATATCGAGCTGGTCGAACACCCGCCAAATGGTCAGGGAGCCACGGCTATTCTGATGCTGAATATCCTGAAGCATTTCGATATGGCAGGCATGAACCCAGTTGGCGCAGAACGTATTCACATCGAAGCTGAAGCCGCAAAGCTCGCCTATGATGCGCGCAACCGGTTCATTGCGGATCCAGATCACACGGTCCGTTTGGACCATATGCTGGCGCCGGAAACGGCGGTGCGCCTGGCCGAGCTGATCAATCCGAAGCGCGCGATGGCTGCACCTGCTCCGATCAGTGAGGCAGTGCATAAAGACACGATCTATATCACCGTCGTCGACAAGGACCGCATGGCCGTTTCGCTGATCTATTCGATCTTCCACGGTTTCGGATCGGGGATCGCCTCCGACAAGTTTGGCATTCTGTTGCAAAACCGCGGCGCAGGTTTCACCTTGGAAGAGGGCCACCCCAACATGCTGGCAGGCGGCAAGCGGCCAATGCACACCATCATTCCGGGAATGCTGTGCAAGGAAGGCGCGGTCACCATGCCCTTTGGCGTGATGGGTGGTGCCTATCAGCCCAATGGTCACGCGCGATTCGTCTCTAACATGACGGATTTTCGCATGGATCCCCAGGCGGCGATCGATTTGCCCCGCGCCTTTGCCGATGGCGCCACCCTGAAGGTCGAACGCGGCTACAGCGATGTGGTGAGGCAAGAGCTCGCGGATATGGGCCACAACATCACGATACCGGAGACCGCAATTGGCGGAGCACAGGCGATCCAGATTCATCGCTCAGGTGTGCTGGAAGGTGCCAGCGACCCTCGGAAAGATGGCTGCGCTCTGGGGTATTAAACCGCACGACAGGACCGCAATTGAGAGAAATGGATCTTCGCACTTTGGCCGCGCCAGTGCGGAGTTCATAAGGCTGAGGTCCAAACGCCTGCCGCTTATATCAGTTCAGTTGATAATGCAGCTCATAGCTGCCTTCGTCAAAACTGCCGAACATCTCTGGAATATCGGGGTGCCCCACAGGTTCGCCGGAATAGTCGGCGATCAGGTTCTGTTCCGACACATAGGCCACGTAGTAGGTCTGATCGTTTTCCGCCAGCAGATGGTAATACGGCTGGTCCTTCACCGGGCGGCTGTCTTCGGGAATGGCCTCGTACCATTCCTCGGTATTGGCAAACTCTGGATCGACGTCGAACACAACTCCGCGAAAGGGATGTTTGCGGTGGCGGACAACCTGTCCCAGATTATATTTTGCGCGCGTTCTAAGCATGAATGCTGTTCCTATCGCCTCATGATACTCTGCGACAAGGGAAAATGTCGAATCCACGGCCCGGTTTCGCCGGAAACACTGTGTCATTCACGATAGAACAATGCTGTCGCCGTATACCTGCGCCTTCTGAGCCCTCGGCAAACAGCCGCGATAGCGCTCGGGTGCAGGGCTTTGCGCAGATGAACCCTTGGTTTCTGGGCAGCCAGCTTTCATATAGGGGGCAAGTTGGAAATGGAGAGCAAGCGCATGATCGATATTCTTGGCGGCGCGGGAGATATGGCCCCCGCAGGTGATCTGGTCAAAGACGTGACCGAGGCAACATTCATGCAGGACATTGTCGATGCGTCGATGCATGCACCGGTGATCGTCGATTTCTGGGCTCCTTGGTGTGGCCCCTGCAAAACACTTGGACCCGCGCTGGAAGCTGCCGTGACCAAGGCAAAAGGCGCTGTCACCATGGCGAAGATCGACGTGGATCAGAACCAACGTCTGGTTCAGGCCCTCTCGCAGCAAGGACTTCCTTTGCAGTCAATCCCGACGGTTGTCGCCTTTGTTCAGGGGCGGCCCATTGACATGTTTCAAGGCGCCGTAGCGCCATCTGAAATCGACGCATTCATCAAACGTGCAATCGAAGCAGCTGGTGGCAGCGCGGACGGCGGGCTGGGCGAAGCTGTCGAAGCGGCCGAGCAGATGCTGTCCGATGGTGATTTCGCGGATGCGGCGCAGACCTTCGCCGCCGTGCTTGGCGAAGATGATCACAGCGCCGCCGCCTACGGGGGGCTGGCACGCGCCCATGTCGCCATGGGAGATCTCGACCAGGCGGAGGCGGTGCTCAATGGCGCACCTGCCGATATCTCCGATGCCGCAGAAATCGAGGCCGCTCATGCCCAGATCGCCCTGGCTCGTCAGGCCGAGAATGCAGGTCCCGTGACGGAACTGCGCGCAACCGTGGACGCCTACCCCGAGGACCATCAGGCCCGGTTTGATCTGGCACAGGCCCTGCACGCAGCTGGCGACACCCAAGCCGCAGTGGATGAACTCCTGACATTGTTCCGCAAAGACCAAGAGTGGAACGACGGCGCGGCCAAAGCACAGTTGTTCACAATTTTCGACGCTCTGAAGCCAAACGATCCGATTGTCCTCAATGGTCGGCGCAAACTCAGCTCCATCATATTTGCCTAGGGCGGCGCCAGCGCTACAGTCCCTAGCATGATACAGGTTGCTGATCTGCCCGACACTCTGCCGGTGTTTCCGCTGCCCGGGGCGTTGCTCTTGCCCCGGGCGCGATTGCCGTTGCACATATTCGAACCGCGCTACCTGCAAATGCTGGAGGATGCGCTCAAGACGCCACACCGGATGATCGGCATGATACAGCCGTTCCCGTCGAAAACCGGCGACAGTAGCCTGCACAGCATCGGCTGCGCCGGACGGGTGACGCAGTTTTCGGAAACCGAAGATGGCCGCTATCTGATTACCTTGTCCGGCGTCTCACGGTTTCGGATCAAGACCGAGATCAATGGGTTCACGCCATATCGGCGGTGCGATGTCGACTGGGACGGGTTTCATCGCGATCTGGGCCGGGTTGAGGCGGACGACGATTTCAACCGCGCCCGCTTTCTAGAGCTGCTCGAACGTTTCTTTGAATCGCGCAACCTTTCGACAGATTGGGATGCCCTGAAGGACGCCGAGGACGAGCTACTGATCAACTCCTTGTCGATGATGCTCGATTTCGATCCCGAAGACAAACAGGCCTTGCTCGAAGCGCCCTGCCTTGCCACAAGGCGCGAGACCCTAATCACATTGATCGAATTCGCCCTTCGCGGCGGCTCGCATGAGGAAATTCTGCAATGAGCATTGAACCGTCTTCCACCGGAGCCAGTGAGGCGCCCTTTGACCGCCGGATGCTTGAGGCACTGGTCTGCCCGCGCACGCAGACGGTCCTTGAATACGATGCCTCAGCGCAGGAGCTGATATCGCGCGCGGCCAATCTGGCCTTTCCGATCCGCAATGGCATTCCTGTCATGCTTGAGGGCGAGGCGCGCGTTCTGGACTAGGCCGATACCTGCCGCAATGCGATTGAAGCTGAAATCTTGATGTGGCCGGGCAAGTTTTGTCCGGCCAATTTGATTTGCACCCGCACCATGGCCAGCTTCAGATCGGCAGCCCTTGAAGCAATCTCGGCAGATCCCCGGTCAGTCCGGCTGCCTCACGAATAAAGGTGCGGCGCAGCCCCGGAAAGGCGCCAACCACGGCCATCCCAACGTCGCGCCCCAAGCGCAGTAGCGGGTTATCGTTGGAAAACAGCCGGTTGAACGCATCGGTAGCTGCCGCCAGACTGGCGGTATCGAAGCGACGCCACTGTTGATAACGCGCAAGCACAAGCGGAGAGGCAATATCTTCGCCCCGGCGCTTTGCCTCCGTCAGCACCTCCGCCAATGCGCCGACATCGCGAAGCCCTGCATTCAGCCCCTGCCCTGCAATCGGGTGGACCCCATGGGCGGCATCGCCAACCAGCGCCAGCCGGTCAGCCACAAACGCATTGGCGAGGGTCAGGTTCAAAGGGTAGATGAAACGGTCACCGGCCAAGCTGATCTCGCCCAGAAAATCGCCAAATCGGGGGCGCAGCGCCGCAAGGTAGTCCGCCTCGTCCAGGGCCTGGATCGCTTCAGCAACCCGGCTCCGCTCACTCCAGACGATGGAAGACCGATTGCCCGGCAACGGCAAAATCGCCAACGGGCCAGAGGGCATGAAAAATTGATGGGCGACGCCGTTATGCGGCGCCTCGTGTTGAATGGCGCAAACCAGCGCCGTCTGACCATAATCCCAGCCGGTCCGTTTGATACCTGCGCGTGCTGCGGTGCCACTGCGCCGACCATCCGCCCCGACGATCATTCCCCCACGCAGCGCGTCACCAGAGGCCAGCGTAAGGGTCACACCAGTGGCGTCGACATGCTGCGCGACGACTGTCTGCTCATCCACCAGCGTGATTGCCGAATCCGCCTCCATCGCGCGGCGCAGGGCACGACGCAGATAGCGATCCTCAATCATGTATCCCATAGGACCATCTTCGATCTCGGCATGATCGAAATGCATGAAGAACGGCGATGGTCCCTGACCCGCGCGACCATCGGTGACCTTGATGTCCAGCATCGGCTGGGCCTTGTCCGCGACCTGCGACCAGACGCCAATCTGCTCCAGCAACCGCTGTGATGCGAGCGCCAGCGCATAGCTGCGCCCATCAAAGCCGTCATCGTCGCGCAGATCCCGCGGCAGCGCGTCGATCAGCGTCACTGTGTGGCCTGTCTGGGCCAGCGCCAATGCCAGGGCCGGACCATTCAGGCCACCGCCCACAATCAGGATGTCGGTTGTGTTTTTCATGCCCCGCAATATGCGCCTGCGATTGGGATTGTCCATGGGGCGCGGTGCCGCTACCGTCGCCTCATCCCGAGCAATTTGGAGAGGCGCACATGCAAGAATGGCTGACGCAGACCGCAGCGGATCTGGGCCGTGGCATTGAGGCAGGTGAAATCTGCCCGGTTGCCTTGACCAGAACCTATTTGGAGGCCATTGACGCCCATCCCAAGCGCGACCGGATCTACACCATCGTCACCCATGACCGCGCCCTTGCCGAGGCCGAAGCGGCAAAGCTGCGCGCGGCGCAGGGACAGCGGTTGTCGCTGCTAGACGGCGTTCCGATCAGCTGGAAGGATCTTTTTGACAGCGCTGATATCACAACCGAAGCCGGGTCCAATCTGCTAGCCGAGCGGGTCCCCGAACGCGATGCGCTGGTTCTGCAGACGGCAACATCAATGGGCGCTGTCTGCCTCGGCAAAACACATATGAGCGAGCTGGCCTTCTCCGGGCTCGGTCTCAATCCGGTGAAGGCAACACCGCCTTGCATCCATGACGATCAGGCAGCCCCTGGCGGATCGTCCTCCGGTGCGGCAGCTTCCGTCGCCTTTGGTCTGGCGGCCTGTGGAATAGGCTCTGATACAGGGGGATCTGTACGAATTCCCTCGGCCTGGAATGATCTTGTCGGACTAAAGACGACTTCCGGCCGGATCAGCCTGGAAGGGGTTGTCCCGCTTTGCCTCAGGTTTGATACCGTCGGCCCTCTGGCACGATCGGTCGAGGACGCCGCGCTTTATCTAGGTATGCTGGAGGGCACCCATGGCCCCGATCTGCGCGGAACCACCTTGGAGGGACGCCGCTTTGCCGACCTGCGGACCGTGGCGCAGGAGGATCTGGCCCCTGAGATTGCCGAGGCCTACAGCGACGCCCTGAATAAACTACGCGCAGCCGGAGCAGATATTGTCCCGCTGGAGGTTCCTGTGCTGAAGGAGGCCATGTCGCTCAGTGCGATCCTCTTTACAGCGGAGGCCTACGGCCTGTGGAAAGATGTGATCGAGGCAGCACCACATCTGATGTTTCCCGAGATTCTGGAGCGGTTCCGCTCCGGGGCCGGTTTCAGCGGTCCGGACTATGTCGCCGCCTGGGCCAAGCTGGAGCAGTATCGAATGGACTGGGATCTGGCCACCGCAGGGTTTGACGGCGTGCTCTGCCCGACCTCTCCGATCCTGCCACCTGATGTCGAACGGCTTCAGAACGATCACGACTACTACATCCATTCAAATCTGATGGCCTTGCGCAACACCCGGATTGGCAATCTGATGGGACTGTGTGGCCTGTCACTGCCCACTGGAGCCCCCTCATGTGGCTTGCAGATCTTGGGGCAACCTGACTGCGAAGAGGCCCTCTTGCGCGTCGGCGCAGCTGTGGAGCGGGCATTGGCGTGAAAGCCACATTTTGCCAAGCCCACCTTCGCGCGGCTGGACGCAGGGGGATCCGCTCTGTAGTTTGTTTGTGAACGGGGCATTAACGATCCCGGACCTGAGGCCAAACACATGAATTTTCCGGAGCGGTTTTCAAACCTGCCGCCATACGCGTTCCCGCGACTGCGGGCCCTGTTGGACCATCACACGCCGGGCGGCGATGTGGTGCATATGACCATTGGCGAACCCAAACATGATTTCCCGGCCTGGGTGACGGATGTGATCGTCGAAAACGCCGCCGGCTTTCAGAGCTACCCTCCCAACGAGGGTAGCACCGAGCTGCGCGGCGCCATCAGCGACTGGATCAAGCGCCGCTATGATGTCAGCGTCGACCCAATGACACAGGTCATGGCGCTGAACGGCACCCGAGAAGGGCTCTACAATGCAGCGATGGCGCTCTGCCCGGAACAGAAAAACGGCCAGAAACCAGTCGTGCTGATCCCGAACCCCTTCTATCAGGTCTACATGGTTGCCTCGATCTCGGTTGCAGCAGAGCCGGTTTTTGTACCCGCGACGGCTGCGACGGGTCATCTGCCCGATTATAGCAGCCTGCCGCCCGAGGTGCTGAACCGCACTGCTGTCGCCTATATCTGTTCGCCCGCCAACCCGCAGGGTGCCGTAGCCAGCCGGGACTACTGGACCCAGCTTATCCAACTGGCCGAGCAGTATGATTTCCGCATCTTTGCCGATGAATGCTATTCTGAAATCTACCGGGACAGCGCACCGGTCGGTGCCCTGAGCGTCGCACAAGAAATGGGTGCGGACCCAGAACGGGTGGTGCTGTTCAATTCGCTCTCGAAGCGCTCCAATCTTGCTGGTCTCCGCTCGGGCCTCATCGTCGGCGGACCGGAAACGCTAAAGCGGGTGCATCAGCTGCGCGCCTATTCCGGCGCCCCGCTGCCCGCACCGCTACAGGCCGCTGCAGCCCGAGTTTGGGCGGATGAAGCGCATGTCGTGGAGAACCGCGCGCTTTATCAGGCAAAATACCGGATTGCGGATCAGGTTTTTGACGGGCTGGACGGTTACATGGCACCTGAGGCAGGTTTTTTCCTCTGGCTACCGGTCGAGGACGGAGAGGCGGCGGCACTGAAACTGTGGCTGGACACCGGCGTACGGGTGCTGCCCGGATCTTATCTGGCCCAGGGCAACGGCACCAAGAACCCGGGCGCCGGTTATATTCGGGTGGCACTGGTCGCCCCCGCAGATCAGACCGAGGTAGCCCTGCGCAAATTGCGCAACTGCCTCTACTGATGACCCATTCGATGCGCCCCTTTCAACGAGCGGCGCCAAAATAAAAAAGTCATGGGGCCCAAACCCGCGCATAAGAAGCGGGACGCCCCGACGGACAAGATGAAACGAGGTAGGCATGGCATTTCAGACGCGCAGCCGCGATCCATTGCTGGACAGTAACATGCAGGCGGCCATCGAGAAGCGTGGCAAGGAACTGATTGGCGCACTGCTGATTGGCCTCGGCCTGATGGTTGCCCTGATGATCGGCAGCTATTCGGCGGATGATCCGAACTGGATGGTGTCGACTGACGCCCCGGTGCAAAATATGCTGGGTCGCACCGGGGCATCGCTGGCCTTCATTCTGATCACGCTCTTTGGCAAGGCCAGCTGGGCGATCGCGCTCTTCCTGACCGTCTGGGGTGGACGCTGCATCTTGCATCGCGGCGAAGACCGGTTCCTGTGGCCGCTGCTACTGTCGCTGCCCTGGCTGCTGCTGGTCTCCTTGCATCTGGAAACGCTGGTCCCATCCGACGCCTGGAAATCGGCGCATACCTTCGGTCTCGGCGGTATGATCGGATATACCTTTCTGGGGATGCTGTTGGCCCTGCTGCCAGTTGGGCTGATCTTTCTGGTCAAATTCCTCTCACTCCTCACCGCGCTTGGAATGTTGGGCTTGGGCGCCACCGTTCTCGGCTTTACCCGCGCTGAAGTCACCCGTGGTCTGCGGTTCGTATTGGTCGGTCTCATTCTGATCTACGGTGCGATCGCCGGTGTCCTTGGCCGGGGCGCAGCAAGCGGCATGCAGGCAGCGCTCAACTATCGAAGCCGCCGCGCCGAACGTACAGCAGCAGCGGTCGCGATGGCAGATGTCGTCGACAGCACCGAAACCGACCCGCAGATGTTCGAGCCGTTGGAGTTCGACGACGGGCCCACAGCAGCGCCGCCGCTTGGTGCTCCGGTGCTTGGGCCGGCAGCCGCCCCTTATGGCCGGGTAGAACCGGCATTTGAGATGCGCCACGAAGATGAGCCCGAACCGGTCAAGGAAAAGACTGGCCTGTTTGCCCGTGTGCCGAACCTCATCCGCCGGGCCGAACCAGTGATGCCCGAACCGGAACTTGTTGAACCCGTCCTGAGTGAGGCGAGCAGGGCAGCGGATCTGGACACCCTTCCCGGCGATGAGCGGATCGCCGAAAAAATTGCCAGTGCCGTACGCGTGCGCCGCGCTGCTGATGTGGCACCCGAAGTGGATTTCCCGCTGACCAAGGGCCGTGGACGTCGACCGGAACCCCTGATTTTCAACCCTAATCACAACGTCGAAGGTCTGCCGCCCGAACCACCGCTGACCGGTGCGTCGATGGACGCTATGGAGGCGGCGATGGGAACGGTCCCGCCTGTTCCACCCGCACCAGAGGTCGGATATTCCCCCGATGCTGAGCCGCACCCGGGGTACAATAGTGCTGCATATGAGCATCCGGCGTCCGCTGGGTTCGTCGACCATGTCGCCTCCGAAGGGCTGCCAAGCGCTCCGACCCCAGACGCCAGCGGTGCGCAGGTTCTGCGCCGTACCGCAAAAAGCGCTGCCGCATCTCATGCGGCAGCGGCGACGGTCGCCCCGCCCGTAACGCCCCCTGTGACACTTCCGGTGGCAGAGCCACGTCGGGCTGTTGTGGAACAGCCAGTCCGCAAGCCGCCGCAGCCATCGGCCCGCGCAAAGGCCGAAGCACAGCCCCCCTTGGCCTTTGAAGATGCCAGCAGTGATTTCGAATTGCCGCCGCTCTCGCTGCTGACCAGCCCGGCACAGATCGAACGCCACCACCTGAGTGACGAGGCGCTGGAAGAAAACGCGCGAATGCTGGAATCGGTATTGGATGACTATGGCGTCAAGGGTGACATCGTCTCGGTGCGCCCCGGTCCCGTTGTCACCATGTATGAACTGGAGCCGGCACCGGGTCTCAAGGCCAGCCGCGTGATCGGTCTGGCCGATGATATCGCACGCTCCATGTCCGCACTGTCCGCGCGGGTCTCTACCGTGCCGGGTCGCACCGTGATCGGTATCGAACTGCCCAACGACAAGCGTGAAAAAGTTGTCCTTCGCGAAATTCTTGCGTCACGCGATTTTGGCGACGGCACCCATGCGCTGCCACTGGCGCTTGGCAAGGATATTGGCGGTGACAGCATGGTCGCCAACCTTGCGAAAATGCCTCACCTGCTGATCGCAGGGACCACCGGCTCGGGTAAATCGGTGGCGATCAACACCATGATCCTGTCGCTGCTGTACAAGCTGACGCCCGAAGAATGCCGTCTGATCATGATCGACCCGAAGATGCTGGAACTCTCCGTCTATGATGGCATTCCGCATCTTCTCTCGCCTGTGGTGACAGATCCGAAAAAGGCCGTCGTCGCCCTGAAATGGGTAGTCGGCGAAATGGAAGATCGCTATCGCAAGATGTCGAAAATGGGCGTGCGGAATATTGCGGGCTACAATGGCCGGGTGAAAGAAGCGCTTAACAAAGGCGAGATGTTCAGCCGCACCGTGCAAACCGGATTTGACGACGACACGGGCGAACCGGTCTTTGAAACCGAAGAATTCGCGCCCGAGGCGTTGCCCTATATCGTGGTCATCGTCGATGAGATGGCCGACCTGATGATGGTTGCGGGGAAGGAGATCGAGGCCTGCATCCAGCGTCTGGCGCAGATGGCCAGGGCATCGGGCATTCACCTAATCATGGCCACGCAACGGCCCTCGGTTGACGTGATCACCGGTACGATCAAGGCGAATTTCCCGACGCGGATTTCGTTCCAGGTGACCTCCAAGGTCGACAGTCGGACCATTCTCGGCGAAATGGGCGCCGAGCAGCTGCTGGGTATGGGCGACATGCTCTATATGGCGGGCGGCGCGAAGATAACCCGCTGCCACGGCCCGTTTGTGTCAGATGAAGAAGTCGAAGAGGTGGTCAACCACCTCAAGCAATTCGGACCGCCCGAATATATCGGCAATGTGCTTGACGGCCCGGATGACGATAAGGCCGACAATATTGATGCGGTGCTGGGTCTCTCTACCGGTGGCAATACCGATACCGAGGACGCGCTATACGATACGGCGGTACAGATCGTCATCAAGGATCGCAAATGCTCGACCTCCTATATCCAGCGAAAACTGGCCATCGGCTACAACAAGGCAGCACGTCTTGTTGAGCAGATGGAGGAAGAAGGGCTCGTCTCTCCTGCAAACCACGTCGGAAAAAGGGAAATTCTGGTTCCCGAGCAATAGTCGTTTCACGGCGGGGCCAATTGGTCCCGCCTCTTCACATTTGCCAATGTCTCCCTATTTAGAAACCATGAAACAACTTGCCTACGCCCTAGCGCTGACGCTCTGTGCCCCGGCTGCATGGGCAGCCGAGAAACTGAGCCTGAACGACGTTTCGCAATATTTGAACGGGATCTCTACTGCGACAGCCCCGTTCAGCCAGATTAATGACGATGGTAGCCTCTCCACCGGCAAGCTTTATATGCACCGGCCCGGACGGATGCGGTTCGAATATGATCCGCCCAACAAGGGGGTTGTGGTTGCAGGCGCGGGCGCTGTTCTGATTCAGGATCCGAAGTCAAACCAGCCGCCCGAGACCTATCCACTCAACCGGACGCCACTTTCGCTGATCCTGGCCCGCAACGTGAACCTGGGCCGTGCCAATATGGTGGTGGGTCACGGCTTCGATGGCACCTCCACGATTATCCGCGCGCAGGATCCTAAAAACCCGGAATATGGCAGTATCGAAATGATGTTCACCGACAACCCGGTTGAGCTGCGGAAATGGGTGATCCACGATGGTTCCGGCGGCAAGACCACGGTGATCCTTGGCGGGCTGCAAACCGGGGTCAAGCTGTCCTCCAAACTATTCAACACCAGTTCAGCCCCGTCGCGCTAAAGAGCGGCGACGTCAGACATGAGACCCCCCGCCCGAACAATCGGACGGGGGGTCTCTTGTCGTAATGATCGCAACGGTCAGCGTGCGCGGCGACAGGTGGCAAGCTGTGTCTGATACATCTCAGCCCGCGCCTGCACCTTGGCAGCAACCCGCAGCAGCCATGGTTTGGATCGGTAGGTTCCGCGGGCGAAACCGGTATGTCCATCATGGTAGGCTAGGTACTGGTTGCGCGCATCATAGAGCGACACACCGTTGCGGTCCCGCGTCTGGTTCATATACCAGCCCATGAAATCGGTGGCGTCCTTGATCCGGTTGCGCTTGGCGCCGCGGCGGCCGGCAGATTTGCGATAATCGTCCCAGGTGCCATCGAGCGCCTGACTGTAGCCATAAGCGCTGGACTGCCGCCCCATCGGGATCACCCCTAGCGCAAAGCGGTGCGGTGTGCGCGCGTCGGACCGGAAACGGCTTTCCTGATGGATGATGGCCATCTGCACATGCATGGGAACGCCCCAGCGCTTCTCTGTGGCGCGGAACGCCTTCAGATACTCGGGCCGTTGCTTGATGATGCTGCACGCATTGTCGAGATTGCGCGGCGGTGAGCCACCGCCACCTCCGCAGGATGCCACGATCAGCAATAGGATCATGGCGCCTATGATTCTGCTCATTGCCTCTGCCTCTTGTAAATCACTGGGCGTATTTTGGCGGCAGTGTAGCTAATCACGAGCGGCGTGAAAATCACTATTCCGTGGCGCCGGCAACCTGTCCCGGACCAGCGCCACCGATCATCGGCGGTCAGAGGTCAAATGTCGCGAAGACAGGCGCATGGTCACTTGGTTTCTCCCATCCACGCGCATCCCGCATTACCCGACTGGAATGGGAGGAGTTTTTGATGTCGGAGCTGGCCCAGACATGGTCCAGTCGGCGCCCCTTGTCCGCCGCATCCCAATCCTTGGCACGGTAGCTCCACCAGCTGTAGAGCCGCCCATCCGGGATATCATTGCGGGTGACATCCGACCAGCCACCGGCCTCCATGACATCGGCGAAATGTTCGACCTCAATCGGAGTGTGGCTCACCACTTTCAGCAGCTTCTTGTGATCCCAGACGTCATCTTCGCGCGGCGCGATATTGAGGTCTCCGACAAGGATGGATTTCTCCGGCCGCTCAGAGTGAAACCAATCCCGCATATCAGTAAGATAGTCGAGCTTCTGGCCGAATTTCTCATTGACCTCGCGGTCAGGCACATCGCCGCCAGCGGGGACATAAAAGTTATGGATGGTAACGCCATTTTCGAGACGGCCCGCGATGTGGCGGGCATGGCCAAGACCGGCAAAATCCTTGTCACCGACATCCTCGATCGGCAGCCGGGAGAGAATTGCGACGCCGTTGTAACCCTTCTGGCCGCGGGCGATCATATGGCCGTAGCCCAGCTCGGCAAATTGCTCCAAGGGAATCTTGTCGACCGGGCTCTTACACTCCTGCAGGCAGAGTACATCCGGCCCCTCCTCTGCCAACAGCTTGCAGACAATCGGCTCCCGCAGGCGAACCGAATTGATATTCCAGGTGGCTAGGGTAAACGACATCGCGCGCCTCTTTCTCAAATGTCTGTGCTGTTGGCCGGATACTGCCCGCTCTGGCGCGGTGATACCAGTGCACAAATGGCATCGGGAAAACGGCGAAATCATCGCCGTATCTTCATCATTCGCGCTGCTATGAACGAAAAAAAGCCGGGCACTAGGCCCGGCAGTCCAACAGGGAGGAACATGTCATTACCCGGACATGCACGGGATCTCTCGTCAGTGCCGTCGCACTTGTCTCAATGACCACCATACCTCCCAGTCCGGGCGATTCTGTGGCGCTGAGGTGTCAGATGGCCAGTTTGTAGCCACCCGACTCTGTGACTAGTATACGTGCATTTGACGGATCTGGTTCAATTTTTTGGCGAAGTCGGTAGATATGGGTTTCCAGCGTATGGGTTGTAACCCCAGCATTGTAGCCCCAGACCTCGTGCAGCAGCACATCGCGTTGCACAACCCCCTCGTTAGAGCGGTACAGGAATTTCAGGATGTTGGTTTCCTTCTCGGTGAGGCGGATCTTGCGATCGTCCTCGGTCAGAAGCAGTTTCATCGCCGGTTTGAACGTATATGGACCAAGTGCAAATACGGCATCTTCGGATTGTTCATGCTGGCGCAGCTGCGCGCGGATCCGGGCCAGCAGGACCGGAAACTTGAACGGTTTGGTAACATAGTCATTCGCCCCGGCATCCAGCCCGAGGATCGTATCCGCATCGCTGTCATGCCCGGTCAGCATCAGAATCGGTGCTTTCACACCTTGTTTGCGCATCAGGCGGCAGAGTTCGCGGCCATCGGTATCGGGGAGGCCAACATCCAGGATGATCAGGTCATAAAGCGCCTCTTTTGCGCGCTCCATAGCTGTCTGACCGTTCTCGGCTTCGAACACGTCGAAGTCTTCGGTCATAACCAGCTGCTCGCTCAGGGCTTCGCGCAGATCTTCATCATCGTCTACAAGCAGAATTTTCTTCAGTTGGGCCATAACCTTGTCCTCCTGTGCCGTGCACAACAGATGCGCAGTCCGCCGCCCGATCACAAGTTATGCTGCAAGAGTTTCACGCCGACGTGTCCATGGGGCGGGAATTGTTTCACTTTTCCATCGTTTATGACTACTTAAATACTGTTCACCGCAGCGGTGCCGCGCCCCAAGACGTCAATGACCCACAGGATTTCCGCATGAGTCTGATGCCCACGATGATCGACCTACTGGCCCGCGCGCGGGTGGACCTGCGTATGGGCTTGCCGGTCGTCCTGACCACGCCCGATCAGGCGGTATTGGCCGTCGCGGTTGAACCATTGGACAGCACCCGACTGGCGAGCCTGCGCACGCTTGGCCCACTGACATTGGCCGTGACAGCCCGGCGGGCGAGTACTCTGAAGGCCCGTGCCTATGATGGCGATGTTGCCCGCATCAGCGTTCCAAATTCAGCGGATCTGTCTTGGCTTCAGGCCGTTGCCGACCCCGCTGACGATCTGAGCACACCGATGAAGGGCCCGCTGCAAAGCGGTCGCGGAGGCAATGCAGAGCTGCACCGGTTGGCCATTGCCTTGGCCAAATCGGCCCGCCTGTTGCCTGCCGCGGTGGTTTGCCCCCTGCAACATCCCGCACAATTCGCCCAGAGCTATGGGCTGACAACCCTGCCGCTCGCCGCAGTTGCACCGCTGATGGTCGAAAGTTCGCCGCTTCATCCCGTCGCCGCGGCTCGTCTTCCAATCGCTGCGGCCGAAGCCGGGCGGCTGCACATCTTTCGCCCGGAAGATGGCGCGGAAGAACATTATGCCATCGAAATCGGCAAACCTGACCGTAGCCTTCCAGTCCTTGCCCGACTGCATTCCGCGTGTTTCACAGGCGATGTTCTTGGCTCGCTCAAATGCGATTGCGGCCCCCAGCTGCATGGAGCGCTGAACCAGATGGGCGCCGAAGGACAGGGCGTACTGCTCTACCTCAACCAGGAGGGGCGCGGCATTGGCCTTGCTAATAAAATGCGCGCATATTCCCTGCAAGATCAGGGGTTTGACACGGTTGAGGCCAATCATCGCCTTGGGTTCGAAGATGATGAGAGAGATTTTCGCCTAGGCTCCGCAATCCTGAAGGAGCTGGGCTTTTCTTCGGTGAGACTGCTGACCAACAACCCCAACAAGATTTCCATGATGGAAAAAACCGGCATCACAGTCACCGAACGGGTACCGCTGAAGGTCGGGGAGACCGCGTTCAACCGCGAATATCTCGCAACAAAAGCCGCCAAATCCGGCCACATGCTATGAGATCGGGCATCCCGCGTAACCTGCGGTCAACCGATATGCTGCTCACCCCAAGGGGCCTGCGCTTTGCTGGACGCACCCTGCCCTGTTCAATCGGGCGCGGTGGGCTGAGTCCGAACAAGGTCGAGGGCGATGGTGCAACGCCAATCGGCTGCCATCTTGTCGTCGGTATGCTCTATCGACCGGACCGAATGGCACCACCAACCGATTGGGCTGAGCCGATCGGGCCCGGCGACCTGTGGTCCGACGCTTCCGACGCCGAGGATTACAACCAACACGTCCGCGCGCCATACTCCGACAGCCATGAAGCCCTCAGACGTGCTGACCCGTTGTATGATCTGGTCCTGGTCACGGATTGGAACTGGCCGGTTGCCGAGCCCGGCCGTGGGTCGGCAATCTTCCTGCATCAGTGGCGGCGCCCCGGCTTCCCGACCGAGGGCTGCATCGCTTTTTCGCGTCAGGATTTACACTGGCTGGCCAAACTGGTTCTGCCCGGTACACGCCTTGTGGTGCCACCGCTGGCGCGCTGAGACGTTGCCGCGCAGGCTATCAGAGCTCGTAAGCGCGCGCACCGAAGATGGCCGATCCAACACGCACATGGGTCGCGCCTAACGCAACAGCAGTTTCAAAATCACCACTCATGCCCATCGACAGGCCCGTTAGGCCATTTCTCTCTGCGATCTTGCGGAGAAGAGCAAAATGAATGCTCGGTTCCTCAGCTGCGGGCGGAATACACATCAGACCTTCGAGGGGCAGATCCATATCCTGACATTCGCGAATGAAGGCATCTGCTTCACCCGGAGGGATCCCGGCTTTCTGCGGCTCCTCGCCGGTGTTGACCTGGACGAACAGCTTTGGACAATGGCCCAGTTCCTGCGCCAGCCGCGCGATGGTCTTGGCCAGTTTCGCGCGGTCAACAGTATGAATGTTCTGAAACAGATCCATCGCCTGCCGCGCCTTGTTGGTTTGCAGCGGGCCAATCAGGTGCAGATCCAGTTCCGAGTAGCGCGTCGCGAAGTCCGGCCATTTTCCGGCGGCTTCCTGCACACGATTCTCGCCAAAACAGCGATGCCCCTCTTCCAGAACCGCCGCGACCCTGTCGTTGGGTTGAACCTTGGATACCGCGATCAGCTGCACCGACCCTCGAGGGCGGCCAGCTTTTTCTTCGGCGGTATGAATGCGGGATTGGATCTCCTGAAGCGACATGGGGCAGTCTCACTATGGTCAGATGTTGCCGCAGAAAAACACAGTTTCTGCACAAAAGAAAAGGGCGAGCTCGTAAGAGCCCGCCCCAAGAACCGTAGTGGTTCAGGTCAGCTTAGAAGCTGAACTGAGCACCGAAGTCGGCACGCATCTGGCCGTCGGCGCTGCCCACTTTGCTCTCGCCGATACCACCGCGCAGGGAGACACCGCCGCCCAGGTCGTGGATCACGCCCAGACCAACGTTGCGGGTGTCGCCGTCGCCGGAACCGTCGCCGTAAGCGAAGGTCAGGGTAGTTGCGGAGCTTACGTCGTAAGCAGCAGAGATACCGTAGAAGGTGTCGGACTGAGCAACGTTGCCCGCGATGGATTCATCACCAACCAGCAGGGTGCCGGAGAATGCGCCCCAGGTGCCGCCCAGCGACAGAACAACGATGTCGTCGTCGTCTGCTGCGCCGTTGTCGGTTTCACCGTATGCCAGAGCGGCAGTGATGTTGCCGAAGGTGTAAGCAGCGTGGATGTCGAAACGGTCGCCGTCGCCACCGTTTGCCGCCTGGTCGTAGGACGCAGCAACAGCGAAGTCACCAACTGCGTAACGAGCGTAAACGCCGTTCACGCCTGCGCCACCGGAGGAGTAACCAACGAAGTCGTAGTTAACGCCGGAGTACTGACCAACGAAGTTTTCCAGGCCCGGCTCGTTGCCGTAGTAGTTGGGCAGGTTGTCGATTGCGCCAGCAACGTTACCTACGTCAACACGCAAACCGCCGTACTCAACCGAGAAACGCGCGCCGTTCAGGCCAGCTGCGTTTGCTTCGCCGGAAGCTGCATCTTCGTCAGCCTGCATACGAACGCGAGCGGAGAACTTCACGCCTGCGTCGGTTTCAGCGGAGCCATCGATGTTCATGCGGAAACGGCTGACGATCACGGTGTCGGAAGTGCCACCAACGGTACGATCTTCAACGTAGCCGATACCAAAGCGGCCGTAGCCACCGAACGAAACGTCTGCTGCTGCAACACCAGCGGTGGCGACCAGCGCAGTCGAAGCGAAGAGAATCTTTTTCATGTTTTTCCCTCGGGTTTAAATGTCCAAGCTCAAACAGGCGCTGAGTGGCACAAGTCTGAGTACGCCCTCCGTTTCGCTCTTTTTGGGGTCGTTACGCAAGCTTGGGCGCAGGCGGCAAATCCTTTCGGCCCGAAGTTGATGCAACCATGTCACAGTATCTTAACCCGAGCGGCATCAACGGCTTCGCACAGAGAGAGTCTATTAAAGAATAGGCTTGTTGCCGCCCTATCGCTTGGCTAGGACTAGTCCGCAACCGGAATAGCAACGGATCTTGCCCATCATGCGCTGGCTCACGAAACTTGGACTCATCTCGCTTCTGGCTGTCACCGCCAGCTGTGGCGCATTCGGCGGCAAGAACCGCGGCGGCCCGTCGGCCTATAATGAAAACGTCATTGGCGGCAACCCGCGGAACCCGGAGAACATAGAAGGCACGACAATCTGGGATGCCTTCAAACCCACGAAGGCCGAACAGATTGTTCAGGTGAACCGTTACCTCTGGACCGCAACGCTGGATGTGCTGGACTTCCTGCCGCTGCAAACCGTCGAACCCTACACCGGTGTGATCGTCACAGGTTACGGTACTCCCCCGGGTGGCGGGCGCGCCTATCGTGCAACGGTTCATATCAAGGATCCCGCACTGGATGCCCGCTCGCTAAACGTGTCGCTTCAGACCCGCAACGGCCCAGTCAGCGCCAGTACAGCACGCGCGATCGAGGATGCGATTCTCTCTCGGGCCCGCCAGCTGCGCATCGCCGACCGCAAGCTTTAACCCGGCGCATCCCCCTCTTCTGCCCTCTGGAACAGGCGGGCAAACATCACTATCACAAGCGCCAGGCCCCAAACCTGGCGTTTTTATCTACGAAGGACAGCTCTGATGCCCCGTTATGTTGCCCCGGAAATCGAAGCGCGTTGGCAGGACGCATGGGAAAAAGCCGGGATCTTTCAGGCGAAACGCTCGGCTGACAAACCGAAGTATTACGTCTTGGAGATGTTCCCCTATCCATCGGGCAAACTGCACATGGGGCACGTGCGCAATTACACCATGGGCGATGTGATCGCGCGCTACAAACTGTCGACCGGCCATAACGTACTGCACCCGATGGGGTTTGATGCCTTTGGTATGCCCGCTGAAAACGCCGCGATGGCCAGCGGCGGTCACCCCAAGGACTGGACCTACGCGAATATCGACACGATGGTCGAACAGATGAAACCGCTGGGCCTGTCGCTGGATTGGTCGCGGATGTTCGCCACTTGCGACGAATCCTACTATGGCCAGCAGCAGGCTCTGTTCCTCGATTTCCTCGAAAAAGGTTTGGTCTACCGCAAAAATGCCGTGGTGAACTGGGATCCGGTCGACATGACCGTATTGGCGAACGAGCAGGTCGAAGGCGGCCGAGGCTGGCGCTCCGGCGCCTTGGTCGAGCGCCGCGAGCTGACGCAGTGGTTCTTCAAGATCTCCGATTATTCGGATGAGCTGCTGACCGCGCTGGACACTTTGGAAAACTGGCCCGCCAAGGTGCGTCTGATGCAGGAGAACTGGATCGGAAAATCCCGCGGCCTTCAGTTCAGCTTTACCCGCAGCGATGGCGGCGATCCGATCGAGGTTTACACAACCCGCCCCGATACGCTGAACGGCGCATCCTTCGTGGGCATCTCTCCCGATCACCCGATTGCCAAGGCCCTGGAAGCCGACTCGGAAGAAGTCGCCGCCTTTGTCGCCGAATGCCGCAAGGGGGGCACGACCGAAGAGGCCATCGAGACCGCCGAGAAGCTGGGCTATGACACCGGCATTCGCGTGAAGCATCCGCTGGATCCGAACTGGGAGCTGCCGGTCTGGATCGCGAACTTCATTCTGATGGACTACGGCACCGGCGCGATCTTTGCCTGCCCTGCACATGACCAGCGCGATTTCGAATTCGCGACCAAATACAGCCTACCCATCATTCCGGTGTTCCAGAACCCTGAAGATGACAGCCCCTTGACCGAGGCCTATGTCCCGACCAAGGCCGAGAAGGTTCGCTATGTCAAAGGCTTCGCCGGTGCGGATGAGCAAACTGGTGAAGAGGCCGTAAATGCCGCCGTTGACAAGGCCGAACGCGAAGGCTGGGGTGCAGGTGTCACCAAATTCCGCCTGCGCGACTGGGGTCTGTCGCGCCAGCGCTACTGGGGTTGCCCGATTCCCGTGGTACATTGCCCGGACTGCGGCGTGGTACCGGAGAAGAAGGAAAACCTGCCCATCGCGCTGCCCTATGACGAAGACGGCAAGGCGATTGACTTCTCGATCCCCGGCAACCCGCTGGATCGTCATCCCAGCTGGCGCAACTGTGCCTGCCCTGCCTGTGGCAAGCCTGCGCAGCGCGAAACCGACACAATGGATACCTTCGTTGATTCGTCGTGGTATTTCGCCCGTTTCACCGCGCCCGACGCCGAAACACCGACTCGGATGGAGGATGCCAACTACTGGATGAACGTCGATCAGTATATCGGCGGCGTCGAGCACGCGATTCTGCATCTGCTTTATTCGCGCTTCTTTGCCCGTGCCATGCAGATCTGCGGTCACCTGCCCGAGAAGGCAAAGGAACCCTTTGACGCGCTGTTCACTCAAGGCATGGTGACACATGCAATCTATGAAAACGCGGAACGCCGCACTGAGAATGACCGCCCGATCTACCACTACCCGGAAGAGGTCGAGGAGCGCGACGGTGCGGTTGTGGTCAAGGAAACCGGCGAAACGGTCAAGGTCATCCCCTCGGCCAAGATGTCGAAATCCAAAAACAACGTCGTCGATCCGCTGCACATCATCTCGTCTTATGGGGCGGATACCGCACGCTGGTTTGTACTCTCCGACTCACCGCCTGAACGAGATGTGGAATGGACGGCCTCTGGTGCAGAAGCCGCGCATAAGCACCTGAACCGCGTCTGGAATCTCTGCGATCGCATCGGCGAGATGGACCCGAGCGCTGGCGGTGAGGGCGACGATGAGCTGCTGCGCGATATGCATAAGGCAATCCGCGATGTTACCCTCAGCATCGAAACCTTTGGTTTCAATGCGGCGATTGCGAAGCTCTATAGCTTCACCAACACCCTTGCCAAATCCAAGGCCGGGGCTGCCGCGCAGAAGCAGGCGATCATGACACTGGCCCAGCTGATGTCTCCGATGACGCCGCATCTGGCTGAGGACATCTGGAACCATCAGGGGGGCGAAGGCCTGTGCGCAACTGCCCCTTGGCCGGTTGCGGATGAATCGATGCTGGTGGAAGACAGCGTCACCCTGCCGATTCAGGTCAACGGCAAACGCCGCGGTGAAATCACCGTTGCCAAGGACCTCGGCAAGGATGAGGTTGAAAAAATCGCCCTCGCGCATGAAGCTGTGCAAAAGGCGCTGAATGGCGCCGCTCCAAAGAAGGTGATTGTCGTGCCGGGTCGGATTGTGAATGTCGTGGCGTAGGCCAAAATACCTCATCGCATTGGCCGCTTCTTTGTTGGTGGCGGCCTGCGGTTTCACTCCGGTTTACGCGCCCGGTGGCAGCGGATCCGTGCTTTATGGCGCGGTAAGGGTGCAAGCCCCGGAAACGCTGGGCGCTACGGATGATACCGACGCCTATTTCCTGGTCCAGAATCTCGAAAGCCGGTTGGGACGCGGATCTGGTGCAGATTATGCACTGGACCTGAAACTGCGCACCCGAAGCGAAGGTCAGGCGATCACCGCCGACAATGAAATCACCCGCTATTCCATCGTCGGGCAGGCAGCCTATGTGCTGACCCGGCAGTCCGACGGCACCATCGTCGCAAGTGGTGACGTGGAGAATTTCACCGGCTATTCCGCAACCGGAACCACTGTTGAAACTCTTGCCGGTGAGCGTGATGCTCACCGGCGGCTCATGATGATCCTCGCGGATCAGATCACGACTGATCTGCTGAGCACGGCTGATCTCGGCCAGACCGGCGGGAGCCAGACCCCGGCTGCTTCCAAATGAAACTGAGCCCGCGCGAGGCGGACGGATATTTCGCCAAACCGGATCCGGCGAAGACAGGCCTGTTGATCTACGGCCCCGACGCCATGCGGGTGTCGTTGAAGCGACAGCAGATGCTGGCGGCACTCCTGGGACCAACCGCAGAAGAAGAGATGCGTCTGACGCGGATGTCGGCTGCGGATCTGCGCAAGGACGCAGCCCTGTTGATGGATGCGGTCAAGGCCGTAGGGTTCTTTCCCGGCATCCGCGCGGTATTTGTCGAAGAAGCCAATGACACCGCAGCACCAGCTATTATCGCAGCGCTTGAGGCCTGGCAGCCGGGCGACGCGCAGATTGTGGTGACGGCCGGACAATTGAAGGCAACGTCCAAGCTGCGCAAGGCTTTTGAAAATCACCGGAACGCCTATGCCACGGGGATCTATGATGATCCGCCATCACGCAGCGAAATCGAACGTATCCTGATCGAAGCCCGGATCCGTGACGTCCCTGTGGACAGTATGTCTGCGCTGGTCGATATCGCGAATGATATTGGACCCGGTGATTTCTCCCGCATGGTTGAGAAACTTGCACTCTACAAATACGAGGACAGCACGCAGCTGACGCTCGAAGACATTCAGGCGATCGCGCCGCAATCCACCGAAGCTGCAGTCGATGATATGCTCAATATCGTGGCAGAGGGGCGCGGTGCCGAAATTGGCCCGCTCATGGGTCGTCTGCAGGCACAGGGCACCAACGCCGTAACGCTTTGCATTGGCGCGACCCGGCATTTTCGGACCCTCTACACAATTGCCTCCGATCCCGGAGGTCCAGCACAGGGCATCGGGCGCTTGCGGCCGCCGGCCTACGGAAAACGTCGCGACCGGCTTCTGCGACAGGCCCAGAGCTGGGGCGCTTTCAAACTTGAAACTGCGCTGACCCTGCTGACCGATACCGATCTACAGCTGCGCTCAGCCGGACAGACCGCACCGGCTCTTGCGTTGATGGAACGCGCCTTGATCCAACTGGCGCGTCTCAGCCGCGTCGGGTGAGCCCTTGGCTGTCGGGCGGGTCCAGACGCTGCGTCCAGATCACGGCTGCTTGAGAATGGCTTGACCCCACAGCCGGAACCCGGTTCCGTTTCGGACAGAAACCGCAGGGAGATCTCGAAATGTACACCGTTATCGGCAAACAGCTGACCCGCAGTTACCGCGTGCTTTGGGCGCTTGAGGAAATGGGCCAGCCCTATGAGCTGAACCCGTCCTCTCCGCAAAGCGAGGAGGTTCTGGCCCTCAACGCCTCCGGCAAGGTCCCTGTGTTCAAGGACGGAGACGATGTGATCACCGATTCGACAGCGATCATTACCTATCTGGCGGACAAGCACGGGCAATTGACCGCCCCTGCCGGCACGATTGCGCGGGCAAAGCAGGATGCAATGACACATCTTCTTCTGGACGAGCTGGACGCTTTGCTGTGGACCGGGGCGCGCCACAGTTTCATTCTGCCCGAAGACAAACGAGTGCCCGAGGTCAAAGACAGTCTGAAGTGGGAATTTTCCCGCAATCTCGCGCGGCTTGAAAACATGATGGCTGGTCCATTTCTGATGGGCGAGGAGTTCACCATACCTGACATCATCTGCACCCATTGCCTGAACTGGGCCTATAGCGCCAAGTTCCCAATCGAGAGCGAACTCCTTCTGGCCTATAGCAAGCGCATGCGCGCACGTCCCGCCTTTCAGGCGGTAGCAGCATCGGTAGCGTAACTACCGGCCAGATAGTCAACGGCTGACCGCCCCGCCCAACGCCCTGTCGCCAGGCAGGCGGTCAGCAGATACCCTCCCGTTGGGGCTTCCCAGTCGAGCATTTCCCCGGCGCAGAACACGCCGGAACGCGCATGCAACATCAATCCTGAATCAACAGCCCGGGCCTGAACACCGCCAGCGGTGGAAATCGCCTCATCCATCGGCCTCAGCCCGGCATGGCGGATCGGCACAGCCTTCACCAGCCGGGCCAGCGTCTCGGGCTCCGCTGGTAATGGCCGCGCGAATTCCTGCATCACCGCCAGACGCGGCGGTGTCAGTTTCAGTACCTTGCGCAGATGGGTCGACAAACTGGATTTGCCGCGCGGGCGGGTCAGACGTGCGATGACCTGATCCAGCGACAGATCGGGCAGCAGATCCATATGCAGCGCTGCGCCCTCGCGCACAGCGGCGCAGACCGTATAGACCCCTCCCCCTTCGAGCCCTTGCCGGGAGATCACCGCCTCACCACGGGTGCGAACCGCACCGGCGCATAATGCGATACCCTTTAGTGGTGCGCCAAAATGCTGGGCCATGTGATCTGACCAAGGGATCAAGAGCCCGGCATTGGCGGGCTGGAAGGGTGCAAGCGGCACAGCGTCGGCGGCCAGTGTCTCTGCCCAGCGGCCGTCGGATCCCAGTCGTGCCCAGCTGGCGCCCCCCATGGCCAGAACTGTCGCCCCGGCCGTGACCTGCCGCAGGCCGTCCGGTGTGTCGAACTGCAGAGCGTCACCTTGCCACCCCAGCCAGCGCCAGCGGGTGCGGCGCTCCACCCCGTATCCGTCCAACCGGGCCAGCCACGCCCGCAGCAGCGGAGAGGCTTTCATTTCGCTGGGGAAAACCCGTCCTGTGGTGCCCGTGAACAAGGTGGTGCCCAACCCCGTCGCCCAATCCATCACCTCTGCCGCATCACATTCCGCGATCATCGGCGCCAGCCAGTCCGCCCCCGCGCCATAGTGGCTGAGCAGCATCGAACGTGGTTCGTCTTTCGTCAGGTTGAGGCCCGATTTTCCGGCCATCAGGAATTTTCGGGCAACCGAGGGTTTGGCATCGACTATAAGCGTCCGGTGACCAGCTGCCCCGAGCTCTTCGGCAGCCCGCAAACCCGCAGGTCCAGCACCGATGATCACGGCGTCCCAGTTTTCCAGTTCCTGTCCCAAATAGACGGTTCCTTGCGCGCTTGCCCTTGCCGATGACCGACACAGGCGCATGTCCTACGGTTGAACCAGCCATACTCAGAGACTGCGCCAATGTCACCGTCTGCCGACGCCGATCCAATATGCCCGCTGTGCCACCGCCCGATCCCAAGAGAGGTCGCACAAAGCCTGCATCACCTGATCCCGAAGCTGAAGGGCGGTAAGGGCGGACCAACGGTTTTGCTGCATCACATCTGCCACAAGGAAATCCATTCGGCACTCAGCGAAGCGGAACTGGCGCGGTCCTTCCATACGGTCGAAGCCCTGCGCCAACATCCCCGGCTGGCAAAATTCATCGCCTGGGTGCAAAAACGCCCGCCGTCCTTTCAGTCGCGGGTACCGGAAGGACGGCGGAAACGCTGACAAGGCGGCGTTTAGACCCGTGTGCAATCGGACAGGATCGCCTGCGCCATATCCATCTCGGCGGCGAGGCTATCCGCCATCAGGTCACGGGCTGTCTCCATCAAGTCCTCAGGCTGCACGATCCGGTCTATCAACCCAAACTGCTGCGCCTCCTCGGCGGAGATCTTCTGTCCAGCGGCCAGGATCAGCTTCGTGCGCGCCGGACCGATCAACGCCGACATGCGCCGCGCGTCAGAGGGTTGCGGGCGGTAGCCAAGCTTCATGACCGGGTAAAACACCTTCGCAGTTGGCACGGCGATTCGCAGATCGCAGGCCAGTGCCATCCCATTTGCCCCGCCCGCCAAAGTGCCGTTCAACGCCGTAATGGTAAGACAGGGAAGGTCGGCAATGGCTCCCGACAGCTGCTCCCACAATGGCGATGTGGCGAGACCGGCCCGCGCCGCATCCAGATCCGCACCGGCGCTGAAAACACGGCCAGCCCCCGTGATGATCAGCCCACGCGCGCCCTGCGCGCGGGCCGCGATATCGCAGAGCTGCTCCAGCATTTGAACGGTCAATGCGTTGGCCTTGTCCGGCCGGTTCAAGGTGACCGTCCAAAGACCGTCCTCTCCGATGTCGAGGTCGATCATATCAGGCCGACCTGCTTGCGGATGCCCTCATCACGCAACGAGATTTCGGTTCCGACCAGATCGTCCGCCGCCGCGCTGCACATCCACAGCAGAGCCCGTGCCGGCCACTCGGCCGGAATATGATCTGACCAATCCAACCGGCTGACTGGATTGACGCCGCTGGCCTTGATCACCCGCTGCATTTCCGTTGCTACGGTGCCCGGAGACAGCCCCATGGCGCGAATGCCATTTGCCGCTTCTTCATGATGCAGGGACCGGGTCAGCATCGCGGCAGCCGCCTTGGAGGCGCAATAGGCACTCCAGCCTTCCACCGGGTTATGCGCAGCACCCGAGCTGACGGTCAGGACTGTTCCACCACCCGCTGCTTTCATCCCCGGCAGGACCGCACGCATTCCGTTGAATACGCCATTCACATTGATGTCGATCAGCCGGGCCCAGCCGCCAGGATCGGCCGCTTCAAGACGGGCAATCGGATCGACCACACCGGCATTGTTGATCAGTATATCAATCCGCCCAAACTGCGCCTCGGTTTGCGCGACAGCGGCCGCTACAGCCTGGTAGTCGGCCACGTCACAGGCGAAGGTCAGCACCTTTCCGCCGATCTCTTTTGCCAGCTCGGCGAGGCTGTCTTCACTCCTTGCCAGCAAGGCCACATTGGCCCCGGCAGCGGCAAACACACGGGCCGTATCGGCACCGATACCCCGGCTCGCGCCGGTTATCACAACTGTCTTGCCCTTGATCTCCATACTATTAATCTCCAAATCCCTGTTTTGAAATGTGGTAGACTGGTTAGGGGGAACGGTCCAGTGGGATGCCCCCTTGACCCGGCACCTCCTCCGGCCAACCATGGCGCAAAATAGACCACGAAAGGTATACTTATGTCCGTTTTCCTCGCCCGCAGCAGCGGTGTTGCGATTGTTATGGCGTTTTCTGCGCAGGCGGCCCTGGCAGATGTAACGGCAAAAGATGTCTGGTCGGACTGGAAGTCCTACATGACGGCCACCGGTTATACGGTGAATGGCACCGAGACTATGTCCGGCGATACGCTGACCGTCTCTGACATCTCGATGGCCATGCCAATCATGGAGGAAAACACCAGCGGCACGCTGACCCTCCCCGACATCAAGTTCGTCGAAAACGGTGATGGCACAGTCAATATCATGCTGCCCGCAGACATGCCGATGATGTTCAAAATGGACGGCCCAGAGGGTGTCGCCAGCGGGACCATTGTTTACACCCACGACGGCAGCCCGATGCTGGTTTCCGGCGACACGGATGAGATGACCTATGATTATGCCAGCAGCTTGATGAAAATCTCGCTGACGGATCTGAAGATCCCGGACGAAGACATCGCTGCCGAAACCGTACAGCTGACCATGACGCTGGCGGATGTTGTGACAAAAACGGTCATGACCAACTCTGACGTCCGCGCCTACAACCAGACAATGACCAGTGAATCGCTGAACTTTGACGCGACGATCAAGGTGCCTGAAACCAACGATGGCGGCTCTTTCAAAGGGACGATGCAGGGTGTGCGCTTCGCGGGCACGACAATTGTTCCCGAAGGGCTGGAAACCAACGATATGGCGGCACTGCTGCGCGGTGGCTTCAACGCTGAAGGTAGATTTGACTTTGTAAGTGGCAACAGCGCAATCAGCGGCCAGGATGGTACCGATACCTTTGCGCTGGATAGCAACTCCGAAGGCGGAGCAATTGGCTTCAGCATGGGTCTCGACGGATTGACCTATGACGTCAAACAGAACCGCACCGAAACCAATATCACCAGCTCGGACCTGCCGTTCCCGCTGGCGCTGTCCATGGCCGAAGCCGCCTTCAAACTGACCATGCCGATTGCTCAATCCGACGAAGAGCAGGATTTCGCCCTCGGTGTGTTGCTGCGCGACTTTGACGTGCCGGAAATGCTCTGGGGTATGGTGGATCCCACCGGTGCCCTGCCTCACGATCCCGCAACCGTTGCACTGGATCTGGCAGGCAAGGCAAAACTGGCCTTCGATTTCTTTGACCCGAAAGCCATGGCTGAGGTGGAAAACGGCGAACAGGCGCCGGGTGAGCTGCACGCGCTGACCGTCAATGCGCTCGAAGTCTCCGTAGCAGGCGCAAAACTGACCGGCACCGGGGATTTTGCCTTCAACAATGACGATCTGGAAAGCTTCGACGGCATGCCGGCACCTTCTGGTGAGGCAAACCTGACGCTGACGGGCGCCAACACGCTGCTGGACAAGCTGATCGGAATGGGTCTGGTTTCGGACAGCGACGCCATGGGCGCGCGCATGATGATGGGCATGCTGGCGGTTCCCGGCGATGGCGAGGACACGCTGACCTCCAAGATCGAAGTGTCAGAGGATGGTCAGATCAAGGCCAACGGCCAGCGCATCAAGTAACCACAGCACCTGACTGACTGGATGATCGGGGCCGCAAATTGCGGCCCCTTTTTTTGTCTGCGCCCTTGCAGCCTCTCGCTGCGCTGGCTAGCTCTAGGTGATGTTCAACCCATGTAGGTGCCCATGACCCAGACCCCCGAAAGCCTAAGCCACGCTCTTCTTGATGCCGCCCGCAAGGCGGGGGCCGATGCCGCCGACGCGATGGTGGCAGAAGGCAGCTCTCTCTCCATCGAAGTGCGTCAGGGCACGCTGGAACATGCCGAGCGGTCCGAAGGGGTGGATCTGGGCCTGCGGGTCTTTGTCGGGCAACGTCAGGCCTGCGTTTCGGCCTCGGACATGCGGGACGAAACCCTGACGGCCATGGCGGAACGCGCTGTCGCCATGGCACGCGAGGCCCCCGAGGACCCCTATGCCGGTCTGGCCGAACCGCACCAGCTTGCGCAGAATTGGGATCTCGCCGCGCTGGAGCTCTTTGATCCCAGCGACGAACCGGCCCCCGCCACCTTGCAAGAGGATGCACTGGCGGCTGAGGCGGCTGGCCTCGGCGTTTCGGGGGTAACCCAGGTACAATCTGCGGCGGCCGGATACGGCAGCCATAAGGTCCATATGGCCGCGACCAACGGGTTTTCCGGTGGCTACCAACGCAGCAGCCGCTCGATCTCCTGTACCGCCATCGCAGGAAGCGGAACCGGCATGGAACGTGACTATGACGGCGACTCCCGAACCTTCCAGGCAGATCTGCGGTCGGCTGATGACATCGGACGACAGGCTGGTGAGCGCGCAGTCGAACGGCTGGGCGCTCGCAAACCGGAAACCGGCAGCTACCCGGTTTTGTTCGACGAACGCGTCTCGTCCTCTCTGATCGGCCATCTTTTGGCTGCGGTGAACGGTGCGAGCATCGCCCGCGGGTCCTCCTGGCTGAAGGACGCTCTGGGAGATCAGATTCTGCCGACGCATCTGAGCGTCACGGAAGACCCCTTTCGCCCCCGGATTGCCGGATCGCGTCCTTTCGATGGCGAAGGCCTGCCGACGCAGCGCCGCGCCATTATCGACAACGGGATGCTGACCGGCTGGACGCTCGATCTCGCATCGGCCCGCAAGCTGGAAATGCAAAGCACTGGCAACGCGGCACGCGGTGTCGGCTCGGTGCCATCACCATCGCAGTGGAATATCGCGCTGACCCCAGGTCCCGATAGCCGCGCCGATCTGATTGCCAATATGGGCACCGGCCTTCTGGTCACGTCGATGATTGGATCCACCATCAACCCGAATACCGGCGATTATTCTCGCGGGGCCGCCGGTTTCTGGGTGGAAAACGGTGAGATTGCCTATCCCGTCAATGAATGCACGATTGCAGGCAATCTGCGCGACATGCTGCGCGGTATTGTTCCAGCCAATGACGCGCGAACCCATCTGTCCCGCATTGTACCCTCATTGCTGGTCGAGGGGATGACCCTTGCCGGAAACTGATCTTTCCCTGCTGATCCGCGCAGCAGAGCAGGCAGGCGATATCGCCTGTCGCTACTCTGGGCCCGAAGCGCAGAAATGGGAGAAACCAGACGGTGGCGGGCCAGTGACGGAAGCTGATATCGCCGTCAACGAGCTGCTTGCCGACGTGCTGCCCGGCGCCCGCCCGGATTATGGCTGGCTGTCTGAAGAAAGCGAAGACACCAGCACACGTCTGAACCGTGAAAAGATCTTTATCGTCGATCCTATCGACGGCACCCGCAGTTTCGCCGAAGGATCTCGGACCTGGGCCCATTCGCTGGCGGTTGCGCATAACAGGACGATCACGGCGGCAGTCATCTACCTGCCCCAGCGCGAGCTGATGTATTGCGCAGCACTTGGACAAGGCGCGACCTGCAATGGCACAGCAGTCGAGGTTTCCCGACAGGATGACCTCAACGCCGCAAATGTTCTGGCGGCAAGACCGCTGCAGGACCCCGAACACTGGCACAATGGCATTGTACCCGCGTTCAATCGCAGTCATCGCCCTTCGCTTGCCTACCGAATGGCGCGGGTCGCGGATGCGGGCTTTGATGCCATGCTGACCCTCCGCCCCAGTTGGGAATGGGACATCGCAGCGGGTGACCTGATCCTGCGCGAGGCCGGAGGGCTGTGCAGCGACAGGTTCGGCGTCGGCTTGCGGTTCAACAACCCTCACCCTACGCTCAACGGCGTTGTCGCTGCGCCGCCGCGACTGCACGAACAACTGATTGCCGCGCTCGATCCGAAGGGTCCCGGCCTTCGCCCGCTCTGACAGCCGCGCGCAGCAGGAAAACCGTAGCCATGTCGAGACCTTCTGCCGCATCCGACCGCAGCCTCCGCTGGCCTGCCCGTCCCGCAGGCGAAGTGCTGTGGATCCACGCTTCCACGACAGAGCGCTACATGGCTCTCGGCGATGTCGGGAACCGTATGAAATCGCTTCGACCCGATCTGTCTGTTTTGGTGACGTGGAGCCGCGACATCACGAACAGGCCACTGGTCGAGGGCTGCGACCTCGCTGCGGGACCACCGCCAGATGACACCCCGGCCGACGTGCGGATGTTTCTCGATCACTGGCGCCCCGATCTGCTTATCTGGTCGGGGGGAGACCTCCGTCGTGGACTGATGCGCCAGATGAGCGAACGTCAGATCGACAGCCTACTGGTTGATATCGAAGCGAGAGAATTGCCCGATCGCACCAGTCGTTGGTTGCCGGACCAGCGCCGTCGGCTTTTCGACCGCTTCAGCGAAATCATGACCCCGTCGGATGAGGCCCGAGCGCAGATGCTCCGGCTCGGTGTCGCTGCAGATCGGATCCAACAGACCAATCCCCTGCGGTTGTCGGCCACGCCCCCTGGCTGCAACAGCGATGAGCTTACCCATATGCAGGCCCAGCTGGGGAGCCGTCCGGTCTGGTTCTCTACGCAGACCGAGCTGGGTGATCTACCAACCATCCTGACGGCACATCGCAGCGTACTGCGGCTTTTGCATCGGTTGCTTCTGGTAATCGCGATCCGCGATGAACAGGACCTCGCAGAGGCCCGCGATGCGATCATCGCCAGCGGCCTACAGCTGGCCGATTGGGACAGCGGCGAAGAGCCTGATGAATACACCCAAGTCCTGCTCAGCTCTTCCGAAGACACCGGTCTCTGGTACCGGCTTTCGCCGCTGTGTCTGCTGGCCGGCAGTCTGCCCCGCCACGCAAGCGGACAGAACCCGCTGGATGCCGCAGCACTCGGGTCGGCGATCCTGCATGGGCCGGGTCTTGGCACATATGCCGCGTTATATGAGCGGCTGACAGAGGTTGGTGCCGCGCTGAAAATCAACGATGCCGAAGATCTCGCGCAGGGCGTGCTCAGCCTGTCGGCCCCTGATCGGGCGGCGGAGATGGCGCTTGCCGGCTGGCAGATCGTCACAGAAGGCGCCGATATGACCGACCACCTTATGGATCGCGTCCAGGAGTTGCTGGACAAGCGAGAGGACCGATATGAAAGCTCCTGACTTCTGGCACAAGCCCGCCGGAGACTTCGATATTCGCAAGACCTTGCTGGCGCCGCTTGGCCGGATCTACGCATATGCCACCGCCAGACGCCTGGCGCAGGGCGCCGCGCTACGGGTGGCTGTTCCGGTGATCTGTGTCGGCAACATCAACGCCGGTGGCACCGGCAAGACGCCAACGGTCATTTGGTTTCTCGAACGGCTCAGGGATATGGGGCATGAGCCACATGTGGTGACCCGTGGCTATGGCGGCTCTCTGTCCGGTCCTGTGCAGGTCGATCCGGGCCGTCATCGCGCCAGTCAGGTTGGCGACGAACCCCTGCTCCTGGCGGCCTTTGGAGAGGTCTGGAAAGCTGAGGATCGCGCCGCTGGTGCGCAGGCGGCTGCCGCGGCTGGTGCGACCGTCATACTGCTCGATGACGGCTTTCAGAACCCGAGTGTTCACAAGGATCTTTCCGTGGTCGTCGTCGACGCGGAGCGTGGGTTTGGCAATGGCCATTGCCTGCCCGCCGGTCCACTGCGTGAGCCGGTGGCTACGGGCCTTGCGCGCGCCGATCTGGTATTGTCGCTGGGCCGAACCGAGGCGCAGGCACGGTTCCAGTCAGCCTGGAGCGATGCCCTGACGACATGCCCACATTACTCCGGCGCACTGGAGCCTTTGAAAACCGGAATGCCCTGGCAGGGGACGCCGGTGCTGGCATTCGCAGGAATTGGCCATCCACGGAAATTCTTCGAGACGCTGCGTGACCTTGGCGCGGATCTGCGCCGTAGTGAAGCGTTGGACGATCACCAACCCCTGTCCACTGCCCTGATGTCCCGGCTGGAAACCGAAGCCAAGCTGATCGGTGCCCAGATGGTCACCACCGAAAAAGACGCGGTCCGGCTGCCGGAGAGTTTTCGCAACAAGGTGATCACGCTACCGGTGCGCCTGCAGATCGACAAGGATGACGCGCTTCTGGCCCAAATCCGCAAGGTCGCTCCACCGCCTCCATAACACTCGGGCAAGAAGACGCGGTGCACTCTCATCCAGTCTGGCAGCAGATTGCAAAAAACCCGCCACGGTCACCGGGCGGGTTTTCCTATCTGCATTTTCCCAAAGGAAGGGGTATCAGCCGTCGAGTTCGGCGTCGATCAGCGCTTTGAACGCCTCATAAGACTGATTTTCCACTTTCTTGCCGTTCAGGATGAACGACGGCGTGGACTCGATGCCATGCTCTGTCGCATTTTCCTGATACCAGTTGACGAGGGTCTGGGCCTTGGTCCCATCCTGAAGACAGGCCTCCAGCTGTTCCTCTTCCAGACCTGCGAGCCGCCCGATCTTGCGCAGCGCATCAACGATTTCAGTCGCGCCACCCGCTCGGGCCCAATCAGATTGCCCCTTGTAGATCAGGTCGCTGATCCCGAAGAACTTCTCAGGTCCTCCACAGCGTGCAATCATCGACGCCCAAAGGCCATAGCGATCGAAATAGACCTCGCGGTAGATGAACTTCACCTTTCCGGTGTCGATGTAATCCTGCTTCAGCTGCTTGTACGCACCCTGGTGGAAATTCGCGCAATGCGGACAGGTATAGGACGCATATTCAATCAGCGTCACCGGAGCATCTTCGGCACCTTGCACCATCTCGACGATGGTGGAGGTATCAACCTCTGCATCTTGCGCGTAGGCCGCCCCAACCAGCGGGTTGCCGGGCAGAGAGGTGCCGCCTTGCAATGCGGCATAACCATAGACACCCGCCGCAACGACAGCGGAGGCAAAGATGCCGGACATCAAACGGGTCATTCATACCCCTTTCTAAGAGTTTTCTGTTTCGTCAGCACGTTGCGCCCAAGCCGTTCAAGCGCTGCGCGCAATTCATCACTTTCGACCCCGGTCGCAGCCTCGGCTGCCGCCGCTACGTCCTGCGGATCAGGCGCCTGGGGTTTGCGGACCTTCGGAGCGTATTTAAAGGAAACCTGCCCCTCGGCAAAGCCAGTGGGCGCGGTCTGGGTAATCCGGACCTTGGAAATTGCGTTATAGCCGTAAACCGCGTTCACCTTGCAGCGCAGAGGCTCTTTCTGCATTTCCAGCATCGGCGCATGGGCACCGGTGGTCAACAACGTCAACGTCGCTCCAAATCCACCGCGCCCGTAGTGCACATTGACCGGGCGCGCGATAGAGGAGATGTCGGGACCGGCAATTTCTTCCCAATGGGTGAGCAGGCGCGACACCGCAAAGCCCCGGCTTTCGCCGGCTTTGCGAATCTGATCGTTCAGAAGCTGCGATGTTCGCTTGAACCCGCGAGATTTTGTCCGTTGCACTGCCATGACCGTGGTTTTGCTAGACTGCTCGCCCTATTGTAAAGGGCTGCCATGCGAGAACCAGCGAAACCGGGCCATAAAGGATAAAGAATGCGTGACCTCAACAGCGAGAGCCATCCGCAGAGCCGTGATTTGCTGGACTGGTACGACCAGCACGCGCGCAGCCTGCCCTGGCGTGTCAGCCCGTCGGATCGCGCCGCCGGTATCTGGCCCGATCCCTACCGCATCTGGCTGAGCGAGGTCATGTTGCAACAAACCACTGTGGCTGCCGTCAAGGACTACTTCCACCGGTTCACCAGCCGCTGGCCGACGGTGGCGGATCTCGCGGCGGCGACGGATGCAGATGTCATGGGGGAATGGGCAGGTCTTGGGTATTACGCACGGGCACGCAATCTGCTGAAATGCGCGCGCGTGGTGGCGGAGGAACACGGTGGCACCTTTCCGAATACCTATGACGGGCTGATCGCCCTACCCGGCATCGGCCCCTATACCGCCGCCGCCATTTCGGCGATCGCATTTGACCGCCCGGAAACCGTGCTGGACGGCAATGTCGAGCGGGTGATGGCGCGGCTTTACGATATCCATACCCCCCTGCCAGCGGCCAAACCCCAGCTGAAAGAGAAAGCTGCAGCCTTGACCCCAGCGATGCGCCCGGGCGACCACGCACAGGCGGTGATGGATCTCGGCGCGACGATCTGCACACCGCGCAATCCGGCCTGTGGCATCTGCCCATGGCGCAGCCCCTGCGCTTCCCGTGCGGCTGGCACAGCTCTGGAACTGCCAAAGAAAACCCCTAAGAAACCCAAGCCAACCCGCCTTGGCATCGTCTATCTGGCACGCAGCTGCGATGGCGACTGGTTGCTGGAGCAGCGCCCGGACAAGGGGTTGCTGGGCGGTATGCTGGGCTGGCCGGGCAGCGATTGGAACGACGATCCGGCCCCAGCCCCACCGTTTGAGGCCGATTGGCAGGATCTGGGGGCGGAGGTGCGTCACACCTTCACCCATTTTCACCTGGTCCTGCAGGTCATGCTGGCGGAGCTGCCACCCGGTTTCACACCCCAGGACAGTCAGCGCGTGATAAAACGACATGACTTCAAACCCACCGACCTGCCGACGGTGATGCGCAAGGCCTTCGATCTCTGGAAGGGGCGCTGATGCCTTCTCTTTTATTCGGGCAGGGCGCATAGTCGACCACGAACGCGCCCGACCTGAATGAGGCTGTACTGGAATGATATCCGCCGAGACTCTGCGCAGCTGGCAGGCCGCCCTGCCCTTTTGGTTGTCCTTTCTGCTGGTGCCGCTGGTGGGGCTCGCCGCTCTTTATGGTGGCTGGCTCATCCTGCTGCCGCCCTTCGTCACCTGGTATCTCTTTGCGGCATTGGACGGGGTCTTCGGGCTTAATCTTGAAAACGCGGATCCGCTCACACCCGAAGAAGATCTTCATTGGTATTCCTCACTGACCATTGCCTGGGTTCCGGTGCAGGTCCTGCTCCTGATTGCCATGCTAATCTACGTGCCTGGCGCCGATCATCTCTCGGGTGCGGAGAAATTCGGGGTATTCTTCGGTGTTGGCGTCCTCAGCGGCACAATAGGGATCAACTACAGCCACGAATTGATGCACCAGAAGAGCAGACTGGAGCGTTGGCTGGCGGATATCCTGCTGGCAATGGTGCTCTATTCTCACTTCAGATCCGAGCATCTGCTCGTGCATCATCGCCATGTCGGCACACCCCGCGATCCGGTCACAGCGCGCTACAACGAGGGCTTCCATCGTTTCTATCCGCGTGTTCTGTGGCAATGCTGGCGGTCTGCGTTTCGGGCTGAGAGAGCACAACTGGCGCGCCGCAACCTACCTTGGACTGACCGGCGCAACCCGTTCTTTCGCTATTGGGCGCTGCAAGCCGCGTTTCTGCTGATGGCCCTTGTGCTGGGCGGGATGCTCGGCGTTGGGTTGTTCCTGGTCCAGGCGGGTGTCGCGATCTGGCAGCTGGAACTGGTGAACTACGTTGAACACTACGGTCTTACGCGCAAATATCTGGGCGGGGGCAAATTTGAGCCTGTGATGCCGCGCCATTCGTGGAATGCAGCCCATAAGGCGTCAAACTGGCTGTTGATCAACCTGCAACGCCATTCCGACCACCACTACAAACCCGATCGTCGCTTTCCCCTGCTTCAGAACCACACATCAACCGATGCTCCCCAGCTACCCTACGGCTATCCGGTCATGACAGTTGCGGCGATGATACCACCGCTGTGGCGGCGGATCATGAACCCGCGAGTGCGGCGCTGGCGGCAGATGTATTATCCTGACATCACCGATTGGAGCGCCTACAATGCGGCCCGTTGCCCCGAAGACCGCCCCGACCCGACACCGGCAGGCCCGCGCGCCTAGCGGACACCTAGCGGGGCAGCGCCCATAGTGTCATCGGTCGGGTCAGCCCACGCAGTTCAGATGCGCCGTGCTGCACGAAACCTGCTTGCAGATCTCTGGCGCCGCCTTCGTCCTGCACACGCTGCCGCAGGGTCTCGCTGATCACCATCTGAGCGTTCATCTCGCGGGTGCGCTCCTCCAGTCGGGCTGCAATATTCACCGCGTTACCGATCACCGCATATTCCAACCGGTTTGCGCCGATATTGCCAATCACCGTCTCACCATAGTGAACACCGATGCCAACGCGGATTTCTGCCTCGCCGTAGCGGCGTCGCTCGGCATTCCATTCCGCTACCGACGCCAGCATGGCCCGCCCGCAAGCCAGGGCGTTACTTGCGTCCCTCGGACCAGCCAGCGGTGTACCAAAGGTCGCCATCAAACCATCGCCCAGATACTTGTCCAGCGTGCCGTGATGACGGAACACCTCCTTTTCCATGCGGCCATGAAAATCGCGCAAGAGGTCAATCACCTGATAGGCGTCACGCTCGGCCGCCAGGCGGGTGAACCCGACAATGTCAATGAACAGAATGGCCACGTCCTGACGGCGGGTCTGCTTCAGCGGTTCATCATTTTGCGACAGCTGTTGCACCACATTGGGCGAGAAATACCGTGACAGATTGGCCCGTTCACGCTCAAGACCAGCATTATTCTGGATCAGCGCGTAGAGCCGTTTTGAGGATATACCCAGCGTCACTGCCACCAGAAAGAACACGATAACCTCCTGCAGGCGCTGATGCAGGAGAAAGCTGTTCGGATCGAGAAATTCAGCCATGGTCGGATCATAGCCCACAACCTCAAGCACCCGTTCGGTCAGGCCGGGCACCGGATCCGTCAGCCACCAGACCATGACCGCCGCAAATAGCCAGATGACTGCGGTCCAGATGCCGATGGCTACCACCGTGCGCCAGGAATAGGCCAGAGTCCCCGCGGCAAGTATGATGAAAAAATAGATGAAATTTCCAAACCGATACTGAATAGGCAGCGGCGTATCGTCGACACTCAGCGGATTTGGCAGAACCATTCCGATGGTCATGATCGACAGATCGGCAAAAATCAGCAGCATCTCAAGCCGTGATTGCCCAACCCGTCCAACCCGGCGGATCAGCCAGCCGTTCAGACACAGCAACGCAAGGATAAAGTGATAATACAGCACATCCCATTTGGGGTTCACATAGATCAGAAAAACCGCCGTTACGGCCATGGCGATCCAGCGCGCCCGCACCGCAAGCTCCAGCCCATTGCGTTTGTGCTCTGTTAGCGCATCCAGCGCATAGGGGCTCTCCTGTCTGAAAATGGCTTCGTCGCTATCCAAGGCAGGAGCGGGGGCGGAGGCGGTTACTGCCATGATATGTATCCATCCATTGGCGCCGGTCTTGCGTCAAACTAACGGCAGCTGCCAACGGATGCACCCCTTGAACCGACAGCGCTGAAACGAAAAGACCCCGCCATGACGGCGGGGCAAGGTTGGCGCCGTCGACAATGCGACAGCGCCTGCGGTTTCACACAGGTTGTGAAAGGGTGGGGTCAGTTTTGCAATTCTGCCCGAATCTGCTGGCGCAGCACGTCGATGGGCACGGTCTTTCCGTCCCGCTTGAAACACCAGTAGGTCCAGCCATTGCAGGAGGGCGCGTTTTCCAGATGCGCTCCGACCTGATGGATTGATCCCTTGATATTGTCGCCGATCAGCGTGCCGTCTGCGCGCACTTTTGCCTTGTGCCGACGGTTCATCGAATAAAGCTCGTCGCCCGGGCGCAACATGCCGCGCTCGACCAGCTGACCAAAGGGGACGCGCGGTTCGGCACGTTTGCTGGCAGAGACCTGCAGCGCTTCGCGGTCGAACTTGCGTACGGATTTGATGCGCTTTTCGGCAACTTCACGGTAGGCGGCTTCGCGCTCGATTCCGATAAATTCACGGCCCAGCATCTTTGCCACGGCGCCCGTAGTGCCGGTGCCAAAGAACGGGTCCAACACCACATCACCCGGATTCGTCGAGCCAACGAGAATGCGGTGCAGCAGCGCCTCGGGTTTCTGCGTCGGATGCGCCTTATTGCCGGCCTCATCCTTCAGCCGCTCATGGCCGGTACAGATCGGCATGACCCAATCCGAACGCATCTGCAAACCTTCGTTCAGCGCTTTCAGCGCCTCATAGTTGAAGGTATATTTTGCGCCTTCGGATTTTGAGGCCCATATCATCGTCTCATGCGCGTTGGTGTAACGCTTGCCCCGGAAATTCGGCATTGGGTTCGACTTGCGCCAGATCACATCGTTGAGGATCCAGAAGCCTTCGTCCTGCACCGCTGTGCCGACTCGGAAGATGTTGTGGTACGATCCGATCACCCAGATGGAGCCGTTTGGCTTCAGGATACGGCGCGCCTGTTTAAGCCAGGCACGGGTAAACTCGTCATAGACGCCAAAGCTGGAAAACTGATCCCAGTGGTCATCGACCGCATCGACCTTGCTGTTGTCAGGACGATGCAATTGCCCCTTCAGCTGAAGGTTATAGGGGGGATCCGCAAAAATCAGATCAATCGAATTTGACGGCAGACCGGACATCACGTCGATACAGTCACCGTCAAGGATCGCGTTTAGCGGGAGCGCCGCGGCGCCCCGTGTAAGTGTTTTGTTCATTTGCTCTGCCTCGATAACCACGGCGCATTTTTGCGCTCATTTTGGTTGTCCACAGGATGAGTCATCGTGGATTCGAGGTCAATTTGTTTTTTAGAACAAGGTGATGAGGTTCACTCTTGATACAATATGTTGTGGACAGGCTTGAAGGAACGCCGATGATGTGGGGTCACGCCCAGGTTCACCAGCGCGTCGCGGTGCTGTTTGGACGGGTAGCCTGCGTTTTTCTCCCAGCCATAGCCGGGAAACTGTTGCGCCAAATCCACCATGATCCGGTCACGGGCCAGTTTTGCCACGATGGATGCCGCCGCGATGGAGACTGATTTGCTGTCTCCCTTGATCACGAACTCCGACGTCTGGAGCAGACCCTTGGGGATCAGATTGCCATCGATCAGCAAATAATCCGGCGCCGGATCCAGGGCTGCAACGGCCCGCTCCATTGCCAGATGCGAGGCGCGCAGAATGTTCAGGGAATCAATCTCTTCGACGCTGGCATGAGCAATCGCAACCTCGGCCTGCGCAAAGATCGACGCTTCGACCGCCTCGCGCCGCTTGGCGCTTAGCTTCTTTGAATCGTTCAGCCCCTCGGGAATATTGTCGGCGTCCAGGATGACCGCAGCGGCGGTCACCGGTCCGGCGAGCGGGCCACGCCCAACCTCATCCACGCCTGCAATACGTATATGGCCACGCGCACGGGCGGCCGCTTCCAATGTGTAATCGGGATAATCCATCCCTTGGTCTGACCGGGTTTTAAGCCGGGTTTCAAGTCCGACCGCAGATACCGCGCAAAAAAGAGGGGGCCGAAGCCCCCAAGTCTGCTCGAACCCAGGTCCCGCCGACCTCAGCGACGGGTAATGCGATAGCCGCGGTCCTTGAGGCAATCCGGGCGATAGCCGACACGATTGCGTTTGCCATTCCAGAAGGTCACCTGGCAGGCGCGCGGCAAGGTGTGCTCAAATCCGTACTGTTTGCGTAGACAGCCCTGCCCCATCAAAGTCCGGCTTTGGCTGTAGCGCGGGAAATAGCGCACGCATTGTGCCGGCAGATCATAGCGCGCCACATGCGGCGGAAGCGGTCTGGGATGATGAGGCCGATACAGCTTGCCATGTGACGGACGATGCGGACGGGTGACCTGTGGCTGATCATCATCGCGATTGTTCTTCACGATTGCACCGATAATGCCAAGCACGGCGAGACCCGCCAGCACCTTGGCAACATCCTCATCCGCCCGTGCAGGCGCTGCGGAAAACCCGGTCACCGCGACCGCTGCGGCAACGATCAGCGTGATGAATTTGCGATGCGGTTTGGCATTTACATCAATGCGACTGCTGCGAAACATGGGATGTCCTTCCTGAAGTTCTGAAAACATGAGGCCAAATGACCAATGCAATCAGCCTGGTTCGGAACCGTGCGGACAGGCAATAACGGCGCCTTGTTATCGAATATCACCACCCGCAATCGCCTGTTGTTATTGAATATCCCGCGACAAATGCGCAGTGTGAGGGTATGAAAAACCTCCTTATCTCCACAGCTCTGATTGCCGGTCTTGCCATTGGTATGCTCAGCGATACGGGCCCGGCCGCTGCGGCCGAGTGTTACGCCGATTACAAGGCGAAACAGGATGCCCCCCTGCGGCTGCATTACGGCGTGATCCAGCTTGGCGGCGGCTGCAGCAAGCCGGCCGCCAAGGCCGAAATCTCCGACCGGTTGTTGGCCGCGGGCTGGACCTTGCTCAATGTTCTGTCCATTTTTGGTCCCGACGGGCTGGAACAAAGGAAAACAGATGCCGGACCCTATTTTCTCCGTTTCTGAGGTGCGCGCGGCGGGAAGCCGCGTCATCGCATTGGGGATCACTGCCATCGTTGCCTTGCTGGCGATTGCCGGTACCGTGCTGCTGCTGACGCTTCCCGATGCCAACGCTTTCAACGCAAGGGTCGAGCGGGTCTTTGTGGAAAACGACCTTACCACGCAGGCCGAGATCAAGCTGCTGGAGATCCTCGCCCAGTCCGGCACGGCCTTTGCCGATACGCTGACCAGCTATCGGATGGTAATTTTTGTGCTGATGGTCTTTGCCACCATGATGATGGTGGCTGCGCTGGTGGTTCTGGCCATGCTGGTCATGCTGAACCGGCGCATGGTCCAGATCGAACGCGCAGGCATCCAAGTGACTGAACTGCTGATCAGCCGCGAAGAAAACACCGTCTACCTCAATACCATGGGCTTCAAACTGACCGCCGCAGCGATGGAAACGCTCGCAGTTCTGGCCGAGGCCCGGCTTGATGACGATGTCCTCTCCGGTGCGGAGATCGAGGCGATGATATCTGGCCGCCCCTCCATTGACTGCGAAGAGGCCGCAGGCGCGACCCGGATCAAGCGGCTGCGCGATACATTGGGCAATCAGATGGTCAGCGAACTTCTGGTCAAGAATATCGCCAAGCGCGGCTATGTCCTATCGATCAGCAAGGATGTGATCCGCATGGTGTGACCCCCCGTGCGCAGGGAGGTCACCAATCCCGCCACCGCATACTGACAGGGCCTTCTGCTCTTATCCAATGGATCAATTCCCTGTGCAGCTCTGGCATTTTGCCGGGAAACCACCACATAGTAGAAAACCAGGCAACATGGATCCCTTGTTGTCAGTCCACCCGGGAACAGCCCTCATGAACATGCGCGCCAGCACCGCAAGACCTGCATATGGAATTATGGTAGAGGAGCTGCGCGGCCCGGTTACGGCGCGGCTCGGTGGCAGGATCATCGCCCAGAGCACCCGTGCCAAGGTGATGTATGAGACCCGCCGACCTGCTGCCATCTATTTTCCCCGTGACGATATCCACACCTGCCTGACGCCTGCCAACGGGCACCAGACCTTCTGCCCGTTTAAGGGAACTGCAGGCTATCAGGATCTGGAACTTGGCGAACAGAGCATCTGCAATGCCGCCTGGTCCTATGACGATGCTCTGCCTGAGGCTTCCGGCATCGCAGGCCATGTCAGTTTTATGCCGGAAGCGCGCGTTGAGATCGACCTTGGCAGCAATCAGCTGGAGGTCCCGGAATACGGTAATATTTCAGGACCGCTGATCGACTGGCTGCTGCGCGAAGCTGCATATCTGCCTACACCTGAGGAATTCACCCAAAGCCTGTCGGAGAAACTGGTCGAACATGGCGTTCACCTGTCGCGCCTCTCGGTGATGGCCTGGTCCCTGCACCCGATGATCGCGGGCAAGAACTTCATCTGGAGCCGCGCCTCCGGCAAGGTCACGACCTACGCCCCGAGCTATGAAATCCACGATCACCCGGCATTTCAGAACAGTCCCCTGCGCCATGTTTCCAACGGGCTTGGCGGCATCCGGCAGCGGTTGGATCTGGATCAGCCCAGCGATGCCTTTCCGATCCTCAGCGATCTGAGGGAAGAGGGCGCAACCGATTACGTGGCGATGCCGCTGCCCTTCTCCGATGGGAGGATAAACGTGCTGACGGTTGCCAGCCATCATCCGAAAGGGTTCTCGACCGAAAACCTGGGGCTGATATTCGAATGTTCTGCGGTTATTGCCCGGTACTATGAAGTGTTCATGCAGCGGGAGAACGCACAGTCCCTGCTGGAAACCTATGTAGGCAAGCGAACCGGCGCGCGGGTTCTGGGTGGGGAAATCCGGCGTGGTGATGGCGATGACATTGATGCCGCCATTATGTTCTGCGACCTGCGTGGATCCACTCGGCTTGAGGAGGACCTGGGCCGCAGCGCCTATATCGAGCTACTCAACAGCTTCTTTGAAACGGTATCGACGATCGTGCATGAACACGGCGGCGAGGTGCTGAAATTCATCGGCGATGCGGTCCTTGCGGTGTTCCCCGCCGGCGACGCGCCCGATGAGGCACGCGCGCAGGCCCTGCAATCGGCGCGGGCAATTGTTGCCGGACTGGACGCAATGGGCGACGAAGAGGGCAAGCGGCGCTGTGAATCGGCCATCGGTCTCGCCTACGGTCGTGTCACCTACGGCAACGTCGGATCCCGTGAGCGGTTGGATTTCACCGTCATCGGTCAGGCCGCCAATATCGCCGCACGGCTTGGCGACTATGGCAAATCCTGCGGCCATACGATCGTGGTCAGCCGCGACCTGTTGGAAACCCCGGAACAGGCGACGCCGCTTGGCTCGGTATCGCTGCACAATGTCTCCCGCCCGGTTGAGGCCTTCGCCGTTTCCGTGGCGATGGATGCCGACCAGCTCGCCGCGTCCTAACGGCTGACCAGCAGGCGCTGCGCCTCGTCCCCCATTGTTACAACCAGCGGCTCCTGCGCCTGCCGCGCCTTGAACGCAGCCTTGCCACCGAGCCCCTGCCAGTTGATCTGCACCAGCGACTGCGCAACAGCGCCGCCCAGCGTTGCCCCCGGTCCGGTGATGATAAACAGATCCGGCGCGAACTCCTGCGCCGCGACCTGCACCGCGCGAGTGAAATCATAAGGCTCAACGACCTGCGCATTCAGCGTGTAGTCCCTGAGGCTCGTCAGTGAATATCCGCCAGGCCACCAAACCTGCCCTCGCCCGTCGACCAATGGCTTCTTTGCCGCAGAGAACAGGTCCACCGGCAGTCGCGACCGGCCTTCAGCAGCGACCGGGGCCTGTAGGTCGGTATGGAACGCGGCATGGTTGGGCAATCGCATGGGGAAGCGATCCTGCACCTGCGGCACAGCCTGTTCAAACGCATCCAGACCGTCGGCATTGCCCGCCAGCACCAGCATGCCGCCCAGATTGATTGACAGCGACAGGTGATGATCAGGCCTGCTGTCTATGTCACGCACCAGCTGAAGCAGCTCTGTCTTGCGCTGCCGATCCAACTGCCAGTCGTCGCTCTGACAGGGGTAAACCAGCTGCCCGCCAATGAGATGCTGCTGCATCAGCTGACCCATGGTGTTGACCACCTCAAACCCTGTTTGAGGGCTGAGCGCACCGGCGGCGGCCAGCGCGATGTACCAGCCCATCGAATTGCCCGTGACCGCCACGACATCAATGTCTTCGGCGAGTGACTGCGCATCCGCAATCGCGCTGGCATAGATCAGCGGAGAGGCCACATCGCCGCGGGTGTATTTGGACATCGCGTATCTCTCAGCACCATCCAGCGCGGTGACACTCTCTTGGCCCGCGGCCTCGCGCATTCCGTCAAATGATCTGATTAGAGCCTGCTCGTCGGCGTGGTGACGCGCCAGATACCCAAGTTCAGTTTTGTTGTATGTGCCACGTCCGGGACAGATCAGAACAGCGGTGCGGGTCATGTGTCAGCTCCTGTCAGCCGCAGCGCCGCTGCGACGATACTCTCCTTTGACGGCAATGTTGCAGCATAGGCGGGACCGGTCGGGATAAAGCAATCCTCCGCCACGACACGTGCCATCGGCGCGCCATCCGTCTCATAGAACAGCGCCATCAGCGCCTCCGACTGACTTCCTGTGCTGCGGCATTCGTCGACGATCAGGATGTTGTCGCATCCTGCCGTGGCCGCAAGCAGCGCTTCCTTTGGCAACGGCGCGAGCCAGCGCAGATCGACGACCCGGGTGGAAACGCCCTTGGCCTTCAGCTCGGTCTGGGCCTGTGTCGCCAAGTAACGGCCATTTCCATAGGTCACGATCGCAAGGTCTTGGCCATCGCCATGCACCCCGACCTCTCCCAACGCAATCCGCTGGTCAGGTGCGGGATAGAGACGCATCCAGCCGCCGTCCTTCGGCTCATGCAAATCACGCATCGGATAAAGCGCTATCGGCTCGACAAAGACCACGACGCGCTGCTCCTCTCGCGCCAGACGCACGGCCTCGCGCAGCATCATCGCGGCCTCGGCCCCGTCCGAGGGACAGGCAATCACGATGCCCGGAATGTCGCGCAGGACCGCCAGCGAATTGTCATTGTGGAAATGGCCACCGAAGCCTTTCTGATAGCCCAGACCGGCAATCCGCAGCACCATCGGATTACTGAACTGGCCGTTGGAGAAAAACGGCAGTGTCGCGGCCTCGCCACGGATCTGATCCTCGGCGTTGTGTAGATAGGCCAGGAACTGGATCTCCGGGATCGGGACAAATCCGTTGTGTCCCATGCCGATGGCCAGCCCAAGGATCGACTGCTCGTCCAGCAAGGTATCAATCACCCGGTCCGGGCCAAACCGCTGTTGCAGCTTCTGGGTGACGCCATAGACGCCACCCTTCCGGCCGACATCTTCGCCCATAGTGACCAGCTCAGGATGCTCCAGCATCAGGTCGGTCAAGGCCCAGTTGATCAACCGGCTCATCGGCTGGGGGTCTGTCTGAGCACGCAGATCGCTGCCCAGAATTTCTGCCCGCACCTCACCGCTTGGCCCGTTCGTCTTGCGACAGACCCGCTTTGGTGGGATCAGGCTGGCACTGACATCCCCTGCCGTTCTCAGATGCGGACGGGTGACGACCTCTGTGCGGATCCGTTCAACCCGCGCGCAGGTCTCAGTGTAAATCTCCAGTGCCGCTTCCCGTGACAAAGCTCCGGATTGCGACAGCAACCGCACGGAGTGCAGCAGCGGATCATTGGCCTCATCCGCCTCAACCTCTGCCTTGCTGAGGTAAGTGGTCGGCACGTCTGCACCTGCATGACCGTAGAGCCGCACGGTGCGCAGATGCAGGAAAGCAGGCTTGCGGCAGCGACGAACGTAGTCGGCAGCTGCCCCGGCCACCGCATAGGTGTCGTGGATATTCAGCCCGTCGGCCTGAAAATAGCGCATACCCGGCCGATACGACATCGACGCTTCGATCCACCCCTTCGGAGTCTTGACCGAAATGCCAATCCCGTTGTCCTCACAGACAAACAGCAGCGGCAAAGGCGTCGACTGCACAGACGCCCAACAGGCGGTATTGATCGCTCCTTGTGCCGTCGAATGATTGGCCGAGGCATCGCCGAAGGAACACATCACAAGCCCATCGTCAGGCAGAACCCGGTGCTCTGGATCATGCCGTCGCGCGGCACCGATAGAATAGGCCGCGCCGACCGCCTTGGGCAGATGGCTGGCAATGGTCGAGGTCTGTGGCGGGATCATCAGCGCCTTGGATCCCAGCACCTTGTGCCGCCCTCCCGATGTCGGATCCTCGGCAGAACAGGCAAAGGACAGCAGCATATCCCAGGCAATGCTCTGACCCGGCACCTGATCTGCCCGGGCGATCTGAAATGCGGCGTCGCGGTAGTGCAGGAAGGCCATGTCATCAGCGCGCAAGGCCCGCGCAACCGCCGCCATTCCTTCATGACCGGACGAGCCGATCGTGTAGAAACCCTGCCCAGCCTTTTGCATAGCCCGGCTGGTGCGGTCCAGGGCACGGCTCAGGACCTGCGCGCGAAAGATCGCGACCGCATCACTGCTGCAAAGGTCCCCCACCGGCGACGGCCCCGAGGGCAGGCGGCCTGCGACCACTCGATCAAGGAAATTTTGATGTACGATCTCGGCGCGATCCATGGCCTACCCCTTATTGCTCAGGGGCTTTATCGCCGATATGCGCCAGTCTTACCAATGAGATTACAGCAGGCACTCATGAGCAAAACTCATACTGCTCAGGTCAAAGACCGCTCCGCGGAATGACAAAGGCCGCGCCGAGGCGCGACCTTTTCTAACAAGCAATCAATGAGGGTCGGGATCAGTCTGCCTTTGCCCGCAAACTGTCGCGATACAGCGCCTTGGCCAGTGAAATCATCATGAAAACCATGACAATCGTGAAGGGCAGTGCGCCAATGATCATAGCGTTTTGCAAGGCTCCGAATGGATTGGAAGCCGCGCCACTGTTGCCAGCGATGATCAGCGCGCCGATGACCGAGGTCAGAATCAAGCCCCAGATGATACGGTGCTTGATCCCGGTTTCCTCTTCGCCACCGGACATGATGGTGTTCATCACCAGAATACCCGAATCCGCTGAGGTCACGAGGAAGGTCATGATCAGCACAACACACATCACGGTGATGGCAGACAGGAAGCCGCCCGAAATCATCTGCTCCAGCGTCACAAACAGCTTGGCGGTATTGGTCGCACCGATGATCGACCCTGCGGCGGTACCGTTCAGTTCCAGATCAATCGCGGTGCCGCCCAGAATGGTCATCCACAGGAAGCAGACGATGGCAGGTGCGATCACGCAGCCCAGAATGAACTCACGCACGGTGCGCCCTTTGGAAATACGTGCCAGGAACAAACCGACGAAGGGCGAGAAGGCAATCCACCAGGCCCAGTAGAATGTGGTCCAGCCTGCCTGCCAGCCGAACTGGCGACCGGGTTCCCCGGCTGCATAGATCGCATCGGCATCCAGCGCTGCCGCCGACGCCGGCAGCCCTTCGGTGAAGCCGCCCAGCGACCCCCAGGGGGATGTTGCCGAACCGTAGACCGAGCTCATATCTTCCGCAGGAAGCGCCTGTGCGGCCTCCGGCAGAGCCGTCGCAAAGGCATCCGCCGATTGCGGCCCATAGGCACCAAAGGACATCTGAGTGAAATGCAGGATGTAATCGACCAGACCGCTGCCGAATTTAGTCATCGCAAAGAAGAACGACCCAAAGAACACAAAGGTCAGCAGCAGGATAACCGACAGTACGAGATTGAGGTTGGAGAGATATTTGATGCCGCGACCAACCCCGGAAACTGCAGAAAGAATCGACAGCCCCATGATCACGAAAAGCGCCGACAGCAGGCCAACGGTGCTCGGTTTCGGCGCTTCGGCATCTCCGTTCATCAGCCATTCCATCCCTGAAACCGCATAGACGCCATCAACGAACTGGCTGACACCAAAACCGATGGTGACGGACACGCCAAGAATGGTGGCCACAACACCCAGAACATCAACCAGATGGCCGATAAAGCCATTTGCAGCCTTGCCAAGCAACGGCGTCAGGGCCGACCGGATCGTCAGCGGCATATCGCGCGTATAGGCATAATAAGCCAGCGACAGGCCGGTCAGAACGTAGATCGCCCAGGCGTGAAACCCATAGTGCAGGAAGGTGTAGCGATAGGCGGACTGGACCGCCTCTTCGGTATTTGCTGCGACCTCGCCGGACAGAACCAATGGGTTGGAACCCCAGAGGCCCAGCGGCTCCGCCGTTGCAAAGACCATTAGCCCAACACCCAGCCCGGCACCAAACATCATCGAGAACCACGAGAAATTGGAGAATTCCGGCGTCGCATCAGCCGCCCCCAGCTTCTTGTTGCCGGTTGCAGGCAGAATGGCCAGAACAAACAGGAAGAAGGCAAACAGTCCCACGGAGATGATGTAGAAGGCGTTGAATCCGTTCAGCAACTCGCTGTTCACCCAGGACAGGGTTCCGCTGGCTTTGCTTGGCCAGACCAAGGCCCAGAGGACCAGCGTCGTCATGATGATCTTACTGATCAACGCGATAGGAAGGCTGTGGCCCTCGTAGAAGCCGGATGGAGCTGTTTCGATCTCCAACTCGGTAAATGGTGGCTTGATTGACATAATCGTTCCCTGTTCCGTGTCGCGCGCCGTTGTTGTCGTTCCCCGTATCACCTGGCGCTCGGGTGGCGGGTTGTGCGCAGCGCACGCAGAGGTGCTGCGCAAGGCTCGATATGCGGTCACGCGGGCAGATCGGCAGATCCCATGTTGGCCCTTCGGCGCAACCTAGGCTCTGCTGCACGCGCAGCCGTTCGGTTTCAGTTCTGCTCCCCTATCTCCTGTCCCACGCCGACGCCGTCTCGAAGGTGCATCCAAGCCCCCTCGTCCCCATGTCGGCGTCGCGCATTTGGTCAAGACTACTCAATTACAGTGCTTCAGGCACTTCGAATAAAATGTAGCGGATTTCAGAAAATCTAAATCCACCGCAAAGATGAATTAGGGTTCAAACATTTCAAATGCTTGCAGCCTGTCAACGCCTGTTCCAACGGCTTATATCGACCGGAAAAACATCTCGGATACAGAGATCAACACGCTCAAAATCCCTGATGACCGTGCCAAATTTTTGCGGAAGTTAACCAGACAGACCGGCCTCGGACCAATCCGCGACAGCAGAGAACCGGTAAGGTTCAGACGGAAACACCTGCCAGCAGGTCGGACCGGCTGATGTCGGCACGCTCCCCGGACATTGTGATGCGCCCCCGTCGCAGAACGACAAATCTATCTGCAAGCTCATAGGCAAAATCGAAATATTGCTCGACCAGAACAATCGCCATCTCGCCCTCGTCGCGCAGATACCGGATTACATCTCCGATCTGCTGAATGATATTTGGCTGGATCCCCTCGGTCGGTTCATCAAGCAGCAGCAGCTTCGGACGCGTGATCAATGCGCGTGCAATGGCAAGCTGTTGTTGTTGCCCCCCTGACAGATCGCCTCCACGGCGATGACGCATATCGTGTAGAACGGGGAACAGCTGGTAGATCCGATCCGGCACCTGATGATCGCTTCGCGGCAGGCAGCCAAACCCGGTTTCGAGATTCTCAAGCACCGTCAGCAACGGAAAGATCTCCCGCCCCTGCGGCACATAAGCGATGCCTTTTTGCGCCAGTTGATAGGATGAGGCAGCCCGCAATGGGTCGCCGTCCAGCAGAATTTCTCCACCCGATCGAGGATGGCGACCGGAAATCGCCTTCATCAGGCTGGTCTTTCCCACGCCATTCGTCCCCATCACGCAGGCCACCTCGCCACGTTTCACCTCCATCGAAATCCCATGCAGGATCTGCGAATGCCCATAGTGCAGCGATATATTTTCCAGCTTCAGCATATTTTAGCGCCCCAGATAAACATCAATGACAGCTTGATCGGCGGTCACATGATCCAGCGATCCTTCGGCGAGGACCGCGCCTTCGTGCAGAACCGTCACCTTGCAGTTGAGGCGCCGCACAAAGTCCATATCGTGCTCCACGACGACAACCGCACGCGTCTTGGCCGCTGCGACCAGGATAGCCGTGGTCTGTTCACGTTCTTCCGGGCTCATACCTGCCGCCGGTTCATCCACCAGCAGCAACCGTGGTTCCTGCGCCAGCAACATGCCGATCTCCAACCACTGTTTCTGCCCATGGCTCAGCTCCCCGGCGGAACGGTGCAAGGCATCGGCCAGACCAACCTCCGCAGCCAGTTCCTGAACGCGGCCAAGATGCGGCGAGCTGGGGCGATAACGTAACACGGCAAACGGGCCGCGGTCCGCCTTCAATGCCAGCAGCAGGTTTTCCTGCACTGTCTGTTCCTCGAAGACCGTCGGTTTCTGGAACTTGCGGCCAATGCCGTCCCGCGCAATGCGCGCTTCGGAACCGGCAAACACCGATCTTCGACGACCATCCCAGATGATGCTGCCGCTATCGGGCGCAGTTTTTCCGGTGACAATATCCATGAAGGTGGTCTTGCCCGCACCGTTTGGTCCGATAATCGCGCGCAGCTCCGCCGGACCAATCCTGAACGACAGGTTGTTGATCGCGCGAAACCCGTCAAAGCTGACCGAAATACCTGAAACTTCCAGAAGCGGATTCATCGCTGGACCTCCTGCTCACCGGGTTCAGTTTCAATCGTTCTGCGTTGCTGGATCAGGTCAAGCAATCCACCGATCCCCTTGGGCGCAAACAGCGTCACCAGAACGAACCCGAGCCCCAGAACAACCTGCCACCAGTCGACCCAGCGAATAGTGAAAATCCCGAGGTCAACATCCGGGGCCTGACCGCCAGTAAACCAGCTGGACAGCAGCGAGACGAGTGCGGCGCCAATCACCGCGCCGTAAAGTCGGCCACGTCCACCGATGGCGACCCAAACCGCGAGGTAGATAGACGCGATTGGCGCCATCTCAGCAGGGTTGATGATGCCGGCCTGCGGGTAATAAAGCGCACCTGCAATGCCCGCGACACAGGCGGTTCCGGTGAATACCACCAGCTTGTAGCCCTCAACGGAATAGCCCAGAAACCGGACCCGGGTCTCATTGTCGCGGATCGCCCGCAGCACGGATCCAAACTTTCCGCCAACCACCCAGGTAGCCGTCACATAGCCCAGCCCTAATGCGAGGGCCGAGCCCCAGAAAAACCAGATCGAAACCAGCGACTGCGGCACATCAGTCAGACCGGGCAGGTTTTGCAGCCCGCTCAGCCCGTTGTTGCCACGCAATCCGCTGTCGTTCTGGAACAGATATAGCGCCAGCGCCAATGTCATCGCCTGCGTCAGGATCGACAGGTAGACACCCGTGACCCGGCTGCGAAAGGCCAGCCAGCCAAAGACCAGCGCCAGCAGCCCGGGAACCGCCACGACAAGTAAGAGCTGCACTGCCAGACTGTCGGCAAAGGCCCAGACCAGCGGAAAGCTGTCCCCCCCGACGACACCAAAGATCTGATGTGCGATCGCATCATGTATCTCGCCTTGGGTTGGCGGTAGCACCGCATCCGACAGGGAGCCGAGCACCGCATCCCGCGTACGCTCATACATAAGCCACATGCCGATCATGTAGCCGCCCAGCCCGAAAAACGCGAAATGCCCCAGGCTGAGGATCCCGACATAGCCCCAGATCAGATCCATCGCGATCGCTACCAGACATAGGCAGAGAGTCTTGCCCAGTGTCTTGATCATGGAGGTGGAAACAAACCCGGCCCCCAACCCTTCGGACAGCAGGGTAATTCCCAGCGTGAACAGCGCCAGAACGACAATGAAAACCAGCACCGATGGATTGCGGGCAATAAACGAACGCTGCATGGATCAGTCCCCCGCCGCGCGGCCACGCAGGGCAACAATTCCGCGCGGTCTGAATTGGATGAAGATGATGATCAGCACAATCATATAGGTCTGTGCCGCCAGCGTGTTGGACGGGTTCAGCCATTCGATGCCCTTCTGGGAGAAACCGATCATCACCGCCCCGGCCAGGGTGCCCCAGATACTGCCGACGCCGCCGACTACAACGGTCATGAAGCTCTGGACGATGTAGTCGTTGCCCAGCTCGGAGGTCACCTTCGCAAAGAGCCCGATTGCAACGCCCGCGATGCCCGCGATGCCGGACCCCAGGCCAAAGGTCAGCATATTCACCCGGTCCGGATTGATCCCCATGGATGCCGCCATGCCTCGGTTTTGGGTGACGGCACGGGTTTCCAGCCCCAGGCGTGTGCGCCGGATAATGAACAGCAACAGCCCAAGAAAACCCAACGCCAGCACGAAGATCGCGATACGGATATAGCTGATGGACACGACGTCGTTGATGATCCACGCGCCGTCCAGCCATCCCGGTGCGGTCAGCGGGCGCGCCTGCGTCCCGAATATGTTCTTGGCCAGCTGCTGCAATGCGATGGAAATACCAAATGTCGCAAGAAGCGTCTCTAACGGCCGATTGTAGAGCCAGCGGATCACCAGACGCTCCATCGCAATCCCCGCTCCGAAGGTCACCGCAAAGGCCGCTGGAATCGCCACCAGAATGGACAGCGTATGGTCGGAGATGAACAGCTGCACCACATAGCCGGTATAAGCCCCCATCATGATGAATTCGCCGTGGGCCATGTTGATGACCCCCATAACGCCAAAGGTGATCGCAAGACCGATGGCCGCCAGAAAATAGATCGACGCCAGAGACATGGCATCCAGAGTGAGATCCGCCGCCTGATTGAAACCGACCTGCCTGTTGATGCGCGCCAGTGCCGTCTCTGCGGCATCCGTCACCGCCAAGGAGGACTCCTCATAGATGTCAAAGTACCGGTAGCCTGCGACTGCTTCAGCCATCTCTTCCCGGGTTGGGGCCGGGCGGGCCAGACCGGCAGCCACCAGACCGTCATAGGCCTGTTGCCGCATTGCAGGGTCAGACAATTGCGCCAATGGAATACCGGCCACACGACCATCGGCGATATTGGCCTCCAACGCTGATCTGATCTCGTCGGCCCCCAGCGCCGCAGGTGCCAGATCGCGGGCAACCAGTGCGGCATAGGCATCCTCCGCGCCGATCCCGCGCCCGATACGCCGCTCGGCCGCGACATTTGCACCCGTCGGCGCACCCGAGGAATGGATTTGCAACTCCGTCTGCAACAGAGGGTTCAATGTCGCGCGGACATCAACCCCCAGATCGGCGGACATCTCCTCAATTGCGTCAACACGTGCCTTTGGATCGGTATCAAAGAGAATGGTCAACAGGCGCTCCGCACGCCGCTTCAAGGCCAGCAGATCCTCATCGGTCTCACTGGCAATTGAGGCCCGCAACGGCATGAGCGCCGCGGCTGACGGGTCCCGCCCGATGGAGGTAACTGCCGCCTGTCGTATCGACAGATCCGGGTCTTCCAGTTGGAACCGAACCAGCGCCGTTCCGATCATCGCCCGCACGCCGGAGTTGGGCTTGATCAGCTTGAGATCGCCCTTATCCGCCACCCCGACCATTGCGCCACTGTCGAGGTCAATCAGATCATAGCGCCCATCAGCGTTTTTCTCGGCCCTGAAGAACACGTGGTCGGATGCCCGCAGGACCAGTTTCTTGTCCTGCCAGAGCTGCAAGACAGCCTGAACCTGCGCGAGGCCACTTTCGGCGATGGCATCAATCGCGGGTTCGATCGTCTGCCGCGAACTGGCGACAATCAAGGCGGACTGCGACTGAAGGAGGTCCTGAACCCCTGTATTCGATGGTGCAGATGCAACAGGCGAAGGCGAGGCCAGTTGAGGCGCTGTCTGCGCCGTGGCAGCCAAGCAGCCCCAAAGCACAAACAGACCAGCGGCAAAAAACCGTGTCATGATAGGCGTCATTTCCGTTCGAGGAGGGAAGAGAGGGTTGGAAGGGAGGAAATCCCCCCTTCCGTTACGATCCTGCCAGGTCAGTAGTTGGACAGGGTCTGCACGCAGCTCTTGGTCTCGGTGTTGTACATACCGCAGCCGAGGTCTTTCCAATCCGAAGTCAGAACAGCCGACTCGGGAAGGAAATCTGTCCAGGCATCGCCGGGCACTTCCTCAGTCTGGCTGATGATATCAAACTGCCCGTTGTCCAGAATCTCACCGATCAGTACCGGTTTGGCCAGATGGTGGTTAGGCAGCATGACCGCCGTGCCACCGGTCAGGTTCGGAAACTCCTGCCCGTACATCGCCGCGCGGACAGCATCGACATCTGTGGTGCCCGCCTCTGTCACCGCATTCACCCACATGTTGAAACCGATGTAGTGGGCTTCCATCGGATCGTTGGTTACCCGGTCCTCGCCCATCCGCTCCTTCCACTTCGCGACAAAGGCGCTGTTGGCGTCATCCTCGGCGGATTGAAAGTAGTTCCAGGCCGCCAGATGCCCGACCAGATTGGAAGTATCCAGACCCGAGAGTTCCTCCTCCCCGACAGAAAACGCCACAACCGGGATATCGTCAGCGCTGATACCGGCTGCCGCCAACTCTTTGTAAAACCCGATATTCGCATCGCCGTTGATGGTGGAGATCACCCCCACCTTCTTGCCATCTGCGCCCAGCGCCACGACATCGGCAACGATCTTGGACCAGTCCGAATGACCAAACGGAGTGTAGTTCACAAAGATATCACTCTCGGCGATTCCCTTCTGCTTCAGATAGCTGGCGAGGATATTGTTCGTGGTGCGCGGATATACATAATCGGTGCCCAGCAGCGCGAATTTCTCCACACCCAGCTCGTCCAGAAAGTAATCCGTTGCCGGAATTGCCTGCTGGTTCGGCGCAGCACCGGTGTAGAACACGTTGCGCGAGCTTTCTTCGCCCTCATATTGCACCGGATAGAACAACAGGCCGTTCAGCTCTTCGATCACCGGCAGCACCGATTTGCGGCTCACCGAGGTCCAATTGCCAAAGATCACATCGACCTCATGCACACTCAGCAATTCGCGGGCTTTCTCGGCGAACAGGGGCCAGTTGGACGCAGGATCCACCACAACCGGTTCCAGTTCACAACCGAGGACGCCGCCTTTGGCGTTCTGATCCTCAAGGAGCATCAGCATGGTATCTTTGAGCGTTGTTTCGGAAATCGCCATCGTTCCAGACAGCGAATGCAGGACACCCACCTTTATTGGGCAATCAGCCGCCGCAACCGCAGTTCCCATGGTCGCCAAACCCAGCGCAGTGCAGGTGGCTGTCGTCGCCAGAACAGATTTATAGGTGATCATTCAGTCTCTCCTCGCCCGGACAGAGGTGTATCCCTTGCGCCGGGGCGCCGGATTTCCTACCTGTGGCGGGCAGCTTCGTGTTGCATCCGTGTGGCGGCTGGCGAGATCGCAAATTCCTCCGGTCGTCACACATCCACGATGTTTGAGCCTCGCTCTCGTGGATAGGCTGAGCATTCTGCATCGCAGCAAGTTTCGCAAACGACGCGCGAAAAACGCCCGCCGACAACCGCGCAACAGCCTGTTTTTTGATCACCAAACCCACAATTGGCCTCTATTTTGCGCAGGGCTTGCCGCGGAACAGCCAACTGTTCGCTTTGAACTGGCGGCAGATCCGCACTGTGATGAAATCGACAGCATGACGCCTAGACCTTCATCCCAGCGCCAATTGATGCCTTGGCAAACCGCCTGTTCCGGTGATTCCAGGGCGTCGCGCCTTCCTACGGCCGAGACGCAACCATGGCCGAGCCAGCCGACCCCGCCGCGCGCCATCGGCACGGTCTCGGTATCCTCCAAGCGGCGCGGCAACACATCGGTCCTCGCCGGACTCCGTCAGGCGGGCTCTCTGAAGCTGCTGTTCCCGCGCACCCATGACGCGGATCTTCAGGGGGTTCTGGTCAATACAGCGGGCGGTGTGACTGGCGGAGATCAATTTGAACTCAGCGCCACCGCGCGCGTCGGAACCTCTCTTACGCTCACCACCCAGGCGGCGGAGCGGGCCTATCGGGCGCAACCCGGAGAGACGGGCACAATTCGCAACTCGCTCAGTGTCGAGCCTCGCGCCAGCCTTGCCTGGCTGCCCCAGGAAACCATCCTGTTTCAAGGGTGCAACCTTGATCGGACGCTGACGGTCGATCTGCACGAAGACGCCCGGCTGCTGCTATGCGAGACGCTGATCTTCGGGCGGGCGGCAATGGGCGAGACCCTTACCAAGGCGAGCCTGCGTGATTGCATCGACATCCGCCGCGCAGGCGCACCGCTGTTTCTGGATAACGTAAGCCTCGATGGTGACATCGCGGCCCATCTGGCGAGGCCCGCAACCGCAAACGGCGCCGGAGCCATCGCAACGCTCATTTATGTTGCACCGGACGCTGCCGGGCGGCTTGGCCCGTTGCGCGCGCAGCTTGGCCCGACCGCCGGGGCCAGCCTGATCGGCTCAGACCTGCTGGTCATGCGTGCCCTCGCAGCGGACAGCTATGTCCTGCGCCAGCTCCTGCTGCCGATCCTCCGTGATCTGCGCGGCGCCCCTCTTCCCCGACCTTGGATGATCTGACATGAACCTGACCCCGCGTGAAAAAGACAAACTGCTGATTTCCATGGCCGCAGAGGTTGCCCGACGACGCCTCTCTCGCGGCGTCAAGCTGAACCATCCCGAAGCAATTGCCCTGATCACCGACGCCGTTGTCGAAGGTGCACGAGACGGCCGATCAGTCGCCGACATGATGGAAGCCGGCGCGCAGGTCATCACCCGCGACGACTGCATGGAAGGCGTGCCCGAGATGATCCACGACATTCAGGTCGAGGCAACATTCCGCGATGGCACAAAACTCGTCACCGTTCACAACCCCATTCGCTGATTCACATTCAGGAGACCCAGACCCATGACATTGCGACCCACGCTCCTCTCATTGTTGCTGCTGGCTGGCGGCCCCGCGCTCGCCCATGGCGGCGCGCATGTTCACCCGCACGGTGCGGACACCTGGCTTCTCGTGGCTCTGGTCGCGACTGTCGTTATCGGCTGCGCCAGCCTTCTGTGGCGGCGCAAATGATCCCGGGAGAACTGATCCCCGCCGCGGGCAGTCTGGACCTCAACCCGGATCGTCCGGTCACCGTCCTGATGGTCTCTAACACCGGTGACCGCCCGGTACAGATCGGCTCGCACTACCATTTTGCCGAGGCGAACCCAGCTCTCGACTTTGACCGGGAGGCCGCTCGGGGCCTGCGTCTTGATATCGCTGCCGGCACAGCCGTGCGCTTTGAACCGGGCCAGCGCCGCGAGGTACAGCTGATCCCGATATCCGGCGCGCGACGGATCTTCGGCTTCAACGCCGCCATCATGGGGGATCTCTGATGCCATCCCAGATTTCACGCGCCGATTACGCGGCCATGTTCGGCCCCACGGTGGGAGACCGTCTGCGTCTGGCGGACACCGATCTGACTATCGAGGTGGAGCGCGATTTGATCACCGAAGCCAGCGGTGTCGGCAACGTGCTCAGCTACGGCGAAGAGGTGAAATTCGGCGGGGGCAAGGTCATCCGCGACGGCATGGGCCAGTCTCAGGCGAGCCGCGCCGAGGGGGCAGTCGACACGGTCATCACCAATGCGCTGATCGTGGACCATAGCGGCATCTACAAGGCGGATGTGGGTCTGAAAGACGGGCGCATCGCCGCCATCGGCAAGGCAGGCAACCCGGACACTCAACCCGGTGTCACGATTGTCATCGGGCCGGGAACCGAGATCATCGCGGGCGAGGGGCGCATCCTGACCGCTGGCGGTTTTGACAGCCACATCCATTTCATCTGCCCGCAGCAGATCGAGGAGGCGCTGCACTCCGGGCTGACGACCATGCTCGGCGGCGGCACCGGCCCCGCACATGGAACCCTCGCCACCACCTGTACGCCGGGGCCATGGCACATCGGGCGCATGTTGCAGGCCGCCGACGCCTTTCCGATGAACATGGCCTTTGCGGGCAAAGGCAACGCCTCACAGCCCCGCGCGCTTGAGGAACAGATCATTGCCGGGGCCTGCGCGATGAAGCTGCACGAGGACTGGGGCACCACCCCCGCCGCCATTGACTGCTGCCTGTCAGTAGCGGACGCGATGGACGTGCAGGTGATGATCCACACCGACACACTGAATGAGTCAGGCTTTGTTGAACATACGGTCGCAGCGCTGAAGGGGCGCACCATCCATGCCTTCCACACCGAAGGCGCGGGTGGCGGCCATGCCCCGGACATCATCAAGATCTGCGGCGAAGCGCATGTCCTGCCCTCCTCTACCAATCCGACCCGCCCCTTTACCGTCAACACCATCGAAGAGCATCTCGATATGCTGATGGTCTGTCATCACCTCGACAAGTCCATCCCCGAAGACGTCGCCTTTGCCGAAAGCCGCATCCGTCGCGAAACCATTGCGGCAGAGGATATCCTCCATGACATGGGCGCCTTCTCGATCATCGCTTCGGACAGTCAGGCGATGGGTCGGGTGGGCGAGGTTCTGATCCGCACCTGGCAGACTGCCGACAAGATGAAAAAGCAACGCGGACGCCTGCCCGAGGAGACAGGAGAAAACGATAATTTCCGCGTCCGCCGCTATATTGCCAAATACACGATCAACCCGGCCATCGCCCATGGTATCGCCCATGAAATCGGCAGTATCGAGGTCGGCAAACGCGGTGATCTGGTGTTGTGGAATCCTGCCTTCTTTGGGGTAAAGCCTGAAATGGTTCTGCTCGGCGGGTCCATTGCAATGGCGCAGATGGGTGACCCCAATGCGTCTATCCCCACACCACAGCCGGTCTATTCCCGGCAGATGTTCGCAGCCTTTGGCCGATCGGTGGAAAACTCCTCCGTCACCTTTGTCTCCGAAGCGGCACAGGCAGGCGGGATTGCCCAGCACCTTGGTCTCGCCAAACAGACCTGCGCGGTCAGAAACACCCGCGACATTGGCAAATCGGACCTGAAACTCAACACCGCCCTGCCCAAGATCGAGGTCCATCCCGAAACCTATGAGGTCCGTGCAGATGGCGAGCTTCTGACCTGCGTCCCGGCCGATGATCTGCCCATGGCCCAGCGCTATTTTCTTTTCTGACGGAGCCTTCCCATGTCATTCCCCCTCAGCCAACATAAGATCCACGCGCATGATGCAGATGACCAGATCACCCTCAGCTACCAGGATCGTTTCCTGCGGCGCAGGGTGCTGACCTCTGATAGTGGCCTGCGGTTTCTGGTCGATTTCCCCTCCACGCTGTCGCTCGACATGGGCGATGCTTTTGTCTTGGACGATGGCCGCAAAATCGGCGTGCACCCGGCAAACGAACCGCTGCTGGAGGTCACCGGCGATCACCTGCTGCGCCTAGCCTGGCATATCGGCAACCGCCATATGCCCTGCCAGATCGACGCGGACCGTCTGCTGATCCAGCGCGACCATGTGATCCGCGACATGCTGCAAAAACTCGGCGCGACATTGCGCGATGTGGTCGAACCCTTCACCCCCGAGGGCGGCGCCTATGGTCATGGCCGCACCCACAGCCATTCCCATGGCGACGCTCAGGGGCAGCCCCATGCCCACTGAGGCACAGTTGCTGACCCTGATGCAGTGGTTTTCTCCCGGCTACCCGGTGGGGGCGTTCAGCTATTCCCACGGATTGGAATGGGCGATGACCTCCGCCGCGGTCAGCTCGGCTGCCGACGTGCAGGACTGGATCGCAACGGTTCTGCGCGACGGCGGCGGCTGGTCGGATGCGCTGTTCCTCGCTGCGGCCTATCACGCCCCGGACGCCGATACCGTGCAGCGGATCGACACCCAATGCCGCGCCTATGCACCATCCCTGGAACGCCTCCGCGAAACCGATCTTCAGGGCGCAGCCTTTTGCCAGATCACCCGCAGCATCTGGCCCGGAACCGACCGAGACGTTGCCGCAAGGCTCACCTATCCCGTAGCTGTCGGCTTTGCGGCAAATTGCTGTTCGATGCCCTTGCAGGCCACAACGGCGCTTTACCTGCACGCATTCACCGCAAACCTCGTCGCGGCGGCTCAGCGCCTTGCCCCCATCGGGCAAAGCGACGCACAGGCTATCCTCCACGCCCTTGCGCCGCTCTGCCAGCAGATCGCAGAGCAAACCGGGGATGGTGACCTCCAGCGCCTGTCCTCCACCTGCTTTCTTGCGGACATTGCCGCGATGAAACACGAAACACAGCATTCAAGGATCTTTCGCACATGAGCACATTGAACGGCCCCCTGCGCATTGGAATTGGCGGCCCGGTTGGCGCGGGCAAAACCACCCTGACCGCAGCCCTGAGCGAGGTGTTTCGCGACAGCCACTCCATTGCGGTGATAACCAATGACATCTACACGCAGGAGGACGCCGAGGCCCTGATGCGGTTGCAGATCCTGCCGCAGGACCGGATCCTGGGTGTTGAAACCGGCGGCTGCCCTCATACAGCCATCCGCGAGGATGCGTCGATCAACCTCGGCGCGGTCGCGGAGATGCGGGAGCGCCACCCGGATCTCGAGATTGTCCTGATTGAGAGCGGCGGAGACAACCTCTCTGCCACCTTCAGCCCCGAGCTCGCAGATCTGACCATCTATGTGATCGACGTCGCCGCAGGCGAGGAAATCCCCCGCAAAGGCGGGCCGGCGATCACCCGCTCGGATCTGTTGATCATCAACAAGACCGACCTTGCCCCGCATGTCGGTGCGGATCTATCGGTGATGGAGCGCGATGCAAAACGAATGCGCCGGGATCGCCCATTTTTGTTTGCCAATCTGAAGGCCCGCGACGGTGTCGGAGTGATCCGCGAGATGATCCAAACCCTTGGCGGACTCGGCTAGCCGTCTCGCGATTTACAAATCTCAACTCACCTTATTAGGGTGTCAAACTATATTGAAGCCATGGGCTGGGCTCCTGGTGGGCGGCCGGTCTTTGGGCGGCCCCAGCAGGCTGATCAGAGACGGAGAGCGGCAGCAAACTCTGCCGGTGTGATGGTGACAACAACGCGCAGATGATTCCCGTCATGGGCGAATTTGATTCGCCAAATCACTGAACATGTTACAGAAAACCAAAATGCGTCACTTCAGTTGAGAACTGCGACAGAGGCCTGTAGCGACCGATAGGTCCTCCGCGTTTTTCCCTCTTCACGCTGTAGATAATTCTGATCGAATAGATGCCGGTAACCCCCTGAACATAAGCGCGTTATTCGAACCAAGCGCAAACTGGCCTTATCCAGTCCAAGGATTTGGCCATATAGCCGCGCGCGTGAATATCCCTATGCGTGTCCAAGCACGGCACAACCGTAGCGAAACTGGATTACAGGCTGCTTCCGTCAGAAAGGTCGCGATACATGCTGAACGAAGAACAAACCGCAATTCTGGAAACCTCTGTCATCGCCTATGATGCGATCTTTTCGGACCTGGGACCGGAGGCACGGGAGTCGTTCCGCGACACCGTTCAGACCTTCTTGGAAACCGGGCTGGGCATTCCCGAAGTCAAAGCCATCAGCAAGGCGACCAACTACTCGAACTGGAACTACAATCTGGTCAAAAGCCTGAAAGGGAAGATCGCCGGTAAGGATTTGGTGAACGACGATGAGGACAACAATCTTGAAGCCCAATGGGCTGAGTTCATCGCAAAAGATCTGAAAATCGTCGGCAAGATCGTCGCCGCCATCGAACAACAATATGCTGCTGGCGAACTGGCGAATACCAACGAACAGTTCATCAATTCGATCAAGGGTAATGTCACCGACGACATATCAAAGCTTCAGGTCGACCTGGACGTGCTCCGGGCGCAGCACGACCGCCTAAGTGATCCGAACCATGCGGATTTCGACGCCGAAGCGGCCGACAAGGTCAGCAAAGAGATCTACCGGACCAGCACCGTTCTTGATGCAGCCGAAAAACTGCAAACCGACCTTGCTGCATTTGAAAAGGGCGGCGATATCGCCGACCACAGCGAAAGCCACGCGAACTATCTGCAAGCGCGCATTGATGCCCTCGAAATCGCCCGGCAAGATAAGCTGGAAGAATACAAGAAATACGCGGCGGAGACCTACACCGGCAGCGATGTGCTTGCCGCAGATGCAAAGGCCGAGCTGGAAGCCATTTCCAGTGAATCCCTTGAGCTGATCAGCCTCCGAGAGAAGACAGAAGGCTTCCAGGAATACAGCAGCACCGTCCGCACCGCCTCGCTGAAGGCCGGAGTCAATCTACTGAGCAGCAGTCAGGCGATCTCCGCTTTCGCCGTCAAACCCGACAACACGCCCGAAGGCCATGCTGCTAACGCAGGCTTCCTGGGTGAAGCCGTGTTCAGCGCTGGCGGCGACATCCTGGACGCTGCCGGCCATCTGAAATTTGCTAAGGGCGCAAAGGGCTTTGCGGCACTGTCACTGGTTGGCGGCGCAGCAGCCAGCTTTGTGCCCACAGCTAAGCTTCTTGCCGACCCGAACCTGCCGGATGAAACCCGCAAAGTCGTACAGGCAGAGGTCGGCCTGCAGGGAACCGCGCTCGCCTTTGCGGCCGTCGAGAACGTGCTCGGAATCGCAGAGCTTGCGGTCAAGGCAGGCAGCAAGGCTGCTAACGTGCTTGGCAAGGCGGTACCGGTTATCGGCGCCATCGGGTCTGTAGTAGGTGCGATCAACCCGGCAAAATGGGCGGAATTTGACCAGAAACAGGATCGGATCGACGCGATTCAGAAGGCCGACACCTACAGCTCCGGCCTGCTGAGCGACCTTCTCCAGGAATCCAAAGACGCAGAAGCCGCATTCTATGGCGTGACCACCGGGCTCGACGTCATCACCGGCGTCACATCGGGCGTACTTGCGGCAACCGGCGTGGGCGCCCCGATCGCCGCTGCGGTGGGTCTGATTGGTGGTGCGATTTCGGCAATTGTTGGTGCCTTTGAACAGGTTGCGCTTGAAGGAATTGCCGACAAATATGCCGCCAAGATCCGAACTGACGAGAACGGCAATCCGCAGACTGTCGAAGAGTTCTTCGACGGCAGCTTTGATCAGAAACAGGAAAAGACCAAGGCCCACTACACCGAGTTCTTCGGCGAGTTGATCGCGGACGACGATGTCGACCAGGTGATTGCGCTTGGCGGCCAGGGTCTGGATGTAACCGATATCGAATTGTCGGCCATCAGCAAAACCAGTGGCGAGCTGAACAAGACCGCCAAGAACTACGTCGAAACCTTCACGACCAATGGCTGGCAGACTGGCAACCGCAGCCTCACCCCGACCGAGGGCAGCGATATCAATGTTATCAACCTGCCGAATGCCAATGGCGCCAAATCCTACCTGACCTTCACAACACCGCTGTTCTCCGCCGGCACCGAGGAAACCAGCCGCGAAGAGACCGGCAAGAACGAGTATCAGACAACGCTCAAGATTACCGACCTGTCCGGCTGGGATATCCGCGACTACGGCGACAATCAGACCACCTTTAACATGTCGAAGGTTGTGTCGAGCGCCGAAGACCGTATGGGCAACAAGATGGAGGTCGGGATCGAAATCAACGCGGGTGGTGGTGATGACACGCTGTTCGCCTATGAAAGCCAGGTCACCTTCGACGGTGGCACCGGGCAGGATACCGCCTCCTACGCGCGGCTGTCAGGTGGCGAACTTTCGAGAGGGCTTTCCATTGGCGCATCCGGCGACAGCACCTATGTCTCGAAGAACCTCACGGCAGGTTCGAAATACTATCAGGAATCCATCGACTCGCAGACTGCCAACCACGGCAAACGCACCGAGGTTGTACAATTCCGCAAAGTTGAGCTTGCCGAGCGCAGTGGCATCCACTCAGTCTCCGACACCCTCAGCAATATCGAAATCCTGCATGGCTCCTCGCTGGGCGACTTCATGTTTCTCGACACCTCCACACAGCTTGAACAGGTCTTTGGCTTCGGCGGCGATGACCGCATTGATGTCGGCGCCTCAATTCAGGTTGTTGGTGGCGGCGAGGGCGACGATCTGATCAACCTCAAACACGCACTTCTGGAAAGCTACTGGAACGGCCAGAAAGACGAGCTCTATATTGATGGCGGCGAAGACGATGGAGATACCATCGGGCTCAGCAGCCAGACATTGCAGCGCTTTGTCGATGAGCTTGAGGTCGACCAGATCCGCGAACAGACCGCGACCGAAATGGCAGAAGCCCTGATTCCTCTGGTGACCGAAAACCGGGATGAGGAGGTTGCAAAAACCGCGGCGTCGCTCACGAATATCCTGAGAAGCACGGATGATACTGCACTGAAAAGGCTCAATGTCTGGAATACAGAAGCCGCGCATATCGTTTTGGACACCGAGGGCGCTGAGGGCGATACCATCGTCCATTCCCTGTCCGAATACCGGGCTGCGATCAATAACGGCATCACCAATGTCAACGCAGATGGCACCACATCCGAGCTGGATATCAGCGTCGATGTCGCCTGGGATTCCGGGTCGGTTGCGCTCCTCGGGACGGAACACAACGATACGATTGAGGGATCATCGAAGGACGACTACCTGTATGGTGACGCGGGCGATGATCACTTCACCTATGACGACTTCATTACCGGCAACGATATTATCGTCGGCGGAGAAGGGCGGGACATCTACAACGTCAATTATTTCCCGGCCAACTTCGGGGGCGGCAGCCGGGGCCATCATCTGATCACCGGGCCAGAGGCCGAAGATATCGCCGGCGACCTCCTCAACATCCACGTTCGCGACGACCGTGAGATCTGGTTCAATTCCTATGGCGACGATTTGGTCATCTCGCTTAGTGAAGACTTCTCCTTTACGGTCGAGGACTACTTCCTCGCACCGCAGGGATTGAGGACCAGCAGCCAGGCATTGAGCACCAACACAGATAGCTGGACCACTCTGGATGGATTGGCAAAAGCTGATCTGAATGCAATCCTTCAACAAGCGGGCAGTGCAGACTCGTTCGGGGTCAACGTCGTCTACTCGAACGGCGCAAACGTCGACTTCCGCCATGGTGCGCTGGGGAGCTTTGACAGCACGTCAGCTGCGTCACCGAGCAGCTATTTCACCACGCTGCGGGCCAATTACCACGCCTTCCGCAACTCGGACGACGTCTGGAAGACGCCTCAAAACGGAGATGAAACCAGCAGTTTCGGCGATGAGCTGGGTAAACTAACGGACGCAGAGAGCGGCGGTGCACTGCTCAGCTACGACGGCCTGTTCGACCTGAACAAACTCCTGAATATTCGCGATGTCGATCGAAACTCTCTGACCGGCATCAACGGGACTGAGGGCGATGATATCATCATTGGCTCGTCAGGTAAGGACAATATCGACGGCAAGGGCGGCGATGACATCATTGATGGCGGCTTGTCGGATGACACAATCGACGGCGGCACCGGCTTTGATCTCTACAGCCGCGAAGGCTATGGAATCGGTATCAAATTTGAGCTGGGTATCGGCCAGCACTCAGAGCACGTACGTTACAATGACGCCCACACCGGAGAAGAGGTGCTTCTGACGACTGCCGGCGTCTACAGCAATTTCGAAGGTGTGATTGCAACCTCTCTGGATGACAAGCTAATCGGCAACAACGATGCCAATTACCTGGAAGGTGGCGCCGGGGCAGACACGATTTCCGGCAAGGCGGGCAATGACGTCATCGTCGGCGGCGCCGGATTGGATGTATTGGACGGCGGCGCCGGCTTTGATGTCGCGAGCTACAAAGGGGAAGCATCTGCTATCCAGTTCGACCTCGCCTCGACCCAACCTGGGCATCAACAGTTTGCGCAATACTGGAATGGCAGCCAATGGCTTGCAGGCGACACGGTCAGCAACTTCGAAGGTGTTGTCGGAACCAGCCAGTCGGATATTCTGAAAGGCAATGCCGGCGGCAACTATTTTGATGGCGGCGCCGGGGCCGACCTGATCGACGGCAGGGAAGGCGACGACACCATTATCGGCGGCGAAGGCACCGATACAATGAATGGTGGCGAAGGCTTCGATGTTCTGAGCTATGAGGGCCATTCGACTGCCGTTCGTATCAACCTGGCCCAACAAACCTCCGAGCTGATCCCGTCGCCAACCAACTATATCGTCGGCGATCAGATTTCCGGGTTCGAAGGCGTCATCGGTTCCGACTTCGATGATGATCTGATCGGCACCGCAGGGCGAAACCTGCTGGAGGGGGGTGCTGGCAATGATCGGCTTGCTGGGGGCGAAGGCTTCGATACCTTTGTGTTCCGCGCAGGTCACGGCACGGACCGGATCACCGATTTCACCGTTGGTGAGGACAAGCTGATGTTTGACTTTGGCGGCTCCGTGGCTGATTTTGACATCTCGGTCGTCGCAAGTGCAAATGGTCAGGAGACCCACACCCGTATCCAGACCTCGGATGGCGACCTGATCGACCTTCATGGCGTGGAAATCGACGAGCTGGGGGCAAACTCCTTTGTCTTTGTCTAACGCCGTGACCACAGCTGACCGGAAGCAGGAAAGAACGACCATGGATTCTCAACAGAACTTCCAGACTTATGGCAAGATCGCCTGGCTGTGGTCCAATTCCGTCCTGCACCGGGACTGGAGGGTCAGCCAGCAGGCAGGGTTTATCCTGCCTGCGATCGCCAGCCAGCAATATTACATAGTCGAAAGAGACGGTTTCCCGGTTGCGTATTGCAGCTGGGCGCTGCTCGACGAAGAGACGGAGGCGGCGTATATCCTCGATCCAAACCACCTCGACCCGGATCGCTGGAACAGCGGTGACCGGCTCTGGTTCATCGACTGGATTTCTCCGTTCTCGCCGAAATACTCTTGGGCGCTGCGCAGCGCCCTGGTGAAGCGCTACCCGGACAAAGTGGCACGGGCGCTGCGGGTCAAGAAAGACAATCAAACCGCACGCATAGCCTCCTTCACAGGTCATGGCCTGGAAAAGCAGGCAAGCCGCGCCATCAAACGAAAATACTACGAAGACATGGTCGAAGGTCTGGCCAGCAATCCCAAACTCGGTCAGGACTTCTTCCTCTCCGGTCTCAGCACCGAGGATTGATCACCCGTCGATAGCTGTCCCCCGCCGCCCCGATATCAAATCCCGGCCGCTCCCGGCCGGGGCGTCGGGGTGGCAACACCTGGGGTCCACAGGATCTTCGCCTGTCACCGCCTCAGCAGCGGCGCAACCTGTCCTGCGATCAGATCCGACCCCCGCAGCGACGGGTGAATCCGGTCAGGCGCAAAAAGCGACAGGTCGTCGGGGCGAAACACCGCATCCATATCGAGGAGCGTCACGCCCGCATCCGCTGCCGCCATACGCGCCAGCCGTTCCTCCAGAATTTGGTAGGGCGCAACACAGACCGTACCCGCGTATCGCGGAGAGGTGTAATAATCGAGCCAGATGATCCGCGATCCGCGACGGCGCAGATCTGAGACCAGTTCTGGGATGGCACCCTGCGTTCCGCTCGCGGAAATCAGCCGGTCAAGTTCGACATCGCAAACCTTGCAGCCACAATCGCGGCTGCGAAGGTCATTGGCACCGCCATTCAGCAAAACCCACTCCGCCGACACTGGTTTCAGCTGCGTGGGTATGTGCAACGCCCCGCGCCCGCCGGTCACCCGCGCAAGCGACAGCGAGACATCGCCAACCGGTTCGCCAAGCCGACTTTCCAGCCGATCCGCAACGGATCCACTGTCATTTCGGTTCCAGGCCATTACGGAGTCGCCCGCCACAACAATGCGCGCATTCTCCGGAACCCCGCGCCCGCAGGCCCCCAGAAAAACCAGGCCGATTATCAACCAGTACTTCATCTGCCTGAGCTAACTCGCATCGCGCAGAGGTCAATCCGACAGCGCCCTGTCAACGGGATCGACATCGCGTCAGAACAAGGCACGGCGCCCCCGCACCTGCCGAATGTCATGATTGAGACAGGCAGCCGTGCAATTTTGGTGACCCCGGCAGGATTCGAACCTGCAACCTGCCCCTTAGGAGGGGGCTGCTCTATCCAGTTGAGCCACGGGGCCTGATCAGGGCCAGCCTGTTTACGCGATAGCAAACCCACCATGGCAAGACAATCCTGTGGAATTGGATTTTGCAACGGCTGCGCCCCATTGTGCAGCGCGCTCTGTCTGCGCTAACGTAACAACAACAACAATGTGAGGCCATCGACGTGACAACGGACAACAAGCGCCCGCTCACCCTTCGTGACGTATCCGAAGCCACCGGGGTTTCAGAAATGACCGTCAGTCGCGTGTTGCGGAACCGGGGCGATGTGTCGGAAAAAACCCGACAAAAAGTTCTGAGCGCCGCAAAGGAACTTGGCTACGTCCCGAACAAGATCGCCGGTGCGCTTGCCTCGAACCGGGTCAACCTGGTGGCCGTGATCATCCCGTCGCTGTCCAATATGGTCTTCCCGGAGGTGCTGACCGGCATCAACTCAGTGCTGGAAAACACGGATCTACAGCCTGTGGTCGGCGTGACCGATTACCAGCCGGAGAAAGAGGAGAAAGTCCTCTATGAGATGCTGTCCTGGCGACCTTCTGGCGTCATCATTGCCGGGTTGGAGCACACGGAGGCGGCGCGCGCCATGCTCAATGCCTCTGGTATTCCGGTGGTGGAAATCATGGATACCGATGGCAAGCCGGTGGATGCGATGGTGGGGATTTCCCATCGCCGCGCTGGACGTGAGATGGCCAAGGCCATACTGAAAGCCGGCTATCGCCACATCGGTTTCATGGGCACCAAGATGCCGCTGGACCATCGCGCCCGCAAACGGTTTGAAGGCTTCACCGAGGCGCTCGCCAAAGAAGGGGTCGAGATCGAAGACCGCGCCTTCTACTCCGGCGGTTCCGCCCTCGCAAAGGGCCGCGAGATGACGCAGGAGATGCTGGAACGCTCGCCTGAGTTGGATTTCCTTTATTATTCAAACGACATGATTGGCGCGGGTGGCATGCTCTACCTGATGGATCAGAAGATCGACATCCCCGGTCAGATCGGTCTTGCCGGGTTCAACGGAGTGGAGCTGTTGCAGGGGCTGCCACGGCAGCTGGCCACGATGGACGCCTGCCGTCTGGAAATCGGACGCAAGGCGGCAGAGATCATCGCCGCGCAGCTGGATAACCCGGATCAGGAGATCGAAAAACACGTGACCCTGACCCCTACCATCACCTTCGGCGATACGCTCAAGCGGCGCTGATGGCGGTTGCGCGGCTGGACAATCGGGCCGCGCGGCGCCTGTTCATGGATCGGCACGGCCTGCTGGAGCAACCCAGCGGGCCTGCCAAGGGTGATGCGCTGCTGGAACTGATCACCCGGCTTGGCTTTGTTCAGCTGGACAGCATCAACACGGTGGCCCGCGCCCATGACATGATCCTGTTCTCCCGCAGGCCCAGCTATCGCCCTTCGGCGCTGAAACGGCTCTATGAACAGGAACGCCGCCTGTTCGAACATTGGACCCATGACGCTGCCGTTCTGCCTATGGAGTTCTACCCGCATTGGCACTTGCGGTTTCGGCGCGACGCAGAGGTTCTGCGCAAGAGATACCGCAACTGGCGCCGCGACGGCTATGAGGCGAAGTTCCAGCATGTTCTGGACCACATTCGCGACCACGGCGCGGTTAGCTCCTCCGACGTGGGCAAGGATGAAGCCAAGGGATCCGGCGGCTGGTGGGACTGGCATCCATCAAAAACCGCGCTGGAATACCTCTGGCGCTCCGGCGCGCTGGCCGTGGTCGGACGCAGTGGCTTTCAGAAACGCTACGACCTGAGCGAACGGGTTATCGACACCCGTCACCTCCCCGCCCAAGGGTCGCCCGACCCGGAGAAAACGCTGGACTGGCTGTGCAATGCGGCGCTGGACCGGCTCGGCTTTTCCACCTCGGGTGAACTGGCTGCCTTCTGGGCGACGGCCTCACCGGCGGAATGCGCCGCATGGTGCAAACTGGCGCTGGCGGACGGGCAGATCGAACCTCTGGATATCACGCTTTCGGACGGGCGCAGCCGCCGTGTCTTTGCCCGCCCCGGCGCCGTCGGGCAGGCCGCCGCCCTGCCGCCACCACCGGGCCGAATACGCCTCCTCAGCCCGTTTGATCCTGCTCTGCGCGACCGCAAACGCGCGGAAGGGCTGTTTGGCTTTCACTACCGGATCGAGGTGTTCACCCCCGCCGAGAAACGACGCTACGGCTACTACGTCTTTCCGCTGATGGAGGGGGACCGTCTGGTCGGCCGCATCGACATGAAAGCACACCGGCAGGCGGGTGATCTGACGGGCTGTCTACATATCACCGCGCTCTGGCCCGAACGGGGCATCAAATGGTCTCCGGCACGGCAGAACCGGTTGGAGGCCGAACTGGAACGAATTCGCCGGTTCACAGAGATGGAGCGGGTGACATTTGCGGATGGCTGGCAACGCGATCCACTATGAGTTCGTCTCTAACACCGGGCAAAACGCGCCCTAGGCGAGGTCGGGGCGCAGCAACGGCTCAATCACCGCACGGTAATCTGCGGGCGCGGGCCTGGCGCTGAAATCGCTCGGCTCGATAAAGACGCAGACGAAATTGCCCTCAAAACACAAAACACCGTCCTGCCGCGCTTCCACCCGGAAGGTCACGGATTTCTGCCCCAGCGCAACCGGCCAGACAGCACAGGCCAACCTGTGGCGCGGCGTGACGGGAGAGCGGAAATCAATGCTCATATGCACAAAGGGCGTGCCAGTACCGCGATCCAGTTCCATCTGATACCAGCCGTCACCATCCAGCTGCTGCTCCCACCAGGCATCGATCGCCTGCAACGCAAACCCCGGCAGATGACCGGTATAGGCAATACGCGCCGGGTCACAATCACCCCAGCCGACGCGGATTTCATGCACAAAGTCAGGGGTCTGGCTGTCGGTCATTCTGGGCCTCGGCTCTGGGGTGTCACGGTGTTCACAATGGTAACGGCCACCCGCCGGGACGGATGGCCACCTTGCAGGATCATCAACTTTCAGCGCATCAACATCAACGGCAACAGCGTGATGATTGGAAAGGCCACCAATATCACAACCCGGATCAGGTCAGAGGCGACAAAGAACATCACCGCCTTATAGGTGTCGACCATCCGGGTAGTGCGATCCATCGCGTTGATGACGAACAGGTTCATGCCCACCGGCGGGGTGATCAGGCCAACCTCGACCACGATCAGAACCAGAATTCCAAACCAGATGGCGACGTATTCTGTCTCCAGCCGGTTCGCCATGCCCTTGGTCACACGAATGCCCAGCTCCTTCATCTGGTCGCGGGTCAGTTCGGTGCCAGTGGCAATCGCCTCCTGGATCGAGGCGAGCATGTCCGCCCCCATCCCCTGTGGCACGCCAGCCCTCAGCACCTCCATCGCCGCATCGGCCTGCATCGCGGGCAGATTCACCAGACCAAAATCCATCGCGGAAATAACCGGGTAAAAGATCGGGATAGTCAGAAGGATCATCGACAGGCTGTCCATCAGGCAACCAAAGACCAGATAGAAGGCAAGGATCAGCATCAGCACCACCCAGGGGCTGAGACCCTGGGAGACCACGAAATCAGCCAGCTCCTGCGGGACTTTGGTCAGGGCCAGAAACCCGTTGTAGAACCCCGCACCCAGCACGATGAAAAAGATCATCGCGGTCGAGCGCGCCGTCACCATGAAACTATCGGTCAGGGTCTCACGGTTGAGTCCACCGTTCAGCCAGGCAATCAGCCCGGTCCCCAAGGCACCAACCGCAGCGCCTTCGGTCGGGGTGAACCAGCCCAGATAAATCCCGCCCACGACCAGTCCAAAAACCAGAAGAACCGGCCAGACGTGGAACAGCGCCGCAAACCGCTCGCCCCAGGGAACCGGGGGGCGCGTCCCCGCGCTGCCGGGGAAAACCCGGACATAGACAGAAATCGCAATCACATAACCAATGGCGGCCAGAATACCGGGGATAAAGGCGGCAAGAAACAGCTTTGCGATGTTCTGCTCTGTCAGGATGGCATAGATCACCAGCACCACAGAGGGCGGGATCAGAATGCCAAGCGTACCGCCTGCCGCCAGCGTCGCCGTGGAGAAGCCGCCAGCATAGCCGTAGTTGCGCAGTTCAGGCAGCGCGACACGTCCCATGGTTGCCGCCGTGGCCAGCGAGGAGCCACAGATCGCGCCAAAGCCCGCACAGGCCCCGATTGCTGCCATGGCAACACCGCCCTTCCTATGCCCCAGGAAGCCTTCAGCCGCCTTGAACAAAGCCGTGGACATGCCACCCAGCGTCGCAAAATGGCCCATCAAGAGGAACATCGGCACGATGGTCAGCGAATATGAGGAGAAGGTGGAATAGGTCTCGCTCTTCATCCGGCCAAAGGCCACCTGAGTGCCATCTGTCACGATGATCAGCCCGACCAGCCCAACCAGAAACATCGAAAGGCCAATCGGAACCCGCAGGAAAATCAGCATCATCAGGACGGGAAATGAGGCAATCCCGATTTCAAGCGCAGTCACTGTTCGCCCTCCACGCCGTCCCAGACAAGGATGCGGCCAGTCATGAATTCAATCGTACGGACGGCGGCCATATAGAGGCCCACCAAGGCGGCCACGCTGGCCGCGACCAGACTGGCGGCATAGGCCCACCAGACCGGAAACTCGAGCAGAAAGGAGGTCTCGCCGTTCTCGAACTTGCTCAGCATCCCCGCGCCAAGCCGCACCGCAATCAGCACCAGCACAGCCGCAAAGACGATCTCAGTCGCCATCCGCAGGAACCGTTTGGCCCCCCGCGGGAAACTGTTGGTGACAATATCCACCGACGCATGGCCCGCCGTGATCTGGCACAGCGGCAAAAAGGCAAAGATCGCAAAGGCGACGCCTGCCTCGACAATTTCGAAATCACCATTGATCGGCCCGACACCGATGGCGATCAACCACTCGGCCAGATCCGGCGCGATGCTCTGCATCAGGGCGCCATGCAGCCCCCCGTTCAGCAACCGCCCGGCAATCGACAGACAGGTCAGCAGGATCAGAAGCGATAAGACAATACCGCCCGCCATGGCCATTGTTCTGGCCAGTCCCATCATCAGCTTGTGCATGGAAAGCCTACCCTTTCAGGTGGGGTGGACCTGCGACAGATGCAGGCACAGGTCCACCAGTCTTGCGCTCAGTTAGTTATGCTGAGCGGTGTATTTGTCGATCAGATAGGTCGCCTGCTCCAGCAGCGCGTCGCCATCAATGCCTTTTGCCTTCATGTCGTCGAGCCACTGCTGGTAGATCGGCTTCGCGGCTTCGCGCCAGATCGCGGTCTGCTCTTCATCCAGCGTGATGACATTATTGCCCTCATCCAGTGCGAACTCCCGCGCCGGATCATCGGCATCAGCCATGGTGCCACCGGCAAAGACCGAGAATTCCAGACCGGAGTTCTCATCCACGGCCTTTTTCAGATCATCGGGCAGGCTCTCATATTTCTCTTTGTTCATCGCCAGAACAAAGGTCAGCGTATAGAGCGCGCGGCCGGTGAATTCCGTGTGGTTCTCGACCAGCTCCGGCACCTTCAGCGCGGTGGTGACTTCCCACGGAATGGTGGTGCCGTCAATCACGCCCTTGGACAGGGCTTCCGGGATAGCCGGAACCGGCATACCCACCGGGGTTGCGCCCAGTTCCGTCAGCAGCGCGTTCACCGAACGGCCACCGCCGCGGATCTTCATCCCACGCAGATCATCCGGTTGTTCCACCGGATCCGTGGTATGGATGATGCCGGGGCCGTGAACCCAGGTGCCAAGGATCTTCACGTCCTTGAATTCACCATCCTTCATATGCTCCTCGAACATTTCCCAATAGGCGTGCGATGCCGCACGCGCATTGGTCATCATGAACGGCAGTTCGAACACTTCGGTCGAAGGGTAGCGGCCGGGGGTATAGCCCACAACGGTCCAGACGATATCTGCCACGCCATCAATGGCCTGATCCATCAGTTCTGGTGGCTTGCCACCCAGCTGCATGGACGGATAGCGGTCGATCTTGATACGCCCCTGCGAAGACGCCTCGACCTTGTCGGCCCAGACATCCAGAATCAGCTTGGGCACATTTGCCTGCGCCGGCAGGAACTGGTGCAGCTTCAGCGTCACCTCCTGCGCCATCGCCGAGGTCGCGCCCATCACCATGAGTGCAACGGCCCCTGCCGCGCCAAGTAGTTGTCTCCGAGTGGTCATATGTTTCCTCCCTCTGACCTTATGTCTTTTCGTAACTATCGCGATCAGATGCCCCTGATGCAACAAACCCAACGCACAGCCTATCCAGCCATCCGGCCGTAAACGTCCCCTGACACCCTCAGCTATTAGGTGCATTTGTAACCATCAACAGATGATTATGTATCTGCACTGCATGATTTCGCGAAAATGCTTCAGCCTGCTGGGTCGATGAAACAAAAATACGTTACAGAAATCTTCAAACAAGAAGTATTCAAGTTACATAAATCACGGCATGGTTGCATCTGATCGCTAAATTCGCCGCGCTGATCACATGACGCGCTATTTTCGCCTATCGCAGCGACAATCGCACAGATGTCAGCCCATCAATACCGCCTTCGATATGATCCCCTGCGACAACAGGACCAACCCCCGCCGGCGTGCCCGTCATCACCAGATCCCCCGGCCGCAGATGATAATACCCAGAAAGATGGCATAGAATCTCCTCGACCGACCAGATCAGCTCCGCGAGAGAGGCGTCCTGACGGATCTCTCCGTTCACCCGCAACCAGATTCGCTGCGTCTGAGGCTCCCCCCATTCCGATGCCGCACGCAGCGGCGCAAAGACACTGCCGCCCTCCAGATCCTTGCCCAGGCTCCAGGGGCGCTGCTTCTGGCGTTCGCGCAATTGCAGATCCCGGCGCGTCATGTCCAGCGCGCAGCCATATCCCCAGATCGCCGCCCGCGCCTCTGCGGCCGTCGCATCCCTGAGCGGCGCTGCAATCGCGACGACCAGTTCCATTTCGTGGTGAAAATTCTCCGTCCCCTGCGGATAGCGCAGCTCCGCGCCACTCAATACCGCGTGGCAGGCCGACTTGGTGAAATAGAACGGCTGCTCCCGGTCGACCGCCACCCCCATCTCCGCAGCATGGGCCGCGTAATTTCGCCCGACACAGAAAATGCGGCCAACCGGCCAGACCTCCTCGCGCCCCTCCAGCGGAATGGCAGGCACCGGCGGCAGATCGAACAACGGCTTAGACATGGTAGAGACCCTTCGGATTGGGGGAAATCGAACCGGCCAGACCCTCGCGATTCCCGCAGGTCACCACCGGCCACCAAACTCAGACGCCGCACCCTAGCAACCTCACCATAACAGCGCGACCCCCAACCGGATGATCCACCCCCCGATCGCGGGACGCAGCTTACCGGCGATCGAGTCATCGCCCGGACCACCTCGTGAGCACCAGCACAACGGCAATTGTCGCTTGACACTCAAACCAGCCACCTATTAGTTCATATGCAGAACGAACTAATAGGTGATGTATGGAATCGACCCAGCAAACCTCATTTTCCAGGCAGGTGGCGCTGTACTCGGTCATGCAGGACATCATCCATTGCGGTCCGATCTCTCGCGCCTCAATCTCCAAGCAGACAGGATTATCGAAGCAGACAGTTTCCGAGTTGGTTCGTATCCTTGAAGGCGAAGGCTGGATTCGCGAGACGGGCCGGACCTCTGGTCATGTCGGCCGCACGGCGACCACCTATGAACTGATACCGGAAAGCGCCTTTATGGCGGCGGTCGATCTTGGCGGCACCAAGGTGCGCGTCGCGATCGTCGATCTCGCTGGTACTATTGTCGCCGAGGTCGTAGCCCCCACTCATCCAGATGGCGGGCGTCATGTGGCCGATCAAATAGGAGACCTGGTCAGCCGCGCCATCGGCGAGGGAAATGTGGCCGCCAACACTGTCAGACAGACAGTGGTCGGCTGCCCCGGTGTGCCGGACGTCCTATCCGGAAAGGTAAACTTCGCCCCCAATATTGCCGGAATCGATCAGATCGATTTTCGGGCCGCGGTATCAGAGGCAACGGGCACAAAGACGCTGCTTGAGAACGACGTTAACCTCGCAGTACTCGGCGAACACTGGCTTGGCGCAGGCCATGGCATCGACAACGTTGCCCTGATCGCGTTCGGGACCGGGGTTGGCGCAGGGCTGATCGTAAACGGAGCGCTTGTAAGAGGCGCATCAGGAGCCGCCGGGGAACTTGGCTATCTACCGTTCGGCGCTGATCCTTTCGAGGAAGAATCCCTGCGGGTCGGGGCGTTCGAACGAGTGTCGGCCACGCATGGCATTCGCGCGGCATATCTCGCCACAACTGGTAAAGATGTCGACGTACCGGCGATATTTGATGCCGCCGCGTCTGGTGAGGTCGCGGCTCGGGAAGTCCTCGATAAAGTCGCAACTCAAATGGCGCGGGCAGTTGCGGCAATTGGCGCCGTGGTGGCGCCCGAGGTGGTCATCCTCGGCGGAGCAATTGGGTCCCGTCCCGAAATCCTGACCGCGACCCGCGATGAGCTGAAGCGCTGCTTTCCTTTCCCGATCAGGATCGAACCTGCCCAACTCGGCCATCACGCCGCGCTGAGCGGAGCCGTCGCTGTTGGACTGACCGAATTGCATACCGAGTTGTTCGCCAAATCTGCGCCCGGCGCGGTCATTACCCTGCCGACCCCGAAACAGGGCAAACTTGCGGGTTCCGCAGAATGACGGCGCATGGCCCCCTGATCACGCTCCTGAGCCAACATCTTGACCGGGCGGTGGTCAACGATCTGCTGGCCCGGGCTGTTCGCGCCGCTTCCGTGACTGGGGACGAGGTCGCGATGGTTGACATGCTGCGTCCCGAAATGGAGCGTCTATCGCTGTCGCCCTCGGTCGAAGACTTCAGTCCAGGGAGGCCGAACATCACAGGACGGCGCGAGGGTGGCGATGGTCCTGACCTTCTTTTCATCGGACATACGGACGTTGTTCATCCGGGCAACTGGAGCGATCATTGGGCTGGCAAACCACAACAGGACCCCTTTGGCGCGACAATCATCGACGGCGAACTGTGGGGGCGCGGCGCTGCCGATCTCAAGGCTGGCATTTGCACATCGCTCGCCGCTCTCGATCTTCTGGACCGGGCGGGTATCCGCCTTCTGGGAACGGTGTCTTTCGCATTTGTCGGAGATGAGGAAAGCGGCGAACTCGGCAGCGGAAAAAGCGCAGGCGTTCGCCATTGGACAGAAAGCGTGCTGGCGGGCGGACTGCCGCGTCCGGATCTGGCGGTCTATGTCGAACCTACCCGCCTGCAGATCCTGCCGGTGCAGATCGGATTTTATATCGCGGAGATCGTGCTGACGGGCCAATCCGCCTATTTTGGCCGACCGGAGCTCGGCCGCGACGCCCTGAAGGCCGCGCACAAGGTCCTTCAGGCGATTTGGGATCACTCGGATCGAATTTCGGCCGCTGGCAGCCATCCGCTTCTGGGGCGCAGCAACATCCTTGTAACGGGGCTTGAAGCCGGGGGGCTGATTGCTGTTCCCGGAGCATGCCGCTTTTCGCTGATTGGCAAGCTTCTGCCCGGTGACGACCTTGATGCCGCCACCTCGGAACTGGAAGCCGTGATCCGCGCCGCAATTGCTGAGGACATCCGCGTCAAAATAGATTTCACCGCCGGTCGCGACCATCCGCTAGGCGGCTCCCCGGCCGGGATCGAAGCCGATCATGAGATGGTCCGGCAGCTCTCTGCTTCCATCGCGGCCGTACGGCCCGATCGCGGTGCAGTTGAAGGTGCGCCCTTCTGGTCGGAAATGCCCTTTCTGACAGCAAAGCTCGGCGTGCCGACTGTCTATTGCGCACCTGGCGATATCAGCATCTGCCATACGAACCACGAACGCGTTCCCCTGCAGGATTACCACGACGGGATTGTCGCCTTCGCAGCCTTCATCGCACTCACATGTGGAATTCGGTCCGACTGAATACAGGGGCCACAACAGGGAGAGAGACTATGAATTGCACTTCCAGAAATCTTCTTGCATCGTTGTCGGTACTTGCCTTCATGGCAATGCCTGCATCGGCCCAGACCGTCGGACCCTCGGGCGAGGCGGCAACCCCCTCCTCGGCTGTGATCGTTGATGATGCGCAGGCGAGCCAGCTGCAATCCCGGGGCCTTAGGGCGGCGCTGCTCTGGCACGATCAATCCGACTTTGTGAACGCGGTTACCGCAGGCGCAACCGATGAATTCACCCGGCTTGGTATCGAGGTGGTTGCCACGACATCAGCCGGCTTTGACAGTGCGCGTCAACTTGCTGACATCGAAACCGCGCTCGCGCTCAACCCCGATATCATCTTGTCCCTGCCGCTCGACCCCGTGGCATCTGCGTCGGCCTTCAAGAAAGCACGCGACGCCGGTGTCGAGTTGGTTTTCCTTTCCAACCTCCCGTCCGGCTACGAGCATCCTGCCGACTATGCCGCCATCGTGACCGACGATCTGTTCCAGATGGGCAAGCAGGCAGCCGACATTCTGGCGGGCGCGATGGGCGGCACAGGCGACGTGGGCTGGATCTTTCACGACGCCGCTTACTACGTGACGAACCAGCGCGACAATGCCTTCAAGACGACGATCGAAACCCACCATCCCGGGATGGAGATTGTCGCCGAGGCCGGTATCAGCGATCCCGCAAGGGCAGAGGAAATCGCGAATGCCATGCTGTTGCAGAACCCCAACATCGGTGGGATCTACGTGACATGGGCAGGTCCGGCCGAAGGTGTGCTCGCCGCGCTGCGCGCAAACGGCAACAGCTCAACCCGTATCGTGACGCTCGACCTGTCTGAGCCGATTGCTCTCGATATGGTCAAGGGCGGCAATGTCGTCGGCATCGTTGCCGATGAGGCCTATGAGCTCGGGCGCGCCATGGCCGCTGCCGGGGCGCGCGGGGTTCTCGACCTCGACAACCCGCCCTTTGTCGTTGCACCGGCCGTCTCGGTTACCGCCAAAAATGTCAACGAAGGTTGGAACCAATCGCTGAATCTGGATGCGCCGCAATCGGTTCTCGACGCGCAGCAATAATCTACCCCCGCTGCGCCCGGAGCGATCCGGGCGCAGGCCCAGATGAATTCCCGCAATTGGACGGAGACCATGTCGCCAAAATTTCCTAACCGGGCCGTTCTGCAAGGGCTGATCGTCTATGCGGGTTTCGTGCTCATTTTCCTCTTCTTTGCCGCGATGCTTTGGGACCGTGGCTTCCTTTCCCCCCAGAACCTGACGAACATCGTCTTACAGACAGCTCCGGCAACGGTGCTCGCGATTGGACTGGTCTTTGTCTTGGCAGCGGGCGAGATCGACCTTTCGTTCGGTGCCGCGGTCGCACTTTCGGCGATCGTCGCCGCGATGGTCATGCGGGTCGCGCCCTGGCCTATTGGCGTCGCCGCAGGGCTGGCAACAGGCATGGCGGTGGGCTTTGTCAACGGGGCCATCGTCGCCTATGCCCGGCTTCCCTCCTTCCTTGTTACATTGGCCACGATGGGTGTCGCAGCGGGCATCGCGCGTGAATTGTCCAATTTGCAATCCATCCCGGTCACCGCCGATGCTTTCATCGGCATTTTTGGCGGCGGAAAACTGTTCGGCATCCCCTCGCTTGTGATCTGGACCATTCTAGCGCTGTTGATCGGACATCTAGTTTTTCGTGAAACGCGCTATGGGGCCCATGTATTGGCAACCGGCGACAATCCACGCGCGGCCCTTGTCTCGGGCATCCGCGTCGCTCGCCTGCGGTTGTCGGTGCTTATGGTATCCGGGGCCTGCGCCGGCTTGGCTGGTCTGCTTTATGCCGGACGTCTCCAGTCAGCCCGCTACACCTTGGGCGAAAGCGATCTGATGACTGTCATCGCCGCCGTCATCGTGGGCGGCACCGCCCTGAACGGCGGACGAGGCAGCGTTCCTGGCGCGCTCGTTGGAAGCCTGATGATGGGCATGCTGTCCAACGGGCTGATCCTGATGGGGCTATCTGTTTCTTGGCAGATGATCATCAAGGGCCTGATCGTTCTGGCCGCCGTCGCCGTTTCACTACGCGAACCGAACCGCTGAAAGGAAAACAGACATGTTCCTCGATGTCCTTCGCCGTCGAAATCCCGATTTCGTCCTCGCCGCGCAGATGCTGCACAGGACGGGCGAAATCCCCGCGAACTCTTACGTTCTTGATCTGGACGCGGTTGCAGAAAACGCACGCCTGATCCGTGCGGAAGCCGATAAGTTTGACCTCAAGGTCTTCGCGATGACCAAGCAGGTGAGCCGCAACTCGGGGTTTTGCCGCGCCGTGATGGCTGGCGGCATTGATCGCGCGGTTGCTGTCGATATGGCTTGCGCCATCGCTTGCCATAACGCCGGGTTGAAAATCGGGCACCTCGGCCATCTCGTGCAGGTACCGCGCGCAGAAGCCGCGATGGCAGCGCGACAACTTACGCCCGATTACTGGACCGTGTTTTCGCAGGCCAAGGCGGCAGAGGCGGCAGAGGCCGCACTGGCAGCCGGACGCGAACAACCACTGCTTGCCCGTGTGCAGACCGCCGGAGATACATTCTATCGCGGTCATGAAGGTGGGTTTCCCGCGGAGGATGCGGTCGCAGCCGCAGGCTGGATGTCCCAGCTGAGCGGCGCGCGTTTCGCTGGCATCACCACGTTTCCTGCGCAGCTCTATGACCACACCACAGGCAAGATTAGACATACACCAAACCTTGGCACCCTGAAGCGGACCGCTGATGCTCTGCAGCGCGCGGGCTTTGACAAGATCGAAATCAACGCACCCGGCACGACATCTCTTGTCACACTTGAGGCGCTTGCTGAAGCCGGAGCAACCCAGGTCGAACCCGGCAACGGGCTGCACGGCACGACACCTCTCCATGCCGTCGAGGATCTGCCCGAGATGCCAGCTGTTCTCTACCTCAGCGAGGTCAGCCACCTTCATGGCGGCCGCGCCTATTGCTTCGGCGGAGGTCTATATGTCGATCCGGTCTTTCCCGAATATCACATCAAGGCATTGGTCACCACATCCCCCAGCGTAGACACTACTGATTTGAGATGCGTCGAGATCCCGCCGCCATCTGCGATTGACTATTACGGGATGATCGACGCCACAGGCGCCAACGCTCCCGCACCCGGTGACACGGTCGTTTTCGGCTTCCGCGGCCAGGCCTTCGTCACCCGCGCCCACTCGGTCGGCATCGAGGGCGTATCGAAGGGCAAGCCGCGCGTGGTGTCGATCGAAAACAGCTACGGGCAGGCAGAACCCTGGCTCAGAATCCGGAATGCGACAAGATGACCCCGGTTCTTCAACTCAGAAATATCCGCAAATCCTTTGGCGGAGTCACGGCGATCCAGGATTTCTCGCTCGACATGCTCGCAGGTGAAGTCGTGGCCCTTGTCGGCGACAACGGCGCCGGCAAATCAACTCTCATCAAGATGATCTCAGGTGTCTACACACCCAGTTCAGGCGAGATGCTTCTGGATGGAAAGCCAGCAAACTTTCCTGACGCTTCAGTTGCTCGGGAACGGGGGGTAGAGGTTGTCTATCAGGATCTGGCACTGGCCGATCAACAGACTGTCTACATGAACCTCTTTCTTGGTCGTGAACCCGTGAAGGGGCCGCTGCGGCTGCTTGATCGCAAGAGGATGATCGCCGAAACGGACGCGCTTGTTCGTGAACTGGATGTGCGCATCCCGTCCGCATCCGCTACGATTCGCGACCTTTCAGGGGGACAACGCCAGGGTGTCGCAATCGCACGCGCAACGCATTGGGCAAGGAAACTAATCCTGCTCGACGAACCCACTGCCGCGCTTGGCGTCGCTGAAACCGCCCGGGTCGAAGCAACAGTTGAATCACTGAAAGCACGCAACCTCGCAATCTTCATCGTCTCCCATAGTCTCGATCAGGTCTTCCGCCTGTCGGACCGTATCTGTGTCCTGCGCCGCGGCGAGCAGATCGGGATCCGCGAGACAGACAAGACGGACAAGAATGAAATCGTCTCGATGATCACCGGCGTCTCAAAATGAAACAGGCTGGCGGTCGCACTCGCCAAAGACAGCGCGCCTAAGGATCGGGCGACCAAAGATCATTCCCTTGAGGCAGGTCTTGCAAATGTCGTGAATACGGAAGGCGTTGCGCTACCGCTGCGATCGCACCTATCAGCGCAACAGCATTCGATTGTTCATCAGAAAAACGTTAGTGTATCAGACTGTTCGCCCCGATCAGGATCGAAGCGCCCACAAACACCGTCAAGGCAATCGACAACATCCCGGCGCAGACACCCGCCAGCACGATGATCCCATCCCGTTCCAGCAGCCCGATGCTGGCAACAAACAGGGCAATTGCTGGAAACCAACCGCTGAGCGGCAGCGGCACGAACAGCGCCAGGGAAACCAGAAACAGCAGGCCTCCGGTCAGCTGTTCTCTTCGTGGCTGAAACACCGCCCGCAGGCGCGGTCGGGCAACCCGCTCCAGCCGCCGCGACACGGGGCGCAAGCGCAGCACGATACGGCGCATGCCTGTGCCGGAAAACCGGATCCGCGCGATGCGTCGCGGCAGCCGGACGCTGGAAAATCCCAGTCCCATCTGCGCGCAGAAAAACAAGAGCGGCAGAGCGGTGACAAGGGTTGACCCTGGAGGCAAAGGAAGAAGATTGATCAGGCACGACAGCAAGATTGCCCATCCGAAGGACCTGTCGCCAAGCTGCTCCAGAAAGGTGCCAAGCGCGATATGATCGGAGTTTTGATGGTAGCGGATCACGCGCAGCAGTGTGAAGGAGAGAGAGCGCTTCCTGATCAAGCCTATAGCACCGGGACATCCAGAAACAGCTTTCACATTCGCCTCGCAACTCGGACCGTGCCTGCCTCCTGCTTAGCGCCTTGCTGTGTCTGCGGCAACCGGCTTCGCAGCTGAGACAGCCGCACCGACCCTGTTCCAGAGTTCCTCGGCAACAACCCCAATGGGCTGGTCCCTGCGCCGCATCTTGAATATCACTGTCCGTCGCAGCGGGAACCCGTCCAGGTTCAGGGACAGCAAAGCCCCGGAACGCCGCTCCTCCTCTGTCATGTGATCTGGCAGACCGCCCCAGCCAAGCCCGGCGAGGATCACCTTTTTCTTGGCCGCGAGATCAGACACCGTCCATTTCAGGCTCCCGGACAAGAGATCGCGGCTTTGGTCATGCGCCGCGCCGCCGGTGCCGGCGGCGACCACCTGCACATGACTTTGCATTTCGGATGCCGACAAGGCGTGGGGGCCGACGGGCAGGTTCAAGGCGGGGCTGGCCACCGGCCGGATCGTGACCTCGGCAACCGGCTCTGCCTCCACGTCGTCCAGCGGCACCCCATCAAGCGACGCAAGCGCGATATCCGCCTTGCCCTCCATCAGCCGGGCAATCGGGCCGCCCATCATTTCCATGCGCAGCCGGAGGTGGGTCGCAGGGTGGCGCCGCCCGGTCTCCGCAAGCGCCGGCAGCAAAGGGTCCAGATCCATGGTGGCACTGACGGCAAGCGTCAGTTCCGGTTCTTCGCGGGCGCGCAGCCGGGCGGCGGTAGATCGAAGCCCCTGCATCTGCCGCAGCACCCGCGACGCCTCACGGTAGAAGATTTCGCCCGCCGGGGTCAGAGACGGCCGGTAGGCTTCGCGGCTGAACAGCTCCAGCTCCAATTCCTCTTCCAGCAGGCGGATTGCCTGGCTGATGGCCGACTGGGATTTATTCAGACGCTCCGCCGCGCCGCGGAAGGTGCCGGTTGCGACAATGGCCTCGAGGGCAAGGAGCTGGTCGTGTTTCATCGGCTTCCAACATGATTAGATTGCCTTATCGTTATGCTGAAAACACAATATTATCAATCAATCATATCAGAAGGTAGAAAGAGGGCATCACCACCACAGGAGACTGTCATGAAACTCTACTACAAACCCGGCGCCTGCCCGCTGGCCAGCCATATCGCCCTCTATGAAACCGGCCGCCCGTTTGACATCGAAGCGGTCGACACCGCGACGGGGCAGACCGAAAGCGGCACGGATTACCGTGCGATCAACCCCAAAGGCTATGTTCCGGCCCTGGGTCTGGACGATGGCAGCGTCCTCACTGAAGGGGCAGCGGTTTTGCAGTATATCGCGGACAGCCATCCGGAGGCAGGTCTGGCGCCGGCGGCGGGCACCTTGGGCCGGGCCCGGATGCAGGAACAGCTCAACTGGATCGGGACCGAGCTGCACAAGGCCTTTAGCCCGCTGTTCCGCGAGGCCACGTCCGAAGCCGGCAAGGACGACGCGCGCAGCGCGGTTGCGGGCAAGTTCGATTTCATAGAGGTCCAGCTGGCTGATGGCCGGGAGTGGCTGGTCGAAAACCGGTTCTCGGTGGCCGATGCCTATCTGTTCGTGGTCTCGAACTGGGCGAACTTCACCGGCATCGATCTGGGCCGCTGGCCCAATCTGGCCGCCTTTGTCAGCCGCAGTGCTGCCCGCCCGTCGGCCCAGGCGGCAATGCGCGCAGAGGGGCTGATCCAATGACGCCTGCCGCCCACAATGAGGTCGGTGCACTGATTGAGGCTTATTTCGAGGGCCTCCATCAAGCCGACAGCGCCCTGCTGCGCAAGGTTTTTCACCCGCAGCTGGCCTATGTCTGCGCCACCGAAGGCGATGAACTTTTTCTGGATCTTGAGACCTACATGACCCGCGTCGATAGCCGCGAGCCGCCGACCAAACGCGGTGAGGCGCGCGAGGAGGAGATTCTGGAGATCGCCTTTGCCAGCGACCGGCTGGCCCGTGTCAGCGCCCGGATGACCATGATGGGGCGGGATTTCCACGACCTGCTGACCCTTGTCCGCTACGGTGCCGAATGGCGTATCGTGGCCAAAGTGTTTTCCTATGTTCCGCGAAAGGACTGAACAATGCCTTATGTGAATATCAAAGTGACCCGCGAGGGCGGCCCCGATGGCACCGGCCCCAGCGCAGACCAGAAGGCGCAGCTGATCGCCGGGGTGACGGGGCTGCTGCAGGATATTCTGGGCAAGACCCCGGCAACCACATTTGTGGTGATCGACGAGGTTCCGCTGGAAGACTGGGGCGTCGGCGGCCTGCCGGTGCAACAGTACCGCAAGCAGGCGCAATAGAGACGCAGCGGACAGAAGCGCTGAGGGCGACCTGTCCGCTGCCCCGGGCGCCGATGACTTTTGCGGTGGAGGGCGTACCGGCCAGCGCTGTCTCAATTGCCGCCAGGCGTTGCAGAACCGGGCTCATGGCTGGGCGTTGTTTGTATTGCGCGCCCTAACGCCTGACGATAGTAGAGCTGAGCCGCCGGGCACGCTGTCTCCTTCTGGTTGCTTTCATCTGTGAATTTTAATGTCACGACATGTCTATCTATATTTATGCATTCATCGACATAGTCACGGGAAGGCTGACCCGTTTTCCGACGCGACAACTCATTTACTGACGCAATTCCCCTTGAAGGAAAATTTCATGGCTAAAGGTTTGAACTCTGTCTCATCATTTCTCCAGATCGGAGATCAAAGAGTCGACGGCTTGTTTTTTGGGCAAAAATGGAGCGATGATACTATTCACTATGCCTACCCGTCTGAGCCCGGTGTCTATAATTATTCAGCTTCTTATAATGAGGCAGCTGCGTTTTCAGAGGTTTCCGATCTGCAGAAATCTGCGATCAAATTCGCTTTGGACTCTGATCTCGGCCCCGCCGCAGCAAGGGGCTTTTCTGTTGAAGGTATTACAAAGCTGAATATTGAGCATGACGCAACACCGGATACGACCAGCCCGGAGGCTATTCGGTACGGCAACACGTCCTCACCCGATGTTCTCGGTGCTCATGGATATTACCCGCAAAACAGTCCAACCGCAGGGGACGTCTGGTTTGGAAACACGGTTTACCGATCCCCGGCAGCGGGCAACTACGCCTGGCATACTGTGCTGCATGAAACCGGACATGCTCTGGGACTGACGCATTCACATGAAAACATTAACGGATTCGGTGTTGTTCCATCTGAGTACGACCACATGGAATACACGATCATGAGCTATCTGAGCTACGAAAATAGCCCGCTAGGTGGATATAGAAATGAACCCTCGAGCTTTGCACAAACCTACATGATGCTGGATATCGCGGCCCTGCAGCATATGTATGGTGCCGATTACACCACCAACAGCAACGATACAGTCTACAAGTGGTCCCCCAATTCAGGCGACACTTTGGTCAATGGTGAAATTGCAATCGATGCGGTCGGCAACCGGATTTTCGCCACCATCTGGGATGGGGGCGGCGTCGACACCTATGATCTTTCAGCCTACGCCGAGAATCTAAACATTGATCTGAACCCCGGCGAATCCTCACGCTTCAGCGCTGAACAGACGGCCCATCTGGGATATGGATATAACGCTAGCGGCAATATCTACAATGCACTTCTCCATAATGGTGACAGGCGTTCGCTGATCGAAAATGCCATAGGTGGCACTGGCAACGACGTAATCGCGGGCAACATCGGCTCCAATTTACTGCGTGGTGAGGGTGGCAACGACACCATCACAGGCGGTGCAGGTAATGATACCGTCTTTGGCAATACCGGAAATGACCATATCAGCGGTCAAGATGGTGATGACCGGATGCTGGGTGGCAAGGGCAACGACACAGTCTTTGGCGGCACTGGCAACGACGAGTTGCTGGGAAATCAGGACGACGACGTGCTGAATGGCAAAGAAGGTGCGGACACGCTTTACGGCGGTTCCGGCAGCGACACTCTGAATGGAGGTACCGGCGCCGACAGTATGTCAGGAGGCACAGGCAACGATACCTACTGGGTGGACGATGCCGCAGACCAGGTGGCCGAAAATGCGGGCGCAGGTCAGGACCGGGTCAATAGCTCAGTAACTTTCGATCTGACTGCTCACAGCGCACATATCGAAGACCTGACCCTCACCGGAAGTGCCAACATCAATGGCACTGGCAATGAGGCGGACAACTCGATTTCCGGCAACACTGGCGCCAATATTCTGCGTGGTGAGGGCGGCAATGACGTCATGACAGGTGGTGACGGAAATGACACTGTCTATGGCAATACCGGAAATGACCATATCAGCGGTCAAGATGGTGATGACCGAGTGCTGGGTGGCAAGGGCAACGACACAGTCTTTGGTGGCACTGGCAACGACAAGTTGCTGGGAAATCAGGACGACGACGTGCTGAATGGCAAGAGCGGCCGGGACACGCTTTACGGCGGTTCCGGCGACGATACTCTGACCGGCGGCAACGGTGCCGACACATTTGTATTCACGAAGGGAGAAGACGCCGACCGGATCACCGATTTTGGCCTCGGCAATGACACGCTTTTGCTGAGCGGGTTCGGTTTCTCTACTGAGCAGGATGCGCTTGGCTATGCAAATGACGTGTCAGGGAGCGTGATTTTCGACTTCGGTGATGGTGACAGCATAACCCTGTTGAATCTGCAGCTACAGGACCTACATAGCAATATCGTCTTCACCTAGTAGGTTCACTGATCGACCGCAGGCGGGCTGCGCGGGCAACCGCATAGCCCGCCCTCTGCTTCCAGGCTTTCGGACTAGATGTCACAGCCAAGGAGGGCTCGACTGTGCTAAGGCGGCTGGCGTCCCGTCTGAGGACAGGCAATGTAACTATAGCAGTATGGGAAACGTGCTGCTTCCGAGCAATCAAAGGAGGCGTATCTCCAATCCAATATTCACTCGGCACTCTGGCCGAGATCTACCGGCATAGTACAAATACGAATGTTCAGTGGATTGATCTTATTGGAGGAAGTGGTGAGCCGTGCAGGATTCGAACCTGCGACCCACTGATTAAAAGTCAGTTGCTCTACCAACTGAGCTAACGGCCCACTTCTTCTTCGGAACATCGTGTTGTTCCCTAGTCGCTCTTTAAGGACATAATCCAAAAGGATCAAGCACTTAATTTGCTTCGGAGCGGCGCGACCGTGTCAGTCATGCTGTCCCGATAGGCGGCGTATCTAGGGGTAAGGGCTGAGACGGTCAACCCCTTTTTTCAACTTTCTTGCCACAAGGCTGGATTCATCTTCGACGGAGGTCTATATGCGCGAAATGACCACAGGATCAGACACCCGCTTGCCCTTCATGAAGATGCACGGCCTCGGCAACGACTTCGTTGTTGTGGATGCCCGTGACATGTCGTGGCCCATCACACCGGCCATGGCCGCCGGAATCGCGCACAGGCAGATGGGCGTGGGATTCGACCAGCTCACCGTCATCACCCACGGCGAGGAAGACGCACATCTGACCTTCTACAACGCCGATGGATCCACCTCGGCCGCCTGCGGCAACGCCACCCGCTGCGTGGCCCGCTACCTGATGCAGCAGACCGGACGCGAGGCCCTGCGTCTGACCACCGATCGCGGCCTGCTTCATGCAAGAGACGCAGGAAACGGGCTGACCGCCGTCAACATGGGCCAGCCACAGCTGGACTGGCAGGATATCCCGCTGGCAGAGCAGATGGACACGCTGGAGCTGCCGATTGAGGGGGCGCCAACCGCCACCGGCATGGGCAATCCGCATTGCACCTTTTTTGTCGAAAACGCCGAGCTGATCCCTCTCGCCGAATTTGGCGCGCGCTACGAGCATCATCCGCTCTACCCTGAACGCACCAATGTGCAGGTCGCCCATCTGGTCGGCACAGATCACATCCGCATGCGCGTCTGGGAACGCGGCGTCGGCATCACCCTGGCCTCGGGCTCCTCGTCCTGCGCCACCGCAGTGGCCGCAGCGCGACGCGGGCTGACCGGTCGCCATGTGCAGATAGATCTGGATGGCGGCACGCTCTGGATTGACTGGCGCGACGATGGCGTCTGGATGACCGGCCCGACCTGCCACGTGTTCGACGGCAGCTTCACCCGCGACTTTCTGGAAAGCCTCTCAACATGAGCGCGCCCAAATTCACCACGCTCGGCTGCCGCCTGAACGCCTATGAAACCGAAGCGATGAAAGAGCTCAGCCAGCAGGCAGGGCTCAGCAACGCCGTGGTGGTCAACACCTGTGCCGTCACCGCCGAGGCCGTGCGCAAGGCACGGCAGGAGATCCGCCGCCTGCGCCGTGAAAACCCGGAGGCGCCGATCATCGTCACCGGGTGCGCCGCCCAGACCGAACCGGAGACCTTTGCCGCAATGGAAGAGGTCACCCGCGTCATCGGCAACACCGAAAAGATGCAGGCCAAAACCTGGCAGCAGATCGCCAAGGGACCGGATTTCATCGGCACCACGGAAAAGGTGCAGGTCGACGATATCATGTCGGTGACCGAGACCGCAGGCCATCTCATTGATGGTTTCGGCACCCGCAGCCGCGCCTATGTGCAGGTCCAGAACGGCTGTGACCACCGCTGCACTTTCTGCATCATCCCCTATGGTCGCGGCAATTCCCGCTCCGTCCCTGCCGGTGTGGTGGTCGATCAGATCAAGCGGCTGGTGGACCGGGGCTATAATGAGGTTGTCCTGACCGGCGTCGATCTCACCTCCTGGGGCGCCGACCTGCCCGCCACGCCCCGTCTGGGCGATCTGGTGATGCGGATCCTGAAACTGGTGCCGGACCTGCCGCGCCTGCGCATATCCTCCATCGATTCGATCGAGGTGGACGAGAACCTGATGCAGGCCATCGCTACCGAATCCCGCCTGATGCCGCACCTGCACCTGTCGCTGCAACACGGCGATGATCTGATCCTGAAACGGATGGCCCGCCGCCACCTGCGCGATGACGCGATCAAATTCTGCGAAGACGCCCGCCGCCTGCGCCCGGAGATGACCTTTGGTGCCGATATCATTGCAGGCTTTCCGACCGAGTCGGACGCCCATTTCGAGAACTCGCTGAAACTGGTTACCGACTGCGATCTCACCTGGCTGCACGTCTTCCCCTATTCCAAGCGCGAGGGCACCCCGGCCGCCAAGATCCCCAATCAGGTGAATGGCACGGTGATCAAGGAGCGAGCCGCCCGTCTGCGCGCCGCCGGTGACGTGCAGGTACAGGCCCATCTCACCGCGCAGATCGGCCGCAGGCATCGCATCCTGATGGAAAACCCGCACATGGGCCGCACCGAGCAATTCACCGAGGTCAGCTTTGCAACCCCGCAGGTGGAGGGCGAGATCGTCACCACCACCACCACCGGCATCAGGGGAACCCAGCTCACTGCCTGAGGCCGCGCGTCGACGCATTGGATCCGCACACAGGCAGCACTCTGGGTGCCACTCCTAGTGCGAAGACAGTCTTGCCCCTCCCGCACCGATGCCGGAGGATGGCAGGATCATGAGCCTCATCCTCTTCCTTCACGGCCCCTCCAGCAGCGGCAAATCCACGCTGGCAGCAGAACTGCGCCGCCAGTCACCCCGCCCCTTCCTGCACCTCTCCATTGATCACCTGCGCGGCAGCGGCGCATGGCGCCAGGTCGATTATCCCGACTGGCAAGCGGCCCGCCCCGCCTTCTTTGACGGGTTCCATCGCGCAGTTGCAGGCTTCGCCGACGCCGGTAATGATCTGATCATCGAACATATCCTCGACACACCCGGCTGGCACAGCCAATTGCAGGACCTGCTGGCAGGCCACCAAATGCTGTTCGTCGGATTGCGCCCCTCTCTCGCCGCGCTGCACCAGCGCGAGCAGCGCCGGGGTGACAGGCCGCGGGGCAGCGCCGTGCAGGATGCCGCCCATGTCCATGCCGGGATGCGGTATGATCTGGACTGCGACGGCACCCGCGACACCGAACAGCTTGCGCGCGACATCCTCACCCGCATCAACCAGCCGCTACCCGCCTCCGGGTTTTTCCGCTAGCCGCACATCAGGACGCACCGCCCACTGTCATCTTTCCCGAAATACTCCGGGGTGAATGCCCGCGGGGCAAAGGGGCAGCGCCCCAATACGAAAAACCCCCGCAGGGTCACACCATGCGGGGGTTCGTAATTGCTCAGGAAAACCGGCTTAGCTGGTTTTCTTGCCTTTGTGCGGCGCCCACAGACGCTTGTTGGTGAGATACAGCAGCACCGACAGCAGCGTCAGGAACAGCACGCCGACAAAACCGGCCTGCTTGCGCGCCATCATTTTCGGCTCCGCCGTCCACATCAGGAAGGCCGCGACGTCCTGCGACATGGCTTCCACATCGTTGGCGTGGCCATCGACGAACTCAACCTGCTCATCCGACAGCGGCGGCGCCATGGAGATCCAGCCACCAGGGAAGGCAGTGTTGCCATAGAAGGTGGTGCCTGCTTCTTCCTTGGTCTCACCGGTGTAACCCGCCAGCAGTGACGCAATATATTCCGCACCGCCCATGCCTTTGAACAGCTGGTTCAGACCCAGACCGTAGGGGCCGTGGAAACCCGCACGTGCCTTGGCCATCATGCTGAGGTCAGGCGCGCCTGCGTTGTTGTTTTCCGGGAAGTTATCGGTCGGCTTGGCCGGACGATCTTCATCCTCCACCGGATCGTAAACCGAGAAGTTCTCGGCCGCATAGGCGCGGACCTGCTCTTCTGGCAGGTTCGGGCCACCTTCATCGGCCAGGGTGCGCAGCGGCACCAGCTTCAGCCCGTGACAGGCTGCGCAGACTTCGGTGTAGATCTGCAGACCGCGCTGCAGCTGGTTGGTGTCGTAGGTGCCAAACGGGCCTTCGAACGAGAAGTCATAGTCCTCGACATGGCCCGAGCCTCCCGCCGCAAAGGATGCGGCAGGCGCCAGGGACAGTGCGAAGGCGGCACCAATGGCTAGTTTTTTCAACATGGTTGCTGTCCTTCTCAATTACTCGGCCGGCGTGGCGTCAGCGCCAGACTTCTTGCCGTAATGGGCATCAAAATCCGCTTCGATGGTCTCGGGAATCGCCAGCGGCTTCTCGATGACGCCCAGCAGCGGCAGGATCACCAGGAAGTAGGCGAACCAATAGGCCGAAGCGATCAGGGAGAACGACGCATAGGGTTCTTCCGCAGGCATCGCACCCAGCCACATCAGGGCAAAGAAGTCGATGACCAGCAGCAGGAACCACCACTTGAACTGCGGGCGGTACCGGCCCGAGCGCACGCGGCTGGTGTCCAGCCAGGGCGCCAGCGCCATGACGGCAATCGCACCAAACATCGCCAGCACGCCAAAGAACTTGGCGTCGATGATGCCACCGGTCACAAAGGAGGCAATCTGCACAACCCAGACTTCCGAGGTGAAGGCCCGCAGGATCGCGTAGAACGGCAGGAAGTACCATTCGGGAACGATGTGTGCAGGGGTCACCAGCGGGTTAGCTTCGATGTAGTTATCGGGGTGGCCCAGGTAGTTCGGCATGAAGCCGACGATCGCCCAGAACACAACCAGCACAACCGCCAGACCTACGAAATCCTTGATCACGAAATAGGGCCAGAACGGCAGCGTGTCTTTCTTGGCTTCTTCCTTGGAGCCACGACGCACTTCAACACCGGTCGGGTTGTTGTTGCCGGTGGTGTGGAAGGCCCAGATGTGCACGATGACCAGCGCCGCGATCACGAAAGGCAGCAGATAGTGCAGCGAGAAGAAGCGGTTCAGCGTGGCGTTGTCCACGGCAGGCCCGCCCAGCAGCCATGTCTGCAGCGCTTCACCAACAAAGGGAATGGCGCCGAACAGGCCGGTGATCACGGTCGCCCCCCAGAAGGACATCTGACCCCAGGGCAGAACATAGCCCATGAAGGCGGTGCCCATCATCATCAGGTAGATCAGCATGCCGATGATCCATGTGATCTCGCGCGGTGCCTTGTAGGACCCGTAGTAGAGACCCCGGAAAATGTGGATGTAGACCGCGACAAAGAACAGCGATGCGCCGTTCATATGCAGATAGCGGATCATATGGCCGCCGTTCACGTTGCGCATGATGTGCTCAACGGAGGCAAACGCCAGATCGACATGCGGTGTGTAATGCATCACCAGGATGATACCGGTGACGATTTGCAGGACCAGGCAGAATGCCAGGACGATACCCCAAATCCACAACCAGTTCAGGTTCTTGGGCGTGGGGATCATAATGGTGTCATAGATCAGGCCAACGATGGGCAGGCGGCTGTGCAGCCACTTCTCGCCACCGGTTTTCGGCTCATAATGATCGTGCGGAATGCCGGACATGAATGTCTCCCTTATCCCAGTTGGATCGTAGTTTCATCAAGGAACACGGCCGTCGGAACCGGCAGGTTCTCGGGCGCGGGACCTTTGCGGATACGACCGGCAGTGTCGTAGTGCGACCCGTGGCAGGGGCAGAACCAGCCATTGAACTCGCCAGCGCCATCACCCAGCGGCACACAGCCGAGGTGGGTACAGACACCCATCATGACCAGCCATTCGCCAGCTTCGTCCATGGTGCGGTTTTCGTCGGTGGCCGGCACATCGCCGGCGTTGACGTTCCGGGCAACCGGATCGGGCAGGTCGGCCAGATCAACAGCACGTGCCGCTTCGATCTCTTCCTGGGTGCGGCGGCGGATGAACACCGGCTTGCCAAGGAACATAACCGAGATCTGGGTCCCGACTTCCACACCTGCCACGTCAACGATAATCGAGGACAGAGCCTGAACGTCAGCCGAGGGGTTCATCTGGTTGACCAGGGGCCAAATAGCGGCGCCCGCAGTCACTGCCCCGGCGCCGGCAGTGGCGTAGTAGAGGAAATCTCTCCGGGTTCCTTCGTTGTCTTCTGCGTGGGACACGAGGTTTTCTCCAATTCCAGCGCCCGTTTAGGGCAAACATGCGCATACACCGCGCAATGAACGCAGTGACTCATCGCGGGTATCTAGCGGGGAGAAGGGCTTTCGTCCAGCGGTCATAGGCGCGCAGATGGACGCACACGCAAGTAATTATGCGCAACTGTTGCAAACAGCCTCACATATTTGCGCGGGCACGCCGTATTTCAAGGGGAGCGCCCGCGCCAGATCTCAGCTTTCCGGTGGTCGCGTCGCCTGCATCGACGGGCGCGAATCGAATTCGGCGAACCAATCCGCCAGCGCCTCGTTCGCCTTGCGCCAGCCCATGTCCGGGTGCCGGAAATCCACATAGGACAATGCACAGGCCACAGCGATCTGCCCGATCCGCAGCGATCCTTTCAGATGCGCCATCCAGCGCGCGTTCAGCGCCGCGCAGCCGCCCAGCACCTTGCCGCTCTGCCCTTCGATCCACTCTGGCCATTGCTTGTCCGCGGGGCGCAGGCGCTTTTCATAGGACAGCAGCACTGCCGCCTCCATGATGCCATCCGCCGTGGCCTCCAGCACCCGCGTGTCCCAGCCGCCCTCATAAAGCGCCCCACCCGCACGCTCTGCCAGATAGGCGCAGATCACCCGGCTGTCATACAGCGTCGCGCCCTCCGCGCGTTCCAGCGCCGGGATCTTGGCCAGCGGGTTGGCGGCCTTCAGGTCGCTCGCCGGGGCAATCGGCGTGGTGGCCACCGGGATCAGCTCGACATCCGCCAGCTGATCCGTTTCATGCAGCACCACCATGACCTTACGCACATAGGGGGAGGTGGGCGCGTGATAGAGTTTCATTGCGGAAATCCTTCTGAACGGGGTTTGGAGACAGATCCACGACGATGATACCATGTCTTACATGGGGCGCGGCTGCGCACACTCTAGCCTGGCCTCACGGCAGGACCACCCCCTTCGGCATCTTCGGTCACGCTTCCTCTTGCCTTTGCCATATCGAGCGGCCATGTTCGCGCTGTTCTCAGGGCGGGGCGAAATTCCCCACCGGCGGTAAGCGGGCATGTCCCCGTAAGCCCGCGAGCGGTCATTTTGAGTGCCGTCACAGCTTGAACCGACAACCGGTTCCCCCTTTTCGGGCTGTGAACGCACTGGAAATGATGTCCAGCAGATCTGGTGTAACTCCAGAGCCGACGGTCATAGTCCGGATGAAAGAGAACGTGTGACAGGGCCACGGGGGACGTGTGCCCTCATCACTCGTGATCGCCTTGGGTGACGTGTCAAACCTATAGGAGATACCACAATGACACACACCCGCTTTGCCTTCATCAAGGCACATTGGCATTCCGACATCGTTGATCGCGCATTGGAGGGCTTTCAGCAGCTGATCCCGGCGGAGCAGATCGACGTGTTTGATGTGCCCGGCGCCTTTGAAATGCCGCTGCTGGCCAAGGATCTCGCCAAGACCGGAAAATACGACGCCATCGCCTGCGCCGCCTTTGTGGTGGATGGCGGCATCTACCGCCATGACTTCGTGGCACCGGCTGTGGTGGATGGCCTGATGCAGGCAGGCATGGAGACTGGCGTGCCCGTCCTGTCCGTCTCGCTGACGCCGCACCACTATCAGGAAACCGATCACCACAACGCCATCTACCGCGCCCATTTTGTCGACAAAGGACGCGAGGCCGCCAATGCTGCGCTGATGATCGTCAGAACCCGGCAGGAGGCGCTTGGCGCCTAAACGGGGTACGACGCAGCGCGGGTCGGGCCGCTACAGGCCCGGCCAAGCGATCACCCCAGATAGGCCTTCAGCGCCGGCGGCGGATTGTCCAGTAGCTCCGCCGTCGCCATCGGCGGATGCGCCACGCCATCCGCCACCAGTATCACCTGATCCGCAATCCGCCGCGCATCCGCCGGGTCATGGCTGACCATCAGAACCGTTGCCCCGGTCTCCTGAGCCAGCTCCGCCACCAGATCCAGCATCTCGGCCTTCAGCGCGGGCCCCAGCGCCGCAAACGGCTCGTCCAGCAGCAGCAGATCGCGACCCTGCACCAGCACCCGTCCCAGCGCCACCCGGCTTTGCTGGCCACCGGACAGGGCGGCGGGCTTGCGCTCTTCCATTCCGGCCAGTCCGACCCGGGCAATCGCTGCGCGCACCCTGTCCTGCTCTTCGCGGCTCAGCCGCAGGTTCGGGCGAATGCCCAGCGCGACATTCTGCGCCACGCTCAGATGCGGAAACAGATTGCCGTCCTGAAACAACATCGCAATCGGCCGTGCACCCGGTCTCACATCCGTCAAAGCACGCCCCTGCCACGATAGCCCCCCTGAGATGATCGGCACAAAACCGGCAATCGCCTCGATCAGCGTTGTCTTGCCCGCGCCGGAGGGACCGATCACCGCCACCCGCTCACCCGCCGCAACCGACAGATCCGCACGCACGATAAAGCCGCCGTTATCCATTTTGCAGTGATCAAGTTTCAGCATGACGTCGACCTCCCCGGTCGCATATGTAAAACGCCCCCATCGACAGGCATAGCAGCAACAGCGCCCCGCCCGAGGCTGCCTCCATCCGGTAAGCTCCCATCAGGCGATAGACCTGCAAGGGTAGCGTTGCGGTTTCAGAATCGGCAAACAGCGCAATGACTCCGAGATCGCCCATCGACAGCGCAGCCGCCAGTCCCGCGGCAAAGCCAAGCTGAGGACGCAGCCGTGGCAACAGCACCCGGCGCAGGAACACCCCGCCGCGCATGTCCAAAGAGAGCGACAAACGGCCATAGCGCGCCAGGATCTCGCGCACTCTGGGGATCAGAATGCGCAGCGCAAACGGCAGCGCCATCAGCGCATTGACCAATGCCGTGACCGGCAGCGCCAGCGCAAAGGGATCGGCAACCGGGTAGATCAGAATAAACAGCCCGGTGCCGATCACAAGCGGTGACACCGCCAGACCAAGCAGCCCGGCAACCTCCACCACCGCCCCCCGGCCCAGCGCCACGGCAATTGCCATCGGCAGGGCGATCAGCAGCAGAACCAGCGTACTCAGCCCGGCAATCAACGCCGACGTCGCCGCCGCCATCCAGACCGACGCCCCCATCGACAGAAGCCCCGGCAGCCCCGCGATGACGATGGCGCTCAGCGGCAACACCAGGAACAGCGCCGCCCCCGACAGATAGATCGCATCCAGCCCCCGCGCCCAGCGCCCCTCGCCATCCCAGCGCCGCACGGGCCGGTCCAGCCCGGCTCCGAATCCTTCGCCGCTGGCAACGCGAAGCGCCACCAGCGCCGCCGCCCCGGTCAGCAACAGCTGAACACCCGACAGCATCGCCGCCCGCCCCAGATCGAAGTCGAAGCGGAACGCCTGATAAATCGCCAGTTCGATGGTGGTGGCACGTGGTCCGCCTCCCAGCGTCAGCGCCACCGCAAAGCTGGACAGGCAGATCGCAAAGACCACCGCCAGCGCACCGGGCACCACCTGCCGCAGCATCGGTGCCTCCAGCAGCCGCCACATTGCCAATGGTCCGGCATTGAGCTGCGCCGCAAGGCGAAAGCGCTCCGCCGGGATTTCCTGCCAGCCTTGCAGGATCAGCCGTGTCGCCAGCGGCAGATTGAAAAACACATGAGCCAGCACAACGCCGTGCAAACCATAGATCTGCAGCGGTCCAAGCCCGAAAACCCCCAGCAGATCGCTCAACCAGCCCGACCGGCCAAACACCGCCAGAATGCCAAGGATCGCAACAATCACCGGCAGGATGAACGGCGCCCCCATCAGGGCGATCAGCAGCCGCCGCCCGCGAAACCGTCGCCGCGCCAGCGCGCGCGCCACCGGCACCGCCAGCGTCACGCTCACAACCGCCGACAGAACCGCCTGCCAGATGGTAAAGCGGATCGCGGCCCAATCGGCGACCCCAAGACCGCGCCCGACCTCGGCCCGCAGGATAACAGCTGCCAAGGCCCCAAGGATGAACGTCGCGACCAGGGCCGCGACGCCCAGACCCCAGCGGGATCTCAGCGGCTGAGCGCGGTCAGCCATTCTTCCAGCGCCGCATCACGCAGCGCCGCCGCTTCCTCTGCACCCAGCAACAGCGATTTCTCCGGCGCAACGAGGGTCTCAAACCCCTGCGGCAGGCCAGCTGTCGGCGTCACCGCCGGATACATCCAGTTGGTGGTCGGAATGATTGACTGGAACGCATCGCTGACCATGAAGGCCAGGAACTGATCCGCCAGTTCCGGCTGGTCGCTGGCCGCCAGCTTGCCGGCAACCTCAACCTGCATGTAGTGACCTTCATCGAAGACCGCCGCCGCCTTGCTGGCGTCATCCTCGGCGATCAGGTGATAGGCAGGCGAGGTGGTATAGGAGAGCACCATATCCGCCTCGCCCTCCAGGAACAGCCCATAGGCCTCCGACCAGCCCTTGGTCACGGTCAGCACATTGTCGGCCAGCCCCTCCCAGACCTCGGGGGCCTTGTCGCCATAGGCAGCCTTCACCCACATCAAGAGGCCAAGGCCGGGGGTGGAGGAACGCGGATCCTGAATCACGATCTTCAGATCGCTCTCAGCCAGCTCGGTAAAACTCTTCGGTGCCGTGGCATCCGCATTATGCACAAAGGCAAAATACCCCCAGTCATAGGGCGCAAAGGTGGTGTCTTCCCACTCGAACGGCAGTGCATAATCGGCGCTGATGCTGTGCTCGGCAAAAAGACCGGTCGCCTTCGCCGCTGCGGTCAGATTGGTGTCGAGCCCCAGCACCACATCCGCATCGGACCGCGCCCCTTCCAGCTTCACCCGTGCGAGCAGCGCCGCGCCGTCACCTGCGCCGACCAGTTTCAGGTCACAGCCGCAGGTCGCCTCAAAGGCTTTCTCCACCGCAGGCCCGGGACCCCAGTCAGAGACAAAGCTGTCGTAGGTGTAGACAATAAGTTCAGGCGTTTCGGCATAGGCTGCCGTTGCGCCCAGCAGTCCCGCTGCAAGTACAAGATGTTTCATGGCATCCTCCAATGCGGCCTCCAATGCGACGTGGGGCAAGGGTGGAGCCATTCCATACCTTCCCTCCGCCGGTTCTAGCCGGTTCAGGTTCTACGGGTGTGATCTCAGCGTCGATGACGCACCCCGAGGTGGCGCGCACCCTAGGGGCCGGACAGCTGAAAGACAAGCGATAGCGGGCCCGCACCCCTCACTAGAATGACAGCAAGGCTGACCAATTGTTTCGCACGCGAAACATTGGGGGAGTCTGGCTGTCCTTTCTGCAAGGTTAACCCACCCCATCTTCTGGCCGGAAATATCCCGGGGGAGCCGCCCTATGGACGGCGGGGGCAGCGCCCCCGCCCTGCGCTGCGAAACAGGAAACCCCTTGAGGGTGCCGCCCACCCCCGCTAAGCACTTTCGCAAAGGAGACCGCGCCCATGTCGATCAACAGCTTTGGCCATCTGTTCCGCGTCACCACCTGGGGCGAAAGCCACGGACCCGCTCTGGGTGCGACGGTTGACGGCTGCCCCCCCAATGTCCCGGTCGACGCCGGGATGCTGCAGCAGTGGCTCGACAAACGCCGCCCCGGTCAGAACAAGAACATGACCCAGCGCAACGAACCCGATGCGGTGAAAATCCTCTCCGGTGTGTTCGAGGGCAAATCGACAGGCACACCGATCCAGCTGATGATCGAAAACACCGATCAGCGCTCCAAGGACTATGGCGATATCGCCCAGACCTTCCGCCCGGGCCATGCCGACATCACCTATTTTCAGAAATACGGCAACCGCGACTATCGCGGCGGTGGCCGGTCTTCAGCCCGCGAAACGGCGGCCCGCGTGGCCGCTGGCGGTGTTGCTCGGGAGGCGATCAAATCTCTGGTGCAAGGGCTGGAGATCAAAGGCTACATGACCCGCATGGGCGAGATGGAGATCGACCGCAGCCGGTTCGACTGGGACGCCATCGACCAGAATGACTTCTGGATCCCAGATGCGGGCGCAGTGCAGGACTGGGAAGACTACCTTCAGGGGCTGCGCAAGGAACACGATTCAGTTGGCGCGGTGATTGAGGTTGTCGCCCGTGGCGTACCCGCAGGCATTGGCGCGCCGATCTATGGCAAGCTGGACACCGATCTGGCCGCCGCAATGATGTCGATCAACGCTGTCAAAGCCGTCGAGATCGGCGAAGGCATGAACGCCGCGCGTCTGAAGGGCTCGGAAAACGCCGATGAGATCTTCCTCGGCAATGATGGTCAGCCGATCTATTCGTCGAACCATTCCGGCGGCATTCTGGGCGGGATTTCCACCGGGCAGGATGTTGTCGTCCGGTTTGCGGTGAAACCCACGTCATCAATCCTGACGCCGCGCCAGTCGATCCGCAAGGATGGCAGCGCCGCCGAGGTCATCACCAAGGGCCGCCATGACCCCTGCGTCGGCATCCGTGCGGTGCCGGTGGCGGAGGCGATGATGGCCTGTGTGATCCTCGATCACCTGCTGCTGCATCGCGGTCAGGTGGGGGAAAACCAGGGCCACATCGGTGGCTGATCCTGTCTCCGTCTCGCCGCCAAGATCAGACGCGAGACGGGGGTGACGGCCAAATCAGGTGAAAAGCCCGGCAAAGCGCTCGCGCAGCGCTTTCTTCTGTACCTTGCCCATCGTGTTGCGCGGCAGCTCCTGCATCAGCGCGACATGTTTGGGCTGTTTGAACTTTGCCAGCTGCCCGGACAAAGCCGCCTGAATGGCCGCAGCATCGGTGCCTTCCTCTGTCGGAACCACCACCGCCACCACTGCCTCGCCGAAATCGGGATGCGGCACGCCGATCACCGCACTTTCCAACACCCCCGGCAGATCGTCGATCAGGGTCTCAACCTCCTTTGGGTAGACGTTGAAGCCACCGGAGATCACCAGATCCTTTTCCCGGCCGACGATGGTGACATAGCCGCTGTCGTCAATCTTCGCGAGATCGCCGGTGATGAACCAGCCATCCGGGCGCAGTTCCTCGGCGGTTTTCTCCGGCATCTGCCAGTAACCCTGGAACACATTCGGACCGCGCACTTCCAGCACGCCGATTTCGCCCTGCGGCAGCTCCTGTCCCTCCAGCATCACCCGCGCCTCCACCCCCGGCAGCGGTTGGCCGACAGTGCCTGCGATGCGTGCGCCATCATAGGGGTTTGAGGTGCTCATATTGGTTTCCGTCATCCCATAGCGTTCCAGAATGCGATGACCTGTGCGCGCCTCCCACTGTTCGTGGGTCTCCACCAGGAGCGGCGCCGAGCCGGAAATGAACAGGCGCATATTGGCCGCCAGATCCGGGGTCAGCTGCGCCTGCGCCAACAGCCGCGTATAGAAGGTCGGCACCCCCATCAGCGCGGTCGATGTCGGCAGAGCTGCAAGAATGGACTCGGCATCGAACCGGGGCAGAAACACCACCTGCGCCCCCGCCAGAAGCGCCACATTGGTCGCCACGAACAGCCCGTGCGTGTGGAATATCGGCAGCGCATGAATCAGCACATCCTCAGCGGTGAAGCGCCAGTGATCCCGCAGGGTCAGTGAATTGGAATAGAGGTTTTCATGGCTGAGCATCGCCCCCTTTGACCGGCCCGTGGTGCCGGATGTGTAGAGGATCGCCGCCAGATCCGATGGGGTCCGCGCCACCGGATCGAACCCGGCCTGCCCCGCTGCCAGCTCCACAAGGCTGCCCTGCCCCTCGCCATCCAGCGTCAGCACGGCTGCCTCTCCCGCGACCGCGCGCAAACTCTCACGCCGCGCCGGATCGCAGACAAAGACGCGCGGCGTTGCATCACCGATGAAATAGGCCACCTCCGCATCGGTATAGGCAGGGTTAAGCGGCAGAAACACCGCCCCGGCCATCACCGTGCCCAGATACAGCTCAATCGCGGCAAGGGATTTCTCCACCTGCGCCGCGACACGATCCCCCGGCTGGACTCCACGTGAAACAAGCGCCGCCGCCATACGCTCAGCCCCGGCGAAGAGATCCCCATAGCGCAGCGGATCGGCACCGGGACGGGTGGCGAATACGGCATCCTCGCGACCAAGAGAGGCGGCGCGCAGATGGTGGATCAGGGGATTTGCGTCATACATTCAGGGGCTCCTTGCGGCGGTGCGGTTGGGTTTCATGACCCTGCGCGACCTTGGACAAAGCCGGGTGGTAAAATCAACCCGTTGCACTTTTTGATCCGCAGGCGCAGGGTCTGCGCATGGTGACATCCTTAACATCGCATCAACCGGGCCGTGCCATTGCGCTGAAACTGGCGGCCATTGCCCTGTTCACCGGGCTGTCGGCGATCATCAAGGCGACATCGGATGTGGTGCCCGCGGGTGAGGCGGTGTTCTTCCGATCGTTTTTTGCCATTCCGGTGATCCTGATCTGGCTGACCCTGCGCGGCCAGCTGCCGCGTGGTTTGAAAACATCGCGGCCCGGAGGGCATTTCCTGCGTGGCATCCTGGGAACGACGGCGATGGGGATGACCTTCATGGGGCTGGGGATGCTGCCACTGCCCGAAGTCACCGCGATTGGTTATGCAACGCCGATCTTCACGCTGATTCTGGCCGCACTTCTGCTTGGGGAGCGGATCCGGCTGATCCGGATCAGCGCGGTGATCATCGGTCTGATCGGTGTTCTGGTGATGCTCTGGCCGCGACTGGGGGGCGGAGATCTGGGCGATACCGCGACCCTGGGGGCCATCCTGATCCTGATCGCGACGGTGGCGCGCGGGCTGGTACAGATCCATATCCGCCGTATGGTGATGACGGAACATACGGCCGCCATCGTGTTCTACTTCTCGCTGACCGCCTCGATCCTGTCGCTATGCACGTTGCCCTTTGGCTGGGTCTGGCCTGACCCCGTTACGCTGGCGCTGCTGATCGGCGCCGGGCTGGTTGGCGGGGTGGCGCAGATTCTGGTCACCTCCTCGTATCGGTTTGCCCCGGCGTCGATGCTGGCGCCCTACGATTATTCCTCGATGCTGTTTGCCATTCTGCTGGGCTATATCTGGTTCAATGAGCTGCCGACGCTGGTGATGCTGATCGGTGCCGGGCTGGTGATCGCGGGCAATGTGCTGGTGATCTGGCGCGAGAGCCGGCTGGGCTTGGAACGCGGCAAGGCGCGGTCGGTTACCGATCCCAAGGGTTGAGGCTGGCGGCTAGTCCGCCTCCAGACGGGCGCGCAACCCGTTGATGCGGTCCCGCAGGTCCAGCAGATCCTGCAGGTCGCCCCCCAGTTCCTTCAGGATACAGGAGGTGATCTCGCCTGCGTTCTCCGCCAGATCCCGCCCCCGCGCTGTAAGCTGCACCAGACGGCTGCGATCATCCTCGGGGTTGGCCACACGTGCCAGCAGCCCCGCAGCCTCCATCCTCTTCAACAGTGGTGTCAGCGTGTTGGTTTCCAGGTCCAGCTGCTGGCCCAACGCGCCGACGGTCTGCCCATCGGTGTGATAAAGCGAGATCAACACCAGATACTGAGGATAGGTCAGCCCCAGCGGCGCCAGCAACGGGCGATAGAGCCGGGTCAGCGCGTGGTTTGCCGAATAAATCGCAAAGCACAGGAGATCCGGCGTATCTGGTATGGGTGATGTTGGCGTATCGGTCATGGGTACAATTTAAATCGTGCACGATCCTTCTTCAAGGACTTGACCTTTGCGCCGGAGGACCCATTTATATCGCACACGATGTAATTTACTTCGACAGTGATACAGGAAAGGATCCCATCATGAGTGTTTCTCCCGTCTACACAGCCGCAGCAACCGCAACCGGTGGCCGCGATGGCAAAGCCAGCATCCACGACAGCGACCTCAGCTTTGATCTGGATCCGCCCAAGGAAATGGGTGGCGGCGGCAAGGGCAGCAACCCCGAGCAGCTGTTCGCTGCCGGCTATGCGGCCTGCTACATCGGCGCGATGAAATTCGCGACCACTCAGGACGACAGCCTCGCCAAGGTACCGAATGACGTGTCGGTCCACGCCGAGGTCGGCATTGGCCCGCGCGACGAAGGCGGCTTTGGTCTCACCGTCGCACTGAAGGTGGCTCTGCCCGGCCTCTCCCCCGAGGAGGCAAAGGCGGTGACCGAGGCAGGCCACAAGATCTGCCCCTACTCCAACGCGGTGCGCGGCAATGTAACCGTCACCACCGAGCTGGTCTGATCCCGGCACCATGCCCACGGCCCCCAAAGGGGGCTGATACGGAAAAAGCGCGGGGTTTTCCCCGCGCTTTTGCATTTTAACAGCGATCTGGCGTTCCGGGCGCAGGGTCAGCTGCGCACCAGCTCCTCATAGGCTTTGGCGATCTCACGTGTCATCTCGCCCACCTCGAAGCTGTGCGGACCGATCTGGCCAACCGGGGTGACTTCGGCGGCGGTGCCGGTCAGCCAGCACTGTTCGAACCCGTCCAGTTCCTCCGGCATGATGTGGCGCTCATGCACGGTGATACCGCGATCCTTCAGCATACCGATTACGGTCTGTCGGGTGATGCCGTTCAGGAAACAGTCAGGTTTCGGCGTATGCACTTCGCCATCCTTCACGAAGAAGATATTGGCGCCGGTCGCCTCCGCCACATAGCCACGGTAATCCATGAACAACGCATCCGAGCAGCCCTTGGCCTCGGCCTTGTGCTTGGAGATGGTGCAGATCATGTAGAGACCTGCCGCCTTGGCGTGGACCGGGATGGTTTCCGGGCTTGGTCGTTTCCATTCCGCGATATCCAGTTTGGCGCCCTGCATCTTGGCATCGCCATAATAGGCGCCCCAGCCCCAGACCGCGATGGCCATGCGCACCGGGTTCTTCGCCGAAGCGACACCCATGTCTTCGCCCGAGCCGCGCCAGACAACGGCCCGCACATAGGCATCCTGCAATCCGCTGGCTTTCAGGGTTTCCTGCTTCGCGGCTTCGATCTGATCCACGGTATAGGGCATCGGCATATCCAGCGCTTCTGCGCTGGCGACCAGACGCTCCGAATGCTCGCGGCTCTTGAAGATCTTGCCATTATAGGCGCGCTCACCCTCGAAGACGGAGGAGGCATAATGCATCGCGTGGCTGAGGATATGGACCTTGGCATCGCGCCAGTCGACCATTTCCCCGTCCATCCAGATCAAACCGTCCCGATCATCATAACCCGCCATGGCGCACCTCCTAATGCCTCGCCCAATTTCCAGAAGTTGCGCATTATATGACCGGTTCGGACATAATGTTGCGCTAAACCTGCGATTCGATACATCTTCAGACTTGGAATGTCAACAACGCTGACTTAAAATGGCCTCAACACAACAGGGGAGAGACCCATGGCAGAAGGGCGACCGGGGCAGGGATTTGGCGGCGAAAGCCTGCTGTTTCTGACGGATGAGCAGTTGCGGCAGGGCATTGAGGCGATGTTCTTTGCCTATCGCGGATTTACCGCAGACCCGGATCGTATTCTGGCTGAGATGGCCTATGGTCGGGCACATCACCGGGCGATCCATTTTATCAATCGAGCACCGGGCACGACGGTCAATAATCTGCTGAGCATTCTGGGGGTGACCAAACAGTCGCTGAACCGGGTGCTGCGGGCCCTGATCGGTGATGGTCTGGTGGAAAGCCGGGTCGGGGTCACCGACAAGCGCGAGCGGCATCTGTTTCTGACCGACAAGGGGCGTGCGCTGGAGGCCAAGCTTTCGGATGCGCAGCGCGCCCGGATGCGCACCGCCTACAAGGATGCCGGCCCGGAAGCGGTGCAGGGCTTCAAGCGCGTGCTGGAAGCGATGATGGACGCCGACATGCGGCGCGCCTATGCCAAGCTGCGGGAGAGTGGCACATGACCCGGTTCGATTCCCATCTGCTGATTGTCGATGATGATGAGCGCATTCGCGGCCTGCTGAAGAAGTTCCTGATGCGCGCCGGGTTTCTGGTCACCGCCGCCCGCGATGCCGCTCATGCGCGGCGGGTATTGTCGGGGCTGGATTTCGACCTGATCGTCTTGGATGTGATGATGCCGGGTGAGGATGGGGTCTCGCTCACCCGGTCGCTGCGCGAAACCCTGAGCACCCCGATCCTGCTGCTGACCGCCAAGGGCGAAACGGATGACCGGATCGAGGGGCTGGAAGCTGGCGCGGATGACTATCTGTCCAAACCGTTCGAGCCAAAAGAACTGTTGTTGCGGATCAATGCAATCCTGCGGCGGATGCCTGAGCCCACGGCCCAGGATGCCGCGCCCAAAGTGCTGCATCTGGGACCGATCCGCTATGATATTGAGCGCGGCGAGATGTGGCAGGGTGAGGAGTTGATCCGACTGACCGGCACCGAAAACCAGCTGATGAAGATCTTCTCCGCCTGTCCGGGCGAGCCGGTGAGCCGCACCAAACTGGTCGAGGATCTGGGCCGCGACCGTGGTCAGGCGCAGGAACGCGCCGTGGATGTGCAGATCACCCGGCTGCGGCGCAAGATCGAGCCCAACCCGAAGCAGCCGCAATATCTGCAGACGGTGCGCGGCGCAGGATATATGCTGGCACCGGATTAGGCCCAGAGTTCCGGAGCCGCTGCGCGGCGATTTCATGCCTCCGGCGGGGATATTTCCGGCCAGAAGAAAAGGACGCGCCATGGCGACCGCTTTGTTAACCCACGCAGATTGCCTGCTGCATGTGACGCCCGAGGGCCATCCCGAGAGGGTGGCGAGGCTGGAGCATGTGCTGCATGCGCTGGCGGGGCTGGACCTGCACAGGGTCACCGCGCCAATGGCGGCGGAAGACGATATCCTGCGCATTCACCCAAAGAGCTATCTGGAGGAGCTGCGCCGCAGCCTGCCGCAGGAGGGGTTTGGTCGCATTGATGGCGATACATTCCTGTCGCCCGGATCGCTGGATGCGGCGTTTCGCGCGGCGGGGGCAGCTGTACGCGCGGTCGATATGGTCCTGACGGGCGAGGTTCAGAACGCCTTTGCCGCGGTGCGCCCGCCCGGCCACCATGCCGAGACAGAGACCGCGATGGGGTTCTGCTTCTTTGGCAATGCCGCACTGGCGGCCAAACATGCGCTGGATCACCATGGGCTGGCGCGTGTGGCGGTGGTGGATTTCGACGTGCATCACGGCAATGGCACGCAGGATTTGTTGTGGGACGAGCCGCGGGCGCTGTTCATCTCAAGCCAGCAGATGCCGCTCTGGCCGGGATCCGGTCGCCCCGAGGAAGACGGCGCGCACGGCCAGATCCTGAACCTGCCGCTGCCACCCGGATCAGGGGGCGTGCACATGAGGTCGGCCTATGTCGATCAGGTGTTTCCGCGGCTGCGGACCTTCAAGCCGGAGCTGATCGTCATCTCCGCCGGCTTTGACGCGCATCAGGATGATCCGCTGGCCGAACTCAATTGGAGCACCGAGGATTTCCGCTGGCTCAGCCGCGAACTCTGCACGCTGGCGGCGGAGATCTGCGTGGGGCGTATCGTCTCGACTTTGGAAGGTGGATATGATCTGAACGCGCTGGCCGCAGCGGCCAAAGCCCATGTGGAAGAATTGATAGAGGCAGGCAGATGACCGACACCACCAGTCCAGAAACACCCGTTGACGAGCTGAGTTTTGAGCAGGCGATGCGCGCGCTTGAAACCGTGGTGGATCAGCTGGAGCGCGGCGATGTGGCGCTGGATGCGTCCATTGCGCTTTATGAGCGCGGTGCCGCGCTGAAGAAGCGCTGCGAGGACGAGCTGAAGCGGGCCGAGGAAAAGGTGGCGGCAATCACGCTAGATGCCGCAGGCACGCCGACCGGGACCCAGCCGCTGGATGCCGGCTGAGTCATGAGCGCCGCCGCAGACACGCAGAGCCGGCCCTTTGCTCAGGCGCTGAAAGAAGCCCAGACCCGGATCACCGCCCATATGGAGGCCCGGCTGGGCGGCAATGATCCGCTGCATGCGGCCATGCGCTATGCCATCACCGGCGGCAAGATGCTGCGCGGGTTTCTGGTTCTGGAAAGCGCGCGCCTGCATGGGGTTGCCGAACAGGCCGCGCTTGAAGCGGCGCTGGCGATCGAATGTATTCACGCCTATTCGCTGGTGCATGACGATCTGCCCTGCATGGATGACGATGATCTGCGCCGGGGCCAGCCCACCGTTCACAGGAAATGGGATGAGGCGATGGCGGTTCTGGCCGGGGACAGTTTACAGACATTTGCGTTTGAGCTGCTTGCCGATCCCAAGATCGGACCCCATGCGCTGACCCTGATCCGCGGGCTGGCGCAATCCTCCGGCAAGGATGGTATGGTCTCCGGTCAGATGCTGGATATCGCTGCTGAAACCGCTGCGCGGCCGCTGGATCTGGATCAGATCACCCAGTTGCAGAACCGCAAGACCGGCTGCCTGATTGCCTGGTCCGCGACCGCTGGCGCGGTCATGGCCGGGGCGGATGACAGCCCGCTGCGACGCTATGCCGATGCGCTTGGCCTTGCTTTTCAGATTGCCGATGACATTTTGGATGTGGAAGGCGATGCTGCCAAGGTGGGCAAGGCCGTGCGCAAGGATGCGGAAGCGGGCAAGGCCACGTTTGTGTCTCTTCTGGGGCTGGACGCGGCGAAGGATCGCGCCAGAACCCTGATGGAACAGGCCTGTGAGGCGCTGACCCCCTATGGTCATGCCGCCGAAACCTTGAAGGAAACCGCGCGCTTCGTTATCTCGCGCGATAGCTGAGCCGCAAGAGACCGCGCCTCGTCAGAGCCAAACGCCCGCCAAACGCTCAAGGAGCTGCCATGTCAGACCGGCCCCAGACCCCTCTTCTGGATCAGATCACCCGCCCGGCGGATCTGAAATCCTTGAGCGATGCACAGCTGACGCAGGTCGCACAGGAACTGCGACAGGAAACCATTTCCGCCGTTTCCGTCACCGGTGGCCATCTGGGCGCAGGTCTGGGTGTTGTCGAGCTGACCACCGCGCTTCATGCGGTGTTTGACACGCCCCGCGACAAGATCATCTGGGACGTCTCGCACCAGTGCTATCCGCATAAAATCCTGACTGGTCGCCGCGACCGCATTCGCACATTGCGGATGAAGGACGGGCTGAGCGGTTTCACCAAACGTTCGGAATCGCCCTTTGATCCCTTTGGCGCGGCCCATAGCTCCACCTCGATCAGCGCCGCGCTTGGTTTTGCCGTGGCACGGGATCTGGGCGGTGTCATTCCCGAAGGCAGCGGCGATGCAATTGCCGTCATCGGCGATGGGTCGATGTCGGCCGGCATGGCGTTTGAGGCGATGAACAACGCAGGCCATCTGGGCAAGCGGCTGATTGTCATTCTGAACGACAATGAAATGTCGATTGCGCCGCCGGTTGGCGCGCTGTCGTCCTATCTGTCGCGCCTATATGCCGAAGAACCCTTTCAGGAACTGAAAGCGGTGGCAAAGGGGGCCGCATCCCTGCTGCCCGAACCCTTCCGCGAGGGCGCCAAGCGCGCCAAGGATATGCTGAAGGGCATGGCGGTGGGCGGCACCTTGTTTGAAAGCCTGGGCTTTTCTTACCTTGGGCCGATTGATGGTCACGATATGGACCAGCTGTTGCCGGTCCTGCGCACCGTGAAGGCGCGCGCCACCGGTCCGATCCTGATCCATGTGCTGACGAAGAAGGGCAAAGGTTATGCCCCGGCGGAACGCGCCCGCGACAAGGGCCACGCCACCGCAAAATTCGACATGGTGACCGGCGAACAGAAGAAAGCGCCCTCCAACGCGCCCTCCTATACCTCGGTCTTTGGCAAGGAGCTGGTGCGGCTGGCGGCTGAGGATGACAAGATCTGCGCCGTCACGGCGGCGATGCCCGATGGCACCGGATTGAGCCTGATGGCCGAACGCTACCCTTCGCGCTGCTTTGACGTCGGCATAGCCGAGCAGCACGGCGTGACCTTTGCCGCCGCGCTGGCCGCCGGCGGGATGAAGCCCTTCTGCGCGATGTATTCCACGTTTTTGCAGCGCGGTTATGATCAGGTGGTGCATGACGTGGCGATCCAGCGCCTGCCCGTACGCTTTGCCATCGACCGCGCCGGTCTGGTCGGTGCGGACGGGGCGACCCATGCGGGCAGTTTCGACATTGCCTATATGGCCAACCTGCCGGGCATGGTGGTGATGGCCGCCGCTGATGAGGCCGAGCTGGCCCATATGACAGCCACCGCTGCCGCCTATGATGACGGCCCGATTGCCTTCCGCTACCCCCGCGGTGAGGGCGAAGGTGTTGATATGCCCGAGGTGCCGGAGGTGCTGGAGATCGGCAAGGGCCGGATGATCCAAGCGGGCAAACGCGTGGCGATCCTGTCCTTTGGCACCCGGCTGGGTGAGGTGAAAAAGGCCGCCGAGGCGCTTGCCGCCAGAGGCATCACCCCGACAATTGCGGATGCACGTTTTGCCAAGCCGCTGGACCGCGACATGATCCTGCAGCTGGCCGCTGATCACGAGGCGCTGATCACCATCGAAGAAGGCGCAGTGGGCGGTTTCGGCTCCCATGTGGCGCAGCTTCTGGCCGAGGAAGGCGTCTTTGACAGCGGGCTGAAGTTCCGTTCCATGGTGTTGCCCGACACCTTCATCGACCAGGCCAGCCCCGCGGATATGTATGAGGTGGCGGCGATGAACGCACCGCAGATCGAGGCCAAGGTGCTGGAGGTTCTGGGTGTGGCAACGATCGGCGAGAAGCGGGCCTAAACCCCCGTCGTTTCCTGCGGCGGGACGAAGGTCTCGAGGTCCTCGGCGGCGCGGACCGCGCGCAGGCCCTCTCGATAGGTGGGGTAAAGCAGCTCCACCCCCAGATCATCCTTGATACGCTGGTTTCTGACGCGCTTGTTCTCGCCATAGAAACTGCGCGCCATCGGGGTCATACCGGCCTCATCGAAGGGGACTTCGGCAGGGATCGGCAGGCCCAGCAACTCGGCGGCAAAGCCCAGCACATCCTGTGGCGGGGCCGGATCATCATCACAGAGGTTGTAGATCGCACCGGGATCAGGCTGTGCGATGGAAGCGGCGATAACCTGTGCGATATCGTCCACATGGATGCGCGAGAACACCTGACCGGGTTTCACGATACGGCGTGCCTTTCCGGCCATCAGCTTGGCAAAGGGGCCGCGTCCGGGGCCGTAGATCCCAGCGAGGCGAAAGATATGAAGCGGCAGATCGGGGATGGCCTGCCAGCCTGTCTCAGCCGCGGCACGCCAGCGGCCACGCTGGCTGGAAGGGGTGACGGCTGTGTCCTCATCCACCCAGGCGCCATCATGGTCGCCATAGACAGCAGTGGTGGAGAGATACCCCACCCATTCCAGGGTATCGCCCTGCGCCGCCTCTGCCAGAGCACCGGCCAGTTCGTTCAGCACAGGATCGCCGTCAGTGGTCGGCCCGATGGACGACAGGATATGCGTCACCCCATCCAGCGAGAGGGGGGCACCGGGCCAGGTGATCAGTTCAACGCCTGCAAGAGGTTCCGCATCCTCGGCGGATCGGGTGGTGCCTATGACCCGCCAACCGGCCCGAAGCAGCTGCGGGACCAATGCGCGGGCGGAATAGCCAAGGCCAAGACAGAGAAGCGTTTTTGTCATGTGCCATAGATGCGCGCGAGCCTGTGCGGGTGCAAGACTTGATTCAAGCGTCAAAACCGCATTTCCTGTGGCCATGGCGCAAAAACAGATCACGCTGGCCGCCGCCTACGGGCTGGAGACGCCGCAGCACTCCCGGCAGCTCTATGCCGATTGGGCCGAGAGCTACGACAGCAGCTTTGCCGCAGGATCGGATTACATCCTGCCGGATCAGGTGGCCCGCCTGTTCGCTGCGGCCGACGGGCGCGGCCCTGTTCTGGATGTCGGCGCAGGAACCGGGCTCTGCGGCGTCGCGCTGGAGCGGCAGGGCATTGCTCCGATAGATGCGACCGATATCAGCCCTGAAATGCTGGCACAGGCACTGCGCAAGGATGTCTACCGCGATATCATCGAAGCGGATCTGACCACCGGCGTCCCGGTGCCACGCGGCACATATGCCGGTGTCGTCTCCTCTGGAACCTTCACCCACGGCCATGTCGGACCAGAGGTTCTGCCGGGTATCCTGCGCCTTGCTCGACCGAGGTCGGTGTTTGCGCTTGCCATCAATGCCCGATTTTCCGCCCGCTGCGGCTTTGCTGCGGCTCTCGAACGTCTTGAGAAGGGCGGCTGGATCCGTGGGCTGACCCTGCCGGAGGTGGCCATTTACGGTCCCAAAGCCACCGGCGCCCACAGCACGGACAAGGCGCTGATTGCGGTGTTTACCAAGGTCTAGGAGCAGCCTGCATTGTGCAGCGCATCTCTCTCAAAGCGCAGCGCTGAGGCTATGCAGGCTCCGATGCGACACAGCTATGCTGACGTTCGCTGTGGGCCGGGGGCCACACTTAATAGCGCCCACCGGGTCTAGGCTGCGCTAAGGTTAATCGCAGGACAACAGCGGGGTCATCTGCCGCATCGGCGCCTTATCTGCCCTTCCACACCGGATCGCGTTTCTCAGAAAAGGCGCGCGCGCCCTCCATCTGGTCCTCGCTGTCATAGAGAATATCAACGCTGCGCAGCTGGCGTTTGGTGATCCGGTTCATCGCATCCTGAAACTTCGCATCCTCGGCGTCGCGGACAATCTCCTTGATCGCGGCATAGACCAATGGCGGGCCGGAGGCGAGCAGCCGCGCCAGCTCCCAGGCCCGATCCATCAGCTGATCTGAAGTCAGGATTTCGTTCACCAGCCCCCAGCGGTGCGCCTCCTCGGCGTCAAACCAGCGTCCGGTCAGCAGGAGTTCCATGGCAATGTGATAGGGAATGCGCTTAGGCAATTTGATTGATGCGGCATCGGCCACCGTGCCCGACCGGATCTCTGGCAGGGCAAATGTCGCGTGATCTGCGGCCAGAATCATATCCGCCGACAGCGCCAATTCCAGACCACCGCCACAGGCGATGCCATTGACCGCCGCAATCACCGGCTTGTTCATATCGCGCAGCTCCTGCAGGCCTCCAAAGCCGCCGACACCATAGTCGCCATCCACCGCATCTCCGTCGGCGGCGGCCTTCAGATCCCAGCCGGGGCAGAAGAATTTCTCGCCTCCCCCGGTCACAATTGCCACGCGCAGGTCGGGGTCATCGCGAAAATCCCGAAACACCTCGCCCATGGCCACGCTGGTTTTCAGATCAATGGCGTTGGCCTTTGGACGGTCCAGCGTGATCTCAAGAATGGCGCCATCGCGGCGGGTCCGAATGGGGGTGTCAGTCATCGGTGGTTTCCCTCTCTCGCAGCAGTGCATCCGCTGCTATGGCATCGCTGGTCGTACAGATCAGCGGATTGATTTCAAGTTCTTCCAGCCTGTCCAGATGGGCAAGCACATAGCCTTCAACCGCGCGGATCGCGCGCAGAATTGCGGCACGATCCGCCGCAGGGCCGCCGCGATACCCGTTAAGCAGCGGGGCAATGCGCAGCTGATCCAGCGCCTCTTCCAGCATGTCCTCATGCACCGGCAGCAACAGCGACAGGCTGTCCTGCAACACTTCGCTCAGCACCCCACCGGCACCCAGCGTCAGCACGAACCCATGGGCGGGATCCCTGATGACGCCCACCAGCAGCTCGGCCACGGTCCCGGTGATCATCTCCTCCAGCAGCAATTGTTCCGCGCCAATCTCCTGCGCCGCCTCCATGACCGCCTCAGGCGAGTGGAGGTTCAACCGCACTGCCCCGGCCTCGCTCTTATGCGCGAAACCTTCTCCCTTCAGCACCAGCGGAAACCCCACCCCAGACACGATGTCATGCAGGCTCTCTGCCAGCGCATCACGGCTTAGCCTGTGGCTTCGGGGAACCCGCAGACCGGCCGCCGCAAGACGCTGTTTCGCGAGGCCTTCGGGGATCAAACTGGCGTCGCCATCCCCTGAGTCCGGACCTGGAAGGGCCAGGGGCAAATCAGATGGCACCGCGATACGACTGGCCGCCGCCGCCGCGCCCATGGCCTCTCGCAGGCCGCAGAGTGGCACCACGCCCGCCGCCAGAAGCCGCTGCGCGGTCTCTTCGGGCATCAGTTCCGGCAAACTGGCGACCATGGCCATTGGCGCACCGGTTTGCGCCCGCGTTGCTATTGCGGCCTCAACCGTGCAGGCCCAGTCTTCGGCCGAACACCGGTCTGCTCGTGGGAAATCCACGATGAGCATCACCATATCCAGATCAGGATGCACCATGGCGCTGAACGCACGTGTCATCGCAGGCACATCGCGCCAGATATAGGTATGGTAGTCCAGAGGATTGGCCAGCGCGACCATCGGGCCTAGGGCTGCGCGCAGCGCCTGATGCTGGCCGTCGGACAACGGCGGAAAGACCACAGACTGCGCCTGCCCGAGATCGGCAGCAAGGCTCGCTTCCCCCCCGGAGCAGCTGATCGTCGCAACCCGGCATCCGGCACGCGGGCCAAGCACATGCAGAACCTTCAGCGTTTCCAGAAATACCGGCAAATCATCCACCCGTGCCACACCACAGCGCCGCAACAGCGCATCGGCACCGGCCTCCTGACCGGCAAGCGACGCCGTATGGGACAGCGTCGCCGCCTGCGCCTGATCCGAGCGTCCGACCTTCAGCGCCACGATCGGTTTTCCACAGGCGGCCGTCTGATGCGCCAGCAATTCAAAGGCACGCAAGTCGCGGACACCTTCGATATGCAGGCCAATGGCGGTTACGCGCGGATCCTCCAGCAGGCCGCGCGCGATCTGTGCGATATCGCATTGCGCCTGATTGCCAACGGTAACCACATAAGCAATCGGCAGCCCACGCGCCTGCATGGTCAGATTGATCGCGATATTGGAGCTCTGGGTGAGGATTGCCACGCCGCGCTCCACCGGCACGCCACCGTGCTGATCCGGCCATAGCAATACCTGATCCAGATAGTTGATGAACCCATAGCAGTTAGGGCCGAGGATGGGCATCTCTCCCGCCGCTTGCAAAAGATGGTTCTGCAGGTCGGCCCCATCACCGGCCTCCCTCTGGGCCTCGCGAAAACCGGAGGCAAAACAGACCGCCCCCCCAGCCCCCCGGCGAGAGAGCGCCGCCACCGCTTCGACGGTGGCGTGTCTGTTGACGCCGATAAAGCTGGCATCGGGCGCGGCGGGCAGATCATCCACCGATGCAAACGCCGTCAAGCCGCAGACCTCCGCAGCCTTCGGATGCACCGGCCAGATCTGACCGGAAAACCCGATCTTCTGCAATTGTTCGATCACCTGACGGCACCAGGCACCGCCACCGATCACCGCGATGGAAGAGGGCCGAAACAAAGTGCTGAAGTCATGTATCATTGCCACGGCTCCCGCCTGAACAGAGGCCCCGATGCCTTCGGCGAGGATATTTGGAGCCAGAAGATGGGTAGGGTTTCATTAACCAGACTCGACGAGCCTCGACAGGCGGTACAGGCGGGGACGCCGATGACCGCGCCAGGAGATGGCCCCCGGTTGCGGCAGCGCCCTTCCGGGGGCTTGATCCTTTCTGCATCTTCTGGCCTTAAATATCCTCGCCGAAGGCGAAATCTGACCCGCCCGCCCGACGCGTCCGGGTAGAGCCTGAGACCGTTCGCCGCCATGCTTTCAACCACCATGCGGACGCAACAGCTCCCGGCTGATAATGTGACGCTGGATTTCGCTGGTGCCTTCCCAGATGCGCTCCACCCGAGCATCCCGCCAGATGCGCTCCAGCGGCAGTTCATCCATCAGCCCCATACCGCCATGGATCTGGATCGCCTCATCCGCGACCACCGCCAGCATTTCTGTTGCTTTCAGCTTAGCCATCGACATGTCGGCCTCGGTCACGCTGCCCTGGTCGAATTTCCAAGCGGCTTCCCAGGTCAGCAGGTTGGCGGCCTTCAGCTCTGTTGCCATATCCGCAAGTTTGAAGGAAATGCCCTGAAACTTGCCAATCTGCTGGCCGAACTGGCGACGCTCTGCGGCGTAGGACACCGCGTGATCAAAGGCGCGCTCGGCCCGGCCCAGACAGGTCGCAGCCACCTGAAGACGGGTGGCGCCAAGCCAGGTGTTGGCAAGATCAAAACCCTTGTCGACCTCGCCCAGCACTGCGGTTTTTGGCAGGCGACAGTCGTCAAACTCCAGCACCGCATTGGTATAGCCGCGGTGGCTTACGTTGCGATAGCCGTCACGGACAGTGAACCCCGGCGTGCCCTTGTCGACGAAAAAGGCGGTGATCCGCTTTTTCGGGCCGCGCGCTGTGTCGTCTTCTCCCGTGGCCATGAAAACGATGGCAAAATCCGCGATATCCGCGTGGCTGATGAAATGCTTGGTCCCGTTCAGAACGAAGTCATCGCCGTCCGGGCGCGCTGTCGCGGTCATACCGCGCAGGTCAGAGCCAGCCCCCGGTTCGGTCATCGCAAGACAGTCCCATTTTTCACCGCGAATGCAGGGGTAGAGGTATCTCTCTTTCTGCTCCGGCGTGCCTGCCAGAAGGATATTCGAGGGGCGTGCGACGCAGGTCCAGTGCAGGGCGTAATTGGCGCGGCCCAGCTCCTTTTCATAGAGCAGCCAGGTCAGTGTATCGAGGCCAGCACCCCCCACCTCTTCGGGCATGTTGGCGGCGTATAGCCCGGCCTCTATCGCCTTGGCCTGGATGTCGCGGACCCGTTCCATCGGCAGATGGCCACTGCGTTCGACCTCCAGCTCGTGAGGATAGAGCTCCCTGGTGACAAAGGCGCGCGTGGTTTCCACGATCATCGCCTGCTCTTCAGACAGACCAAATTGCATGTCTTGCTCCCCCGTGATGGGATCCCTGTTGACGTTGACCTGAGCCTAGGGCTGGATACGGTCAGTATCGTGCAGCATCGGACATTTTCGTGCCAAACTGGAAGAAACCACACGCTGCAACGCAGCAGATCGACCTATTGCTGTTCGATCAGTTCTCTGGCCATTGCCTTGCCAATACGGTGGAGCCGCTGCGGGCCGCCAATACGTTTGCAGGCCGACCGCTGTACTCCTGGCGGTTCGTGACGCTTGATGGCAATACCGCGATGTCATCGGCGGCGATGGAGGTCAGCGCGCAGGCGCCGCTGAGCAAAGCTGAGGGCGATATGCTGATCGCCATGCCGAGCTACCGCTATCTGCGCCATGCAACCGAAGCTACATCGCGCGGGTTGCGGGCGGCGCAGCGGCGCTATGGCGTATTGGCGGGATTCGATACCGGTGCCTGGCTGCTGGCTGAGGCCGGGCTTCTGGATGGCTACCGCGCCACCATCCACAGCGCGGAGATCAACGCCTTTGCCGAGGCGTTTCCGACCGTTCAGGCCGAGATGCACCGGTTTCTGTGGGACCGGGACCGGCTGACATGCTCAGGCGCGATGGCGGCCTTTGACGGGATCCTCGACATGATCGCGCGACAGCACGGGCAGGCCCTGCGACTGGATGTTGCCGCCCTATTCCTGAGCGGCGAGCCAGGGGAGACCGGGACATCCAGACCCGTGCGCAGCGCCTCTGTCGGGCGTGCAATTGCGGTGATGGAGGCCAATCTGGAAACCCCGCTCCCGCTGGGCGAAGTCGCGCGACGGGTTGGGCGGAGCCTGCGGGATCTGGCACGTCGCACGCAGGGCGAATTGGGCACAACGCCGCAGACGCTATATCGGCATGTGCGATTAAAACAGGCAAGACGGCTTGTGTTAGAGACGGATTTCAGCATCTCGGAGATCGCCCTGCGCTGCGGCTATGAGAACCCCAGCGCGTTGACCCGCGCCTTTCGCAGCGTCTTTGCCACAACGCCAAGAGACCTGCGCCGCACCCGGAGATAGCAGCCGCAACGCAGGCTGGTGGTTTTCTTGATTTGCAAAAAGCAGCTATTGTTTGCGCTAGCGCGCAAGGGGTCTTGCGCTTGCGCGGGTTATCAGAACAATTGGGCCATGACAGATATCGCATTCCCAAGCTGGCCCGATGTAGCCCCCCAATTGATTGAAGTTGCGGCAGGTCGCCGCCCTGCGGACACGGTGATCCGCCAGGGGGTCTGGGTCAATGTTCACACCCGCGAACAACTGCCCGATCATGACATCGCCATCGTGGCCGGGCGCATCGCCTATGTCGGCCCCGATGCCAGCTATCGCACCGGCCCCGACACCGAGGTGATCGAGGCCAACGGCCGCTATATGATCCCCGGCCTCTGTGATGCGCATATGCATATCGAAAGCGGGATGCTGACCCCCGCAGAATTCGCCCGGGCCGTGATCCCACATGGCACCACCTCGATGTTCACCGACCCGCATGAGATCGCCAATGTGCTGGGTCTGGAGGGCGTGCGCCTGATGCATGACGAGGCGCTGATGCAGCCGGTCAATATCTTTACCCAGATGCCGAGCTGCGCGCCCTCGGCGCCTGGGCTGGAAACCACCGGATATGAGATTTCACCCGAGGATGTGGCCGAGGCGATGAGCTGGCCGGGCATCATCGGGCTGGGCGAGATGATGAATTTTCCCGGTGTGGCAGCGGGCGATCCCAAGATGCTGGCAGAGATCGCCGCAACCCAGCGCGCGGGCAAGACCGTTGGCGGGCATTATGCCTCGCCTGATCTGGGGCCGGATTTCGCAGCCTATGTGGCTGGCGGTCCGGCGGATGATCACGAAGGCACCTGCGAGGCGGACGCGATTGCCAGGATGCGACAGGGGATGCGCGCGATGGTGCGGCTCGGCTCGGCCTGGTATGACGTTGAGGCGCAGATCACCGCGATCACCGAAAAGGGGCTGGATCCGCGCAATTTCATTCTCTGCACCGACGATTGCCACTCCGGCACGCTGGTCAATGACGGCCATATGAACCGGGTGGTGCGCCACGCGATTGACTGCGGCTGTGACCCTTTGATTGCCTTGCAGATGGCCACGATCAACACCGCGACGCATTTCGGGCTGGAGCGTGACATCGGCTCTATCACCCCGGGTCGGCGCGCGGATGTGATCCTGACCTCCGATCTGAAGACCCTGCCGATCGAGCTGGTGATTGCCCGTGGCGAGATCGTAGCCAAGGATGGCGAGATCACCGTGGATTGCCCGCATCTGGACTGGCCCGAAACCGCGCGTGGCACGGTGCATCTGGGCCATCAGCTGGGTGCTCAGGATTTTGAGATCGCCGCGCCTGAGGGCGCAAATGTGATCACCGCCAATGTCATCGGTGTGGTTGAGAACCAGGCCCCGACCAAAGCGCTACAGGCAGAGCTGCCGGTGCAGGACGGGCTGGTTGAGGCCACATTGGCCGAGGCGGGCGACATCTGCCAGATTGCATTGGTGGAACGCCACCGGGCGACGGGTGGCGTCACCAACGCCTTTGTCTCCGGCTTTGGCTACAGCGGCAAGATGGCGATGGCCTCCACCGTGGCGCATGACAGCCACCATATGATCGTGGTCGGCACCGACCGCGCGCAGATGGCGCTGGCGGCCAATCGTCTGGCCGAGGTGGGCGGCGGCATCACCATCTTCCGCGAAGGACAGGAGCTGGCTCTGGTTGAGCTGCCCATCGCCGGGCTGATGTCCGACAGCCCCGCGACGGAGGTTGCCGCCAAGGCGCAGAAGATGGTCGAGGCGATGGAGACCTGCGGCTGCAAGCTCAACAACGCCTATATGCAGCATTCCCTGCTGGCGCTGGTGGTGATCCCCGAACTGCGAATTTCCGATCTGGGGCTGGTGGATGTGCGCAGCTTCGAGAAGATACCGGTCATCGCAAGCGCCGGGCCGTCCTGACCCCCGGCGCGTGTCGGCCGGCCCCCGTGTCCATTCCAGAGCCACCCCGTCATCCGATGGCAGAGTGCCCCCGTTTTTCAGTGATCGAGCATAATCATGACAACAGTTAAGATCCCGCAGCTTCCGGCAGCAGAAGAGTTTACAGATGCCGCGGCGGCCGTTGCCCGGTTGGAGCAGCTGTACCGTGAGGCGACGCAGTTTCTATGCGCCGAGTTTTCGCGCATCCTGACCGATGGTCCCTCCGTCGGCAGCACCGGGACCACCCCGCGTATTCGCGCATTCTACCCTGAGATCCGCTTTACCACGTCGTCTTTTGCACAGGTCGACAGCCGGCTGAGCTATGGGCATGTGTCGGCCCCCGGCACCTATGCAACCACGGTGACCCGCCCGGATCTGTTCCGGCATTACCTGACCCAGCAAATCGGCCTGCTGATCCGCAACCACGGACAGCCGGTGACCATCGCTGTCTCAGATACGCCAATCCCGGTGCATTTTGCCGTGGCGGCCGATCCCAGCCTGACGGTCCCACAGGAAGGCGCTGCCGGTTTCACGCTGCGCGATGTCTTTGACGTACCGGACCTGGCCACCACCAATGACGACATTGTAAACGGCACCTATCAGTCGCCGGACAATATTGGTCCGCTGTCGCTCTTTACCGCGCAGCGGATTGATTATTCGCTGGCCCGGCTGTCGCATTACACGGCGACCGACCCGCAGCATTTTCAAAATCACGTGCTGTTCACCAACTACCAGTTCTATGTCGCCGAATTCGAAGCCTACGCCCGTGCGCAGCTGGCGGATCCGGCCTCTGGCTACAGCAGCTTTGTCAGCACCGGCGATCATGAAATCACCAGCGCGGACGCGGAGATCCCGCCGATTGCGAAGCTGCCGCAGATGCCGACCTATCATCTGAAACGGCAGGACGGCTCGGGCATCACGCTGGTCAATATCGGCGTCGGCCCGTCGAACGCCAAGACCGCCACCGACCATATCGCGGTATTGCGCCCGCACGCCTGGCTGATGGTCGGTCACTGTGCCGGGCTGCGCAACACTCAGACGCTGGGCGATTTTGTGCTGGGGCACGGCTATCTGCGCGAGGATCACGTTCTGGACGACGATCTGCCGATCTGGACCCCGATTCCGGCATTGGCGGAAATCCAGGTCGCGCTTGAGGATGCGGTGGCCGAGGTGACGGAGCTTGAAGGCTACGACCTGAAGCGGATCATGCGGACCGGCACCGTTGCCACCATCGACAACCGCAATTGGGAACTGCGCGATCAATCCGGCCCCGTGCAGAGACTGTCGCAATCCCGTGCCATCGCGCTGGATATGGAAAGCGCCACCATCGCCGCCAATGGCTATCGTTTCCGGGTGCCCTATGGAACGCTGCTCTGTGTGTCGGACAAGCCGCTGCATGGCGAACTGAAGCTACCGGGGATGGCATCTGAGTTTTATCACACCCAGGTTGCCCGCCATTTGCAGATCGGGATAAAGGCGATGGAGCAGTTGCGTGGCATGCCATTGGAACGTTTGCACAGCCGAAAACTGCGTTCCTTTGACGAAACAGCCTTTCTCTGAGGGTGATTTTCCCGCTAATTCTTCAAAAACCCCTATTTTATGGGGTTTTTGACAACACTACTCGTTGTGTTCAGCCACAACATAACGCTAGAGTTACGCGATGAGGCCCCATAACTCGGGCAGTGACAAGGAGACCTAAGAATGTCCAAACCGATGACCAAGACCCAGCTTGTTGCCGCACTGGCTGAAGAGATGGACAGCGACAAAAAAGCGGCAGGCGCTGCGCTTGACGCCGTTTGCGCGCTGATCACCCGCGAAGTTTCCGGCGGTGGTGCCGTGACTCTGCCCGGCGTTGGCAAGATCTACTGCCGCGAGCGCCCCGAGCGCGAAGTGCGCAACCCGGCCACCGGTGAGAAGTTCACCAAAGAGGCCGATAAAGTGGTCAAGATGACCATCGCCAAAGCGCTGAAAGACAGCGTGAACGGCTAAGGGTCAAGGCACGGTTGACCGTGTTTCGGGTCGCCTTTCGGGCGGCCCTTTTTTTGTGCCTGAACAGCGCAGCTCCCGAAAAATCAAGATCCCCGACCGGCCAGCCGAATTCGGTTCCCAGCGAATGCTTGCCTTGCTAAACATATCGCGACCACACCCGAACGGGCTGCGGCACCGGACCGGCAGGGGGATATGTCGATGGATCTGCGCGCTTTGGCGATGGGGCTGGCCTTTGCCTTCATGTGGTCGTCTGCCTTTACTTCGGCGCGGATCATCGTCGCCGATGCTTCGCCGCTATACTCGCTTGCCTTCCGCTTTCTTATTTCCGGCCTGATCGGTGTCGCTGTTGCCCGCTACATGGGCCAGAGCTGGCGTCTGACACGCGGCCAGCTGCGCGCCACCATCGTCTTTGGCATCTGCCAGAACGCGCTCTATCTGGGCCTCAACTTCGTCGCCATGGAAACCATCGAAGCCTCGCTGGCCGCAATCATCGCATCGACCATGCCGATGCTGGTCGCCATCGCGCTCTGGCTGGCCTATGGTGAGCGGCTGCCCCGGCTGGGTGTTGCCGGGCTGCTGGCCGGGGTGGTGGGGGTTGCCCTGATCATGGGAACCCGCATCAGCGCGGGTGTCGACCTCTTTGGCGTCACGCTCTGCGGGATCGGTGTTCTGGCCCTGACGCTGGCCACCCTGGCGCTGCGGGGGGCAACCTCGGGTGGCAACTTCATGATGGTGGTGGGGTTGCAGATGCTGGTCGGCTCTGCCGTGCTGTTCGCAGTTGCACCGATGGTGGAAACCTTCCGGCTGAACCCCAGCTGGCCGCTGGCGCTGGCCTTTCTCTACACCACCCTGGTGCCGGGGCTGACGGCGACCTTCATCTGGGTTCTGCTGCTGAACAGGATCGGTGCCGTGCGGGCCGCCACCTTCCATTTTCTCAACCCAGTCTTCGGTGTGGCTGTTGCCAGTCTGCTGCTGGGCGAAAAGTTGGGGCTGCTGGACCTGATCGGCGTCGGTATCGTCACCTTTGGCATTCTGGCGGTCCAGCTGGCGCGGCAATCGGCGCAGCAGCGCCCCTGAGGATGACATGTGCCCTGCCTCTTTCGTCACACACAAACGCGAGCGGATGAAATACAGCTTTGCTTTTGCCCCGAAGGACACCATTTACAGCTGAACAGCCAAGATCGGAGGACATGATGCGCAGTTATTCCAAAGACCCGGACGCCATTGCGGCCCTCTCGGAAGAAGAATATTACGTCACCCAGCAATCCGGCACCGAACGCCCCGGCACCGGCAAGCTGCTGGGCAACAAGGAGCCGGGTATCTATGTGGATATCGTCTCCGGTGAGCCATTGTTTGCCTCGTCAGACAAATATGAGTCCGGCTGCGGCTGGCCCAGCTTTACCAAACCCATCGAAACCGCCCATGTTCAGGAGCTGGAAGACCGGAGCCTGGGGATGATCCGCACCGAAGTCCGCTCGACCCATGGAGACAGCCATCTGGGCCATGTGTTCCCGGACGGCCCGGCAGATCGCGGCGGTCTGCGCTATTGCATCAATTCGGCCTCCCTTCGGTTCGTCCATCTGGACGATATGCAGGCAGAAGGCTACGGCGACTATATCGATCAAGTGGAGGATATTAGATGAGCAGCACAACAGAACGCGCCGTCCTGGCCGGTGGGTGTTTCTGGGGCATGCAGGACCTGATCCGCAAGCGCCCCGGTATCATCAGCACCCGGGTTGGATATTCCGGCGGCGATGTGCCCAATGCGACCTATAAGAACCACGGCACCCATGCCGAGGCGATCGAGGTGATTTTTGACCCGAGCCAGACCAGCTATCGCACGCTGCTGGAGTTCTTCTTTCAGATCCATGATCCAACCACGGTCAATCAGCAGGGCAATGATCTGGGCATGAGCTACCGCTCTGCGATCTACTATGTTGACGACCGCCAGAAAGAAATTGCCGAAGACACCATTGCGGATGTCGATGCGTCAGGTCTCTGGCCCGGCAAGGTGATGACCGAGGTCGAACCCGTTGGCGATTTCTGGGAGGCCGAACCGGAGCATCAGGATTACCTGGAACGGCAGCCAAACGGCTACACCTGCCACTTTGCGCGCCCGGATTGGGTTCTGCCCCGCAGGAACGAGACCGCCGCCGAGTAATCGGCTGACCATGCGATATCCGGCATTCTAGATAAAAGGCCCCGCCAATCGGCGGGGCCTTTTGCTGCCTTGCGCATGTTCTGCCGGTCAGCCGTGGGCAATGCGCGGACGACCGCTCGCCTCCACCGTCAGAAAGGCCTCGACAAAAACCTCCCGCGCCTCGACTTCGGCGATGCGGATATCCCTGTCCACCTGGATGGAAATATCCTGCGCGCCTGCGGCCTCTGCGGCGGCACGGGCTTCGGCCCGCAGCTCGGCTTCCAACCGCTCAAGAGCCTCCTGCGAACCGGTGAAATCCTCCGGGCCATTCTCCAGATGGACGCGAAACCGGCCTTCCTCAGGTGCGGTAACCGTGCCGCTGCGCCGCATGGTGATACGGCCCACCACCGCGCCAATGGCATTTGCCACGCCTGCGTGTTCCGGTAGGATCATACGGCAATGAAGCCGGGTCCCGACCGCCGGATAGTAGCTGGGCGCCGAGGCTCCAAGCCCGACGACATCGACATTGAGGCCAGCGCTGAGAGCGACCAGCCCCTGATGTCGGGATAGCCCGCGCTGCATCAGAACATGGCGGGCAAGCTGATCCGGCGAGGTTCCAAAGGCCGGAGCATCTTCGGCAATAGCAGTCTCTAACAGGGTGAGCGACGTCTGTTCCGTCATCTGATCTACGATCATCCGTGCCAATGTCACAGCATCCGGTGCCAGCCGGTCCCCCGACCCCACGCGGCGGCGGGCAAAAAGCGTCAGCGCCTTCTGCGCTGCATCGCCATCCCAGCTGCTAAGCCGTCCAAGGACATGGCTGGCATCGGACGGGGTGACCCCGGCGATCTGCACCAGGCCGCGATCCACCAGCCGCATCAGCGCGCCCTGCTCGATCCGGGTGTGCAGCACGGCGCCCAGCGGATGTGTCTGCGTCCCGATCCGGTCCAGAACCCGGGCCTCCCGGTCGCTCAACCCCACTGGTGTCTGTCCCGGAATCGCGCGAACAAACTGCCCGTCATATTCGCCGACAGTCACTGCGCGCAGCTGACTGTCGAGCGTTGCATGAACCACCTCAGGGGACATATTGGCGATCAGGGAAATCGGCAGCACGCGACGCGGGCCAAGGGTCACACCGCCACTCATACCGGCAGCGATCGGATGCACCTGACTGTCACCGCCCAGGCCGCTGGTGCGCATGGCCACGGCCTCAACCATGGTGCGATAGCCGCCAACCTCGGCGCCGGCCGGATCAATCTTGGGCTTGCCGTTCTCGATCAATGCGACATCGGTGGTGGTGCCGCCGATATCACTGACAAGCGCAGTCTCGACGCCGGTCAGCCAGCGGGCACCGACCAGCGATGCAGCCGGTCCGCTCAAGATGGTTTCAATTGGACGGGCGCGGGCCTGCTGTGACGACATCAAGGCGCCATCACCCCTCACAACCATCATCTGAGCAGTCACGCCGAGCTCGCTCAGGCGGGATTCGGCGCGCCCGATCAACCGGTCGATCATTCCGATGAGCCGCGCGTTCAGCACAGCCGTCAACGCCCGCTTCGGCCCGTTGAGCCGCGCCGACAGCTGGTGCGAACAGGTCACCGGAACGCCGGTTTCTTCTGCGATGATCCGGGCAACTTCCAGCTCGTGCGCTGGATTGCGCGTCGCAAACTGGCCAGCAATGGCAAAACCGCTGACCGATACGGCCTCGCGCTGGAGAAACGCTCGCAGTGCCTCCCGGTCCAAGGGCGCCGCCTCGCTACCGGAATGGCTGTGCCCCCCCTCCAGCACCAGCGCCGGGTCGCCCTTCAGCGCCTCGCGCAGGCCGTGACGATCCAGATCCGCCTCGCCGAACCCGATATAGATCAGCGCAACGCGCCCCCCCTGCCCTTCGACCAGCGCATTGGTCGCAAGCGTCGTGGACAAAGCTGCAAGCGCGATCTCTGACGGCACTACCTGCGCCTGCGCAAGTACGGCAGCGACGGCTTCCCCAACTCCGATGGCCAGATCCTGCCGCGTCGTCAGCGCCTTGGCCTTTGCCAGCACATCGCGATCATCCCGGATCAATACCGCGTCGGTATAGGTTCCGCCCGTGTCCACCCCAAGCAAAAGCGCCATGCCCGTCCTCCGTTCGCCTTAATCTTGATCCTGGTCATCGGTTTAGCGAAGCTGCCGCGACGATCCATCCTGTTTGCGTCACCTCAGTCGCTGAACCGCCCAGCGGGCCGCATCCGCCACAGTCGGGTCAGGATCCGCGACCAGAGCCTCGGCCACGGGCCGCAGGGCCGGCAGGCCGGAGTTACCGACGGCATAAAGCACATTGCGCACAAAGCGATCTCGCCCGATCCGCTTGATGGGGGAACCGGAAAACAACGCCCGGAACCCGGCATCGTCCAGCCGAGCCAGCTCCGCCAGCTGCGGAGCCTCGAACTCGGGTCGCGCCGCATAGCGCATATCGCTGGCGGCGACTGCAAATTTGTTCCAGGGGCAGGCCGCCAGGCAATCATCACAGCCGTAGATCCGGTTGCCCAGCTTGGCGCGCAGCTCCTCATCGACCGGGCCCTTGTGCTCGATGGTGAGGTAAGAAATGCAACGCCGCGCATCCAGCTGATACGGGGCGGGGAACGCATCTGTCGGGCAGGCCGCCAGACAGGACCGGCACGATCCGCAATGGTCGCGCTCTGCCGCGTCGGCAGGCAGGTCCAATGTTGTGAAAACAGAGCCTATGAAGGCCCAGTTGCCCCAGTCCCGGCTGACCAGATTGGTGTGTTTGCCCTGCCACCCAAGGCCCGCCGCCTGGCCCAGCGGCTTCTCCGGAACCGGCGCGGTGTCGACAAATACCTTGACCTCGGCAGGCTCATCCGCCCGCGCGGCTTCCGCGATCAGCCAGCGTGCCAGCCGTTTCAAGCGCTTCTTCACAAGATCATGATAATCCTTGTTGCGCGCATAGACGGAAATCGCGCCGCGCTCTGCCTGCCCCACAACGGCCATCGGATCCACCTCTGGCGTGTAGCTTTCAGCAAGCATGATCACAGAGCGCGCCTCAGGCCAGAGCTGGGCTGGATCGCCGCGCCAGTGGCTGCGTTCCTCCATCCAGCCCATCTGACCGTGATATCCCGCTTCAAGAAACGCCTGAAGCCGAGCGGGCACCTGCGGCACATCCCAGGGACGACAGATCCGACAGGCCACAAACCCCTCGGCAAGGGCCTGTTTCACCAACCTGTCCTTGATGCCGTGTGTCGCTATCATCTGGCTAGAAATATCCTCGGGGGTGAATTGAGTCCAAGGGACTCAAGAGGGGGCAGACAGCCCCCTTCTGCCCGTGTCTATCAGAAATCCAGATCGGCGTAATGGGCCGGTGGGCTGAAACCGGGGATCTGATCGGCAAGGATCGACCGGAACGCCGGGCGTGACTTGATCTTTGCGTACCAGTCCTTCACCACGGCGGACCGGTTCCAATCAACATCGGAGATATAGTCCAACGACGACAGATGCGCGGCGGCGGCGAAATCTGCCAGGGTCATTTGATCGCCAGCCAGCCAGCGGCGATGGTCCAGCAGCCAGGCCAGATAGTCGAGGTGATATTTGATCGCACGCGCACCCGCCTTGACGTTGCCACTGTCGGGGTAGCCCTGCCCGGTCACCTTCTTGTTCACCCGCTCATAGAGCAGCTTTGAGGTGACCTCATGGTGAAATTTATCATCGAACCAGCTGACCAGGCGGCGCACCTCGTAGCGACCATCGGGATCGCTGGGCATCAACGAGGGTTCCGGGCGGGTTTCCTCAAGGTATTCGCAGATCGCGGCACTTTCGGCCATCAGCTTGCCATCCAGGCGGATCACCGGAACCTTCGCCGCCGGATTGCGGCGCAGGAAATCGGCCTCCTGCTCCCAGTAGCGTTCCTCGACCAGCTCGACCTCGATCCGCTTTTCGGCCAGGGACAGGCGCACTTTGCGGCAGAAGGGGGAGAGGGGCACATGATAGAGGCGGGCCATGGGACAGCGGATCTCCTGTTGCGGGTGGCTGGGATCAGACAGCAATGCCCAAAAGCGCCAGAAGTTTCAATCCTCGAAACAGGCCGCCCTGCCATCTGCGCGAATGGTGGCCGCCCCATCCATGATCTGCGCCGCCCGCTTGCGCATGAACGCGGTGGGTTTTGCTGCCGACCGCTCTTTGGGGTTGGGCAAAACGGTGGCCAGAAGGGCAGCCTGCCTGCGGCTCAGCTCATCCGGACCGACACCGAAATAATGCCGCGCGGCCGCCTCGGCGCCAAACACACCTTCGCCCATTTCAGCGACATTCAGGTAGACTTCCAGAATGCGCCGTTTGCTCCAGACCGCCTCAACCATCGGCGTCATCAGTGTTTCCAGCGCCTTGCGGAACCAGCTGCGCCCCTGCCACAGAAAGACATTCTTCACTACCTGCTGAGAGATGGTCGACCCTCCACGCTGGCCGCCTTCGGCGATTGCCGCGCGGATGGCCTCCGCATCAAGGCCCCAATGCTGGCAGAACCGGGCATCTTCGGCGGCGACAACCGAACGCCCCAAGGCCGGAGCGATATGTTCGATGGGAACCCATTCGCGGTCAATATCACCAAGACGGCGATATTCAGACCAGATGGTATGGGTGATCGGCGGGTTGATCACGGAAAACAGCAGGATCGGCAGCAGGGTCAGCGCAACAAAGACCAGCGCAGCCCGTCCCAGCCAGCGACGCAGGAGACGACGCGGTGACAGCTTTGCGCGGGGTTTACCCTTGGCTGCTGCCTTGCTGCGGGCTTTGCCCTTGGGGGGAGCCTTGGATGCCCCGGTTGATTTTCCTGCCTTCGCCATAGGGTCTCTATACGGCACAGAACGGGCCTGCTCCAACCGCGAAATCCCTTGGCCCGCAAGAGATTGCCCAGAGCAGGCGCCCGGAGGTGAAAAGGCCCCGACCGCAGCAGCGACCGGAGCCCATCCAAGGCACATGCAGAGGAAGTGGCGGGGCCTATTCCGCCGGAACGGCTGCTGCCTCGATCGCCAAAGGCTGGGGCAGTTTGTTCAGCATTTCCTTCGGGCAGATTTGCAGGAAATTGCCCTTCTCATTTTCCCAATGCTGCAGGATCTCAGCGGCCTTGCGGCTGCCGGTTTCCTCCAGATGGCGCTCGATCAGACCTTTCAGCTGATCTTCCCAATGGGCCACGGTCACCGGACAGGTCACCAGTGACTCCATGTTCATCAGGGTTTCTGCCTTGCCTTCGGGATCGTAGATGTAGGCCATACCACCGGTCATACCCGCGCCGAAGTTGGCGCCGATCTTGCCCAGGATCACCGCGATCCCGCCGGTCATGTATTCACAGCCACAGGCACCGCAGCCCTCGACAACCACGCTCGCCCCTGAGTTACGAACCGCGAACCGCTCGCCGGCACGCCCGGCTGCGAAGAGATAGCCAGCCGTCGCACCATAGAGAACGGTATTGCCGACGATGGTGTTTTCGCTGGCGTTCAGCGGCGATGCCATCGGCGGGCGCACCACGATGGTTCCGCCGGAGAGACCCTTGCCCACATAGTCATTGGCATCCCCGGAGACCTCAAGCTTCAGACCGGGGGCCGCAAAGGCACCTAGCGACTGCCCGGCGGAGCCTTGCAGCTTCACCGTCAGGTGGTCTGACTGCAGCGTGTTGCGCATACCGAAGTTGCGGACGATATGGCTGGAGGTGCGAGTGCCCACGGTCCGGTGGGTGTTCTGCACCGCATAGGACAGCTGCATCTTCTCACCGTCCTGCAGGAAGCGGGCGGCATCGCGTACGATCTCCGCATCCAGCGTATCCGGCACCGGGTTGCGCTCCTTATCGCGGTTGTAGACGATATTGGCAGAGCCATCGACCGTGATCAGAAGCGGGTTCAGGTCGAGGTCGTCCAGATGGGCAGAGCCACGCGACACCTGCGCCAGAAGATCGGCCCGGCCAATGACATCCTCCAGCGACCGCGCGCCAATGGAAGCCAGAATTTCCCGTACTTCCTGCGCATAGAAGGTGATGAGGTTTACCACCTTGTCGGCATTGCCGGTGAACTTGCCGCGCAGGGCCTCATCCTGAGTACACACGCCCACCGGGCAGGTGTTGGACTGGCACTGGCGCACCATGATGCAGCCCATGGCGATCAGCGCAGCGGTGCCGATACCATATTCCTCGGCGCCCAGCATGGCCGCCATGACGATGTCGCGGCCGGTGCGCAGACCGCCATCGGTGCGCAGCGTCACCCGGTCACGCAGGTTGTTCATGCTCAGCACCTGATGCGCCTCGGTCAGGCCCATCTCCCACGGGAGACCAGCATATTTGATCGAGGTCGCAGGCGAGGCCCCGGTGCCACCGTTATGGCCGGAGATCAGGATGATGTCTGCCTTTGCCTTGGCCACGCCGGCCGCGATGGTGCCAACGCCCGAGGACGCCACCAGTTTCACCGTCACCTTGCAGCGCGGGTTGATCTGCTTCAGGTCGTAGATCAGCTGCGCCAGATCCTCGATCGAGTAGATATCGTGGTGCGGCGGCGGCGAAATCAGGGTCACACCTTTGGTCGAGTGGCGCAGGCGGGCAATCAGGTCGGTGACCTTCATCCCCGGCAGCTGGCCGCCCTCGCCGGGCTTGGCGCCCTGGGCCACCTTGATTTCCAGCTCTTCGCACTGGTTCAGATATTCAGCGGTCACACCAAAGCGGCCCGACGCCACCTGCTTGATCTTTGCCGACGGGTTGTCGCCGTTCGGCTCCGGCACGAAATGTGCGGGATCTTCGCCGCCCTCGCCGGAGTCGGACTTGGCACCGATGCGGTTCATTGCGACGTTCAGAGTCTTATGCGCCTCAGGCGACAGCGCGCCCAAGCTCATCCCCGGCGTGACAAAGCGCTTGCGGATCGAGGTGATGCTCTCGACCTCTTCAATCGGCACCGTCTTGCCCAGAGGCTTGATGTCCAGCAGATCGCGCAGGTGAATCGGCGGGTTCGACTGCATCTTTGCCGAATATTGCTTCCACAGCTCAAACGAGGCCCGGTTGCAGGCCATCTGCATCATATGCATCGAGGTGGCTTCCCAGGCGTGGATTTCGCCGGATTTGCGCGCCTTGTAGAAGCCACCGATGGGCAGGACATCCTGACCGCCCGACCATGCCTTGGCGTGGATTTCTTCCAGCTTGGTCTGAATGCCGGTGACACCGATGCCAGAAATCCGGGAAACCATGCCGGGGAAATATTCCGCACACATCGCACGGCTGAGGCCCACCGCCTCGAAGTTGAGACCACCACGATAGGAGGAGATCACCGAGATGCCCATTTTCGCCATGATCTTCAAAAGACCCTGGTCGATGGCTTCACGGTAACGGGCGACATTCTCGGTCAGACTGCCATCCAGCAGGCCACGCTCAATACGGTCAGCCAGCGAATCCTCGGCCAGATAGGCGTTTACAACGGTGGCACCACAGCCGATCAGCACCGCAAAGTAATGCGGGTCGATACATTCGGCAGAGCGCACATTCAGCGAACAGAAGGTCCGCAGGCCCTTGCGGGTCAGATGCGAATGCACGGCGGAGGTCGCCAGGATCATCGGCATCGCCACGCGGCCCTCGCCCGAATGCTGATCGGTCAGGACAATGTGACCGGCTCCGGAGCTGACAGCCTCCTCCGCTTCGGCGCGGACACGGGCCAGCGCCGCATTGAGAGACCCCTGGCCGGGGGCAAAGCTACAGTCGATTTCAGCCAGCGGCGCGTTCAGGTTCTTGACCAGCTCGTCCCATTGGGAATTGCCGATAAAGGGGCTTTCCAGCACGATGATCTCGGTCTGGGAGCTGTCTTCATCAAGCACGTTCTTGAGGTTACCAAACCGGGTCTTCAACGACATCACACGGTATTCGCGCAGGCTGTCGATCGGCGGGTTGGTCACCTGAGAGAAGTTCTGGCGGAAGAAATGGCTCAGCGGGCGGTACATTTTCGACAGCACTGCCGACGGCGTATCATCCCCCATTGAGGCCAGAGTTTCCTTGCCGTCCTCGGCCATCGGCGCAAGAATCTGTTCCAGTTCCTCAATGGTATAGCCAGCGGCAATCTGGCGGCGGCGCAGTGCGTCCCCGCTGAACAACGGCTTTTCGGTAACGGTGGCCAGGGTGCTGTCCAGATCGTTGATCTTCTTCACCCAATCGCCAAACGGCAGCGCGGAGGCCAGTTTGTTCTTGATCGCGGTGTCGTGGAATAGCTTGCCCTTCTTCATATCAACAGCCAGCATCTGACCCGGACCAAGCGCACCCTTTTCAACCACGGTGGCCTCGTCAATCGGAACCATGCCCGCCTCGGAGCCTGCGATCACCAGACCATCGCCGGTGACCACGTAGCGCATCGGGCGCAGGCCGTTGCGGTCCAGACCGGCACAAACCCAGCGGCCATCGGTCATCGCCAGCGCGGCCGGGCCATCCCAAGGCTCCATCACGGAGTTGCAATAGGAATACATATCGCGCCAGGCCTGCGGCAGCTCCACCGCCTGCTTGGACCAGCTTTCGGGAACCAGCATGGTCTTTGCCATCGGCGCCGAACGACCGGCGCGGACCAGAACTTCAAACACCGAGTCCAGTGCCGCGGAGTCGGAGGACCCGCTGGCGACGATGGGTTTGATATCCTCGGCATAGTCACCAAAGGTCGAAGAGGCCATACGGATCTCGTGGCTCTTCATCCAGTTCATGTTGCCTTTCAGCGTGTTGATCTCGCCGTTATGGGCGAGCATGCGGAAGGGCTGGGCCAGCCACCACTGCGGGAACGTGTTGGTGGAATAGCGCTGATGATAGATTGCAAAGGCGCTTTCAAACCGTTCGTCCATCAGGTCGGGGTAGAACACGGCAACCTGCTCGGCCAGCATCATGCCCTTGTAGATGATCGAGCGGCAGGACAGCGACGCGATATAGAGCTGGCCGACCTGCGCAGCGGCAGCGGCTTTTTCGATGCGGCGGCGAATAACATAGAGCTCGCGCTCGAATGTTTCCTCGTCCACACCCTTTGAGTTGGAGATCAGGATCTGCTCAATCTCAGGGCGGGTGGCGTTGGCCTTCTCGCCGAGGCAGGTGACATCCACCGGCACATGGCGCCAGCCGTAGATGTAGTAGCCCATCCGCAGAACTTCGCTTTCCACGATGGTCCGGCAGCGTTCCTGAGCGCCAAAGTCCGTGCGTGGCAGGAAGACCTGGCCTACCGCCATCAGTTGATCTTCGCGCGGCTCGTGGCCGGTGCGGCGCACCTGATCATAGAAGAACGGTGCCGGGATCTGAACGTGGATACCGGCGCCATCGCCGGTCATGCCGTCCGCATCAACTGCACCTCGGTGCCAGATCGCTTTCAGCGCGTTGATGCCGGCCTCAACCACCTTGCGGCTGCGCTTGCCGTTGACCGAGACAACAAGGCCAACACCGCAGGAGGAATGCTCTTCCTCCTCGGCATAAAGACCGTTCTCGGCCATCCATTGACGCTTTGCCTCTTCGGCGCGAACCCATTCTGCATCATATTTTGTCATGTCATGCTCCCGTTCCGGTGGGCGGCCCCCTAAGGGCGGCACCTGCCCGGTAGAAATCTGTTTACTCGGCGGCCAGGCTGCTGGCGGCGGTGTTGAAACGGTCGAGGATCGCCTCAGCGCAATCGCGCCCGTCCTTGATGGCCCAGACCACTAGAGACGCGCCGCGCACGATGTCACCAACGGCATAGACGCCATCTAGATCGGTCGCGCCGGTCTGGAATGCAGCCTTTACGGTGCCCCAGCGGGTGACCGGCAGTTCCGGCTGATCCCAGAGCGTCGGCAGATCTTCCGGCTCAAAGCCAAGCGCCTTGATCACCAGCTCGGCAGGCTCGATGTAATCGGCGCCCTCGATGACCTCGGGAGCCTGGCGGCCCGAGGCGTCAGGCTGGCCGAGACGCATCTTCTGTACCATCACGCCAGCGACCTTGCCGCCCTCATCGGTGAAACCCTTGGGCGCGGACAGCCATTCAAAGACCACGCCTTCTTCCTCGGCGTTCTGGGTTTCGCGCTGCGAACCGGGCATATTGGCACGGTCACGGCGGTAGAGACATTTGACCGACGTCGCACCCTGACGAATCGAGGTCCGCACGCAGTCCATAGCCGTATCACCCCCGCCGATGACAACGACACGCTTACCTTTGGCGTTCAGGGTGCCGTTGTCGAATTCCTCGATGCTGTCGCCGAAATTCGACGCTTTGTTGGACACGGTCAGGAAGTCGATCGCCTTTACGATGCCACCAGAACCTGACCCCGGCATTTCCAGATCACGGGATTTGTAAACGCCGGTGGCGATAATCACCGCATCATGTTTGGCGCGGATATCGTCAAAGGAGATGTCCTGACCCACGTTGCAATTCATCACGAATTCAACACCGCCATCCGCAAGCAGTTGGTTGCGGCGCATCACGACGTCCTTTTCCAGCTTGAAACCCGGGATACCATAGGTCAGCAGGCCACCGGCACGATCATAGCGGTCGTAGATGGTGACCTTCACGCCTGCGCGACGCAGCATGTCGGCTGCGGCGAGGCCGCCCGGACCCGCCCCGATGATCCCCACGGATTCGCCACGTTCCTGCGCCGGGGCGATGGGCTGCACCCAACCTTTGTCCCAGGCGGTATCGGTAATGTATTTCTCGACGGCACCGATGGTGACAGTACCGTGGCCGGACTGCTCAATGACGCAATTGCCTTCGCAGAGGCGATCCTGCGGACAGATACGACCACAGATTTCGGGGAAGGTATTGGTCGCCTGGCTGATCTCATAGGCCTCGTGCAAGCGGCCCGTGGCAGTCAGGCGGAGCCAATCGGGAATGTTGTTGTGCAGGGGGCAATGCGACTGGCAATAAGGTACACCGCATTGACTGCAACGGCTGGCCTGTTCCTCGGCCTTGGCGGCCGCGAATTCTGCGTAGATTTCGTCGAAATCTTCCCGGCGATCTTCTGCGGCCCGTTTGCTGGGCATGTCGCGGTCGATCTGCACGAATTTGAGCATCGGTTGCTTGGCCACGGGGCGGACTCCATGTTGGGCTGGCTGCGATAAATGATCCATCGGAGCGGAGCGAATTAAAAGTCAACTTTGCTGACCTAATATGTCAGCAGTTATGTCCTGATACCTTCTCCAGCAGAAATGTACAGACATTTTAGGTCCGATACGGACCATTAACGCAATCCCGCCAATGAAATCAACGGATTTACACCCAGACCGTTCTTTGCCATCCCTGCGGAACCCCAATCGGACCTATATCATGCCGCTTTTTCAGCTGATCCTTATCGCCCTGATTCAGGGCATCACGGAATTCCTGCCCGTCTCTTCATCCGGGCACCTGATCCTTTTGCCGGGACTGACCGGGCTCGACGATCAGGGGCAGGTTATCGACGTCGCCGTTCACGTCGGAACACTGGTCGCCGTGGTCCTGTTCTTCTGGAAAGAGGTGCGGGTGGGGCTGATCGGTCTGCCGCGCGCCTTCACAGGACGCCTCGATACACCCGGGGCACGGCTGGCGATGGGGCTGATCATCGCGACCATCCCTACAATCCTGTTTGGCGCCTTTCTGCATTTCAGCGGATGGAGTGACGCACTCAGGTCGATGAAAGTCATCGGCTGGACGATGCTTGGTTTTGGCTTGGTACTCTATGTGGCAGATCGGTTTGGCCCAACCGACAAGGAAAGCGCGGACTGGGGGCCGCGAGATGCGCTGATCATGGGGCTGTGGCAAATGCTGGCGCTAATCCCCGGCACTTCGCGCTCGGGCATCACTATTACGGGCGCCCGCCAGCTGGGCTACGCCCGGATCGATGCAGCACGGCTGTCGATGCTGATGTCGATCCCAACAATCGTGGCCTCTGGTGTTTTGCTGGGTGCCGAAGTCGCCGTCGAGGCAAATCCGGCACTCATTCGCGATGCAGCTATCGCTGCGGCGCTCTCAATGCTGGCCGCCCTTGCTGCCCTGTCGCTGATGATGCGCCTGCTGCGCTCGGTCAGCTTCACACCCTATGTGATCTATCGCGTCGTTCTGGGCGCGATTCTCCTGATGATCGCCTATCAGGCCTGATCGACCGGATCCGGCCATCAGAACCAAAAAAGCGCGGGTCAAACCCGCGCCTTTCAAATCTTAGCCGACCTTGACCTCTAAGCGAATTCAGAGGTCGTTGCGCAGGTTGCGGGCTGAATCCATCAACTCACTGTACTGACCAGCCGGGCGGAACTTCCACAGGTAGTCCGGCAGCACAGACGCCAATGAAACCGGGTGGATGCCCAGCGCCTCGAACCCGTTTGCGCCCTCGGCAACCACATTGTCGTTCTCGAGGTTCTTCAGCTGGTCACGGGTCAGCATCTTGTTCTCGAACAGCTGAAAGCTGACGAACTGCAGAATATCAAAGCCAAGCGCGACCAGCTTCGCAATCGGGCCCGGCAGCGACAGCACAAGGCGCCGACGGTCAATCACATCGAGCATCTGCTGCATCAGTGCGCCGAAGCTCTTCACCTCGGGGCCGCCAAGCTCATACACGCCAGGCTTTGCCTTCCCGACAACCGCGGCTACGGCAGCCTTGGCAACATCGTCGACGTACACCGGCTGGAATTCTGTGTCGGCATGGGCAATCGGCAGCACCGGCGACAGGCGTGCCATCGCGGCAAAACGGTTGAAGAACTGATCCTCAGCCCCGAAGATGATCGACGGCCGCAAAATCACGGCCTCGGGCATATGCTCCAGAACAGCCCGCTCCCCGGCCGCTTTGGACTGGGCATAATCGCTGTCGCTACCTTCATCGGCACCGATGGCCGAGACATGCACCATGGCTCCGACGCCCTGTGCAGCAGCGATTCGCGCAATTCGACCAGCGCCATCGGCCTGAACCGCATCAAAGGTGTTCTTGCCCAGTTCGTTCAGGATGCCAACGCAGTTCACCACTGCATCTGCCCCCTGCATCACCGCCGCAACAGACGCATCGTCGCGAATATTGCACAACACAGGCTCTACCTGCCCCGGGACACCGTAGGGTTTGACATACATGGCTTCGTTCGGCCGACGCACGGCCACCCGCACACGCCAACCTTCCTTGGCCATGCGGCGCGCAATGTAACGGCCGACAAAACCGGACCCGCCATAGATCGTGACCAGTTTGGACATCTTTTGGCTCCTACCTTAGCTGCTGCTTCGATTTACCGCCCCGCGCCCTTTGGAACAAGGCGCAAATCGACCAAAGTCGAGGCAATAGGTGCAACGCTGCAAGATATGGTTGCTTAACGCCCGATTTGATCTCCCTTGCTATGATGCTTTGGCGACGCCAGCGGATCGTATCGGTGATTTCCAAATCAGATCGGAGAGCGCAGATCATGACGACACAGAAGCTCTGCACAGGTAGCTGTATTCTGTGAATACCATCGTCAGAACAGAACATATCGCAGCAGTGAATTTTCCGTTTGACGGCCCCGTCGCTTCTGCTTATACGCCCCTCACGACACCTGCCCAGGTGGCGGAATTGGTAGACGCGCTAGCTTCAGGTGCTAGTGTCCGTATGGACGTGGAGGTTCGAGTCCTCTCCTGGGCACCATATCCCCGACAGTGAATAAAACAAGGCCCCCATAGGGAGCCACACTCCAGGCGCGATATGTCGATTGTCGGCTGCCGACCGGTTTCATACACCACGCGCCAGACCCGAAAAACCGCCAGCCGTAAGCACGTGAATTTTCCGTTTGACGGCCCCGCCGCTTCTGCTTATACGCCCCTCACGACACCTGCCCAGGTGGCGGAATTGGTAGACGCGCTAGCTTCAGGTGCTAGTGTCCGTATGGACGTGGAGGTTCGAGTCCTCTCCTGGGCACCATATTCCCTATTTTTCTCGATACTTGATCACGCCTTTGGCGTGTTATTGCGCCTGCGCGATGACGTACCGTCAGAGTAGACAGCCCCCGTAAAAACAGCGCTCATCCTCTGGCAGCTGGGGAGAGCTGTTCGTGCTGGACATGGGGGAGAGCGTGATGGAGGCGGATTATGTGATCGTCGGCGGAGGCTCTGCGGGATCGACGCTGGCTGCCCGACTAAGCGAAGATCCAACCGTCACGGTCTGCCTGCTGGAAGCCGGCGGGCGCGGTGACGGGCTTTTGGTTCGCGCTCCTGCCGCTGTGGTCGCGATGCTACCGGGACGCCCCAAAATCAACAATTGGGCCTATGAAACCGTGCCGCAACCGGGGTTGAACGGGCGACGCGGATATCAGCCGCGCGGTAAAGGCCTGGGCGGCTCCAGTGCGATCAATGCCATGCTTTATATTCGCGGCCATGCCAGCGATTACGATGAATGGGCCGCATTGGGATGTCCCGGTTGGGATTGGAACTCGGTGCTGCCCTATTTCCGAAAAGCCGAAAACAACGAACGCGGCGGCGATGATCTGCATGGTGCAGCCGGCCCCTTGCAGGTCAGCAACCAGAAATCGCCCCGCCCGATCACCGATGCCTTTATCAAGGCTGGCCAATCCCTGCAGATCCGACACCGCGAGGATTTCAACACAGGCGACAACGAGGGCATCGGCCTTTATCAGGTGACGCAATTCCACAGAGCTGACCGCAATGGGGAGCGCTGCTCGGCGGCGGCGGCCTATCTACACCCGGTGATGGACCGCGCGAATCTAAAGGTGATCACGCGGGCGCAGGCATCCCGGATCATATTCGACGGCAAACGTGCGGTTGGCGTCAGCTACCGGCTGCGCGGCACTGAGCATAGTGTCCGCGCCCGCCGCGAGGTGGTGCTCTGCGGTGGAGCGTTCAACTCGCCGCAGCTGCTGCAACTCTCCGGCGTTGGTCGACCCGAGGATATCCGCCCGCACGGGATCGACATGGTCCATGAGCTGCCCGGGGTGGGGCAGAATCTGCAGGATCATCTGGACTTTACACTGGCTTATAAATCCAAGGATCGCGACAATTTCGGCATTTCCCTGCCCGGCAGTATCTCACTGTTGCGCCACATATGGAACTGGCGGAAAACCGGGCGTGGTATGATTGCGACTCCCTTTGCGGAAGGGGCCGCGTTCCTGAAAACGGACCCATCCGAAGAGCGTGCCGATGTGCAGCTGCATTTTGTGATTTCCATCGTGGATGATCACGCCCGGAAGCTGCACATGGGGCATGGGTTCAGCTGCCATATCTGCGTGCTGAGGCCAAAATCGCGCGGCACGGTCGGCCTGACCAGTGCCGACCCCACATCACCGCCGCGGATTGATCCGCAGTTTCTCGCTGATCCCGATGATCTGGCCGTGCTTATCAGGGGGGTGCGCAAAACCCGGCAAATCATGGCGGCAGAACCGCTGGCGGGCTATATTCACAAGGAGCTGTTTATCGACGGCGAGGTCGATGACGCCGCATTGGAACAGCATATACGCGCGCGGGCAGATACGATTTATCATCCGGTTGGCACCTGCAAAATGGGAACCGACCCGCTTGCGGTGGTGGATCCCGCGCTCCGGGTCCATGGTTTGGAGGGGCTGCGGGTGGTTGATGCGTCGATCATGCCGCGCCTGATTGGCGGCAACACCAATGCGCCAACCATCATGATCGCGGAGAAAGCGGCAGATATTATACGCGGTGCCCTGGCCCGCGCCTGACATTTCAATTCGGAGAAGACGAAGATGCTTGGCAAGATGATGCACAAACAGCTGACCATAGGCTCGCTGATAGAACATGCAGGGCGGTTCCATAGCGGGACAACGGTCACATCTGTCGAGACTTCGGGCGAAACCGTGCATGTCACCTGGGGAGACATCGACGCCAACGCTCGCAAGCTGGCGGCCGCCCTGGGGCGGCTGGGCATCGCGCAGGGCGCCCGTTGCGGCACCATCGCCTGGAACAATCGTCGCCACCTCGAAATCTATTTCGGCGTCTCCGGGGGTGGGTTTGTCTGCCACACGATCAACCCGCGACTGACACCAGAGCAGCTGATCTACATCATAAACCACGCAGAGGATCAGGTCCTGTTCATCGACACCACCTTTGTTCGGGCTGTGGCACAGCTGCGCGCGCATCTGACCACCGTGCAGAATATCGTGGTGATGGGGCCGCCGGACGCCGAGATCGCAGCCCAGATCGAAGACGTGCTGTTCTACGATGCGCTTCTGGACATGGAAACGACCCCGTATTCCTGGCCTGATCTGGATGAAAACCTGCCATCGAGCCTGTGTTACACCTCCGGCACGACCGGCAATCCCAAGGGGGTTGAATACACCCATCGCACCAGCGTTCTGCATACGCTTGGCGGCAACCAGCCCGACGGTATCGCCCTGCGGGCGCGGGACACCGTTCTGGCAGTTGTTCCGATGTTCCACGTGAATGCCTGGGGGACGCCCTACATGACCGCGGCGGTTGGGGCAAAGCTGGTACTGCCCGGGCCGCATCTGGATGGGGCGAGCCTCGCCAAGCTGATTGATGCGGAAAAGGTCACCGTGGCACTGGGTGTTCCCACCATCTGGATGGGTTTGCTGAAAGGGCTGGAGGAGACCGGATGCACCGCCGAGAGCCTGGAACGCACCATTGTCGGCGGCTCTGCCCTGCCAACGGTCATGATCCCCACATTTCGTGACAGATACGGCGTTGATCTGGTGCATGCCTGGGGCATGACGGAAACAAGCCCAATCGGGACGCTGAACCAGCTGCTTCAGAAACACAATGAGCTGGACGCCGAGCAGCAGGCGAAGCTGCGCGAAGGACAGGGCCGCCCCATGTATGGTGTCGATCTGCGCATCGTAGACGACAGCGGCACTGTTCTGCCTCATGACGGACAGACGCAGGGCAATTTGCAGATCTGCGGTCATTGGGTGATCGACAGCTATTTCCGCGCCGAGGATACAGCGCTGACGGCAGATGGATGGTTCGATACCGGTGACGTCGCCACAATTGATGCCGATGGCTATATGATCATTCGTGATCGCTCCAAGGACATCATCAAGTCTGGCGGCGAATGGATCTCGACCGTCGAGCTGGAGGATATCGCGATGTCCCATCCCGGTATCGCTCAGGCAGCGGCAATCGCAGCCAGACACCCCAAATGGGACGAACGTCCGGTGGTGATCGCTGTAAAACGCTCCCCCGACGTGACCGAGGACGATCTGCGCGAATATTATCAGGGCAAGGTAGCAAGCTGGCAGATCCCCGACCGTGTCATCTTTGTCGATGCGCTGCCGCTAGGTGGCACCGGAAAGGTGCTGAAAAACAAGCTCCGCGACTCTTACGACGCGATTCTGCTGGAGGCCTGATGCACTGCACCGCCGCCAATATGGCATCTGGTGGCGGGGCCCATTTCACGAAATGGGCACAGAATCCGTCCGAATTACGGGTAAAACAGGGGCTTTGGCGGCCATAACTGCCGGCAAATTTATCTGTTAAGCCTCACTTAAGACACCGCCTGATATCCCGGTAGTGGGTGAAAATAGGTGGTGGATTATGAGCGCACAAGGAAATGTGGCGCCCATTATCATCAAGAAGAAAAAGTCAGGTGGTGCCCATGGTCACCACGGTGGAGCCTGGAAGGTCGCCTATGCGGACTTCGTGACGGCTATGATGGCGTTCTTCATGTTGATGTGGCTGCTCAATGCAACGACTGAGAAACAACGCAAAGGGTTGGCGGATTATTTCTCGCCATCCATTCCGCTGAGCCGGGTCTCCGGCGGCGGCAACGGGGCGTTCAGCGGGGACAGCATGTTCACCGAGGAAATCCAGCCCCAGAACGGTACCGGTGCGACCGATGTGAACCCCGCAGACGCCCAGCAGGCCAAGGGTGACTCCGGCGTCGAACAGGACAAGGACCGCGAGGCTGCCGATGAGCAGTTCCGAGCCCTGGAAGAGCAGCTGAAGGGGCGTGGCGGCGAAAGCATGGTCTCGATCGAGATGGCGCAGCACATCATTACCCGCGTCACCGACGAAGGCCTTGTAGTCGAACTCTTCGACACCGAGGATTCGCCGCTGTTCAAAGATGGTACAGCCGAACCGACCCTCCTTTTCCGCGACATCGTGAAGATGGTTTCACGCGTCACCGGCGTTGTTGAAAACAACATCGCAATCGGCGGCCACATCAGATCACATGCGGTCGTTGTCGCCAATAATCCGGTCTGGGAACTGTCCCATGCACGGGCTGACGCAACCCGGGTGATGCTCGAATCAGGTGGAACGAAGTCCAAGCGGATGCACCGGGTGACGGGACATGCCGATCGCAAACTGGCGGATAGCAATCCGATGGCAGCGCGAAACAATCGGGTCGAAATCATCCTTCTGCGCAAATAACCCATGGATCCCCAAAAACGGGCGGCGAACAGATCAGACAATTTTATCTGTTAGCCGCCCGTTAATGGGCAATCGGCTAGCTGTTGCATCAAGAAAGATTCGATGCAGCAGAAAGGCGTATCCATGACGATTTCTTCCTCGCTTAATGCCGGTGTTGCCGGGCTTACCGCGAATGCCAGCCGACTGGCCTCCATTTCCGACAACATCGCAAACTCCTCAACCGCCGGCTACAAGCGGGTCCAGACCGATTTCCACTCGATGGTCATGAGCTCGTCTGGCGGCACCTATTCGGCCGGGGGCGTGCGGACAACCAACGTCCGCCTGATTGATGAGCGGGGCCCGCTGGTGTCGACCAGCAATGCGACTGACCTCGCGGTCCGAGGCCGCGGTATGCTGCCGGTGACATCCATGAACGAGGTCGAGACAGGCGCTGCGAACCCGCAGATGATGCTGACCACCACTGCATCGTTCCGGACCAACGCCGATGGCCTGCTGGCCACTGAATCCGGTCTCGTCCTGATGGGCTGGCCCGCACAGTCCGATGGTACGATCCCACCCTACCCGCGCGATACCTCCGATGCGCTGGAGCCGGTTCGTTTCAATGTAAACAAACTGTCTGGTGAGCCGACAACCGAGATGTCTCTGGGTGTCAACCTGCCTGCGACCGCAACCGAATCCACGTCGGCTGGTACCAGCGAAAACCTGTCGATCGAGTATTATGACAACCTCGGAAAGTCGGAGAGTCTGCAGATCGAATTTGTTCCCACCGTTCCCGCAACAGGCGAGTCGAACGAGTGGACGATGATCATTACCGATACTGCTATCGGCGCCACTGTGATCGGTGAATATACGCTGACCTTTGATGACAACCGGACCTCCGGCGGCGCTCTCAATGCTGTCACGGCCACGACAGGTGGGGCCTATGACCCGGCAACCGGCTCGATCATCGTGTCTGTTGCAGGCGGCCCGATGGAGATCAATATCGGCACCTTGGGGGATGACAACGGGCTTACCCAATTGTCGGATACCTTCGCACCCGCCTCCATTTCAAAGGACGGCGCCCCGGTCGGTAACTTCACCGGCGTGGAAATCGACGAAGCCGGATATGTGCATGCCAATTATGACACCGGCGTCAGCCGAGTGGTCTATCAGGTACCTCTTGTCGATCTGCCCAATCCCAACGGTATGATCGCGATGGATCGCCAGACCTATATGCCATCCAGCGAAAGCGGCTCCTATTTCCTGTGGAATGCTGGTGAGGGTCCGACAGGCGATATCCTGGGCTATGCGCGTGAAGAATCCGCAACCGATGTTGCGGGGGAACTAACCAACATGATCCAGACCCAGCGCGCCTATTCGTCGAACGCAAAGGTCATTCAGACCGTGGATGAGATGTTGCAGGAAACCACCAACATCAAGCGCTGATAAGCGCCTTCTCCTTTGATCCACATTCGCGCAAAGGCTGGATGATCCATGTCCATTACAAGTGCTCTCAATTCCGCAATGACCGGGCTGACGGCGGCTGGCCGCTCAACCTCGGTTGTTTCCGAAAACCTGTCGAATGTCCTGACACCAGGATATTCGCGCCGGAGTCTGGCGCTTACCAGCGCCGGCGACGGTTTCAGCGGGGTGAAGGTCGGCAACGTCCAGCGGATCAACGATCCGGCGTTGCAGTCCAGCGTGCGATCCGCCAATTCAGAGGTCGGCGTTGCCGAGGTGAAATCCGCCTTCTTTGGTCGTATGACCGAGCTGGTTGGCAGCGCCGACGACCCCTATTCCATCACACAGCGGCTGACCGACTTTGACTCCGGTCTGATCGAGGTGATTTCCCGTCCGGATTCAGGGCCGCGCTTGAACGATCTTGCGATCCAGGCTGAAGAATTGGTGCGGTCGATTTCCGATGCGGCCGAAGGGCTGCGCAATCGGCGCACAGCCGCCGACAGGGCCATCGACGTGCAAGTTGATACCGTCAATCAATCGCTGGAAAAGCTGCAAAGACTGAACGCAAAAATTGCAGTCAGTCAGTCCACCGGATCCGATTCCGCATCGCTTCTCGATCAGCGTGATCTGTTGATCGACGAGGTGAACCAGATTATCCCGGTCAAGGTTGTGAACCGTGACCGTGGGCAGGTCGCCCTGTTCTCAGAAGGCGGCGCCGTGCTTCTGGATGGTCAGGCCGCTGAGCTGAGTTTCGATGGCAAGGCCGATACCCTGCCTTACATGACCCTCGGCAACGGGTTGCTCTCCGGTCTGCAAATCAACGGTATCGACGTTGCAACCGGCCCCGGCGGGCCAATTCGCGGCGGGACTCTGGCGGCCCATTTCGAGGTGCGCGACGTTCTGACCGTGGAAGCTCAGGAAGATCTCGATGCGATGGCAAAAGATCTCGTCGAACGCTTCCAGGATCCAACCTTGGATCCGACTTTGGGCGCCACCGATCCCGGGATTTTCACCGATCAAGGTGCGTTCTTTGACCCTGCCAATACTGTTGGCATCGCCAACCGTATTGAACTGAACGACAAGATCGCGATGCAGGGACAGGCTGAAACCTGGCGGTTGCGGGATGGTCTCAATGCAGCGGCGCCCGGGAATGCCGGCGATGCAACGCTTCTGCGCGGATATGCCGATGCGCTCGACGCCAAGCGCTTGGTATCGTCCGTCGGCCTCGGCACCGCAAATCTGGATGCCAGCACGCTGAGCGCGAATCTGCTGTCGCGTTTTGCACAGAGTGAAAATTCCGCAGAACAGAATGTCGCCTTCGCGGCGGCAACCTATACCGAAATGTATCAGCGCGAATTGGCGCAGGGCGTCGACAGTGATGCTGAACTGCAAAACCTTATCGTGATTGAAAAAGTCTATCAGGCCAACGCCAGAATGATCTCCGTCGTTGATGAGCTGATGGAAACGCTTCTGAGGATTTAACGAATGATTATGAACTCATATGGGGACATGGCTCAACATCTGTTCCTGCGCAATCGGTCGGTGGGTCTGAAGAACGACATCTCGACCCTGACGCAGGAATTGAGTTCGGGTAAAACCTCGCAGCTGACACAGAAACTAGGTGGCGATCTCACCTATCTGTCCGACGTCGAACGAAGCCTTGACCGGCTCAAGTCCTTTCAGGTGGCAAATACCGAGGCCGCGCTGTTCGCATCCTCGATGCAGAACAATATTGAGCTGATCTCCGATAACGTCATCACGCTGACCGGTGACATCTTCTCCGTCACCACCTCGCCGAATGACGAAACGTCGAAGCAATTGTCCAACCAGGCAGAGGTGTTCCTGACGGAAGCCATCCGGTCGCTGAACGGAGAAGCGGCCGGCCGCAGCCTGTTCGCCGGCAATGATACCGAAGCCAAGCCTCTCGCCGACCTCAACACCTTGATGTCCGCACTGGTGACCGAGGTATCCCTGCTGAGCACCGCCCCGGATATCGTCCAGGCCGTCAAGGACTGGTTTGCCGATCCTCTGGGATTTGATGCAGTGATGTACCAGGGCTCTTCGGATTTGATGGACCCGGTGAGAATCGGGCCCAACGAAGAGGTCACGGTCTCTCTGAAGGCCAATGATGCTGCGTTCAAACAGACATTGCAGAGCCTCGCGATTGCGACACTGGTAAATGAACCCGGCCTGAGCCTCAGCTCGGACGTGAAATTCGAACTGTTGCGTAGCACCGGGGTAGAGCTGCGTGAAAGCCAGGTTCAACTGACGCAGATGCAATCGGATCTTGGTTTTGTTGAAGGGCGCATCGAGCAGACGGCAACACGCAATGGCGCGGCGCAGACCAGCCTGAGCCTGGTGTTCAATGAACTCGTCCAAGCCGACCCATATGAGACCGCAACCCGTCTCGACGAGGCGCAGTTCCAACTGGAAAGCCTGTTTACTGTCACCGCGCGAACATCACAGCTGTCTCTGATGAGGTTCCTGTCATGATGCAGCTCATTCGACTTCTGCTGACGGTGCTGATGCTGCCTGCGATGGCACAAGCCAATGCCATCCGGCTGAAGGACCTGGTCGAGTTTGACGGCGTTCGTGGCAATGATCTGGTCGGCTACGGTCTTGTGGTTGGTCTGAACGGGACCGGCGACGGTCTGCGCAACTCACCGTTTACCGAAGAGATCATGTCGAACATCCTCGAAAGGCTGGGCGTCAATGTCACCGGTGAGCAGTTTCGGCCCAAGAATGTTGCGGCGGTGTTTGTCACCGCGACTTTGCCGCCTTTTGCCCGTGTTGGCGGCACCGTCGATGTGACGGTGTCCGCAATTGGCGACTCGAAAAGCCTACTGGGCGGGACGCTGGTCATGACGCCGCTGAATGCCGCCGATGGTCAGATCTATGCCGTTGCCCAAGGGACCATTCTGGCTGGTGGCGCGGTCGCGGAGGGTGAAGGTGCCTCTGTCACCCAGGGGGTGCCGACCGCCGGTGTTATTCCATCTGGGGCCAGGGTCGAGCGCGAGATCGACTTTGATCTCTCGTCACTGACGTCCATGCGCCTTGCCCTGCGGGAGCCAGATTTCACCACCGCTGGCCGTATCGAGCGGGCGATCAATGCAGAATTTGGTCGAAACGTCGCTCTGATGCGGGATTCCGGGACCGTGGAAATTGACGTGCAGCGCACCAATAGCCGGTCAACGGCCCATGCAGTTGGTCGGATCGAGAATATCCTGGTCGAACCGCAGCGCAAGGCGCGTGTGGTTGTGGATCAACGCTCCGGCACCATTGTAATGGGCAGCGATGTCCGTATTTCACGTGTCGCGGTTGCGCAAGGCAATCTGACCCTGCGGATCGAGGAAACACCCCTCGTGGTTCAGCCCAATCCATTTGCAGATGGCGAAACGGTTGTCGTCCCACGCACCGGTGCCGCCATTGAAGAGGAGGAGGGCATACAGCTGGCGGAAGTTCCGGAAACAACCTCCTTGTCCGAAGTGGTCGCCGGGCTAAACGCCCTGGGCGTATCGCCGCGGGACATGATCGATATCCTCAAGAGCCTGAAGGCGGCCGGTGCCCTGCATGCCGAATTTGTAGTTCGGTAGCAGCGAGGCCCCAAGATAGACAAGACCAGCACCCCCTGAAGCCACGTGGCTTCGGGGGGTGCTTCGTCGTAAGGGAGCTGTTGCGGATCCGCGATTTGCAGATGCGCTGTCACTGAACTCTACCTTCGTGATTGTCACAACCTGGAGGTCTGGGAGATGCGGTCCTGGACATTTCAGCACATTGCCCGAGATGACAGCACGGCTCGCTCTCCGCGCGTTACATCAGCGGGGCCCGAGGTCCAGATCACTAAATCTGAGGGAGAGGGGGAGGAAAGCCCGGTCATCAACCCTCAAGGATGTGCTGAAGGATGAGGGCGACCGCAGTATATGGCAGCGCTCAGGGTGATGGCACAGAAAAACCCCCGGCCGCAATGGCGACCGGAGGATTAGGAAGGCGATATCCAACTACGGGAAGTAGCTGCGCACCAAAGCACTCGCGATAAGGCTCCAGCCGTCGGCAACGACAAAGAACGCGAGTTTGAACGGCATGGACACAACGGCCGGTGGGACCATCATCATACCCATCGACATCAGAACCGCCGCGACCACCAGGTCGATCACGAGAAATGGCAGAAAGACAAGAAAGCCGACCTGAAACGCGCGGGCGATTTCTGACAGCATGAAGCTGGACACCAAGGTCGACAGCGGCGCATCGGCGGTTGGGTCAATACCCGCAGTGGCCGGGCGTAGATCCGCTATCGCGTAGAATGTATCGGGATCAAGGCGCGCCGCCATGAAGACACGGAACGGCTGCAAAGCACGTTCAAGCGCGGTTTCAACATCCAGCCGTTCCTCGATCAGCGGATTGATCCCGGTGGTCCAGGCCTCGGTAAAGACAGGCTCCATGACGAAATAGGTGAGAAACAGCGCGAGGCTGATCATCAACATATTCGGCGGCGCCTGCTGCAAACCGATGGCCTGCCGCAGGATCGACAAGACCGTCACAAGAAACGGAAAGCATGTGATCATGATCAGCAGCCCCGGCGCGAGGCTGAGGACGGTGATCAGCAGGATCAGCTGGATCGAACGGGCGGAGATTGATTGACCATCGCCCAATGACAGGCTGAGATCCTGCGCGCTTGCAGGGTCCGGCAGACCGAGGGCCAGCATAGCCGCCAGCGCGACGGCAAAAAGGGCAGTGCGTGTCATCCCAGGCCGCTTTGCAAATCCGCGATTTCCGTCAGGCGCACAGCCAGTTGACCTGCTTGCTCGCCTTCCAGCTCTTCCAATTGGCCTCTGGCGACCAGGCGGTCGCCGACATAGAGATCCACGGGATCCTCCACCCGTTTGTCGAGCGTCAGAATCGCGTTCTCGCCCAGGTTGACAAGATCACGGATCAACGGCCGCGCCTTGCCGACCGATACGACGACCTCAACGGGTACCGACACAAACGGATTGCCTGCATCGCCAGATTTCCGGTTCATTTCAGCAGACTTATCCATATTTGCTGTCCTCTGTTATGTGAAAGGAGAAGGCCTCGATCGAATCCTGGATAGAGTCGATCAGGGCCGAGCTGTTGATTTCCCGCTCAATGCCGCCGACCTTGAGATAGGCTTGACCCGGGCTCAGGATGACATCCTCGCGCACCTGAACTGGTACAGCGAAACTCTTGGTCAGAAGCGCACGCACCGTCGCCCCCTCGCCGGGGGAGACGACAATATTGATCGCTTGATCCGCCTGACTCTTGGCCATGTCGGTGAGCTGATCAACTATGTGATGTCCAAAGCTCGCAGCCATTGCGTCGGGCAGGACAGCGCTGGTCAGAACCTTGAACATCGGATCCAGCGATTCGAGCAGTTGCGTCTGCGCCTCGTGGAAGGTGAAGCTGAGATCTTCGAGCGAACTGGCCAGTTCCGAGGAGACATGCTTGCTCTCCTTGTCCTTCGCTGTCACCGCATCATCCCAACCGGCGCTGTAGCCCTTTTCGTAGGATTCCAGACGCTGTTCTTCCAACAATTCCTCGTTGACTTCGACAACCGGCACCGCCGGTGTATCCATGGCAAAATCTTCAAGAAGATGGGCAATGGTCATCAGGCTCTCTCCTCATTTTCTTCCAGCCAGCCGCGCAGAATCTGAACAGTTTCCTCCTGGCGTTCGCCAATCATCGAGCGCAGGCGATCAACGGGGTTGTCGCTGCCACCGCCAAGGGCAGGCAGGCCACCCATATCGCCCAATCCGCTCATGTCACCCATGCCCATGCCGCTGCCCATGCCCATGCCACCCATGGGTTCGAACTGGCCGGTTTCGTTGTTCTCGATCTCACCATCCAGCGCGAGATCGGCGCCGAGGTTCGGATTGGACATGAAACCGCCTCCGCCGAGTGCCGGCAATTCGTCCATGGCGTCGCCTGTCGGTGCCCCAAGGGCCGGAACGCTGGCCTGGTTCGACAGGATCGGACGGATGACAAATAGACCAAGGATCAGCGTCACCAGTGCCAAGGCAGCCATCTGGATAAGCGACATTGCATCCAGATAGATGTTGTCAAAGATGGAGGCGCTGACAACGGTGCCTTGCGGCTCTACCGTAGGCATTTCCATCGATTTCAGCGTGATGACATCCCCGCGCTCCTCGCTGAAGCCAACCGCGGCAGAGATCAGCTCGCGCAGCGCGCCAAGCTCTTCTTCCGGGCGGGGTTCCATCACTGTTTCGCCGGTTGCCGTGGTTGTCTGGACGCCATTCAGCAATACAGCAACGGTCAGTCGTTTAATCGCACCCGGTCCACGCAGAATCTCTTTTTCTGTCTCAGAGATTTCATAGTTGACCCGTTCACGAGTGGCACTGGTGCTGGCTTTCGACCCGTCGCCAGAGGCCCCGTCTCCGTCCGGGATATTTGACGCAACCGTCACTTCACCAGATTGGTTCTGAGACGAATCCGCGCGTTCTTCCACGTCGGTGCTGATTGCGACACGGCTTTCGGGATCAATGCGCTTTTCCCGGATGGATTCGGTATCTGTTACCGTTTCGACGCTGACTTCGACCACAGCATTACCATGACCAACGCGCGCTTCGACCAGGCGCATGACCCGTTCGCGAATCGACTGCGAGCGATCATCCGTACCCGCGCCAACAGCTGCGGCGGCCTCGGGCGAGCCGATCAGGGCGCCATTGGCATCGATCACCGCAACATTCTCCACCGCGAGACCTGTCACGGCAGAGGAAATCAGAAACCGAATCGCATTCGCCTGGGCCGGCGTGATGGGCGAGCCCATCGGGACAACCGACACAGAGGCAGTCGGTTCGGCCGTGCGCTGGAACGGGTTCGAGCCCGTATTGGCAATATGCACCCTTGCCTGGGTCACATGCGGGCTGGCCACAATAGTACGGGCCAATTCCCCTTCTTTTGCGCGCCAATAGGCGGCGTCAAACATCTGTGATGTTGTTCCGAAGCCGCTGAGCGAATCGAGCAGCTCATATCCGCGTCCGCCGTTTGCCGGCAGGCCTTCGCTTGCCAGTGTCATGCGAAGTTCGTCGCGCGCAGAGGCCGCAACGTAAATTGACCCCCCGCGAACTTCATATTCTGTGCCGCGCTGTTCAAGCGCGCGCACCACATCCCCAGCCGAGCCGCTTTCCAGCCCGGCGTACAATAATTGCATCGTGGGCGTATTCGCCACACGGGACATCGCCAGGACGCTGAGAATCACGATCACCGTGGCCCCCACGGCAATCAGGCGCTTTCGCGTGTCCAAACCTGCCCAGACATTCTTGATCTGCTGCACATTAACCTCCGTAGCACCGGCATTCTGTCCGATGTGCAACCCTTTTGCCGGATTGCCCTTAACATTCGGTTAGTGTCCGCAAGCTAAGAAGATGAGGCACGACGTATTAGGGATAGTCATGACAGACGCTGTAGTAGACACAGAACAGGACGCCCCGGCCAAGAAGAGCAAGCTGCCCCTTATCATTGGGGTTGTTCTTGCGCTTGCTGGTGCCGGTGGGGGATTCTTCGCTGTCCAGTCAGGCCTTCTTCCCTTTGGTCAGAGCGCAGCCCCAGAAGGGGTGGATGCGACCGAAGTGGCGCCAGAAGGCGTGGACAACGGTGAGACGGCGGAGGATATCGCCAATCTCGCCTTTATCGAAATGGAACCGATTGTGATCACCTTGCGCAAGGCAAGTGGGCTAAAACACCTTCGATTCCGCTCTCAGCTGGAGGTTGATCTCGCCCATCGGGCCGAGGTCGAAAAAATCCTCCCGCGTGTTGTCGATGTTCTCAACAGCTATCTCAGGGCACTGGAACTGGAGGATCTGACCGATCCGATGGCCTTGCCGAAACTGCGCGCACAGATGCTGCGGCGGATCAATATCGCAACCGGCCAGGGCCGGGTGCGTGATCTGCTGATTATGGACTTCGTATTGAACTAGGAGAACGGGATGGAACTGATTGCAGATATCCTGCTTGCGGCCGGGGCCATGGGGGCAGGCTTTTATTGCCTGGTGCTCTCGCGACGGCTGAAGCGTTTCAACGACCTGGAGAAAGGTGTGGGAGGAGCGGTTGCCGTGCTCTCCGCCCAGGTCGATGACCTGAATAAATCACTGCTGGCAGCACGCCATGTATCGGATGGATCGAGCAAGGCTCTGGACCAGCTGACCGGCCGGGCCGAATCGGTTGCACAACGCCTGGAGCTGATGATGGCATCCATGCACGACATGCCCGAAGTTGCGGCGCCTGAGCCTAAGGCACAGGCACCCGAACCCGCAGCTGCCGAAGAAAACGACGCGCTCGCCGCCGCTTATCAAGCCGACGCCGAGCCAGAAGCGGCACCGGAACCTGAGCCTGCAAAACCTGCAGGGCTGATGTTTGTCCGCCACAACCGTTCGCAGGGCCGGGTAGCATAATGGCCAAGACAGCACAGACCAAAGCCCCGAAGGCAAAACCAAAAAAAGCAACGCGCATGAAGCGGACACGCAGCGGTGCGCTCATGATGCTGGCCTTCTTGCTGATGGGATCCGCTATTGTGCGCCTCGGGCTGGAGGCAGGACCGGCGATCGCCCGGGAAGTTGCAAACCTACAGGACGAATCGACTCTGAAGGATGAGCCGAAAGGCACCTTGAACGGTAAGTCGATGCCGTCATCGGCAGAGCTCCAGAACATGCTGGCGGCCTTTCAGGAGCGCGAAGCTGCACTGTCTGCGCGCGAGGCCGAGATTGAAGATCGCATGAAGGCGCTCGAGATCGCAGATGATGCAATCGAACAGAAGCTTGTTGCGCTGGAACAGGCGGAGGAAGAGCTGAAATCGACACTGGCTCTCGCCGATGGTGCAACAGAAGGGGATCTGACGCGTCTGACTGCGGTCTACGAGCAGATGAAACCCAAGGAATCAGCAGCGCTGTTTGAGGAGATGGATCCGGCATTTGCAGCTGGTTTCCTCGCGCGCATGCGCCCTGAGGCAGCCGCAGGCATCATGGCCGGGCTCAGCCCGCAGGCAGCCTATACAATCAGCGTGGTCCTGGCGGGTCGCAACGGGTCTGTTCCAAAGGAGTAAGCAAGCGCTGCTCCTCAGGCTTTTTTAACGTGAATCGCCTAAACTTGTAGAAACAAACGAAATTCGGAGTGGACCTAATGCTCGGTATTGTAGGCATCGTGGTTATCTTTGTCATGGTGTTCGGGGGATATCTCCTGGCCGGTGGTAAGATGACAATCATCATCAAGGCCCTGCCGTTTGAATTCATGATGATCGGCGGCGCCGGTATCGGGGCCTTTCTGATCAGCAATGACATCGGCGGCGTAAAACACACGCTGAAGGACATGGGCAAAGTGTTCAAGGGTCCCAAGTGGAAGGCCGACGACTATCGCGATCTTCTGTGTCTCTTGTTCTCTCTGATCCGGATCGCGCGGGCCAATCCCGTTGAGGTCGAACAACATATCGAGGATCCCGAGAACTCATCGGTCTTCAACCGGTATCCCAAGATTCTCGCCGACAAAGAGGCGGTGAACCTGATCAGTGATACCATGCGGTCCGCCTCGATGAACTATGACGACCCCCATCAGGTGGAAGAGGTTCTGGAAAAGCGCATCGAGGCAAATCTTCATCACGCGCTGCATTCCAGCCATGCGCTTCAGACACTTGCAGACGGGCTGCCCGCGCTTGGGATTGTTGCGGCGGTTCTCGGGATCATCAAGACGATGGGCTCGATCGACCAGCCCCCGGAAGTCCTGGGTAAGCTGATTGGTGGCGCGCTTGTCGGGACATTCCTTGGCGTTTTCCTGGCCTACGGTCTGGTTGGCCCCTTCGCCGGCAAGGTGAAGTCGGTAACCGAGGAAGATGCGCATTTCTACTCCCTCATCCGAGAAGTTCTGGTGGCAAATCTGCACAATCATGCCGCAGCGATCTGCATCGAAGTCGGACGTCAGAACACCCCGTCGCATATTCGCCCCGGCTTCTCTGAGCTGGAAGACGCGTTGAAGTCGGTGAAACAGGACGCAGCATGATGTGGCGCGCGCTGACCCTTGCAGCATTTACCCTGGCTGCGGCATCTGTGGATGCCCAGACGGTGGTCGCCCGTTCGGGAGAGCATGACGGGTTTTCCCGACTGGTCATGCGGCTTCCAAATGGCGCGCCATGGTCGCTGCGTCAGTCAGGTCAATCGGCGCAGGTGGTCATTGAAACGCCAACAGTGGTGTTTGATACATCCCGAATCTTCGATCTTATTCCGCGGACGCGCCTGCAATCTGTGTCGCAGGCCGGCCCCGGACAACCGCTAAACCTACAGCTTGGTTGCGCATGTGAGGTGACCTCCTTCGTGCAGAAGGACGGGTATCTGGTGATCGATATCGCCGATGGCCCCGCCGGGGCCGAGCGGCGTGTCATCGCAGGCTCGCCCTTGCCTCTGTTGCCCGGCACGTTCAACAGCGCAGGCTATCGCTTCAATCTAGCCGCGCGCGCGGCTGCTGATGCACGCGCCGCACTCGATCTAGCCGGCGTCACGTCCGACAGCTCCGACCGGCCCAATCCGGTACAGCGCCTCCCCGTAGCTGTGGCGGACGCCCCATCAGCCGTGGTGCTGCCCCTCAATCTGAACCGGACACCCCGCACAAACATTGAAGCAAATTCTGCCGGGGGCACAAGTGTTGCCGCCGCGCCAGCCCCGGAACCAACACCGGTCCCGGTAGAGGTTGATACCGATATGCTGCTCGACCTGTCAGAAACGGAGCGCGCAGCCACAGTCAACGAATCTGAACAGCGGCTGTTGCAACAGATCAGCCGGGCAACCAATCAGGGCCTGCTGGAGCTTGTTGGTGTAGAAGTTCACGATGGTCCCGCCGGACATATCCTTGACCCGCTGAGCAGCCGTGATCGCCCTCTTAATCCGCTGGACCAGATCTCTGTCACGTCCTCCGTGGATCGCGAAACCGGCCTGGTTGCGCGCCGCTCGGGCGATTCCAATCAGCCGACACACTGCTTGTCGAGCACACAGCTTGCCATCCATGAATGGGGCACTGATGAGCCATTCTCTGACCAGATATCACCGCTTCGGGCTGAACTGGTGCGTGAATTCGACGATGTCGATCCGGCTGCCGTCCTAACCCTGGCGCGGGCCTATCTCTTTTTTGGGTTCGGTGCTGAAGCACAGGCGATCTTGCGTATGATGCCGTCTGGCGCAGCGGAACATGATGATGCCGTCGCGCTGACCGCGATGGGGGCTGTGCTGGACGGTCAGGACCTTGGCGTAAACCACGCCTTCGCCGGGCAACAGGTCTGCGACAGCGAAGTGGCGCTCTGGGCAGCGCTGGCCGATGGCACGATCAAGAAAAACGCAAAGACGGATGCAATCCAGCAGGCCTTTGCCAAGCTGCCACCACATTTGCGGGTCCAGGTCGGTCCGCGGGTCAGCACACTTTTTGCAAAGGCCGGTGACCCTCATCTGGCGGGCGCCACGCTGCGTTCGGTTGATCGTACCGGCGTCGACCACGTGCCCGAAATCAATCTGGCCGAAGCCGAAATCGCCAAATTGGAAGGTGACGTCGAAACCGTGGCTCAGGAGCTGACGGAGGAGGTCGCGGAGCGGACGGAAAACGCCCCCCGTGCCTTGATTGAGCTGATTGATCTCAGCTTTGCCGAGCGCTCTGCGCTGTCGCCGGATGTCCCGGATCTTGCCGCGTCCTATGAGGTCGAGAATCGCGATAGCCCACTGGGCATGGACTTGCGCCGCGCCGTGGTCTCGGCATTGGCCCTGACCGGCCAGTTCCATGACAGCTTCAATGAATTGGATGCCTTGAGCAGACGTGATGGTCCTGCGGCGCGCACTGCCGCGCTGGAACCGCTTCTGACATTGCTGACGGAACGCGCAGATGATGTGACATTCCTGCAGTATGCGCTGGTCATTGCGGCCAATGGTACCCCGGCCGAGGTAGCTCCGATTGCCGATATCGTGGCTCAGCGGCTGCTTGACCTCGGGTTTGCACAGCAGGCACAGTCGATCCTGAAGAAGCTCGCCATGGAACCCGGCAACGCCAAACGACGCCTGCTTCTGGCCAAGGCAGCACTCGCGATGGACAAACCGCACTCCGCGCTGGTGGAGCTGATGGGGCTGTCCGGGTCTGAAGCAAATAAGCTGCGCGCCGAAGCGCTGTGGCGAAACGGTGAATATGCAAGAGCGGGCGAATATCTTCTTGAAGAAGACGAAGAGGATGCGGCGGCGCGCGGTTTCTGGCACTCGGAAGATCGCGAGAATCTTGCAACCATTGATGCTGATGTTGCGCAGCAGTTTGGCGGAGTCGCGCGGGTGACGACACAGATCGAAGAAACTGCAAAAGAACCAAGTGGTTTGCCGCCCCTAGCTCATGCGAGGGCCCTGGTCGAAAGCAGCGAGGGAACACGCGGCGGTATTGCCGATCTGCTGCAGAAGGTGACGCGGCAGCCAGAGCTTTCCGAAGACGGATCATAGCTGACAACGATCTTTTCTGCCACGCTTACAGATACCAGGACCGCCTCACCGGCGGTCTTGGCGCATCTGATGATAACGGTTTGTCAATGCTCTGGTCTTAGGCTCGGACTTAGGGTGAATCCTCATTTGGACAGGCAGAATGCCGAAATTGAGCTTTCTTTTCAGACAACAGCGGCGATGTGCCCGCTGCACAGTCAGTTTGCCAGTATGGTCTGCGCTTTTTTGTGCGGCGCTGGGGCTATTGGTGTTTTTGAAACCGCAGACCGGACATGCGTCCTCGCCGCAGGTTTCGGCGTTATGTGATCTCGCCGCACGGCGCGCGGCACGTGATCAGGGCGTGCCACTGGACGTTCTGCGCGCGATTACCAGAACGGAAACCGGTCGTGGCGGCAAACAAGGGCTTCAGCCATGGCCGTGGACGGTCAATATGGAAGGCGCCGGTAAGTGGTTTCAGACTGAAGATGAGGCGAGAGCCTATGTCTTCTCGCACTTCAAGCGCGGCGCGCGCAGCTTTGATGTCGGGTGTTTCCAGATCAACTTCAAATGGCATGGTCAGGCGTTCGACTCGATTGACCAAATGTTCGATCCACTTGCCAATGCGCAATATGCGGCGCGCTTCCTGCGCGAACTGCATGATGAATTCGGCGATTGGTCCCAGGCGGCCGGCGCCTATCACTCGCGCACGCCGACCTATGCAAATCGCTATACAGCACGTTTCGATCGCGTTCGGGCTGATCTGAAGCCAGTCGAGACCGTTGCCGCGCTGCCGGTGGAGCGCAAACGGGCCACCTTCTCTGCCCCGCAACCGCTCGCCATGCTTCACAATCCCTCACCGCTGATCACCCAAGGCGCAGCGCCCTCCGGCGCAGCTCGATTGGGCTCACTGGTCCCATTAACGGGCAGCGGCGCATCCGCGCAGGCTCTCATCGTACTGAAATAAGGGCTGAATTTCCGTGCCAAATATTGATATACAAAAACTGTTCAGCCCCACCGTGCTGCTCGCACTCGCGCTGATGGCGATTATCGTGATGATGATTCTGCCGATGCCAGCCTGGGTTCTGGATATCGGTCTCGCGGCTTCCTTCGGGCTTGCGATCCTGATTTTCACAATCACCTTGTTTATCGAGCGGCCTCTGGATTTCTCATCATTCCCGACGATCCTGCTGGCCTCTCTGATGCTGCGGTTGTCGCTGAATGTGTCCTCGACAAAACTGATTATCGGTCAGGGCCATACCGGCACCGATGCCGCAGGCGGGGTGATCGAGGGATTCGCTCAGTTCGTCATGGGGGGCAGTGTATTCCTTGGCCTCGTTGTCTTTGGGGTGCTGTTGATCGTGAACTTCATGGTCATTACCAAAGGTGCAGCGCGGATGGCCGAGGTCGGCGCCCGCTTTGCACTGGACGGGATGCCAGGCAAGCAGCTGGCAATCGACAGCGACATGTCGGCCGGCGCCATTGACCACGCCACAGCGCGCGAGCGTCGCGAGGTGGAACAACGCGAAACAACATTCTTCGGCTCTCTGGACGGTGCGTCCAAATTTGTAAAAGGCGACGCAATCGCCGGCCTGCTGATCACCCTGTTGAACCTGATCATGGGCCTGATCATGGGCGTGCTTGTTCACGACATGCCGGTTGTTTCCGCATTTGAAACCTATGCGATCCTGACGGTTGGCGATGGTCTGGTCTCTCAGATCCCCTCGGTCATCATCTCGATTGCGGCAGCTCTCTTGCTGGCCCGCGGCGGTGCGACGGGCTCGACCGATATCGCGCTGGCCGATCAGCTGGGCAAACATCCGGCCGCTCTGGCGACCGTTGCCGTGCTCATGTCGCTGTTTGCGCTGGTTCCGGGTCTGCCGTTTATCCCCTTCATGGTGGGGGGCGCTGTACTGGGATACACCGCCTATAAGATGAGCAAGAACATGAAGGACCGCGAAGAAGCGGATATGGACGAGCGGATCGAAGAAGTCATGGAGCCGAAGGAAAACCGGGCGCTGGGTGACATCCTCGATCTGGACGACCTGCACCTGGAATTCGCACCGGATCTGGTGAGCATGGTTCTGGATGCCGGGACCGGGCTGGATGCCCGCATTGCCAATATGCGGACGCATGTGGCAACCACCTTTGGGCTTATCCTGCCGGAGATCCGCCTGACGGATGAGCCTGAGCTGATGACCGGCACCTATGTGATCAAAGTGCAAGGGGTGGAACAGGTGCGCGGCATTCTGCATCCCGAAATGGTGCTCGCGTTGATGCCCGACAATCACGCAGCCCTGCCGCCCGGCACCGATGTGACAGAACCTGTCTATGGTGCACCTGCGCGTTGGATATCTTCGAAGAGCCAGGAAGATGCAGCGCTCTCAGGCGCCACAATCGTCACCGCACCGGAAATTCTGGCCACCCATTTGCTGGAAGTGATCAAGCAGAACTTCCCGCGTCTGCTGACGCTGAAATCCCTGCGCCGTCTGCTGAACGAAATGACCGAGCTGACAGATGATTTCCGCGCCGAGGCAAATCGCAAACTGCTGGACGAACTGGTGCCGGACAAGGTGCCGATGGACACGTTGCACAGCGTCTTGCGTCTGCTTCTGGAGGAGCGGGTGTCCATCCGCAACATGCCTCTCATTCTCGAATCGATTGCCGAGGCACGCCTCCATACCAACCAGCCCGAGATCATTTGTGAGCATGTGCGCCAACGTCTCGGTTTCCAGCTGGTTGGTGAGATGAAGCGCGAGGATGGGACCATTCCGCTGATCCAGCTGGCCCCGGAATGGGAAGAGACCTTCTCTACCTACCAGATCGACGCTCAGGGTGGCGCCGTCGATATCGCGCTGCCGCCGGATCAGTTCAACCGACTGGCCGAGGGGCTGAGCGACCGACTGAACAGCACGACAGAACAGGGTGTTTTTGCAGCGGTTGTTACCTCGACCCGGCGTCGTCGATACCTGCGGACAATCCTGAAATCACGCGGCATCCTCAATCCGGTTTTGTCTTTCGAGGAAATCGGACTTGAGGCCAGACCTGCCTTGGTAGGCATGGTTCCGGCATGAGCATTGGCTTTCTGCCGCCTGAGCTGGTCGCCCTTCTGGGCGCCGGCTTTTGGCATGGGGCCATCGTCTTTCTGCGGGTTGCGGCCATGGTGTCCGTACTACCCGCCTTTGGCGAAAAATATGTCCCGGTGCGGATCAAACTGGCCATTTCGCTGGCGTTCACATTTATCGTGGCGCCGGCCTTGCCGTTGCTGCCGGAACCGGCCAGCCCGCTGCATTACGCCAGTCTCGCGCTGAGTGAAGCCGTTGTTGGTCTGGCCCTCGGGGTCGCGATCCGCATGTTTGTTCATGCAATCCAGATCGCCGGAACAATTGCCGCGCAGTCGACGTCTCTCGCACAGGTTCTGGGCGGTATCGGTGCCGAGCCAATGCCCGCTATTGGCGCCGTCCTGTTGATCTCGGGATTGGCGCTGGCGGTCATGTTGGGTCTTCATATCCGTGTGGCTGAATTCATAATCTACAGCTACATGATGTTCCCGGTGGGTGAATTCCCGGCGGCATCCGGCCTGTCGGATTGGGGTGTACACCGTGTTTCGCGCGCCTTTGCGATGGGGTTCTCTCTCGCTGCACCGTTCCTGATCGGCTCGATGGTCTACAATCTGACACTGGGTGTCATCAACCGCGCCATGCCCGCGCTGATGGTGGCCTTTGTCGGTGCGCCGGTGGTTACCTTCGGAGGTCTCGCAATCCTGATGGTTGCCAGCCCAATGATCTTGGATATCTGGAGCACCGCGCTTATGAGCTTCTTTGCCAATCCGGGTGAGGGGATGCCATGAGCGACGACGACTCAGACAAGTCATATGAACCAACACCGCAGAAGCTTGAGAAAGCACGGAAAAAAGGTGAAGTTCCAAAATCTACCGACCTGTCGGTGGCGGCGTCCTATCTCGGGCTGATCATCGCGATTTACGTGTCGGGGGCAGACGTTGTCGCCGAAATCGGCACGATATTGATGTCGTTTCTCGATCAACCCGACCGGCTGGCAGAATTATTCTTCAACGGCGCCGGCACCGTGCCGGTTGGCGGGATCATGATGGCTGTCGGGACCTCAAGTCTGCCGATCTTTATCGTCCCTATGGCCGCTGTTTTCCTGTCCATTGTCGCCCAGCGGGCCCTGGTTTTTGCTCCCAGCAAGCTGGAGCCAAAACTCTCAAAGATCTCGATCATTTCCAACGCCAAGAATAAATTCGGGCGTTCGGGCCTTTTTGAGTTCTTCAAGAGCACCGTAAAGCTGATCCTCTACTCGGTCTGCATGGGTGTCTACCTGAACTATCGGCTGCCGGATATGATCGCGTCTTCTGCCACCGGTGCTTTTGTCGTCGTGATGATGATGGCGCAGCTGGCATTGGAGTTTCTCATCCTCGCGCTGATCATCGCGCTGGGTATTGGTGTCATCGATGCCGCGTTTCAGCAGGCAGAGCACAATCGGAAAAACATGATGTCCCGCCAGGAAATCATGGACGAAAGCAAAGAGTCCGAAGGCGACCCGCATCTAAAGGGCGCCCGCCGACAAAAGGCCCATCAGATTGCCATGGGCCAAGGCGTCGCAGATGTGGCAAAGGCAGATGTCGTTATCGTCAACCCGACTCATTACGCTGTCGCATTGAAATGGGACCGCGCACCAGGACAGGCGCCTGTCTGTGTGGCCAAGGGGGTGGATGAAGTCGCTGCTATCATTCGCGAAGTTGCCAATGAGAATGGTGTCCCGATCCATAGCGATCCGCCGACCGCGCGCGCCCTGCATGCCGCGGTTCAGATCGGTGAGGAAATTCACGAAGAGCATTATGCGCCGGTTGCCGCCGCGATCCGCTTTGCGGAGAACATGCGCCAACGGGCCAAGGGGATGGTGTGATGAAGCAGAAAATGCTCGATCAGATGGCCGATGTGACCGAAGCCCTGTATCTGCAGGAACATGCCAAGGTAAAGCCGGTTCTGGATGCGGAAGCCCGCGTGCGCGGCCAGCTGGCTAAGCTGGACCAGCAGATCAAAGACAGCCGCGATCTGGCCAGCTCCGACCATGCAATGAAAGCGCTTGGTGCCGATCTTCTGTGGCAAGGCTGGCATACCCGCGCCCGTCGAGAGTTGAATATGGAACTGGCGCAGATCACGGCACAGAAACTGCGGGCAATGGACAATCTGCGCAAGGCATTCGGTCGCAAACACGCGGTGGAGACAATGGCGATCGAAGAGCGCCTGAGGGTCAAGAAAGACAAGGCGCAAAAACTGCACAATCGCCTGATGAATATGGACTGAGCCACCTGACACAGGATGGCATCCAAGAGAAAGGCCGGTTCGAATGAACCGGCCTTTCTCTTTTCGGTAGTGCATTGGTCAGACGTCTTGTCGCGACATCTCTACAATCAGGACGTCATAGATATCTTTGCCCAGTTGTTTCTGCGCGGCCTCACGCAGCGCGGTCCGCAGCGGTGTCAACATGTCGGATCGGGTGAAGGCCCCGCGAAAGCCACCCATATTGGCATGATCGAACAGAACCTGCAGAAAGATATCCCGCAACTTGGGTTCATAAGCGTGGATCTTCTCGTTCATGCCAGCCTTGGTTTCCAGGCTGAGCGACACCACCACCAGCGAGGACAGCTGTTCGCGCTCGACAACGGGAACCACGAACTGGTTCGCCATCTTGATGTATTCGCGCTGCTCTTCCTCATCACCCGGCAGCTCCGGAGTGATCTCCTCGGCATGTTCGCCGCTATCCTCAGCGTGGTCTTCTGGGGCCGGTGCCGGAGCCATCATGATCCCGGCGCCGATACCTCCGGCAGTTCCGACCAGCAGTAGAATGACAGGCAGTAGTTTTGACAGCATGTGCAGGCCTCAGAATGGCAGGATCACGTCCAGCACCTGCTGGCCGTAACGCGGTTGTTGGACATCAGTGATCTGGCCGCGGCCACCATATGAGACCCGCGCGGACGCGATCTTGTCGTAGGTGATCTCATTTTGACGGCTGATATCGTCGGGGCGGACATAACCGGTCACCAGCAATTCGCGCATCTCAAAGTTGACGCGCAGCTCCTGCGTACCGTTGATGGAGAGAACACCGTTCGGCAGGACATCGACCACAGTCGCGGCAACCCGCAGTTCCAGTTTCTCGCTCCGTTTCACGGACCCTTTGCCACCCGAGCTGCTGCTGCTGCCGATATCGACGACATCAGCCATCGTGGCACCGTCCGGCAATTTCCGGTCAATCCGCTGCGGCAGGCCCAGCAGCTGCGGCAGCGCCAGGCTCTCGGACCCGGAGCGGGACCGTTTGGTGTCGTTTGAAATTTCGGCCTCTTCGTCAATCTCGATGACGACCGTCAGGATATCGCCCCGTTTGGTTGCCCGCCGATCCCCAAGCAGCGACTGACGCGAGCCGCTCCAGAGCGAGGCCTGGTCGACCGGACGCTGTGTCTGGGTATCGACCGGCAGCCCCTGAAACAGCATGGCGACATGCTCGGGCGATTCATTTGCCGGGCTGAACGTGGGAGGCTTGCCAACATGGTCGAGCCGTCCGCAGGCGCTGAGCATGATCACACCAGCAAGGGCGGATTTTGCCAAATAAATTCTATTTTTCATCAGTTTACCTCAACTGTTCCATCTGCGGCGATCCGCCCGCTGATGGTTGTGCGTGACGACAAATTCATGACACGTATGGCCTCTCCATCTGCGCCACGGCCAAGCGAGCGGCCCTCGGCGAGGATGGTAAGTCCACCACGTTTGAAACGAATGGTGACCAGATCATTGCGATCGACGATGGCCGGAGGGCCGACATCACCGGGACGCATCGGCCGCCCCGCATAGAGTGCCACGCGCGCCTCCTGCCCGATCACGAGAGCAGGATCTGAGATCGCGCCCAGCACCTCGGCCTGTTTCAGAACCAGATCCTCGGCCGTCACGATTTCCTTGGCGCGGATGGTGCGCACGGGGACCAGTATATCGGCCCAGACAGGCTCGGCGCAGAGCAGCATCATAATGGCGAGGATCGGTTTCATCAGCGGACCTGTGTGGTTGCGCCCATCATCTGATCGACGGCAGAGATGACCTTGGCATTCATTTCATAGCCGCGCTGCGCTTCGATCAGCTCGGTGACCTCGCGCACGGCATCGACGGAACTGGCCTCCAGGTAGCCCTGGCGCAGAGTACCAAGACCATTCTCGCCGGGCGTCGCCACGCTGGCTGCGCCGGAGGCTTCGGTTTCGACAAAGAGGTTGCTGCCCAGCGCTTCGAGACCCTTGGGATTGGAGAAGCCGGCAAGTGTCAGCTGTCCCATCAACTGGCCTTCGGCGGCCTCGTCGAAATAGGCGTAGACCTCGCCCTCGGCATTGATCGACACATTGCGTGCATCGGTCGGGATGGTGATATCCGGCGACACGGTGAACCCGTCGGAGGTGACAATCAACCCTTCGGCCGACCGTTTGAGCGCGCCATCACGGGTGTAGGCGGATTGGCCGGACGGCAGGGTAACCTCCAGATAGCCCTTCCCGTCAATTGCGACGTCCAGATCGTTGCCGGTCTGGGTCAGGGCACCCTGGGCCAGGTGAATGGAAATCGCCGAGGCACGCACACCAAGACCGACCTGCACACCGGTTGGCAGCACGGTTCCATCAGAGGCATTTACCGTGCCGGCCCGCGTCACCTGCTGATAGTGCAGGTCCGCAAACTCCGCACGCCGTGCGTTGTAACCAGTGGTATTCATATTGGCGAGGTTGTTCGAAATCGTCTCTACACGCAGTTGCTGCGCGGTCATTCCGGTTGCGGCGATCTTGAGGGCGCGCATGGGGGTACTCCTACGACTTAGTCAGGTTTTTGATGGCGTTGCGGACACGTTCGTGTTCGGTCTCAAGAAAGCTCTGGCCCATTTCATAGGCACGCTGAATCTCGACCATGCGGGCCAGCTGAGAGATGGCATTGACGTTGGAGCCTTCGAGAAAGCCCTGAAGCACGCGCGCTTCTCCGGCCACTTCGATTTCTCCATCAACACGGAACATGACCCCGTCTTCACGGACCATCTGGTAATTCTCTTCCGGCTTGAAAATGCCGATCTGCCCAAGGGCGCGACCGTCCGCGCTCAGCGTGCCATCGGCGCCGAATTTGATCGACTTGGCATCCCCCGGAATGAAGACCGGCGCCCGGCCCGCATCCAGAACCCGATGCCCATCCATAGTGACGAGATCGCCTTCGGCGTTGGTTGAAAACGCCCCCGACCGGGTCAGGCGCTCACCCATCGGAGTTTCGACCATGAAGTAACCGTCGCCTTCAATAGCGAGATCGAGGTCACCGCCGGATTGGGTCAGCGCCCCCTGTGCCATGGAGGTGTTACGGATGTTGGCCCGCCCCATCGACAGGGATTCCTGGCCGGGGGCAGACTGGATGAACTCCGAGAAGATCAAGCCTTCAGCCCGGTAGCCGGTGGTGGCGGAATTGGCGATATTGTTTGCCACAACACGCATTTCGCGCATCAGACCGGATTGGCGGGACAAGGTGGTGTAACCGGTGTCTCCCATTACAGACCTCCTGAAATCAGCGGCACAACGTGCCCATCAAAAAAGGCGACCAGGGTTTGCGTCATGAACCCCATGGTCATCCAGAAAACGACAAGAATGGCGGTAAGCTTCGGGACAAAGGTCAGGGTCATTTCCTGCACCGATGTCAGAGCCTGAAACAGGCCGATCGCGAGGCCAACAACCAGCGCGACCAGCAGAACCGGCGTCGACATCATGACCGCAGCCCAGAGAGCCTGGCGCAGAGTGTCGTAGAAAAGCCCTTCGCTCATCATCGGCTTACACCGGCATCCGCAGGATTTCCTGATAGGCTTCGACGACCTTGTTGCGCACGGTCACTGCGGTTTCCACGGCAAGCTCCGTCTGTGCCAGTGCCTGTACCAGGGCATGCGGATCGCCGTTGCCGGTCATGGCGGTGACCGAGACCTGCTCGCTTTGTTGGAGCGTGCCGGCAAATTCCTCAAAGCTGGCCTTGATCCGGGCTTCGGCGCTTGTTGGCGCGTGCTCGGGGTCAACTTTGGTTGCGGGACGCGCTGCGGCATAGCCGTTTGTGGCGGAAAGACTGCGAATATCCATTCTGGATCTCCAAGTATGTCAGTGTGTTTCAGAAAATTTCGATGTTATCTGCGCAGCAGTTCCATCAGCGAGGACGACATCTGCCGCCCCTGTTCGAACATCTTGAGGTTGGCCTCGTAGCTGCGCTGAGCTTCACGGGCGTCGGCAATCTCGATCATCAGATCGACGTTGGACCCTTCGTAATGACCGCTGTCGTCAGCCAGCGGATGCGAGGGATCGAAGATCTGCTCCAGGTCTGACCGGTCCAGACGCACCGGACCAACTTCGACCTTCTCGACATCCGTGCGCAGATCGCGCACCGCTTCGAACGGGACGGTCTTCCGGCGATAACCGGGCGTGTCCGCATTGGAAATATTCTCCGACACGTGGCGCAGACGGCTTGCCTGTGCCTTCAGTGCGCTTGCGGAAACGGAAAGGGACTTGGAAAACTCGCTCATGATCTAACCTCCTCAGTTCCGGCCAAGGCTGCTGCGCAAAACGTTCATCGACGATTTGTATATCGCCAAAGCACGATCATGCTGCCGCTTCACCTCGACCCCTTTCAGGATTTCGGTTTCGATCGAGACGGAATTATCGTTGGGGTCAGTGCTGTTGTTGGTCTGGGTCACAGCCCAGTCCATCCCATTGCCTGAGGCACCGTTCAGATGGTTGGAGCGGCTGGCGATCATGTCGCCGGGGCGCGAACCCTGAGCGTATACCTCTTTGAAAGGCTTGATATCCTTGGCATGGTAGCCTGGCGTATCGGCATTGGCGATGTTCTGTGACACCAATGCCTGGCGCTTCCCTGCGTGGGTCGCCATTGAGTAGGCAATCTTAAAGACGTTCAGTTCTTTAAACACCGGGGCTTCTCCCTCGATCAATTTCAATCAAGGCTTAACCCCAATTCCTTTAGAAATTGTTTTCAGGAACAGTTGGAGACACCAGAACATGATCTCAGCCATCAACGCATTGACTCAGGATTTGGCGAACAAAAGACTGTCTTCGGCGGTGGGTCGGGTGTCGGAAATATCAGGTGGTGCAATCACGGTATCGGGGTTGAACGGCCAGGCACGTATCGGTGACCGCCTGATTCTGCGCAGAGCCGGAAGCGACCCGTTGCAGGGCGAAGTCATGAGAATTTCAGGTAGTGAAGTCAGCATGTTACCTGATACAGCGCCAGATCGCGTGGCGATTGGCGATGCTGTACTTCTGCATCCGACGCCGGATTTTGCGCCCTCTGACAGCTGGATCGGCCGGGTGATTGATCCCTTTGGTGCAGCATTGGACGGACGTCCTCTCATGCGCGGCGAAGCCACGCGGGATCTGATGGCTTCGCCGCCCAAAGCCGCCTCACGTCGCCCGATGGGAGAACGACTCGCCACTGGGCTGGCGGTGTTCAATACGATTCTGCCGATTGTCAAAGGTCAGCGTGTCGGACTTTTTGCCGGATCCGGTGTGGGGAAATCCACGCTGCTGTCAACATTGGCGCAGAATATGGAAGCTGATGTGGTTGTCATTGCGCTCATTGGCGAGCGCGGACGCGAGGTCAACCACTTCGTCAAGGACGTGCTGGGTGCCGAGGGGATGAAGCGTGCGGTGGTCGTCGCGGCCACATCGGATCAGTCGGCGCTGGTTCGCCGTCGCTGCGCCTGGTCGGCTATGGCGGTTGCTGAACACTTTCGCGACCAGGGGAAAAATGTCTTGTTCCTGGCAGATTCGGTGACCCGGTTTGCCGAGGCACATAGAGAAATTGCCGTTTCATCCGGCGAGGCTCCGGCACTGCGTGGATACCCGCCTTCGGTCACTCCGCTGATCACCGGCCTCTGCGAACGAGCCGGTCCCGGGAACGAGAATCAGGGGGATATCACAGCTATTTTCAGTGTTCTGGTTGCAGGCTCCGATATGGATGAGCCGATTGCCGATATTCTGCGAGGCGTCCTTGATGGTCACATCGTGCTCAACCGCGAAATCGCGGAGCGGGGGCGGTTTCCGGCTGTCGACGTTTCGCGTTCCGTCTCCCGTAGCCTGCCGGCCGCTGCATCGCCTGACGAGAATGCAGCGATTCTGGATGTTCGCAAATACCTGGGCGCCTATGAGCAATCCGAGGTTATGATTCGCGCAGGCCTTTACTCCGAGGGCAACGATGTCACGCTTGATCAGGCCGTAAAGCTCTGGCCTGAGTTGGATTCCTTCTTCGGTAGAGCAGACCCGGAAGGGATACAGAGCAGTTTCAACCGCTTGATGCTGATGATGCGACGCGCCGTGGCGATCCGATAGGGCAATCTTGTACCCCGTTTTCTATCGACGGACGCCAGCAGTACATCCGCATAGTCAAGACGACGTCCTGCGAGCAGATGCAGATTGTGAGCAGACTGACATATGGAGAGGTTTGTGATCCGCACAGGCCGCGCAGGGTTCTGACGGGACGGAGCAGCAGCTTCTCCAGCTGGTTGAAAACTGCGCCAATGCCTCATGTCAAGGATATCGAACCTGCTTCAGACGCCGCGCACGGTCCAGAACAGGGCGCATAGCTCTCCTGTGTGCACGCGCTCCAACCAGAGATCTATCCAGGGCGAAGTGATCAGCATCACAGCAATCTGTCGCAGATGAAAGGCCGCCGACATCTGCCATATCGATCAAGCATTTGGAAAAATCCGCCCCGCCGCTACAGATAAGAATGGCGACATTGAGGTGGTCTGGGCGGGCCGCTGCACCACGCAAGTGATCTAATTGATGCTGATGCCGTTAGATGCTGCGTCTGCCAATCGATCCGAGGGACGAGCAATTCGCTCTGAGCCAGCGGATCTGATCGGGATGTCCGCCGTTTGACTGGGGTGTCTGCCGTTATCACCATATGTACATGAGGCGAGGCAGAATATTCGAACTCAAGCTCTGTGTGAGACGCCTGCTTTCACGCCCACACCTGGATTGTGCTTCACAGGCCCAAGGCGGCCTGATCATTCTCTGTAATGACAATTCCAGCCGACGATGCCGTTTCCGGCATAATCGGCTGAGAACTCATGATGGGCGCACTGCCATCAACCGGTCTTCGCGTGGCAAGAGGGTGCGCAACGCTTTCAAGCACCGGTAATGGTTGTCGGAAAGAACCGCATCAGTGGCCTCTGCCAGCGAGGCGCGACTGTCCGGATCGGTGAAGACCTGGCTCAGCTCTTCAATCCGGCGCAACATCTGCAAACGATCTTCCTCGCCGTTAACATCGCCAGACAGGACCAGCTGCGCGGCGTAGCAGACGCGACGTACCGGCGTGTTGGCTTCTTCGGGATGGATGGCATCGCGCAGGCGCAGGATGTTTGCATCCGGAGTTACGATCGACAACCGGCTGCGCCGATCCCCGTTTTCAATTACTGCACCATTCACCAATACCCGCTCTTTCGGGGCAAGTTTCAGGACCAATCCGCTCATATTCAGGACGCTCCGCTGCGAAGGCCACGCATAATGGCCGTGTTGATTTCGACCAGCAGCCGCACGTCCGCTTTGCGGGCCAAGACTTTACTGGTGTGTTGATGGGTAAATTCCCCAAGCGAGAGCAACTGAGCTTTCAGTTCATCCGGGAGTGGGTTCCCTGGACTTGCAACTTCGATTGAAAAGATCGACCAGAGTTTACGGTTGTCGGTGAGCGCTGCGGCAAGTTCGGTAAACCCAGGCTTACCTTTCTGTGCGGCCGCAACCATGCGACGTGTTACTCGGGCAATGACTTCATATTCGAGGTTCTTTGCAGTTCGGGTCGGGGCCTTCGCCGCCGAATAGGCGCTCTTCGCCTTTAGAAGGGCATTCACGTGTTATCCTAACATGTAATCTACAGATTCTCTGCGATAGGGGATCTGGGGCGCGCAACAGCGCCCCAGATCAAGCTGTCATTAACGGAACAGCTGCATCAGGGTCTGTGGCGCCTGGTTTGCAATCGACAATGATTGCACCGCCAGCTGCTGCTGGGTTTGCAGCGCCTTCAGCCTTGCAGAGGATTCCTCCATATTTGTGTCGGTCATGGTGCTGACGCCCATTGTCAGGGAGTCGGACAGTTTCGACACAAACATGCCCTGGTCGGACAGACGGTTGGAGTCCGCACCCAGCTGAGCTGCCGCATCAATTGCGTTGCCCAGCATGGTTTCGATCTCGGTCAGAGCAGTAGACGCGGTGGCAACGTCGGTGATGCTGGTGATACCCGCTGTGCTGATGTTTGCTGCCGAGTCGATCGAGGTCACAGTGATTGTATCTGCGGCCGGATCCAGTCCACCCAGAACAGTCAGTGCAGTGGTGACCGTATCATCGAGCAGGTTCGCGCCGTTGAATTCAGCAGAGTCGATGATCGACTCGATCTGCGCCGCCTTCTTGGCAATGCTGTCCTGAATCTTAGCATGGTCAACGTTTTCCGAGTTCGCGGAAACCGCCAGCTGCCGCATCTCGGTCAGAGTTTCAACGATCTGCTCCGCGCCGGACAGAGCAACAGCAACAGTTGCCTCACCAACGCCCAGGGATTCCTGAACCGACTTATAGGCGGCGATGTCGGAGTCCATGGTTTTGGAGATCGCCCAAACGGCCGCGTTGTCTTTGGCCGAACCGATACGTTTACCGGTCGAAATCTGGCTCTGCGTTTCGTCAAGGCTGTTGTTCACGGACTGCAGGGTCTGCAGTGCAACCATTGCGCCGTTGTTAGTCAGAATGCTGGACATAGCATGTATTCCTTTGATTAGAGGCGTTTTGACCTCTGGTTTCCCTGCCCCGAAGGGCGCTCTCTGACGTCTTTCTGACTATGCGTTCCGCCGTCCGGCTTCCGCGCCACCCTCTTTGGAAGGTGCAAAGTGACATTGGCCTACTATGTGCTAAAGGAGTGCTAATGCCGGAAATTCCATTGCTAGAATTTTCCCTAAATTGGGCTGGTTATGCCCGTTTTTCCAAGCTGGGTGTGCCCCCGGTCGCAAAGCGGGTTTTCCGCCCCGACTGATCGTAGACATCCAGCCCCTTGCGCACACGACGCAGTTCGGCCATCCGGGCAGCCACCGCCCGAATACCTTCCATCGCGCTATCAAGCAGTACCTGATTGCGCGAAACCTTGCCCTGGACATGCTCCAGAGCCTCGCGCTCCAGATCGGCTGTCATATTCAGCGTCGTGATGATTGCCTCTTTTTTTGCAAGCAGCGGCTCCAGCGCCTGCAGATTGCCACTGACCAATGCCGCGCGTTCGGCATCAAGAAGGGAATCGAGTTCCTCAATCAGTTGTTGCGGTGTCTGATCAGTCATTGGTCTGTGCCTCTTTCAATGCGTGATAAAGTGATTCTGCCAGGCCGATACCGCCTGCTTTGGAGATCTGCTCCGCCTGTGCGCGCACAAGAAAACTGGAAAACTGATCTTCGCCCGCGCCGCCGCCCATGGTTTCGCGGCTTTCGCCAAGGCCTGCGGATTTCAACATTTCTGTAAGAAAGGTCGCCTCAAGTTCCTGAGCTGCTTTGCGCAGCGGGTCTTGTGGCGGTTTGATCACTTGGGGACGCTGTAGCGCCGGTAGTTGAGCAATCTGTTCCATGATGTACCTCATTCTGAGACGTCGAAATTGCTTCGATTTTTTCTATTTTGGCGGATGATCGGTTAAAATTGCCGTAACCGATTGGCGTTAAGGTGCATGGATCGAGATAGAATGTCTGGAAGCCAATGTTTATCAACGCACTTACGACTCCCACCTCTGGTGGAGCGCAGGGATCGGAGAAGATCCAGCAAGGCGAATCGGCAAAATCGCGTAAAGGCGCAAGCTTTGACGCGGTTATGGCAGAGACTGCAAAATCTTCGGATAGCGCAGAAACCGCGGTGACCGAGGTTGAGGAACTCGCAGAACAGCAGACCTCAGCGTCCGGCGCTTCGGAAAAAGCGAATCAAACCGTACAGGATGGTGACGCTGAGGCGCCCATCGACGAAGCCCGGCAAGATACGTCGAGCGAAGAACAGATTTCTGAAGACCCCAAAATCGTGATGGTTCAGCCGGAAACGACAGCTGAACAGCATGAGGTGCCCAGCGCGCATCCTGCGCCAGTGGCGATCGGCCAGAGCGGCAGTCAGACCGATGGATCATCTGATCCCGATGCCGAAAGCGGAAAGCAGGTGATGCAATCCGAGAGAACGGTTGACGGCGCGTCGGATGATCAGGCTGCTAACCTTAAAGCAGCCTCGGATGCTGCAAAAACTGCCGGGTCCGCTGCGATGATCCAACAATCTGAAGCCGGGGAACAGGCGGTGGGTGATCCCCGCAACGGAGGGCTTCAAGGGGCGCAGTCTGAGACAGCCAGCACGCCGGAACGCGCCGCGGCAGAGGCTAATCAAAAGCTTGCGCTGAAGGGCGATCCGACAAGCGCCGAAGCCAAGGCGGATCGACAATTGACCGGTGATCACCGCACAGCGACGCCCGAGGTGCCTGGCACCGGTGCAGGATTGAACCGCCAGCCTGCAGGCACTGACGCCCTTGCGCAGACCACAGCACGTACTCAGGCGGAGCAAAAAACCGCGCAGTCGCTGGCTGCAACTGCACCGCAGTCTGAAGCGGCAAAGGAGGCGGTTAAACCCCCTTCGGCGCAGCAGACCCAGCCCGTCGAGCAACAGCGGACGGCTACACCGATCCCGGTAGAGGCAGCACCGCCGCCCGTACGAGAGAAATTTGAAGCCCGGCGCGCCGCGTCTGAGCAGGTACAGCAGAACACAGCCGCTCAGACCGCTGCACATATCCCGCAGGGCACCTATTCGACGGCCCGCTTCGGCCTTGGTGCCGGGGCCCTGACTGCCGCGATGCCTAGCGCCAACGCCACTTCGGCGCTAGCGCTTGATTCGCTGACCTCAGCAGAGGCCGGAGGGGCCAAGGTCACAGGCGGCAGCACAGGAATGGAACTACCAGGCCTGGCGCAATTGCTGACCGAGGCAACCGTGAGCCCGGGAACCGTTCACAAGCCGGAAACCCCTCGTCTGATTGCGAATCAGATGGCCGAAGCCCTCGCGATGAAAGGGGATCGCAACGTTGACGTTGCTCTAAATCCCAAGGAGCTGGGGCATGTGAATATGCGTGTTTCAGTCACGGATACCGGCGTCAGCGTCATGATCCAGACCGAACGCGCCGAAACCGGCGATCTGATGCGCCGCCATATCAACGAACTGGCGGATGAATTCCGGCGCATGGGATTTGAGGATATCTCGTTCCAGTTCTCAGGCGGTGAGACCTCCAATCAGGGCGGTGGCCATGACGCCTCCCATACCCCAGCGGGTCGATCCGCAGGGCGTGGCGAGGAAGAGATGGCCGATCTCCCCGTAGAACCGATGACACAATCACTCAACCTCGGTGAGGTTGGGCTTGATATGAGGATGTAAGACGATGACAACTGTATCGGGTGCTGCGGCACCGCAACAGCAACAGGCAGCGACCGCCGTGCCGGAACCGAAAAAAGCCACCGGAATTGCCTCTGACTTTGAGACGTTTCTGAAGATGCTCACGGCGCAGGCGCGATATCAGGACCCATTGGAACCCATTGATTCGACAGAGTACTCTGCGCAGCTGGCACAGTTTTCCATGGTCGAGCAGCAGGTTCAGGGCAATGAGGTTCTGGAAGGTATCCAGGCCCAATTGGGTCTCGCCAATATGGCAGCTATGTCGGGCTGGGTCGGTATGGAAACCCGGTCTGCGGCGCCTGCCTATTTTGACGGGACCAATCCTGTCACCGTGTCGCCCAATCCAGCCAAGATCGCGGACACTGTTCACCTGGTGGTCAAGGATGATAGCGGAAAGGAAGTTCAGCGGATCAGCCTACCGGTCACTGCCGAGCCGTATCAGTGGCAGGGTATTGACGATGACGGGTACGCGTTTGATGCTGGCAGCTATAGTTTCACGCTGGAAAGCCAGAAAAACGGTGAAATCGTTCTCTCCGATACTGCTGAGACCTATACAAGGGTGAAAGAAACTCAGATGCGGGGCAACGAAGTGGCCTTGATCCTTGAGGGCGGCTCGGCGATTTTGGCGTCATCGGTGACAGCATTGCGTGAACCTACGGCACCTGCAGTCTGACGCATAATGGCACCGAAGACCTGGACTGTGTGGTAACACAGACCATAGCGACGGAGCCTGACCTGCAACACCATCGGACACAGTTCGAAACACGTTTTCTTGCGCATCTCGCTGGCCTCGGCCTGAGCGACGCTGCGCCATGTCCGCTGCTGGGCGGTCGCTCCAACCGGGTCTGGCGGTTGGGCGGTATTGTTGTGAAGCTCTATGGCAGAGGCAATGCCAACCCGCTGTTTGCCAATGATCCCTCACGCGAGCAGGCGGCACTCAGCGCGCTTTACCGCACTGGCATGGTGCCGTCTCCGCTGGCCGCGGGTCAGTTCGAAGGGCGCGACTGGCTGGCCTATCAACACTCGCCCGGGGTGACCTGGTCATCCGGTACCACCCATGTGGCAGAACTGCTGGGACGTCTGCACACACAGCCTGTCATTCCAGATCTACCAAACGGCATATCCGGCAGCGCAGAGATTGCCGCCCAGACCCGCACCATTCTGGGCCATTGTCGCATGGGCAATGACCTGTTGCGAATTGCACCCACGAGACCTGTCGCACCGCTTGGCGTCCCTAGCCTCATCCACGGGGATCCGGTTCCTGGCAACATAGTGACCTGCGATGGGCAGCTGACATTGATCGACTGGCAATGCCCACAGATCGGGGATCCGGCGGAGGACATCGCGCTATTCCTGTCTCCGGCAATGCAGCAGGTCTATCGCGGTGCGCCGTTATCGGCAGTTGAGGAGGCGGCATTCCTGGCGGCCTACCCTGATCCGCAGGTCGTGGCGCGCTACCTGGAGCTGAAACCTTGGTTCCACTGGCGTATGGTGGCCTATTGCCGGTGGCGCGACGAACGCGACGGTGAGGCGGACAGCCGCGCCTATCGGCTGGAACGGGCGGCTCTGGACGCGTGCCTCGCAGCCGCCTGAGGGGCTTTGCGGGAGCCATTTCGCAACAACACCGTCAATCCCAAATTCATTGTTTCCAAATAGCTTACATGGCATATTGTGCGGAATGTCGCTGGCGGTGATGCGGTCGAGTTGACGACAGTCCGACACGGCACCTTTGCAACCGGGGATGGAAGCAGTCTTGAGCCTTTGGGAGTCTTATCGCATGCGGCTGCGGCGGAAACGCCGGATCCTGCGTGCCATGCGCAAGTCCCGCGAATTGTCAGCGGTTCAGGATCAGACCGATCAGATCCGGCCCGGTGACATACTGCTGGTGACAACCCTGCGCAATGAACAGATCCGGCTGCCATATTTCCTCGATTACTATCGCAAACTGGGCGTCAATCATTTCCTCGTCGTAGACAATGGATCGGTCGACGGCACGCGCGAATATCTGCAAGGCCAGCCCGATGTCTCGGTCTGGCACACAGTGGCCAGTTACAAACGTGCCGGTTTCGGCATTGATTGGATGAACCATCTGAAACGTCGCTACGCCCATGGTCACTGGGTGCTGGTCGTCGACCCGGATGAGCTGTTCATCTACCCGTTCTGCGACAGTCGTCCGCTACGGGCACTGACCGACTGGCTCGACAATTCTGCGATCCGTAGTTTCTCGGCCATGCTGATTGACGTCTATCCAAAAGGGAAACTGGATGCCGTTCCCTATCGCGCCGGACAGGATCCGCTCGAAATCGCCAATTGGTTCGACAGCGGCAACTACTCGATCAAGCGCAATCCGATCTATGGCAACCTGTGGATTCAGGGAGGGCCGCGGGCGCGTGTTTTTTTTGCCGATCAACCAAAGAAAGCACCGGCGCTGAACAAGATCCCGCTGGTGAAATGGGATCGCCGCTATACCTATGTCAGCTCGACCCATGCCCTGCTGCCACGCGGCCTCAATCAGGTCTATGAAACGGATGGTGGTGAAAAGGCCAGCGGCGCCTTGCTGCACACAAAATTCCTCCACACGTTTGTGACCAAGGCCGAAGAAGAGATGTTGCGTGAACAGCATTATGCGGGATCGGCCGAATACAAAGCCTACGCCAAGGCCGTAGAGGATCAGCCAGAACTCTGGTGCAAGTGGAGTGAGAAATACATCAACTGGCGCCAGCTGGAGATCCTTGGCCTGATGTCCAAGGGCAACTGGGCATGAACACGGTTGGCATCGTCTTGCTGGTCCATACGGCACTGGACCGGGCCGAACAGGTCGCGCGCCATTGGGTCGCAGGCGGGTGCCCCGTTGTTCTGCACGTTGATAAGAAGGTCCCTCAGGCAACATTTTCTGCCTTCAAGGCCGCATTTGCAGGTGATCCAATGGTGCGGTTTTCGCGGCGGCATCGCTGCGAATGGGGGACCTGGGGCATCGTCGCAGCCTCTCAATCCGCATCCGGGCTGATGCTGGCAAAATATCCCTCGGTGCGGCATGTGTTTCTTGCTTCGGGGTCCTGCCTGCCGCTGCGCCCGGTGTCTGACCTGGTGGACTATCTTGCCGCCCGGCCCCGCACCGACTTCATCGAAAGCGCAACCACTGCCGATGTGCCATGGATTGTCGGCGGGCTAGATGTGGAACGGTTCACGCTGCGCTTTCCCTTCTCGTGGAAGAAACGCCGATACCTTTTTGACAAATATGTCTCGCTTCAGCGCAAGCTGGGCATCAAGCGCAGGATCCCCGACGGGCTGGTGCCTCATATGGGCAGTCAGTGGTGGTGCCTGACGCGGCAGACACTCTCAGCGATTCTGGAAGACCCAGACCGGCCGCGCTACGACCGGTATTTTCGCAAGGTCTGGATCCCGGATGAGAGTTATTACCAAACCCTCGTTCGACTCTATTCCAGCAATATCGAAAGCCGGTCCCTGACCCTGTCCAAGTTCGATTTTCAGGGCAAGCCGCATAATTTCTACGACGACCATCTGCAACTGCTGCGTCGGTCCGACTGCTTTGTCGCGCGGAAAATCTGGCCTCATGCGGATCGGCTCTATTCGACGTTTTTGGGCGATCAGCCGGATCTGATGAAAACCTCGGAACCCAATCCGGGCAAGATAGACCGGATTTTCTCCAAGGCGGTTGAGCGGCGCACCCGCGGTCGTCCCGGCCTTTATATGCAAAGCCGCCTTCCGGCCAACGGGCTGGAGAATGGCATCACCTGCAACCCCTACTCGATGTTTCAGGGTTTTACAGAGCTGTTCGAGAATTTTGAGGAGTGGTTGACCCAGGTCACCGGCGCAAAGGTTCATGGGCATCTTTTTGCCCCCGAGCGGGTGGAATTTGCTGACCGCCAGACGCTGATGAACGGCGGTCTGAGCGACAGTGCCAAGCTACGGGATTATCATCCCAAGGGGTTTCTGACCAATCTGATCTGGAACACCCGTGGCGAACGGCAATGTTTTCAGTTTGGACCGCAGGACAATCAGAGTATCAATTGGCTGGTAGCGCGCGACCCCAATGCACAGGTTTCGGTGATTTCCGGTGCCTGGGCGGTGCCCCTGTTCCGGTCCAACAGGAATTTCTCCGACCTGCGACGTGAAGCGGCACGATTGCAGCAGATCGAGGCGAAACATATCGAAATTCTCCGCTCCAAATACGTAAAGGCGCGTGTGCGGATCTGGTCGATGGCCGAATTTGTCGAATCTCCGATGGAGCCCCTACAAACCATTCTGGATGAATTCGGTGCACAGGCGCAGCGCCATCTGACGACGGCGCCAAGGATGGTGGATCTGGCGGGATTTGGTCAGTTTCTGCAAAATCTAAAGAACCAGGGGATGCACCCTTATCTGATGGGCGATTTCCCGGCGGAACAGGGGCCGTTGAACATGCCGAAGACGCCGCGCAAACCCTATTTGGTGCAATAGCGAACCATGACCCAAGACTTTGACTACTTTGTTGTGTTTGCGGAGATGCGGACCGGGTCCAATTTTCTCGAAGCCAATCTGAACGCGCTTGAGGGCGTCACCTGTCACGGCGAGGCCTTTAACCCCTATTTTATCGGCTATCCCAACCGCGAGACGACGCTGGGCTGGACACAAGCACAGCGCGACAGTGACGTTCTGGGATTTCTGTCGCAGATCCGCGACGCCGAGGGCGCGTTGAACGGTTTTCGCTACTTCCACGACCATGACCCGCGCGTTCTGGACGCGCTGCTTGACGATCCACGTTGTGCCAAAATCATCCTGACTCGGAACCCGGCAGACAGCTATGTCTCGCATAAGATCGCGCGCAGTACCGGCCAGTGGAAATTGACAAACGTGAAACGCCGCAAGGACGGGCTGGCGACGGTCGATGCGGAGGAATTTGCCCATCACGTTGCCGAGCTGCAGGGTTTTCAGCTTACATTGCTGAACCGGCTGCAAAGGTCTGGCCAGACAGCCTTCTATCTGGCCTATGAGGATCTTCAGGATCTGGAGGTGATCAACGGTCTGGCAAAGTGGCTGGGTGTCGATGCCCGGCTGGCGCAGCTTGACGATAGTCTCAAACCGCAAAACCCCGCTGCGCTGGAAGAGAAGGTCGCCAATCCTTCGGAGCTTGACCGCGCGATGGCGCGGCTGGATCGTTTCAACCTCTCTCGGACCCCGAATTTCGAACCGCGGCGCGGCCCGGCAGTGCCTGATTACATCGCGGGGCAGCAGCTGCCGCTATTGTATCTGCCGATCAGCGGTGGTCCGACGGATGTCATACGCAGCTGGATGGCCGGGCAGGAACCAGACGGCGATGACGCCTTGATTGAGGGGATGAACCAAAAGCAGCTGCGGCAATGGAAGCGCGGCCATCCCGGGTTCCGCAGCCTCACCGTTCTGCGTCATCCGGCGGCCCGGCTGCATCATGTCTTTTGCACGCGTATTCTCGGGTCAGAGACAGGAACATTGCGCCAGATCCGTAATCTGCTGCGCAAACAGTTCAAGGTTCCGCTGCCCAAGGACCCTGCACATGGATCCTATACCCGCGAACAGCATCGAACGGCTTTTGCAGGTTTTGTCGAGGTGATTGGTGCCAATCTTTCAGGGCAGACCGGGTTTCGCACCGATGCCTGCTGGGCCACTCAGGCGCAGACAATTGCGGGGTTTTCAGCTGTTCAATCGCCAGATCTGATCCTACGAGAAGAGGATCTGGCCACGACTTTGCCTGATCTTGCCCGGTGGCTTGGCCAATCCAAAGCCAGCGCCCCGGACGCACCCGGGGTCGACCAGCCGTATAGTCTTCAGGATATTTATGACGACACGCTGGAGGCACAGATCGCAACTGTCTACCAGCGCGATTACATATTGTTCGGGTTTGACGCCTGGGCGCGCTGACACGCCCGCCCGCGCGTGTGCGACGTCAGGCCGCCTGAACCGACTGATCCTCGGTCAGGATGGTATGAAGCGTCGCCGGGTCAGGGTTGGCCCTCAGCTTGGTGCAAAAGCTCTGTTCACGAAGCGTGCGCGATACCAGTGCCAGCGCTTTGAGATGTTCAACGCCGGCATCCTCCGGTGCAAAGAGCGCGAAGGCGATATCAATCGGCTGGCGATCCACCGCACCAAATTCCAGCGGTGTCTCCAGCAGCAGGAATACACTGACAACCTTGTCCAGACCATCAAGGCGCGCGTGTGGCAGGGCAACACCGTGCCCCACACCGGTGGGGCCAAGGCTTTCGCGATCCAGCAAAGCCTCGACCGTTGGTTGCGCCGGGAGCCCGTAGGCGAGTTGAGCAACATCTGAAATTTCTTGAAACAGACGCTTCTTGCTGGATGCAGCGCCAAAGACACGTACGGCCTCAGGCTTCAGGATGTTAGAGATCTGCATACTTCAATAGCTCCGCTCAACTCACGTAAAACGCCGTGACAGGTTACGGATCGATCCACCCGATATTCCCATCTTCACGACGATAGACGACGTTCAGGCCGTCCTTGCCTTCTTTGCGAAACACCAGAACCGGGGCGCCTGCCAGTTCCATTTGCATCACGGCCTCACCAACCGAAAGGGATGGAATTTGTGTTTCCATCTCGGCGACGATGATAGGCTGCAATGATTCTGGTTCAGACTCGGTGCCGGCGTCTTCAGAGGCGAGGATATAAGAGCTTGCGCCGAAGAGTTCAACCGGCTCGCTCCGATCACGGTGATGGTCCTTCAGCCGACGCTTGTAGCGACGCAGCTGCTTCTCCATCTTTTCGCAGCAATCCTCAAATGCGGCATAGATTTCAGTGGCATGCGCTTTTGCTTGCGCGGTCAGACCAGTGGACAGGTGCACGGTCGTTTCACAAACATATTCATGCGCAGACCGCGAGAAGACGACATTAGCGTCCGTCGGGCGTTCAGCATATTTCGCGACCGCCACGCCAAGCTCCGATTGCACATGGGACTGCAACGCTTCGCCAATGTCGATCTGTTTTCCGCTGATTTGGTAACGCATGTGATCTCCTTCACAAATAGACCCTCAAAACCCAGCTCGGGCCCAGCCCGGCTGCTCTCGCTTCAGTTCTGAAAGTGGGATTTAGGCAAGACAGTCGATTGCATTCGTCTGGGCCTTGTTAACAAGGCTGGAGCGAGGACAGCATCGGACTGCGGGTTTGCCATGAGTCAATTCGATGACAACCAGGCGAGAGAGTCAATGCAAATCGGCGTCAAACGGTTACCCATTTATGAGCAGGCGGCGGGTTTCCACCTGTTCTCAAATGGTTGACGACGCGCTGCTGTCAACGGTGGGCGGCAAGGCGCAGACCCGGCATGTCACTGTGCAGCTGGACCGTGTCCGTAGGGATCAAGAGATCCGAAAATTGTCCCCGAGATAGACGCGGCGCACATTTTCGTTTTCGACTACTTCGGACGGTGTGCCGGACATCAGCACCTTGCCATCATGCAGGATATAGGCGCGGTCCACAATCTCCAGTGTTTCGCGGACATTGTGGTCGGTGATCAGCACGCCGATACCGCGTTTTTTCAGATCACCAACCAGATGGCGAATATCCCCGACCGAGATCGGGTCGACCCCGGCAAAAGGTTCATCAAGAAGCAGATATTTCGGATCCGCAGCCAGACAGCGGGCGATTTCGACGCGGCGACGCTCACCACCAGACAGCGCCAGCGCCGGCGCCCGGCGCAGATGCTCAATCGAGAAGTCAGACAGCAGTTCTTCCAGACGCTCGCGGCGTTTGTGGGCGTGTTTCACCGCAATATCGAGCACGGAGGAGATATTATCTTCCACCGACAGGCCGCGAAAGATCGACATTTCCTGCGGCAGGTAGCCAATGCCCATGCGCGCACGACGGTACATCGGCAGCGTGGTTGCATTCTGCCCATCGATGGTAACCGAGCCAGCCTCAGGGAACACCAGACCAGCAATCGCGTAGAAGCTGGTGGTTTTACCTGAGCCGTTCGGCCCAAGCAGTGCAACGACCTCACCCCGGTCCAATGACATGGAGACGTCGCGGATGACGACCTTCTTGCTGTAGGATTTACGCAGCTTTTCGATGCGCAGACCTGAGCTGCCGTCGGTGACTGTCAATGCGGGCGCGGCCATCAGTCGCCGCCGCCATTCAGAATGGTTTTCACCCGGCCAGACAGGCTGGCGGTGCCAGTAGTCAGATTCACAACAAGGCGATTGGACGTCAGCGTCCCGGTGGACTGACTGAGCAATACATTGCCCGTCATCACCACGGTTCCGGAGTCGATGGTGTATTCGGCTCTCTCCGCCTCTGCCGCGTCGGGACCGTTTACAAGAATGACATTGCCGGTGGCTTCCAGCCGTTCGACGCCTGTTTTGCCAGTTTCGTCCTGCTTGTAGATCACCAGAACGTTGTCGGCCGACAACCGCATAACACCCTGAACGATCACAACGTCGCCGACAAACCGAGCTGACCCGTCAGCCTGATTCACGTCCAATGTCTCTGCGGTGACTTCCACCGGTTGCGACGGATCAGCCTTGATCGAGCCGAATGCGATGGACGCGGACTGCGCCGCCCCCCCCGTTGAGAACAGGGCGACCGGCAGGCAGAACATCAATACACGCAGATACAACACAGGTTATCTTTCTGATTGTTGCGGGTCATATAGCAGCTTGACCCCTTTGTTGAAAACCATATGTACCGGCCCGCCCTCGGTTTTTGTGTCGATCTGCATAGCGCCTGCGGTCAGATCGCCCATCGCACCACTGGCCTGAACGGGTCCTGGGCTGTCCGCCTGCACACCATTGAGAGCGGCGTTTAATTCCTGCGTGATGACCCGCAAACCGTCGCTCGACAGGATTTCAACATCGCCGCGAAAGTTTGCCATATTCTTATCCGGGCGCAAGGCGCCTGTGTCCGAACTCAGCAAGAAGCGACCGCCACTGGTCATCCTGATCTCGGCTTCGAGGTTCACTGCGGTTGCTGGCGCGTCTGGGCCACCCGGGCGAGCCAGGGCGGCGGTTACCATGATTTCATCACCCTGCGCGGTGGTTCCCGAAAAGAACGGCGCAGTGATCTGCTGTCCGCGGGTGCGATCCTTCAGATCTTCTTGGGCGAAGGGGATCACCGCATCTGTTTCGACGCCGCGCGAAATCAGGAACATGGTCGACATCAGCGCCAGGGCCATCAGCGGCAGCAAGACCTTCAGATAGGCCACAAGGCGGGAATAGCCATCCATGGTTCGCCGCGTCCCCCCTCAGCCAAGCCCGACGCGCAGGCAATCGTGGATATGCAGCAGTCCGACAGCCTTTGCCGTCTCTGCATCGGGATCGACGACAAACAGGCAGGTAATCTTGCGGTCATTCATGATTGCGACGGCTTCTTCCGCAAGCGAGCCGGGAGCAATGGTGGTCGGGTTGTGTGTCATGACATCGGCGGCGGATTTTCCCAGCAGCCCGTCCATATGCCGCCGCAAATCGCCATCGGTTATGATGCCCTGCAGCACACCGCCCGCATCAGTGACACCAGCAACGCCAAATCCTTTCTGGCTGATTTCGATCAGCGCGTCGGGCATTGGGGTTTCGGTGCTGACCAGCGGCAAGGCCGCCCCGTCGTGCATCAGGTCGTCAACCTTCGACAGCCGTGCGCCCAGCTTGCCACCGGGGTGGAAGGCGCGGAAATTTTCAGGTCGGAAATCCCTGTGCTTCATCAGGGCGATGGCCAGCGCATCGCCCATCGCCAGAGTGAGCGTCGTCGAAATCGAGGGCACCATGCCAAAACCGCAGGCCTCGCCCATGGCGGGGATTTGCAGATGCACATCGGCCTCTTTCATCAGGGTGCTGTCCATCCGGCTGGACAGTCCGATCAGCGGGATGCCAAAGCGACGCGTGAACGAAAGCAGATTTGCCAGCTCAGGCGCTTCACCAGAGTTGGAAATCGCCAGCACCACATCACCTTTGGACAGCATGCCGAGGTCGCCGTGGCTGGCTTCGGCGGGGTGGACGAAATAAGCGGGCGTCCCGGTAGATGCCAGGGTCGCGGCGATCTTGTGCCCGATATGACCGGATTTACCGATACCGCTGACGATGATCCGCCCTTCGGCCTGAAGCACGAGGTCTACGGCCTCGGCAAAACGTTCATCCAGACTGTCCGCCAGCGCATCCAGAGCACGGGCTTCGTCGGTGATCACCTGTCGCGCGGTGGCGAGGAATGTCTCTGCGCTGCTCATGAGTGTGCAAAGATATCGGTTTCGGGCCAGCCGTCGAGATCCAGCTTGGCACGCATCGGCAGAAAATCGAAACAGGCCTGCGCCATTTCGCTGCGACCTTCCCGATCCAGACGCTTGTCCAGCGCCGCGCGCAGCCGGTGCAGATACAGGACATCGGACGCGGCATAGTCGAGCTGCGCATCGGTCAGTTGCGGCGCCCCCCAGTCGCTCATCTGCTGTTGCTTGGAAATATCGACACCGATCAGGTCCTGAGTCAGGTTCTTCAACCCGTGGCGATCCGTGTAAGTGCGGACCAGGCGGCTGGCAATCTTGGTGCAATACACCGGTGCCGCCAGCGCTCCAAACGCGTGATACATGGCCGCAATATCAAAGCGGCCGAAATGGAACAGTTTCAGCACGTTGGGATCCTTGAGCATCCGGCAGAGATTGGGGGCTTCGGACTGCCCCTTGGAGACCTGCAAGATATGCGCGTTGCCGTCACCGCCTGACATCTGAATAACGCAAAGCCGGTCCCGATGCGGGTTGAGACCCATCGTCTCGCAGTCGATCGCAACGACTGGCCCGAGATCAAGCCCGTCGGGCAGGTCGTTCTGGTAAAGGTGATTGGCCAAGAGACGCGATCCTTTGTCTGGCAGGTACAACGGGTTTGGCCCCGAGATAGGGGTTTCGGCAGGCAAACTCAACTCTGGCACCGGCAATTGGCTCCGCTTTGGCGTGGAGCAGGCCCAATGCAACAGGGGGTCTCGCAGATATCTGCGGTCTTTTGATTGATCGCGGCTATAGATCGGCCACCGATATTAAGTCGGACGATCCTGCCGCGATGATCTTTTGCCGGTGGTGGTATGGTGCCGCTGAAGGGACTCGAACCCCCGACCCCATCATTACGAATGACGTGCTCTACCATCTGAGCTACAGCGGCGACCAGCGCGGGTCAGGGCCCGCAGCGGTCTGTGCGGCGCGCTTTAGCATTGGCGCGCCGCTTGGAAAAGATCTATTTCGCGCCTTGGAATTTCCCCTTGGGTTCTTCGGAAGCGTCGGATGCTGGGCTGTCTGGATCCGGTACCGCCGCCGGATCGTCACTTTCCAGCAATTCGACCTCGGGGATGTCACTTGTATCAGGTCCGGCGGCCCCTTCCGGCGTGCCTGTGATCAAGGGCAGCACCTGCGCACCAGTGGCGCCGACAATCTCGGGGGCCTCGGGGCGGCGCCAGCTGAGTGTGTCGAAGCTAGAACAGTTTTCACAGACCGGCGCCCATTCCGCGTGGATATGATTGCAGGTATCGCAGACCCACTGTGGTCCGCGTGGCGCATTCAACGCCCGTGCCAGCCAGCCCTGGATTACCGCGTCCGAGGCACCCTCGCCCTTCTCGATGGCCGCCATCAAGGTCAGCGCCCGTGCATCGGGATTTCGTTCGACCAAATCGCCCAGCGCACGACGGGCCTCTGGAAAATCCTCCGCGACGATATGCAGCTCGGCCATCACCAGCCGGGTTTCATCATGCTGCGGCGCCAGCCGCGACAGTTGAGCAAAGCGTTTGACCCGCTCCGCGGCGGTTTCATTCGGCTCGACCTCGGCAAAGGCATGTGCCAGATCCGGGTGCGGCTGCGCTTCCCAGGCTTTTTTGAGAACCCGGATGGCGTAGCGCTTCTTGTCGCGCGCCAGATAGGCACGGGCCGCCATGGCCGCCGCGGGGACCAGATCCGGCGAAAGCCGGTTGGCCTCGATCGCCTGTTCCTGCTGTTCGACGGTCGCCCCGTCTTCGACAATCGCGCGAGAGGCGGACAGGGCCAGCACCGCATCGCGGCGCTTGTAGACGTCACGCGGCAGGGTGCCGGTCTTCAACTTCGTCGTTAGCGTCTTGCGCGCACCAGCCCAATCCTGCGCCCGCGCCTGAAGTGTCAGCAGCGTGTCCTGCACCTCTTCATGTTTGGGCCGCAGAGCAAGCGCCTTCTCGGCCAGTTGACGCGCCGTATCGGTATCCCCTTCGGAGAGCTTCTGTTTCATGATGCCGCGCACCCCGACAAAGCGAGTGGACTGGTTGCTCACCAGCCGCTTATAGGCCTCCGCTGCCTTCTTGGTGTCGCCTGCCAGTTCCGCAGCCTGCGCTGTCAGCAGGTCCGTCAGCTCCGGCTTTTCAAGATATTTCTCCGCGCGCGCAGCCTTGGCCATTGCCAACCGCCCTTCGCCAGAAGCCAGCGCCATCAACCCGTCTGATAGCGCCTGATAGCCCTTGCGCTCGCGCCCCTTGTCGAAATAGCGCGAAATCGCGGTTTCATCGCCATTAAGGAACCGTAGCGTCGCCAGAAGAAGTGAGAGAAGTTTGAATGCAACCCAAACGGCAAAAACCAGAACTGCAAGCGCAATGACCGACTGCAATGCGCTCAGGGTGTATTCGGTGCCGGCAACCGTGATCTGAACGCCGCCAGCGGTTTCCGTCAGCAATGCGGCACCAAAGGCGAGCACCGCCACGATGGCGACGAAAACGAGAATCTTCAACAATGACCAGAGCATGGCAGCTTCCTTATTTGGCGTTCAGGCTTTGGGCCAGTTCATTCACGGCAGCAACCGCCGAGAGGCGCGCGCGTGCAGCAGCCTGCCAATCAGCGAGCGGCGCAAGCGCGGTTTCGGGCAGGGCCTCAAGTTCCATCAGTGCGTCCTGCAGATTGCCATTCTGGACGGCCGCCTCGGCACGGGACAGAACGGCATCAGGATCATCCCCTTCGCGCGGTGCGACCGAACGTGCCCCAAGCTGACGCCGCATATATGCGGCGATACCACCGGTTCCCTTGGCTTCCTGACGTGCCGCAGCCAGCGCCTCACGTGCAGCCGGGGCAAACCCATCGCGCAGGCTGGAGCGGGTACTGACGCCAGCCTCTGCAGAGCCTGCCAGCGCCTCTGGCGGCGTCACACCAACCGCCCGCAGCTCATCCAGCAGACCGCTGAAGCTTGTCCCCGCATCAAGCGCCGAGCGCAGCCGCGCGACAATTGTTTGCGCACTGGCGATTCGGGCGGCCTCGGCGCTGGCTGCATCCATTGCACGCGCCTCATCGACCATTTTTTCGACCTCGGCCCGCTGTGCAGCCAAGCTGTCCTGAAGCTTGTTCAGTTCCGCCTCAAAGGCAGCAACAGCCTCTGGGCTAGCCGCGTCCGTGATCGGACGGCTTTCCAGCGCATCAACGCGGATCGCCAGACTATCCAGCGCGTCCGCGAGACCGGTATCACCTGCGGCGGTCGCTCCGGATTGCAGCGCGGCCACCTCCTGCTTCAGCGTATCCAGCTGTTCCGCCAGCGGTGCAATATTCAGATCGGCAGCGGTGGCGGCAATCCGGTCTTCCAGCTCGGAAATCCTTGTGTTCAGACGCTCCTGAAGCTCCTCCAGAGCCGTGGCATCAACCGAAGGGGCGGTGCGCCACGACGGGGGCAGGAAGCCGTCCAGCACATTCGACTGCCCGGCCACAAACCCAAGCCCAGCCGCCACGACCCCTCCCAGAACCGCTGCGCCAAAACCGCCGCGTCTCTCTACAATACGCTCAACCTCGGGCGCCGGTGGGGTGAAGGGGGGCAGATCATCTGCACTGCGCTCCGTAGCGGCGGTCTCCGCAGTCGAGGCTTCGGCCAGTTCGGCAGTTTCTGCCTGCTGCGGGTCAAGTTGATCGCGCTGATCATCAGAGACAGCGCCGGTTTCAGCATTTACCGGCTCGCTTGGCTGCACGTCTTCGACCTCTGAATCCACCTCGGATTTGGTGTCCTCAGCTTGCGTCGCTTCGACCAGCTCGGACGGATCGTCGCCAGCTGCGGTTTCGTCGATGTCCAGCTTGGAGACAGACGTCTGGCCCCTCTCGGCCCGCATCTCATCGGATGTTTTCTTGTCAGCCACGCCGACATCCCCCTCGATTCTAAAAATCTCATAACATCAACTCGGCAATAAACTTACTGTGCCGATGGTCCACCCTCAACCCGCGCCAGACCAGCTGCGGCATCACGCACCAATGCGCACATATCCTTCGCCGTTGGAGAGTTACATATCTGTAAGTCTTTGCATTTCAATACGTTCAAAGGCTCGGCCACTGCTTTGCTGAAGGCGATCAGATGGAGTTCTGCGCGATATGGTGCCAATTTGACGAATTGCAGCGCAGTGCGCGGTGAAAAAAGCGGCACGATCAGCGAGGCTTGCGCATCCAGCGCCGCACGGGACTGATCGTCGTAGCGCAGCAGAACCTGATCGTAGATTACATGTTCCTGGCAGTTGATACCGGCCTGACAAAGCCGCTTTGCGATATCACCGCGACTGTGGACACCGCGAAGATGAACGAGTGGGGTTTCAGGTGATAACTCTGTCACCGTCCGGACCAGCTGATCGGCATCCTGCCCGCAGCATTTCGCCTGCCACCCTTTTGCTCTGGCGACGTCGGTCGTGCGGTCTCCGATACAATAGGCCCGCTGACCTGACTGAGGCTTAGGGGCAAACCGGACTGCATTGGCGGAAGAAAAAACCACATCCCTAGTATAGAGATTGGTTGCGGGCGAAGTCAGTTGCACATCAACGGGCCGCGCATCAAGCAATGGTGCGTAGATCACCTGCATCGTCGAGCGGGTGGATGCCGGAAGATCCGCAACGAACCGTTCCGCCGCCGCCCGGGGGCGTGTCATCAATAGGCCGACCATCACACGCCCCTCGGGATTGTTCGCCATTGCCATAGGTGGTAGCCCCAGCGGGGATATGATGCAACGGTAACGCCATGACACGAGACCTCACCCTGCTGGGATTGGAAAGCAGCTGCGATGATACGGCGGCAGCGGTAGTGCGCCATCCGGGACACGGCCCGGCGGAGGTGCTGTCTTCCATCGTTTTCGGCCAGACCGAGCTTCACAGTGCCTTTGGAGGCGTTGTACCGGAGATCGCGGCCCGCGCTCATGCTGAAAAACTTGATCATTGCGTTCGGGATGCGCTGGCTGCCGCCGACCTGAGATTATCGGATATGGATGCTATCGCGGTCACCGCAGGTCCCGGGCTGATTGGCGGCGTCATCTCCGGGGTCATGTGCGCAAAGGGGTTGGCCGCCGCGAGCGGGCTGCCCTTGATTGGCGTGAACCATCTTGCCGGTCATGCGCTGACTCCACGGCTGACCGATGCGGTCCCCTACCCCTATCTGATGCTTCTGGTGTCCGGCGGCCATTGTCAGTACCTGATCGTTCGTGGGCCTGCCGATTTCAGACGGCTTGGCGGCACCATTGACGACGCTCCGGGTGAGGCTTTCGATAAAACCGCTCGCCTTCTGGGTCTGCCGCAACCGGGTGGCCCATCCGTACAGGCTGAGGCGGAGACCGGTGATCCTCGTCGTTTCCGCTTCCCCCGCCCTTTGCTGGATCGTCCAGATTGTAACCTGTCCTTCTCCGGCCTCAAGACAGCGCTGATGCGGATGCGCGATCAGGTTATGGCCGAAAAAGGCGGTCTGACACGTCAGGACCGGGCCGATCTCTGCGCCGGATTTCAGGCAGCTGTCACCGATGTTCTGGCCGAGAAGACGCGCCGGGCGATCCGGCTCTACCTCGAGGAGAGCCCCAACACGCGCACGGTTGCCGTTGCCGGAGGTGTCGCGGCCAATACCTCCATTCGAGCCGCGTTAGAGACAGTTTGTGCCGAGTTCGACGCCCGGTTCGTTGCCCCGCCGCTGGCACTTTGTACCGACAATGCCGCGATGATTGCCTATGCCGGACTGGAACGGTTTCGCAATGGCGAGCGCGACGGCATGGACCTTGCCGCGCGACCACGCTGGCCACTGGACCAAAGCAGCCCTGCCATGTTGGGCAGCGGCAAGAAAGGAGCAAAGGCATGAGTGTTTCCGTGCTCGGATCCGGTGCCTTTGGCACTGCTCTGGCGATATCGCTGGCAGCCAACGGGCCGGTCACCCTCTGGGCGCGCGACGCCGACCAGGCGCTGCAGATGCAGGAAACCCGCCGCAACAGTCGGCGCCTGCCAGATGCTGCGCTGCCGGACAAGCTGACGGTGACAGACGATCTGGAACGCGCCGCACAGGCCGAAACGGTGCTGCTTGCGGTGCCAATGCAGACGCTGCGCGGGTTCATAACCGCTCACGCCGCTTTGCTGCGCGACCGCAGGCTTGTGGCCTGCTGCAAAGGGATGGAGCTCAAAACCGGGCTTGGTCCATTGGCGGTGATCCGTGACTGCCTGCCCGAGGCCCGAACGGCGCTGCTGACCGGCCCCAGTTTTGCCGCTGACATCGCACGGGGCCTACCAACGGCCCTTACGCTGGCCTGTGGTAACGCAGAGACCGGCAGGGAATTACAACAACAGCTGACCACCAAGACTCTACGGCTCTATCGCACCACAGATACGATTGGCGCAGAGATTGGCGGTGCGCTGAAAAATGTTATCGCAATTGCCTGCGGCGCCGTGATTGGTGCCGGTCTGGGCGATAGCGCCCGCGCCGCGCTGATGACCCGGGGATATGCCGAGATGCAGCGTATGGCACTGGCCACAGGGGCCCGCCCCGAGACACTGGCCGGTCTCTCCGGTTTTGGCGATCTGACGCTCACATGCAGCTCTGATCTGTCGCGAAACTACCGCCTGGGGCTTGCCATTGGCCGCGGCGAGGCTTTCGATCCAAATATCACAGTCGAAGGTGCCGCCACGGCACGCGCGGTTCATGCTGCGGCCACGGCGCGGCAACTGGACATGCCTATCACCGCTATCGTCGTCGCCCTGCTCGATCAGCGCTTGACGATTGCCGATGCCACCGCTCAACTGCTTTCAAGACCACTAAAAGAGGAATGACATGCTGATTGCCCTGATCGCGCGCGATAAACCTGATCATTTGCAGACCCGGATGGACAACCGTGCCGCGCATCTGGCCTATATCGAGGAGACCGGCGTTGTTGCGCAGGCGGGACCGCTACTGGATCAAGACGGCGGCATGGTCGGCTCGCTGATCATCCTTGATGTCGAGGACATGGCTGCGGGCCAGGCTTGGGCGGATAGCGACCCCTATGCAAAGGCCGGACTGTTTGAAGCGGTTGAGCTGATCACCTGGAAAAAGGTCGTCGGCTGATGGCCTATTGGCTGTTCAAATCCGAACCCTCCACCTGGGGCTGGGCTGATCAGCTAGCCAAAGGTGACGCGGGTGAAGAGTGGGACGGCGTCCGCAACTACCAGGCGCGCAACTTCATGCGCGACATGGAAATCGGCGACCTCGGGTTCTTTTATCACTCGATGAAGGAGAAATCTGTGGTCGGGATCGTCGAAATCTGTGCCGAGGCCCACCCAGACAGCACCACGGATGACCCGCGCTGGGAATGCGTCAATATCAAAGCGGTGCGCAGCTTTTCCAAACCGGTGACACTTGATCAGATAAAAGCCGATCCGCGGCTTGAAAACATGGTTCTGGTCAAGAACTCCCGCCTCTCGGTACAACCTGTCACCGCTGAAGAATGGGCCCATATCTGCGCATTGGGGGAGACAGATCCCGGTTGATCTGACAGAATTCTCAGGCTGGCGCTGGTATCAGGGAGAGTGCAATGGAAATACTGAATGTTATCGCAGCCGCGATTGCCGGCTTTGTTCTGGGCGCGGTCTGGTATGGCGTGCTGGCTGAGCCTTGGATGCAGGCGGCAAAGGTGCCTCGCGATGAAAACGGCAAACCGACAGGTGGGCAAACACCAGCGGTTTTCGCGGCTACCTTTGTGCTTCAGCTCATTGTTGCGGGCATGATGCGCCATGTCTTTGCCCTGTCGGGGATTGATACCGTGGGCGGTGGCCTCGTCGGCGGGCTGGGCGTAGGGCTGTTTTTCATCACCCCATGGATCATGATCAATAACCTCTACGCTGTCAGACCGCTGCGCCTGTCAATGATTGATGGCGGCTACGCTACGCTGGCCTGCGGTGCGATTGGTATCGTGCTGACGTTGTTCTGACGCCCTTCGCTGGCGAAACGCTATGCACAAAAAAGGGAAGATCCGATCATATGACAGGATCTTCCCTTTCACCCCACGTGCTCCAATTCCACCACACGTGTTCGTAAATCTGTGATCCTGGCCATCCTGACCGGTATCTAGAAGATAGGCCGACCAGCGGTGATTCCGCAAAGGCAATACAGGTAAAATGCAATACATGTACAACCGGGGCATGTTCCGTGTCGCCGTGATGTCGGTTAATCCCGGTGTCTCCACGAACCAATGACACAACGACTTAGAAGAAGCCGCCCCACCGTACATCATGACATACCAAAAGCGCCCGCCGGGGGGGTCCGACGGGCGATCCTCAGCGGTCTTCAGGCAATCTGATCAGCCGTAGACGGATTCTTTCCCGAAGTGCTTGGTCAGCATATAGTAGACGACTGCGCGGTATTTGTTCCGCTCAGACTTCCCGTAGGTCTCGATCACGCTATCGATTGCAGACATCAGCTCGGGCCCATCGGACAGGCCCAATTTCTTGATCAGGAAGTTATTTTTGACGGTCTCCAGCTCTGCCGGCTGGCTGGAGGCTACGGTGGATGCGTCGGCGTCATAGATGGCCGGACCACAGCCGATGGTGACCTTGGTGAGCAGGTCCATATCCGGATCCATGCCACATTTGGTTTTCAGATCACTTGCATATTGCTCGATCAGATCGTCGCGTTTTCCCAAAACTCTCTCTCCCATGTTACTCAGCGGAACTACTGGTATCGCCAGGCACTGCGCCTGATCAGTTCTTATTCCAGCAGCTTAGTCGCAGAACGGAACAGGGCAACCGGGAATTTCGGCGGTAACCTCTCATTTCTGTGCGAAACGACGAACAATCGCCGAACACGACAGAAATGGCGCCCCTCGGATGAGGGGCGCCAAAGCCATCTCACAACACCTCAATCAGGTGCCGATTCAATGTGGCAGAGTCGCGTTATACGCGGTCACCGATGAGACGATCATCCTGCAGCGGCTTGATCATGTTTTCGTCGATCTCCGGCATCGAGCGCAGAGCCGCCTCGGTACGTGTGCTCAGCTTCAGCTGACCGTTGCGGGTGAAATCCATGTCGGACAACGGCACGGCAACGGTGTATTCATTCAGGCCAAGGAAACCGCCGACGCCGATCACACCGGCGATCTTACCGTCCTGTTCGATCACATAGTCGATCTCACCGACATTCTCGCCGGTCGCGGAGAAGACGTTTTTGCCGACCAGATCAGCGACGGTCATCTCATCCAGTGGCGGCAGAGGTTCACCAGCGGCATCCGAGGCATCATATTCGCCGCGCGGGATGGTGGTGGAAGCGTCAGAGCTTACATTGACGTTTTCATCGCCATCCGCCGGAGTTTGGCCGTTCACGGTCTCAACGCCGCTATCTACCTTGTATTCACCACGCGGAACGGTGGTGCCTTCGGTGGTGTCGAGCGAAACGCTGCCGGTTGTTTCCTGGCCACCAACGGTTTCGATCTGGGTGTCAGCCTTGCTTTCGCCACGCGGCACCGAGGTGCCAGCCTGCGCAATACCAGCGCCAGCCATCAGGGCAGCAGCAGTCACACCAGCAAGAATACGGGTTTTGGTTTTCAGTTCGGTCATGTCGTTTTCTCCTTCGTTTGAAGTACGGAAATCAAACGTCATGCCGCTCGAATACGTTCCCGGATTTTTCCGGAATCTCGACATTAAATTATTGGAACTTTTGAGCGCGAAACAACGTTGTCGCGCGCGGTGCGTGCTAGGTCAGTCCTATTAAAAGGCAAATAAAAATCAGTCACATAAAAGAAAACACCCCACCGATGGCGGGGTGTTCTGTACGTTTACTTCATTCCGAAAATCAGAAGGAAGATAGGATCAGTAGCGATAGTGCTCAGGCTTGAACGGGCCCTCGGGTTTGACGCCGATATAGGCCGCTTGTTCGGGGGCCAGTTTCGACAGTTTCACACCGATCCGGTCCAGGTGCAGACGAGCAACTTTTTCGTCCAGGTGCTTGGGCAGGATGTAGACATCGTTCTTGTAGGCCTCACCACGGGTCCACAGCTCGATCTGCGCCAGCACCTGGTTGGTGAAGGAGGCCGACATCACGAAAGACGGGTGGCCCGTCGCGTTGCCAAGGTTCAAGAGGCGGCCTTCGGAGAGCAGGATCAGACGGTTGCCCGAGGGCATCTCGATCATGTCGACCTGTTCCTTGATGTTGGTCCACTTGTGGTTTTTGAGGTTGGCGACCTGGATCTCGTTGTCGAAGTGGCCAATATTGCCAACAATCGCCATATCCTTCATCTCGCGCATATGCTCGATGCGGATGACATCCTTGTTGCCGGTGGTGGTGATGAAGATGTCGGCGCTGGCCACTACATCTTCCAGCAGGACCACCTCGAAACCGTCCATCGCGGCCTGCAGGGCGCAGATCGGGTCCACTTCGGTGACCTTGACCCGGGCACCGGCGCCGCGCAGGGAGGCAGCTGAGCCCTTGCCCACATCGCCGTAACCGCAAACTACGGCGACCTTGCCTGCCATCATCGTATCGGTGGCGCGACGGATACCATCGACCAGCGATTCCTTGCAGCCGTATTTGTTGTCGAACTTCGACTTGGTGACCGAATCGTTCACGTTGATCGCCGGGAAGGGCAGCTGCCCTTCTTTCACCAGCTCATAAAGACGGTGAACGCCGGTGGTGGTTTCCTCGGAAACACCTTTGATCGCCTCACGGGTTTTGGTGAACCAGCCCGGGCTTTCGGCCATACGCTTTTTGATCTGGTTGAAGATCGCTTCTTCCTCTTCGGAGGTCGGAACTTCGATCAGATTGGTTTCGCCAGCCTCTACGCGCGCGCCAAGCAGCACGTAAAGCGTTGCATCGCCACCATCATCCAGAATGAGGTTTGCGCCTTCAGGGAACTGGAACGAGCGATCCAGATAATCCCAATGTTCTACAAGGGTCTGGCCCTTGATCGCAAAGACAGGCGTGCCGCCTGCCGCGATTGCGGCCGCAGCGTGGTCCTGGGTCGAGAAGATGTTGCAGGAGGCCCAGCGCACATCCGCGCCCAGCGCCACCAGCGTTTCGATCAGAACCGCAGTCTGGATGGTCATGTGAAGCGACCCGACAATCCGGGCCCCTTTCAGCGGCTTGCTGTCGCCATATTCGTCACGCAGGGCCATCAGCCCCGGCATTTCGGTCTCAGCGATGTCGAGTTCCTTGCGGCCAAACTCGGCCAGCGCGATGTCCTTGACGATATAATCCCCGGCCATTGCGTGCTCCATTCCGGTTACATTTTGTCTACCGCAGCAGGTAACACCGCAATGGTTTATAAGCAACGAAGATGCCCGAAAGCGCCGGGGCGCAGCGACCGGAGGTCGTGCGCCCCGACCTTCCCAACGGTCCGGGGGGACAGGTCAGCTGGGGGTGCCTTGCGGCCTGGGGTCTTCCATCAATTGGAAAAATCCGGTTCCGGAGGCCACCACACAGCTCAACCCGTTGGGATGGGAAACCAGCACGGTGAAAGTGCCGGTTGTTGCTGAAGCCCAGAATTCGATCACGGTGGAAACGGGCTGGCTGGCTTGCAGCCCGCCAGCAGTCAACCGCTCGGCGTATGAGGATTGCAAACGATCCACCAGGTGATCGCGGGGACTGCAGCCAGCGGCAAGCACCGGCGGCGCAGTCGCAAGCATCCCAAAGATAAGCGAGGTGCAGGCAAGACGTTTAAACATGACAATCTCCTTTCGCATGTGCCTAAGCGACGAAAGAGGCTTGCCAAGGGGGCAAGAGCCCCTGTCGTACCTATAAATATGGGGCCAGAACCGGCCGGTATCAAATCCCGGCCGGTCAACTGTTCGTGGTGTCCATGTGTGCTCAGCAGGTGATCCTGCCACCACATAGGCTCGAGAACACCGTTGGCGGCCTGCCTTAGGCGCCGTGTCGGCAATTGCGCTGCACGCACTCACCGGCTAGTCAGAACCCACCGCCAAAGGAAGAGACTGACCATGCCCCCCAAACCTCCGCGCGCTTGGCAAAGGATGCTCTCCGGTCGCCGCCTTGACCTGCTTGATCCGACTCCGGTCGATGTCGAAATCGAGGATATTGCCCATGGGCTGGCCTTTGTGGCGCGCTGGAATGGCCAGACCAGTGGTGATTTTGCCTATTCCGTGGCAGAGCATTCGCTTCTGGTGGAGACGATCTACGGTCGCCTGAACACGAAGGCGCCGGTGCGATGGAAGCTGGCGGCCCTGCTGCACGACGCGCCGGAATATGTCATCGGAGACATGATTTCGCCGGTAAAGAATGCCGTTGGCCCAAGTTACGGCGAATTGGACCAGCGGTTGACGACTGCGATTCATATCCGCTTTGGTCTGCCTGCCGTATTACCTAAAACGGTCAAGGCCCAGATCAAGAAAGCAGATCGGATCAGCGCCTGGATGGAAGCAATCGAGATCGCCGGGTTTTCCCGCAGCGAAGCCGACCGCCTGTTTGGAAAGCCGGATCAAACGCTTATGGAAGGGCTTTCCATCCGCCTGCGACCACCGGTCGAGGTCCGCAAAGATTACATCACCCGGCACGCCGATCTCTTGGCACTGCTCTGATCCCAAGAAAAAAACCTCTCCCGATCTGGAGAGGCTTTCGCTTCACTTGGGGCTGCGTTTGGCGAGAATGCGCTGCAGCGTGCGCCGGTGCATGTTCAGCCGTCGCGCGGTTTCCGATACATTCCGGTCGCATAGTTCATAGACCCGCTGAATATGCTCCCACCGCACACGATCCGCACTCATTGGATTTTCCGGCGGCGGCGGCAGCTCTTCTTCATTGGCGAGCAGCGCGTTCATGATGTCCGACGCATCAGCAGGTTTTGACAGGTAATCCGTCGCACCAATCTTCACCGCTGCAACGGCTGTCGCAATGGCACCATATCCAGTCAGAACAACCACTCGGCTGTCGGGGCGGCGCTCTCGCAGGATCTCCACCACATCAAGCCCGTTGCCGTCCTCTAGCCGCAGATCGACCACCGCAAAGGCTGGAGGGCGGGCTGTGGCTATGGCGCTGCCTGCTGCGACAGATCCTGCTGTCTCCACCTCAAAGCCACGTTTTTCCATGGCCTTGGCCAAGCGCCGCAGAAAGGGTTCGTCATCATCGACCAGCAAGAGCGTCTTGTCCGGTCCTATTTCCTGCATAGCAGCTTCGCCCATGCTGTCGGTCTCCCCCGCAATGTTATCAGGTCGTGAGGCTTGATATTACGTCTCGCCTCCGAAACGTCAAACCTTCATCAGGATTACAGGTTTTCCAGAAAGCAGCCGACCTTGTCAGCAACCTGTTCCGGTGTCTCGTCACGGCGAAAGAACTCCACAAATCCCTGCTCGGGCAAAACCAGATAGGAAAAGGTCGAGTGATCAACAAGATAGTAGTCTTCGTCGCCGTCATGTTTCTTGTAGTAGGTCTTGTAGGCGCGGCTGGCGGCCTTAACCTGTTCGTGTGATCCCGTCAGACCAATCATCCGTTCATGCAGATTGGCGGCAAAATCACCCACCACCTCAGGTGTGTCGCGATCCGGGTCGATGGAGATGAACACCGGTGTCACATCCTGTCCACGCTCATCCAGCAGATCGATGACCTCGGCATTGCGGGCAACATCCAGAGGGCAGACATCAGGGCAGAACGTATAGCCGAAATAGACCAGCGAAGGCTTGGTGATCACATCCTTATCCGTCACCGTCTCACCCTTGGCGTTCACTAGCTCAAACGGTCCGCCGATTGTATCGGACCCTCCGGCAATCTGACTAGCGCGGCATTCGGCGAAGTCATCACCCGCGCCGCCTCCGCGTGTGGCAAACCAGGCTCCCCCTACCAGGGCAGCAACAACAACGGCAGCAAGGATGGAATAGAGACGGGTCATGAGATCACACTTTGCGCAAGAATTAGATGGGTCATCAGGCTGCGCCAGACCTACCAAGAATCTCGGGCGATGCAACGGGCGGAGCGAAGCAGCCGCCGCGCATCGGCCAGAAGTGGTCCAGCGATCCTGCACGGGGGTCGACCTATCGCAGGCCTTACCCCAATGACCAGACGGACAAATCAGCGCAGCCGCGGGCGATCCCGGCGACAGTCACCGTATAAGGAGGCCATCGCCAAAGCAGATCAATTGTCTGTCTGCGCCAGGAATGCGAGGATACTGCGACAGTCTGGTTTCGTCTTGTTCCAGAGCAGGCCATATGTCAGCCAGATCCCGACCGGAGCCAAACAAAATGGCCCCATCCCCTCGGCACGGAGTGCGGTATGAGCGCGACAAATATTGACCTGCTGAGCGGGCAGGAACGGAGCCACTGGATTCGCCTGCGCACGTTGATCCTGCTGCGCTGGGTGGCGATAGCTGGTCAGGTCTCTGCCATTACCGTGGCACAGCAGCTCTATAATCTGCAGCTGGAGCTCGTGCTTTGCTATATCGCGATTGGTGTTTCGGTTCTGGGCAACCTCATTGCGATCATTCTGTTCCCGCAGAACAAACGCCTCTCGGAATTCGAGAACTTCCTGATGGTTCTCTTTGACCTCCTGCAGCTGAACTTCCTGCTCTATCTGACCGGTGGATTGAACAACCCCTTCGCGCTGTTGGTGCTGGGGCCGGTGACGATTTCCGCCTCGATGATGCGGCTGCGCTCGACCCTGATTATCGGTGCCACCGCGATCATCCTGGTAACACTGCTTGCGGAATTTCATCTGCCGCTGCGCACGCCGCAGGGGTTTGTGCTGCGGGTGCCGGATATCTTTGTCTTTGGCAACTGGACTGCCATCGTGATCGCGGTCTTGTTCATTGGCGCCTATTCCTACCGGATTAGCGCCGAGATCCGCTCGATGTCGGATGCGCTGGCCGCGACCCAGATGGCCCTGTCGCGCGAACAGAAGCTTACCGATCTGGGCGGCGTTGTGGCCGCTGCGGCCCATGAGTTGGGCACACCGCTGGCCACGATCAAACTGGCCAGCGCAGAGTTGATCGACGAATTGGATGACCGGCCCGACCTGCGCGAAGATGCCGCCCTGATCCGTGAACAGGCGGACCGGTGTCGCGATATTCTCAGAGGCATGGGGCGCGCGGGCAAGGATGATCTGCATCTGCGCCAGGCCCCGCTTTCCACCGTGATAAACGAGGCGGCAGAACCGCATATGTACCGGGGCAAAACCGTGATCTTCGAGGAAGCCCCGGAAAGCGATGGCGATCCCCAGCATCCGACCATCCTGCGCCAGCCGGAAATCATTCACGGCCTGCGCAATCTCGTGCAGAACGCGGTGGATTTTGCCCGAACAACAGTCTGGATCGATGCCAGCTGGAATGATGAGACGATTACACTGCGCATCAGCGACGATGGTCGGGGCTACCCGTCACATCTGCTGGGCCGGATCGGCGACCCCTTCGTGCGGCGGCGTCGTAGCGACAGCGACCGGCGCCAGCGTCCCGAGTATGAGGGCATGGGTTTGGGACTGTTCATCGCCAAGACATTGCTGGAACGCAGCGGCGCTCAGCTGATTTTCGCAAATGGATCCGATCCCAATCAGACCTTGACCCGTGATCCGGAACGTTGTGGCGCATTGGTGCAGGTCAGCTGGCCCCGAAGCAAGATTGACGCTCTGACGGGCGAAAATGCCGTTCCCATCGGGGAAAATAAACGTATAGAAATTTAACTATTCACTTTTAGGCAACCAATTAAACTTCATTTAACCATTATCGGGAAACATCGGTCGGGAGAGTAAAACACTTGTGGGTAACGGACATCATGCAGCAGATCCTATCGACCGACTGGCTTGTATTGGCAACGCTTTGTGCGGCTACGGCCGCAGCAGCTGTCTGGTGGCTGTCTCCGAACCCCAAACCCAAGGGCTTTGAGCAGGATCTGCTGCAGGGCGATGGGCGCTCTGATGCGGTGTTTCTCTTTGATGACACGACGCTGATCGGCTGGTCCTCCGGCGCGCGCCGGTTCGTGGGCGAACAGGCGGAGAGCTTCAGCTGGGCCAACCTGCGAGAACAATTGGCCCGCAGCTACCCGGGCCTGCCGCAGTCTCCGGGCTTTCTGAAGGATGTCGGACCGCTGGTGCTCTCGGGTACAGCAAATGCCGAAAGCCGCGAGGCGCTCTGCGAGTGGATTGATGGTGTCACCCGGGTACAGCTTCGCAGCACGACATCCGAGGAGCATAATCACAGCATCGACCAGGAGCTTACGACCCTGCGTTCAGCGGTGCATCAGGCGCCCTATCCTGTCTGGCTGCAATCCGATGACGGTGCGGTTACCTGGTCCAATCTTGCCTATGACGATCTCAGCCAGAAGCTCCGTGGTCGCAACGTCGATTTCTCGGAACCGCTGTTCACCAATCTTGATGACCCGATGGCCAGCGGCAAACCTGAACGGATTTCGATCCCCATGCCCGAGAGCAAGAAGAAGCTCTGGTACAATATCTCGACCACCGAAACCGAAGCCGGCTGGTTGTGCCACGCGGTGGATGTGAATGCGGTTGTTGACGCCGAAATCGCCCAGCGCAACTTCGTCCAGACATTGGCAAAGACGTTTGCCCAGCTTTCTATCGGTCTTGCGATTTTTGACCGGAATCGTCAGCTGGTACTGTTCAATCCGGTGCTGATCGACCTGACCGCCCTGCCCGCCAATTTCCTCAGCTCGCGGCCGAACCTGCTGACCTTCTTTGACCGGCTGCGCGATCAACGCATGATGCCGGAACCCAAGAATTACTCCAGCTGGCGCCATCAGATGGCCGACCTTCTGGAAGCCGCAGCCGAGGGCCGCTATCAGGAAACATGGTCGCTGCCATCGGGGTCAGTCTACTCCGTCTCTGGCCGCCCGCACCCGGATGGGGCGATTGCCTTCCTGTTTGAGGATATCACCGCCGAGATCACCCTGACCCGCCAGTTCCGTTCCGAGCTTGAAATGGGTCAGTCGATCATGGACCAGATGGACGAAGCCATCGCCGTTTTTGCAAATGACGGTACCATGACCTTCTCCAACGCCGCCTATCACGATCTGTGGCAGATGGATCCCGACGGCAGCTTTGCCAAAATCACCATCATGGACTCCAGTCGGGTATGGCAGGACATGTGCGCCGCAACACCGGCCTGGGGAGAAGTTCGCGATTTCGTTGCAGGTAGCGACAGCCGCACCCCCTGGTGGGCAAACGTGCAGCTGCGCAACGGCACCCCGCTGATCTGCAAGGTGACCGCCATCCAGAACGGGGCAACCATGGTCAGCTTCCGCTCCCCCGACCCGGCGCCGGCGCCGGTGGACCAACAGCGGTTTGCGATTACCAAGCAGGAAAAATAGCGCTGTAGGCAGCCGTTCGATCAGCAGGAAAGCCCGGTTCGATACCGGGCTTTTTCGATCCGGCTTGCAGCCTTGCGCGCGTGGCGGCATTGTCGCCCCATGACAACCCAGACGCTCGTAATCCCTCTCCCCTCACCCGACCACACCGCCGTGCTTGCCGCCCGTATTGGTGCCCAGCTGCAGGGTGGCGATTGCCTGCTGCTGGAAGGCGTCATCGGCGCCGGTAAAACCCATTTTGCCCGCAGCCTGATCCAATCTCAGATGACCGTGCCCGAGGATGTCCCCTCGCCCACATTCACTCTGGTTCAGACCTATGAGCTGCCCGGCGGAGAGCTGTGGCATGCCGATCTCTACCGTCTGTCAGCCCTCGATGAAATCGAAGAGCTGGGTCTCATTGCGGCTTTTGAAACAGCTATTTGCCTGATTGAATGGCCGGACCGCCTAGAGGAACTCACGCCAAGCGACGCGCTGCATGTCTCGTTGGCGCTGGACCCAGACCATGACGATGCCCGCACCGCCACCCTGCGATGGAGCGATCCGCGCTGGGACACCCTGATGAAGCAGATTTCCACATGACCGACCGAAACCATCTCATCTCAACCTTTCTGAGTGATACCCCCTGGCAAGACTGGACGCGCGAGCCGCTGGCCGGCGACGCGTCCAACCGGCGCTATGAACGGCTGCGCCATCACGATGGCACCTCTGTTGTGCTGATGGATGCCCCGCCTGATCAGGGCGAGGATGTTGCTCCATTTGTGGAGATTGCGACCTACCTGCGCGACCAGGGACTGAGCGCACCGGAGATTCTGGCCGAAGACCGCACAAACGGGTTCCTGATCATCGAAGATCTGGGCGATGCTCTCTTTGCGCGTGTGATGCGCGATGATCCGGCACAGGAACGCGCGCTATATGAGGCCGCTACCGATGTTCTGATCGCCCTGCATGACGCCCCGATGCCAGAGCTGGAGCCGCTGGGACCCAGACTGATGGCAGAACTATCCGGCCTCGCATTTGAAAAATACTGGGATGTGATCCGTGAGGAGACGTCGGCTGAGCATCTTGCCCGCTTCACCGACCAGTTCGAGGATATCCTGCGCCGCACGATCAAAGGTGACGTTGTTTTGGTTCAGCGGGACTATCACGCGGAAAACCTGATCTGGCTGCCCGAGCGCACCGGCGTCGCAAAAGTCGGATTGCTGGATTTCCAGGCCGCCCGTGCGGGTCATCGGGCCTATGATCTCGTGTCTCTGTTACAGGACGCCCGCAGGGATGTGCCTGCCGCCATCGAGATGCAGATGATGGATCGCTACGTCACCGCGACCGGTGTCGACGAAGGCAGCTTTCGCGCGGCGTATACCGTGCTGGGTGTGCAGCGAAATATGCGCATTCTGGGTGTTTTTGCGCGTTTGGGCAGGGATTATGGCAAACCGCAATACGTCGATCTGATCCCGCGTGTGTGGGATCATTTTCATCGGGGCCTCGACCACCCGGCAATGGCACCGCTTGCGGAGTTCCTGCATCGTGAAATGCCGGTGCCCACCCCTGAGGTCCTCGACCGGTTGCGCGGCTGATGGCAGACCCCAGATATCCCGTCATGATCTTCGCCGCGGGCTTTGGCACCCGGATGCGCCATCTGACCGCAGATCAGCCAAAACCGATGATCCCGGTCGCTGGCCGTCCTTTGATCGATCGCGCTCTGGACATGGCACGAGAGGTTGCACCGACTGTGATAGTGGCCAACAGCCACTATAAGGGCGACATTCTGGCCCGCCACCTTGCCGACAGTGAAGTGGTGATCAGCCCCGAACAGCCACAAATCCTTGATACCGGGGGTGGACTGCGACAGGCCTTGCCGCTGCTCGGCGCACCAGACGGGCCGGTCTATACCGTGAATCCCGATGTGGTCTGGCGCGGGCCAAACCCGTTGCGCCTGCTAAGAGCTGCCTGGGATCCGGAACGCATGGACGCGCTGCTGGCCTGTATTCCCATTGCTCGTACCATAGGGCGCAGCGGTGGTGGCGACTTTCATACCGATGGTGACGGGCGCCTGCAGCGGGGCGGCGATCTGGTCTATGGCGGCGTACAACTTCTGCGCACCAACCGATTGGCAGAGATCGAAGAAACCGTCTTCTCACTGAACACACTTTGGGATCTGATGGCACAGGAGGACCGCCTGTTTGCGCTGGAATATCCCGGTCATTGGTGCGATGTCGGCACCCCCGAGGGGATCCCCCTGGCCGAGGAACTGATAGCCCAAGATGAGATTTGAGCCGCAAGACACGCCACGCCTCTTTGCCGTTCCCTGCGGCGTCGATTTCCCGCGCGCCCTTGTTGAGGGGCTAATCACACGCAGCCGAGCCGCACCACCGGAAGCGCTGGCGAAGGTGGAGCTGATCGTCAACACCTCCCGTATGGCGCGCCGGGTGCGGGATCTGTTTGACCAAGGGCCAGCGCTGTTGCTGCCCAAGATTTCTCTGCTCACGGATCTTGATATGCGCGCGACGCTGCGTGGTCTGCCGCCAGCATTGCCGCCGCTGCGGCGGCGACTTGAGCTGTCGCAGCTCATCGCCAAATTGCTGGATGCCCAGCCGGATCTGGCTGCGCGATCCTCGCTTTACGATCTCTCCGACAGTCTGGCAGCACTGTTCGACGAAATGCAGGGCGAAGGGGTCAGCCCTGACACCATTCGATCACTCGATGTCTCCGATATGTCGGGCCATTGGGCGCGTGCGCAGCAGTTCATCGCTATCGCAGATGAATTCGCAGAAACCCATGCAAACGCGATGGACGCGCAGGCCCGCCAGCGGCAGGTTGTGCTGGATCTGATCGAAGACTGGCAGGAGCAGCCGCCCGAACACCCTGTCATCCTCGCAGGTTCCACCGGATCGCGCGGCACCACACTGATGCTGATGGAGGCCATTGCGCGGCTGCCGCAGGGCGCCGTGATCCTGCCAGGATTTGATGACCAGCAGCCCCGGCATGTCTGGGAGCATCTTGATGACCCGCTGATGTCCGAGGATCATCCGCAATATCGGTCCTTCAAGATCATGCGCGATCTGGACATGACTGCGGATGACGTTCTCCCATGGGTTGCAACATCACCAGCCGCCGTTGCCCGTAACAGATTGGTATCCTTGGCGTTGCGCCCAGCGCCGGTCACCGATGCCTGGATGCGCGAAGGACCGGAACTGCGCGACATCGACCGGGCCACCGCCGAGATGACCCTGGTCGAAGCGCCCAACCCGCGTGCGGAGGCACTGGCGATCGCGCTGCGCCTGCGCCAAGCCGCCGAGGATGGTCAGACCGCCGCCCTCATCACACCGGATCGTATGTTGACTAGACAGGTGGCCGCAGCGCTGGATCGCTGGGATATTCTGCCGGATGATTCCGCCGGTCAGCCCTTGCAACTGTCACCGCCGGGCCGTTTTCTGCGCCATATTGCCGAGCTGTTCTGTAAACCGCTTACCTGCGATGCGCTGCTGACCCTGCTGAAGCATCCTCTCTGCCACGATGGGGCAGGGCGCGGCGATCACCTGCGCCACACCCGCGAGTTGGAACTGCGCTTGCGCCGCTACGGACCTCCCTTCCCGGATGCCGACAGCTTTGCCGCATTTGAAGTCGGGCGCGACCTGATGCCGGGATGGACCGGTTGGCTGTCCCAGTGCTTTGCCGACAAACCCATCAGCGGAACGCAGCCACTGTCCCGGTGGGTCGATACCCTGCGGCAGCTGGCAGAGGCGATAAGTCTGGGCAGTCAGGACGCTGCAAGCGGTGGCCTGTGGGACAAGAAAGCCGGCCGCAAGGCGCTGGAAATCATGGACAACCTGCGCGCCGAGGCTGGATATGGCGGCGAAATGACAGCTCGGGACTTTGCCGATCTCCTGCGGGCGCTGCTGTCGCAAGGTGAGGTCCGCGACCGGGATGCACCCTATGGCTCCATCCTGATCTGGGGCACGCTGGAGGCACGGGTGCAGGGCGCCGATCTGGTGATCCTCGGTGGCCTCAATGAAGGCAGCTGGCCAGAGGCAGCCACCCCCGATCCTTGGCTCAACCGCCAGCTTCGCCATCAGGCGGGCCTGCTGCTTCCTGAGCGGCGTATCGGACTGTCAGCCCATGATTTTCAACAGGCGGTCGCCGCCCCTCAGGTCTGGATGACCCGCGCCGAACGGTCGGATGAGGCGGATACGGTGCCGTCGCGCTGGCTCAACCGAATGACCAATCTGTTGTCCGGGCTGCCGGGGCAGGGCGGCCCGGCGGCACTGGCGGAGATGCGGGCACGCGGTCAGGAATGGCTCGGCTGGGCCGACGCGCTTGAGGCACCGGTACCGACAGATCCCGCAAAACGTCCAGCACCGCGCCCACCCGTTGCTGCCCGCCCGCGGCGCCTGACCATCACTGAAATCCCTCGGCTGATCCGCGATCCATACGCGATATATGCCAAGCATGTGCTGAAGCTGCGCCCACTCGATCAATTGGTACAGGAACCCGACGCCCTGCTGCGCGGCATCGTTCTGCACAAGATCCTGGAAGATTTCATCAAGGCCACTGTTGCCGACCCAAGCCAGCTGACGGTGCCAAATTTTCTCGCAATCGCCGCCTCTCATCTGGAAGCCAAGGTGCCCTGGGCCATCGCGCGCAGCCTCTGGCTGGCCCGGCTGGAACGTATCGCTGACGATTTCATTAATGGTGAGCGCCAGCGGCAGGCCAACGCACGCCCCTCCGGGTTCGAGGTCTCTGGTGCGGTACGGGTGGCACCGTTTGATTTTGAAATTGCTGGCACAGCAGATCGGATTGATGTGGATGAACGTGGAGGCCTGCATCTTTTTGACTATAAGACCGGCGATCCACCATCCGAGAACCAACAGAAAGCGTTCGAGAAACAGCTGCTGATTGAAGCTGCGATGGCGGAACGCGGCGCCTTTGATCGCTATGGTGAGGGCAGGGTGGAGCGCGCCATATTCCTTGGTCTCAAAAGCCCTCTGAAAGAGGTCGCAGCCCCGCTTCTGGACGAGCCTCCCGGCAAGGTTTGGGAGGAACTGAGCAAGTTGATCGGTGCATATTTTGAGCCTGATCAAGGATATAGCAGCCGTCGCATGGTGTTTCAGGACACTCAGACCGGCGATTATGACCATCTGGCGCGCTACGGCGAATGGGACCGAAGCGCAACGCCGGAACCGGAGATTCTGACATGACCGCCCGCGATGCCGCCTCCGAAGCGCAGTTCCGGGCCGCCCGCCCGGACGCCTCAACCTGGCTGGCTGCAAACGCCGGGTCAGGCAAGACCAAGGTGCTGACCGACCGGGTGGCGCGCCTGTTGCTGCGCGGCGTGCAACCCCAGCATATCCTCTGTCTGACCTATACCAAAGCCGCCGCCAGCGAGATGCAGAACCGGCTGTTCAAGCGGCTTGGTGAATGGGCCATGCTCGGCGATGAGGCGTTGACCACGGCGCTTACGGAGCTGGGTGCGCAGGATGTAATCTCTGCGGAGGGAATGGCGCAGGCCCGCACCCTGTTCGCGCGCGCAATCGAGACACCCGGTGGACTGAAGATCCAGACAATCCACTCCTTCTGCGCCTCATTGCTGCGGCGTTTTCCGCTGGAGGCAGGCGTCAGTCCGCAGTTTTCAGAGATGGATGACCGCGCGGCAGTACTGCTGCGGGCCGAGGTTGTGGAGGCGATCGCAGAAAGCGCCGATCGGTTTGAGGCTGATCTGATTGGTAAGCTGGCCCGGCAAGTGACAGACAGCGATTTCGAGACTCTGACCGCTGCCATATGTCAACGCCGGTCTGATTTTGATGCGCCACTCGATCGAGCAGGGCTTTTGACGCTGTTTGATCTGCCTGAAGGATTTGACACTGGTGCGTTGGAAGACGGCGTGTTTCTCGGGGGTGAAGGGGATCTTCTGGCGCGAACCTGCACCATGCTGGAGCAAGGCAGCAGCACGGATATCAAGGCAGCAGCCAAGCTGCGCAAGATAACGGAGCCAACCTGTGCGGACCTGCCGATTCTTGAGTCAGTTTTTCTGACGGGGGCGGCAGCCAAAGCACCCTTCAGTGCCAAGATCGACGCCTTTCCCACTAAGAAGCTGCGCGAAAACAACGTTGCGCTGATGGACCAGCTGGAACCGCTGATGCGACGTGTCGAGGCCGCACGCGCCCAGCGTCTTGCCTTGGCTGCGGTCGATAAATCGCTGGTTTTGCACGATTTTGCTGCGGTATTCCTGCCTGAATATGATCGCCGCAAACAGCTGCGCGGCTGGCTGGATTTTGACGATCTGATCCTGAAGGCCCGGCAGCTGTTGAATGATCCGGCTGTTGCGGCCTGGGTTCTTTACCGATTGGACGGCGGGATTGACCACATCCTCGTCGATGAGGCTCAGGACACCAGCCCGGTGCAATGGGATGTCATCGAAAAACTGGCCCAAGAGTTCACCGCCGGCGAGGGCGCACGATCCGACGTCGAGCGAACCATTTTTGTTGTCGGTGACAAGAAACAATCAATCTACTCATTCCAGGGGGCCGATCCTGACGCCTTCGACCGAATGCAGGCTGAGTTTGCCGACCGGCTAGCGGAAACAGGCAGCGCATTGCAGAATGCAGCGCTGGAGTTCTCCTTTCGCTCCTCCGCAGCGATCCTGGGGCTGGTCGATCTGGTGTTCAAGGACAGCCCTGGCGCAGGTTTTCACCGTGACGCGCTGCACCGCGCGTTCAAATCAGAACTGCCAGGACGGGTCGACCTCTGGCCCGTCGTCGACAAGATCGACACAGAAGAAGAGCGTGACTGGACCGATCCGGTAGATCGCCCCGGCGCCCGCCACCACACGGTCATTCTGGCCGAGCAGATCGCCAATACCATCAAGGAGATGATCGACAACAAGGTCACGCTACCCGAGGATGGCCCTGAGCGCGGCAGCTTTCAGCGCCGCCCGGTACAAGCAGGTGACTTTCTCATTCTGGTGCAGCGCCGGTCCGAATTATTTTCGGAGATCATCCGTGCCTGCAAAAAGGCTGAACTGCCTATTGCCGGTGCGGACCGACTGAAAATCGGGGCCGAGCTGGCGGTAAAGGATCTGGCCGCTTTGCTGTCATTTCTCGCCACGCCAGAGGATTCGCTGTCACTGGCCGCCGCCCTCAAATCACCTTTGTTTGGTTGGAACGAACAGGCCCTGTTCGATCTGGCTCACCGTCGTGAGGGCGGCAGCTACCTCTGGACCGCTCTGCGCGACCGGGCGGCGGAATATCCAGACACGATGGCAATTTTGGACGACCTGCGCGGCCAGACCGATTTTCTGCGCCCTTATGACCTGATCGAACGTATCCTGACGCGCCACGGTGGTCGTCAGCGCCTGCTCGGCCGATTGGGGCCCGCGGCGGAGGATGGCATCAACGCCCTGCTCAGCCAGGCGCTCGCCTACGAGCGCACCGATATCCCGAGCCTCACCGGGTTTCTGGTTTGGATGCAGGCCGATGATCTGGAAATCAAACGCCAGATGGGGGCGGCGGGCAATATGATCCGGGTGATGTCAGTGCATGGATCCAAGGGGCTGGAAGCGCCGATCGTGATCCTGCCCGACACAGCCAAACGCAAGCCGCCACGCGACGATGAAATCATGCGCGCCGAGGCCGGGCCGATGTGGAAACTGCCCAGCGCCCTGATGCCGCAAGTGATGCACGGCGCCCGTGAAGCGGCGCAGGACAAGGCCAGAAACGAACGGCTGCGACTGCTCTATGTGGCGCTGACACGGGCCGAAAAATGGCTGATCGTCGCCGCTGCCGGCGAGCTGTCCAAAGACGGTGACAGCTGGTACCAGATGGTTGAGCGCGCGTTGAGAGAAGCAGGTGCCAGCCCTTACCAGACCAGCTATGGTGAGGGGCTGCGCCTGCAACACGGCGATTGGGACGGGCTGCCGTTTCATTCTGCAGCGCCGGTCGTCCCTCTCCAGCCGCAGCTGCCGGATGTGTTCCGACATGCACCACCCCCCTACACGCCGCCCGTGCCAACGCTAAGCCCATCGGATCTCGGCGGAGCGAAGGCCTTACCGGGCGATCTGGGCCAGGATGAAGAAGCGGCCAAGGCGCGCGGCAGCCGACTCCACAGATTGCTGGAACATCTGCCCGGCACCGGCAAGGAGATGTGGCCGCAACTGGCTGAGACGCTGCTGGCAGGTCACGAAGACACCGCTGAACTATTGGCTGAGGCGACGCGGGTCCTGACCACACCGGAATTGCAGGAGATCTTTGCCCCGGATACCCTGGCAGAGGTCGCCGTATCAGCGGATCTGGATGGTCGCAGGATCCACGGCGTGATTGATCGGCTGATTGTCACCCCAAAACGTGTGCTGGCAATTGATTTCAAATCGAATGCCACTGTGCCGAGCCGTCCTGAGACCTGCCCGGAGGGGCTGTTGCGGCAGATGGGGGCCTACGCCCATGCTCTGGCCACGCTCTATCCGGATCGGCAGATCGAGACGGCTTTGCTCTGGACCCGCACTGCGTCGCTGATGGCCTTGCCACACGATATTGTGTCATCCGCCCTTAAGCGCCGCGAGATACCTTGACGATCCGTTAAGCCGTTCATAGGTTCACAGCCGAACTGCCACACTCTTAGGGAGACATGCCCATGTCCACCGTCGCCGTAACCGATGCCACTTTTGACGCCGAAGTGAAAAATTCCGAAGTCCCCGTTGTGGTGGATTTCTGGGCCGAATGGTGCGGTCCCTGCAAACAAATCGGCCCCGCTCTGGAAGAGCTGGCCGCTGAGTATGGCGACAAGGTGAAGATCGCCAAGGTCGATGTAGACAGCAACCCGAACTCCGCAGCGGCCATGGGCGTGCGCGGTATTCCTGCGCTGTTCATCTTCAAGGACGGTCAGGTCGTGTCCAACCGCTCAGGTGCGGCCCCCAAGGCTGCTTTGCAGAGCTGGATCGACGAGTCGATCTAAGACCGCCGGTAGGCCGAAGAGATCAGAGGCGTCCCATCGGGGCGCCTTTTTTATGGTTAGGTTTCAACCCAATGGACAGGAGCCGCATCATGGCTGAAACACGGGTACTGGTCGAATTTGGCATGGGCACGTCGCTGCGGCGAAATGACTATACCGAGGCCGCCAAACGAGCAATCAGAGACGCGCTCTGGCATAACTCCGTCAATGTTGCGGAGCTATTCGATTTCCCCAAGGAAGCAATGCGAATCCGCGCTGAAATCGGCGTGCAGAACCCTGAGGCCGTAGATCGGGCGGCGCTTTGTGAGATCTTTCCTTATGGTACACCAGACATCCACGTGAGCGAGGGAGGGCTTGATATTGACAAGCCGGGCGGCGGCAAGACCGTCATCGCCAACGCCGCCATCATCGTTTCATTTGATATGGAGCCGATTGCATGACTGAGAAACGCATTATTCTGGAGATGGGAACCGGCAACGATCTCTACGGGCAGGACTACACCAAAGCCGCCCGGCGCGCCGTGCAGGACGCGCTGCACCACTCATCAATCACGCTATTTGCTAAATTGGGCATTGATCATGCCGAAATGCGTGTCGAGGTTACCATCGGCGTTCAGGAACCGGATAAGGTAGATTGCGATCTGGTGGCAGGCGATCTGCCCCGCGGGCGTGCGACAGTGCGCGCCGTACACGGAGGGCTGGATGTGGTTGATGATGCCGATGGCGGCAAACATGTTATTGCAACCGCCGCTATTGAGGCTTGGCTCCCGGATCAGGCAGGGCGCTACCGGCTACGCTCCTGATGGCCTAGTGATCCTACGCAAAAGAAAAAGCCGCCTTGGAAGGAGCGGCCAAATCATCTTTGTGACTGAGGATGAGCGTCCTCAGATCTTTGCGATATCCGCGCGGGTCAGACCGATGTCTTCCAGCTGCGTATCGGTCAGCGCGGACAGAGCCTTGCGGGTGTCACGTGCTTCTTTCCAAGCCACGATCGAAGACTTGGCGTTGTAGACTGCGTCCACCAGGCGGAGTACGGTGACTGCTCCGAGCGGCGCATGGATGTTTGCGGTGGTAGCCATTTGCGCATTCCTTATGAGAACCAGCCGACACCATGTCGGTTGTGAGCCTCATGTAGGGTGGCCTGCCGAGTCCCACAATTGCCGGTTCGACAGCTCCGAATTGCAGTTTTTGCATAGCATGAATTTCGGGCACTTTGCCCAGATAAAGGCAACTCTCCCAGCGCGTTCCAGTCGTGACGAACACCTGTTCCATTTCACCTGAACAGAATACCCGCATCAGGGCGCAAATTGTCGGCTCTGCGATGATCATCAGATGACCACTTGTGAAAACCGTCCGGTCGGTCGTTGCAAGAAGATCATAGCCAGGGCGTGGGCAGGGCGCCTATTCGCTTGATCCCCGGCACCCGCAGCGGATAGCACCCGGTTGAGGTACAAAAGACCAGTGCCCATATAGGCCTGGAAACAAGGAGAACACGATGGCAGACGATCAATTCCCGGGCTGGCACGGTACGACAATCATCGGCGTGAAGAAGGATGGCGAGGTCGTCATTGCCGGCGACGGGCAAGTTTCCCTTGGGCAGACCGTGATCAAGGGAACGGCGCGCAAGGTCCGCCGCCTGTCGCCCGGAGGTTTCGATGTCGTCGCGGGTTTTGCCGGCTCCACTGCCGATGCCTTCACCTTGCTTGAGCGGCTTGAAGCCAAGCTTGAGGCCACCCCCGGTCAACTCGCACGTGCCAGCGTGGAATTGGCCAAGGACTGGCGCACCGACAAATATCTCCAGAAACTGGAAGCGATGCTGATCGTGACCGACGGGACAGATATGTTTGTGATCACCGGCGCCGGGGATGTGCTGGAGCCAGAACATGATGTTGCCGCCATCGGATCGGGTGGAAATTTCGCGCTGGCCGCTGCCCGCGGCATGATGGACAGTGACCGCAACGCCGAAGCCGTGGCCCGTGACGCAATGGCCATCGCGGCTGATATCTGCGTTTACACCAATGGACGTCTGACAGTCGAACGGATCAGCCAGAAGGACTGATATGAGCCATATCGATCAAAACGACATTCGGGCTGCGGTTGGTGCCGGCCTTCTGAGCGAGGCGCAGGCCGCCTCGCTTATGGCGCTGGCCCACAGCAGACGCGGTGCGCGTGAAAATCTGGCACCGGGTGATGAGCCGTTTGAGCTGTTCAAAGGGTTCAATGAGATCTTCATCGTGATCGGTTTGATCATTCTGTCGACGGGCTGGGCCGCTGCTACCGGTATTTCCATGGCCGAAGGGTTGGGCGGGCTGGTTGAGAAAGCCACCATGTCCTCCATCATCGGCGCGGTCGTGCTTTGGCTGCTGAGCGAATATTTCATCCGTCGTCGTCGCATGGTGGCGCCGGCGATTGCACTGTCGATCCTCTGGACGCTGAATGCAGGCGTCGGACTTACGGCTGAATTTTCGCAGGTGTTCATGGTCATGCAAGGTGACTATGGCAGCCTGCCCTTGCCCCTCGGGCTGACAACGGTTGCCATCGCGGTCTACTGGCTGCGCTTTCGGGTCCCTTTTGCCATGGCTCTGATCGCTCTTGGTGTCTTTGCGCTGGCCCTGATGCTGGCCGCAAATCAGTCGGGCAGCCTGACGGGCATTGGCGATCTCTTCCTGCTTTCTGCGTCGGGCCCGTTTGCCTGGGTGACATTGCTGGTTGGTCTCGCTGTGTTTGCCGTCGCAATGATGTTTGACCTGAGCGACCCGCATCGGGTCACACGACGCTCTGCGCAGGGCTTCTGGCTGCATGTTGTTGCGGCGCCGGCGCTGGTTAATACGATCGCGCTCAGCCTGCTTAACAGCGGCACCTCCGAGGCCAATCTGGCGCTGATGGCAGTGCTGTTTGCATTTGCCGTGGTCGCGATCATCATTGACCGGCGCTCATTTCTGATTGCGGCCATCGGCTATAGCGTCACCCTCGCGGCGACAGTGTTTGACGGCGATGGCGCTGCGACCACCATTCTCGTGCTGGGCCTGTTCCTGGTGATCCTCGGCGCGTTCTGGGCGCGGATCCGGGCCCTGCTGATTTCCCCCCTCTCACGGGTGCTGCCGCTTGACCGGCTGCCGCCCGCCCACTGAAACGGACCCCTCATGACTGATCTCACCCCTCGCGAAATCGTTTCCGAACTTGATCGCTTTATCATCGGCCAGACCGATGCAAAGCGTGCCGTTGCCGTCGCGCTGCGCAATCGCTGGCGTCGCAAGCAGCTGGGCGATGATCTTCGGGATGAAGTCTATCCCAAGAACATCCTGATGATCGGGCCCACCGGCGTCGGCAAAACAGAGATTTCCCGTCGTCTGGCCAAACTGGCCCGCGCGCCGTTTATCAAGGTCGAGGCGACAAAGTTCACCGAGGTCGGTTACGTCGGCCGCGACGTAGAGCAGATCATCCGTGATCTGGTGGATATCGCCATTGTTCAGACCCGCGAACACATGCGTGAGGACGTCAAGGCCAAGGCCCGCCAAGCGGCGGAGGAGCGAGTCATCCAGGCCATCGCCGGCGAGGATGCCCGCGACGCCACCCGCGAGATGTTCCGTAAAAAGCTTAAAGCCGGCGAGCTGGACGATACTGTCATCGAACTGGATGTCGCCGACAGCTCGAACCCGATGGGTTCCATGTTCGAAATACCCGGTCAGCCCGGTGGCAACATGGGGATGATGAACCTTGGCGATCTGTTCGGCAAAGCTATGGGTGGTCGGACGACCCGCAAGAAAATGACCGTCGCAGACAGCTACGACATCCTGATTGGTGAGGAAGCGGACAAGCTGCTTGACGACGAAACCCTCACCAAGGCGGCGCTGGAGTCCGTTGAACAGAACGGGATCGTCTTCCTGGATGAGATCGACAAGGTCTGCGCACGTCAGGATGCGAGGGGCGGCGATGTCAGCCGAGAAGGTGTGCAACGTGACCTGCTGCCGCTGATCGAGGGAACGACCGTTTCGACCAAACATGGCCCGGTGAAGACCGACCATATCCTGTTCATTGCCTCCGGTGCGTTTCACATCGCGAAACCCTCCGACCTGCTGCCAGAATTGCAGGGCCGACTGCCAATCCGCGTGAACCTGCGTGCCCTGAGCGAGAAAGACTTCGTCCGCATTCTGACCGAAACCGACAATGCGCTCACTCTGCAATATACGGCGCTTCTGGGGACAGAGGATGTCAACGTGAGCTTCACCGACGATGGCATCGCATCACTCGCCAAGATCGCGGCCGAGGTGAATCAGACGGTCGAGAACATCGGGGCGCGGCGACTCTATACCGTGATCGAACGTGTCTTTGAGGAGCTGTCTTTCAGCGCGCCGGATCGGTCGGGTGAAACGGTCGTTGTAGATGCTGCTTTTGTCCGCAAGAACCTCGGTGAATTGACCAAATCGGCTGATGTCAGCCGCTATGTGCTTTAACGGTCGTCAGGGCATCTGCCCGATCTGTGGACATAGCGGCAGGCCGCCAGTAGCCTGCCGCTATTGTTAATAGATGGCCCCTCGCATGAATTTTTCACGAGTCCTGTTCAGCATCAGCATGGTTCTGATCGTGGCAGCAGGCTGCACCGACAGATCCTTTACCCCAACTGTGCCGGAAGCCTTGGAAATCGGCAAAGCCAAGACCATTTTTGGCGCAACGACACGTCGGCCCCTTCCAAATGGAACCTATGGCGCGGAGCGATCCGATACGCTGCGCCTACTGGAACTGACGGTCTCAATCCCACCGAACCATTCACCGGGACAGCTGGATTTTGCCTATGCTGAACCCGATCCCGAAACGCAATTCACCATGGCGGGCCGGGAAGAGGTTGCCGATATGGCGGAACTGAACAATCGCGTCGCGCGGGAGCTGGATAACTACCCGGTTGGGGAGCGTGATATCACCGTATTTGTGCATGGGTTCAACTCCACCCAGGCTGAAACGGCGTTCCGGGCTGCTCAGCTGAGCAACGATATCAATATCCCCGGCGCCACGATCATCTATTCCTGGCCCAGCCAAGGAAACCCGCTGGGCTACGCCTATGATGGCGATAGCGTATTGTTTGCACGTGACGGGTTGGAGCAGCTCCTGCGCAATCTGGAGCCTGGCGCGTCAAACCGCGTCGTTCTGGTCGCCCATTCCATGGGATCGCAGCTGGTGATGGAAACCATGCGCCAGATGGAAATTAAAACACCAGGCTGGAGCAGCAAGAACCTCGGCGCGGTGATCCTGATGTCCCCGGATCTCGACGTTGAGGTTTTCCGCAGTCAGATGCGCCGCATTGACCCGGTTCCACAGCCCTTCGTCGTCATGGTTTCGCGCAAGGATAACGTATTGAACCTGTCGCAGCGACTGCGCGGAACACATAACCGCGGTCGGCTTGGCAATCTGAAATCACTGGACGATGTCTCTGAGTTGCCGATCGAAGTGGTCGACACCACCGCCTATGCCGATACGGCGGAATCCGGGCATTTCGTAGCCGCGACCTCGCCGGCAGTGCTGTCGATCTTGAATTCAGCCCGCCAGACCGCAGCAGCCTTTGACCGTGACGCCGTGTCGATTCAGCGGCTGTTCCCCGGTCGTTTGGTTGTCGAAAAGGAAGACAACGCGGTCGAAATCACGCTTTCGGAAAACTATCAGGCCAATGTGTATCGCGGTGAAGATCGCTGAGGCAGTCCACCAATCAGCGATGTCGCCGAAGATAGATGTAATAGGCACCGCCACCACCATGGCTGACATGGGCCGGGGTCACCTGAAGTACGACCTGCGACAGTGGCGGCAGTGACAGCCACTGCGGTACCTGATGACGCAGGACGCCACGCGGAACAGGCATCGGTCCGGGTTCATCTCGATCTTTGCCTTTTCCGGTGATCACCAGAACCAGCCGCTTGCCCGCAGAATGGGCTGACAAGACAAACCGAACCAGCGCAGGGTGGGCTGCATCGACCCGCATTCCATGCAAGTCCAGCTTCCCCTCCGGTTTCAGCTTGCCACGTTTCATCTTGCGGTAGGCTTTGCCATCCATCTGCATCGGCGCAGAAATCAGCCCCCTTGTCACACTGGGCTTAAGATCATGTCTGGTCGGCTGGGATATGGCTTTGGAACCCAGTTCAAACAGCTCTGGCGTGAACCTCTCCTGCGGTGGCAGAGGCGATTTGCTCGGCCTGGGCTTGGGCAGGGGAGCGGTGGCTGGCGCAGTACGTGTTTTAGGGTGCAGCCGCTCGGCCTGACGCGCCACCCGGTGCCAGAGGTCTATTTCTTCGGAGGTCAGTTTGCGGCGGCTCATCAGAAATCCCCCGGCAATAGCGCATAGGCTCGCTGGATCGGAAGCAGCACCACCATGCGACCGGGATCACGTAGCTTGCCAGCTTCGATCCCCGCCTCATCTCCGCTGCCAAAGAACACATCGGCCCGCTGCGCGCCCTTTATGGCGGAGCCGGTGTCCTGCGCAATCATCAAGCGCCGCATAGGTTTAGCACCATCCTTTTCCAGCCAGACCGGTGCCCCCAGTGGCGTATATTTCGGATCAACAGCCAGGCTGCGCAATGTGGTCACCGACCGGTTCATCGCGCCCAGCGGGCCGGCAGAGGCTGGAATACGGCTCACCTCACGGAAGAACACATAGGAGGGGTTGTGCATCAGCAAATCCTCGCCGGCGAGCGGATTGCGCCGCACCCAGCGTTTGATCACCGCAGCGCTGACCTGATGGATATTATAAATCCCACGGCGAACCAATTCGGTGCCAATGGATCGATATTCATGACCATTGGCGCCGCCATAGCCAACCCGGATCGAGGAGCCATCCGACAGGCGAATTCGGCCGGATCCTTGGATTTGAAGAAAAAACAGCTCGACCGGATCATCGACCCAGGCGATCTCCAGCCCGCGCCCTTCCATGATGCCGCTTGTCAGAAGTTCGCGCCGTGTCAGCCATTGGCTGGAGTTGCGCGCCTCCGGCGGCTGCCGGTAGACCGGATACCGATACCGGGAGCTGGGCCTGCGCGCGCCTGACAGCTCAGGTTCGAAGTAACCGGTAAACAACGCCGGCGTGCCATCCTCGATCAGGACAGGGCGGAAAAGCAGCTGGAAGAACCCGCGCGCAGATTGCGGATCCTGTTCACGCGCAAGCGCACAAAGCGCGCGCCAATCCGGATCGTCCAAATCGCGGCAGGTCTGCAGGAAGGCGCCGAGCGCCTCCTCATGATCGTCCTCCGCCCAGCCTTCAAGCTGAGCAAAGGACAACATTGTATAGGTCGTTTCTGCCTGCCCGCCCTGCGGGAACAAATATGCGCCAGCCCCAAGGGCCAGCGCACAGAGTGCCCGCCGGAGCCCGTGCATCATGCGTCCGTGGCGACCAGATGCCAGTTCGGATCCGCACTGCCCATGGTGCGGCCAAAGACCCAGGTGTCCTTCTGGCGTTTCAGCGCCTTGGGATCGCCCTCGACGATATCACCGCCACGGTCCCGCACGACGGAGGTCAGTTCCGCGACAAACCTCATGGTGATTTCTGCATTGCCTGTAGCCGGATCAAAGCTGGTATCGGTCAAGGTCGTTTCACGCACGCCGACAAATTCCGCCTCGATGGTCAGCCCCTGATCTTCGCGGTGCGAAACAGCGGTGACAAAGCTCTCAAAGACATCGGGCGCGAGGAACGGTTCGATTTCGTCCAGATCCCCTCGTTCAAACGCCATCAGGATCATCTCGTAGGCACCGCGAGCGCCCTGCACAAAATCCCGTACCTCAAAGGAGGGTTCGGCTTTCTTCATTGCGGCAAGGTCTTTGGCCTGCGAACTATCCTCAGGGACATAGTCAATGATGTCATGGTCCGGCCCACCTTCGATTACCTCGAGCTCAGGACGGCGGCTCTGGCGATCTGATTGAGGCAGGGCCGGCTTTTCGAACCCTTCACGGGTGCCAAGAACGCTCTTCAGGCGCAGGATCAAAAACACGGCAATACCGGCCAAAACCAACAGCTGAATCACGGGCGACTCCATAACAACCTCTACGGTAGATGTTCATGCTTCGTTTGAAACTAAAGCGTTCCAACCTTATGTAGGTGACGGGTCGGCGCAAGTCCACCGTCCCGCGCAAGTTCTGAGGAAACCCCGCATGTATCTTTTTCTGGCCTTCCTGATGGTTCCGATCATCGAAATCGCACTTTTTATTCAGGTCGGTGGCGCGATTGGCCTGTGGCCCACGCTGGCCATTGTGGTCCTGACAGCGGTTTTGGGAACCTGGCTGGTGCGAACGCAGGGTAGGCTGGCATTGGGCCAATTGCGCACGTCTTTTGAACGGTTGAATGACCCCACGGAACCTCTCGCGCATGGTGCGATGATCCTCGTTGCCGGCGCGCTGTTGCTGACACCTGGATTTTTCACTGATGCAGTCGGCTTTGCATTGCTTGTCCCGCAGATCCGTATGGCCGTCTACCGATACCTGCGTTCCAAAGTGACGGTTGCACGGTTCCAAATGGGTCCTGGGAGCATGCAGGGGCGCGATTACCCCGGCGGTCACTCCTCCGGTAGGCCCGGCGATATCATTGACGGCGACTACGAGGACGTCACTCGGGATAGACCGCGCAATGGCCCGTCCGGTTGGGTCGATGACAAGAGGTAAGCGGCTCGCGTGACACCCCGTTGAGATACGTGCGCCAAGCTGCTAAGCACAGGCGAAACATAGTTTAGGAGTAGCTTCATGGCCGAAAACGGCGCAACAGAAGGCGTGCAGCAGCCGCAAGTCCAGATGAATATCCTGGGTCAATTCATCCGCGATATGTCGTTTGAAAACGTCATGGCGCAAAAAGGCGTCGGCGCCGACGCTAAGCCCGATGTGAGCGTACAGGTTGCGCTTGATGCAAAGAAGCGTCAGGCCGAAAATCAGTATGAAGTCATGACCAAGCTGAACATCGAATCCAAGGACAAGGAGGGCAATGCTGTCCTGTTCGTTCTGGAACTGGAATATGTCGGCATCTTCAACATTGTCGGCGTGCCGGAAGACCAGCTGCATCCGTTCCTGCTGATCGAATGCCCCCGCATGTTGTTCCCGTTTCTGCGCCGCATCGTCTCTGACGTGACCCGCGACGGTGGTTTCCCGCCGCTGAACCTCGACAATATCGACTTCGTCGCGATCTATCGCAACGAGTTGGCACGTCGTCAGGCCGACGCAGCTGCCGCCGACAAACCGCAGTAAGCATCATACAGCGGCGTCCTTGGCCCGCTGACAAAAAACGCCGCTGGGAAACCGCGGCGTTTTTTGGCTGGCAGTCGCGCGGGCGCGGGGGGTCAGCTGCCGGAGCTGTTCCACAGTGCTCCGTCACCCATCTTCGCAACAAACGCGTCATGCGCCTCCTGTTCTTCTGCGGTAAGTCGTGCGGGCAGGGGTGTCGGCCTTGCCGTAGGGCGCCAGTCCTCTGTTATCACAGTCCCGCTGCGCGCCTTATCGCTTGATGCTGAAAGGCCGAAATCGGGCTGCCGACCACCAATCAGTTCAAGATAGACATCTGCCAGAATCTCGGAGTCGAGCAGCGCGCCATGCAACGTACGATTGCTGTTGTCGATATTGAACCGACGGCAGAGCGCATCCAGTGTCGCCGGCGACCCAGGAAAGCGCTTGCGCGCTATGGCAAGCGTGTCAATTGCCTGATCCATCGGCAGTTTTGGCAGGCCCATCCAGTCCAGCTCGGCATTCAGGAATTTCATGTCGAATGCGGCGTTGTGGATGACCATTTTGGAATCCCGCACGAAATCCAGAAATTTCTGCCCGACTTTCGAAAATACCGGTTTGTCGCGCAATGTCACCGCACCGGGGCCGGGTTGTTGTGGCGGTTCAAGAAGATCCGGCCCGATGCCGTGCACCTTGAACGCGTCCTGCGGCATGGAACGTTCGGGGTTGATATAGACATGAAAGGTTTCGCCCGTTGGCATGTGATTGAGCAACTCAACCGCACCGATCTCGACGATGCGGTCGCCAGAAAACGGATCAAATCCTGTTGTCTCGGTATCAAGGACGATTTCACGCATCTGCAACCTGCTTTCTGATCTGGGCGAGGATGGCGCGCACCTGATCGCGCGCATGGTCGGGCGTATCGGTCTGGATCAGAAAATCCGACCGCGCTTTCTTTTCCTCTATCGGCATTTGTTTCTGAAGGATCTGTTCAAATTGCTCAACCGACATTGTGCCGCGCTCCATGACCCGGCTGCGCTGCGTCTGAGCGTCGATCCACACGCAGGCCACCGCATCCATACCTGCGTCACCCCCGGTTTCAAACAGCAGGGGAATATCGAAGACCAGAACATCATGCGACGACGATGCTCTGAAAGCCTCGCGGTCAGCGGCGACAAGCGGATGCACGATTGCTTCGATGCGGGGCAGGGCGCTTGCATCGCCGGCGATGATCTCACGCAGACGTGCCCGGTCGACCCGCCCGCCGGTGATGGCCGTCGGGAACAGCGCGCCAATCGGCGCAACCGCAACTCCATCTGCATCGTATAGGCGATGAACGGCTGCGTCGGCATCCCAGACCGCACATCCTTCATCGGCAAAAATCTGCGCGGTTGCGCTCTTTCCCATTCCGATGGATCCGGTTAGCCCCAGTGCAAAGCTCATGCCAACGCGGCCTCACGTGTGGCTTCATCGACCTCCGGTCGTTTGCCAAACCACCGTTCGAACCCTGGTACAGCCTGATGCAACAGCATCCCCAAACCATCTACCGTGGTACAGCCGATATCCTCAGCCCATTTCAGCATTTCCGTCTTCAGCGGAGTATAGACCAGATCGGTCACAACCGTGCCGGGGCGCAGGCCATCCAGCGGCACTCGCAGGCGCGGCTTTCCGATCATTCCCAGTGAGGTCGTATTCACGAGCAGCGCGGCCTGTTCGACGACGTTGCCAACCTGCACCCAATCCACCACCTGGATCCGCGATCCGAACTCACTGCGAAACTGGTCTGCCCGCTCCCGCGTTCGATTGCTGAGCAGGATCTCGGGGACGCCAGCTTCCAACAGGGAGGCAATCACGGCACGGCTGGCGCCGCCAGCGCCAAAGACGACCGCCGGACCTGATGCTGGATCCCAGTCAGGAGCGGATTGATGCAGATTGGTAATGAAGCCATATCCGTCTGTATTATCTGCCAGGATTGACCCATCAGGTCGGAAGATCAACGTATTGGCCGCGCCGATCAATGTCGCACGATCCGTCACCTGATCGGCGATATCCATGATCTTCTCTTTATGAGGAATTGTGACGTTGGCCCCAACAAATCCCATCATTGGCAGGCTGCGCACAACAGTTTCCAGCTGATCGGCTTCAACATGCAGCGGAACATAGTGACCGGCAATGCCATGCGTTCTAAGCCAATGGCCATGGACCAGTGGCGACCGCGAATGCGCCACTGGATTGCCAATCACACCAGCCAGAGGGATGCGTGCGTCGCTCATTGTTCTATCACTCCCTGCAGGGCCAAATAGTTGAGCAGCTCGAGGAGGGGTAACCCAAGAACATTGAAGTAGTCCCCTTCGATCGTGCTGAACAACCGCACCCCTTCTTCCTCAAGTTTATATCCGCCAACAGCATGGCGGATACTGTCCCAGTTACGCGCCACATAACCGCGAAGATAGGCATCCGAGCTGGACCGCATCCGCAATCGCACCTGCCCAACATGCCGCCACATCGGTTGACCATCGCGGTAGATGACCGCAGCGGACAGTAACATATGTCGCTGACCCCGCATTATTTTCAGCTGCGCAAAAGCTTCATCCGAATCTTTTGGTTTTGATAACAATTTTCCATCAAACTCGAGCACCTGATCACAGCCCAATACAAGGGCCCCGGGATACTTGGCACTGACTTTGCGCGCCTTCGCTTCTGCCAGCGTATCGGCGATGTCCCGCGGCTTGGCCTCCTCGGCCAGGAGCGCGGATTTGATGGCCTCCTCGTCGATGCGGGCGGCGGCAACCTCGAAAGGAACGCCGGCCTGTCGCAGGAGCTGGGCGCGAATTTGTGACCCAGAGGCCAGAACGATGTGGGTAGACATGTGGAAAACCCCGTGGGCAAGAGTGTGGTGGGCCTTGGACGGTTTGTATGAAATTTCGGCCATTTCGCAAGCCGTGGAGAACCTCAAAATCCCCATTTGCTTGCCGGCAGATTCGCCCTGAGAGGATAGGGATAACTTCCAAATCGTGGATATCTCAGTTGCTCCGGTTTCACCCCAAGCTTATCCCCACGTCAAACTTAGCTTACCGGCACAGTATTCCTGTTGTTTTTATGGCCTGCCGGCAAGAGTCATCATGTCGCTGGGGGTAAAGCTGGTAAGTTATCCAGAGCAGGGATAAGCCAGTGGATGAGTCAGTTATCCACCGTATTTCAGGTGCACTACTAAAACATCATCCTTTTAAAATACTTATATTTTAAGGGGAGAGAGGGAACCGAGAGGCCGACCATGGATCTGAGCGATCTACTGTTTGAAATTTACCCCTACGCCAAATCGCTGCACATCATGGCCGTGATCAGCTGGATGGCTGGTCTCTTCTATCTACCGCGTCTTTTTGTCTATCACGTGGAACAGGCGGAGAAGGTGCCAGAGAGCCTTCCGATTTTTGTCATGATGGAGGAGAAGCTGCTTCGTATCATCATGCGGCCCGCCATGTACGTCAGCTGGGCAGCAGGCCTCGTAATGGTGTTTACGCCGGGGTTGGTGGACTGGAACGCTATCTGGCCCTGGAGCAAGGGCCTGAGCGTTCTGGGGATGACCTGGTTCCATCACTGGCTGTTGTTCCGTCACCGGGACTTCGCAAACGGGCAGAACACCCGAACCGGTCGCAGCTATAGAATGATGAATGAGGTCCCGACGCTGCTGATGGTGGTCATCGTCATATCAGTCATTTTCAAGTTCTGAGCGGGGGTTTGACTCAAACGGGAACACCCCTTATGTATGCGCCCTAACGGGCCCGTCCGGGCACTCGTGTCTTCCTTATACCTATGACACCGCTCCCCAGTTAACAGGGGGAGAATAAAGGCCGTATATATATGACCGTTCAATCCCTGAACCTTTCCGATCTGAAGGCAAAAAGCCCCAAGGATCTTCTGTCCATGGCTGAAGAGCTTGAGATCGAAAACGCCTCCACGATGCGCAAGGGCGAGATGATGTTCCAGATCCTGCGTGAACGCGCAGATGAAGGCTGGGAAATCGCCGGCGATGGCGTGCTTGAGGTACTGCAAGACGGCTTTGGTTTTCTGCGCTCTCCTGAAGCGAATTACCTGCCGGGTCCTGATGACATTTATGTCTCGCCTGACATGATCCGTCAGTATGCGTTGCGGACGGGCGATACCGTTGAGGGTCAGATTAAGTCGCCGCTGGAAAACGAGCGCTATTTTGCGCTGACAAATGTTACCAAGATCAACTTTGAAGATCCCGAAAAAGCGCGCCACAAGATCGCCTTTGACAACCTGACGCCGCTCTATCCTGATGAACGGCTGAAGATGGAGATCGAAGACCCAACCATCAAGGACCGGTCTGCCCGTGTGATCGATCTGGTTTCGCCGATCGGTAAAGGTCAGCGTTCTCTTATCGTGGCACCGCCGCGGACCGGTAAAACGGTGATCCTGCAGAACATCGCGCATTCCATCGCGAAGAATCATCCTGAGTGTTACCTGATAGTTCTGCTGATCGACGAACGTCCGGAAGAAGTCACAGATATGCAGCGGTCGGTGAAAGGTGAGGTTGTCTCCTCAACCTTCGACGAACCAGCGACCCGGCATGTTGCCGTATCCGAGATGGTGATTGAAAAAGCGAAGCGTCTTGTTGAGCATAAACGAGATGTTGTGATTCTTCTCGACTCCATCACAAGACTTGGTAGGGCCTTTAACACTGTGGTGCCATCGTCTGGTAAGGTTCTGACAGGTGGTGTCGATGCAAACGCCCTGCAGCGCCCGAAACGATTCTTTGGTGCGGCGCGGAATATCGAAGAAGGCGGTTCGCTTACCATCATCGCCACCGCATTGATTGACACCGGCAGCCGTATGGACGAGGTGATCTTTGAAGAATTCAAAGGTACCGGTAACTCGGAAATCGTCCTTGATCGTAAGATTGCGGACAAACGCGTCTTCCCGGCAATTGATATTCTCAAGTCGGGTACTCGGAAAGAAGACCTCCTCGTTGATAAGGGTGACCTGGCCAAGACATTTGTCCTTCGCCGTATCCTCAACCCGATGGGGACCACTGACGCAATCGAGTTTCTGTTGTCTAAGTTGAAGCAAACAAAGACAAATTCTGAATTCTTCGACTCAATGAACACCTAATACCCGGGCCGGCACGAAAGGAAGGTTCCGATGGACACGATCTTTGCGCTGGCCTCCGCTCAGGGGAAGGCCGGCGTTTCGGTTATTCGATTGTCAGGTCCTCAGGCGATCAACACCGCTTCTGTTATCAGTGGCGGTGCTTTGCCGTGTCCTGGGCGTAGTCTGCGGGTGATTTCCGATCAGGCTGGCGCTCGGATTGATGAGGCATTGATCCTGACATTTGCCGGCCCCAACAGCTTTACCGGTGAGGATACGGTTGAATTCCAGGTTCATGGAAGTACAGCTGTTGTAACCGCGATGCTTGAGCTTCTGGGTAGGTTCGATGATGTGCGCCTTGCGGATCCGGGCGAATTCACTCGGCGTGCGCTCGAAAATGGTAAGCTGGACCTTTCTCAAGTTGAAGCGCTGGCGGATCTTATCGAGGCTGAGACGGATGCTCAGCGTGTCCAGGCGCAAGCCGTTCTCGCCGGCGGCTTGGCAGACCTGGCCGAGCGGTGGCGCAAGGATCTCATTCGCGCGGCCTCACTTATTGAAGTGACCATTGATTTCGCTGATGAAGATGTCCCTGTCGATGTAACCGCCGAGGTTGCGGGGCTGCTCGCCGGTGTAGCTGCTGATTTGCAGCCGCAGATTTCAGGTGTTCAGATTGCTGAACGTATTCGGAATGGATTCGAAGTTGCTATTGTCGGCGCGCCGAATGTCGGAAAATCGACTTTGCTCAATGCGCTCGCCGGCCGTGAGGCGGCTATTACTTCTGAATATGCGGGTACGACGCGTGATGTGATCGAGGTCCGGATGGATCTGGCGGGTCTCCCTGTGACGCTACTCGACACCGCCGGCTTACGGGAGACTGACGACCATGTTGAAGGGATCGGTATCAAACTTGCAAAGAAGCGCGCTCAAGAAGCAGACCTTCGCGTATTTCTGACCGACGATCCTGCTGCTATTGATATCGACATCGAGCCTGACGATATTGTGGTGGTTCCAAAAGCCGACCTGGCCGAAGAACATCAGGATATGCTGGCGATATCTGGAAAAACCGGGCAGGGCGTCGAGGCTTTGATAGTGGCTATCACCGATATCCTACAGAGCAGGGCCGGAAAAGCTGGCATTGCAACGCGTGCGCGTCACAAGGAAGCGATGCGAACCGCATCTGATCGTCTAAACTCGGCGCAGATGATCTTAGCTGGTGGACCTGAATACTATGATGTCGCAGCGGAGGATATCCGGTCTGCTATCCGTGCTTTGGAGATGCTTGTGGGACGGGTGGGTGTTGAGAACCTACTGGACGAAATATTCTCAAGTTTCTGCTTGGGGAAATGAGGAGTGTTTCACGTGAAACATCCAGATTATGATGTGATTGTTGTTGGCGGTGGTCATGCCGGCACGGAGGCTGCACATGCAGCAGCCCGCATGGGTGTGAGGACCGCACTCGTGACCCTGACCGAGGACGGCATCGGTGTGATGTCCTGTAATCCCGCCATCGGCGGATTGGGGAAGGGGCATCTTGTCCGCGAGATAGACGCCCTTGATGGCGTCATGGGGCGCGTTGCGGATAAGGCAGGTATCCAGTTTCGACTGCTGAACAGACGTAAAGGCCCTGCGGTTCAGGGGCCGAGAGCGCAATCCGATCGTAAAATCTACCGCCTGCAAATGCTCGCCGAAACTCAGGCACAGTCCAATCTGGATATCGTCATCGGTGAAGTTATCGACTTTCTTATGACCGGTGACCGCATTCAGGGTGTGCGTCTCGCCGATGATAGTGAAATATTCAGCCAGGCCGTGATCCTGACTTCAGGCACGTTTTTAAGAGGCGTCATTCATATCGGGGACGTCTCCAGGCCCGGCGGCCGAATGGGTGATAAGCCCTCAGTGCGGCTTGCAGAGCGGCTGGACAGTTTTGATCTTCGCCTGGGAAGATTGAAAACCGGCACTCCGCCGCGACTGGATGGTCGGACAATCGCTTGGGATAGACTTGAAGGCCAACCTGGAGATGAAGATCCCACTCTGTTCAGCTTCCTGAGTAAGTCAATTTCAGCGCCTCAAGTGGTGTGTGGGATCACACACACCAATGAAAACACACATGATATCATCCGGGATAATCTTGCCAGATCTGCGATGTATGGTGGGCATATTGAAGGGGTAGGGCCCAGATATTGCCCATCCATCGAAGATAAAATTGTGCGCTTTGCCGATAAGACAAGCCATCAGATCTTTCTTGAGCCGGAAGGTGCGGATGATCATACCGTTTATCCAAACGGCATCTCAACGAGCCTGCCGGTGGATGTCCAAGAGCGCTACGTGCGCTCGATAGTCGGATTGGAAGAAACCGAAATACTCCAGCCAGGATATGCAATTGAGTATGACTATGTCGATCCTCGCGCGCTTGGGTTGGATCTGGCGCTGAAATCGCATCAAGGCTTGTATCTAGCCGGCCAGATCAATGGCACGACGGGTTATGAGGAAGCTGCAGCTCAAGGGTTAGTGGCTGGTCTGAACGCGGCGCGCTATGCAAAAGGAAACGATCCGGTCACATTCAGTCGCTCTGAAAGCTATATAGGCGTGATGATCGATGATCTGACAACCAATGGCGTAACTGAGCCCTATCGCATGTTCACATCGCGGGCTGAGTTTCGTCTTTCACTTCGCGCCGATAATGCTGATCAACGGCTGACAGGTATTGGCATCGAGTTGGGTTGCGTGGGAGAACGCCGTCACGCTGCCTTCTCCAAAAAAATGGAGAAGCTTGAGGCTGCGCGGGATGTGATGGATAGCCGTCAATTCACGCCAAAGGAGATCAACGAGGCCGGCGTAACTGTGAACCAGGACGGGAACCGGCGAACTGCCACGGATGTGCTGGCGTTCCCGAATGTCGTTTTTGAAGATATCCTGCGCTTGCTTCCCGAGTTGGAGCAGTGCGAGGAGCCTATTCGCCGACAGATCGAGCGGGACGCTCTCTATGCGAATTATATCCTCCGTCAGAAGCGAGAGATCGAGGCGATGAAGCGAGATGAAGGATATCTTATTCCCGCTGACTTTACCTATGATTTCGAAGGGCTTTCGAACGAGTTGCGCGGAAAGTTGGAGCGATCAAGACCTGAAACCCTCGCGCAAGCTGGTCGTGTGGATGGTATGACACCAGCTGCGCTCGCTTTGATCCTTGCCAGGCTCCGGCGTGGCAGTACTGTGACCCAGGGTAGGACCGCCTGAGATGACTGAAATGCAAATTGGAAAGTCATATGTTTCACGTGAAACATATGATCGCCTTAAGCATTATGAAAGTTTGGTAAAGAAGTGGTCTCCCAAGATCAATCTCGTAGCAAAATCCACTCTGGACAGTGTTTGGGACAGGCATATCGTCGACTCTATCCAGATTTGTGAGCTGACTGAGTTTCCGAAGACCTGGGTCGATATCGGCAGCGGCGGCGGCTTTCCTGGGGTGGTTGTGGCGATCATTGCAGCGGAGCGGGCGCCTGATTGTTCGATCACGCTGATTGAAAGCGATCAAAGGAAATGCGCCTTTCTACGCACGGCTATTAGGGAATGCGGCGCGACGGCAAAAGTGGTTTCTGAGAGAATTGAAAAGGTTCCCTCAATCGGCGCCGATGTCATGTCTGCCCGCGCTCTGGCTGATCTGACGACTCTTCTTGGTTTTGCCGAACATCATCTTCATCCCGGTGGAATTGCTTTGCTTTCCAAAGGAGTGCAATGGAAAAAAGAAGTGGATAACGCGAGGAGCCAATGGCAATTCGACCTGAAATCTACTAGTAGTTGGACTGAACCCGAGGCGGTTATACTAGAAATCAGGGGAGTGACGCGTGTCTGATTTGTCCCGGCCGGCTGGGCCTCGTATTATTGCAGTCGCCAACCAAAAGGGCGGAGTTGGAAAAACCACGACAGCAATCAATTTGGCGGCGGCCTTGGTAGAAACCGGCTACAGGGTTTTGGTGGTCGATCTTGATCCGCAAGGAAACGCGTCTACAGGTTTAGGTATCGAAGCAGCCGACCGAACCCATACGACATATGATCTTCTCGTTGATGATGTCGCATTGAGCGATGTCATTCGAGAGACTGAGATCGAAGATCTTTGCATTATTCCTGCTACCGTCGATCTGAGTTCGGCTGATATCGAGCTTTTCACCAATGAGAAGCGCAGCTTCCTGCTGCACGATGCACTTCGTCAGCCGGCAATGGATGAATACGACTGGGATTATATCCTGATCGACTGCCCACCATCGCTGAACCTATTGACGGTCAATGCTATGGTGGCTTCGGATTCGGTTCTCGTTCCTTTGCAGAGTGAGTTCTTTGCTCTGGAAGGGGTGTCTCAGCTGATGTTGACCATCCGTGAGGTGCGTCAAACCGCCAATCCCAATCTTCGTATTGAGGGAATTGTCCTTACCATGTTTGATCGCCGGAATAATCTGTCTCAGCAGGTTGAGCAAGACGCTCGCGGTCATTTGGGGGAGTTGGTATTCGAAACGAAGATCCCTCGTAACGTACGTGTCAGTGAGGCGCCGTCTTATGCGCTGCCGGTGCTGAACTACGACACAAACTCGCTTGGGGCGAATGCGTATCGCGCCCTTGCAGAAGAACTGATTGCGAGACATCAGAAACTCGCAGCCTGACCACAGCTGGAGGCGCAGTAATGTCAGAAAAGAAAAACAAACCCAGAGGATTGGGAAGAGGCTTGTCAGCTCTAATGGCGGATGTGAACCCGGAACCTGTTAGCACAGAAAAACAGGCAGTCAGAAGCACCGAAGTCATGGTGCCGATCGAAAAAGTAATCGCGAACCCGGATCAGCCGCGTCGCCAGTTCCTGCAGGAGGATTTGGACGATCTGACGGCGTCAATCAGGGAAAAGGGCGTACTGCAGCCGCTGATCGTGCGCCCGCGCCCAGGCAGTCAATACGAGATTGTTGCCGGCGAACGTCGTTGGCGTGCCGCGCAAGGCGCTCAGCTGCACGAGGTCCCAGTTATTATTCGGGATTACTCGGATGTCGAGATGATGGAAGTCGCCATTATCGAAAACATTCAGCGGTCCGACCTAAATGCGATGGAAGAGGCGCAGAGCTATAAACAGCTTATGGATAAATTTGGCCATACCCAGGAGAAAATGGCCGAGGCATTAGGGAAGAGCCGTAGTCACATTGCAAATCTCGTCCGGCTGTTGCATTTGCCGGATGATGTTCAGACCTTGGTTCAGGAGCGCCGCCTGTCGGCCGGTCATGCTCGTGCTCTGATCACCTCAGACAACGCGTCAGAGCTCGCCAAGAAAATCGTCAAGGGCGGTCTGTCGGTTCGCGCAACTGAGGCTCTGGTGAAGAAGGATGCAGCGGGTCTTCAGGCTGCGACCTCTCGCTCGGCGAAGAAGTCTGCAGAGAAGGATGCCGATACCCGTGCGTTGGAAGCTGATCTATCAGCTGCCTTGCGTATGAAGGTGTCGATTGACCATCGTACTGGTGGCGAGAGCGGGGTTGTGTCTATCAGCTACGCGTCTCTGGATGAGTTGGATGATCTTTGCGGACGTCTCAGCCGTTAGGGCGCGTCCAAATAAAGACCATCACTGCGCTTAGGACAATGGCCTGGATGATCAGGACATGTGAAGGGGCAGACAGCAGAATGGATAGGCTGAAAACGGCGGCAACCGATAGGGTTGCCGCTTTTTTTGCGGCCGGGCGAATCGCTCCTCTTTCGTGCCAGTCCTGAATCATGGGGCCGAATAAGCGGTGACTGATGATCCAGTCATGCAGGCGCTCGGAAGAGTTGGCAAAGAAGAAGCTTGCAAGAAGAAGGAAGGGGACTGTGGGCAGAAGTGGGAGGGCAACACCCAGTAGCGCCAGGCCAACACAGAGCATTCCGAGCGTGGCGTATAGAACCCTCATTCGATCACTCCACCAACAGTTCGCGGAGGACCGCATTCAAGACTGCACGACCGGAATCGGTTGCCCGCAGACGGTTGCCCGAAATCTCGATCATACCGATATCTGCCAAGTCTGAGATACGTTCAGCAGGAAGTGATCGGCCGGAGATTTCCTGAAAACGATCACTATCTAGCCCCTCGACAAGCCGCATGCCCATCATCATGTATTCGGCGCTAGACTCTTCTGATGTCAATTGCGTGCGGCTGGTCTCACCAGTTGTGCGTTCGGCGGCATTGAGCCAGGCACCGGGTTGAAGATAGGTTTCAGTAGCATATCGCTGACCTCCAATGGTGAGGCGTCCATGGGCGCCCGGACCAATACCAAGGTAATCACCATACCGCCAATAGATCAGATTGTGTCGGGACTCCGCACCGGGGCGTGCATGATTGGAGATTTCATAAGCGGGCAAGCCATGACTGTCGCAGATATCTTGTGTCGCTAGATACATGTCTGCTGCGTTGTCATCACTGGGAAGATCCCGCAGCTTGCCCTTGGCATAGCGATCCCCAAAGGCGGTACCTTCCTCAATTGTCAGCTGGTACAGGGAAAGATGATCAATGGCCATCGACAGGGCCTGATCAAGCTCCTGTCGCCAGTCGGTGAGCGTTTGGCCCTGTCGGGCATAGATCAGATCGAAACTGACTCTGTCAAAGCAGTTTCGAGCCACATCAAACGCCTTCTGCGCCTCGGCGACGTTGTGCAAACGCCCCAAGCGGCGTAGGTCATCGTCGTTAAGTGACTGAATACCCATAGAAATCCGATTGACCCCGGCATCTCGGTAGCCAGCAAAGCGACCGGCTTCGACCGAGGTCGGATTTGCTTCAAGCGATATCTCTATGTCATTGGAAAACGGCCATATTTCACGCGCCGTTTCGATGATGGAGGCGACAGTATCCGGATGCATCAGCGACGGCGTACCGCCTCCGAAGAAGATAGTGTTCAAGACACGACCAGAAAGCTCTGGAGCAGCGCGCAGCATCTCTGCGCGATAGGCGGCGGCCCATCTGGTTTGGTCAATCTGCGCCGTGACATGGCTGTTGAAATCGCAGTAGGGGCATTTGGCCTGGCAGAACGGCCAGTGGATATAAAGCCCAAAACCCCCGTTGCGCCAATCATCCACCGAAACAAGCCTCGACGAATTTAGCAACGGCCTGGCCGCGGTGGCTGATCTTGTTCTTTGCCCAGCGATCCATTTCGGCGCAGGTCTGATCATGACCATCAGGTTGGAACATTGGGTCGTAGCCAAAGCCGTCCTTGCCCCGAATGGGCCAGACGAGTTGTCCGGGCATCACACCTTCGAATACCTCATCATGACCATCTGGCCAGGCCAGAACCAAAGTGCAGCGGAATTGGGCGAGCCGCGGGTGGGGGGCTTGTTTCGATTCCAGTTCGTTATGGGCACGCGTCATTGCCATCATGAAATCGCGTCCGTCACCGGTTTCTGCCCAGTCGGCAGTATACACTCCGGGGGCGCCGTCGAGCGCATCAATGGTGATACCCGAGTCATCGGACAGGGCGGGTAGGCCGGTCGCCTTTGCGGCGGCATGGGCCTTGATCCGCGCATTTCCGACAAAGGTATCTTCTGTCTCGGCCGGCTCGGGCAGGTCCATTTCGCCGGCACCAATTACCGTGACGCCAAACGGCTGGAGGAGATGCTTCATCTCCTCCAGCTTGCCTTTGTTGTGTGTGGCGACAAGCAGGCGGTCGCCGGCAAACTTGCGTGTCATGCGCAGGCTGCCTTTTGCATCTCGGCCAGTTCAGCGGTGCCTTTGGTCGCCAAATCCATCAGGGTGTTCAATTGCTCACGGCTGAACATTGATCCTTCGGCGGACATCTGGACTTCGATCAACTGGCCCGATCCAGTCATGATGAAATTGCCATCGACGCCGGCTTCGGAATCCTCCGGGTAGTCGAGATCCAGGACAGGCTGGCCTGCATAGATACCGCAGGAAACGGCCGCGACGGGATCAACAAGCGGGTCTATCTTGACCTCACCTGTCTTCATCAGTTTGTTCACTGCAAGCCGCAATGCCACCCAACCACCGGTGATCGACGCACAGCGCGTGCCGCCGTCTGCCTGGAGGACATCGCAGTCGATGCTGATCTGCCGTTCGCCAAGCGCGACGCGGTCAACACCTGCGCGCAGTGCACGACCGATGAGGCGCTGGATTTCGACAGTGCGGCCACCCTGTTTGCCCATTGCGGCTTCACGGCGCATACGGGTGTTCGTGGCGCGGGGCAGCATCCCATATTCTGCGGTGACCCAGCCCAACCCGGTGCCTTTGATAAAGGGCGGAACGCGGTCCTCGATGGTTGCGGTACACAGCACATGGGTGTCGCCCATTTTGATCAGGCAGGACCCTTCGGCGTGTTTGGTGAAGCCTGTTTCGATGGAAACGGCGCGCATTTGGTTCAAGTCTCGTCCAGAGGGTCGCATGGGTCATCCTTTGTTTGCTTACCAATCGGGATAGCGCCCGCAGGGTTGACGATGCAAGCATGATTGACCTTTTGATGCTGCGCTCTTTAATGACAAGGGTAGGGGCGGGCAAAGCCTTGCGCAGAAACGGCAGCGACCACACATAGAGTGCGATGAACAGCAGTAGTGACATTCTGAAGGATATGAACGACCGGTCGCGGGACGTGTTCCGCGCTGTTGTGGAATCCTATCTTGAGACGGGAGATCCGGTTGGCAGCCGTACCCTGACGCGCTCCCTGAACGAGAAGGTAAGCGCCGCCACGGTGCGTAACGTGATGCAGGATCTGGAGCATCTGGGGTTGCTGAACAGTCCGCACACCAGTGCCGGGCGGGTGCCAACACAGGTCGGTTTGCGGATGTTTGTTGATGGTCTGTTGGAGGTCGGTGATCTCAATAATCAGGATCGTCAAAAAATTGATGAAACCATGGGCACGAATTCCGGGACCGGGTCCGCAGGCCTTGCAGGTATGTTGGATCGTGTAGGCTCCGCGCTGTCAGGCGTGACACGGGGAGCATCTCTAGTGCTGACGCCCAAGCACGAGGCGGAGATCCGGCACATCGAATTCGTCACCCTGGCCCATGATCGCGCTCTGGTCGTGCTGGTGTTCTCAGACGGCCACGTGGAAAATCGTCTGTTCACGCCACCGCCGGGGCAAACGCCAAGTTCGATGCGGGAGGCGGCGAATTTTCTGAACGCTTTGATCGAAGGGCGCACATTGGGCGATGTGCGCGGTGCGATACAGGAAGAGATCAAGGCCCGTCAGCAGCAGATCGACGTTCTGGCCCGTGAAATGATCGAAAGCGGTCTGGCGGCCTGGGAGGATGAGGGCAGCGATACGGCGCGACTGATTGTGCGCGGCCGGGCGAATCTGCTGTCGGAAGGGGGGGCGGCTGAGGAGCTGGACCGGATCCGAAACCTGTTTGATGACCTCGAACGGAAGCGCGATATCGAGGAGTTTCTCCAGCTGACCGAGGATGGCGAAGGTGTGCGCATTTTTATCGGTTCGGAGAACAAACTTTTTTCACTTTCGGGTTCCTCTTTGGTGGTGTCTCCCTATATGAACGCGGATCGAAAGATCATTGGTGCGGTGGGTGTCATTGGCCCGACCCGCCTGAATTACGGCCGGATCGTGCCGATTGTGGACTATACGGCGCAACTGGTCGGGAAGCTTCTTTCCGACCGGACTTAGAGGTGAAATATGGCAGAGCCCAAGAACGACGATTTTTTGGACGACATCACAGAAGCCGAAGCGGAAGAGCTCTCTGCGCAGACTGAAGAATATGATGATGCTGCACTGGAATTGGACAGCCTGCGTGCCGAACGGGATGAACTGAAAGACCGTTTCATGCGCGCGCTGGCGGATGCGGAAAACGCCCGCAAGCGCGGCGACAAGGCGCGTCGCGAAGCTGAGCAATACGGTGGGTCCAAACTGGCACGTGACATGCTGCCGGTATACGATAACATGAAACGCGCGATTGAAGCGGCGACCGATGAGCAGCGTGAAGTTTCTGCAGCGCTGATCGAAGGCGTCGAACTCACCATGCGGGCGCTGCTCGGCGTGTTTGAAAAACATGGTATGCAGGTGATCGCGCCGGAAGTGGGCGATAGATTTGACCCGCAGGTGCATGAAGCCATGTTCGAAGCTCCGGTTCCGGGAACCAAAGCCGGCGATATCATTCAGGTATCTGCCGAAGGGTTCATGTTGCACGACCGTCTTCTGCGCCCCGCGCAGGTTGGCGTGTCTTCGACACCGGCAGGTTGATACCGGCGGTCGTAGGCGGGCCTATGGCCCGTGCCTGCGGCGCGAGTATTTTTGGAAAGATGACAAGCGGCCCTTGGTGATCCAAGCTGGCCGCTTTTCGATGTCAGCTCGCGGCCTCCTTCAGGCGGTAGAGTGCCTCCAGCGCCTCTCTTGGTGAGAGATCGTCGGGGTGGATGTCACCCAGGAGCTGTTCCAATTGTGACGGGCCTGCCGGAGCTTTCGGTTGCGGAGGCGGGGCGGCTGCAAACAGCGGCAAATCGTCGATCTGAATTTTGCCGGCGCCACTGCGGCTGCCTTCCTCCAGCATGTCGAGCACATCGCGGGCCCGGGTGACAACGCTTGCCGGGAGCCCTGCGAGCTGGGCCACCTGTACCCCGTAGGAGCGATCTGCTGCGCCTTTCTTCACTTCGTGAAGGAAGATTACATCGCCTTCCCATTCCTTGACTGAAACCGTGGCATTCTCGACGCCAGGCAATTTGCCGGCGAGCTGGGTCAGCTCGTGATAATGGGTGGCAAACAGCGCCCGGGCTCGGTTGACCTCATGCAGGTGTTCCAGTGTTGCCCAGGCAATCGAGAGGCCGTCATAGGTTGCGGTGCCGCGTCCGATTTCATCGAGGATCACCAGCGCCCGGTCATCCGCCTGATTGAGGATTGCTGCGGTTTCGACCATTTCCACCATAAAGGTTGACCGGCCCCGTGCGAGATCGTCTGAGGCACCGACACGGCTGAACAATTGGCTGATCAGTCCGATATGAGCGCTGTCGGCGGGTACATAGCTGCCGATTTGCGCGAGTATGGCGATCAAGGCATTCTGGCGCAGAAAGGTTGATTTGCCGGCCATATTCGGGCCGGTCAGCAACCAGATCGCGGCACCACCGTTGGCCGTGAGTGCACAGTCATTTGCCACAAATGAAGTCCCACCCTGCTGGCGCAGGGCCTGTTCCACAACTGGGTGCCGTCCACCGGTGATGTCAAAGGCTCGGGAGTTATCAACCGATGGTCGTTGCCAGTTCTCACCTAGGGCCAGATCGGCAAGCGCTGTAACAAGATCCAGTTCCGCCAACCCGCGCGCGGCAGCATTCAATCTCGCGGCATGGTCGAGAATAGCGCAGGAAAGCCTTGTATAGAGCCGTTTCTCTATTTCCAAGGCGAGGTTGCCCGCGTTCAGGATGCGTGTTTCGATCTCACTGAGTTCGACAGTGGTGAAACGCACCTGATTGGCGGTGGTCTGGCGATGAATATATGTCTCTGACAATGCGGCAGAGAGCATTTTCTCGGCATGGGTTGCCGTGGTTTCAATGAAGTAGCCCAGCACATTATTGTGCTTGATCTTCAACGAGGTGATACCGGTGTGGTCCGAGTATTTCTTTTGCATGGCCGCAATGACGGAGCGCCCTTCGTCGCGCAGCGTGCGGGCTTCGTCCAGATCGCTGTCGTAGCCTTCGGCAATGAAACCGCCGTCGCGCGCCAAAAGTGGCGGTTCTGCGATCAGCGCTGCGTCAAGGAGGGGGAGGAGATCATCAAACCCGGTCAGGCCAGCGAGTGCGTGCTGCAACAGCTCAGGCATCTCCATCGTCGCGCAGAGATTGGAAATCGCCTCCGCCTGGATCAGCGTATTGCGTACGGCGGCGAGGTCTCGGGGGCCGCCACGCTCAAGCGCAAGGCGGGAGAGTGCCCGATCAAGATCAGGTGTCTTGCGCAGGGTGGCCCTCAGAGATTGGGCCAGCTGCGTTTGCTCGACGATGAAGTCCAGAGACGCCAACCGCGCTCTGATCACATCGAGATTGCGGGAGGGGCTGGACAGCCGTTGTTCGAGCAGACGCCCACCGGCGGGCGTCACCGTGCGATCAACCACTGAAAGCAACGAGCCGCTTCGCCCCCCGGTCATCGAGCGGGTGAGTTCCAGGCTGCGGCGGGTTGCGGCGTCAATCTGCACGACGCGGTCTTCGGCTTCCTGTACCGGTGGCTGAAGGAGGGGCAATTTGCCCTTCTGGGTGATATCAAGATAGTCGATCACCGCGCCCATCGCCGAAATCTCGGCGCGGCTGAAGGTGCCGTATGCCTCGAGCGTCGAGACCTTGAACAGATCACAGATACGTTTCTCAGCGGCGCTGCTGTCGAAGCTGGACTTGGCCAATGGGGTCACGGGGATCTGGTGGTCGTCAGCTATGGGACGCAGATGATCCAGCGCTGGGCCATCAGCCACAATCAGTTCGGAAGGGGCCAGACGCGCCAGTTCGGGCGATAGTCGCACGGCCGCGACCGGCATCACGTGAAATGCACCCGTCGAGATATCGGCCCAGGCAAGCGCCGCCTGGTCGCGCAATTCGCAATAGGCGGTCAGAAAGTTATGACGACGCGCCTCCAGCAGGGAATCCTCGGTGATGGTGCCGGGTGTGACCAGTCGCACCACATCGCGTTTCACAACGGATTTGGACCCGCGTTTCTTGGCCTCTGCGGGGCTTTCGAGCTGTTCACCGACCGCCACGCGAAAGCCTTTGCGGATCAGCGTCAACAGGTATCCCTCCGCCGCATGGACGGGCACGCCGCACATCGGGATATCCTCGCCTTCGTGTTTACCGCGTTTGGTCAGCGCAATGTCGAGCGCTTCGGCAGCGTTTACGGCATCGTCGAAGAACATCTCGTAGAAATCACCCATGCGGTAGAACAGGAGGGCATCCGGGTACTGCGCCTTGATGTCGAGGTATTGGGCCATCATCGGCGTGACTGTGGACAAAGTTCGGCTCCATAAAATGGGGGATTTGGTTGGCGCGACCTTACAAATCAGGCGACTGCGACGAAAGGTGAAAACGCAACTTCGTTGAGATGATGCGCGTGCTGAGCTATGACGCTTGGGACAGTGAGAGGACACCCAAAGCCAATGCCCAAAGCCAAGATTACCAACGAAGAGGCGCTTGCCTTCCATCTGGAACCGACACCCGGAAAATGGGAGATCAACGCAACTGTCCCGATGACCACGCAGCGCGATTTGTCGCTGGCTTACTCGCCCGGTGTAGCTGTGCCCTGCGAGGCGATCGCGGCGAACCCGGAGACGGCTTATGATTATACGAACAAGGGCAACCTTGTGGCCGTGATCTCCAACGGGACCGCGGTGCTGGGTTTGGGAAATCTGGGTGCGCTTGGATCCAAACCGGTAATGGAGGGCAAGTCGGTCCTGTTCAAACGATTTGCGGATGTGAATTCCATCGACATCGAGTTGGACACCGAGGATCCGGATGAGTTCATCAAGGCGGTGCGCCTGATGGGGCCGACGTTTGGCGGGATCAATCTTGAGGATATCAAGGCGCCGGAGTGTTTCATTATCGAGCAGAAGCTCAAGGAAGAGATGGATATCCCGGTCTTCCATGATGATCAGCACGGCACCGCTGTGATCTGCGCGGCCGGCCTGATCAATGCACTGCATATCTCTGGCAAGAAAATCGAGGATGTGAAGATCGTCCTCAATGGTGCCGGAGCTGCCGGCATTGCCTGTATCGAGCTCCTGAAAGCTATGGGCGCGCGGCATGAGAACTGTATCGTCTGTGATACCAAGGGCGTGATTTATCAGGGGCGCACCGAAGGTATGAACCAGTGGAAGTCAGCCCACGCCGTCAAGACGGAACTGCGCTCCCTGGAAGAGGCCATGAAGGACGCGGATGTGTTCCTTGGCGTTTCTGTCAAAGGGGCGGTGACACAGGACATGGTAAAATCCATGGCCGACAATCCGGTGATTTTTGCGATGGCAAACCCGGATCCGGAGATTACACCGGAAGAAGCCCATGAAGTGCGCGTTGATGCTATCGTCGCCACAGGCCGATCAGACTACCCCAATCAGGTGAACAACGTGCTGGGGTTCCCATATCTGTTCCGCGGCGCACTGGATATTCATGCGCGCGCCATCAACGACGAGATGAAAATTGCCTGCGCCCATGCTCTGGCAGGTCTTGCGCGTGAGGATGTGCCGGATGAGGTGGCGCTGGCCTATGGGAAATCGCTGTCCTTTGGCCGTGACTACATCATCCCGACTCCCTTTGATCCGCGTTTGATCCATCGCATTCCGCCAGCAGTTGCCAAGGCTGGTATGGACACTGGTGTCGCGCGTCGGCCGATCATAGATATGGATGCCTATGAGCACGGCCTGCGTGGTCGGATGGATCCGACTCAGTCGATCCTTCGCGGATTGAACGCGCGTGCACGCGCAGCGCAATCGCGGATGATCTTTGCCGAAGGTGACGATCCCCGCGTCTTGCGTGCGGCGGTGATGTATCAACGCTCCGGCTTTGGTAAGGCGCTGGTTGTTGGACGCCCCGATGATGTGCGTAGCAAGCTGGAAACAGCCGGGCTGGGGGATGCGGTTCGTGAGTTGGAAATCGTGAACGCGGCCAATACTCAGCATTTCGAAACCTATAAGGACTTTCTTTATGAGCGGCTGAATCGCAAGGGATTTGACCGTAAGGATGTTCACCGGCTGGTTGGCCGTGATCGCCATGTGTTCTCGGCCCTGATGCTTGCGCATGGGCATGGTGACGGCTTGGTCACCGGGGCGACGCGGAAGTCGGCGCATGTGCTGGACCAGATCAACCATGTGTTTGATGCGGATGCGACAAATGGATCGGCTGGTGTGACCGCACTGCTGCACAAGGGTCGTATCGTTCTGATCGGTGATACATTGGTGCATGAATGGCCGGATGAGAATGATCTCGCCAATATCGCCGAACATGCGGCCGGGGTGGCCCGTCATATGGGCCTGGAGCCACGGGTTGCGTTTGTGAGCTTCTCGACCTTTGGCTATCCGGTCTCCGAACGGGCCGAGAAAATGCACATCGCGCCGGCAGTTCTGGACAAGCGCGGCGTTGATTTTGAGTACGAAGGCGAAATGACGGTCGACGTGGCGCTGAACGCCAAGGCACAGGAGGCATATCCGTTCCAGCGTCTCACTGGTCCGGCCAATATCCTGATCGTGCCTGCGCGGCACTCTGCGTCGATCTCGGTCAAGTTGATGCAGGAAATGGGGGGCGCTACAGTTGTTGGTCCAATCCTGTCCGGTGTTGATAAACCGATCCAGATCTGCTCCACCACGTCGACTGCAAACGACATTCTGAACATGGCGGTTCTGGCTGCCTGCAACATCGGGTGATTTCATGGCGATCTGGAATTTGGGCTCAATCAACGCCGACATGATCTATGCGCTGCCTCACATGCCAGCTGCGGGGGAAACTCTTGCGGCGGAGGGGCTGGAGCAGTTCCTGGGCGGAAAGGGAGCAAATATGTCTGTGGCCGCCGCGCGCGCAGGCAGTCATGTCTGCCATCTTGGCGCGGTCGGACCGGACGGGGCCTGGGCCGTCACGCGGTTGTTGGAATATGGCGTCGACACGCGCCATATTGCGCAGCTGGAGGTGCCGACCGGCCATGCAATCATCGCGGTTGATCCGTCGGGCGAGAACCAGATTATCCTGTTTCCCGGGGCCAACCGTCAGATCGGCGAAGATCAGGTCGGCTCTGCGTTGTCAGAGGCGAGTGCGGGCGACATTTTGGTGATGCAGAACGAGACCAACATGCAGGCCGAGGCTGCACGAATGGGTCGCGATCTTGGCCTGAAGGTTGCCTATGCCGCCGCGCCTTTTGATGCAGAGGCAGTCCAGGCGGTCCTGCCGTATCTCGACTATCTGTTCCTGAACGAGGTCGAAGCTGAACAGCTGCGTGAAGCGACCGGCAAGACGCCCGAAGCGCTGGGCGTGTCAGATGTTATCGTTACTCTGGGGTCCAAGGGCGCGCGCCATTATGCGTGCGAGAGTGGTGAAACCCACGATGTTGCAGCGCATTCGGTTGTTCCGGTCGACACAACGGGTGCCGGAGATACCTTCACGGGGTATGTGCTCTCGGGATTGGACCGTGGCATGCCGATGGCGCAGGCCTTGGCGCAGGCCAGTCGCGCAGCTGCATTGATGGTCACCCGCAAAGGCACCGCCGATGTGATCCCCGACCTGAAAGAGGTGCAAGACGCAAGTTTCTGACGACAGTAATCAGTCAACATGAAAAAGGCGCGGGTTCCACCGCGCCTTTTTCGTGCAGTTATCCATGGTGCCGCACCTAGTGCTGCTTGGCAAAAGGCGCTGCGGCCCCCCATAGCTGCAAGACCCTTGCATCGCGACCACAGGCCTGCCGATATCGCTTATACGCCTCCGATTGACGTTTGGGACCAAATCGCGTGAGCACCAGCCGGTTCCCTTTGTAATAATCCTGATGGTAGGCATCGGCGGGATAGAATGCCGTTGCGGGAAGGATCGGTGTGACGATGGCCTGACCGAGTTCTGCTTGCGCCTTGGCCTTGGCAGCCTCTGCGGCAGATTTCTGATCCGATCCAGAGACGAATATGGCCGTTCTGTAGCTGTCGCCGCGGTCGCAGAACTGACCACCGGCATCTGTCGGATCAACTGACCTCAGGAACATGGACAGCAACTGCTGGCGCGTAACTTTTTGGGGGTCAAACCGGATTTGAACCGCTTCGTAGTGACCGGTGCCGCCGGCGGTGACCTGTTTGTACGTAGGTGATGGCACGCTGCCGCCCGTGAAGCCGGATACTGCCGAGAGAACACCTGGAACGCTTTCAAAATCGCTTTCCACGCACCAGAAGCAGCCACCCGCCACGGTCAGGGTTTCGACGTTCTGGGCATGGGCCTGATGACCTTTCAAGGCCACGGCCAGCACCATGAACAAGGTCAGTACGATTGGTCTAAGGGATTTGGTCGAACGCATCATGGCCTCCATCGTTGCTCTACTGTGGCTCGGGGCTCTTTCGGGCTCAATCACATGACATGGTTTGTCACGGCTTGGTGACGGGAAGTTACCGCTTGGAAATGGGATCCAATGCTTCTAGCGTGCGCCTCGCAGGAGGAGCAGATGACCAAGAAAATGAGTACGCACCAAGCGGAAGAAGATCAGCGCAACGAAGAGATCCTGATCTATCTGAACGGCGAGATTGTTCCGAAAGCTGACGCCAAGGTCAGCGTCTATGATAGCGGTTTCATGCTGGGTGACGGCGTTTGGGAGGGGCTGCGCCTCTATGATGGGACCTGGGCCTTCATAGATGAGCATCTGGACCGCCTGTTCGAGGCCGCAAAGGCGATTGATCTGGATATCGGCATGTCCCCTGATCAGGTCAAACAGGTCGTGCTGGACACGCAGAAAGCCAATGGTATGACCACAGATGCCCATGCGCGGCTGATGGTGACACGCGGCGTGAAAACTCGGCCTTTTCAACATCCCTCGCTGTCGCAGCAGGGACCGACCTTCACCATCATCATGGAGCATTCGCGCCCTCACCTGCCGCGCCCGATCCGGCTGGCAACCGTGCCACATCTGCGCGGACTGCCGATGACGCAGGATCCGAAGCTGAATTCGCATTCCAAGCTCAACTGCATCTTGGCCTGTATCGCAGCCGAGAAGGCGGGCGCCGACGAAGGGCTGATGCTGGACGTGAACGGCTTTGTGAACACGACGAACGCCTGCAATTTCTTTATCGTGCGCAAAGGTGAAGTTTGGACCTCGACCGGTGACTACTGCATGAACGGGATCACCCGACAGAAAGTGATCGACCTGTGTCGCGCCAACGACATCCCTGTCTTTGAGCGCAACTATTCACTGGTGGATACCTACGGCGCGGATGAGGCTTTCCTGACCGGAACCTTTGGTGCGCAGACGCCCGTGGGCGAGATTGATGGTCGCCAGATCGGTGAGGGTGCCATGGGGCCTGTGACCGAGCGGATCCGCTCGCTCTACAAGGATCTCATCGCGCGGGAGTGCGCCTGATGCGGATCGCGATGTGGTCAGGGCCGCGCAATCTGTCGACGGCAATGATGTATGCCTTTGGCAATCGCGGCGATTGCGCTGTGGTGGATGAACCTTTTTATGCGGCGTATCTGGCGAAAACGGGACTGGAGCACCCAATGCGCGCCGAGATCCTGGAGAGCCAGCCACAGGAGCCGGCAGCGGTCGTGGATTTGTTGCTGGGGCCGGTCCCGGCTGCAAAACCGTTTTTCTATCAGAAGCACATGACGCAGCATATGATCGAGGGCATACCCCGTGACTGGATGCGTGAGGTCACAAATGTGTTTCTGATCCGCCATCCGGCGCGGGTCATTGCCTCCTACGCGGAGAAACGGGAAAATCCGACGTTGGATGACATAGGGTTTCGCCAGCAGGCGGAATTGCTCGATCTGGTCCAGAGTTGGGGTCAGAGTCCGGTGGTTCTGGACAGCAACGATATTCGCAGAGATCCCGCGCAGATGCTGGAACGGCTCTGTGACAGGATCGAGATGCCGTTTTCCCCGAAGATGCTGTCATGGCCCATGGGCGGACACAAGGACGACGGCATCTGGGCAGCACATTGGTATGGATCTGTCTGGCAGTCGACGAAATTCGCAGGACCAGAAGGACCGTTGCCCGAGGTTCCGGATGAACTGCAACCGGTTCTGCAAGCGGCATTGCCCTATTACGAGCAGCTGCAAACGACAAAGATCTGACGGAAGGGAACCAGGGGGGCGCTGCCCCCTCGCGCCTGCGGCGCTTCACCCCCGGAGTATTTTTTGGAAAGATGACAGGCCGCAGGGCTGCGCCGTGATCAGCCGATCAGCTTGCCCAGTTTCATTGCCACCCCCATATCACCTGAAATCTTCAGTTTGCCCATCATCACGCCAGTCATCGGGTTCAGTTTTCCGGTGAGCAGCTTCTTCAGGTTTTCGGTACTGATGCGGATGGTGCAGTCGGTGTCACGGTTTTCTGTCGTGGCATCGCCATCTGCGAGAACGATGACGCCATCGTCGCCGCAATCGAATTTCAACGAACCGTCAAAGTTTTTCCCGGTCAGCCCGGCGCGGATACCATCCGCCAGCGGTTGAAGTGCCATCGTCTCCCCCTCGGTATCTTTGCGCTAAGGGTTAGGCATCCGTCTGTCAGCAGGCAAGGGTGACCAAAGGGGAGGTTACGTCAGCTTTCAAGACAGGCTGCTACGGGTGACCGGGCAGGGGGTTCCGTCGAAAAACGTCTCTAATACTTGTGAAAACACATCTGGTGCGCCAGGAACGGCAGCAAAGAGCGTCATTGATGAGCAGAGTTTCCTGGCGTCAGTTTCGCCGAGGATGGACGCGGCGCTGCGGTCTTTGTGGGTGAGCAGCAGCTCGCTCGCCTCGGTCAACCGCGCGTTCAGGACCGGATGGGCCAGATACGCGGTGGCCTCCGTCAGATCCTCGATCCCGTAGAGCTGCGCCATATGGGACTGGCCAAGGTCAGCAAGCTGGGGAAAGACGAACCACATCCAGTGGCTCGTCTTTTTACCGGCGGAGAGTTCGGCGCGGACATCGTTCCAAACGGTGTCCTGCGCCTCGACGAACATCTCCATCTCTTCGGTCAGATCGTCGTCTATATCATCTTCGATATCGACGCGGTCGCTCATTTCTTCAACCGGCGCTCGCGAGCGGCGAGAAGTTTCAGCCGCAGCGCGTTGAGCTGGATGAAGCCCGCTGCGTCCTTCTGATCATAGGCACCTGCGTCTTCCTCGAAGGTGACATGTGCTTCGGAGTAGAGCGAGTGATCTGACCAGCGGCCTACGGTGGATACGGAACCTTTGTACAGTTTAACACGTACGGTGCCGGTGACATGTTCCTGGCTGCGGTCGATGGCGGCTTGCAGCATTTCGCGCTCGGGCGAGTACCAGAAACCATTATAGATCAGCTCGGCATATTGCGGCATCAGCTGGTCTTTCAGGTGCATTGCGCCCCGGTCCATCGTGATGGATTCAATGCCGCGGTGGGCTTCGAGGAGGATGGTGCCGCCCGGAGTCTCATAGATGCCGCGGGATTTCATGCCAACAAACCGGCCTTCGACCAGATCGAGACGACCGATGCCGTGCTTGCCGCCGTATTCGTTCAGTTTGGTGAGAATGGTCGCGGGTGACATTGCCTCGCCGTTGATGCTGACGGCGTCACCTTTTTCAAAGCCGATCTCGATGAATTCAGCTTCATTCGGAGCATCCTCCGGGTGGACGGTGCGCTGATAGACATAGTCAGGCGCTGCAACGGCGGGGTCTTCCAGCACCTTGCCTTCGGAGGAGGTGTGCAGAAGGTTCGCATCCACGGAGAAGGGGGCTTCGCCACGTTTGTCCTTGGCCACAGGGATCTGGTGCGCCTCTGCGAATTCGAGCAGACGGGTGCGCGAGGTCAGATCCCATTCGCGCCAGGGGGCGATCACCTTGATATCGGGGTTCAGCGCATAGGCCGCCAGTTCGAACCGGACCTGATCGTTGCCCTTGCCGGTGGCGCCATGAGCAACCGCATCGGCGCCGGTTGCCTCGGCGATCTCGACCAGACGCTTGGAGATCAGCGGACGCGCGATGGAGGTGCCCAGCAGGTAGAGGCCTTCATAGACGGCATTGGCGCGGAACATCGGGAAGACGAAGTCCCGCACGAATTCTTCCCGCACGTCTTCGATATAGATGTTCTCTGGTTTGATGCCCAGCAGCTCTGCCTTCTGGCGGGCAGGTTCCAGTTCCTCACCCTGGCCGAGATCGGCGGTGAAGGTCACAACCTCACAACCGTATTCGGTCTGCAGCCATTTCAGAATGATTGACGTATCAAGGCCGCCGGAGTAGGCGAGGACAACTTTCTTGGGCGCGGACATGGGATTTCCTCTTGATCAGAACGCCAGCGGCCTATCCGGTTTTTGACAGAAGAGCAAGGTTTTCCCCATATCGGAACCGGAGTGTCCGCATAGTGGTCGCGTGCGACGATTGAGCAGTATTGGAGTCTGAATAAATGATTGGCTGGAAGCTATTTCTACACTCGGTAAGCATGGTGCAGCGGAATTTGCCGCAGCTTCTGAAGATCTTCCTTGTTCCCTCGCTGATTGCCATGGGGATTGCCTATTTGCTTCTTGGCGGTCTTTTTGGTGGCGGCTGGATGCAGGAGCAGAGGGGGGAGGGCCCGCAATTATTTGCAGTTCTGTGGCGCATTGTAGGGATGTGGATAGTGGTTGGTGTGATCGGGGCATGGACCGCGGTCGTCTGGCATCGCTATGTCTTGTTGGAGGAACACCCCAACGGCTGGCTGCCATCTTTCTACAAAGCTGAGGTCGGCAACTACATCATTGGTCTGATCAAGCTGATCGTTATCGGTACCGTTGTCATTGGCGTGATGATGTTTATCGGCATTGCCCTGATTAGCGGAATGGGGATGGTTGGCCTCGCTTTCCTGCTCGTCATCGCCATATTGATTGCCGTCTTCATGTATCGGATTGTTCTGATCCTACCTGCGGCAGCGCTGGGCAAACCACTTGGGATAGGTGAGTCGTTTGAGTTGACGGTAGGAGCTTTTGGAACGCTGTTTGTCCTCGCGCTTTGCCTTTTTGGTCTGCAATTGCTGTCCGAACTGATCCTGTATCTGCTGGCCGATGCCGTGTTGATTGCTATTGTTCTGCAGCTGATATTCTCGGTTGGACTTGCAGTATTGAATATCAGTGCTCTCACTACACTATACGGCTACTACGTCGAGAAACGTGCGATCTGATCTGCGGTATTCTTCAGTATGCTTTGATCCTGCCCCCTTGTCATGGGGGCGGGGTTGGGTCACTCAAGTGACATGAGTGATTTTCAGACCCAGGCCCGGGCCGCCGAACAGGCCATGCGCGCGATTTTCCCTGCCACGCCGCTGCAGCGCAGCACGCTGCTGTCGGAACGGTTCGATGCGGATATCTACCTGAAACGAGAAGATCTGAGCCCGGTGCGGTCCTACAAGATCCGCGGTGCGTTTAATGCAATGCGTAAGCAGCTGGACCAGTCGCTGTTTGTCTGTGCGTCAGCTGGAAATCATGCGCAGGGCGTTGCCTTTATGTGCCGCGAGCTGGACAAGCGCGGGGTGATCTTTATGCCGGTGACCACCCCTCAGCAGAAGATCCAGAAGACCCGCATGTTTGGCGGCGACAACGTCGAAATCCATCTGGTTGGCGACTATTTTGACGACACACTGTCGGCAGCTCAGACTTGGTGTGCAACGGAAGGCGGGCATTTTCTGTCACCATTTGATGATGATGATGTCATCGAAGGCCAGAGCTCCATCGCGGTCGAAATCGAGGCTCAGCTGGGCGCCGTTCCCGATCATGTGATCCTGCCGGTGGGCGGTGGTGGCATGTCGTCGGGCGTGGCCCGCTGGTTCGGCGACAAGGTGCATTGTCTTTTTGCAGAACCCTCTGGCGGCGCATGTCTGAGGGCGGCGCTAACTGCTGGACACCCCGTAGCACTGGACCATGTCGACACATTCGTCGATGGCGCCGCAGTTGGCCGCATCGGTGAGCGGCCGTTCGAGGTGCTGAAACATGTGCCCCTGCCGGACGTCCTGTCGATTGCCGAAGATCGGATCTGCACGACCATCCTTGAGATGTTGAACGTCGAAGGTGTGGTTCTGGAACCGGCTGGCGCGCTGGCGATCGAAGCCTTGCGCGATGTACGCTCCTGGATCCGTGGCAAGACGGTGGTCTGTCTCACGTCGGGCGGCAACTTTGACTTCGAGCGGTTGCCAGAAGTGAAGGAACGAGCGCAGCGCTATATGGGATTGAAAAAGTATTTCCTTCTGCGCTTGCCACAGCGACCCGGGGCACTGAAGGAGTTCCTGGGTATTCTGGGGCCAGAGGATGATATCGCCCGGTTCGAATATATGAAGAAATCAGCGCGCAACTTCGGTTCTGTTTTGATTGGTATAGAAACCAAGCGACCTGAGAATTTCGCTGATCTCTACGTCCGGTTGGATGCTGCCGGCTTTGCCTATACCGACATCACTAGCGATGAAACCCTGGCGCAATTCGTGATCTGAGCAGGTGCTGGCTCAGAGCTTGCTGCTCATGTCGCGCAGGAACTCTTCTTTTGACGCCTCATAGCTGGCGATGATCGTGGCTGTGTCCACATCCTTTGCCTCGCCCTGTGCCGAACGGCGCTCGCCTTCCTGACAGAGGCGGGAGAATTGAGAGAAGCCCAAATTAAGGGCGCTGCCTTTCAGGAAGTGCAAGTCCTGTTCCAAGGTGGTCAGATCCGGGGATCTCAGCTTTTCGATGACGCCTTCGACCTCTTCGAGGAAGATCTCGACAACTTCAGAGAAGTCCTCAGCGCCGACTTCCTCGTGCAGCTCCTTCGCGCGTGACCAATCAATCATCTTTGCAATCCTTGTTTTGATATCGCATTTTACGATTGCTTTACTTATAAACTCGTAAATCACCGTTTAACGCGAGGCTAGATCCATATTTCGCAAACTTCACTTCCTGTTAAGCGAAGAGCGCGATAGTGACTTGCGTTTAAGGTATCTTGCGCCGTTTTTTGTGGGGTTCACTCGGTGTTGCCAGACAGTTCGATCGAAATAAACCAAGAGGTTACGACCAATTCGATCCGCCGTGTCCTGGTGGTCGATGACAGCCGTCTGCAGCGACGAATCCTGGTGGCATCACTGAAGAAATGGGGATTCGACGTCGTCGAAGCTGAAAGCGGCGAGGTCGCGATGGAGATCTGCGAGAGTGATCCGCCAGATCTGATCCTCAGCGACTGGATGATGCCGGGAATGAATGGGCTGGAGTTCTGCCGGGCGTTCCGGGCCAAATCGCAGGATAACTACAGCTATTTCATCCTGCTGACCTCCAAGAGTGAAAAGAACGAGGTGGCGCAGGGGCTGGATGCCGGCGCGGATGATTTTCTGACCAAACCTGTCAGTTCGGACGAACTGCGCGCCAGAATCTCTGCGGGTGAGCGTATCCTGCGGATGCAGCGAGAACTCTCAGAGAAGAACCGGATCGTCTCGGATACGCTTGATGAATTGCAGCGGGTCTATGATGCTATCGACAAGGATCTGATTCAGGCGCGCAAAATTCAGGAATCGCTGGTTCCAGAACTGTCGCGAAAATTCGGGTCATCCACTGTCAGCCTGCTCTTGAAACCCTGCGGTCATATCGGTGGTGATCTGGTTGGCATGTTTTCACCCGGGGTGAACCGGATCGGCTTTTACTCGGTCGATGTCTCCGGTCATGGCATTACGTCCGCAATGATGACGGCGCGACTTGGCGGCTATTTGTCGTCGACCTATTTCGATCAGAACGTCGGCATGGAGAAGCGATTCAACCGCTTTTACGCCCTTCGCCAACCTGAAGAAGTTGCAAGCCTGCTGAATGCCCGGCTGATCGCCGACACCGGGATCGAAGAGTATTTTACTATGGCCTATTGCATCGTCGATCTGCGCAGCGGCGTGTTGAAGATGGTGCAGGCCGGCCATCCGCACCCATTGCTGATCCGCAAGGATGGCAGCACAGAGTTCATCGGGAAGGGCGGCGTTCCTGTGGGGCTGGTGCCAGATATCACCTATTCCCAAGAAGATGTGGTGATGGAGAAGGGCGACAGGCTGCTGCTGTATTCGGACGGTTTTACTGAGGCGCGTTTGGAGAATGGCGAGATGCTCGAGGCCGAGGGATTGGTGGATCTGATCGGCAAGTGCAACTCGGATCAGACCGGCCAAGAATTCCTCGACGATCTCTACTGGAACCTGACACAGGTGATGTCGTCGCAATACGGTTTGGAGGATGATGTATCCGCCACCCTATTCGAATATGAAGGCCCGTAAGCTGAGCCTTCACCGGGTCGCTCGCCAATCTTCGGCCGATTTCTAGCTTTGTCCCATCCATCGCGCGATATATCTGGCAAAGTGGCGATCACCGGCATTGCCGAGCATCTCCTGCGCGACATCCGCTCGCATCCAGAGCGCTTCATGCAGTGGTTCGCTCGGGTCTGAGATCTGCCGGGCCGGGCGCGCAATATAGATATGGCAGAGTTTCTCAGCCCATAGACCATACTCCGGCATATAGGCAAATCGGCGGAATGCCCCCAGCTTGCGGGGGGAGGAAATGGTCCAGCCGGTCTCCTCCATCACCTCCCGGTGCAATGCAAGAATAGGTGATTCGCCCGGATCTATGCCTCCTCCGGGCAGCTGAATATCCGGGCCTGGATCCTGCTGACAAGTCACCAGAAGCTTGCCATTTCGCGGCAAGAGAGCGTAGACGCCGGGCCTGCGCCGGTATCTTTTCGATTTATCCGGCGTATCGCCAAAACGTCTGATCACGGCGCTGACCTCTTCACTCTGATGGTGTAAACCCTATATAGGCCCGATATGCCAATCCACGGCGCGTAAGGAAACCCCATGACACTTGTATCGAAAATCGCGTGGGACGATACCGTCCTGCCCTTCCAGCTTGACGTATCGGACATGCGCGGCCGCGTTGCGCGGCTGGACGGTGTGTTGGATGGTATTCTGAAGCAGCATAATTACCCACCTGTCGTCGAGGCGCTGGTGGCCGAGATGGCATTGCTGACGGCTTTGATTGGTCAGACAGTCAAATTGCAATGGAAACTGTCCTTGCAGGTGCAGTCCAAAGGTGCGGTGAGGATGATCGCGACCGACTACTATGCCCCCCAGGCAGAAGGCGAGCCGGCCCGTATCCGCGCCTATGCCAGCTATGATGAAACACGGCTGACGGATGGCGCCCCCTTTGATCAGGTGGGAGAAGGGTATTTTGCGATTCTTGTCGATCAGGGTGAAGGGATGAAACCCTATCAGGGGATCACCCCTCTGGCGGGCGGATCGCTGGCCACCTGTGCCGAAGCCTATTTCGCCCAGTCCGAGCAGCTGCCAACGCGGTTCTCGCTTAGCTTTGGCCGTTCCGCCGAGCCGGGTGTGCCGGAGCACTGGCGGGCCGGGGGGATTATGCTGCAGCAGATGCCAAAGGCGTCTCCCTTTGTTGCTGACGGTACCGGCTCTGGCGATACGCTGGTGGCTGAAGATCTGGTGAACGGCGAAGAGGGCGAGAACTGGAACCGTGTGATGCACCTGCTTGCGACCGTCGAAGACATGGAGCTGATCGGCCCATCGGTAACGCCGACAGATCTGCTCCTGCGATTGTTTCACGAGGAACAACCGCGGGTTTTCGATGCCCAACAAGTCAAATTCGGATGTACCTGTTCCACCGAGCGGGTACGCGCAAGCCTGTCGATCTACTCCGCCAAGGACATCGCAACGATGACCACTGACGAAGGCCGCGTGACAGCCGATTGCCAGTTCTGTGGCGCCCATTATGATCTTGATCCGGCGACGCTGGGGTTTGAGGCCGATAAAACGGATGAGGCAGAGGGCGATAGTGCCTGATCTGCGAGAAAAGCTGACCGCTGCGCTGGGCGCTGAGGGGGGAGGGTCATCCGATTTTGATCTGAACCCCGACGTCGTTCTACCTGTTGATCGTAAATTGCGACCGGCAGGCGTTCTGGTGGCGATCAGCATCGCTGAGGGCGTGCCGCAGGTCATCCTGACAAAACGCTCATCGGCGTTGAAACATCATCCCGGCCAGATCGCTTTTGCCGGTGGGAAGCAGGACGCAGGTGATGCAAACGTGACCGATGCCGCCCTGCGTGAAGCATGGGAAGAGATCGGGCTGCCGCGTGATCTTCCGCAAATTGTCGGTCAGCTACCTGCGCATGAAACTGTGACCGGGTTCATGGTGACGCCGGTGGTGGCCCTGATTGATCAGACCTTTGATATCAAGGCCGAAGCTGGCGAGGTTGCCGAGGTTTTCAGTGTCCCACTCTCACATCTCAGCGATCCGTCTCGCTATCAGATCCAGTCGCGTCGCTGGCGTGGGGTGCGGCGGAACTACTTCGCTGTTCCATACGGTCCCTATTACATTTGGGGCGCAACCGCGCGAATGCTGCGCGGCCTCGCCGACCGGATGCAGTCATGAGATATCTGACCGCGCCCTGGCTCGATGATCCGGCTGTCCAGCGCGTCTGCGAGGTGCTGACCGAGGGCGGTGCGGAGGTCTATTTCGTCGGAGGATGTGTGCGTAATGCGCTATTGGGCGCGCCGGTTTCAGATCTCGACCTGTCCACCAACGCGCTGCCGCAACAGGTTATCGAACTGGCCGACAAGGCCGGCATCAAAGCCATACCAACAGGCATTGATCACGGCACTGTAACACTGGTGCATCGCGGCACGCCCTATGAGATCACCACCTTTCGTCGTGACGTTGCTACCGACGGGCGTCGCGCTGTCGTCGCATTTGCGGATCGTATCGAGGAGGATGCGGCGCGACGCGACTTTACCATGAATGCGCTTTACGCTCGCCCGGATGGGGAACTGGTTGATCCCCTGAACGGTCTTCCGGATCTGCGCGCGGGGATTGTGCGGTTCATCGGCATTGCCGAACACCGCATTCGCGAGGACTATCTGCGCTCGCTTCGGTATTTCAGATTCCACGCCTGGTACGGAGATTTGGATGCTGGGTTTGATCCGGACGCACTGTCGGCGATCGCGAGCAACCTGAATGGCATCGCAACCCTATCGCGTGAGCGCGTCGGGAGTGAGATCCTGAAGCTTCTTGCAGCCCCCGATCCGGCGCCGGCGATTGCGATTATGCGGCAAATCGGATTGCTCGCATTGATTCTGCCGGGCAGCGATGATCGCGCCCTGGCACCGTTGATCCATCTGGAAGAGGGGTCCGCCCCCGATCCCATTCGCCGTCTTGCAGCGCTCGGCGGTAGCGCTCCGGGCGAGGTTCTGAGGTTGAGCAAATCTCAGGCCGCCGAGATACGCTTGCTTCGCAAAGAGGTTGAAGGAAGCCAAAGTCCGGCTGCCCTTGCCTATTATCATGGGGCGGCCATCGCCCGCAGCGTGATCCTGTTGCGATCTGCACTGCTTGAGATGCCGATTTCGCCTGACTTAGAGACTGAAATCAATCTTGGCGCGTCCGCCGTATTCCCCGTGTCGGCGCAGGATCTGATGCCTGAACTCCAGGGGCCTGCTCTTGGCGCGGAGCTCAACTCCTTGCGTGATAAATGGATCAGATCCGGGTTTGCCCTGACGCGGAAAGAGCTGCTGGGACTGGCCTGAAGCGCACGTGCTGATTGTCGTGCGTCGCCCACCGCGTCAAAAGGGGTGACAGAGTGGAATTTTTTTCCTACCCATATGGGACCATCTTATGACGGGAGGAATACGCATGTATCACGGGATCTGGCGCAATTAACGCCTGACCTGTCCGACGTCTGTCGGAGGGGCCACGGCGATGGCCTTTGTTCGCATGACTATTCCATATGCTCAATTATTGGAGCACCCGCATGTTTCGTTTCTTCGAAAACCTTATCGACCCCTATTGTGATTACCCGGAAACCGACACTCCGCCACGGCGACTGTGGCCGTTCCTGAAAGATTATTCGCAGCCCTTCAAAAAGGTCTTTGCGGCCACCGCGTTTATGTCGGTCATCGTCGCAGCCGTTGAAATCGGTCTGATCCATTACATGGGACGGGTTGTGGACCTGTTGTCCGGTGAACCGGCCGATGTCTGGCAGGCTCACGGGACAGAGTTGATCCTGCTGGCTGTATTTATCCTGACCATTCGGCCGCTGCTGCAGCTACTGGATGTGCTGTTGCTGAATAACGCTATCCTTCCAAACTTCGGGACTTTGATCCGCTGGCGTTCACATAAGCATGTATTGCGGCAATCGGTTGGCTGGTTTGAGAATGATTTTGCCGGGCGGATCGCAAACCGGATAATGCAGACACCGCCTGCCGCTGGTGAGGTGGTGTTTCAGGTCTTTGATGCGATCACATTCGCATTGGCCTATCTGGCTGGCGCGGCTCTGTTGCTGTGGTTGGCGGACATGCGGCTGATGATGCCACTGTTGGTGTGGTTTGCGCTTTATGCGATGCTGATCCGCTGGACAGTGCGCCGGGTCGGGCCAGCCAGCCAAGCCGCCTCCGACGCCCGATCCACGGTGACCGGTCGGGTTGTTGACAGCTATTCCAACATTCATTCGGTCAAGATGTTCGCCCATCACGATACCGAACTGACCTATGCCAAAGAGGCGATTGAGCGTACGCGCAAGACGTTCCAGGCGGAGATGCGGCTCTATACAATCATGGATGCCGCATTGGTGACGCTGAATGGCCTGCTGATCGTTGGGGTGGTCGGTTGGGCGATCCTGCTGTGGATGCAGGGGCAGGCTTCGGTCGGGGTTGTCGCCTCTGCTACGGCGCTGACCCTGCGTCTCAATGCTATGACCGGGTGGATCATGTGGGCGCTGACCACGTTTTTCCGGCAGCTTGGTGTCGTGGCCGAGGGGATGGAAACCATTGCCCAGCCGATTGAACTGGTGGATGCAGCTGATGCCAAGCCGCTTGATTTACGCGATGGGGAGATGGAGCTCCGGCAGCTGTCCCATCATTACGGGCGCGGCTCTGGCGGTCTGGATCAGGTCAGTCTGACCATTCGTCCAGGAGAGAAAATCGGCCTGATCGGGCGGTCTGGTGCCGGGAAATCGACCTTGGTGAAACTGCTGTTGCGGTTCTACGATCCCGAGGGCGGGCAGATCCTGATCGACGGGCAAGATATCCGTACCGTCACACAGGACAGTCTGCGCGCCCAGATTGGGATGGTGCAGCAGGACAGTGCCCTATTGCACCGATCGGTGCGAGACAACCTGCTCTATGGTCGGCCTGACGCCAGCGAGGCCGAGATGATCGAGGCCGCAAAGCAAGCGCGGGCGCATGAGTTCATCCTTGACCTAGAGGATCCCGAAGGCCGCAGGGGCTACGATGCGCATGTCGGTGAACGGGGCGTGAAGCTCTCAGGCGGGCAACGTCAGCGAGTGACACTGGCTCGGGTAATCCTGAAGGATGCACCTATCTTGATTCTGGATGAGGCGACATCGGCGCTGGACTCAGAGGTTGAGGCCGAAATCCAGCAAACGCTATACGGGATGATGCAAGGCAAGACGGTGATAGCGATTGCCCACCGTCTGTCCACCATCGCCCAGATGGACCGTATTCTGGTTATGGATGACGGTCGTATCGTCGAGGAGGGCACCCATGGCGTGCTTTTGCGGTCAGAGGGCCTATATGCCCAGTTCTGGGCGCGGCAATCCGGCGGCTTCCTGAACATTGAGGCAGCAGAATGAAACTGGGCAATTTGATCGACGCATTTCAACCGGCCGACGGCGCCCCACCAGATCAGTTGGGGCGCTTTTTGCGATGGTGTCTGTCCGGCGCCTGGCCAATGCTCACGGTGGCTGCGGTCTTTTCGGCGCTCGCCGGTGGAATGGAGGCGGTCACGGCTTATATTCTGGGTCTGGTGATAGATACGGCGATAGCCAGCGGGCCGGACCGGTTCTTCTCGGCAGGTAATCTGGTGATACTTGCCGGTGCGTTGGGTTTCTTCCTGTTGTTGCGGCCGATCCTTTTTGGCCTCTCTGCGGCGTCCAACGCAATTATTGTGCAGCCGAACGTCAATCCGCTGGTGCTGTCCCGTCTCAATCGTTGGACAATGGGGCAATCGGTGCGTTTCTTCGATGATGATTTTGCAGGTCGCATCGCACAGAAGCAGATGCAGACTGCTAATGCGGTGACGTCGGTGGCGGTTGAGGTGATCAATGTCGTCGCCTTCGCGCTGGCATCACTGCTTGGCGCGCTGGCATTGCTAGGGGCGATTGACTGGCGGATCACTGGATTGTTCGTGGTTTGGCTGGTCGGGTATTTTGCCACAATCCGTTGGTTTCTGCCGCGCATCAGAAAGCGGTCTGCGGCGCGGGCTGGCGCGCGGGCTATGGTTACCGGGCAGGTGGTCGATACGATCACCAACATCAAAACGGTGAAGTTGTTCGCCCATGCCGATTTTGAAGAACGGACGGCACAGGATTCGATGGCCGATTTCCGTAACAAGGCGCTTCATTTCGGCTATCTGTCGGCGACCTTCCGGTTCTGTCTGATGACTCTGGCAGGAGTGCTGCCTGTCCTGCTGATTGGTGCTACGCTTGTGTTGTGGCGGGACGGGATGGCGACCGAAGGTGATATCGTTGCGGCGGGCGCGGTGTCGGTGAGGATCGCGCAGATGACGGGCTGGGTCAGCTTTACGCTGATGGCGATCTACTCCAACATTGGCGAAATCGAAAACGGCATGAAGACGCTAACGCGTCCTGACCGGGTTGAGGATCAAGACACCGCCAAGACGCTGCGGACCAAAGGTGGACGCATTGAATTCCGAAATGTCGGCTTTGCCTATGGGCGCGATGTCGGCGGTATTCAGGATGTTTCCCTGACAATTGAACCGGGTGAAAAACTGGGGATTGTCGGGGCTTCCGGCGCGGGGAAATCCACGCTCGTGTCGCTTCTGTTGCGGCTCTACGATGGGGAAAAAGGCCAAATCCTGATCGATGGGACAAACGTTTCAGAGGTGACGCAGAACTCGCTGCGCAGCCAGATCGGCATGGTCACGCAGGAAACCGCAATGTTCAATCGCTCGGCGCGCGACAATATCCTTTACGGTCGGCCGGAGGCCAGCGAACTGGAGCTTATTGCCGCCGCAAAAAAGGCGGAGGCTCATGAATTCATTCTTGACCTGGAGGATGCACAGGGCCGCAGCGGCTATGATGCCCATCTCGGCGAACGGGGTGTGAAACTGTCCGGCGGCCAACGTCAGCGGATCGCGCTGGCCCGAGCCATCCTGAAGGATGCACCCATTCTGGTTCTGGATGAGGCGACCTCGGCGCTCGACTCCGAGGTGGAGGCGGCGATTCAGTCGGCGCTGGAGCGGGTCATGCAGGGCAAGACGGTTCTGGCCATCGCACACCGCCTGTCGACGCTGAGTGAAATGGATCGGATCATCGTCATGGATCAAGGTCGGATTGCGGAGGTGGGCACCCATGATGCACTGCTGAAGCAAGGCGGTCTTTACGCGAAGTTCTGGTCGCGGCAATCCGGCGGCTTCATTCGGACCGAAGGCGATGATGATGAGGTCGATCCGATCACTCGACGATCGTGGGATGCGGCGGAATAGGAAGTACTGGGCGCCCGCACAAAGGTCGTTCACACGGAGACTGCGCATTTTTCTTTTGCGCGGGCCAGTCGCAGGGTATGCAGCGCCCATGACACATGCAGCTAGAACCACAGCCACAATCATTCGTCTTGGCCATCAGGGGGACGGAGTCGCCGAGGGCCCGCTTTTTGCGCCACGCACCCTGCCCGGAGAGACCGTCAGCGGTATTCGCGACGGGCACCAGCTCACGGATATCCGCATCGAGAACCCGTCAGAGGCACGCGTCCAGGCGCCTTGTCGGCATTATAAATCCTGTGGTGGCTGTCAGCTGCAACATGCGACAGATGATTTTGTCGCGGGCTGGAAGGTCGATATTGTGCGCAATGCGCTGGCTGCCCAGGGGATTGAGACGGCGTTTCGCCCGATCCACACCTCACCGCCACAATCTCGCCGTCGCGCCACCCTGTCAGTGCGCCGCACCAAGAAAGGGGCGATGGCTGGATTCCATGGCCGCGCGTCCGGGGTAATTACAGAGATACCCGATTGCCAGTTGCTGGCACCACAGCTTCTGGCTGCTGTGCCGATGGCGGAGGCACTGGCCATGGCTGGCGCCAGCCGCAAGGCACCGCTTTCGGTGACGGTGACCCTCTCGGAGGTTGGCGTTGATGTACTGGTGACCAACGGCAAGCCGCTGGATGGCGCGCTTCGGATCGCGTTGGCGCAGGTGGTCGACGCGCATCGTATTGCAAGGCTGACCTGGGAGGATGAGCTGATCGGTATGGAACAGCCGCCAACTCAACCCTTTGGTCCGGCACATGTCTGCCCGCCGCCAGGTGCCTTTCTACAGGCTACCCGTGATGGCGAGGCGGCCCTGCTCGCGGCGGTCGAGGAGGTTGTCGCGGGGGCAAAACGTCTCGTCGACCTATTTGCCGGCTGCGGGACTTTTTCGCTGCCACTGGCGAAAAACGCTGAGGTCCACGCTGTCGAGGGTGAAAGCGCCATGTTGCGCGCATTGGATGCCGGTTGGCGGCAGGCCAAAGGCTTGAAGAAAGTCACCACCGAGACCCGCGATCTGTTTCGCAACCCGTTGCTGCCGGAGGATCTGAATCCGTTTGGAACGGAGTTTGACGCTGCAGTGATTGACCCGCCGCGCGCTGGTGCTGAGGCCCAGGCCACTCAGCTGGTTGCAGCACGTACGAAACGGGTTGCCTATGTTTCCTGCAATCCAGTCACCTTTGCCCGTGATGCGAAGATTTTGACCGATGGCGGCTATCGGCTGGATTGGGTACAGGTGGTCGATCAATTCCGCTGGTCCTCGCATACGGAACTCGCGGCCAGCTTTTCCTACGTGGGGTAGAACCGGTGAGCATCAGTGCAAAACAAACCCTGAACCAGCGGCTGGGCGATCTTATCGCCAGTGATCGTTTTGGCAACTTCATCACTGTGGTGATTCTGATCAATGCCGTGACGCTGGGAATGGAGACATCTGATACGATCATGTCCCGATTCGGGACGATCGTTCTGTTTGTCGATCAGCTGTGCCTGGGGATTTTTGTCGTTGAACTGCTGGCAAAACTCTGGGTACAGCGGCTGCGGTTTTTCCTGCGCGGCTGGAACATCTTTGACTTTGTGATCGTCAGCATCGCCTTTCTTCCTGGGGCGCAGGGGATGTCCGTCCTGCGGGCGCTGCGCATATTGCGGGTGTTGCGCGTCATCTCCGTTGCGCCGCGGCTGCGACGGGTGGTTGAGGGTTTCATTACTGCGCTACCGGGCATGGGCTCAGTCTTCCTGCTGATGGCTATCATCTTCTACATCGGCTCCGTCATCGCGACGAAACTCTTCGCGGACAGTTTCCCGGAATGGTTCGGTAATCTCGCGCTGAGCGCATATTCCCTGTTCCAGATCATGACTTTGGAAAGCTGGTCCATGGGCATCGTACGCCCTGTCATGGAGATCTACCCCTATGCCTGGGCGTTCTTTGTGCCGTTTATCATGGTCACCACCTTTGCGGTTGTGAACCTCTTGGTCGGCCTGATCGTGAATTCGATGCAGGATGCCCATCACGAGGAAGAGGGCGAACGCACGGACGCTTATCGGGATCTGGTTCTGGCTCGGCTGGAGGCAATCGAGCAGCAAATCGCGACGCTGCAACCGCCGCACGAGAAGAAGTGATTTTGAATTTTCCACCGAAGATAGTAGTTGGAAAATGAGGCAAATCAGGCAGAGACCTAGAATAATGGATAGACGTACATTCGGATTGGGCGCCGCGGCGACCCTTGGGCTGGCGGGCTGCAGCTCCGGCCCCAGCAAATTCCGCAGTTACAATGGCCCCGAGGTAACCTCGGTTGTTGTCAATAAAGGCGCCCGCAAGGTCTATCTTCTGCACAATGAGGATATTCTGCGCGAATATGAAATGGAGCTGGGTTTCGCACCGCAGGGCCACAAGCAGATCGAGGGCGATGGCAAAACTCCCGAAGGCACCTATCTGATCGACCGGCGCAATCCCAACAGTCGTTATCACCTCTCCATCGGGATCTCTTACCCCAACGCACAGGACCGGGCAAAGGCGGCCGCGATGGGCAAGAAACCGGGTGGCGAGATTTTCATTCACGGTGAGCCAAATAACCCCAAGGAACGCAAACGCGCTGCGCGGGTGGATGACTGGACTGCGGGCTGCATTGCGGTCAGCAACGATGAGATCGAAGAGATCTATGCGATGGTGCGCGACGGTACGTTGATTACCCTGCGTCCCTGATCGTCTGCACTGTAACCGTGCCAGCGCTGATCGTCTCGTGATAGAAAAGGCCCAATTGCCATGCAGCGATCGGGCCTTCTTCGTTCAGGTAAAGATTGGATCGGCGCGCTTAGCTACCCATGACCAGGGTCCACCAGATCTTGCCATTGGATTCCTGGAACCAGGAGAAGCCCATGGTGCGCGCTTTGGCGTCCATGATGACCGAACGGGTGGCCGGTTGTTCCATCCAGGCTGTAAGCGTCTGCAACTCGGTCTCATATGTTTCCGAAATCGTCTCGCCGATCATTGTGCCGGTGAAACCAGTGCGGGCAACGCGGTCGAGCGGGGAAGAGCCGTCGGAGCCAAAATGCCACGGACGGTTCTGGACCGACATGTCGCGCGAATGGGTTGCGGCCGCAGCGGTCAGCTGGGGGTTCAGCTGGACAATCGGCTTGCCTGCCGCTTCGCGAAGGGCGTTGACCGAGTCGAGCATCCGCAGCTGTACTTTGTCGGCGTTACGGATCCGGTACACGCTGCCGCCTGTGCTGCCATCAGGTGCAGGGGCACAGGCTGCGACAAGGGTCATCAGCCCGGCGATAAGGATCAGAAATACACGTGTCATACTACACCTTGCTTCGTTGACTGGGGCTGCAATAGCCCGGCTGTGACATAGGCGCAAACATGTCAGCGGTGAATTGACCGTCGCGGGATTGTTTGATTTGCGACTGAGGCATTCGCGCCATAAGATACGGCATAACGAATGCATATCTCCGCAGTTTGGAAAAGTCATGACCCGCAGCCCCTTCGAATCCTTCTCTAGACGGCAATTTCTCGCCGGTTCCGTTTCTGTCGGCGCATCGCTGGTTGGCGGCGGTCTTGCCAGCGACGTCTGGGCACAGGATGCCACGGACACGACCGCGGAGGGTTTTGACCCGCTGCGCCCGCCGCCGGAGCCGGAGGCGCCGGTTCAGCGTAACATCTCGGCGTTCCGGTCCAAGGACTGGCGGCCCTATTTCGACAATCTGCGCAACGGAGCCGTGCTGGTGGATATCGACAGCCGCGCCCTGCATTTCTGGTCGGAAGACCAGAGCACCTACAAGCTATATCCCTCGTCCGTGCCGCTCTCCGATGATCTGACGCGCCGCGGCCGGACCCAGATTATCCGCAAGGTCGATGGGCCTGGCTGGGCGCCGACTCCGAACATGCGCAAGCGCAATCCTGAGTGGCCTGCCTATATCCCGCCGGGGCCGGACAATCCGCTTGGAACCCATGCTTTGTATCTCAGCTGGAAGTATTACCGAATCCACGGCACGCATGACACGCGCAAGATCGGGCGCAGGTCTTCAAACGGCTGTATCGGCCTTTATAACGAGCATATTTCGCAGCTGTTTGCGCTAACGAAAGTGGGCACTCAAGTGTTGCTAATTTGACGACATCGGCCCATTCCAGAGGCCGAATCATGCAACAAGCAATTGCAATGTCGCGATTTTGCTGATTAGAAAAATATCACGAGGTAAGTCTTGGGCGCGTGGTTCGGGTGGACTGAACTGCGCATATTTTTGGAGGTTAACATGAAAAAACTCGTTATCGCTGCTGCTCTGACTGCTGCTGCTTCGACCGCTTCCGCGGGCAACCTGGCTGAGCCGATTGTTGAGGCGCCGGTTATTGTTGAGCAGACCGAAAGCTCCTCCAGCGGCATCCTTCTGCCGCTGCTGCTGCTGGTTCTGGTTGGCGCAGCTGTTGCAAGCAACTAATTGCTTGTCTCAGAACGGTAAGAAAGGCGGTGGATTTTCCACCGCCTTTTTTCATGTCTCCCGACCTGACATGGGCCGGGGAATGCAATTTTGGTTCAGGGCGGCTCAACCGTCGTGAACTTCGGACAGAATGCTGTTCATCGATGCGAGAATCATCTCGATTCCCTCTGCATCAATCGTCAGCGGGGGGCGGATTTTCAGAATGTTGTCCTTTGGCCCTTCGCTACCGATCAGGATGCGATGATCGCGCATGCGGTTCTTCACATAGGCGCAGATATCCGTCGCTTCTGATCCGTCGTTGCGGATCAGTTCGACACCGATAAATAATCCCATGCCGCGCACATCCCCGATCGACTGATAACGGGATTTCAGTTCGCGCAGGCCTTCGATCAGTTCGGCCCCACGCACCCGCGCATTCTCCTGTAACCCTTCCTCATCGACGATATTCAGCACTTCGGTACCGATGCGGCACGACAGGGTGGAACCGCCAAAGGTCGAGAAGAACTCAGGCCCCTGTGCAAAGCTGTCCGCGATGGCGCGGGTTGTTACCAGCACACCCAGGGGATGGCCGTTGCCGATTGGTTTACCGAGTACCACGATATCGGGGCTGGCCTCTTGGTGTTCAAAGCCAAAGTAGTAGTCACCAAGGCGTCCTAGACCGGTTTGAACCTCATCGGCGATACAGATGCCACCTGCGGCGCGGATCTTGTCATAGACGGCGGGCAGATAGCCCTTTGGCGGAATGATCTGACCGCCGACAGAAGGGAAGGTCTCGGCAATGAAGCCGGCCACCCCATGACCGCTAGCACGCAGCTTTTCGATGGCCGGATCCACTAGGTCCGCGTATTTCTGCGCGCGGTCTGCGTCATCACGCCGGTAAGATCCGCGATAGTCATCGGCAACTTCGACCAACTGCACCCAGTCAGACGGGCCCACGCCACCCTTTGCATTGAACTTATAGGCGGAAACGTCAATCACGCCAGTGGTGTTGCCGTGATAGCCATGATCGGGCGTTACCATCCCCTTGGCACCTGTGTGCGCCCGTGCGAGGCGCAGGGCCAGCTCATTCGCTTCGGTGCCGGAATTGACGAAGAAGCAGACCTCCAGATGGTCGGGCATCTTTGATAGCACCTTTTCTGCAAAGGCGGTTTGTGCCGGGTGCAGATACCGGGTGTTGGAGTTCATGCGTTTCAACTGATCGGCAGCAACCGCCTGAACGCGGGGATGCGCGTGGCCTACATGCGGCACGTTGTTATAGGCATCGAGATAGGGGCGGCCCATTTCGTCAAACAGATGATGTTTCCACCCACGCAGCAGCATGACCGGATCGCTGTAGGTCAGGCTGAGATTGCTGCCGAAATGTGCCTTTCGATCCGCCAAAACCCGGCGCTTGTCAGTCGGTTCATATCCGGTTTTCTCCGCAGGCAGGTTCAGTAACGGTGCAGGGTTTGGGCAAAGTGCGTTCCACAGCAAGAGGTCGTCAGGATCCGCCACTCCGGGCCAGTCTGCCTCAATTCCCTTGGTCGATAGCGCCAGTTGGAAATGCACATGTGGAGCCCAGCCGCCGTTTTCAGTTGCATCGCCGAGCTGGCAGAACGGCGCGCCCTTGGCGACCCGGTCGCCAACCGAAAGCTGAGTACAGCAGTCAGGGTCAAGATGACCGTAGAGCGTATAAAATTCTTCTCCGGTGTCGGTATGGTGTTTCAGGATGACAACACCGCCGTAGTCCAGATGAGCATCGCGGTTCTCCACCGCCACGACCTCACCCTCCAGGGGGGCGTAGAGCGTCTGACCGGCCGGGGCAAAAACATCCACTGCGAGATGGACGGTACGCCGGTCGCTGGCTTTATACGCGCCTTTGCGGAAGGCTGGGGCAGTATAGATCAGCCGTGGTTCGTTGTAATATCCAAGCCACCAGTCGGCACCGTTTTCGCCGGAAAACTCTCGCCCGACTTCGGCAGCCTCGGCCAGCGGCATATCAAAAGGGTTCTGCGGCCAGGTTGATGTCTCGACCGAGAGAGACCCCATCGGCAGACCCGTCAAATCGCGTCCCATCAGAGGAGCGAACTCACCGGAATATTTCTCTAGATAGGCAATAACCCGGTCGGCACCATCGACCACCGAAAGGCCGCAGGTCGCTCTCAGCCGGGACGAAATCAGGGCCGGATGCTCACTTGGCTGCTCCAGAAAACGCCATGCAGGACCCTGCGATATGGTCACATAGGGGTCATCGGGATTGTCTTTGGCCACCAGTGTGGAATTGACGACGCTGACGGCCAGACGCATCCGCAGCAGAGGCCAGAGAAGATCTAGTTCGGTCTCGGTCAACGGATTGACGGCGTGGTAGCCTTCTATCAGCGCGGACAGGGCAGCCTGCGGTCGGGGATTATCCAGCACGATATACGCAGCTGCAATGGCCAGATCACAGATTCGCGGCGCAGCACACATGTCGCCAAGGTCGATCAGACCGCCGACATGGCGTGGTTGGCATAGCGTGCCAGTAACGAGAATGTTGTAGTCATTGGCGTCATTATGAATCGCCTGTTTCGGAAGGGAGCCAAGCACCGGCTTCAGCTCTATGAAATCGGCGCAGATCGCAGCAATCAGGCTCCGGCGTTTGCTGTCTGCGATGCAGTCGAGATCGCTTGCCACCCAGTCGGCAGACATCAGATCCCATTTGAAATCACGTAGCAGCGCGGGATGGTCAAAGGTTTTGAGCGCGCGGGTGATGCTTCCAAGCGCGGCACCGATTTCCCTGATGAGAACGGATGATTTCGGCGCGCTTTTGGCATAGCAGCGGCCCGGCAGCTGAGTTTGCAGCCAGACCAGGCGCTCAACCCCGGTTTCGTCTGCAAGATCGAGGCAGAGCGCACCATCGGCGGCTGCCACGGCGCGTGGACATGGCAGATCCGGGTCAGTTTGATGGAGATGCGCCAGCGCAGCGATTTGCATCTCGACGAGATCAGGGGCGCAACCGGGGCGCATGACCTTTAAAATATAGCCCTGCCCATCCTCGGCGATTGCACGAAAGTTCAGGTCATATTCCCCGTCCAACCGTGACAGGTCAGCGGTGATGCCCCAGTGATTATTCAGGGCATCGGCCCAATGCAATTCGGCCAGGTTCAATGCGGTCATGAGAGGTCCCTGTTCAAATATCCTCAGCCCCGTTGGTCGGGGCGTTTTGGCTATTTGGACCGGGGAGTGGCGATTAGTCCAGCCACCCTTTCAGATTGCGTTGGATAACGCCGGACAGCGCGTCAATGTGCTCGGCGTCATCGTTCAGGCAAGGGATATAGAGAAAATCTTCTCCGCCCGCGTGCTCAAAGCTTTCGCGAATTTCCTCGTTGATTTCCTCAAGCGTCTCAATGCAGTCTGCCGAGAAGGCGGGGGCGATCACCGCGATGTTTTTCTTGCCTTCTTTGGCGAGGGTGGCGACGTGATCCACGGTATAGGGCTTCAGCCATTCTTCGGGGCCAAACACCGACTGAAACGTGGTGGTGATTTCGGTATCGGTCCACCCCAGACGTTCTTTCAGGAGGCGCGTCGTTTTCTGGCACTGACAATGGTAGGGATCGCCCTGCATCAGATAGCGCTTGGGCATCCCGTGATAGGATACAACCAGAATTTCGGGTTTTTTCTCGGCGGTGGCATAAGCTTTCTCCACCGAACGCGCGAGGGCGTCGATATATGCCGGATCGTCAAAATAGGGTGCGACGGTGCGTGCGGCGGGCTGCCAGGTTTCTTCCATCAGGGCGCGGAAAAACTGGTCGTTGGCGGTGGCCGAGGTGGCCCCGGCATATTGCGGATAAAGCGGGACGAAGAGGATTTTCTGACAGCCGGCCTCAACCATTGCCCGCACTTTGGATTTAGTTGAGGGATTGCCGTAGCGCATACAGAAATCCACCATGACCTCTTTGCCATACCGCTCCTGCAGCGCTTCCGACATCGCGGCGGTCTGCTCCTTGGTGATGGTCATCAGGGGGCTTTCGCCCTTGTCATGGTTCCAGATGGACTTATACGCCGCTCCCGAGGAAAACGGCCGTTTGGCCAAAATGATCAGTTGCAACAGCGGCTGCCATTTCCAGGCAGGATAGTCGATCACACGCTTGTCCGAGAGAAACTCGCTCAGATACCGGCGCATCGGCCAGTAGCTGTAGTCATCGGGGGTGCCCAGATTGGCCAACAGTACGCCGACCTTCGCCGGGGCGATCTTGGGGTGGTCTGCCGGCGCATGAGCGGGGCAGGTGGCGGGGGCAGTGGCGTCCAGCATCTATCAGGGTCCTGTGCGGTAAACGGTCAGCGGATCGTTGGTCCGCCCTAGCTATATGAAGATACGGCGGAAATGACCAATTGGATCATTCCACCAGAGCCATAGGATAGACCTATGGCTGGTTCTGTCTACTTTGGCAGCGGTGTTTCCGGCACCTTCAGCGCATCCGCCAGTCGCGCCTTTGCCGATCCGGGGCGCAGCGGTTTTTGCTGGGTGTCGGACGGGGACCAGCCGGTCAGGCAAATCAGTTCAAAGGTTGCAGGCAAAAGACCGTCCTCCGTTGCGTAGGTGGACCGGTAGATATCCGCAGTGTCAGCGAACAATTTGCGCGTGGTTGCGGTCTTTTGCCTCTGTGTCATGGCATTGGTTTCGCCCATGCCGCGCAGTTCGTGCATCAGGTGCCACAGGTCGCGGTACTTTGCGGTCAGCGGCACAACATCCGCCACCGGAAGCGCAAATCCGGCCCGTTGCAACAGCGCACCCAGATCGCGCACTTCGCCCATCGGGGCCACGCGGGGCGACAGCCCGCCGGAAAGGCGGGTTTCGGCGGTGGCCAGGGCGCTGCGCAATTCATGCAGGGTCTGGCCGCCCAGCATCACGACCAGCAGCAAGCCGTCTTCGGTCAGGGCCCGGTGACATTGGATCAATTGTCCGACCGGATCATTGGCCCAGTGCAGTGACATGGCATGGACCACAAGATCATGGGCACCAACCGCCAGATCCAATGTTTCGTCATCCGCGACATGTTTGGCATCGGGCAGACAACTGTCCCAGCCTTGCGCAAAAGGCGCCACCAGCGCTGGGCGCGTAAAGCTCCTGTTAACCATAGAGAGCCGATCCTCAATCTCATCGCGTGCGATGTCGTGCAGGAACAGGGCTTCGGGGGTCAGGCGGCTGCGATGGGCGGCGAGTGCGCTGCGGTCAAAGAGCTGCGGGCGGGGCGTCGTGGCTTTGGTCATGAGGGCTATTTAGGATGTTGAAGGCGCGGATACAAACGGCTGTTTCGCTGATCTACCCGCCGCGCTGTCTGGCCTGCGGTGAGTGGGTCGACAGCGATTTCGGACTTTGTGGCCCCTGCTGGCGCGAGACACCGTTCATACATGGAACTTGTTGCCATGGATGTGGAGTCCCTTTGATCGGGGAGGAGGATGGGTTTCGCCTCGAATGTGATGAGTGTATGGATCACCCATGGCCCTGGCAGGAAGGACGCGCCGCGCTGACCTATGAGGGCACGGCCCGGCGGCTGGTACTGGCCCTGAAACACGGGGATCGAACTGAAATCGCCCGGCCTGCAGGGCGCTGGTTGGGGCGGGCGGCTGCCAGTTTGCTTGTGGATGATCCCTTGGTGGCGCCAGTGCCGCTACACTGGTCGCGGTTTCTGCGCCGCCGCTATAATCAATCTGATCTGCTAGCCCGACAAATGTCCCGAGACGCTGGCTTGGACTACTGCCCGGACCTGTTGCGGCGCGTTCGCCGTACGCCTTCGCTTGAAGGGCAGGGCCGCTGCGAGCGCTACGCAACGTTGGCGCGGTCGATTTCGGCGCATCCGAAACATGCCGCACAGATTGACGGGCGTATCGTCCTGCTGGTCGATGATGTGATGACCAGTGGTGCCACGCTTGCGGCCTGTAGCGAGGCTTGCCTTGATGCAGGCGCAAGCGCGGTCCGTATCGCCGTGCTTGCAAGGGTCACGCAGTCGTGATCTGAACGCGCTGGGGCTGGCAATTCTATCATGGACTGCCCAAGTTCAGGGCCAAGCCACTGAATATTTTCAAACGGAGACCCGAATGAAACCGGTCGAAATCTACACTTCCCCGCTCTGCGGGTTTTGCCATGCCGCAAAACGCCTGCTGACCCAGAAAGGCGTAAGCTTCGACGAAATCGACGTCTTGGCTAATCCTGATCGCAAGGCCGAAATGATCGAGCGTGCCAATGGTGGGCGTACCGTTCCACAGATTTTTGTCGGCGAGACCCATGTCGGTGGATGCGATGATCTTTATGCACTGGATCGGTCCGGCAAGCTGGATCCGCTGCTGGCAACCTGAGGCGCGGTGATTAAGATCGGTGACCATCGGAGGGTATAAGAGATGCGTGCGGCCTTGCTTCAACTGACATCAAGCGACCAGCCAGCTGAAAATCTGGTGATGGTGCAGGAGATGATTGCCGAGGCCGCTGCCGCTGGCGCCGGTTTTGTACTGACACCAGAAGTGACAAACTGCCTTTCTGGAAGTCGCAGCCACCAGACGTCGGTCCTCCATCATGAAGCGGATGATCCGACGTTGGCGGCCCTGCGCAGAACTGCCGAGGAGCGTGGTCTCTGGCTGTCTCTCGGATCCCTCGCGTTGAAGACGACGGATGCCGATGGACGGTTTGCCAATCGCCAGTTTCTGATCGATCCAGCCGGTGAGATTGTTGCGCGCTATGACAAGATCCACATGTTCGATGTGGATGTCACGCCTGAAGAAACTTACCGCGAGTCGGATGGATACCGCCCGGGCCGTCAGGCTGTGGTTGCACAGACTCCATTTGCAGCCCTGGGAATGACCATCTGTTACGACGTACGCTTCCCCTATCTGCATCGGCGTCTGGCCAAAGCAGGGGCTCAGGTGCTGCTGGCGCCAGCTGCCTTTTCGCCTGTTACCGGTTCGGCCCATTGGCACGCATTGCTTCAGGCGCGTGCAATCGAGACGGGCTGCTATGTGCTTGCGGCTGCTCAGACGGGCACCCATCCGGCAACCAAGGGAAAGTCGCGACGCACCTATGGCCATTCTCTGGTGGTGTCACCCTGGGGGGAAATTCTGGCCGATGGCGGCGTTGAGCCAGGGGTAACCTACATTGATCTTGACCTTGAAAAAGTGGCACAAGCGCGTCGACAGGTTCCTTCCCTGTTTCATGACCGAGAATTCGACGGCCCCTGATGGACGATACCAATTCCCTTGCGGTTTCGCTGTTCAGCGAAATTCTGATGGCAGATCAGCTGGCGCGGACCCGGCTGGGACAAGTGCTGCCTAAGGGAATGGAACTGTCGCATTTCTCGGTATTGAACCATCTCGCACGTACCGGAGTTGAGCGGTCGCCCGCTCAGCTGGCCAAGGCGTTTCACGTGACCCGTGGGGCGATGACCAATACATTGAGCAAGCTGGAAGCGGCGGGCTACGTTCATATCCGCCCAGACTGGGATGATGCGCGACGCAAAATGGTCGCCATCAGCCCGGCGGGACGACAGGCGCGCGACGCCGCATTGGCCAGCATTGTTCCGATGATCCGAGAAGTGGTTGAGGAACTGGGGGGTGACCGGGTCAAATCCGCGCTGCCGATCCTGCGAGAGTTCCGCATTAAGCTGGGAAGTCGCGACTGATTGGCGACTACGGGCGCAGGGCCCCAATCCTGCAAAACGGAAAAGGACGTCTGCGAACAGACGTCCTTGGTGCCCCCCGTCAGGCTGGTCCGTGAGTGGTAGGCTTAACGACAGGGCGGCCCGGAACAAGGGCCTCTGTGCATTCACTCGGTGACAGGTCAGCAACATCTGACCCTATCCATGGTCTACCACGTAGAAGGTAGCGGCCCAACGACGCAGAAGGATGATTGCCTATCCTAAAGTATAGGGGCAGGGCTTTTGCCTCCGCGCTTAGCGAGGCTTTGTGCTGGCTGTCACGTAATTTACGCTCAAATCACGGTCCGAGAGCGACCAGCTCCAGAAGATCGGATTGAACACAAAACCCTTCCGATCGACAGGCGTCAGCCCCGCCTTTGAGAGCAGCTCGAACAGCTCGTCTGGTGTAATGAACTTCGACCATTCATGTGTCCCGCGCGGCAGCCATCGCATGACAACCTCGGCGCCTAAAATGGCCATCGCGTAGCTTTTGGGATTGCGGTTGATGGTTGAACAGATTTGCAGACCACCGGGCCTGAGCAGCTGCCGCGTGGCAGTTAGATAGCTGAGCGGATCGGCAACATGTTCGACCACCTCCATGTTGAGAACCACGTCGAACTGCTCGCCCGCCTCTGCCAGCGCCTCGGCCGTGGTGTGGCGATAGTCGATGTCCAGACCGGATTGCTGGGCGTGAACCTGAGCGACCGGAATATTGCCCGCTGCGGCGTCGGCGCCGACGACATCGGCACCCAGACGGGCCATTGGTTCGCTGAGAAGCCCGCCACCGCAGCCGATGTCCAGAATGCGCAGTCCGGAAAAGGGCGCCTGATCGGATAGGTTGCGATCAAATTCACCAGCAATTTGCCTGGTGATGTAGTCCAGCCGACAGGGGTTCAGCATGTGCAATGGTTTGAATTTTCCAGTGGGATCCCACCATTCGGCGGCCATGGCCTCAAATTTTGCGATCTCGGACGGGTCTACCGTGGATTGAGGCGCTTGCATTCCTGTCTCCGTGTGTTCTTTTATCATTCAGGACTAAGTTAGGTCAGTAATGGACAAATACCCGTATCAAAAGCGCGCAGTGCAGTATTTGTACCCGCCCATTGAACCCTTTGATCAGCGGATGGTCGATGTGGGGCAGGGCCACCATATCTATATGGAGCAGAGCGGTAATCCGGACGGTATCCCTGTGGTGGTCTGTCACGGAGGCCCGGGTGGCGGGAGCAGCCCGGCCATGCGGCGGTATTTCGACCCTGACCACTACCGGATTGTATTATTCGATCAGCGCGGTTGCGGACGGTCGCGGCCGCATGCCTCCTGCGCTGACAATACTACCTGGCATCTGGTCGCGGATATGGAAATCATCCGCCGACTTCTGGGGCTGTCGCGGTGGATGGTGTTCGGCGGGAGCTGGGGGGCAACTTTGTCGCTGATCTATGCCCAGACCCATCCCGAGCGGGTGCGCCATCTGATCCTGCGCGGCGTCTTCCTGATGACCAAGTCAGAGCTGGACTGGTTCTACGGTGGTGGTGCTGGCCGTTTCTGGCCGGAGACCTGGTCGCGTTTTGTCTCGATGATCCCCGATGGTGAGCGGGGCGATCTGATCGCCGCCTATAACAGACGGCTGTTTTCCGGCGATATGGCTGAGGAGATCCTGTTCGGCCGGGCTTGGTCGGCATGGGAGAACGCGTTGGCCTCGATCCATTCCAACGGCACATCGGGCGAAAGCCCGGGCGACTACGCGCGCGCCTTTGCACGACTGGAGAATCACTATTTCATCAATGGCGGGTTTCTCGACTACGATGGTCAGATCTTTGCCAATATGGGGCGCATATCGCATATTCCCGGCATCATCGTGCAGGGGCGGTATGATATGATTTGTCCGCCGACCTCCGCCTGGCGATTGAAAGAGCTGTGGCCAAATGCCGAGTTGAAGATGGTGCGCAATGCGGGCCATGCTCTGTCCGAACCGGGAATCAGCGCCGAGCTGGTGCGCGCAATGGACCAGATTGCAGAGGAGCAGGAGCCATGACACGGATCGACAGGCGTGCGCTGTTCACATCTGGCGCCGCGGCTGCCCTGCTGGCTGCAACCGGGGCCGCGCTGGCTGATACGCCGCGGCAGGGCGGGATCCTTCGTCTCGCGGTACCGCGAGACGGTGGGCTGATGGATCAGGTTGCTCGTGGGGCCGTGTTTGACACCTTGATGGAAATTGGCCCTGACGGCTCCTTGCGGCCTGAGCTGGCCAGTCGCTGGAGCAGCAGCCCCGATGCGCGGGTCTGGCAGTTCGATATTCGCGCTGATGTGACGTTTCACGATGGAACACCGGTGCGGGCGGCGGATGTGGCGGCAAGCCTGCTGGGCAGCGATATCGGCGATGGCGCTGCTCAAATCGACATACTCTCGCCCGGTAGCATCCAGATTGTGCTGGGCGCATCCAATCCGCATCTCCCTTATTTATTGGCCGATGGCCGGTTTGCGATTGCCGCCGGCGGGGAAAACTCAGGCGACCTCTCAGCGGCAAACGGGACCGGGTGCTACAGGGTGGAGCGCGCGCGCTCAGGGCGCGACTTCCGCGCGGCGCGGGTGCGGGGGCACTACAAATCCGGTCAGGCCGGTTGGGTCGATACGGTTGAGTTGATCGTGATTCCCGATGCCGCCGTGCGGGCTGAGGCGCTGCGGGATGGATATGTCGATGTCGCAGCCCTGCCAGCACCCGAAGGTCTCGTGTCGCGCGGCAGTTTTCACTACCATCCATCCGTTGATGACATGGCGCTGGCAGCCCGGCGGGATGTTGGTATGCCTCGGACGATAGGCACTCGGTCGGCTTTGGACGATGGTCGAATTGCGGAACGCTGGTGGCGCCTCTGATCTGCACGATTTGCAAGCCTGGGTCCGCACAGAACATGGGTCAGGGGAACTGCCTCTTGCAGTTTGGCCTGATCCGGCGTATATGCCTTTCGTAACAGCGGCGCGTCGGGTTTGACCCTCAGCTCCACCGGAAAGTTCAACGGGCCGCGCGCCCGTTTTTTTGTGCCCGAATCACAGATCTGGAATTCGTATGACCAATGACCTGATAGCCAAGGCAGCCATCGACCGTCGGCTTGCCGAGATCATCACCCCGGTGATTGAAGATCTCGGTTTTGAGCTGGTGCGTATTCGGCTGATGTCTGGCAAGACGACCACCCTGCAGATCATGGCCGACAAGCCTGAAGGCGGCATCGAGGTGGATGGCTGCGCTGAGATCTCCAACGCGGTCAGTGCGACGCTGGACGTGGAGGATCCGATCCTTGACAGCTACGCGCTTGAGGTCTCCAGCCCCGGTATCGACCGGCCGCTGACCCGTCTCAAAGACTTCGATATGTTCGAGGGCTATGAGGCCAAGATCGAGACCAGCGAGCTGATCGACGGCCGCCGCCGTTTCAAGGGCGAGCTGGCCGGTGTTGAGGATGACGAGGTTCTGATCAATATCGAAGAACATGGCGAGACTGTTACCATCGGCTTGAAATTCGACTGGTTGAGCGATGCCAAACTGGTTCTTACCGATGATCTGATCAAAGAAATGCTGCGTCAGCGCAAGGCTGCCGGCACCCTGAACGAAGACGCATTCGACGAAATCGAGGCCGATGGGTCCGAAGAGGAGAAAAAGTAATGGCTATCACATCAGCAAACCAGTTGGAGCTTCTGCAGACCGCAGAAGCCGTGGCGCGCGAAAAGATGATCGACCCCGGCTTGGTTGTCGATGCGATGGAAGAGAGCCTGGCGCGGGCTGCCAAGAGCCGCTACGGCAGCGAGATGGACATTCGTGTGTCCATTGACCGCAAGACTGGCCGTGCGACCTTTACCCGCGTGCGGACCGTGGTCGAAGATGACGCGCTGGAAAACTACCAGGCGGAAATGACTGTTGAGCAGGCCAAGCAGTATATGGCCGATCCTTCGGTTGGCGATGTCTTCGTCGAGGAAGTGCCTCCTGTCGAGATGGGCCGGATCGCTGCCCAGTCCGCCAAGCAGGTGATCCTGCAGAAGGTGCGCGAAGCTGAGCGTGATCGTCAGTACGAAGAGTTCAAGGATCGTGCCGGCACCATCATCAACGGCCTGGTCAAACGTGAAGAATACGGCAACGTCATCGTTGACGTGGGTGCGGGTGAGGCGATCCTGCGCCGGAACGAGAAAATCGGCCGCGAGAGCTACCGCCCGAATGACCGGATTCGCTGCTATATCAAGGATGTGCGCCGCGAGCCGCGTGGCCCTCAAATCTTCCTGTCGCGGACCGCGCCGGAGTTCATGGCTGAGCTGTTCAAGATGGAAGTGCCTGAAATCTATGATGGCGTTATTGAGATCAAGGCGGTTGCCCGTGATCCGGGTTCGCGCGCAAAGATTGCTGTGATCAGCTATGATGGCTCCATCGATCCGGTTGGCGCCTGTGTCGGTATGCGCGGTTCGCGCGTTCAGGCCGTGGTCAACGAACTGCAGGGTGAAAAGATCGACATCATCCCGTGGAACGAAGATCAGCCGACCTTCCTCGTGAACGCGCTGCAGCCTGCGGAAGTGTCCAAGGTTGTTCTGGACGAAGAAGCGGGCAAGATCGAGGTCGTGGTCCCCGAAGAGCAGCTGTCGCTGGCAATCGGCCGTCGTGGTCAGAACGTGCGTCTGGCATCGCAGCTGACCGCGCTTGATATCGACATCATGACCGAGGAAGAGGAATCGGCCCGCCGCCAGAAGGAATTCGAGGCGCGCACCAAGCTGTTCATGGAAACCCTGGATCTGGACGAATTCTTTGCCCAGCTGCTGGTCTCCGAAGGCTTTACCAACCTCGAAGAAGTTGCCTATGTCGAGCTGGATGAACTGCTGGTTATTGACGGTGTCGATGAGGGCACCGCTCAGGAGCTTCAGGCGCGTGCGGCTGACTACCTGGAAGCGCAGGCGAAAGCGGCGATTGATGCAGCCCGCGCATTGGGTGCCGAGGACAGCCTGATTGACTTTGATGGTCTGACGCCCCAAATGATTGAGGCACTGGCCAAGGATGGCATCAAGACGCTTGAAGATTTTGCTACCTGCGCTGACTGGGAGCTGGCCGGCGGTTGGACCACCAACAAGGGTGAGCGCGTCAAGGATGACGGCATTCTGGAACCATTTGATGTGTCGCTGGAAGATGCTCAGACTCTTGTCATGACCGCCCGCGTTCTGCTGGGTTGGGTGGATCCCACCGAACTGGAAGCGGATGCTGAAGACGATGCCGACATCGAAGACGGCGAAGCAGAAGAGGGCGAGGCCTGAACTCAGGCCTCGCAGCGAGGATAGCAATGACACGCGGTGGCAGTGACAAAGACCGGTCCGACGGACCGGAGCGAAAATGTCTGGCAACAGGCGAGATCCAGCCCAAAGAAGGGCTGATCCGCTTTGTTGTTGGCCCCGAAGGTCAGGTTGTTCCTGATGTGATGGGAAAGCTGCCGGGGCGCGGGGTCTATGTGACCTCGACCGAGGCAGCGCTCCAAACTGCGGTAAAGAAGAAACTCTTTGCCCGCGGTTTCAAGGCGCCGGTGACGGTGCCTGAAGGGCTGGTGGATGAAATCAAAGGTCAGGTGCTGCGGCGCCTGATCGAGCTGATCAGCCTGGCGCGCAAGTCGGGTGATGCGGTCTCTGGCTATGAGAAGGTTAAAGACTGGCTGGCCAAGGAACACGCCCGCGTATTGATCCAGGCTTCGGATGGATCAGGACGGGGCAAATCAAAATTGAGCACGCCGCACCGTGGGAAATTCATCGGATGCCTCACTGCGGATGAGCTGGGCATGGCCTTTGGGCGCCAAACTGTGATACATGCGGCGCTGGCCTCTGGTGGACTCGGCAAACGTGTTGTAGAGGAAGCGCAACGACTACAAGGTTTGCGCGAAACGGTGGGCGGCAAGGGCCGCACGGAAGGATAAAGAGCTTTATGAGCGATAGTGACGGCAAAAAGACGTTGGGTCTTCGTGGTGGGTCCCGGCCCGGGAATGTGAAACAGAGCTTCAGCCACGGTCGGACCAAGAATGTCGTGGTGGAAACCAAGCGCAAACGCGTTGTGGTCCCCAAGCCGACCGCGGCCAAGGGGGGCTCAGGTGCGACGCCGTCCGGTGACGCATCGCGGCGTCCGGCTGGCATCAGCGATGCAGAGATGGCGCGCCGCCTGAAGGCGTTGCAGGCCGCCAAGGCCCGCGAAGTAGAAGAAGCGCAGCAGCGCGAAGCCGAGGAAAAGGCCCGTGCCGAAGAGCGTGAGCGCCGCCGGGCTGAACAGGAAGCCAAGGAACGTGAACAGCGCGAAGCTGAAGAGCGTGCCCGCCAGAAGGCTGAAGAAGAAGAGCGCAAGCGTGTCGAAGCTGAGGCTGCTGCGCAGCGTGCGGCTACTGATGCCGAAAAGAAAAAGTCGGAACCGGCTGCGGCCCGTCCCGAGCCGGGCCCATCTTCGCAGCCTCGTAAGGGGGATCGCGAACGTGATGACCGGCAGAACCGCAATGCCAAAGGCCGCAACGAAGGCGGTGGCCGTCGCTCCGGTAAGCTGACACTTGGTCAGGCGACCGGTGGTGAAGGTGGTCGTCAGCGCTCCATGGCGTCGATGAAGCGTAAGCAAGAGCGCGCACGCCAGAAGGCCATGGGCTCGGTCGAGCGTGAAAAGGTTATTCGTGACGTCCAGCTGCCCGAGGCGATTGTCGTCTCGGAGCTGGCAAACCGGATGGCCGAGCGCGTCGGCGAGGTTGTCAAATCGCTGATGAACATGGGCATGATGGTCACTCAGAACCAGACCATCGACGCGGATACTGCCGAGCTGATCATCGAAGAATTCGGCCACAACGTGGTGCGTGTTTCTGATTCGGATGTTGAAGACGTCATCAAAGAGGTCAAGGACAAGGAAGATGACCTTCAGCCGCGTCCTCCTGTGATCACCATCATGGGTCACGTTGACCACGGTAAGACGTCTCTGCTGGATGCGATCCGCGACGCGCGGGTTGTTGCAGGCGAGGCGGGTGGCATTACCCAGCACATCGGTGCCTATCAGGTGAAAACCGAAGGCGGGGCTGTGTTGAGCTTCCTCGACACGCCGGGCCACGCGGCCTTTACCTCTATGCGTTCGCGCGGTGCGCAGGTCACGGATATCGTGGTCCTTGTTGTGGCTGCAGATGACGCTGTGATGCCGCAGACCGTCGAAGCAATCAACCACGCCAAGGCGGCGGGTGTTCCCATGATCGTGGCGATCAACAAGATCGACAAGCCGGCCGCAGACCCGATGAAAGTCCGCACCGATCTGCTGCAGCATGAAGTTGTCGTGGAAGCGATGTCTGGTGAAGTACAGGATGTGGAAGTCTCTGCCGTAACTGGTCAGGGTCTGGACGAGCTGCTGGAAGCCATTGCGCTGCAGGCGGAAATCCTCGAACTGAAGGCCAATCCGGATCGCGCGGCTCAAGGTGCCGTGATCGAGGCACAGCTGGACGTGGGTCGCGGACCTGTGGCCACGGTGCTGGTTCAGAACGGCACCCTGCGTCAGGGTGATATCTTTGTTGTCGGTGAGCAGTACGGTAAGGTCCGTGCGCTGATCAACGACAAGGGTGAGCGGGTTCAGGAAGCTGGCCCCTCGGTTCCGGTCGAAGTGCTGGGTCTCAATGGTACACCCGAAGCAGGCGACGTTCTGAACGTCACCGAAACCGAAGCGCAGGCCCGCGAGATCGCCGAGTACCGCGCCCAGGCCGCCAAGGACAAGCGCGCAGCGGCCGGTGCCGCGACCACGCTGGAACAGCTGATGCAGAAGGCCAAGGAGGACGAAAATGTCTCCGAGCTGCCGATCCTGGTTAAAGCTGACGTGCAAGGCTCTGCCGAAGCCATCGTTCAGGCGATGGAGAAGATCGGCAATGACGAAGTGCGTGTTCGCGTGCTGCACTCCGGCGTTGGCGCCATCACCGAGAGCGATATCGGTCTGGCAGAGGCCTCTGGTGCTCCTGTCATGGGCTTCAACGTGCGTGCCAACACATCGGCACGGAACTCGGCAAACCAGAAGGGCGTCGAGATCCGCTACTACTCGGTCATCTATGACCTCGTCGACGATGTGAAGGCGGCGGCGTCCGGCCTGCTGTCAGCTGAGATCCGCGAGAACTTCATCGGCTATGCAGAGATCAAGGATGTCTTCAAGGTATCCAACGTTGGCAAGGTTGCGGGCTGTCTCGTGACCGAAGGTGTGGCACGCCGCTCCGCTGGCGTCCGCCTGCTGCGTGACAACGTTGTGATTCACGAAGGTACGCTGAAAACTCTCAAACGCTTCAAGGATGAAGTGGCAGAGGTTCAGTCCGGTCAGGAATGCGGCATGGCGTTTGAGAATTACGATGATGTCCGCAAGGGTGATGTGATCGAGATCTTCGAACGTGAAGAAGTGACCCGCACACTCGACTGATCCACGATCATAGCATGAATAAAAAAACCCCGGCCAAACCAGGTCGGGGTTTTTTCGTGGCTGGTTCAGGGAGGAGAAACCAGTCTGCTAAGGAGAGTGTGGGGGATCAGGCGGCGCGGCCGACCGGTTCACCTTCGTAGGTTTTGCTACCGACGCGCACCGAAATCTTGCCATCGGGCAAGCTGCGCACGAATGTGCCTTGGATGAAGATAAATGCACCCTGCTTAATCGTTCTGATCATGATCGCTACCGCCTCTTGCCGTCAGAAATACCGACATTACGCTGCCTGTTGGCTCTCAGGGTTAACGAAAAAAGTTAATGATTGATTGATGCACGTAAAGGATACCGCCGCAGGACGCGGCGGCGGCTAAGCCGTTCTGTGCGGGAAACCGGGCAGACCGGAACTAGAGCCAGTCCCGCAGGATCGGGATCAGCGGCACATCGGCCGCCGGCATGGGGTAATCACGCAGGTTCTGCGCGCGGACCCATTTCAGTGTCTGCCCTTCTTTCGCCTGCGGGATACCCTCCCATTTACGACAGGCAAATAGCGGCATCAGCAGGTGAAAATCTTCATAGCTGTGGCTTGCAAAGGTCAGCGGTGCCAGACAGGACGCCCAGGTGTTGATGCCGAGCTCCTCTTCCAGTTCGCGGATCAGCGCCGCCTCGGGCGTTTCACCGGGCTCGACCTTGCCGCCGGGAAATTCCCACAGACCCGCCATCGACTTTCCCTCGGGGCGCTGAGCAAGCAGCACGCGCCCCTCGATATCAATCAACGCAACCGCAGATACCAGTACGGTCTTCATGACCGGTAGTCCGCGTTAATGGTGATATATTGGTGCGTAAGGTCACAGGTCCAAACAGTGCTCTGCCCCTCTGCCAATCCCAGATCAACCTTGATGACGATCTCCGACTTCTTCATTTCGGTGGCGCCGGCTGCTTCGCGATAGCTTGGCGACACCCAGCCTTTTTCGGCGACCAGTACATCGCCAAAGGAGATGGACAGCTTGTCCCGATCGGCGGCTGCCCCGGATTTGCCGATTGCCATCACGACGCGGCCCCAGTTTGGATCCTCCCCGGCAATGGCCGTTTTGACCAGCGGCGAATTGGCAATCGACAGGCCATGAACCTTGGCGTCGTGGTCATTCATCGCGCCGGTCACCTGGATCTCGACGAATTTGGTCGCGCCCTCACCATCGCGCACAACTTGATGCGACAGGTCCAGCATGACTGATTCCAGCGCCTCGGCGAATTCAGAATGTCCGGTTACATCAACGCCAGAGGCGCCAGTGGCACAGAGCATCAGACTGTCCGAGGTCGATGTGTCGCTGTCCACCGTGATGCAGTTGAAGGTCCGGTCACAGGTTTGCGACAGAAGCTCCTGCAACGCCGACTGCGGCATCTTCGCATCTGTGAAGATATAGACAAGCATGGTCGCCATGTCGGGGGCGATCATACCTGACCCCTTGGCAATCCCCGCGATAGAGACTGTTTTTCCGTCGATCTCGATTTTCGCGCTGGCCCCTTTGGCAAAGGTGTCCGTTGTCATGATCGCGCCGGCAGCAGCTTCGATGGCGGTGGCGTCCAACCCATCCTTCAGCGCCGCGATCTGGGCGACGATGCGGTCGTGCGGCAGTGGTTCGCCGATGACTCCGGTTGATGCGGTGAACACCCGTGCAGCCGGAACTCCCGTGCATTCTGCTACACTGCGGGTGATCTCGGCAACCGAGGTTTGACCATAGTGCCCGGTAAAGGCGTTTGAATTGCCGGAGTTCACGAGGATTGCCGCGCCGTGCGCGGTGTCGTTTTCTGCCGAAGCAAGTTTTGCCTGACAGTCCAGAACGGGGGCGGAGCGGGTCGCGGAGCGGGTAAAGACGCCGGCGACGGCCGTTCCGGGTGCCATCACCGCGAGCATAACGTCCGTACGATCCTTGTATCTCACGCCGGCGGCTGCCGATGCGAATCTAACACCGGTGATTTCCGGCAGCTCGGGGAAATGGTCTGGTGCAAGCGGAGAGCGGGGCAGTGCCATTTTCAGTTCCTAACCAGGTCAAGGTTTTTCAGGATTGCGGGGTCTAGATCTTCGATCTCAGGGCGTTCAATCGTTGCCGAGGTGGTCAGGGAGAGTACGCGCTCTTCTACCGCGTCCTGGCGCATCTGCGCTGCAAGCTCTTCGCGGACCTCGTCAAAGGTAGGCGCAGCAGAGGTGCGCCGTTCGTTGAGCTTGATCACATGCCAGCCGAACTGGGTTTGAACCGGTTCGGAGACGTCACCGGTACGCATCGCGAGGACGGCTTCTTCAAATTCCGGGACCATGCGCCCCTTGCCAAACCAGCCGAGCTCCCCACCGTTCGGGCCGGAGGGACCGGTCGACCGTTCGCGCGCTAGAGTGGCAAAATCAGCACCAGCCTCCAGCTCGGCGCGAATTTCGGCTGCATCCTCCTTGCTCTCGACCAGAATATGCGAGGCGTTGAATTCATCACCGCCGGTTCCGTCGGTGTATTTCTCGTCGTAGGCGGCGCGAAGGTCCTGTTCGGAGGCGGCACCCTCCATCACCTTTTCGATGACATCAGCGGCCAGCAGCGAACGGGCTTCGTTCTCGAGGGAGAGTTCGACGTATTTCGGAACCTCGCCATTCAGTTCCTGTTTCAGGCTGGTTTGCTGAATCAGCTGGTCCAGAATTGCGTCATAGAGAACATCATCCGGCAGCTGCTGATACTGCTGCGGCAGCGTCGCGCGGGCGATGATCATGTGACCAATCGTGATCTCTTCGCCATTCACCTTTGCAACCACTGTATTGGCATGTGGTTCGGCCACAGCGGGTATGGGCAGTGTCAAGGCGGCCGTCAGGGCCAGCCCCGACAAATAAGTGAGACCTTTGCGCATTGAATTCTTCCTATTCTCTGGCCACGGCTGGGCGTAGCGTTGACACCGTATTTGCGGGACCTTACATCGCCATGAGGCCTTTGACAGGACCGCTGTTCCATCATTGTTTATGAGTTGCAAGCGGGGCGGGCAAGCCTGCCAACGCCAGGGGCCAATGACAGGACGGTTGGAGAACACATGCTGGGTATCGGAACACTCGCCAAAAAGGTTTTCGGCACGCCGAATGACCGCAAAATCAAGGCGACACGGCCGCTGATTGCCAAGATCAACGCGCTGGAGCCCGAGTTCGAGAAACTCAGCGATCAGGAGTTGCAGGACAAAACCGCCGAGCTGCGCAAGCGCGCCGGTGACGGAGAGAGCCTGGATGACCTTCTGCCCGAGGCTTTTGCCAACGTACGCGAGGCGGCGCGGCGTGCGCTGGGGCTGCGGGCCTTTGATACGCAGCTCATGGGTGGCATCTTTCTGCACCAGGGCAATATTTCCGAGATGAAGACCGGTGAGGGTAAAACCCTCGTTGCGACCTTCCCGGCCTATCTCAATGCGCTGACCGGCAAGGGCGTGCATGTGGTGACGGTGAACGAATACCTCGCCAAGCGCGACAGCGAGTGGATGGGCAAGGTCTTTGCGCAACTCGGCATGACCACCGGCGTGATCTGGTCCGGCCAGCCTGATGCAGAGAAGATGGCTGCCTATCAGAGCGATGTCACTTATGCGACCAACAACGAGCTGGGCTTTGACTACCTGCGCGACAACATGAAGCCGAGCCTCGATCAGGTTTTCCAGAAACACCATAATTTCGCGATTGTGGATGAGGTCGACTCGATCCTGATCGACGAGGCGCGTACGCCGCTGATCATCTCAGGTCCGGCGGAAGATCGCTCGGAACTCTACTCGACCATCGACAAGATGATCCCGCTCCTGAGTGATGATCACTATGAGCTGGACGAAAAAACCCGCGGCGTGACCTTCACCGAGGATGGCAACGAATACCTCGAGCAGCAGTTGATCGCCCATGGCCTGCTGGAAGAGGGAGCGTCACTGTATGATCCTGAGAGCACTACGGTAGTACATCACGTCAACCAGGCGCTGCGGGCGCATAAGCTGTTCCAGCGCGACAAGGACTACATCGTGCGCGATGGCGAGGTGGTGCTGATCGATGAATTCACCGGTCGGATGATGGCCGGTCGCCGCCTTTCCGAGGGTCTGCATCAGGCCATCGAAGCCAAGGAAGAGGTTAAGATTCAGCCCGAGAACACAACGCTGGCCTCCGTGACCTTTCAGAACTACTTCCGCCTCTACAGCAAGCTGTCCGGGATGACCGGCACAGCGATGACCGAGGCCGAGGAATTTGCCGAGATCTACGGTCTGGGTGTGGTCGAGGTTCCAACCAACCGACCAATCGCTCGTAAGGATGAGGACGATCAGGTCTACCGCACGGCTGTCGAGAAATACCGTGCGATGATTGAAGAGACCAAGAAGGCCCATGAAAAGGGCCAGCCTGTTCTTTTGGGCACGACCTCGATCGAAAAATCCGAGCTGCTCAGCCAGATGCTGGAGAAAGAGGGCATCAAGCACAACGTGCTGAACGCTCGTCACCACGAACAGGAAGCCAAGATCGTGGCGGAGGCCGGTCGTCTGGGCGCTGTGACCATCGCTACCAACATGGCCGGCCGCGGTACTGACATTCAGTTGGGCGGTAATGTGGAGCTGAAGGTGCTGGATGCGCTGGACGCCCAGCCCGATGCCGACCCGGTTGCCCTGCGCACCGAGGAAGAGGCCAAACATGCCGCGGAAAAGCAGAGTGTTCTGGACGCAGGTGGCCTGTTCGTGATGGCTTCCGAACGCCACGAGAGCCGCCGGATCGACAACCAGCTGCGCGGTCGCTCCGGTCGCCAGGGCGATCCGGGTCGCACCGTGTTCTACCTCAGCCTTGAAGATGATCTGATGCGCATCTTCGGGTCAGAGCGGCTGGACAAGCTGTTGTCGACCCTTGGCATGAAAGAGGGCGAGGCGATCATTCACCCTTGGGTGAACAAGTCGCTGGAACGCGCCCAGGCAAAGGTCGAAGGCCGCAACTTTGACATGCGTAAGAACGTTCTGAAATTCGACGACGTGATGAATGATCAGCGCAAGGTAATCTTTAACCAGCGCCGCGAAATCATGGCTGCTGAAGATCTGTCCGAAATTGTCGGTGATATGCGTCATGAGGTGATCGACGATCTTCTCGATGTGCATATGCCGGCCAAGACCTATGCCGACCAATGGGACAGCGAGGGCCTGCAGGCGCAGGTCCGCGAGAAACTCGGGCTTGATGTCCCCGTGGTCGACTGGGCTGCCGAAGAAGGCGTCGATGACGAGCAGATCCGCGAACGTCTGGTCGCCGCCAGCGATGCCAAGATGGCAGAAAAGACCGAAGCGTTTGGTGCTGAAACCATGCGCAATATCGAAAAGCAGGTTCTGCTTCAGACCATCGACGCAAAATGGCGCGAACATCTTCTGACGCTGGAACATCTGCGTTCTGTGGTGGGCTTCCGTGGCTACGCGCAGCGTGATCCGCTCAATGAATATAAGAATGAGAGTTTCCAGCTGTTTGAAACCATGCTCGATACGCTGCGTGAAACCGTCACTCAGCAGCTCGCACATGTGCGCCCCATCAGCGAAGAAGAGCAGCGCCAGATGATGATGCAGCTGGCCGCCCAGCAGGCGGAACTGCAAAGGGCCGCTGCTGGCGCTGCGTTGCCGGAGGCACCAGCCGATGGGTTTGTTGAAGACGATCCCTCGACATGGGGCAATCCATCTCGCAATGACAAATGCCCTTGTGGGTCTGGCAAGAAGTTCAAACACTGCCATGGCAGCCTCAGCTGAGGCGCCGGACAGGTGACATAGTCTGGCGAAAACAGTGAAAATTGCATGCTTTCGCCAGATTCTCAGCAAGGGGCGGCCATCAATTGGTCGCCTTTCTGCGTCACGGTTCCTTAACCTTTTTGGGTAAGGAGTCGGTAATGATCAGCAAACGTACAGCCTTGATGAGCGCGGCCACCCTCTGTAGCGCACTCGCGATCGGTCTTGTTATGCAACATGCCGATGGCGGTCCGCAGGCGACTGCAGAAGCCGCGGTTCCTGCGAAGGGGCTTGCGGTTGCGGCCGTAGACAACCTGCCAGACCTCTCGACCGATGGTGCCCTTCAGATTGAGGCGATCAGCCTCACTGCGGCCACACCTGCTTCCGGCGGCGAGGGCGAAGCCCGTCAGGCCGGGCGTCATGACCCAGAGACCACCTGCGATATGACAGCAGAAGCCGTCGCCAGCCCGATGGCAGAGGTGCGTTTGACGATCTTGTCCCTTTGCCGTCCCGGAGAGCGGTTGACCATTCATCACAATGGAATGATGTTCTCCAGCCGCCTGGACGATACCGGCGCGCTGACCGTTCAGGTGCCGGCACTTTCTTCTACCGCAGTTTTTATCGTCGAGCCGAAAACAGGCCGTGGTGCAGTGGCGACAACTTCGGTGCCTGATCTAAATCTGGTCAGCCGGGTGGTCCTGCAATGGGCTGGCAATAGCGGTTTTGAACTGCACGCGCGCGAGTTTGGCGCGGGGTACGGCAGCGCTGGTCATGTCTGGCGCGGTGCTGATCTTACAGCTGGCCGGGGGTCGGTCGTGCAGCTTGGCGATGCCTCGCAGCTGGCGCCGCGTTTGGCAGAGATCTACAGCGTTCCACGGCTTGGCGGCGACCGTAGTGGTGTGATCGACCTGACAGTCGAGGCCGAGGTGACCGCGATCAATTGCGGTCGTGACGTTTCGGCGCAGACGCTTGAACTGCGCGATGGAAACCTGCGCACCCGTGATCTGACACTGGCGATGCCTGATTGTGCCGCTACGGGTGATTTTCTTGTGTTGAATAATTTGCTAGAAACACTGAAAATCGCCGCAAATTAACTAGCGGTTTATTCAGGATTTCTCATGGCTTTGCTTCGTGCGGCGGTAGGCGCCGCACTCTTTCTTGTCGCTGGAATCTTGCCGCTCAATGCGCAGGATGTGACCCTTTCCTCACCTGACGGCGCCGTTGAGATCACCGGGAATATTCTGGGTTTTGATGGTGAATTCTATCGCGTTGATACGAAGTTCGGTGAACTGACGGTTGATGGGTCTGGCGTCAGCTGTGAGGGGCCCGGCTGCCCGAGCCTGTCTGATTATGTTGCGGAGATTACCCTGTCGGGTTCTTCCACCATGGCAGAGGTTCTGTTACCGGCGCTGATCGAAGGGTTCGCACTCAGAAACGGTTTCCAGACCCGGCGAGATCCGATGCCCGACAATAACTTTGACTATGTGTTACTGCGCGACACAGGTCGAGTCGCCGCCAGGTTCAGCTTTTTTGTCAGCAATACCGACGAAGGGTTTGCCGATCTTCTGGCCAATGAAGCCGATATCGTGATGGCCCTGCGCGAAATCCGCAGCGCGGAGCGTGAGCGCGCGCGTGAGGCTGGAATGGGGGATATGACAGGGTCACAACGCAGTCGCGTTCTGGCGCTGGACGCCATGGTTCCGGTGGTGGCACCGGGGAACCCTGTGCGCTCGATTTCGGTGTCGAATCTCGCGCGCGTTCTATCCGGGGATCTGAAAAACTGGTCTGAGCTGGGTGGGGCTGACGCGCCGATCTCTCTTCATTTGCCCGTCGCGGGCTCTGGCTTGGCTCAGGCGATTTCTGACCGGCTTGAGCCGCCAAATATTGCGGCGCTTGGCAGTCGTCTGCGGCGCCACGACCGTGGCAGCACCTTGGTGCGAGTCGTTGCGACAGATCCCTTTGCCCTTGGGCTGGCGAACTTTGCCGAAACATCGACCGCACGCGTCCTGACCCTGCGCGGCGCGTGTGGCTTCTCGCTGCGGGCCAATCGCCGGTCAATCAAGACAGAAGACTATCCGCTGACTGCGCCGATGTTTCTATATCTCCCGTCACGACGGTTGCCCAAGCTTGCGCGGGATTTTCTGAGTTATGTTCGCGGCCCCGCGGCGCAGATTGTGATCCGCAGAGCCGGGTTCGTTGATCAGGCACCAGAGAGAATTTCGATGAATGTTCAGGGCGACCGTCTGGCCAATGCCATCAGCGCAGCCGGGCCGGAGGTCTCCCTTGCGGAGTTGCAGAGATTGGTCAGTCGCCTGGACGGTCTGCAGCGGTTGACCACGTCGTTTCGCTTTGAACCGGGATCGACCCGCCCCGATGCGCAATCGCGAAGCAATATCAATCAGCTCGCCCGGTCCCTGGAGGCTGGGGCCTATGATGCGCGGGAGCTGGTTTTTGTCGGCTTCTCAGATGGCGATGGCCCGGCGAGCGGTAATAAATCCATTGCGTTGAAACGAGCGGAGGCGGTGCGAGATGCGGTCATCGCGGCAGCTGAAACCGCGAATCTCGAGCGGACCGAAATAGCGGTGGAGGCCTTTGGTGAGGCGCTGCCGATGGCCTGTGAAGACCAGCGATGGGGCCGACAGGTCAATCGACGGGTCGAAGTCTGGGTTCGATAAAAGAGCTTTAGACCGCTAGAGATATCCTTCGGAGCGAAAGCTCAGTTCGCGAGATTTTCCGATGATCAGATGATCATGCAGAATGATATCCAGAGTGGCGAGTGCCCGCGCAACCCGGTCGGTCATCTCGATGTCGCTCTGCGATGGGGTCGGGTCGCCCGACGGGTGATTATGTACCAGGATCAGGGCGCTGGCGCTTATTTCAAGGGCCCGCTTGGCGATCTCTCGCGGGTAGACCGGCACATGATCGACGGTGCCCCTGGCCTGCTCCTCATCCGCGACCAGAGTGTTCTTGCGATCCAGGTAGAGGACACGGAACTGTTCGGTCTCACGATGGGCCATGACGGTATGGCAATAGTCCAGAAGCGCGTCCCAAGAGGACAAGACCGGTCGCTGCATGATTTTGGCGCGGGCCATTCGATGGGCGGCAGCCTCCAGGATCTTAAGATCCGCGACGACAGCCTCGCCGATGCCATTCACCTTCGAGAGACGTTCAGGGGGCGCGGTGATAACCCGGTTGAAATCTCCGAAGGTCTCAAGCAGGAGCCGGGCCAGAGGTTTGACATCGCGGCGCGGAATGGATCGAAAGAGCAGAAGTTCCAGCAACTCATAGTCCGGCATCGCAGCCGCGCCCCCGTCCATAAAACGCTCGCGCAACCGCGCGCGGTGATCCCTGATATAGGAGGGCAGGCGCCGCTCTGGCGGGGAGGCAGGCCCCATCTCTGCGCTGTTGGGGAACAGCGGGAGAGAGACATCCTGAAACGCGGGATCCTTGGCCATAGGCTATGCTGTGGCCATCGTGGTTGAGGAAGGGTTAATGCAAATGGATCACCATGCGGCCAGCCGCAAAACCAACGAAAAAAGCGCCCCATTGGGGCGCTTAATATTGGTTTAGAATGGGGAGGGGGTCAGCCCTTCATCCCGTCCCAGAAACTTTTCACGGAGGAGAAGAAACTCCGGCTTTCCGGGTTGGTGTTGTCCTCGGAAAGATCCTCGAATTCACGCAGCAGTTCCTTCTGCCGGGCGGTGAGGTTCACCGGGGTTTCCACCGCCAGTTCTATGAACATGTCACCGGTTGCACCGCCGCGCAGGGCAGGCATGCCCTTGCCACGCAGGCGCATCTGGCGGCCGGACTGGCTGCCTTCCGGGATCTGCACACGGCCACGGCCACCATCAATGGTCGGAACTTCTATGGCGCCGCCCAATGCGGCCTTTGCCATGGATACCGGTACCCGGCAGTATAGGTTGTTTCCATCCCGCTCAAACAGGTCATGTGCGGAGACTTCAACAAAAATATAGAGATCACCGGGAGGACCACCGCGCATACCGGCCTCACCCTCGCCGGCAAGGCGAATGCGGGTGCCGGTTTCCACGCCTGCCGGGATGTTCACCGACAGGGAGCGATCTTTCTCTACACGACCATGGCCCTGGCAGGATTTGCAGGGGTTCTTGATGATCTGGCCAAGGCCGGAGCAGGTGGGGCAGGTGCGCTCCACCGTGAAGAAACCCTGCTGCGCGCGAACCTTGCCCATACCGGAACAGGTCGGGCATGTCGTTGGTTCCACTCCGCCCTCAGCGCCAGTGCCTTCGCAGGATCCACAGGCGACAGCGGTCGGTACGTTGATCGTTTTGTGCATCCCCGCAAAAGCATCCTCAAGCGAGATGCGCAGGTTGTAGCGCAGATCCGAGCCGCGCGCGGCTCGTTGCCGTCCGCCACCCTGGCCGCCGCGTCCACCCATGAAGTCGCCGAACAGATCGTCGAAGACATCTGAGAAGGCAGACGAAAAGTCGCCGCCGCCAAAGCCCTGGCCGCCTTGACCGCCGCGTTGGCCGCCGCCCATGCCGTTTTCAAAGGCGGCGTGACCGTAACGATCATAAGCGGCCTTCTTCTCAGGGTCCTTCAGGACATCGTAGGCCTCATTGGCCTCCTTGAACTTCCCCTCGGCTTCGGGATTGTCCTTGTTCCGGTCGGGGTGCAGCTCTTTGGCCTTCTTGCGAAAGCCTTTCTTGATTTCATCGGCGGTGGCCCCTTTGGACACCCCGAGAACGTCATAGTAATCTCGTTTGGACATCGGAATACCCTTCTTGCCGCAACGAAAGCGGGCCGGCCCGGGGTTCGGACCGGCCCGCTTTGGCCAAAATCAGACCTTAACGCTTGTTGTCGTCCAGATCTTCGAATTCGGCATCGACAATGTCATCATCACCGGGGCCTGAAGCCTCATCCGCGGCGGCGGGTTCATCCGCGGCCTCTTCCTGGCTCGACTTGTAGATCGCTTCGCCTAGCTTCATGGCGGCTTCGGTGACGTTCTGAACGCCAGACTTGATCTTGTCGGCGGTGGATTTCTCGTTTTCGAGGTCATCCTTCAGCGCGGCAATGGCCAGTTCGATTGCTTCGATGGTGGTCGGGTCCACCTTGTCCGCATGCTCTTCCATCGATTTCTCGGTGGAGTGAATCAGGCTTTCGGCCTGGTTCTTCGCTTCGATCAGCTCGCGACGTTCCTTGTCTGCCTCGGCATTGTCCTCGGCATCCTTGACCATTTTTTCGATATCCTCATCGGACAGACCACCGGAGGCCTGGATGGTGATATTCTGCTCTTTACCAGTCGCCTTATCCTTGGCGCCAACGGACACGATGCCGTTTGCGTCGATGTCGAAGGTCACTTCGATCTGCGGCATGCCGCGCGGTGCGGGCGGGATGTCCTCAAGGTTGAACTGGCCGAGCATCTTGTTGTCGGCCGCCATCTCGCGCTCACCCTGGAACACACGAATGGTCACGGCGTTCTGGTTGTCTTCGGCGGTAGAGAACACTTGGCTCTTCTTGGTCGGGATGGTGGTGTTGCGGTCGATCAGTCGGGTGAAGACGCCACCGAGGGTTTCGATACCCAGGGACAGCGGTGTCACGTCGAGCAGAACAACGTCTTTCACGTCGCCTTGCAGAACACCGGCCTGAATGGCGGCGCCCATCGCAACAACCTCATCCGGGTTCACACCCTTGTGGGGGTCTTTGCCGAAGAATTTGCTGACTTCCTCGATCACCTTGGGCATGCGGGTCATACCGCCGACCAGAACAACTTCGTCGACGTCAGATGCCGAGAGACCGGCATCTTTCAGCGCAGCGGCGCAGGGCTTCATCGACGCCTTGATCAGATCGCCAACCAGGCTCTCCAGCTTGGCACGGGTCAGTTTCATGACTAGGTGCAGCGGCTGGCCCGAGGACGGATCCATCGAGATGAACGGCTGGTTGATTTCGGTCTGGCTGGAGGAGGACAGCTCAATCTTGGCTTTTTCAGCGGCTTCTTTCAGACGCTGCAGAGCCATTTTGTCCTTGGTCAGGTCGACGCCGTGCTCTTTCTTGAATTGGTCTGCCAGGTAGTTGACGATGCGCATGTCAAAGTCTTCACCACCAAGGAACGTGTCGCCATTGGTGGATTTCACCTCAAACAGGCCGTCGTCGATTTCAAGAATGGTCACGTCGAAGGTACCGCCACCAAGGTCATAGACCGCGATGGTTTGGGTTTCTTCCTTGTCCAGACCATAGGCCAGGGCCGCTGCTGTTGGTTCGTTGATGATGCGCAGCACTTCGAGACCGGCAATCTTGCCGGCGTCTTTGGTGGCCTGACGCTGGGCGTCGTTGAAATACGCAGGCACGGTGATGACGGCCTGGGTCACTTCTTCACCGAGGTAGGACTCGGCGGTTTCTTTCATCTTGCCCAGGATGAAAGCAGAGATCTGCGACGGGGAGTATTTCTCACCCTTGGCTTCGACCCATGCGTCACCATTGCCGCCGTTGATTACAGCGAAAGGCAGGTTTTTCTTGTCTTTGGCCAGATCGCTGTCATCGAACCGGCGACCAATCAGGCGCTTTACGCCGAATACGGTGTTGTCCGGGTTGGTGACGGCCTGACGTTTGGCAGGCTGGCCCACCAGACGCTCATCGTCGGTGAAGGCTACGATCGACGGCGTGGTACGGGCGCCCTCAGCGTTTTCGATAACGCGAGGCTGCGATCCGTCCATGATGGCCACACAGGAGTTGGTGGTCCCGAGGTCGATTCCGATAACTTTGCTCATTTTCGATCCCTTTTCACTTTCTAAGGCGATTACCCGAGGTCTGAACCCATTTTGGCATTCCGGCCCCGATTCAGTTGCGGTTTGGTCTGCACCTCCCCGCTTCCCGGCGTATATAGGGAGCGCAAATGCCCCCTGCAACCGCCAGATCGTGTCCTGTTTCGCGAATTACTGCGGTTTTTGACAGGGGAGCGGTTAAGAACAGGCTAACGGTGATGATGAAGTTGCGGTTGCGGGGATTTGAGCTGACAAAACCCCTGTTGGATACGGAACGGCAGCGACAGCTGATTGACTGTCTGCGTCCCGTTCTGCGCGCCGCTCCTCTGTTCTCGCCCGAGGTGCCCGGTGGCGGCAAGATGTCGGTGCGAATGACCTCGGCCGGGGTATGCGGCTGGGTGAGTGACAGGGGCGGGTATCGTTATCAGGATCGGCATCCCTCCGGCCAGGGCTGGCCGAAAATCCCGGCAGAAATCCTGGATATCTGGCGGGCCAGCACAGGGCTGGAGCGACAACCGGACTGTTGTTTGATCAACTACTATGGCGAGGGCGCCCGCATGGGTCTGCATCAGGACAAGGATGAGGCGGATTTCTCTTACCCGGTGGTGTCCGTCTCTCTGGGCGATGACGGCCTTCTGCGGATCGGCAATCAATTCCGTGGCGGTAAGACGGAGACCGTCTGGCTGAACTCAGGCGATGTCGTCGTGATGGGGGGCGAGGCGCGGCTGACCTATCATGGGGTTGACCGCATCCGCTTCAAATCCTCGCGTTTGCTGCCAAAGGGTGGTCGCATAAACCTGACACTTCGCGTGGTGACCTGAGCCATTGCGTCAATCCGTCGATCAGCGTTTGGCACCCCAACTGATCGAGGCACGGCGACGGGTGTAAAACTCCCCCATTAGTCCGATCATGATCAGGACGAGCGCCACCCAACCTGCGTATTGCCAGTTGCTGAAATGGGGGTTGTAGTTGATGAACACAAACCCACGCGCCTGATCTATGCAATGAAACAGCGGGTTCCAGTCGAACATCGACAGCATGAAGCTGGGCAGAGTGTTCGCCAGGAACATCTTGCCCGAGGCGATCATATTGGCCCTTTGGTAGATCGTGGAGATGATGCCAACAGTCCCGGGCGACCAAGGTTTCATGACCAGCAGGATCAAACCTACCGCAGCACCGGTTATCCAGGAGAGCAGCACCATGCCAAAGGCCGCAATCGGTTCCTCTATTTCAATCGGGGTGAACGCCACGTGATAGACGAACAGGATGATCAGCATCGACAGCACCTGAATATACAGTGATCCCAGTGCCGCCGACAGAATGGCGACGATCGTGTTCATCGGGGCGTGCTGCATCATAGGGCTGCTTGGCCCCTCTGCTCCGGCGACAGCGGAAACGGCCTTGGTGTGGGTCAGGAACAAAAACACACCCGACATCACATAGAGCAGGAAATCGCCGCGAATGGCCGAACCGCGCAGGCCGAGCAGGGAAAACATCACGTAGAACACGATGACAAACATCACCGCCTGCGTGAGATTGGTCGCCAGAGCCATGAAAGCATTATTATGTTTGGAGCGAACGCTGCGGGCCACGGAATGAAAGACAACCTCACCCATGGCGATGAGGCTGCTGAGACGTGACCGTTTGTGGCGTTGCTCGAACATGATGTCGCTTAGCCGGACCTGCTTTAGGTGAAACTCTGCTTATCGTTACCACGGAAATCTTGCTGTTCCGTTTCACCCCGACCATAAGGGGGACAACTGCTGTAATCAACCAAACCCGGTCAGGGAGAGTGTTTGTGACATATGATGAGCTTATTCCGGTAATCCGCCGATTGGCGATCGAAGCCGGAGAGAAGATCATGGAGATCTATAATTCGGATGAATTCGAGGTGAAGGTGAAATCGGATGAAAGCCCGGTAACCGCCGCTGACGAGGCCGCCGATGCGTTGATTTCTGCCGGGTTGCGCGCAGCCTTTCCCGACGTGATGCTGGTGACCGAGGAACAGGCGGAATCGCACAGCAAGAGCGGGCACACCTTTCTGATTGTGGATCCGCTGGACGGAACCAAGGAGTTCATCCACCGCCGCGGTGATTTTACCGTCAATATCGCATTGGTCGAAAACGGTGTGCCGACGCGCGGCGTTGTCTATGCGCCGGCGCGGTCTCGGATGTTCTTCACCTTGGCGGACGGATCAGCGGTTGAGGAAACCGGCGCTTTTGATCCCTCAGCCATGGGAGAGATCAAACCCATTCGTGTTGCAGACAGTGATAATGATGCGCTGATGGTGGTTGCGTCGAAATCGCACCGTGATCAGGCCACCGATGATTACATCAACAAATACGCCGTGAAGGACAGCAAGAGCGCGGGGTCTTCGCTGAAGTTCTGTCTGGTCGCAACAGGCGAAGCCGATCTATATCCGCGGGTGGGGCGGACCATGGAATGGGATACCGCCGCTGGTCATGCGGTCCTCTGCGGTGCCGGTGGTCAAGTGGTACGTTTTGATGATCATTCGCCACTGACCTACGGCAAGGAAGGCTATGCGAATCCTTTCTTTATAGCCTATGCGCCGGGTGTGGAGCTTAAGAAAGCCTGATGTCCGTCCTTATCGTCATTCCCGCCCGCTATGCTTCGACCCGCTATCCAGGTAAGCCGCTTGTTGCTTTGACCGGGGCCAGCGGCGAGAGCCAAACGCTGATCGAACGCTCCTGGCGTGCGGCCATGGCCGTCAATGGCGTAGATCGTGTGGTTGTCGCAACCGACGACGACCGAATTCGCGATGCTGCCACCGGGTTTGGTGCCGAGGTTGTTATGACCTCCGAAAGCTGCGCCAACGGGACGGAGCGTTGCGCCGAAGCGCTGGATAAACTTGGCGGCGGTTATGATATCGTGGTGAACCTGCAAGGGGACGCGCCGCTGACGCCGCATTGGTTTATCGAGGATCTGATTGTCGGCCTGCGCGGCGCGCCTGACAAAGGGTTGGCAACGCCGGTGCTGCGCTGCGACGGCGCGACGCTGAACAGTCTGCTGGCAGACCGTAAGGCCGGTCGTGTTGGCGGCACCACGGCGGTGTTCGGTAGCGACCATAATGCGCTCTACTTCTCCAAGGAGGTGGTGCCCTTTACGTCCGAAACCTATGGTTCAGATCAGGAGACGCCGGTGTTTCACCACGTCGGTGTCTATGCCTATCGCCCGGATGCGCTGAGCGCCTATCCTGGCTGGCCTGTCGGGCCATTGGAAACCCTCGAAGGGCTGGAGCAGCTGCGCTTTCTTGAGAACGGGCGCAAGATTCTCTGCGTGGAGGTTGAAGCACGTGGACGCGAGTTCTGGGAGCTGAACAATCCCGAGGATGTTCCCCGGATTGAGGCGATGATGAAAAAAATGGGTCACAAATAGGCCTGAATTGTCGATAATATGAAACATGATACGGGATGCCGTGAGCGAAATGTGACTGGGGGTATATTTTCTGAATTGCCTACGGAATACTCTGACCGGCCTTTCGAGGCAGGTTTTGCCACCTAAACGGCCCCACTGACGAACCGCATCAGAACGGTTTGAGAAATAGAAACGAGAGTGCGAGATGCGTAGAAAAGTAACGAAGGCAATTTTTCCGGTGGCCGGGCTTGGAACCAGATTCCTGCCGGCAACCAAATCGGTTCCCAAAGAAATCATGACGCTGGTTGACCGCCCGCTGGTCCAATATGCCATTGATGAGGCCCGAGAGGCCGGCATCAAGGAGTTCATCTTTGTCACCTCGCGCGGCAAAGGAGCGCTAGAGGATTATTTCGACCATTCGCCCATGCTCGAGCAGGAGCTGCGCAAGAAGGGTAAGGATGATCTGCTGGAAATCCTGAAAGCGACCAATATGGACTCGGGCGCGATTGCCTATATTCGCCAGCATCAGGCGCTGGGCCTTGGTCACGCGGTCTGGTGCGCGCGTCGCCTGATCGCCAATGAACCCTTTGCGGTGATCCTGCCTGATGATGTCATCGCGGCGGAAACCCCCTGCCTGAAGCAGATGGTGGAAGCATACGAGGAAACCGGCGGCAATATGGTCGCGGCCATGGAGGTTCCGCCAGAACAGACATCGTCCTACGGTGTGCTGGATGTGCGCGACGACATGGGCTCGGTGGTGTCGGTAAATGGCATGGTTGAAAAGCCCAAAGCCGAAGATGCCCCGTCTAATCTGGCGGTAATTGGTCGCTATATCCTGGCGCCGTCGGTCTTGCGCAATCTCAATAAAAAGAAACAGGGCGCCGGTGGTGAGATCCAGCTGACCGATGCCATTGCCGAAGATATCGCCGACGATGTACCGGTCTACGGCTATCGTTTCCGTGGTCAGCGCTTTGATTGCGGATCCAAGGCTGGTTTCCTGCAGGCAACCGTCGCCTTTGCGCTGGCACGTGAAGAGCTGCGCGATGATCTGATGTGCTACATCAATGAGATTGCGCAGGTCGACAAGGCGGCGCAGTAAGCCGATCACTTCGCCGAGAGTGGCGGAGATTGTGAACATCTGGAAATTGGGTGGCCGGACAGCACTGTCCGGCCTTTTGATCAGGAAGACGCTGCTTTGACATATATTCTGGTGACTGGTGGAGCGGGTTATATTGGCTCTCATGCCTGCAAGGCACTAAAGGCTGCCGGTTTTACCCCCGTAACCTACGATAATCTGGTGACTGGCTGGCAGGACGCCGTGAAGTTCGGACCCTTTGAAAAGGGGGATCTGGCTGATCGTCTGCGACTGGACGAGGTTTTTGCCAAATATCAACCGGCCGCCGTGATGCACTTCGCCGCGTTGAGCCAGGTTGGTGAAGCCATGAGCGAACCCGGGCGCTACTGGGCCAACAATGTCGGCGGGTCTCTCACGCTGATTGAAGCCGCGGTGGCAGCCGGCTGCCTTGATTTCGTTTTCTCATCAACCTGCGCCACCTATGGGGAGCATGACAATGTGGTGCTGGACGAAAGCACGCCGCAGCTTCCCCTTAATGCCTATGGCGCGTCCAAACGGGCGGTAGAAGACATCCTGCGCGATTTTGGCGCCTCGCATGGGCTGCGGTCGGTGATCTTCCGTTACTTCAACGTGGCGGGTGCCGACCCCGAGGCCGAGGTGGGCGAGTTCCACCGCCCTGAGACTCATCTGGTGCCGCTTGTGCTGGATGCGATTGAGGGCAAACGTGACGCGCTGACCATTTTTGGAACCGACTATGACACCCCGGATGGCACCTGCGTGCGTGACTATGTTCACGTCTGCGATCTGGTCGACGCCCATGTGCTGGGCCTGAAATGGCTGAAAGACGGCAAAGGGAGCCAGGTCTTCAACCTGGGGACCGGCACCGGGTTCTCCGTACGGGAAGTCATGGACAAGGCGGAGGCGACAACCGGTCAATCGGTGCCTCACTCAATTGGTCCTCGTCGTGCCGGCGATTGCACCAAGCTGGTGTCGGGTTCGGTGCGGGCGGCTACCCTGCTTGGGTGGGAACCGAAGCGATCGGATCTTGAAACTATGATCGCGGATGCCTGGGGCTGGCACAAAGCCGGCGCTTACGAGCGCTAGGGTGACGGGGCCAGAGCGGGCTCCAGGTACTGTACCGCTGCCGGAAATCTCCCTGGCGGCGGCCTATCGGCTGAGGTGGCAGCGACGTCGGCTGCTTTGGCGCTCTTTCCGGTCCCGGCATCAGCTGACGACGCTGACGGACCGCACTCGCATTTTGCAACGGGATGCAATTCTTGCCATCACAGTGCTGCGCAATGAAGCGACCCGGCTTCCGTTTTTCCTGGCCTTTTATCGCGATCTGGGTGTCGACCATTTTCTGATCGTCGACAATGGCAGCGATGATGGCAGCGCCGCCTATCTTGCCGGTCAGCCTGATGTCTCGCTCTGGCATACAGGCGCCAGCTATCGCGATGCTCGGTTTGGTCTCGACTGGGCGACATGGCTTCAGATCCGTTATGGTCACCGGCGCTGGTGTCTTAGTGTTGATGCAGATGAATTGCTGGTGTTTGGCGGTGATGCCCGGCACGGTCTGCGCGGATTGACAGATTGGCTGGACCGTCATGGCAGGGCTGGCTTCGGTGCCTTGATGCTGGATCTTTTTCCGAAGGGGTCAGTGGGAGAGGTGAGTTACGTCCCAGGTGATGATCCCCGCCGAGTATTGCCGTGGTTTGATACCGGGCCATATCGCCGGGTTCGACAGGCGCCGCGCGGCAACCTGTGGGTACAGGGCGGCCTCAGGGAGCGGGTGTTTTTTCCTGATGAGCCGCAGCGGGGACCTACGCTGAACAAGGTGCCGCTGGTCAAATGGCACCGCAGCTTCGCCTATACGAATTCTACCCATGCAATGCTGCCCAGGCGGTTGAATGCACTATACGATGGGCCAGGTGGGGCAGGTCCGTCCGGGGTTCTGCTGCACAGCAAATTCTTGCCCGAAATCACCAAGAAGGCAGAGATCGAAAAGCGGCGTGGCCAGCATTTCAGCGCGCCGGAATTGTTCGACGGCTATTACAACCAATTGGCTGCGGCACCGGATCTCTGGCACAGCGACGCGATCCGATATCAGGGACCGGATCAGTTGGAGGCATTGGGGCTGGCCCGCGCCCCTGATTGGGACGCGGACTGAGCCGCGGCTTAGCTGCGTTCGGCGTTCTGCTCGTCACGACGCTGGCGTACCAACTGATGTTTGGTGACCAGCGAGGCTGTGACAACGCCGACGGTGACAATGCCGATCATGATCGTCGAGAGCGCGTTGATCTCCGGGCTGACACCGAGCCGCACCGCAGAGAAGATCTTGATGGGCAGGGTTGTTGCCGCAGGGCCTGCGGTGAAGGAGGCAATCACCAGGTCGTCCAGCGACAGGGTAAAGGCCAGAAGCCAGCCTGAAATCACTGCGGGCGCGATGATCGGTAACGTCACTAGGCGGAACGCCTCTGCCTGCGAACAGCCCAGATCCAGCGCGGCTTCCTCCAGCGATCGATCAAAGGTTACCAACCGCGAAGAGACCACGACCGAGACATAGCACATGGCAAAGGTCGTATGCGCGAGCACGATGGTCATAATCCCGCGATCCAGCCCGATCCCGATGAACAGGAGCAGCAGCGAAAGGCCTGTGATTACCTCTGGCATCACCAATGGCGCGTAGATCATGCCGGAAAACAGCGTACGCCCCAGGAACCGCCCGCCGCGCACCAGCACGTAGGCGGCCATGGTGCCAAGGACCGTCGCGATGCTGGAGGAGATAACGGCTACCTTCAGCGTGACCAATGCCGCACTGAGGAATGCCTCGTTGTGCAGCAGTTCACCATACCATTTGACAGAGAACCCGGCCCAGACGGTAACCAGCTTGCTTTCGTTGAAGCTGTAGGCGATCAGGATGACCATCGGGATATACAGAAACGCAAATCCCAGCGTCAGCGAAACGGTGTTGAACCAGCTCATTCGGGTCATTGTTCCGCCTCCTGTTGTTTCTGCTGGTTACGCTGGAACAGCACGATCGGCACGATCAGGATCAATAGCAGCACAACTGCCACCGCAGAGGCCACTGGCCAGTCACGGTTGGAGAAGAACTCTTCCCACAGAACCTTGCCGATCATCAGCGTGTCCGACCCCCCCAGCAGTGACGGGATCACGAATTCGCCTAGCGTCGGAATAAAGACGAGGAAGCAGCCCGCAATGATGCCGGCGCGCGACAGCGGGATGGTGACCAACCAGAAGGCCTGCGTACGTGAGCAGCCCAGATCCTCGGCAGCCTCGATGAGCGATCCGTCCAGCCGCTCCAGTGCCGAGTATATCGGCAAAATCATGAACGGCAGGTAGGTGTAGACGATGCCGATATAGACCGCGGTATTGGTGTTCAAAATGGTGAGCGGCGTGTCGATGATCCCAAGCCAGATCAGAAACTGGTTCAACAGCCCCTCATTCGACAGGATGCCCATCCAGGCATAAACGCGGATCAGGAAGCTGGTCCAGAAGGGCAGGATCACCAACATCATCAGCGTCGGACGCCATTCAGAGGGGGCGCGGGCCATGCCATAGGCCATGGGGTAGCCGACCAGCAGGGTCAGCAGAGTTGAGATCACAGCGATCCGAAGCGAGCTGAGATAGGCTTTCCAATAGAGGTCGTCCTCTGTCAGCCAGACGAAATTCTCAAAATCCAGATCCGCAATAAAGGCGCCGATACCAGTGACCCAGTCGAACTGCGGCATATAAGGCGGGCGCGCCACGGCGGCGTCCGACAGGGCGATCTTGAACACGATGGCAAAGGGCACAAGGAACAGCGCCAGAAGCCAGGCGTAAGGGATGGCAATCAGGATAAAGCGGCGCATCAGTTTGCCAGTAGGACACCGGCAGTGGCTGTCCAGGACAGCCAGACCGGGTCTTCCCAGGTAAAGGCGCGCCGGGCGATACGGCGGGTATTTGCGGTCTGAGCTTTGATCACCGCACCAGATGGCAGTTCGACATGGTATGTCGAGATATTGCCGAGATATGCTATATCGAGAATACGGCCCTGCACGCTATTGTCGGCCTCGGCGGGACGATCCGCACTGATCGTGACCTTCTCCGGGCGGATCGCCAGATGGCAGGCTTGGCCATCAGAGAATGTCGCCTGGCTTTTCACCGTCAGCGGGGCGGCGCCATCTTTCCAGCTGACCGCATATTCATCGGGGCCCGTGGGCGAAGCGGTGCCGTCGATGATGTTCACATCGCCAATGAAATCAGCCACGTAAAGCGAATTTGGCGTTTCGTAGATACGATCAGGAGTGGCAACCTGGACTATCTGGCCATTGTCCATCACCGCAACGCGGGAGGCGACCGTCATCGCCTCTTCCTGATCGTGGGTGACAATAACAAAGGTGGTGCCAGTCTTTTCCTGAATGTCCATCAGTTCGAACTGGGTGTCCTGGCGCAGCTTCTTGTCGAGCGCGCCGAGAGGTTCATCCAGCAAGAGAAGTTTGGGTGCTTTGGCCAGCGATCTTGCCAAGGCCACCCGCTGCCGTTGACCGCCGGAGATCTGGTGCGGCTTGCGGCGCGCGAATTTCTCCAGCCGGGTCAGGCGCAGCATTTCCTGTACCCGCTCGGCGATATCATGTTTGGGCTTGTTCTCGCGCTTCAGTCCAAAGGCGATATTGTCCCAGACGCTCAGATGCGGGAATAGCGCATAGGACTGGAACATCATGTTGACCAGACGCTTGTTCGGCGGGACCGGTGCAATATCCTGACCCGACAGGAAAATTTTGCCTTCGGTTGGCGTTTCAAACCCTGCCAGCATCCGCATCATCGTGGTCTTGCCGCAGCCCGAGGGGCCAAGCAAGGCAAAGAACTCTTTCTCGTAGATCCCAAGCGTCAGATCGTCGATCGCGGTGAACTCACCAAAGCGCTTGGTAACATTCTGGAATTGGATCAGGGGCTTAGCCTCTGGATCGTTCCAGGGTTCAAAAACAGGAATAGTCACGCTGGCCCCCAATGTATGACGCAAGTGGCGGAACGGGCATGGAACAGCTGCCGACGTTCCCGCAGGAAAAAGCGCGGGGCATATCCGATGCCCCGCGCGTCAATCAATCTCGGGTCAGGTCCCAGATTTGATCTTGGTCCACATACGCGTCGCCGTACGCTGCAATTTGGGCGGATAGGCTTCTTTGATGTAGAGGTTTTTCAGGGTGTCATCGTTCGGATAGATCGCGGGGTCGTTGATCACATCCTCTTCGAGGAACTCCTGGCTCGCCTTGTTGCCATTGGCATAATAGACGTAGTTGGATGCCGCAGCCATGTTCTCGGCTTCCATAATGAAGTTCAGGAACTTGTGGGCCCCGTCGGGGTTAGGGGCGTCCACCGGGATCGCCATCTGGTCGAACCACATCAGTGCGCCTTCCTTGGGCGCGTTGAAGACGATTTCGACACCGTTTTCGGCCTCGTCGGCACGATCGCGCGCCTGCAGGATATCGCCGGACCAGCCAAAGGCCACGCAGATGTCACCATTTGCCAGTGCGTTGATGTACTCTGAGCTGTGGAATTTCTTCACATAGGGGCGGATCGCCATCAGCACGGGTTCGGCCTTGGCAACCACATCGGGGTCCATGCTATTGGGATCTTCACCGATATATTGCAGGGCGGCCGGGATCATCTCGTCCGGGGCATCCAGAATGTACACGCCACATTCGGCCAGCTTTTCCATGTTGGCAGGGTTGAACACCAGATCGAGCGAGTCGATCGGTGCATCCGCGCCCAGAGCCTCTTCGACCTTTGCGGTGTTTGCACCGATCCCAGTCGTGCCCCACATGTAGTTGATGGAATAGAGGTTGTCCGGATCATAGCGTGCTGTACGCTCCTTGATCACGTCCCACATGTTGCCTGCGTTCGACAGCTTGTCGGTATCCAGTTTCTGGAACGCGCCAGCCTGAATCTGACGCGCCAGGAACGAGCCGGTCGGAACGACTACATCGTAACCGGAGCCGCCGGCCAGCATCTTGGTTTCCAGCAACTCGTTGCTGTCGAAGACGTCGTAGATCAGTTCGATGCCGGTCTCGGCTTCGAATTTCTCAAGCAAGGCTTCGTCAATATAGTCGGACCAGTTGTAAACGCGAACTTCTTCGGCGACGGCGGCCGCACTGCTCAGCGCCACGATGGCTGTCAATGTCATCGTCTTGAGTGTCATGAGTATCTCCCTGTGCGTGCCGGTTTCCGTGCCCGGCTGATAAGGATTTGATCAAGTTTTGCCTCATTCGGCAATACTGTTTATGTTTTCACTTGGGGAAACTTGGTGCAAGCTGCCCAAAATTTAGGAGGAATTCAGAAGGTGAACCTGAGCCAACCAGCCGCATCATCCGGCAGTCAGCCCACTGCCAAACTGCCCGCCCATGAAACCGTCTACCAGACCTTGCGCGGGCAAATTCTGTTTGGCGATCTGGCGCCGGGGCAGGCGGTCACCATCCAGGGTCTGGTCGAGTCGTTGGGGGCCGGGATGACCCCGGTACGTGAAGCCATCCGCCGACTGATCTCTGATGGCGCGCTGGTGTTTCAGGGAAATCGCCGTGTGTCTGTGCCGATGTTACGTGAAAGTGACCTGAATGAGCTGATTTATGCAAGAAAAACAATAGAGTGTCAACTTGCTCGGTTGGCAACCACGCGTGTATCGGCGGATGATATCACCGCGCTGGAGGCCATCGACACAGCTCTGGATCAGGCTATTTCGGCAGGAGACGTCACTGGCTATCTGGTGCAGAACTACCGGTTCCACACGCGGCTTTATGCGTATGCCGATGCGCCTATCCTGACAGATCTGGCGGATCGGCTTTGGCTGCGCTTCGGTCCATCCTTGCGCGTGGTCTGTGGACGGCTTGGTACGCAGAGCTTTCCCGACCGACACAAGGACATCCTCGAGGCCCTGCATCGCAAGGACGCAGATCTGGCGGCGCTGGCCATGGAGCGGGACGTCGCTCAGGGGATGGATCAGGTAAGTCAGGGGCTGAATCAGTCGAGCTGATTCGATTGACACGCTAGAATTTGATCATATTCTGGGCGCAATCTCTTCCTTCAGGAGTCTGCCCCATGACTGCGATTACAAATCACCTGCCCACGGCCGAGCTTCAGGCTCTGGATGCGGCCCATCACATGCACCCCTTCACCGCAAACGGTGAGCTGGCGGAAAAAGGCGCGCGGATCATCACGCGCGCCACCGGCGTCACGCTGACAGACAGCGAGGGCAACCAGATACTGGATGCCATGGCCGGCCTGTGGTGTGTCAACATTGGCTATGGACGGGACGAATTGGCAGATGTCGCCGCCCGCCAGATGCGCGAGCTGCCGTATTACAACACATTCTTTCAGACCACACACACGCCCGCGATCGCGCTGGCGGCGAAAATCGCCGAACTGGCGCCCGAGGGGCTGAACCATGTGTTCTTCGCCGGGTCCGGTTCAGAAGCCAATGACACCAATATTCGCATGGTCCGCCATTATTGGGCGATGAAGGGCAAGCCGACAAAATCGGTGATCATCAGCCGCAAGAACGGGTATCATGGCTCCTCCGTTGGCAGCGGCAGCCTGGGCGGTATGACTGCGATGCACGAACAGGGCGGCCTGCCGATCCCGGATATCCATCATATCAATCAGCCCAACTGGTGGGCCGAAGGCGGCGATATGGCGGTAGAGGAGTTTGGTCTCGCGCGCGCTCAGGAGCTGGAACAGGCGATTCTTGAGTTGGGCGAAGACCGGGTTGCGGCCTTTATTGCCGAACCGGTTCAGGGCGCCGGCGGTGTCATTGTTCCGCCTGCAACCTACTGGCCCGAGATCCAGCGGATCTGCGACAAATATGAAATCCTGCTGATCGCTGATGAGGTGATCTGCGGCTTCGGGCGTACCGGCAATTGGTTCGGAAGCCAGACCATGGGCATTCGCCCCGATATCATGACCATCGCCAAGGGGCTATCGTCCGGCTATGCGCCGATTGGCGGATCTATTGTCAGCGACGAGATTGCAGCGGTGATTGGATCCGGTGAATTCAATCACGGCTACACCTATTCGGGCCATCCGGTTGCCGCCGCGGTGGCCCTGGAGAACCTGCGCATTCTCGAGGAGGAGAACATCATCGACAATGTGCGTGATGTTGTGGCGCCTTATCTCAAGGAGCAATGGGAGGCGCTCGTCGATCATCCGCTGGTGGGCGAAGCCAAGATTGTCGGCATGATGGGATCGATTGCACTGACCCCGAACAAGGCGACGCGCGCGGCCTTTGCCGCTGAAACCGGAACTGTCGGCTACATCTGCCGGGAGCGGTGCTTTGCCAATAATCTGGTGATGCGCCACGTTGGTGATCGGATGATCATCTCGCCGCCGCTGATCATCACACCCGAAGAGATTGATACGCTCATCGCGCGGGCGCGCCAGTCGCTCGATGAATGTTATGCAGCGCTGAAAGAGCGAGACTTGCTGCACAGCGCGTGACGCGGGCTGAAGCTGTTTGACCAAGGCGTCGGTTCCTGTCGGGAGTCGGCGCCTTTGCTATTTCCGCGAATCTTTGTGGCTCGGTAAAAGCTGCTCGGTCAAATTCGGTTATTTGAGTGTTTCCGGTAACGGACGTTTGCGATCAATCAAGGCGTGTACACATAGAGTTTTTATCTGATTGGCAATCGAAATCCTGTCGCTTTTCGATCCTTGTTCGTCGCAATACGTACCGTTGTCGACGTTATCGGCCCTAAGGTAAACTACAGAGATGATCCGGACGATCCGGTTGCACACCAACACTCGTGTGTGCTTACATCACGACAGAAGTGCAGAGCTAATCTGCCGAACCAAACCAGGGAGCCTCACTTGGCTGATGCGTCAAACACGAGCGCGTTCGTTGAATTCGAACGCGTGCAGAAGAGTTATGACGGCGAGAACCTCGTTGTCAAAGATCTGAACCTCACCATGCCGAAAGGCGAATTTCTGACCATGTTGGGCCCGTCCGGTTCGGGCAAAACGACCTGCTTGATGATGTTGGCGGGTTTTGAGACAGCGACCCATGGTGATATTCGGCTTGGCGGCGTCTCGATCAACAACATTCCGCCTCATAAACGCGGCATCGGAATGGTATTCCAGAACTACGCGCTGTTCCCTCACATGACCATTGCCGAAAATCTGAGCTTCCCGCTGGAAGTCCGCAACATGGGCAAGTCCGAGCGTGAGCAGAAGGTGAAGCGCGCGCTTGACATGGTCGAGATGGGCGCCTTTGGCGGTCGCCGTCCGGCCCAGTTGTCCGGTGGTCAGCAGCAGCGTGTTGCCTTGGCGCGTGCGCTTGTGTTTGAACCCGAACTGGTGCTGATGGACGAACCTCTGGGCGCGCTGGACAAGCAGCTGCGCGAGAAGATGCAGTTCGAGATCACCCATCTTGCACATCAGTTGGGCATCACCACCGTTTACGTGACCCACGACCAGACCGAAGCGCTGACCATGTCGGATCGCGTGGCAGTGTTCAACGATGGTCGTATTCAGCAGCTGGCGCCGCCGGATGAGCTGTACGAAGAGCCGGCCAACAGTTTCGTTGCCCAGTTCATTGGTGAGAACAACACGCTGGAAGGCACGGTCAAAGAGGTCAACAATGGCATCGCGCTGGTACAACTGGACGATGGCGAATTGATTGACTGCAAGCCGATCAACGTTTCCAAACCCGGTGAGCGGACCCGCGTGTCGATCCGGCCCGAACGTGTTGAATACAACAAGGACCGGATGCAGGAAGGCGCCCATACGCTCAAGGCTGAAGTGCTTGAGTTTATCTACATGGGCGACATCTTCCGCACCCGTCTGCGCGTCGCCGGAAATGATGAGTTCATCATCAAGACCCGCAACGCACCCGATCAGGTACGGTTGAAGCCCGGCCAGCAGATCGAAATCGGCTGGTTGCCTGAAGATTGCCGCGCGCTGGACGCCTGACGTCCGCGCGCGCCCGAACCTCCGGCAGCGAACGACCGGCGGACAATCCAGATAAATAACGATTTCAACAAGGAGTAGAGTGTCTATGAAACTCACCAAACTGACTGCCCTGGCAGCCACCACGGCACTGTGTGCGCCGATGGCGATGGCTGCTGATATGGCCAACGAGATGACCATCGTGTCCTGGGGCGGCGCCTATCAGGAAAGCCAGCTGAAGGCCTATGTGGTTCCTTATCAGGAAATGCACCCCGATCTGAAAGTGATCTGGGATGAAAGCTCGGCCGAGGCGACCGCAAAAATGCGCGCCATGACCGAAGCGGGCAATGTCACCTGGGATCTGGTCGACGTTGTTGCTTCTGATGCGATGCGTATGTGTGACGAAGGTCTCGCCGCCGAGCTGAACCACGACGAAGATTTGGCTGCGGCGCCCGATGGCACACCCGCAACCGAAGACTTCGGCGATCTGATCGTCAGCGACTGCTTCGTGCCGCAGATCGTTTATTCGACCACCTTCGGGTACCGCATGGACAAGGTTGGTGACACGCCGCCGAGCTCCATCTGCGATGTCTTCGACACTGCGAAATATCCGGGCAAGCGCGCCCTTCAGAAGCGTCCGATCGACAACGTCGAGTGGGCCCTCTACTGCGACGGCGTTGCCAAGGATGAGATCTACGACGTGCTGAGCACCGACGAAGGTGTGGAGCGTGCCCTGGCCAAGCTCGACACAATCAAGGATCAGGTCGTCTGGTGGACTGCTGGTGCGGAAACGCCGCAGCTTCTGGCAGATGGCGAAGTGGTGATGGGCTCGACCTTTAACGGTCGTCTGTTCTCGGCAATTGCTGAGCAGAACCAGCCGATCGAAATGCTCTGGGATATGCAGTCTTTCGACCTGGATGGCTGGATCGTTCCGGCTGACCTGCCCGAAGACCGCAAGGCTCGCGTGATGGACTTCCTGAAGTTCGCAACCGACACCCAGCGTCTGGCAGATCAGGCCAAGTTCATCTCCTATGGTCCGGCGCGCGCCTCCTCTGCGCCGCTGGTTGGCAAACACGCCATTCTGGGTATCGACATGGCACCGCATATGCCGACCGATCCGGCGAACTCCGGCAACGTTCATGTCTATGACTACGAATGGTGGGCAGACAACCGCGACGATCTGGACGCTAAATTCCAGGCGTGGCTCGCCAAGTAATCTGTCCGCGAACAGATACTGACATTATCGGGAAGGGGCTGTGTGCCTGGCGCGCAGCCCTTTCTCCACCAACAAAAAATTCCGACGGGGGCTCCTACCCATGAGCGATACCACCCACACCGGACCGGTCTTGGCCGCCGATGGCACGCCGCTGAAGCGTAGCCTGGCCCGAGCTCTCCGGATGCAGAAAATTCGCGCCCTGATGCTGATCGCGCCGCTTCTGCTGTTTGTTCTTCTGACCTTCATTCTCCCGATTGCCGACATGCTGTTCCGCTCGGTTGAGAATAGGATCGTCTCTGACACCCTGCCCAAGACCGTTGTCGCGCTTCAGGATTGGGATGCAAACTCCGGGCAGGCCCCGGATGAGGCCGTGTTTGCCGCATTGGCTGCCGACCTTCAGGTCGCCGCCGAAGAGAAGACCCATACGCGCGTCGGCTCGCGCCTGAACTACGAAAACCCCGGCATTTCCTCGCTGTTCCGCAAGGCCGGGCGCAAGGTCAAGCGTTGGGATCTGGCTCAGGATGGTCCGTTCAAGGAGCAGTTCTTCAAGATTGACAAGGACTGGACCGACCCGGAGGTCTGGCGCACTATCCAGACCTACTCTGGGGCCTACACCAACGGTTATTTTCTGAATGCGGCCGATTTCCAGAAAGGCGCAGAAGGGGCAGAGCTGCGACCCGAGAACGAGCGGATCTATGGAACATTGTTCCTGCGGACACTGATCATGTCGTTGGCGATTACGGTGAGCTGCATCATACTTGGATATCCGGTGGCCTGGATCCTGGCGAATTTGCCGTCCAGATCCGCAAACCTGCTGATGATCCTGGTGTTGCTGCCGTTCTGGACGTCGCTTCTGGTACGAACATCGGCCTGGAAGGTCATGCTGCAGCAGCAGGGCGTCATCAATGACACGCTGGTCTGGCTGGGACTGGTCGCAGATGATGCGCGCCTTGTGATGATCAATAACCAGTTCGGCACGATCGTGGCGATGACCCACATTCTGCTGCCGTTCATGATCCTGCCGATGTATTCGGTGATGCAGACGATCAATCCGTCCTATCTGCGCGCTGCCAAGTCTCTTGGCGCCACCAACTGGACGGCGTTCTGGCGGGTCTACTTCCCGCAGTCTGTGCCGGGTATCGGTGCGGGTTCGATCCTCGTCTTCATTCTGGCGATTGGCTACTACATCACGCCGGAGCTGGTCGGCGGCACCAAAGGTGTCTTCATCTCGAACCGGATCGCCTTCCACATCTCGCAGTCGCTCAACTGGGGCCTTGCGGCCGCGCTTGGCACTATTCTGCTGGTCGTCGTGCTCGCGCTCTACTGGGCCTATGACAAGATTGTCGGTATCGACAACGTGAAACTGGGATAAGACACATGGCTTTGACACCTGTTGAAAACCAAACTCCTGGTTTCGTGGCGATGGTCGCTGCGGCGGCCGGCGCCTTCTTCGGCCTGTTTGTCGGCACTGCGCAGGGCTCTGGCCTTCTGGGGGTACTGATCGGCGCTGCTCTTGTTGGCGGGCTGGGCTTTGTCTTGGCGGGGCTTCGCGATCAGGAGCGGCTGATCCGATGGATCCTGATCGCAGCCTTTGCCATCGCAGGCTTTGTGATGGGCGGGCTGCCCTCGGCCGTCATCGGTATACTGTTCGGTGCCTTTGTCGGCTGGTTCATCTTCTGGCTCTCGACGTCACGCTACCGTGTGCATCTGGCGCCATATCTCACACCTGGCCAGGTGCTTTGGCACTATACGTTTCGGGTGATCTGCGGGGCGGTCTTCGTTTTTCTGATCACGCCGATCCTTGTGGTGATGCCACTGTCGTTCAACGCTCAGGATTTCTTCACCTTCACGCCGGAGATGCTGCAATTCGATCCCGAAGGCTATTCGCTGAAGCACTATCGTGACTTCTTTACCAATGCCGACTGGCAGCAGGCGATGTGGAACTCCATCAAGATCGCGCCGATGGCGACCATTCTGTCGGTGGGTTTCGGTACGCTGGCCGCCATTGGCCTCAGCCAGCCGCATGTGCCCTTCCGTCGGGCCATTATGGCGATCCTGATTTCGCCGATGATCGTGCCGCTGATCATCTCGGCTGCCGGGATGTATTTCTTCTACAGCCGGATTGGTCTGCAGGGGACATACTTCGGTGTGGTTCTGGCGCATGCAGCCCTTGGTATTCCGTTTGTGATCATTACCGTGACCGCCACTCTGGTTGGTTTCGACCGGTCTCTGACGCGTGCGGCTGCAAATATGGGGGCCGGTCCGGTCACCACCTTCTTCCGCGTGCAGATGCCGCTGATCCTGCCCGGCGTGATTTCTGGTGGTCTGTTTGCCTTCATCACCTCCTTTGATGAAGTTGTCGTTGTGCTCTTTGTCGGGTCTGCCGGGCAGAAAACCCTGCCCTGGCAGATGTTCACCGGCCTGCGCGAACAGATTTCGCCGACCATTCTGGCGGTTGCGACCATTCTGGTCGTGGTGTCGATCTGCCTGCTGACGGTGGTCGAGATGCTGCGTCGCCGGTCGGAGCGTCTGCGCGGCATGAGCCCGAGCTGATATCCGCGTCATCCAACAAAAAGGCCCCGGTGAGAACCGGGGCCTTTTGCTTTTCAGCGGATGCGGGGATCAGAGGCGTTCGATTGCGAGGGCGATACCTTGGCCGCCACCAATGCACATGGTGATGAGCCCCTTGGAGCCGCCGATCCGCTCCAGCTCGTAAAGTGTCTTCAGCGTGATGATCGCGCCAGTTGCGCCCACCGGATGGCCAAGCGCAATCGCGCCGCCATTCGGGTTTACCTTGGCCGGATCCAGTCCCAATTCCTTGTTCACGGCCAGCGCCTGCGCGGCAAAGGCTTCGTTCGATTCGATCACGTCAAAGTCGCTGGCGGAGAGCCCGGTTTTCTTCAGCAGGTTCTGCACAGCAGGCACCGGACCGATTCCCATCACTTCAGGGCGGACACCTGCATGGGCGTAGCCCAGAATACGGGCCTTGGGCTTCAGGCCAGCTTTCTGGGCAACCTCAGCTGTGGCCATGACGATTGCGGCGGCACCATCGTTGATGCCGCTTGCGTTGCCAGCAGTGACACGGCCGTCCTTCTTGAACACCGGTTTCAGGCCGCCAAGTGTTTCCATTGTGCTGGCCTTGGGGTGTTCATCCACCTCAAAGGCCACCATGTCACGCTTCACCTTGACCTCGACCGGCGTGATCTGGCTGGCAAAATGCCCGGCCTCGATTGCCGCAGCGGCGCGCGTCTGGCTGGTCAGCGCAAACTCATCCATCTGGGCGCGCGTGATGTCATGCTCATCCGCGACGTTTTCTGCGGTCACCCCCATGTGACCGGTCCCAAAGGGGCAGTTCAAGGCGCCCAGCATCATGTCGAGCGCGCGGGCATCGCCCATTTTCTGCCCCCAGCGGGCGCTTGGTACGATGAAGGGGCTGCGCGACATGTTTTCGGCGCCACCGGTGAGGGCAAATTCCGCGTCGCCCAGCATCAGCGACTGGATGCCGGAGACAATCGCCTGTGCGCCTGAGCCGCAGAGGCGGTTCACGTTCATCGCAGGCGTACCGTTCGGAATGCCGGCCTGCATCGCAGCGACACGGCTCAGGTACATGTCGCGCGGTTCGGTATTGATCACATGGCCAAAGACCACATTGCCGATCTGCCCCGGCTCAACGCCGGAACGTTCCATAGCGGCTTTGGATGCCACGGTTGCCAGATCAATTGGGGTGGTGCCCGCCAGCGATCCACCAAAGGTGCCGATGGCGGTACGGGCGCCATCCAGGATCACGATATCGGTCATGGTCTCTCTCCTCATGAGTTTCGCGCCGATTATGCAGATGCAGCATGGCCTGTCCTGCGAAACGTGCCGTCATAATAGTTTAGCCCTGATGCCGCTCCTGTTTGACAAATGGATTTCAAAGGCGCAGAGATTCCGCCATGACGGAAAATGTAGACGATATCCTGACGCTTCTGCCCGCCCGCCTGAAAGAGGCGCGTCGTGCCCAGGGCCTCAGCCTGGAGGCTGTGGCCAATCTCTCCGGTGTCAGCCGCTCCATGGTGAGCCAGATTGAACGCGGCGAGAGCTCACCAACGATTGCGACCCTGTGGAACCTGACGCGTGCGTTACAGGTGGATTTTGCGGGGCTGCTGGACAGTCAAGAGGCACAGGACCGGATCGAAGTCCTGCGCGATGGCGATGTCCCTTCCATTGAAAACATGGGGGAGGGCTGTCTGATCCGCATTCTTTCTCCACCTGAAGACGCCGGCGGCCACGAGGTCTACGATATCCGGCTCAAAGAAGGGGGCGCATTGAACAGCCAGCCTCATGGGCGCGGAACGGTCGAACACCTGACGGTTCTCGACGGGACTGTTGCGCTCTGTTCGGGCAGTGCGACCGAACGGCTGCACGCAGGGGATACCGCCCGCTATGCTGCAGATGTGACGCATTCCATCGCTGCACAGGACGGTCCGGCACGTCTGTTCCTGATCGTGAAGAATGCGTGATTGGCCAGAATAGGCGTGCCTTCCATTTTGACGGATTTTTGTCCACTATCTTGAAATCCCCTATTCCGGAAATTTTTCCGCTATGCTAGAACTCCGACTCGAACGAGAAGGAGTTTCCGCATGTCTACTGATTTTCTGACCGACATCTCCAAGACCCTGGAAGAGATCAAAGCTGATGGTCTTTACAAGCGGGAACGAATGATCACCTCCCCTCAGGGGGGCGAGATCAGGGTTGGGGATGCGGCGGTCATCAACCTGTGTGCCAACAATTACCTTGGCCTTGCAGATCACCCCGACCTCATCGCTGCTGCGCGCGGCGCAATGGATGACAAAGGGTTCGGCATGGCTTCTGTCCGCTTCATCTGCGGCACCCAGGACATTCACCGGGAGCTGGAGCAGCGGCTTGCGAAGTTCCTCGGGAAAGATGATGCAATCCTGTTTGCTGCCTGTTTCGACGCCAATGGCGGGCTGTTCGAGCCGCTCTTGGGGCCGGAGGATGCGATCATTTCCGACAGCCTGAACCATGCCTCGATCATCGACGGTATCCGGCTGTGCAAGGCCAAGCGCTACCGCTACCTGAACAGCGATATGAACGATCTGGAGGCCTGGCTGAAACAGGCCCGGGAGGACGGCGCGCGGCATATCATGATCGCCACCGACGGCGTGTTCTCAATGGACGGTTATCTGGCGAAGCTGCCGGAGATCCGGGCGCTGGCGAACAAATACGATGCCATCGTGATGGTCGATGACTGCCATGCCACCGGCTTTATGGGCGCAACAGGCGCCGGCACGCCGGAGCATTTCGGAGTGGACGTGGATATCGTCACCGGGACATTGGGCAAAGCACTTGGGGGGGCCATCGGCGGTTACATCGCCGGGCCGCAGCCAGTGATCGACCTGCTGCGGCAGCGGGCGCGGCCCTATCTGTTCTCCAATTCGCTGCCGCCATCAATTGTTGCTGCCGGGCTGGAAGCGATCCGGCTGGTGGAGGAAGGGGACGGGCTGCGGGCGCAGCTGTTCGAGAATGCGAAATACTGGCGCGCGGGGCTGGAGAAACTGGGCTTTGACCTGCTGCCGGGTGAGCATCCGATCATCCCGGTGATGCTGGGCGAGGCGCAGCTGGCGCAGGACATGGCGGCAAGGCTGTTTGACGAGGGCGTCTATGTCTCCGGCTTCTTCTTCCCTGTGGTGCCGCGCGGCCAGGCGCGGATCCGCACTCAGATGAATGCGGCGCTGACACGGGATGAGCTGGACCGTGCATTGGCCGCCTTTGGCAAGGTGGGCAAGGAATTGGGGATCCTGTCATGAGCCGTCCGAACACGATGAAGGCGCTGGAAAAGAGCCATCCGCAGGAGGGTCTGTGGATGGTGCAGGCGCCGGTGCCCGAGATCGGCCCGGACGAGGTGCTGATCAAGGTGAAGAAGACCGGCATCTGCGGCACCGACATCCACATCTGGAACTGGGATGAATGGGCCGCGCACACCGTGCCGGTGCCGATGATCACCGGCCATGAGTTCGCGGGCGAGATTGTCGAGATCGGCCGCAATGTCACCGATCTGACGGTGGGGCAGCGCTGCTCCGGCGAGGGACATCTGATCAAGACCGACTCGCGCCAGAGCCGGGCCGGCAAGTTTCACCTGGACCCGGGCACCCGCGGCATCGGAGTGAACGAGCAGGGGGCCTTTGCGCAGTATCTGAAGCTGCCGGCCTTTAACGTGGTGCCGCTGCCGGAGGGCATCCCGGATGAGATCGGCGCCATTCTCGATCCGCTCGGGAATGCGGTGCATACCGCGCTGAGCTTTGACCTCTTGGGGGAGGATGTGCTGATTACCGGTGCGGGCCCCATCGGCATCATGGCGGCGGCGGTGGCGAAACATGCCGGCGCGCGGCATGTGGTGATCACCGATATCAACCCGGACCGGCTGGCGCTGGCAGAACATGTGGTGCCGACCGTGCGCGCGGTGAACGTGGCACAGGAAGACCTGCACGACGTGGTGCGGGAGCTGGGGTTGAAACAGGGGTTCGACGTTGGGCTGGAGATGTCCGGCAGCCAGGCGGCACTCGACCAAATGGTGGAGGCGCTGGTAATGGGCGGCAAGATTGCACTCCTGGGCATTCCGCCGGGCAAATCGCCGGTCGACTGGTCACGGATCGTGTTCAAGGCGATCACCATCAAAGGCGTCTACGGGCGCGAGATGTTCGAGACCTGGTACAAGATGATCGCAATGCTACAGAACGGGCTGGATGTGAGCCGGGTCATCACCCACCGGTTCGGCGTCGATGATTTCGCCGACGGCTTTGCGGCAATGAAATCCGGCTCCAGCGGCAAGGTGGTGCTGGACTGGACGTGATGTCGGGAAGAGGGGGCTTTGCCCCCTCGCGCCCCTGGCGCTCACCCCCAGGATATTTGAAGCCAGAAGATGGGCTTATGGGGTGAGGGCCTGTCGGCCTTTGCTGGTGAGCAACCAGACCAGGCCGGATTCGAAAACGGCTGTGCTGAGCGGTTTGCCGAAACCGGCGCCGCTGTCGAGGTTCACGCGATTGCCATAATGTGTAGCGCGCTCCACCGGAGTGTGACCGTGAACGATAAGCTTGGGGTGGGGGGCGCGTTCCTGATGAAAGGACTGGCGTATCCAGACCAGATCATTTTCGATCTGGTTTTCCAGCGCAACGCCAGGCCGGATTCCTGCGTGGACGAAAGCGAGATCGCTGGTTTGATGCATGGTCGTCAAACGTTTCAGAAAGGCGACATGGCTGTCGGGGACCGCGGCTCTCGCCTCGGCATGGACGTCGGCAAGACGGGTTCGCTCTGGGAAGGTCACTCCGTAGCTTTCGAGCGTTTCGAGACCACCGATACGGTCGTGCAACCAGTGATAGCCCACCAGCATATGCGGGTCGTGGCGCGGCGTATCCTCCATGAACCAGGCGAACATGCGGTCGTGATTGCCCAATAGGGTTATCCAGTTGCGACCGTCCTTTTGCCCGGTGATCAGGTGATCGATCACCCCCCGGCTGTCGGGGCCGCGATCAATGAAGTCGCCCAGGAAGACCACCGACGCATCGCGCCCGCCATCTGCCTCGATCAGGTCCAGAGCCTCTTCCAGCATCCCAAGCTGGCCGTGGATATCGCCGATTGCATATATTGGGGCGGTCATGGGACTCTCCTGCGGGATATTCATGGTGCCAAACGAGAAATGCGCCGCCTTCATAGCTCGGCGGCGCATTCATTGAAATCTCTGATAGGCTAGGGATCAGCTGACATCAAACTGCAGCGGCTTGATCTGGTTGAAAAACTCGGTTTCCGCCAAGGCCGCGCGAGCCGCAGCCGGTACCGGTTCATCAACGTAGAGCAGTGCGATCGCCTCACCGCCGGCCTGCGAACGGCCAAGCGTGAAGTTGGCGATATTCACGCCCATATCGCCCAGAATGCGACCGAGGGTACCGATGATCCCGGGCACATCCTCGTTGGTGGTATAGAGCATATGCGCGCCCACCTCTGCGTCGATATTGATGCCCTTGATCTGGATGAAACGAGGTTTGCCATCCGAGAACACCGTCCCGGCCACCGAACGCTCACGCTTGCTGGTCACAACCGTGACCTTGATATAGCCGTCGAAGGCGCCGGATTTGTCCTGATTGGTGGTGGAAATCTGAATGCCACGTTCGCGGGCCACCACGGGCGCGGAGACCATGTTCACATCGGGATTGAGCTTCTTCATGATGCCCGCGACCACCGAGCAGTTCAGTGCCGCTAGGTTCATTTCGGCGGCCACGCCATCATAGAGGATGTTGATGGCCTGAATGGGTTCATCCGTCATCTGACCGATGAAGCCACCGAGATGCCCGGAAAGCGCGACCCATGGGCCCATCACGCGCGCCTCCTTGGCGGTCATCGAAGGCATGTTCAATGCGTTCTCAACCGCGCCGTCGAGCAGGTAATTCGACATCTGTTCGGCAACCTGAAGGGCAACGTTTTCCTGGGCTTCGCTGGTGGCTGCACCGAGATGGGGGGTACAGACTACATTTGGCAGGCCAAACAACGGGTTGGTCATGGCCGGTTCTTCGGAGAAGACATCAAAAGCAGCACCGGCGACATGGCCTGAGGTCAGCAGCTCCGCCAGCGCCGCTTCATCCACCAGACCGCCACGGGCGCAGTTGATGATACGCACGCCTTTCTTGGTTTTGGCCAGGTTCTCCTTGGACAGGATATTCCGGGTCTGGTCGGTCAGCGGCACGTGCAGGGTGATGAAATCGGCGCGGGCGAGCAGCTCGTCCAGGTCAACCTTCTCAACACCCATCTTGTCAGCTTTCTCCTGGCTGAGAAACGGATCATAGGCGACCACTTTCATCTTCAGGCCGCGGGCGCGGTCGCAGACGATACCGCCGATGTTGCCGGCCCCGATCACGCCGAGGGTCTTGTTGGTCAGCTCAACGCCCATGAATTTGGATTTTTCCCATTTGCCGGCATGCGTGGAGGCCGAGGCCTCGGGGATCTGCCGGGCGACGGCGAACATCATTGCGATGGCGTGCTCCGCGGTGGTGATCATGTTGCCAAAGGGCGTGTTCATCACGATCACGCCCTTCTGAGAGGCGGCATCCTTGTCAATATTGTCCGTCCCGATGCCAGCGCGTGCGATCACCTTGAGATTGGTGGCATTGTCGAGGATTTTCTGGGTGACTTTCGTCGCGGAGCGGATCGCGAGACCGTCGTAATCGCCGATGATCGCGGCCAGCTTGTCCTTGTCTTTGCCAAGGTCCGGCTGAAAATCAACATCGATGCCGCGATCACGAAAGATCTGAACGGCAGCTTCAGAGAGTTTGTCGGAGATGAGAACTTTGGGAGCCATGAGTGGGGTCCTTCATGCGGGGGCCGGTCGGGCCGAATGTCTGGGTGAAACGCCTGTGTCGGCGGCAAGTCGTCTGATGCCTGCCCAGCTGGTGCGGGGCAGGCGCTTGGGGGTCAGGCTGCGGCGGATTGAGCCGCGATTTCAGCCTCAAACGCCCATTCAAGCCAGGGCAGCATGGCCTCGATATCAGAGGTTTCGACGGTGCCGCCGCACCAGATGCGCAGACCGGCAGGGGCATCCCGATAGGCGCCTATGTCCAAGGCGACATCTTCGGCTTCGAGACGTTTGGCAACAGCCTTGGCGAAGGCAGCACCATCTGCAATGCGCGCATCGGTGAACTTCAGGCAAACCGATGTATTGGAGCGGGTGGCAGGGTCGGCTGCCAGATTCGCAAGCCATGGCTTGGCGGCGCAGAAATTGAAGATTGCCTGTGCATTGGCGTTTGCGCGGGCCTTTAGCCCGTCAAGGCCGCCGACGGACCGCGCCCAGTCTAGCGCGAGAAGATAATCCTCAACGGCGAGCATCGAGGGAGTGTTGATGGTCGCGCCTTTGAAAATACCGTCAATCAGCTTGCCGCCCTTGGTCAGGCGGAAAATCTTCGGCAGAGGCCAGGCGGGAGTGTAGCTTTCCAGTCGTTCAACCGCGCGGGGGCTGAGGATGATCATGCCGTGCGCCGCTTCGCCGCCCAGCACCTTCTGCCAGGAGAAGGTTGTCACATCCAGTTTGTCCCAAGGCAGATCCTGCGCGAAGGCGGCGGAGGTGGCGTCACAGATTGTGAGGCCCTCGCGATCAGCGGGGATCCAGTCGCCGTTTGGTACGCGCACACCGGAGGTGGTGCCATTCCAGGTGAAAACGACGTCCTTGGTGAAATCGACTGTGGCCAGATCAACCAGCTCACCATAGTCAGCGGTCTTGACGGTGGCGTCCAGCTTCAGCTGTTTCACCACATCGGTCACCCATCCTGCGCCAAAGCTCTCCCAGGCCAGCATTTCGGTTCCGCGGGCACCCAGCAGGTTCCACATTGCCATCTCGACCGCACCGGTGTCAGAAGCAGGAACGATCCCGATCTTATAATCCGCCGGTACGCCGAGAATTTCGCGCGTGCCTTCGATCGCGGCCAGCAGCTTGTCCTTGCCGACAGCGGCACGGTGGCTGCGTCCCAGAGGAGCGCCAGCAAGCTTGGTCAGATCAAATGCGGGGGGTTTGGCACAGGGGCCGGAGGAGAAACGCGGATTGGCAGGTCGCGCGGTAGGTTCGTGCACGGTTGCGTGCAACGCCGGTTCTTCAATAGCCATAATGCTATCCTTCCAGATAAGCGCCTCTCGTTGGGGAGAGGTGTCCCGCTGATAGGGCTACTGGCTGAAATCCGGCTGGGCAACAGGGAAAATGACAAATAGCGGCTATATCGGAATCAATAGCGACGCAATCTGACGCCTTTCGGAAACAGATGGCACGCTGGGCGGCGGGCGATGGCAATGTGAGACACCTGCGGCACAGTTGTGAGGGCAGGGTGGAATCGGGGGCTTGGCGATGGATGGCTTGCGGGCGTATGACGGGCGCATCCTTGCCCGATGGAGCTTGCCATGTTTGTCGCCACCCTGCTTTGCAATCCGCAAACCCCCTGCCTTGCACCCGCGCTAACCGAATCGCTGCGCAATGCCTGGGGGGGAGGTGATGTGCAGTGGCTGGCACCGGATATTGCGGCTGAATTCTCTCTGCAGGTGCGGCCGGATAATCACTGGGACGTTTGGGCGGATCTGCAGGATCTCGGCGTGGATCTGGTGATCCAGCCGACAGCGGGGCGCCGGAAGAAAATGCTGCTGGCGGATATGGACTCCACCATGATCCAGCAGGAGTGCATTGACGAACTGGCCGAAGAGGCCGGTGTGGGTGCGCAGGTGAAGGAGATCACGGCGCGGGCCATGAACGGTGAGCTGGATTTCGACGGTGCCCTGCGGGAGCGTGTCGCGCTGCTGAAAGGTTTGCCCGTCGCGGTGATTGATCAGGTTCTGGATCGCCGTATCACGCTGATGCCGGGCGGCCCCACGCTGCTGGCAACGATGAAAGCCGATGGAGCCTATGCCGCCCTGGTGTCTGGTGGTTTTACCGCCTTTACCGAATGCGTTTCGGATCGGTTGGGGTTTGATGAGAACCGGGCAAACACGCTGCTTGTGGCGGATGGCGTCCTCAGCGGTGAGGTCGGTATGCCGATCCTAGGGCGGGCCGCCAAGGTCGACGCGCTAGAGCAGATCACTGCGCGTCTGGGATTGACCGAGGCGGATGTCATGGCGGTTGGCGATGGTGCGAATGATCTTGGCATGTTGGGGCGCGCCGGTGCAGGTGTAGCACTCCATGCCAAACCATCGGTTGCCGCAGAATGCGACATTCGTATCAACCACGGTGACCTGACGGCGCTTCTTTATATTCAGGGCTATGCCCTGAGCGATTTCAAAGGCTGACATTATGTTCGAGGTAGGGTTTGAAGTCCTGCTGCTGTTGCTTGCAGCAGGGTTTGCGGCTGGGTTCATTGATGCAATAGCCGGTGGCGGCGGGTTGATCACGGTGCCAGTTTTGCTCTTGGCTGGGGCCAACCCAATCACCGCCCTTGCCACCAACAAGATTCAGGGATTGTTCGGGGCGGCCACCGCTGCCCTCAGCTATGCGCGCGGCGGTCACGTCGATTTGCGCGGGCAGGCTGGATCTGCGCTGATTGCAGGTATTGCGTCAATCTGCGGCGCGCTGTTGATTTCGGTGCTGCCGACGACGTGGATCCGGTGGATCCTACCGCTGTTGCTGATCGGAATTGCCGTGTTCTTTGCCACCAAGAAGGGGCTTGATGACAGCGATCGGGCGCGGCGCCTGTCGCCAGCGATATTTGCTGCCATCATCGTGCCGCTCTGCGGTTTCTACGACGGGTTGCTGGGGCCGGGTGCTGGCAGCTTCTACATGCTTGGTTTTGTGTCTCTGGCCGGGCTTGGCATCCTGCGTGCGACGGCACATACGAAACTACTGAATTTCGCGTCCAATGCCGGAGCACTGCTGGCCTTTGCTTTTGTTGCGACGCCATGGTGGGGCGTTGGATTGGCGATGGGTATCGCGCAGATCGCCGGTGCCCGGGTCGGTGCCGGGTTGGCGCAGAAGCAGGGCGCTCGCATGATCAAGCCATTGCTGGTTCTGACCTCAGTTGTTCTGGCGCTGCGGCTGCTGTGGGACATGCTGTGATCTTCTGGACGTCGGCGTCAACGCGGCAAGACGGATCACAACACTGCTGCGATAAAATTTAACCTATCCATTAATTAACCCATGTGTTAATATTGGGTATGACTCCATTACTCAAATCATTCTCCGCCCTCTCTGACGGCACGCGTATGGCCATCATCGAACAGCTGATGGAACACGGAGAACTGCCAGCCGGCGATCTGGTGCGGGGATCGGGCATCACTGCGCCGGCGATCTCGCGCCATCTCAAGGTATTGCGTGAGGCTGGATTGGTGGCGCAGCGCGCCGATGGGACACGCCGATTGTATTCAGCGCGGCCTGAGGGACTGAAGCTGATCGCAGACTGGACCCTGTCGCGGCAATCGTTCTGGCAAAGCAGCCTCGATCGGCTGGAAGCAGCACTAAGGGAGGAAATGGAATGACGGATTTGCGCTTGGAACGCGAATTCCAGGTGTCGCCGGACCGGCTGTTTGCCTGGATCAGCGATACCGAGAAGCTCCTGCAATGGTGGGGACCAGAGGGGCTGACCGTGCCTGAGCATACGCTGAATTTCCATCAGGAGGGGCCGTGGTCCACGGTCATGATGAATGCCGATGGAGACCGTTATCATGTCTCAGGTGTGGTCACCCATGTGCGTCCGCCGCAGTCGATCGGATTTACCTGGGCGTGGCACGACGAAGCAGGCGCGCGCGGGCACGAAAGCCATGTCACCCTCACCGTTGAAGCTATTGAGACGGGTGCTCGGCTGATTGTTGATCATCGGGATCTGGACAGCTCGGAGATGGCCGAAAACCACCGGGTCGGATGGGAATCGTCTCTGCGAAAACTGGTGTCCAAGCTCCCGTGATTGCGGGCTTGCGACAATGAGAAGCTGTTTTAACCAAGACCTAAACAGGGGAGGAGTACCCAATGCCACAGTTCATTTTTGCATATCACGGCGGCAAGACACCGGAGACACCGGAAGAGGGCGCCAAGGTCATGGATGCCTGGAAAACCTGGATGGGCGGGATGGGAGACGCGCTTGTCGTGCCGGGGAATCCTGTCGGCATGTCAAAGACGGTTCAGAAGTCTGGCGTCGCGGACAACGGTGGTGCCAATCCGCTCTCCGGCTATTCCGTGGTCGAAGCGGTCGACATAGATGCCGCCTGTAAAATGGCCAATGGCTGCCCGATGGTGACCAGCGGTGATGGTTCTGTTGAGGTCGCCGAAATCATCGAAATGTGACCACATATAGCTGTCTTGGAACACGCCTTTTGATTGCCCCGGTCCGCGTTCTGCGTGCCGGGGCAATCTTTGGTCAGAACTGCATTTCAGCTGAGGGCCGGATCGAACCACAGTCGATGCCTCGGCGATTGATCAGGGGGGCGTTGCGATATTTCAGTGTTGCCGGATGGTCGGCATCCAGAACGCCCAGCCCCACCAGAATACTTGCAATTGCGCATTCGCTGGCGCGGGTGGCACCGTCGGTGATCTTCAGCGCCACACCCAGTTTCTGTTCGGGCAGGATGGCGATGAAGACGGCTTCAGCGCCGGTTTTGATCGCGACCTTGCCACCCATCGCACGCATAAGGTTGGTGCAGGCGCGGGTTTCGCCAGCGACCAGTTCGGGATGCGCTGTCATCGCGGCCACCAGCTGCTGCGCGGCATCGGCATCGCGGTCCGAACGGTCAGAGGCGGAGGCAAACCAGGCCATCGCCCGTGCCAGACCCTTCACGGAGGTTGCGAAATTCGGCGCTGAACACCCGTCAATGCCATAGCCAGGGCTGGATTCGTCGGTCACCTGCTCAAAGGCGCTGCGGCAGGCCTGCTGTACCGGATGGTCAATCTCTACATATTCGGGTCCGGCCCCCAGGTGCTGGGACAGCGTCAGAAAGCCTGCATGCTTGCCGGAGCAGTTATTGTGAACCTGACACGGGCTTGTATCGGTTTTGATCAGCGCGTTTCGCGCCGGAATATCGTCTGGCAGCTGCGGGCCACAGCGGAAATCATGATCGGTCATCGACAGCTGATCCAGCCAGGCGTTGACGCGGCTGGTGTGGATCTCGGCGCCATTGTGCGAAGCACAGGCGAGGGCGAGCTGCTCAGAGGTCAGCCCGTATTTTGCCGCTGCGCCCGATGTGATCAGAGGCAGCGCCTGGATCATCTTGGCGGAACTGCGCGGGTAAATAATCGCGTCGGGATCGCCCCAGCTGCGCACGATCTCTCCCTTGGCGTTACAGACAACGGCATGGCCCAGATGCAGGCTTTCCAAGAGCGGACCGCGCCACACTTCAGTCATCGGTACGGGTTTGGTCATCACAAAACGCCTTTCCTGTTGGCAATTTCCCGCCAAAACGGGCTTTCACACGTGGCGATAGTTACGATAGTGTGTATGAGTACACAAGCGAGGGGATCGGGACCAGACGGCGAAGGTAACGCCGCATGTACCCTGGCTTATTTGAGGTAACGACAGTCTTTGGAGTTGGGAAAAATGGCATCAAAACTCGTCCGCTGCGTCGCGGGCCTGTGTCTGGCCGCAATGGCCACCAGCGCATCCGCACAGCAGGCAGAATCTGACAATCGCGTCGCGAGCAATGTCGACTGGAGCGTGTTTCAAGGCGAAAGTCCCAAGGAATGCTGGGGTGTCTCCGCTCCGAAAGAGACCGTAAACACCCGTGACGGCCGCGTGAAAGCCGTGCGTCGTGGCAAGATCCAACTGTTCGTTTTCTATCGGCCAGAAACCGGCGACAAGGGGCAGGTGACTTTCACCGGCGGCTATCCCTTTGCGCCGGGCTCAACCGTGAATCTCGCAGTGGGCGATACCGAATTTGAGCTGTTCACAGAGGGTGAGTGGGCCTGGCCTGCAACGGCTGCGGATGACGCCAAGATCATCACCGCGATGAAACGTGGCGCGCAGGCTGTTCTGACAGCCCGGTCCGCACGTGGGACACAGACCAAGGACACGTTCTCGCTCCTTGGCTTTACCGCCGCGGTCGAGGACGCCGAAAAACGCTGTAACTGATTGCGCTCGGCGGTCGCCCCCAGAGCGTCGCGCACGTGCGAGGAGACCCGGCCTGCATCCGGGTTTTGAGCTGTCGAACGGGTCGGAGGTGTTTTGCCCGGCCCGATAACATCTGTCATGACACCCTAGGAGTTCCACATCATGCGGCGCCACATCGTCACACTCGCCCTGGCATTGCCGTTGCCGGTTCTGGCGGATCCTGCAATGGAATGCAGCGGTGCTGTTTCTCAGGTTGACCTGCGCAGCTGCCTTGAGGCGGATGAAAACCGCGCCAATATGGCTCTTTCACAGGCGTTTGATTATGCCCGCAATACGATGGCCGAACTTGATGATACCACCGGACGACCTGCCGCAATCCCTGCACTGGAGGCGGGGCAGGCATCCTGGGAGACATTCCGTGACGATCATTGCGCGTTTGTCGGGGAGACCTTTGCCGGCGGTTCGGGAACCGGTATCGCGGTTCTATCCTGTCGTATTGGCCTGACACGGGATCGGGTCGACGCGCTGATGGATTACGCCCGGTAAGAGAGTGCCGAAGGAAAATCGGGAGGATTCCTTTTGATCTTTGGCAAGAATCCTATATAGAGCCGCATCCACCCAAACAGACCGAGTCTTTTTGCCATGACCGCCAATGCGCCGATCACCCAGGACGTCCTGACCCTGCCTCGCAAGATGCCTGAGGGCGGCAAGATCAATCTAGTAGGTCTGACCCGCGACCAGTTGCGGGAAACACTGATCGCACATGGTACGTCGGAAAAGCAGGCCAAAATGCGGGTCGGGCAGATCTGGCAGTGGATCTATCAATGGGGCAAGCGCGACTTTGCGGAGATGACGAATCTCGCAAAGGCTTATCGCGCGCAGCTGGACGAGCATTTTGAAATCGCGATTCCTGAGGTGGTGAGCAAACAGGTCTCTACCGATGGCACGCGCAAGTATCTGGTGCGTATCGCTGGCGGCCATGAGGTCGAGGTGGTCTACATCCCTGAGGAAGGGCGCGGTACACTGTGTATTTCCTCGCAGGTGGGCTGCACCCTGACCTGTTCGTTCTGCCATACCGGCACGCAAAAACTGGTCCGTAACCTGACGGCGGCCGAGATCGTTGGCCAAATCATGATGGCGCGTGACGATCTGGACGAATGGCCAGTTCCCGGTGCGCCCAAGGATGAGACACGCTTGCTGTCGAATATCGTGCTGATGGGGATGGGAGAGCCGCTCTACAACTTTGACAACGTGCGCGACGCGATGAAGATCGCGATGGACCCCGAGGGGATCAGCCTGTCGCGGCGTCGCATTACCCTGTCAACTTCCGGTGTGGTGCCAGAAATCGCGCGCACGGCCGAGGAAATCGGCTGCCTGCTGGCTGTGTCCTTTCATGCGACCACCGATGAGGTGCGCGACAAACTGGTACCGATCAACAAACGCTGGAATATCGAAGCACTTCTGGACGCGCTCCGCGCCTATCCGCGCCTGACCAATTCGGAGCGGATCACTTTTGAATATGTGATGTTGAACGGCGTGAATGACAGCGACGAAGACGCCCATCGTCTGGTTGAGCTGATTGATGGGATCCCGGCGAAGGTCAATCTGATCCCGTTCAATGAATGGCCAGGTTCGCCCTATACGCGTTCGTCAAACAACCGGATTCACGCCTTTGCCAACATCATTTATCAGGCCGGCTATGCCTCTCCGATCCGTACACCACGGGGTGAGGACATTCTGGCGGCCTGTGGTCAGTTGAAATCGGCTACCGAGCGTGCGCGCAAGAGCCGTAAACAGATTGAGGCCGAGGCGGGGCTAAACCCCTGACCTCGACCTCCAGGCAGGTCCCCGGCTGCCTCAACTGAATATGAAATCCGCTCCCGTGAGGGTGTCGGTGTAGTTGGTCAATTCCACTTCGAACCAATTGGAATAGGAGATGGTGGTGCTGCCGTTATCTTCGACGATGTCGAGCTGGTCGAGACTGCCGATCCAGAGGCCAGACACGTCAATCACATCTGCGCCACGGCCAAAGTCGGTGATCCGGTTGACGTCATAGGCATCTGCCTGATCAAAGACAAAAGTATCCGCACCGGAGCCGCCGGTCAGCGTATCGCTGCCATCGCCGCCGACCAGCGTGTCACGCCCGACCCCGCCCAGCAGTTGATCGTCGCCGGATCCGCCATGGAGCAGGTCGTGCCCACGCTTGCCGTGGAGGATGTCGCTATCGCTACCGCCGGAATAGGCATCATCAGTGGTGCCGCCTATCAAGAGATCTGCACCACTGCCGCCGAACAGCCGGTCTTCGCCCAAGCCCCCGATTATAGTATCGCTACCACCGGCACCGCGCAGGGTATCATCTGCCTCGCGCCCCTGAACATGGTCATTACCACCTCTGGCGTTGATCGTGGTGTTCTGGTCGGTGCCGATCACCGTTTCCGCCGCGTTTGTGCTTCGGATGATAATGGGATCACTGCCACCGCCGAGGATCTGCCAACCTGCGAAGCTGTCGCTGCTTCCATAAACGTGCTGCATCGCCTGAATGTCGAACGAACCCAGCTCCGTTACATATGTAGGGCTGTGATTGTATGTCATTACCGTGTTTTCAGGCGTGTCGGCGTGGTGGTCCAGCGTCAGCCCGCCATCATGCGAATGCTGCAGGCCAAGGGCATGGCCGACCTCATGCAAAAGCGTAACATAACCATAGGTACCCTTGGTCATGATGGCTGTGTCGATGGTCAGGTCACCGCGACCGGTGAAGCCATCCCCGGACATCGCAATATTGGCCCAGCCGCCCGCCGTGCTACCGGTTGAGCCAAAGGCATTGATCATGCCTCGGCCTTCGACTTCGATGAAACGCACCCCCGAAATATCTTCGTATTGAGACAGGCTTTCGCGAAACAGATCGCGTTGATCGTCATCAAAGGCCCAATATTCGGTCGCGCCATAGGGGTCGCTCTCAGCCGGATCCGCGAGGCTACCTGTTTCGGTAAAGCTGTAGGTGATGATGGCCTGCGTTCCCAGATCCGCCGGGGCATTCCAACGGAAGTGGTCGCCGTCGAGGTAGTATAGAAGGGCTGAATAATCCGAAACTCGGGGCATGCGACAACTCCACTTGGGTTGTCGTCAATCTGGTCAATGAATGTGGCGCTGATGGGCCGATTCTTGGGGAATTTTTGGGGCGCTCGACGCCGCTACAGATAGAAAGGGCACGAACTGGGCCGGTCGGTACCCCAAGTTTCAGTTCTGTGATGCGCTTGATATTTCTGTTTATTCAGAGGCTTAACCTGATCGCCCTGGCTCCCTCTCGGATGTCGCTCCTCGGGGCTGCGAAAAATGGCGTTTCGGCGCCAAAGCCTCACATTGTGAACAATAGCATTAAATTTGACCGATTCTGATGATTGAGAACTGTCGCGACCGGGGAACAGGAGCGGTCATCGATTGCATCGTCGCCAGCTGGTCTGATCTTGCGTTGTCGGCGCGTATTTACTGCTGCGCGCATCAAGAATAGCGGTGCTGCCCAGAAATTTCCACAATCCGGGTACATTTCCGCCATTCCAACAGAACAGTTTCCAGATTGTAGACAGTCGATGGAAGGGAAAGAGATCATGGCAAGTCATACAGCGGCCGCTGCGCCGATTGAGCCCACCGTATTGGATCTGGTTCGCGAGGAACGTGGCAAGGCGTTGAGCCCGCGTGAATGGAAGTTTCGCCTGCGTGGCTATGGTTATGCGATCAAGGATATAGAAGGCGCGCAAGTTCTGACACGTCTGCCCCACGGCAAGCCTCTGGGTGTTCTGCCGCCTGAATTCGCCTGAGCCATCCCTTTCAAGGGACGGTTCCCTTCGGCAGGCCCCGCCACGCGCGCTTGGCGGCGCGACGGGGATTCCTGGGTGATCAGCCGTTACGACCGGGCAAGCTGTCACGGGGCGGTGCCGGCTCCCAATTGTCGATGATGTGAATCGCCTCCTCGGCGGTTTCCACGAACCGGAACAGGTCAAGATCTTCCTCCGAGATGGTTCCGGCATCCGCCAGAGCGTCCCAGTTGATGATTTTTTCCCAGAACTCACGGCCAAACAGCAGGAACGGTACGCGTTCCATACGGCCGGTCTGGATCAGCGTCAGGCTTTCGAACATCTCGTCCAGCGTGCCAAAGCCGCCGGGAAACACGGTAATGGCCCGGGCGCGCATCAGGAAATGCATCTTCCGGATTGCAAAATAGTGGAAGTTAAAGCAGAGTTCCGGCGTGACGAATTCATTTGGTGCCTGCTCATGGGGCAGCACGATATTCAGCCCGACAGAGGCGCCGCCGGCGTCAACTGCGCCGCGATTGCCTGCTTCCATCACCCCAGGTCCGCCGCCGGTCACGATGACATCTTTCCTGCCACCTGTGGTCATTGATTTCTCGGTCATGAGCTTGGCGAACTTGCGAGCTTCATCATAGAAATGGGACAGGTCCCGAAGCGTCTGCGTGCGCGCTTGCGCCTTGTCTTTTGGCGCCGGGATACGTGCACCGCCGAACATGACGATGGTGCTTTCGATACCATGCTCATCCAGCATCAACTGCGGTTTCAGCAGCTCAAGCTGCAACCGAACCGGGCGCAGCTCCTCGCGACAGAGAAAATCTTCGTCTGCAAAGGCCAGCCGGTATGCCGGAGATTCGGTCTGCGGTGTCGATGGCATATGCTCGGCGCGATCCCTGTCAGAATGTGCATCCCGGAATCGGCTATGGCGATCGTCATTCATTGCAAACCTGCTATGTTATTTCAAAAAATACGGAGTTCTATTTCTACCGCTTTGGCGGGCGTGACGCTAGCCCGGATCCATCGCCTTGATATGAAGGTGATCCGGGGTGAAGCCCATCGAAGATGCAAGGAGGGCTTGCACAAGCTGGCACAGGGCTTACGGTCAGCGCGCCGACGGGACAAGAGGACTGCTCATGCATTGGACACAAGATATTGGCGCCGCTGAAACGCGGATCCGCCCTTATATTCAGCGCACACCGATATTGGAAACCGTCGGCTTCGGCTTCGACCATCCGATCATGATGAAGCTGGAGCATATGCAGCACACCGGCAGCTTCAAGGCGCGTGGTGCCTTCAACACGCTTTTGGGCGGATCGGTGCCGGAGGCTGGGCTGGTGGCTGCATCCGGCGGCAATCATGGCGCGGCGGTCGCCTACGCTGCCAAGAGGCTCGGCTTTCGCGCGCGTGTATATGTTCCGGAAATGGCTGGCCCGGCAAAGATCGCATTGATCAGAGCCTGCGGCGCGGATCTCGAGGTTGTTCCGGGCGCCTATGCCAATGCCCTTGAGAAAGCGCAGGCCTACGAGCAGCGGACTGGTGCAATGCAGGTCCATGCCTATGACGCACCGGCAACGGTTATCGGGCAGGGTACCTGCTTTGCGGAATGGGACGCACAGGGGCTCGTGGCTGACACGCTATTGATTGCGGTGGGCGGAGGCGGGCTGATAGCGGGCGCCATGGCCTGGTACGGCGGATCGAAGAAGATCGTGGCGGTTGAGCCGGAAACCAGTTCGGCCTTAAATAGCGCGCTTGCCGCAGGCAAGCCCGTCGATGTTGAGGTTTCAGGCGTGGCTGCAAACGCTCTCGGCGCGCGGCGGATCGGCAATATCTGCTACGAGCTGGCTGAGACTCAATCACATGCGGTGACCTCGGTGACGGTGCCCGACGATGCAATCACCGCGGCCCAGACGGCGCTGTGGCAGGAACGCCGCCTGCTGGTGGAGCCGGCAGGGGCAACCGCATTGGCTGCTCTGACCAGCGGCATCTACCAGCCGGCAGCAGGTGAGCGGGTTGCGGTGCTGCTCTGCGGTGGCAATATCGCCAATGATCCAGTTGGAGGCACCTCATGATCCTGCATAGCGCTGGGCCGGGATCTGTGATCGAGCCCCGACGTCGGAGCGACGCTGCATGAGCGCTACGATCTCCGACCGAATTTACCACGCGCTGAGCGAACGGATCGTGACCGGCGCTCTGCCTGCCGGCGAAAAGCTGCGTCAGGACCATATTGCACGCGAGTTCAACGCCAGCCACGTTCCGGTGCGCGAGGCCCTGTTGCGACTGGAGGCGCACGGACTTGCCCAGTCGATTCCACGGCGTGGCATGCGGGTGACAGCATTGGACCCTTCGGAAATACGCGAAGTCATCGAAATGCGCGTCTCGCTCGAGCTGCTGGCCTTGCAAAACGCCTTTGCCCATCTGGGACCCTCGGAGCTGGAAGCGGCAGACGCCGCAAGACTCGCCTGCGATGCCGCAACAGACATGGCCGATTGGGAGCAAAAGAACCGCGCCTTTCACCGGGTCATCTTGTCGCCCTGTGCAATGCCGCGTTTGTTGGCGACAATTGACGACCTGCATATTGCCTCGGCTCGTCATCTTTTTGCCAATTGGAAACACCGCTGGAGCCAACGTGTCGACACCGATCATGCGCTGATCGTGCAGGCCATGCGACGTCGGGATGTAACCACCGCCTGCGATATTCTACGCCGCCATCTGCGGCGGGTCCGCTAGAACCACGCCGCTGCCGCCACGATTGGCCGCTGCGGGTGGGGATATTGACGCAATCCGCACATGACCCCGGAGTAAAATGAGGTTATGTAGCGGCGAAACCAACCACACGCCGGAGAAACCCCAGATGTCCAACGCCCAGCTGGAAACCGCAATCGAGGCCGCTTGGGAGGCCCGTGACACCATCACATCCGCCACCACAGGTGAGCAGCGCGAGGCTATCGAAGACACGTTGAACGCCCTGGATTCGGGTAAACTGCGCGTGGCCGAGCGCCAGGACAACGGGGATTGGCATGTCAATCAATGGGCCAAGAAAGCCGTTCTTCTGGGCTTCCGCATCAAGGATATGGAAGAGCAATCCGGCGGCCCCCAGGGTTCTGGGTGGTGGGACAAGGTCGATAGCAAGTTCAAAGGGTGGCGCGCATCCGAATGGAAAGAGGCGGGATTCCGGGCCGTTCCCAACTGCGTTGTTCGCAAATCGGCCTATATCGCCCCCGGCGTGGTCCTGATGCCATCCTTCGTGAACCTTGGTGCCTATGTCGACGAAGGCACGATGGTCGACACTTGGGCAACCGTTGGCTCCTGCGCTCAGATCGGCAAGAATGTTCATCTTTCCGGTGGTGTCGGTATTGGCGGTGTCTTGGAGCCGATGCAGGCAGGCCCGACCATCATTGAAGACAATTGCTTTATTGGCGCGCGCTCCGAAGTGGTTGAAGGCTGCATCGTGCGTGAAGGATCTGTCCTTGGAATGGGTGTGTTCATCGGCCAATCAACCAAGATCGTGGACCGCGAGACCGGTGAAGTCATGTATGGCGAAGTGCCGCCTTATTCGGTGGTGGTCGCGGGCTCCATGCCCTCAAAAAATGGCGTCAACCTCTACTGTGCAGTGATCGTGAAACGCGTAGACGAAAGAACCCGATCCAAGACCGGGATCAACGAGCTGCTGCGCGACTGATCCCATCCCTGCAGTTCGAGCTCATGGAACGCGCCCCACAGGGCGCGTTTTTATTTGTGCTAATCGCCGGGGCCTTGGCTCGGATCCCAGAGTATTTTTGGAAAGATGACAGGTAGGCCGAGCTGTCACTTTTCTCCAAATACTCCGGGGTGAGGCCGTTAGGCCGAGGGGCAGAGCCCCATTGGCGTTAGAGGATACCGGGCAGGTTCAGCCCGTGTTCGCGCGCGCAGTCCTTGGCAATGTCATAGCCTGCATCCGCATGGCGCATGACGCCGGTGGCCGGGTCGTTCCACAGCACGCGGCCGATGCGGCGGTCGGCGTCCTCGGTGCCGTCGCAGCAGATCACCACGCCGGAATGCTGCGAGAAGCCCATGCCAACGCCGCCGCCGTGGTGCAGCGACACCCAGGTGGCGCCGGAGGCGGTGTTCAACAGAGCGTTCAAGAGCGGCCAGTCGGACACCGCGTCGGAGCCGTCCATCATCGCCTCGGTCTCGCGGTTCGGGGAGGCCACGGAACCCGAATCCAGATGGTCGCGGCCAATGACCACCGGCGCCTTCAGCTCGCCGTTGCGGACCATCTCGTTGAAGGCAAGGCCCGCCTTGTGGCGGTCGCCGAGGCCGATCCAGCAGATCCGCGCCGGCAGCCCCTGGAACGCGATGCGTTCCTGCGCCATATCGAGCCAGCGGTGCAGGCCCTCGTTCTCCGGGAACAGCTCCTTCATCTTGGCGTCTGTCTTGCGGATGTCCTCCGGATCGCCCGACAGCGCGCACCAGCGGAACGGGCCGATGCCCTTGCAGAACAGCGGGCGGATGTAGGCGGGCACGAAGCCGGGGAAGTCAAAGGCGTTCTCCAGCCCCTCCTCCAGCGCCATCTGGCGGATGTTGTTGCCGTAATCCACCGTCGGCACGCCCATCGCGTGGAAATCGCACATCGCCTTCACCTGCACGCGCATGCTGGCACGGGCGGCCATTTCCACCGCTTTCGGCTCCGATACCCGGCGCTCCTTCCACTCGCCCATGGTCCAGCCCAGCGGCAGGTAGCCGTTGACCGGGTCATGGGCAGAGGTCTGGTCGGTCACGATATCGGGGCGGATGCCGCCCGCCTTGGCGCGCTCGACCAGTTCGGGGAAGATCTCTGCCGCGTTGCCCAGAAGGCCCACGGATTTCGCTTCGCCCGCCGCGGTCCAGCGCTCGATCATCTCCAGCGCTTCGTCCAGGGTTTCGGCCTTCTCGTCCAGGTATTTGGTGCGCAGGCGGAAGTCGATGCTGTCGGGGTTGCACTCCACCGCCAGGCAGCAGGCACCGGCAAACACGGCTGCCAGCGGCTGCGCGCCGCCCATGCCGCCCAGGCCGCCGGTCAGGATCCATTTGCCCTTGAGGTCGCCGCCATAATGCTGGCGGCCGGCCTCGGCAAAGGTTTCATAGGTGCCCTGCACGATCCCTTGCGTGCCGATATAGATCCACGAACCAGCGGTCATCTGGCCGTACATCATCAGGCCCTTCTTATCGAGCTCGTTGAAGTGGTCCCAATTGGCCCAATGCGGCACCAGGTTGGAGTTGGCGATCAGCACCCGCGGCGCATCCTTGTGGGTCTGGAACACGCCAACCGGCTTGCCAGACTGCACCATCAGGGTCTGGTCTTCTTCCAGGTTCTTCAGGGTCTCGACGATCAGGTCGAAATCCTTCCAGGTGCGCGCGGCGCGGCCGATGCCGCCGTAAACCACCAGCTCATGCGGGTTTTCGGCGACGTCGGGGTGCAGGTTGTTCATCATCATCCGCATCGGCGCCTCGGTCATCCAGGACTTGGCGGTGATTTCCGGGCCGGTGGGCGGGAAGATGTCGCGGGTGTTCTTGCGGGGATCGCTCATGCCGAGGGCCTCCAGTTTTTGAGATCAGTCAGAATTCGGGTGAGATGGGCGCGCAGCTGTTCCGCGCGCTCCGGCAGATAGGTCCAGGGCGGGCTTTCTTGGCAGTATGTGGCCTGCGCCAGTTCCATCTGGATCGCGTGCAGCCCGTCCGCGGGCCGCCCGTAATGGCGGGTGGTCCAGCCGCCTTTGAAGCGCCCGTTGAGGGTGGAGGTATAACCCTCCGCCGCCACGCAATGGGCCACGGTCAGCGCCTCGATTTCAGGGTCGCAGGTCTGTCCCATGTTGGAGCCCACGTTGAAATCCGGCAGGCGGCCCTCGAACAGGAACGGGATGTCGCCGCGGATCGAGTGGCAGTCATAAAGGATCGCAAAATCGTGGCTCGCCTTCACCCGCTCCAGCTCCGCCATCAGCGCCGCGTGATAGGGGGCGTGGTAGGCATCGCGGCGGCGCGCGATTTCCGCCTCACCCGGCGCCTTGCCCTCGCGCCAGATCGGCAGCCCGTCAAAATCCGTGAGCGGCACCAGAGTGGTGGTGTTTTGCCAGGGATAGAGACTGATACCACCCGGATCGCGGTTCACGTCGATCACATAGCGGTGGCTTGGCGTACGGACGGTTGTGATGTCCTCTGCCAGCCCGGAATAGAGGTCATGGATATGCCAGTCTGTGTCCGCTAGCGCCTTGCCCGTCTCGTTCAGACACTCCCAGATTTCCGCTGGCACATCGGTGCCGGTGTGGGGCAAGCCTAGTACCAGCGGCGAGCTGCCTTGGGTCACGTCGATCATGCCGCCACCTTCACGCCAGCGGCCTCAGCAACCCGGCCTGCGCGGACCATGGCGCTGGCGGATTCAATATCCGGCGCCAGATAGCGGTCCTCTGCCAGCGCGGGGATATCGGCCCGCAGCATCGCCAGCACGTCCTGCAACCGTGCGGAGGTCTGCAGCGGCGCACGCGCCTCCACCCCTTGCGCAGCACAGAGCATTTCGACGCCCAGGATCACCGACAGGTTGGCGTTCATCCGTCCCAGACGCAGCGCGCCATGGGCCGCCATCGACACGTGGTCCTCCTGGTTGGCCGATGTGGGCGTCGAGTCGGTCACGCAGGGGTTGGCCAGGTGCTTGTTCTCGCTCATCAGCGCGGCGGTGGTCACTTCGGCAATCATGAAGCCGGAGTTGAGACCCGGGTCCGGCGTCAGGAACGGCGGCAGGTCGTGGCTCAGCGTCGGGTCCACCATCAAGGCCACCCGGCGCTGCGCGATGGCGCCGATTTCCGCCACCGCCAGCGCGATCTGGTCAGCCGCAAAGCCCACGTATTCCGCATGGAAGTTGCCGCCCGAAACGATCCGCCCCTCATTCACCAGAACCAGCGGGTTGTCGGTGACCGCGTTGGCTTCGATCTCCAGCGTCTTGGCGGCCATCCGCAGCACGTCCAGCGCCGCGCCCACCACCTGCGGCTGGCAGCGGATGCAATAGGGATCCTGCACCCGGGTGTCATCCTCGCGGTGGCTTTCGCGGATTTCCGATCCGTCCATGATCGCGCGCATTTCGCGGGCCACGTCGATCTGCCCGGCATGGCCGCGCAGGGTGTGAATGTCGGCCACCAGCGGCGCGGTGGAGCCCATGATGGCGTCGGTGGTCAGTGATGCAATCGCCATCGAGGCCTCAGCCATGCGCCAGGCGTCAAACAGCCCGGCCAGCGCGCAGGCGGTGGAGAACTGGGTGCCGTTGATCAGCCCCAGGCCTTCCTTGGGGCCGAGCACAATAGGCTCTAACCTGGCCTTTTTCAGCGCTTCCGCGCTGGACATGCGGGTGCCCTCAAATGTGGCCTCCCCTGCCCCGATCATCGCCGCCGCCATATGCGCCAGCGGGGCCAGGTCGCCGGAGGCGCCGACGGAGCCCTGCGACGGGATCACCGGCACCACGCCGCGTTCCAGCATCTGCTCGATCTGCTCGATCACCAGCCAGCGCACGCCAGACGCACCACGGCCCATGGACAGCAGTTTCAGCGTCATCATCAGCCGGGTCTTGTCCTCCGGCAGCGCCTCCCCTACCCCGCAGCAATGGCTGAGGATCAGGTTGCGCTGCAGGGTGGCGGTATCGGCCGGTGCGATCTTGGTCGAGGCGAGCTTGCCGAAACCGGTGTTGATGCCATAGACGGCCTCCTCCCCCGCTGCGGCGTCTGCCACCATTTTCGCGGCAGCCTCCACCGGTTCGCGGGCGGAGGCATCCAGCTTGGCCGGGGTCAGGTTGCGGTAGATATCTTCCAGCGTGGCCAGGGTCACTGTGCCCGGAACCATCTGAATCATCTCGATCATAGGGTGCCCTCATAGATACGGGTGTAAAGCGGGTTGAAGCCGATGCGGTAGGCCAGCTCTGCGGGCGTCTCCACGTCCCAGACCGCCAGATCGGCGCGCATACCAGCGGTAATCTGGCCGCGATCCGTGAGCCCCAGCGCGCGGGCGGCGTTGCGGGTGACGCCTGCCAGCGCCTCCTCCGGGGTCATCCGGAACAGGGTGCAGCCCATGTTCATCGTCAGCAGGAGCGAGGTCAGCGGCGAGGAGCCGGGGTTGCAGTCGGTCGCCAGCGCCATCGGCACGCCGTGGGTGCGGAAATGTTCAATCGGCGGCGCTTGGGTTTCGCGGATGGTATAGAACGCGCCCGGCAGGATCACCGCGACGGAGCCCGCGGCGGCCATCGCCTTGGCATCGTCCTCGGTGGCGTATTCCACGTGATCGACTGACAACGCGCCGTAGCGCGCGGCCAGCGCGGTGCCGCCCTGATGGCTCAGTTGTTCGGCGTGCAATTTTACCGGCAGCCCCAGCTCCTGCGCGACCTTGAACACGCGTTCGATCTGCGCAGGAGAAAACGCGATGTTTTCGCAGAAGCCGTCAACCGCATCCACCAGCCCCTCCGCATGGGCGGCGCGCAGGGCGGGGATGCAGACCTGATCGATGTAGTCGTCATCGCGGCCCTTGTACTCGCCCGGGGTGGCATGGGCACCGAGGAAGGTGGTTTTCACCGTCACATCCCGCAGTTCGCCCAGACGGCGGGCGGCGCGCAGCATATTGAGTTCGGTGGTCAGGTCCAGCCCGTAGCCGGATTTCACCTCCACCACCGTGACACCCTCAGCAATCAGCGTATTCAGACGCGGAAGCGCGCCCTGTACCAGCTGCTCCAGCGACGCCTCGCGGGTGGCTGAAACGGTCGAAACGATGCCACCCCCAGCGCGTGCGACCTCTTCATAAGAGGCCCCATTTAGGCGCATTTCAAACTCCAGCGCCCGGTTGCCGCCAAAGACGATATGGGTGTGACAGTCGACCAGACCCGGTGTGATCAGGCGCCCGCCCATCGAGACACGGTCCCAGTTTTCATAGTCTTCTGGCAGCTGATCCTCTGGGCCGACCCACTGGATGCTGCCGTCTTTCACTGCGACGATACCGTCTCTGATCAGACCGTAGGGGGCGTCCCTATCGGCCATCGTGGCTAGCGTAGCGTCGCAGATCAGATAGGAACGGGGGCTGTTCATGGCATCCTCGCAAAAAGCTTGATGATATGAATGTATGTATATAACATTATTATGTCTATACATAAGAGGGGCAAATGCAGTCAATATTTGCACACCACGCGCGCCTGCCTCAGGGGTGGGTCACTGATCTGCGATTTACGGTTGCGGATGGCCGGATCGTCATGCTTGAACCCGGCGCGGTTGCACAGCCTCAGGATCATTGTGTCATGGCGCTGGTCCCGGCCCTCGCCAATCTGCATTCTCACAGTTTCCAGCGGGCCATGGCGGGCATGACCGAAACGCGCGTCTCGGGGAAAGAGAGTTTCTGGTCATGGCGCAAGCTGATGTATCAATTTGTCGATCACCTGACACCCGAACACTATGAGGCGATTGCTGGACTGGTCTTCATGGAAATGCTGGAGGCGGGTTATGCCTCGGTTGGGGAGTTCCACTATGTGCACCACCAATCCGGGGGACGGCCCTATGCCGCGCTGGGCGAGTTGAGCAATCGCGTCTTTGCGGCGGCGGACCTGACCGGGATCGGACTGACCCATCTGCCGGTTTTATACAGCTATGGCGGGGCAGGGCAGGTGCCTCTTTCCGGGGGTCAGCAGCGGTTTGGCAATGATGTGGCGCGCTATGCGGACCTTCTGTCCGATTGTCGTTCGATGGTGACGAAGAGCCTGCCGTCAGATGCGCGTGTCGGCATTGCGCCGCATTCGCTGCGGGCAACCGCACCACAGGATCTGAAAGAGGTCCTGTCGCTGCGGTCGGGCGCGCCGGTGCATATACATATTGCAGAGCAACCGCAGGAAGTGACCGATATCAGCACTTGGCTGGGAGCGAGACCGGTAGAGTGGTTGCTGGAGAATTGCGGTGTCGGCGCAGATTGGTGCCTTATCCATGCGACCCATATGACAGCGCAGGAAACCCGCGATCTGGCGCAGAGCGGTGCCGTGGCCGGCCTCTGCCCGATTACCGAAGCCAACCTGGGCGACGGTCCCTTCAACGGTGCGGCGTTTCTGAGCCACCGAGGGCATTTCGGTGTCGGATCAGATTCCAACGTGCGGATTTCCCTGTCGGAAGAGCTGCGCATGCTTGAATATTCGCAGCGGCTGCGGGATCTGGCGCGTAATGTGATGGTACCGCAAGAGGGGTCCGTCGGAACGACCCTATATCTGGGTGCGGCCGAGGGTGGTGCGCAGGCGCTTGGCCGCGAGGCCGGTCGTCTGGAAGTCGGTGCTCTGGCGGATCTGATGGCTTTTGATACGACGCATGTCTCACTATGTGCGCTGCGCCCGGACCAGTTCCTTGATGGTCTTTGCTTTGCTTCCGATGATTCCGTGGTCAGCGATGTCTGGTCTGCAGGGCGTCATGTCGTCAGCGGCGGGCGCCATGCAAAGCGGGATCAGATCATCGCGGCTTATGCCTCAGCGGTTGCTGCGCTCCTTGACGCGCTTTAACAGAAGACACTGCTGCGCGCTGGCTGCTGGAGTAGTGGTCGAGCAGACTGGGGGACAGGTATGGTAGAACGGACAAAAATGGGTTTTCAGGATGTCCGTGACAACGTGCTGAAACGCATTCAGGACCGGGTCTGGGCGCAGGGCGACCTGTTGCCGACAGAGCAGGAACTGGCTGAGGAGTTCGGATGTGCCCGCGCCACTGTGAACCGTGCGCTGCGTGAGCTGGCGGAGCGAGGTATCATCGACCGCAAGCGTAAAAGCGGAACGCGGGTGGCAATGTTACCCGTGAAACAAGCCAAGCTGGAGATCACGCTAACGCGGCAGCTGGTCGAGGACCGAAATGCCACCTACCGTTACGCATTGGTCCACCGGAGAGAGGGTCCGGCGCCGGGCTGGCTGGCATCGCAATTGCAACTGGCACCAGCGTCGCCCGTTTTGCACGTGCGCGCCATGCACTATGGCGACAACCAGCCGTTCCAATATGAAGATCGCTGGATCAATATCGCCGCGGTGCCAAAGGTGACAGAGGCCGATTTTAGTGCGGTCGGACCAAATGAATGGCTGCTCGCCGAGGTGCCGTTTTCCACCGCCGAGCTGAGCTTTGGTGCCATTGCTGCGGATGCTGAATTGGCCGAGTATCTTGCCTGTCCGGTTGGCGCGCCACTGTTCCAGATGGAGCGGTCGACCTGGTTTCAGGCCCAGCCGGTCACCTTTGTTCGGATGAGTTTCCATCCCGGCTACCAGATGCGCAGCCGCTATTAGATCGGCCGACCAAGCGGCGATCCGTATTGACCAAACCCATGCCGCAGGGATATGGCGAGCGCATGGAAAAAAAGAAAATCTCCCGTCAGCAGGTCTACACGCTTGTGGTTCAGATCGGTCGCAAGGAAGGTGATGGTCTGCCCGAAGGGGCCACTGGTGCCGCCCTGATGATCTATGCCTCTGGCGTGGATGAGGCTGAAGCCGTGCGTGAAACCGTTGCAATTCTGAAGCAGGCCGATACCGCGCCGCTGGATGTCACCGGCTATGGCACATTGGCCGATCGCGAGGCCGAGGATCACGACATCTCGGATGAGGAACGTGAGCTGATGCAACGTGCACTGGATGAGAATTCGGTGATCGTTGCGCAGATGACGCCCTTTTTTGACGACGGGCCTGCAACCCTGCACTAGCACGCAGGCCTCGCGTCAGCCGACCAGACTGCCGCCTAAACGGCGACGGGGTGCCAGGCTGTCAGGTCAGGGCGCCTTGCCGAACCACTTTCGATAGATATCGTCGTATTCGCCGTTTTCGCGTAGGGCCAGCAGCGCGCGGTTGATATCTTCCAGATGCTCGGAGCTATCGGGGAGCAGCAGGCCGTAGTCCTCGCGCAGGAATACCTGTCCGACGGCGCGGCCATGCAGACGACCTTCGCCTTCCATGTAGTGGTCCAGAACCGGGGCGTCGAAGACGACAACCCTGGTCTCACCGCTTTCGAAATCCTTCAGCAAGGACGCCAGATCCGAATATCCGCGATAGCTGATGTCACGGCGTTCGAGAAACCGCGCCGCCGTAGAGCCGTCGAGTGTGCCGACGTCCTTGTCATAGAGGTCATTCACTGAGTTGATCGACCCGCTGATCGCCTCGACCGTCATGACAGCTGTGATCTTGGCCACGAAAAGCGACACTACGAACAGGGATGAGACGACGAGGATAACGCCAAATATGCGCCCAATCGGGGTGCGTGGGACGCGTTCCTCAAAGCCGCCGTTGACCACGAGGTTCAGCGCCCACCAGAAGGAGGGGAACCAGGCCTCTTTCAGTGGGCGGTCGAAATAGGGCTGGGCACGTCGCTCCAGGCCCCACATCAGCATCCCGCCCCCCATCAGCAGGACCACAGCGACTGCAATTGCAATCATCAGGTCGGCGGAAAACAGCACCCGGATCAATGAGGGCGCACGGACATCGGCGGCCGCTACCATGATCCGCAGACCGCTTTCGAAGATCGGGTGGCTGAAGTCCATTTCGGTTTCGCGTGCCGAGGTGATCGAAATATTGGCCGCTGCCATATCCACCTGGCCGCTGCGCACCAGATCCAGCATTTCGCCGAATGTATCTGTCCGAACCAGCTGATAATCCCAGCCCAGCCGGTCGCTCAGGCTGCGCACCAGATCAATGGAAAACCCGGTGTCGCGATCACCCTCTGTCATCGAAAACGGCGGGCGCGTGACCGTGCTGACAGTCAGAGTCTCGGCGGCCGCTGCCAGCCCCCACAGCAGATAGATCAGGAAAAATGGAGCAAGAAAACGGCGCAACTGAACGATAGGACCCTATGAGACATCATTCGTTTTGTCCTTAGAATGTCCCACAGGCTCAGGCAAGCGTCGTGGTCAGGCGATGCGTCGTTCTGCCAGAACTGCGGCATCAAAGCTGCGCAGTAACGGGGCCGGGTCCGCCGCATGTTCGGGAATCGTATTGCGGTCCAGATGCGCCAGTGCGCTGGCGTCATAGGCGGCGCGGTTGCGGCGCAAACGCCCCAGATAAAGGCTCTCGACCGCGGTGCCTGCCGCTATGAAACGCTCATGGCGTGGCAGGATGAGCTGCGCCAGATCGACCAGCGGGCAGGGAGCCTGAGGGTCATCGGTAGGATCGGTATCAGCTTGCGTTACCAGCGCAGTCCCCAGCATCATCGCCGCAGTCAGACGGACGTCTGGACGACCAAAAAGGTAGTCGACATCGGTTCCCGAGACCACCAGTGGCTGCTGCGGCGCCAGCAGCAGGTCATCTGTCAGCCCGAAGAACGGTGCGCGCAGTCGCAGGGGCGTATCATGGCCAATCGCGGGGACGCGGCGATCTAGCCGATGCAGGACCGGAACAGCTTCTCCTTCGGGTGTCAGAACCAGATCTCCGCGTTGCAGCTGCCCCAAGGGTATATTGCCGTCCGGCGTGGCAACCTTGGTGTGTGGCTCCAGCCCGCCCAGTGGTGCCATCTGTACGATTTCGCTGCTGAGAGAGGCGGAAAGCAGGCCGCAGGCCTCGGCTGAGGCGGGCAGCGCTGCGAGAAGCGTTCTTGCATCGCCGATGCGCAGCGGTGGCGGCGCCTGCAGGTCGGCCGTTGCGATAGTGCTCCCCGAGGCGGTCATCAGCGCAAGTCGCCCCCAGCGTGCCAGACTATCCCAGGAATAGATCAGACGTGCCGCGTTGCTTTCGCTGCCCGAAGGGTTCGGGGCGAGGATGCGTTGGTCCAGATGGCAGCCGGGCTGGCTGAGCGTCAGGGTGACGCCGCGGCCCAGGTTGCGTCTGAGCCGCAACAGCAGCGGCCAACCTTCGCAATCATCCACTGAACGGTCCAGCAGCAGCAGGTCGCCGCTCGGCCTGGCCTCGTCCAGCGACAGATCCAGACACAGGCTGCCCCGTGTCATCAAAACGTCGTCGGGAGCGTTGAGGCAGGTCTCGCGTTCAGTCACCGCAACCGCGATGGACGCCCGTTCGATGCTGCGTGTTGCCAGCCAGCTCATCCGATCAGCGCGCTGCAAGCGTGGCACGCAGAAGCCGCGCTTCATAGCTGCGCAGGCTGGGACGCGCCGCGGGGCCGTACCCTTTTCCGGTGAGCGGATCCAGCTCCGGGAACAGCGCTTGCAACTCGGCCAGAACGTCAGCGTCGAAATGTCGGCTGGTCTGTGGTCCCGGCAGGAAACTCTCGGTCAACAGGCCTTCACTGATGACCAGCTGATGCTCATCGAACATCACATGCACATAGGTCACCCGACCTCCCGGGCGGCGGGTAATCGACTGATCGTTGATCAGATCTTTTGCTGCGATCAGTACCTCATGGGCGCCAAAGAGCATCTCTGCCATCCCGTCGCTGAGCAAGATGCGGTGCTGTGGCGAAACCCAGAGTTCTTCATGATCTCCAAGCGCACCCGCCTTGATACAGATCGGAGCAAACCGCCCCTCGGCCTGAACCTGCCTTGAGCCGATCCAACGTAGCGGCTGCAAGCCGTTGTCGCGCGTCATGACCAGATCGCCGGGCCGCAGGGTCTCGACAGGTTGCAGCCCTTTGTCGGTCAGCAGGCGACTGCCGGTCACAAAGCAGGGGATGCTGGTGGCCTCGACATAGCCAACGTCACTGTTGGTGCCGTTGCTGGCTGTATAGGTAAAGGCGAAGTCCTCGACGTCACCATCGCCGATCAGGGTCAGCGTGCCGTTTGCATTCAGCTGAACCTGCTGGCCGGTGCCAAGGGTAACAACGTCCCCGGCGACAACCGCGACCCCATTGATATGGGTGATCGTCAGCGTGCTTGTGGAGGTGTTGGTGTCATTGGCCAGCACATTGACCACCCGGGATCCATTGGCATCAACACGGGCGAAATCGGTCTGCGCGATCACATCGGTTTGTGCCGAATCGGCAGCGATCAGAAGATTGCTGTCGTAGCTGCCATCCGACACATCGGCGATGCCGATCCGGATGGTGTTTTCCACGCCCGGATCAACCTGCATGGTCAGCGTCATCGTGACGGTCAGACCATCCATTTCGGTGTTGTAGTCGTCGTTGGCGTTGTCGAGATAGATATTGGAGTTCGTATTGGAGTTCACGTTGCCGGGATCGGTATCGCCGTTACCGAACTCCAGGTTGACCATCTCGCCGTTGACCCAGACGCCCACAAAATCCTGAAAGACAGAATCCTGGTATTCCGGGTATTCCTCTGAGGCGAAGACAAATTGAATCGTCATCACCGAGCCATCGGGCACAAATGTCACATCCAGATAGGAGGCGTCGAAGGTCTGCGTGCCAGCGGCGGCATTGAACGTGGGATCTCCGTTGGGGCCGTCGCTTGCGGTGGTCTGATTGGTGGACTGGTTGGCCTCTCCGGTTGAGTTGGTATAGGCGCTGGCCTGCCCGGTGGAGAGGATGATTCCGGTGTCCGACGGCGTCGCACCGGGCGCAATAGAGTCACCGTTGGAATAAATAGCCGACGCGCGGGTGTCACCGGTGTAGCTTGCGCTGATCACTTGCACGCCATCGCCAAAGATGGTTTCGGCCATCTGCACCGCAGTGGCGTTTATGTCATATGTCAGCTCGGATGCTGCAACCATTGTCTTGTCCCACCTCTTCACGATGAGGCAGCGCATGGTCTGGAACATGACACCTTTGCAAGGGGTGCCCCTGCGCCGCCAAAGGGCGACGCGATGTCCGATCTGCTCTGTGGCCCCGCTGTTACGGTGGATCCACGGCGATTGATGCTCTGCCTCGAGTCGTATTTTAAGGATTTATTAACACTCTCACCTCCCGCTTGTCCGGTTGGCGCAGACGGGCGTTGGAAATAATGCTGATCTGCGCGGCATTTGCGCCACAAACCGGCGTTTGGATTTAGCCGCTGTGTGGCAGGGGACGTGGATCCGCAGTCTTCTCCCTCTCCGGCAGCAGGAGATTTGCACCGCCGACAGAACCGAGGTAGCCAGAGGTCATGGAAGGGGGCCAGCCATGTCCGGCCCGAGAACCGGAGGACCCAAATGACGCAGCCGCCCGCGCATTCGCCGCTTGACCCGCAACAGCTCACCGCTGACCTGATCCGCTGTGCCTCGGTGACACCGGAGGAGGGCGGCGCGCTTGTCCTTCTCGAGAAAATCCTGACTGCAGCGGGGTTTTCCTGCAGCCGGGTTGATCGCGGCGAGGTCAGCAATCTGTTTGCCCGCTGGGGGCAAAAGGGGCACCCGCGCACCATTGGCTTCAACGGCCATACTGATGTGGTGCCGGTTGGCGATACCGCCGCCTGGACCGTCGATCCCTTTGGCGCAGAGGAGAAAGATGGTTTCATGTACGGGCGGGGGGCGACCGACATGAAGTCTGGTGTGGCGGCATTTGTAGCGGCTGCCGTCGATCTGGTTCAGACCGCGCCACCCGAGGGAGCCATTGTCCTGACCATCACCGGCGATGAAGAGGGTGACGCAGTCGATGGCACCACCGCGTTGCTGGATTACATGGGCCGGGCGGGTGAGCAGATGTCGGTTTGCCTCGTGGGGGAGCCGACCTGCCCTAATGAAATGGGCGAAATGATCAAGATCGGTCGTCGCGGCTCGCTGTCAGCGTGGTTCACGGTGACCGGTGTGCAGGGGCATTCGGCCTATCCGCATCGTGCCAAAAACCCGTTGAGTGCAATGGCGCGCCTTATGGATCGTCTTGCCAGTCATGAGCTGGATCAGGGAACCGAACATTTCGACGCCTCCACCCTCGCCGTGGTCACGATCGATACCGGTAATCCTGCGACCAATGTGATTCCGGCAACGGCCCGTTCGACGGTGAACATCCGGTTCAACGACGCCCATTCCGGTGCCGGTCTCAGCGACTGGCTGCGGGCAGAAGCGGATCGCATCGCGGAGGAGTTCGGTGTTGAGATCGGTTTGGAGATCAAGATTTCGGGCGAGAGCTTCATCACTCCGCCCGGCCCGCTGTCGGATCTGGTGAGCACAGCGGTTGAGGCCGAGACCGGGCGCAGACCAGAGCTGTCCACGACGGGCGGCACCTCTGATGCACGTTTTGTGAAACACCATTGCCCGGTTGTCGAGATCGGGCTGGTTGGCAAGACGATGCACCAGGTTGATGAACGTGTGGAGATCGCCCAGATCCATCAGTTGAAATCGATTTATGGCCGTATCCTGCGGGATTACTTCGCCGGGAAGTGACCGGCAGGTGATCTGGCACATGAAGAGCGCGCGCGTCGGACAATGACATCCGGCGCGCGCTTTTCACGATGACCTTGGAGAGCGGGCGTGGTAGCTCAGACCTATGACCCGTATTCCTTCCAAGGCAGAAATCCTCGAGTGGATCTCAGCCCATCCGACCCATAACTCCAAACGCGACATCGCCAAGGCTTTCGGCATCAAAGGCTCCGACAGGATCGACCTGAAAAGGATCCTCAAGGAGCTCGAGGCAGAAGGCCATCTGGAGAAGCGCAAGAAAACCTACCGCGACCCGGAGCGCCTGCCGCCGGTCAGTGTCCTTCAGGTTAAGGCACCGGACAGCGATGGCGATCTTTTTGCGCGTCCGCTGGAATGGCACGGCGAAGGCGTAGAACCCATCGTGCTGGTGATGCCGCGCGCGTCCGACCCTGCGCTGGGCGAGGGGGATCGGATCCTGGCACGGCTAACCCTGGTTCAGGACGCCGAATATCACTATGAGGCACGGCTGATCCGCCGTATTGGCACGAACCCGCGCCGGGTCATCGGGATCTTCCGCAAGGGTGATGAAGGCGGTCGTATCGTGCCTATCGACAAATCGGCATCGACGGAATGGGCGGTCGCGGAAAGCGCCACCCATGGTGCGCGCGACGGCGAACTGGTTGAAGCTGAGCAGGCCGGACCGAAATCGCGTCTTGGCCTGCCGCGGGCCCGCGTTGTCGACCGTCTTGGTGATCCGTCAGCGCCCAAGGCGGTCTCGTTGATCGCCATCCATCAGCACGGCATCCCCGACCATTTCCCCGATGAGGTAATTGCGGAGGCCGATGCGGCCAAACCCATGGGGCTGAAGGGGCGCGAGGATCTGCGCGATCTGCCGTTGATCACCATCGACCCGGCGGATGCACGGGACCATGACGACGCCTGCTATGCCCATGCGGATGACGACCCGAAGAATCCCGGTGGCCATGTCATCTGGGTCGCGATTGCCGATGTCGCGGCCTATGTGCGCCCCGAGTCGATGCTGGATCGCGAGGCCCGTAAACGCGGCAATTCCAGCTATTTCCCGGATCGGGTCGTGCCGATGTTGCCTGACCGTCTGTCCGGCGATCTCTGCAGCCTCCACGAAGGGGTGCCGCGCGCCTGTATCGCCGTTCGGATGCAGATTGATGCGCATGGAAACAAGATCGGCCATCGCTTTGTGCGCGGGTTGATGCGGTCTGCGGCATCGCTGCACTACGGGGAAGTGCAGGAGGCCATGGATGGGACGCCGAATGATCGCACGGGCCCCTTCTTAGAGCCTGTTATCAAGCCGCTTTATGCTGCCTACGCAGCCTTGGTCAAAGCGCGCGCAGACCGTCAGCCGCTTGATCTCGATCTACCCGAACGCAAGATTGTTCTGGACGAGAAGGGCACGGTCGTCTCGGTTAATTTCCGCGACCGGCTGGATGCGCACAAGCTGATTGAGGAGTTCATGGTGCTTGCCAATGTGGCGGCCGCCGAGACCCTGATCAAGAAGCGCACCCCGCTGTTGTTCCGCGTGCATGAGGAGCCGGCACCAGAGAAGCTGGAAGCGCTCCGCGAAACCGCCCGCGCGGCCGGGCTTTCGCTGGCCAAAGGGCAGGTGTTGCAGACCCGTCATCTGAATGCACTGCTGCATGGGGCTGCGGGGACCGATGACGCTGAGTTGATCAACATCTCGACTCTTCGCTCCATGCAGCAGGCCTATTATGCGCCTGAGAACTTTGGGCATTTCGGCCTCGCCCTGCGCAACTATGCGCATTTTACCTCACCGATCCGCCGTTACGCCGACCTTATCGTGCACCGGGCGCTGATTTCAGCCCATGGCTGGGGCGACGACGGTTTGGCGACCTCCGAAATTGAGCGGCTGGAGCAGATCGCCACCCATATCTCCGAGACTGAGCGGCGGTCGATGATGGCGGAACGGGACACCACCGATCGTTATCTGGCGGCCTATCTGGCCGAACGGGTCGGCAATGAATTCGAAGGCCGGATCAGCGGCATCGCGCGCTTTGGCGCTTTTGTGAAACTGGACGAAACCGGGGCTGATGGCCTGGTGCCCGTCCGGTCCATCGGCCGGGAGTTCTTTCACTTTGATGCCGAGGCGGGAACCTTGATGGGCTCCGATACCGGGTTGATCATCGCCATCGGCCAGCGGGTGAAGGTGCGATTGGCACAGGCGACCCCGGTGACCGGTGGGTTGGAGCTTGAACTTCTGTCTATCGACGACAAGCCGATGCCTGCGGGGGGCGGCAGCGGACGCCGCAGCCCGGCCGGGCGCTCGGTGAAACGCAAATCCGCCAAAGCAAAGGCCAAGCGCAGCAAGATCAAGCGCAAGGTGGAGAGAAAGCGCCGCAGCTGACAGCGGCGCGCCCCTTGTTGGGCTCTAGTTGAAACGGTCCGGGTCAACCCGGGTCTCACCGGCTGCGGTCGTGGAGGCATGATAGGTCAGGGCGTGACGGATCAACCAGCCGTGGCGCAATGGCTCCACATCTTCGACCCGGTCGAACAATACGCCGCGGGTCCCGTCGAATTTGTCCCAGGCTGGATAGCGACTGGCAAAATTGTCGATCACTCTGCTCTGGCAGTGAACGAGCAGGGCGAATCGCGCGTGCTTCGATGGTCCCAGCCGCAGCGGTGTTCCAAGCCCGGAGCGCGCAGCCGCATATGACGGTTGACCCCATTTCAATGTCTCGGCCACCGCCCCGACCTCCGGGGCATTCTCTGCAACCTCAAAGATCAGCTCCCGCAGACGCAACAGGCCTTCGCGCGCGTCCGGGGGGGCTTGATCAAAGACGGCAGCAACTTCGGCGCTGGCAAAGGGGCGTATCATATCCGTTTGGCTCCTTGATGAATGGTCTCTCGGTTTTAGCGGCGCGTGATGACAGAAACTGTCATTAGAGTTAGAGAGTATGAGACATGTCTCGATCTCATCGTCTCTTTCAGCTTATGCAGTTGCTGCGCCAGGGTGCCGGTCCTCATACCGCCGCCGGACTGGCGCAGGATCTGGGAATTTCGGCCCGCAGCGTGCACCGGGACATCGCAACCCTGCGCGAGATGGGGGCGATTATCGACGGAGAGGCAGGCTATGGCTTCACCCTGATCGAAGACAACGCATTGCCGCCCATGGGGTTTCGCGACACTGAATTGGAAGCGCTGGTTCTGGGACTGCGCGAAGTTCAGCAGATCGGCGATCCGGAACTGGCGGATGCCGCCGCCGAGGCCTTGCGAAAGTTGCAGGCCAGATTGCCGGACCGGCAGGCCCACAGGCTGCGCCATGCTGTCCTGTCAGCCTATCGCTTTCAGAGACCGGAGCCGCCGGGTATTGCGCTGGCGGATCTGCGCCGTGCCACATGGGACGAGGTCGAGGTCCTGCTGGACTACTGCGATGCCAAAGGCGCGGTCACCAAGCGGCAGGTGAAACCGCTCGGTCTGGTCTATTTCGATCGCTCCACGGTGCTGATCGCCTGGTGCGGGCTGCGCGATGATGTGCGGGTGTTTCGGGTGGATCGGATTGCCGGGTTCGAGGCGACAAACATCAGCTTTCGCCCGCAACGCGTCCCGATGCTGCGGGATGCGCTGGCCCAGATGCGGGCCGATCGTGTCCCCTGCGGGCCAGTCCAAACCGCAGCCCCGGATCCGCCCGAGGCTTGATCCCGGCAGATCGGCAAACCTCCGCACATCCCTTCAGCGGCGCTTTGTGGGAACCTGCGATGCGGGTAGACTGGCAGCGAGCAGAAAAAAATGAGGTGTAAGATGCGATACGATCTTGGCGCCCGAAGGCAGATACTCCTGAAAACGGCGATGGTTGCGGCATTGATGATGACCGCTGTTGGCGCCCAATCCAGCCCGCCGGCTGCAACCGGACGACAGGTGGTGGAGGGGGCGACGTCGCAGCCGCCGCAGGTCTCCCTACGACCGATTGCCCGCCCGGTGGCTGTTTCGGCTGTGACGGAGCCGCGATTGCGACCTCGGACGCGCCCGCTACAGCAGACAACGGCAGCGGAACAGCCCAGCGTTTCGGCCGCCAAGCAGCGCGCTTTTCAGGGCTGGATAACGGCCTTTCATCCCCGGGCACGGGCCGAGGGGCTGTCACAGGCCACTTTGGACCGTGCGTTTGCTGATGTGAGTTTTGACCCGGATATTGTGCAGCGGGATGGCAATCAGTCAGAGTTTGTCACTCCTATCTGGACCTACCTTGAGCGCGCGGTTTCCGAGGCGCGGATCGACAACGGCAAGGCGGCGCTGCGCGACCATGCGCAGACGCTGGCACGAATCGAGGCCCGCTATGGCGTCGACAAGGAAGTCGTTACGGCTGTTTGGGGCATGGAAAGCAACTATGGCCGGTTTCGTGGGGAGCGTGAAATCATCCGTTCGCTCGCCACATTGGCTTTTGACGGGCGGCGCGGGGCCTTCTTTGAGAGCCAGCTGATCGCCGCCTTGAAGATTCTTCAGGCTGGCGATGTCTCCCCGCGTGCCATGACGGGCAGCTGGGCAGGGGCCATGGGGCATACGCAGTTCATGCCGACATCTTATCTGGCCTATGCCGTGGATTTCACCGGGGATGGCAAACGCGATATCTGGTCGGATGATCCCACAGACGCGCTGGCCTCAACCGCAGCCTATCTCAAGCGGTTTGGCTGGGTAAAAGGTCAGCCATGGGGGCTGGAGGTCCGACTGCCAGTCGGTTTCGACTATGCGCAGGCGGATCGGAAGATCGCCAAATCCGCAGAGAGCTGGCGCAGGCTGGGCGTTACCCTTGCAGATGGCAGCCCCTTGCCCGACCATGGCGAGGGAGCGCTGCTGCTGCCCGCAGGCGCGCAGGGCGCAGCCTTCATGGTCTATCGAAATTTCGCGGCCATCGAACGTTACAATGCAGCCGATGCCTATGTTATCGGCGTGGGTCATCTGAGCGACCGGCTGCGGGGCGGTGGTCCGATTCTGGCCAGCTGGCCGCAGGACAGCCGCCCCCTGACCTACAAGGAGCGGCGCGAACTCCAGCAGCGGCTGACAGGGGCGGGATATGGCACCGGCGGCGCGGACGGGCGGATCGGGCCAAAAACCCGCGCCGCCCTGCGCGCCTATCAACTGGCGATGGGTCTGACACCCGATGGTCACCCCTCGCTCACGGTATTGAATCGGCTGCGCTGACGGCCCTAGCCGAGCGCAGCCGTAGCAAAGGCAATGGCCAGTCCCAGCCCCAATCCGCAAAGACCGGGCACAACCCAGCCGGACGCCCCTTGGCGGCGTCGGCTTCGGTCGTCGTTTTCATGGGTCTGCGCGATCAGCGCCTGTTCGACCAGCGCGGGCAGGCGGGGGCCGAAGCGCGCCATCACCTTGGCGGTGCTCATCAGATCGCCGACCACCGCGCGCGGGCCGATGGATTTTTTGATGTAATCCTCAACCACGGGGCGCGCTGAATTCCAGATATTGATATGCGGATCCAGCGACCGCGCCACGCCTTCCACCACCACCATGGTGCGTTGCAGCAGAATCAGCTCGGTGCGGGTCTCCATGCCAAAACGTTCGGTCACCTCAAACAGGTAGTTGAGCAAGCGACCCATTGAGATATGGGTGGCATCCATGCCAAAAATCGGCTCGCCCACGGCGCGCAACGCACGGGCAAACTCATCGACATCGCGGTCGGCCGGTACATAACCGGCCTCGAAATGCACCTCGGCCACCCGCTTGTAATCACGCTTGATGAAGCCAAAGAGGATCTCGGCGTAGACGCGGCGGGTGTATTCGTCGATGTGACCCATGATGCCAAAATCATAGGCGATGATATCGCCATTGGCGGCGACCTTCAGGTTGCCCTGGTGCATGTCGGCATGGAAATAGCCGTCGCGCAACGCATGGCGCAGAAACAGCGATAGCACGCGCTCCGCCAACACCCGGCGATCGTGGCCAGCGGCATCCAGCGCGGCATTGTCGCCAAGTGGGAGCCCATCGGCCCAGCCCAGTGTCATGACGCGGCGGGCCGAGTGATTCCACAGGATTCCCGGCAGCTGAAATCCGTCGTCATCCTTGGTATTGGCGGCAAACTCCGAGGCTGCCGCGCTTTCCAGTCGCAGGTCCAGCTCACCCTGCACCACGCCGTCGAAATGCTTGATCACATCCATCGGCTTGAGCCGCCGCGCGCCGGGCGCAAACAAATCGGCGATCCGTGCGGCAAAATAGAATGCGTCCACATCCTTGCGGAAGGCGCGTTCGATGCCGGGGCGCAGAACCTTCACCGCCACTTCGCGACCGCTCTCGACGAGCCTTGCGCGATGGACCTGCGCGATGGAGGCAGCCGCAATCGGTTCGCTGAATTCGGAATAGATATGCTCGACCGGCTGGCCCAACTCGTGTTCGACCTGTGCCATGGCTTCGGCGCGGGAAAACGGCGGCAGCTTGTCCTGTAGAACGCGCAGCTGTAGCGCCAGATCGTCACCGACCACATCGGGTCGGGTCGATAGCACCTGACCGAACTTAATGTAGGCAGGCCCCAGCGCGGTCAGCGCTCGGGTGGCGGGCGGCATCGAGGGATCGCCCTTGTAGCCGAGCCATTTGAACGGCCAGCCAAGGGTGCGGGCCAGAATACGCAGCGGTTTCGGCGCCTCGAAAGCATCAAGCACCACGTTCATGGCGCCAGTGCGCTCAAAAGTGGCGCCTGTGCGGATCAGGCGGATAATATTGTGGGGTCCACGCATGGATCAGATCTTCCAGCCGGAGTGCAGCGCAGCGATTCCCAACGACAGGTTGCGGTATTTGGCATTGGCAAAACCAGCCGCGCGCACCATCGACAGAAAGGTCTCCTGATCGGGGAAGTTGCGGATCGATTCGACCAGATACTGGTAGCTGTCATAATCGTTCGCGATCATCTGCCCCATGCGGGGAATCACGTTGAAGGAATAGAGGTCATAGGCCTTTTGCATGGCCGGGTTCGGCAGCTGGCTGAACTCAAGCACCATCAGGCGCCCTCCCGGCTTCAAGACACGGTAGGCTTCATTCAGGGCTTCCTGAGGGCGGGTGACGTTCCGAATGCCAAAGGAGATGGTGTAGACATCAAAGCTATTGTCCTTGAACGGCAGCGCCATGGCATCGCCGGTGACCCAATCCAGGCTATCGGCCATCTGCGCGGCTTCAGCGCGTTTGCGTCCCTCTTCCAGCATCGGGGCTGTCAGATCGAGCACCGTAGAGTGGCCATAGCCTGCGCGCTTCAGAAACCGGAAGGAAATGTCACCGGTCCCGCCGGCAACATCCAGCAGTCGCTGGCCGGGGCGCGGCGACAGCCAGTCCATCATCGCATCTTTCCAGATACGATGAATTCCCATGCTCATGATATCGTTCATAACGTCATATTTTGAGGCGACCGAGTTGAACACGCCCTGCACGCGCCCTGCCTTCTCCGACTCGGGCACGGTTTCGAACCCGAAATGGGTGGTATCTTCAGATCTCTGAGTCATGCGGCTTGCCGTTTGTTGTGTGTCGCCCCAGTTATAGGGCGCTGGAAGGGCGGTACAATGCGGCCCTTCGGCCCCATGTTGGTGCAATGTGTCAGGAGGGATGTAATGCCAGAATTGCCCGAGGTCGAGACGGTGCGCCGCGGATTGTCCCCCGCGATGGAGGGCGCGCTGATCGAAAAGGCCACTGTAAATCGCCCGGATCTGCGCTGGCCCTTCCCGGAGCGTATGGCGGAACGGCTGACAGGCCGCCGCGTCAATGCGCTTCGGCGGCGGTCAAAATACATCCTGGCCGACCTCGACAGTGGCGAGACATTGCTGGTGCATCTGGGCATGTCGGGCCGCATGACGGTATCTGGGGATCCCTTGGGACAGTTTTTTCATGATCATCCGCAGGCGCAGAAACATGATCATGTGGTCTTCGATATGGATAATGGGGCGCGCATCACCTTCAACGATCCGCGCCGGTTTGGCGCCATGGACCTGCTGGATACGGCCACGGCGGATGAGCACAAGCTGCTGGCAGTTCTGGGACCGGAACCGCTGGGCAATGCCTTTCACGAGGATCACCTGATTTCTGCCTTCAGGGGGCGCAATACGCCGGTGAAATCGGCGCTGCTGGATCAGGGAATCATCGCGGGTCTCGGCAATATCTATGTCTGCGAGGCGCTTTTCCGCGCGGGAATATCGCCGCGGCGCAAGGCCGGGCAGATCGCCGCGCAGCGGGTTGCCACCCTGGTCCCGATCATCAAGGAGGTCCTGGCAGACGCCATCAAAGCGGGCGGATCATCGCTCAAGGATTTCCGACAAGCTGATGGAGAACTTGGATATTTTCAGCACAGCTTTGATGTATACGGCCGCGAGGGAGAGCCCTGCCGACGCGCCGGATGTGACGGGAGCATTGCGCGGCTAGTCCAGTCCGGGCGATCATCCTTCTACTGCGGCAAATGCCAAAGATAGCTTGATCGCGAGGTGTCGCGTGATAATGACTCTTCCCTGAACGGAACAATCGAAAGCGAATACCATGGCCTATGAGACGATCAACGTCGAAGTGCAGGACCACGTTTGCCAAATTAAACTGAACCGGCCCGAAGCGTTGAACGCGCTCAACTCCGAGCTTTTGAGTGAACTTTGCACCGCCCTGGAAGAGGCCGATGCCAGCGACAAGGTGCGCTGCATTATCCTGACCGGGTCGGAAAAGGCCTTTGCCGCCGGCGCCGATATCAAGGAGATGTCGGAACAGAGCTTTACCGAGGTTTTCTCGAACAATCTGTTTGCCGATGTGAACGACCGTATCAGCGCGATCCGCAAGCCGATCATCGCAGCTGTGGCCGGCTACGCACTGGGCGGCGGCTGTGAGCTGGCCATGCTCTGCGATTTCATCATTGCGGCAGATACTGCCAAATTCGGTCAGCCCGAGATCAATCTGGGCGTGATCGCCGGCATTGGTGGCACCCAGCGCCTGACTCGTTTTGTGGGCAAATCCAAATCCATGGATATGAACCTGACCGGTCGTTTCATGACCGCCGAGGAGGCAGAGCGCGCCGGGCTTGTCTCTCGCGTGGTGCCCGCCAAGAAACTGCTGGATGAGGCGACGGCCGCTGCCCACAAGATTGCGGAGAAATCCCTGCTGACGGCGATGGCCGTGAAAGAAGCGGTGAACCGCAGCTACGAGCTGCCGCTGAACGAAGGCCTGCTGTTCGAACGTCGTGTGTTCCACTCGATGTTTGCCACCGAAGATCAGAAAGAGGGCATGGCTGCCTTTCTTGAAAAACGCGAAGCCCAGTTCCGCGACAAGTGACCGACAGCATCGAATGAATGAAAACGGCAGGCCCTGGGCCTGCCTTTTTCTTGCTTAACCTTATGCAGAATGACTGCGCGTGTCCGTGCAGATGCGGATATTCCGACAGCCACTCACCAGCGCGGACGAGGTGGCTTGCATTCCGTCGGTTTTGACGCTACTACCCGCCGCCATACATGCGCGTGCAGCCCGCTTGGCTAGAATCACACCGGTGGATCGGATCCGGGTTCGGCTGGCATTGCGCCTATTGAAAACACGAAACCAAAGTTAGGTCCTACACCATGGCAAATTCGCCTCAGGCAAAAAAGCGCGCCCGTCAGAACGAGAAACGCTTTGCTGTCAACAAAGCCCGTCGTTCGCGCATCCGTACCTTCCTTCGCAAAGCTGAAGAAGCTATCGCATCCGGCGACAAAGAGGCAGCCGCCGCAGCCGTGCGCGCAGCTCAGCCCGAGCTGATGCGTGGCGTGACCAAAGGCGTCTACCACAAGAACACAGCAGCGCGGAAAATCTCCCGCCTGACAGCGCGCGTCAAAGCGCTGGGCTAATCGGGTCTTTCGTAGGCGCCTGCTGATTCCATCGCACCCGCGTTCAGCTGCCCCTCGACAAGCCGGAAAAAACACAAAGGCGTCGCGTTCAGCGGCGCCTTTTGCATTTTGGTCACAGCTGGTGCGGTGGTTGTGGGCGCAGGGGATTCTTTGTCCCCAATCCCTGAGTCAACATCATAGTTTCGTTGCTGCCACCCCTCCCGAATTGCTACCACTGTTACAGCGATTCACTCGCTGGGGGGACAGGCTGCTCGCGGTATCCTTGATGGGACTCAAGGAGGCTGATTGTGCTGGTACACAGGTATTTCGATACACCGTGCACCACGCTCCTGCTGTGTTTCTGGATCTATCCAGACGGCGGGCCTGTTCCAATTGTGTATGTATTTGGTTCGACCATTCGACCGCTGCAAAGCGACTTGCCGGTTGATTTAGACGCGATCCTGAACTTTGCCTTCTGCAAGGCAGTGCTGCCCAAACTATGGGTCAGTACACACATCCGTTGTGCGTGAACGTCGTCTGGGATTGGGCCAGACTGGGGATGAAACAAGAGGCCAAATAAGGGCCGATGCTATTGGGACGCGTGAGGCGCAGAATGACGGAAGATAACTGGGGACGGTTGAGACAGCGTTTGTTGAAAACCGTGGGGCAAAACAACTTTACAACTTGGATCGAACCTCTGGAGTTTACCCGTGTTGATAATGGCGTTGCCATCTTCAACGTGCCGACGAACTTCATGGGCAACTACGTCAGCCAGAACTTTGCTGACCTGATTCTGCATGAGCTGAATATGTCGGGTGAACCGGTCCAGCGCCTGGCTTTCAAGGTTGCGGCCAATACGACGGCGCGACCGGCTGCCACTGCGACCAAGGGCGCTGCCGATGATCTGCCGCTGGACCTGGATGACGAGGCGCTGACCGAACTGCCGCGCGCCCGTGCTGCCACAGGTTACGCTGCCAAGGATCAGGGCGACACGCTGCAGGCTGCGCCTTTGGATCCGCGCTTTACCTTCGACAGCTTTGTCGTCGGCAAGCCGAACGAGCTGGCCCATGCCGCCGCTCGCCGCGTCGCCGATGGCGGTCCTGTTACGTTCAACCCGCTGGTGCTTTATGGTGGCGTTGGTCTGGGTAAGACGCACCTGATGCACGCGATTGCATGGGAGCTGACAGCGCGAAATCCAGAGTTGAATGTGCTCTATTTGTCGGCAGAACAGTTCATGTATCGTTTCGTGCAGGCCCTGCGCGAACGCAAGATGATGGACTTTAAACATCTGTTCCGCTCGGTGGACGTGCTGATGGTCGATGACGTCCAGTTCATCGCCGGCAAGGACAGCACGCAGGAAGAATTCTTCCACACGTTCAACGCGCTGGTTGACCAGAACAAGCAAATCATCATTTCCGCCGACCGCGCCCCGGGTGAGATCAAGGATCTTGAGGATCGTGTCCGGTCGCGTCTGCAATGTGGTCTGGTCGTTGACCTGCATCCGACCGACTACGAGCTGCGTCTGGGCATTCTGCAGTCCAAAGTGGCGCAGCAGATGCAGACCTATCCGGATCTGCGCATCGCGGACGGCGTGCTGGAGTTCCTGGCGCATCGTATCTCGACCAACGTGCGTGTTCTCGAAGGTGCGCTGACACGTCTTTTCGCTTTTGCCTCCCTCGTCGGTCGCGAGATCGACATGGAGCTCACCCAGGATTGTCTGGCCGATGTTCTGCGCGCCTCCGAGCGCAAAATCACGGTCGAAGAGATCCAGCGCAAGGTCTCCGAGTATTACAACATCCGCATGTCCGATATCATCGGCCCCAAGCGTCTGCGTTCCTATGCGCGCCCGCGTCAGGTGGCGATGTATCTGTGCAAGCAGCTGACCAGTCGCAGCCTGCCGGAAATCGGTCGGCGCTTTGGTGGTCGCGATCACACCACGGTCATGCACGGTGTGCGCCGCATCGAAGAGCTGAAGACAATCGACGGCCAGATCGCCGAAGATGTCGAAATGCTGCGCCGCTCTCTGGAGGCGTAAGACACTCCTGTTGTTCTGGCAGATCGCGCGTTGATCATCGCCCCAGGCGGTAAACCCAATAGTCCCGCAATGACCCCGGCCCGTCCGGGGTCTTTTGCCCTCCGGGTCAGGACAGCTGGGCGCGCGCGGCGGCGGGTGAAACCGGCAAACCATGCCAGAGCGCCACGTTTATCGGGGATAAATCGAGCCTGCGGTCATCCGCCCTTGACGCTGCGGGCAATCCCTTGGACAAATCCATAAAAAGCCTTGTGCCGAAGGGGTAAAGCGTTACGTTGCTTCTCCCGGCCAGACGTTAGAGGACTTAGGGACATGAAGATCAGCATCGAACGCGGCACCCTGTTGAAAGCTGTGGCTCAGGCCCAGTCTGTGGTTGAGCGTCGCAATACCATTCCGATCCTGGCAAATGTGCTGATTGAAGCGGAAGGGGACATCGTTCAGTTCCGTGCGACCGATCTGGATATCGAGGTGGTCGACAAGGCCCCGGCCCAGGTCGAGCGGGCAGGCGCCACCACCGTGGCCGCCACCACGCTGCATGAAATCGTGCGCAAACTACCGGATGGGGCTCTGGTCACACTCACAGCCGATGCCGCAAGCGGCCGTCTCACGGTTGAGGCAGGCCGATCAAATTTCTCGCTGGCGACGCTGCCGCGTGAAGATTTCCCGGTCATGGCTTCTTCGGAATATCATTCCAATTTCACGGCCAACGCCGCAGTGTTGCGTCGGCTGTTCGACAAGTCGAAATTCGCCATCTCCACCGAGGAAACCCGCTATTATCTGAACGGCGTCTATATGCATGTGGCGGATGGGGTCGAAGGCGGCAAGGCGCTGCGCTGTGTGGCTACCGATGGCCACCGCCTGGCGCGTATCGACGCCAATCTGCCGATGGGGGCAGAGGATATGCCCGGCGTGATCGTACCGCGCAAGACGGTGGGCGAGCTGCGCAAGCTGCTGGATGACGACGAAATGGATATCGCGGTTTCGGTGTCCGAGACCAAGGTCCGGTTTGCCACGCCCAGCATTACCCTGACATCAAAGGTGATCGACGGAACTTTCCCCGATTACACACGCGTCATTCCGGCAGGCAATACGCGCCGTCTGGAAGTGGACGCGGCGGAATTTGCCCGCGCTGTTGACCGGGTTGCCACGGTTTCCTCCGAGCGGTCGCGTGCGGTGAAGCTGCAACTGGATGAGGATCGGCTGATCCTGTCCGTCAACGCACCGGACAGCGGCGCTGCCGAGGAAGAACTGGCCGTGGCCTATCGCGATGAACGGCTGGAAATCGGGTTCAACGCCAAATACCTGCTGGAGATCGCCAATCAGGTTGATCGTGAAAATGCGGTGTTCATGTTCAACTCCTCCGGCGATCCGACCCTGATGCGCGAAGGCAGCGACGAAAGCGCCGTTTATGTCGTGATGCCGATGCGTGTTTGACGTGGCCGATGGCACGGCCTGCTTTCCTGGCGGCTGAGCCGCCCGCCGCAACGGGCGATTTGAGTATTTTTGGAAAGATGACATCGGATCCCGCCCCATGCTGGCGCTGACTGAGCTGACACTGTCGCACTTCCGCTCGCATCTGCGGGCGGATTTGCATTTGGACGGGCGCCCGGTTGCCATCCATGGTGCCAATGGTGCCGGTAAGACCAATATTCTTGAGGCTGTCTCGCTGTTTTCGCCGGGACGGGGCCTGCGGCGGGCCAGTGCCGCCGATATGGCGCGGCGGCCGGAGGAGCTGGGATGGAAGCTGAAAGGGCAGCTGACCGTTGCGCGCCGGAGCTACGAGGTCGAGACCTGGTCCGAGGGCGGGAAGGCGCGACAGGTCAAGATCGACAACAAATCCGCAAGCCAGATTGACCTCGGCCAGATCTGCCGGGTGGTCTGGCTGATTCCTGCGATGGACCGGTTGTGGATCGAGGCCGCCGAAGGGCGCCGCCGGTTTCTGGACCGGATCGTGCTCAGCTTTGATCCCGGCCACGCCGAGGCGACGCTGCTCTATGAAAAGGCGATGCGTGAACGCAACCGCTTGCTGAAGGAACAGATCCGCGACCCCGCCTGGTACCGGGTTCTGGAAACGCAGATGGCTGAGAGCGGGCATCGCATACATGCAGCGCGTACCGCGGCGGTCGATCGGCTACGTATGGCGCAACAGGCTGCAGAGACGGCTTTTCCTGCGGCGGAACTGGAGTTGATCCAGTCCGACGGCGGTTTGCCGGACAATGCGTCGGATCTGCGCGAGGCGTTTGAGGAAGGGCGGTTCCGTGATCTGGCAGCGGGGCGGACCTTGCTCGGACCTCATCGCACCGATCTGCTGGGCACCTATGAGGCGAAGGCGCTGCCCGCGCGCGAATGTTCGACGGGCGAGCAGAAGGCGTTGCTGGTATCGCTGATCCTCGCCAACGCACGCGCGCTTATTGCGGAAGGCGGCGCGCCTCCTATTCTGCTGCTGGATGAGGTTTCGGCGCATCTGGATGTGGGACGCCGCGCGGCGCTCTATCAGGAAATCGTCCTGCTCGGGGCGCAGGCCTGGATGACTGGCACCGGCCCTGAATTGTTTGAAGAATTTGAGGGGAAGGCGCAGATGCTTGCCGTAGAGGAGGGCGCCATGGGCTCCGAGGTGGTGGCGGGATGAGCATCTCTGTCTGGGATCTGATGCTTTATGCGGGTGGGCTATTCGTTCTGTTCCTGACGCCGGGTCCGGTTTGGCTGGCAGTGATTGCACGGGCCATGTCGGGCGGGTTCCAGGCGGTCTGGCCGCTGGCCCTAGGCGTGGCCTGCGGCGATATTCTGTGGCCGCTGGTTGCGGTGGCGGGCGTGTCATGGATTGTGTCTGAGATTGCCGGGCTGATGGAGCTGCTGCGCTGGGTCGCAAGCGCGATGTTTCTGGTTATGGGGGGTATGTTGTTGCGACATGCAGATGCCCGGATCGAAAGCGACAGCGCCCTGACCCGTCCGGGGCTCTGGGCCGGATTTATCGCCGGCATCGCCGTCATTCTGGGCAACCCAAAGGCGATCCTGTTCTACATGGGTGTCCTGCCGGGGTTCTTTGACCTGCGCGCTGTGACATGGCTCGATATCCTTGCCATTGTGGTGCTGTCGTTTCTGGTGCCATTGGTGGGGAATCTATGTGTGGCCGCTCTGGTGCACCGGGTGCGCTGGCACATCACATCCCCGCCGACGCTGCGCCGGATCAATATCGTGTCGGGCTGCCTGCTGATCGGTGTCGGCTGTCTTATTCCCTTTGTCTGATCAGTTCCGCCCTGCGTTGCTCACTGCTGTGGGGCCAGCCAGGGTGTGAGATACAGCAGCAGATCCTCGCGGAAGCTGCTGGGCGTATCATGCGCTGCACAGAATGACAGGGCGAGCACATGGTTGAGGAACGCCTGCATCCCCTCGGCCAGGACATTTGCGGGCTGATCCTGGCGCAGGGCGCCGCTGGCTTGCAGCTCTGCCACCCATCCCGACCACAAAGAGATCTGGCGGAAGAAACTCTGGGTGATCACCGCATCGGTTTCGGTGCCGGTGGTGCCTGAGTAGCGCAGCAGCAGATCGAAAATCACCCGATCCTGCGCCACGAACTGAACCACCGGCAACAGACGATCAATCAGCGCGTCCAGAGTGTCGGGGGTAGGGAGGGCTTCGGTTTCGTCGAGCACGGCCATTATGCGCGGGCCGATCAATGCGGCGAGCAGACCGTTCTTGTCGCCGAAATGCGAAAACAGCGTGCCCTTTGCAACGCCGGCCTCAGCCACGACATCCTCGACCCTCAGCCCGCTGTAGCCAGCGGTGAGGATCTGCGCGTCGGCGACCTCCAACAGGCGGGCGCGGGTTTCCAATCGACGTTGCTGCGGAGGGCGGGACATGGCGACCTTTCATAGAATTTGACCATGGTCATTTTATATATTGACCACGGTCAGTTTTTGAATAAATTGACCTTAGTCAGTTTTAGGATTCAGAGGTTCTCATGTCCACGCGAAAAATCATCATCCTCAATGGTCACCCGGCGCCCAGCTCACTGTCGCAATCGCTCTGCCAGGCCTATCAGGCCGCAGCTGAGGGAGAGGGGCACGCGGTCCGGTATCACGATCTGTCCGCGATGCGCTTCGACATGGACTATGGCCAGGCGGGGTATCAGAATGTGAAACCTCTGGAGCCGGATCTGGCAGCATTTCTGACCGATCTCGAATGGGCCGATCACGTTGTGATGGCGACCCCGATGTGGTGGGGGGCCGTTCCGGCAAAGCTGAAGGGCGTTTTTGACCGGGCGCTATTGCCAGGGCGGGCCTTTGACACGCGAAACGTCAACTTCATGGGCGTACCTGCTCCGATGTTGACCGGCAAAACCGCGCGGGTGCTGCTCACTTCGGATACGCCCGGTCTATGGCTGAGGCTGATCTACGGCAATGCCATCAAGCGGATTATCAGCAGTCAGATCCTGGGGTTTGTGGGCATCAAGCCGACCCGGTTCTCTTCCTTTGCCCCGGCCACGGACGCTTCTGAGGGGACCGTAAATTCCTGGCTGCGCAAGGTTGCGTCCCTGGGCGCCAGAGCGGCTTGATTCAACCAAGAAAAAAAGGGGCTTGCGCGTGACATTCCCGGCCAGACTTCGTATAAAATCCTGAAGCAAAGACAGGAAGATGTGAATGTCCGGAAACGAGCAGGCCCCCGCAGAATATGGCGCGGATTCCATCAAGGTTCTCAAAGGGTTGGAGGCGGTTCGCAAACGTCCCGGCATGTATATCGGGGACACCGATGATGGCTCTGGGTTGCACCATATGGTGTATGAGGTCGTCGACAACGGCATCGATGAAGCCCTGGCCGGTCACGCGGACCGGGTGGTTGTGAAAATTCACGCCGATTCCAGTGTTTCGGTGCACGACAACGGGCGCGGTATCCCGGTCGATATTCATGCCGAGGAAGGCGTCTCAGCCGCTGAAGTCATCATGACGCAGCTACATGCCGGTGGTAAGTTTGACAGCAACTCCTACAAGGTGTCTGGAGGCTTGCACGGTGTGGGCGTGTCTGTGGTGAATGCGCTCTCCGATTGGCTGGAGCTGCGTATCTGGCGCAACGGCAAGGAGCATGTCGCCCGGTTTGAGCGTGGCGATACCGCCGAACATCTTAAGGTGGTCGGCGACTGCGGGGGTCAGACCGGGACCGAGGTCCGTTTTCTGGCCTCGACAGATACCTTCTCCAACCTGGAATACTCCTTTGAAACGCTGGAAAAGCGCCTGCGCGAACTGGCCTTCTTGAACTCTGGCGTGCGGATCGTCCTGATTGACGAGCGTCCGGCCGAACGGCTGGAAGTGGAGCTGTTCTATGAGGGGGGCGTCAAGGAATTCGTCAAATATCTCGATCGGTCAAAATCCCCTGTTATGGAGGCGCCGATCTATATCACCGGTGACCGGGATGATATCGGGGTCGAGGTCGCCATGTGGTGGAACGACAGCTACCACGAAACCGTGCTGCCGTTTACCAACAACATTCCACAGCGCGATGGCGGGACCCATGTTGCGGGTTTCCGTGGCGCCTTGACCCGGACCATCAACAACTATGCGCAGTCCTCCGGCATCGCCAAAAAGGAAAAGGTCTCCTTTACCGGCGATGATGCCCGCGAAGGGCTGACCTGCGTCTTGTCGGTCAAGGTGCCGGATCCGAAATTCTCCAGCCAGACCAAGGACAAGCTGGTCTCCTCAGAAGTGCGGCCCGTGGTTGAAAGCCTCGTCAATGAGAAGCTTGCCGAATGGTTCGAAGAAAACCCAAATCAGGCCAAGCAGATCGTCGGCAAGATCATCGAAGCCGCCCTCGCGCGGGAGGCTGCCCGAAAGGCCCGTGAACTGACCCGCCGCAAGACCGCGATGGATGTCAATTATCTTGCAGGCAAGCTCAAGGACTGCTCAGAGAAAGATCCCGCCAAAAGCGAAGTCTTCCTGGTCGAGGGTGACTCGGCCGGCGGTTCCGCCCAGACTGGCCGGGACCGGATGACACAGGCAATTCTACCCCTCCGCGGCAAGATCCTGAACGTCGAACGCGCACGGTTTGACCGGATGCTGGGCAGTCAGGAAATCGGCAACCTCGTTATGGCGCTTGGTACCGGCATCGGGCGCGATGAATTCAACATCGAGAAACTGCGTTACCACAAGATCGTCATCATGACGGATGCTGACGTTGACGGCGCCCACATCCGCACGCTGCTGCTCACCTTCTTCTATCGTCAGATGCCCGAGCTGATCGAGGGCGGGTATCTCTATATCGCCCAACCGCCGCTCTATAAGGTGTCGCGCGGCAAATCCGAGGTCTATCTCAAGGATCAGGCTGCGCTGGATGAATATCTGATCAATCAGGGTGTCGACGGCGCGGTTCTGAAACTGGGCAGCGGCGAGGAGCTGGTGGGTCAGGATCTGGCCCGTGTGGTTGATGAGGCGCGCCAGCTGAAGCGCGTTCTGGATGCCTTCCCGACGCATTATCCGCGCCATATCCTTGAGCAGGCGGCAGTCGCCGGTGCCTTTGTACCCGGCGCCGTTGATGCCGATCTTCAGGGAGTCGCCGACAAGGTTGCGCAGCGTCTTGACCTGATTGCGCTGGAATATGAACGCGGCTGGCGTGGCCGTATCACTCAGGATAACGGTATTCGCCTGTCGCGTATCCTGCGCGGCGTCGAAGAGCTCAGGACACTGGACGGTCCGATGCTGCGCTCTGGTGAGGCTCGGAAAACAGGGAGCTTTACCAACAGCCTGCAAGAGATCTACGGCTCAACTGCCACGCTTGTGCGGCGTGACCGCAGCCAGGCCATCCACGGCCCGCTCGGTCTGCTGAAGGCGATCCTCGATGAGGGTGAAAAAGGTCTGGCGCTACAGCGTTACAAAGGCCTGGGAGAAATGAACCCGGATCAGCTGTGGGAAACCACGCTGGACCCCGACGCGCGCACCCTGTTGCAGGTGCGGGTTGAGGATATGGTCGAAGCGGATGATCTCTTTACCAAGCTGATGGGCGACGTCGTGGAACCTCGCCGCGAATTTATCCAGAAAAACGCGCTCAGCGTGGAAAACCTGGATTTCTGATCGCATTTAGAGATCCGATAGCGCGGCGGGTTTACCCTCGACGCGCGTTCCATCCTTCGGACTTTGATGCCCCGCAGGTCACTGCGGGGCATCTTCCTGTTGACAGGCTGGATGCTCGGGCCGCGCGGTTCAGCGCCGACAGGAGTGCCCTTTGCACCCTCAGGTCCACCCTGACCGAGGAGTCATTGTTGCGGATATTGAGTGCAGGCAGTTCGCACCTAGCCATTCAGGTTTGCTTTCGACAGGCGCAAGCCGCAGGGGCGTTCATCTTATGATTGCATATCTGAGAGGCTGCGATCATCGCAACACCTCCGCGCCGACGCCTTTCCTGCGGTCAGAGGTCTGCCTATCGCTCGGGGCAGCATGTAGCGGAAGCGATGCGCTTTACTCTCTATATGGGCGGGTTCATCGCAAGTTCTGTGGAAGTTTACCATTCTACCGCAGAATGTTGACGCAGAATCGCTCGAAGGTTAAGAATCGGTTAACAAAACGCGGCTGGACCGCGATTTTCGGAGCAGCCGGGGGTAGTTTGAGCCGATGTTGAGCTTAAAGAAAGACAGTGTAACAAGTTCCGAGGCCGCAGAGGCCGGTGATCGGTCTGCCCGCACGGTCAGGATTGATGGTGTGATTACCTCTAGCAACAGTGCGCTTCGCTCGCCCCAGACGGGAAAAACCCGCAACACGGCAAATATTGCCGCAGTGTCCTCGGTCGCCACGGGTCAGGCCCGATCAGGCGGTGCTGCCAGCTCGACCGCCAAACCGGGCACGCACGGAAACCATGCGGCAAAGCCAAAGGTAAGAGGGCTTGGCACCGGGATGTCCCCGATTGCGAAACTTGGCGCCGCTGCGGCTGTTCTGGCGCTTTTTGCCGTTGGCCTCGCCGTGTTGCAGTTCGGATCTGATGACGTGACAGAGCCTGCGGCTGCCAAGCCGCGTGTCGCCCAGCTGCTGACTCCGCAGGCATTGGCTGGGCTTGATCCCACTGCGACATCTGCCGAACGTGCCGCCGCCGAAGAGCTGCTGACAGCAGCTGTTGAAACGGCTGCCCCCCTCAGCGCCGAGGATGCGTTGGTTGCGCAGATGACTGCCGGGACATTGGCGGCGCTGCGCCGTGGCAGCCAGATCGCCGCTGCCGCACAGCCGGCGGCCCCGGCTCCCGCCGCATCACAGGCGCACACGGCCCTTTATAGTATGGTACTGCGTGCCGTTGGGCAGGGCCAATCGCCCGCCTATATCGACCAGATGGTGAATGATGCCTATCGCAGCCAGTCGATCACGGTCCCCGCAGCTTTGATAGGGGCCGATGGGCGCGTTGACACGGCAACCATCCTGGCGCTGTTCGTCGGCCAGTAATACCGGCGCAAGGCGCCCGCGATTCCCGGTTTTCTGCATTGGCCGCAACGGATGCTTTGCAGAGATGCCTGCTTTCCACAAATCACGAGACAAAGAGGCGGCGCCCATCAGTGGCGCGGGACGCCCAGTTAAACCCAAGAGGGACAAGATGAGAAAACACCTGATCGCGGCGCTGTGTTGCGTCGCAGGCCTGCTGGCCAAACCCGTGGCGGCGGAAACCTGCGGCGGCACATATAAGGTGCGCCCCGGCGATAGCCTGTCGCTGATTGCCGACCGGCTTTACAAGGATGTGGGCATGTGGAGCGCAATCCATAGCCGCAATATCGACGCCATCGGCCCGCGCCCAGACGCGATCCGCGTCGGGATGGAATTGACCATGGCCTGCCTGAACGGGCTGCCGACCGGATTGCCCGGCGGCAAAGCGGTGGCGGATGCACAGCCCGTCGTCGCGGCGCCGGTCAGGGTGAAGCCCGGTACCGCCGCCGTGCGCAGCAAGATCAACCTGCTGACCGGCGACGACTATGCGCCTTTTACCTCCAAGACGGCACATAACGGCGGGTTGATCACCGAGGTGGTGAATGCAGCGATGACCGATGCGGCACCTGCGCAGGGGTTTGCGATCCACTGGGTGGATGACTGGGCGTCCCATTTCGACCCACTGCTGTCGAACGCGCTGCTGGACCTCGGCTTTCCCTGGTACCGCCCGGATTGCGATACCATGCCGGAGAGCTATCGCTGCGTGAACTTCCTGTTCTCGGACCCGATGTTCGAAACACTGATGCTGCTGTTCGTGGATAAGTCACGCCCCTTCACCTTTGAGAGTGACGCCGATATCGAGGGCAAGACCCTGTGCCGCCCGGCTGGTTATCTGACCTTCGATCTGGATGGCTATGGTCGCCGCTGGATGGAAGACAAGAAAATCACTCTGAAGCAGCCGCATAAGGTGGCCGACTGCTTCGAGATGGTCGCCCGGGGAGAGGCCGACGCCGTCGCGATCAACGAATTCACCGGGCGCAGCGTGATGAAGGAAAATGACCTGCTAGACCAGTTCGATGTGCTGCCGCTGCCCCTGTCCGTGCTGGGGATCCATGTGGTGGTTCACAAAACCCACCCGCAAGCTGACGATATGCTGTCGATGATCAACACAGGCCTGCGCAATATTCGCGGCAATGGTCAGTATCAGGCCATCATCGAAGACCACATGGCCAGGATCTGGGCCGGCTTCTGAGGGAGGGCGCCATGCTGAGACATCTTTCAACACTGGCGGTCGCATTGGTGATGGCCACAGGGCTTGCGCCCGGCGCTGCCCATGCCATCTGCAACGTCGATTACCGGGTTCAGCCCGGCGATACGCTCTTCTCGATTGCCGAAACCCACTATAATGACCGCAGCCGCTGGACGCTGATTTATTACAGCAACCAGCATGTGCTCGCAGGACCCAGCGTCATCCCGGGCAAGACCCTGCATATCCCTTGCGCGCAGCAGGCCTCAGAACCCGATGCCACACCTCTGCGTAAGGATGATGCCGAAATGAAGCTTCTGACCGGTGGCGGTTTTGCGCCTTTCACCGATCAGGCGCTGCCCGGACAGGGCATGGTCACCGAACTGGTGAACGCGGCGCTGGAGCTGACCCCGGCACCGGTCTCCTATTCCATCACCTGGGAGCAGGACTGGTCAAAGCATCTGTTCCCGATGCTGGATGAAAAGCAGTTCGACATGGGTTTTCCCTGGCTGAAACCGGATTGTTCGGCGACGCCTGACGACAAGCGGTGTGTGAACTTTCATTTTTCGGAACCGCTGATGACCATTCCGATCATGGTCTTTGTGCGGGCGGATGCACCCTTTGCCTTCGACAGCGACGCCGACATGCTTGGCAAGAGGCTCTGCCGCCCCGAAGGCTACTACACTCATGATCTGGAACGCAGCGACCGCAAGTGGTTGAGCAGCGGTCAGGTCACTCTTGTGCAGGCGGCTGATCCTGGTGCCTGTTTCCGCAAACTGATGGCGCGCGAGGTGGATGCCGTCTCGCTGAACCTGTTCCTCGGGGCCAATACGCTGATTGCCGAAGGGCTGCGCGATCAGGTGATCCCGCTGGAGCGTCCACTGTCAGAAGAAGGGCTGCATGTGGTGATCTCGAAACGCCATTGGCGTGGCACCTCCCATCTGTACCGCATCAATGCGGGGCTGAAGGCGCTCAAGGCGGATGGCCGCTTCCAAGAAATCGTTTCACGTCATCTCGAGCTGTTCTGGGCTCAACTGCAATAATCGGCGGATGCTGTCGGCGGGTTATGCCTGCCGCCTCGCAGAGGCCTCCCGCCCGAATTGGAAAGAGCTCCCAATTCCGTTGGGCCAAGCGCCGCGTCCCCTGCCGGGGGCGCGGCGTGCGCATATTGAGGGGACAGCATATTGTGCTGTCCGTGTTCCGCTGGACTGCAAGGACTGTGCCTTTCGACCCGGCTGCGTGGCTCACACACATGACGCATATAGTAGACACATATGACGAACGGGCTGCGGCAGGCACCGATAGGCAGGGGGAAGTCTATCCAGGTGGCTCGATATGTCCGACCCTCATCTGCGCGGCGGACTTACCCCGCGCGGCCATGTACCGTCATCGAGCGGCGCATCATCCCTTCTTCTGGATTTTGCCTCGGGTCCTCCTGAGACCGTCTGAGTTTGACGGTGTTAGGTGTGATTCACGGGTTTTGGGTGTTCTGGGGTGTGGATATGTTTGGTGAGTCTGTGGGTAAGTGGCTTATGGGGGTTTCTGTGGGTGTGGTCTGGCGGTTTTCTGCG